>CAWIIE010000010.1:0-59670 GCA_963836025.1 uncultured Actinomycetota bacterium
CCCGGCTAGGCAGCAGTCGGCGCGTCGGCGGCGTTGACCAGGACGCCGTCGCGCAACTTCAGCACGGTGTTGGCCAGGGCCGTCAACGCCGGGTCGTGGGTGGCGACCAGCGCGGCCAGCCGACGGCCATGAATGACGGCGCGCAGCAGCTCCACTACCTGCCGACCGGTCTGCGAGTCCGGCTGACCGGCGGGCTCGTCGGCGAGCAGTACCGCCGGCTCGTTGGCCAGCGCGCGCGCGATCGCGACCCGCTGCTGCTGCCCGCCGGACAGCTCGGTGGGTCGCTGTCGGGCGTGGTCTTCGAGCCCGACGAGGGCGAGCAGCAGCTGGACTCGCTCGTCCCGCTCGGCCGGATCGGCTCCCTGCAGGCGCAGCGGGACACCGATGTTCTCCGCGGCGGACAGGATCGGGACCAGGCCGAATGACTGGAAGACGAAGCCAAGTTTCTCGCGGCGCAGCCGCACCAACGAGTCGTCGTCCATCGCGGTGACCTCGGCACCCTCGATGAGCACACTGCCGGAGTCGGCCCGGTCCAGCCCGCCGACCAGGTTCAGCAGCGTCGTCTTGCCGGACCCCGACCGGCCGCGCACCACCACGAGCCGGCCCGGCTCGACCCGCAGCGACACCCCGCGAAGGGCGTGCACCTGGCCGGACCCGTCGCCGTAGGTCTTGTGCAGGTCACGAACCTCGACCGCACTCACGACGACTCCTGATCGGTGCTGGGCCGCGCCTGTGCTGGGCGCGGCCGATCCGGCCAGACACCCGATGTGGTCCGGCTCGAGCTCGAGACGGACCCGCCGTTTCATGTCCAGGTGCGAAGTGAATTCTCGGGGAGCTGCAGCCGGCCGACCCGGTCCAGCACCGCATACTCCTCGGCCACCACCTGGTGCTGGCCCGTGTGGTCGAGCGCAGTGCGCCGGAGGACCTCACTGCTGGTCTGCTGTCCGATCCCCGCGATCGCCACCTGCTCGACCAGCGCTCACTGCGGGTGCGCCGATTGTGACGCCGATCGGGCTCGAGTTCGAGTTGCGCAGCGCCTGGAAGACGTCGGCCGACGTGGCGGTGTCAAGCTGCTGGTCGGCTCGTCGGCGAGCACCACCTGCGGACTATTCGCCACCGCGATCCCGATCGCCACCACGCTCGCTGCCGCCATCGACCTCTCCCGGCGCCGGTCTCGGCAGTGGCCCACGCCGAGCAGCTCGAGCAGCTCGCGGGTTCGGTTGGTGCGGACCCGCCGGGACCGCTGGCTGATCAGCATACGGCAACGCCACGTTCTCGCGGCGCAGGCAGTAGAGGAGGCAGATGTGCGGCCGGTCTGCTGCCCAGACAAACCCGATGGTCTCGCGGGTGAATCGGACCCGAGCCCGACCATCCATGCCGAGCAGGTCATGCTCGGCGACCCGGGCGTAGCCGGGCTCGGTCGGGGCGTCCAGGCCGGCGAGGGATGTTCAGCAGGGTGGACTTGCCCGAGCCGGACGCGCCGACCAGCGCCAGCAGCTCGCCGCGGTCCACGGTGAGGTCGAGGCCCTGCAACGCCACCACCTCGACGCCCTCGGTCCGGTAGATCCGGACCAGGTTGTCGCAGACGATGTGCGCGTCGTGCCCATACGGATCCGGCGGGCGCTGCGCGGCAGCGGTCAGCGTCGCCAGGTCGGGGGCCTGAGCATTCGGGTTCATCGCGACTCCGGGCGGTGATGGCGGTGATGCCGTCGGCGCGCAGCACCCGCGCGGCGCCGGCGTCGGGAGAATGGCGATGGTCACCTCGGCGGCGCGCGTGGACGCACCGACGAACGGGGACAGGTCGATCGAGTCTGCCAGCATGATTGCCGCAACGACGCCCACGACGGCTCCGGTAACCAATGCCACGAGCAGCGTTGGGATGAGCTCGGCGAGGCCGAGCCGGCGGATGCCGCGTCGGTCGAGCCCGAGGGTATGCAGCAACGCGAGCCGGCGGGCCCGACCGCGGGCTGTGGCGAGCACACCGAACAGCCCGGCGGCACCGGCCGCCGCCGCGCACAGCACGACACCGACGCGCAGCAGGTCCAGGGTGCCGGCGAGCAGAGCGCGGTCTTGCCGGGCCGACAGGGCCTGCGCACGGTCCTCGACCTCGAGCGGGACTCCGAAGTCGGCCACCCGCGCGTCCAGGTCGGCCCGGTCGATGCGGTCGCCGAACAGCCGTGCCTGGTTCGGGTGGAAGGTCCGACCGGTTGCTGCCTCCGCAATCGCCCGGTCGAGCACGACGACGTCGAACGCGGGAGCGACACCAGGGAATCCAGACACCGCACCGACCTCGGTGACTTCGACCTCCGCGCCGGCGAAGCTCACGGCGGGCGAGGTGATGCCAGACAGCGCCTCGCCGCTGGCCACCACGCCGACCCGACCGTCGTTGGACACGCGCATGTTGTCTGGCAGCGCGGTGCCGGCCGGCGCTGAGCGAAATGCGGCCAGCGCGGCGGCGGTGTCCACGACCACGACCCGAACCGGTCGACCGGCGTCGTCGTCGGAAGCAACCGTGCCCTCCTCGACGAAGACCCCAAGCCCGGTCTCCACACCTGTCACGCCCTCGAGTGCCGCGAGCCGGTCGGGCAGGAACGTAAAACCGCTGACCGCGACGTCCGCCCCGACCTCGTCCCAAGCCGCGATCGTCTGCCCACGCTGCACCGTGCTCACGACGGCCGCGAAGAAGGTGGCGGACGAGACCGCGAGCATGATCACCAGCAGCGGCAACGCCAGGACGCGCTGGCTCCGGGCCGCGCTTGTGACCGCCAGGAACGGCACCAAGTCGCGGCGGCTGGACAGGCTGCTCCCCAACGCGCGCAGCGGAAGCGGGTAGAGCCGCAGCACGATCGCCCCCACCGCCAGCGCAACCAACGACGGGGCCAGTGCGAGCAACGGGTCGCCGCCGGTCTGCGCCGCCTGCGAGGAGATGCCGCGTCGGCTCACCGCGAAGACCGCCAGACCGGCCACGGCGACGAGCAGCAGCTCGCCGGACCAGCGGCGGGCCGACGACCCGAACCTTGAGGTGCGCCCGCGAGCAGCGGCCACCGAGCTGGAGACGGCGTGCAACCGGCGCCACGCCACAGCGGGCAGGCTGACCAGCGCCGTCGCCAGCACCAGCACGGCCAGCCACCAGGACACCGCGTTGTCTTCCCCTGGCACCAGCCACCTCGCGATCACCGCCCCGGCGACTACGGCCGGCACCGCGACGACCGCCTGCTCGGTTGTGAGCCAACGCACGACCTGCGGCGTCGCGGCTCCCCGCGCGCGCACGGTCGACCACGCCCCGTCCCGGCGGACCCCCGCCGCTCGGGCCGCGAGCCACAGCACCGCCGCGCCGAGCACGAGCAGGCTCGCGACCTGGACGGCGCTGACCGCGGCCGCCGCCCGCCGCTGGTCCAGGTGCTGCTCGAACAGCGGGTCCAGGCCGGAGAGCAGGGTGAGCCGGCTCGTCAGGAAACTCGTGCCGGGCAGCGGGACCGCACCCGGGATGCCCTGCGTCCGCGCGGTCTGGAGTTCCGCGCGCAGCGCCGGGACGTCGTCGTCGCGCAGCCGGTCGGGCGACGCCAAGGGGTAACGCAACCTGGTGTCGAGCCCGAGCGAGTCGAGCCGGGCGATGGTGTCGTATGCGGACTCCGGCACGAGCGCAACCCCGCGGTACAGATCGTCCGCGTCGCTGGGCTCGTGCGAGGCGACGATCGCGCGGCCCAGGCCGGCCCAGAACGGATCGTCGGCGTCGATCGGTTCCACCAGCCCGGTGAGCCGAACGGCGATCGGCTCGGCGGTCGGGTCGACGAGGAACACGACATCGCCGACTGCGATGTCCAGGTCATCCGCGACCGACGGCGTGAGCACGATGTCGAGCACGTCAGCCGGCTGGCCGGTGGACAACGGCTGCGGGGCGGGCGCGCTGCCGACCATCGACGCGAGCGTGCCCTCGACCAGCCGGACCTTGCTCTCCCACCCACTCTGCAGGCGAAGTGCCATGCGCCGGCTGGGGAATCGCGGCGCACCCTCCGGTGTGGTCATCGTGAGGTCGGGCACCGCCACCGACCAGTACCCGGCACCGAGGATCTCCTGGTGGTGGGCGCCAAGCCCGGTCCGGGCCTGCTCCAGCGCGTGCTGGATGGCGGACGCGCTGCCATACGGGGTGCGCCCGCTGCGCGCCTCCACCAGCCGGGACTCCGGAGGAGCCTGCTCGGCGATCTGCCGCAGCGCATCGTCGTAGGTGGACTCGAGCCAGCGCGGGATGGCGACCACCACGACGGTCACGACGACCACCAACGTGGCGAGGGCGACGACGGCGCCCCGCTCGTGCGCCATCGTGTGGCGCACGAACCGCCAGCCGGTCACGCGTCCTCCCCGAGCCGCAGGGCCTGGCCGAGGCCGGCGCGGGCGAGCCGGGTCGAGACCAGTCGCACGACCAGGATCAGGGCGATCAGCACGACGGCGGTCAGCCCGGCGAGCCGAAGCCAAGGGATCTCGAGCAGCGCCAGCGGAAGCGGCCGCTCCGCCTGCGGGGTGAGCAGGACCAGTGGGACGACCAGTCGGGCGACCAGCAGCCCCAGGCCCAGCCCAACGACCAGGCCGAACACCACCGCCACTCCCTGCTCGACCAGCAGCATCCGGCTCAGCTGCCGCCGGGACAGGCCAAGCGCACGCAAGACGGCGAGCTCGGCTCGACGTTCGCGGCCCGCGACCGACAGGCTGACCGCGAAGCCCAGGACGGCGAATGCGGATGCGGCGCCGAAGGCGATCACCAGGGCGCCGACGACACCAACGGACAGCGGGTCGTCCCGCAGGTCCCGGCCGACGACCGCCGCAGAGACGAGCTCGCCAGCGGGCACCGCCGCAGCGACGGCTGACGGGTCGCCGCTCACGTGCAGCCACCACTCGTCGGTCGGCGCCGTGATCCCGTACACCAGCCACCGCTGATACGCGGTGGTGCCGAGGTCCAGCATGAGTCCGCGCTCGTCGGTGACCGTCGGCACGCCGCTGGTCACCGCAACCGGCGAGATGGACAGGTTTGCACCGTCGAGCCCGACGTCGAGCGTCCGAGCTGTGTCGCCCGGCGGCATCCAGTCGGCGTGCACGATGGCCGGGACTGGACCGTCGATGGGTCGCAGGTCGTCGACCGCGACCAGGACCCGCACCGTGCCCTCACCGCCGTTTGGTCCGAAGACGGTGACCAGCGAGTAGTCCAGCGCGGGCACCGGCCCGGCGACCTCGACGCTGGTGCCCTCGGTGACGACGGCGCGCTGGTCAGCGATGTTGGGGCGCCAGTCGAGGCCGGTTCCGAGCTCGGTGCCGCCCTGGTCACGGATGGCGTGCAGCCCGACCTCGAAGCGGGTCCCCTCGAGCCTGGTTCGGACGTCCACGCCGAGCTCGACCGCGAGCAGCCGCAACCGATGGTCCAGCCCGGCGACGCCCGGCAGGTCGACCGGCAGCTCGTGCACGGCACCGTCGAGTGGGAGCGCCCCGGCGTTGAGCCGGTACACCTGGCCGTGGCCGTCGGTCAGGACCAGGGCGACCGTCGGCCTGCTCGCCCACCTCACCGACCGGTCGACCGCTCATGGCCAGGACCAGCCGGCTGGTCGCGGGTGGGACCTCAACCGTCTCCGGGCTCGGCCGCGCCGACGCCAGGTCCCGCCAGGCGTCGGCTACGTCCCGGTCGACCAGGTCGGGCCGCAACGCCACGACCTCGGCGGCGGTCGCCGCGTCCAGCAGCAGCGCCGTTCCGGTGTCCTCGCCAACCTGGGCGCGGCCACGGTCGACCGGCATGCTCGCGAGCACGCCCGGCGCACCGGCGACCGCCGCATCCGTCACGGCGGCGCGGAGTGCACCGCCACCGGGCGGGACACGGAGCCGCGCGTCGGCACCGGTGCTGAACAACGCCTGGTCTGCGCTGCGACCGGGCAAGCGTCGAGGCGTATGCGCCGGAGACCACCCCGATGGCCAGCGCGAGCACGAGCAGCAGCACCGGGGCGCCGACCCGGCTCGGGCGCCGAACCGTCTGCCACACCGCGAGGGCCGCAGTTGCCGACCGCATCCGCCCGGCGGCCCGCTCGGCGGGTCCGGCGAGCCGGGGCAGCACCCGCAGGGCCAGCACGCCGCCGGCGAGCAGCATGACCGCGGGCGCTGCGACCAGAACTGGGTCGATGCCCAACCCGCCGTCAAGCTCACGAGTGACCGGGGCCGCATACCGACGCAGCTGCAGGTATGCGACCGCCGCCAGGACGAGCAGCGCCAGGTCGATGCCGTTGCGCTGCACCGCCGGGGACAGCAGTTGGCGACCCGTCCGCGACTTGGCCTCCACGTAGGTCCCGGCGCGGGTCAGCGCCGGGAGCACGAACGGGAGCATCGCGACGAGCGCGGCGACCCCGGCCGCTGTCCAGCCCACGGTTCCCGGCGTGCTGGGCAGCTGGACGCCCGCGCGGGCGACCGGTCCGGTGTCGGCGAGCAGGCCGAGCACGGCGGCGCCGAGCACGGCACCGATGACCGCGGCGGGGACGACGACGACCGCCGCCTCGCCAAGTGACCACCGCAGCACTTGACCACGGGACGCCCCCCGGGCGCGCACCAAGGCGTTCTCCGGGATGCGGTGCTCGGTGAGCAGGCGAGCCGCGAGCAGCACCCCGGACATGGCGAGTAGGCACAGCTGCAGGACCGGGACGAGGATGGTCGACCGCGCCACCACCAGCGGCGTCCGCAGACTGTCGAGCAAGTCAGGGAGATCGGTCGAGACCGTTGCCTCCGCTGTGCGCTGCAGGTCGTCCTCGAGGGCACGCGTCCGGTTCGACAAGGTCGAGAGGTCGTCGGCGTCCACGGCCGCCGGGTCGACCGAGACTCGCCAGCGCGTGCTGGCGTCATCGGCGATAAGGCGCTCGAAGGTCTCGGGCGCCACCACGATCGGACCGAGAGTGGTGTAGTCGCGCTGCCGTACGCCGGTGGTCTCCAGCTCGTCCGCGAACCAGAACGGGTCGTCGGGATCAAGCACCCGGTACGTGCCCACGATCTCGACGGGAAGCCGCTGGTCGTCGCGGACGACCTCGACGGTATCGCCGACGGTGACGCCCATGGCGGTGGCCGCGCCCTCGGGCACGACCGCCTCGATTCGATCGCCGGCGGAGGCCGCTGTGGGCCAGGCGCCGCTGAGCGTCGCGTGATTCTCGAGATCGTTGTAGAAGGCGAGTGCGGTCAGGCTGCCGGACGGCGCCGCCGGGGCAGCCAGCTCGAGCGACCCGCTCAGACCGGAACGGGTGACGGTCCGGGCGACCTCCCCGAGGCTGGTCGCAACCTGCTCACGGACCGCTGCATCGAGCCGCTCGGCGGTGTCGTCGTCGGCCCGGACACTGACCTGAAGCCCGAGCGACCGGACCGGCGCCTGCTCGAGCGCTTGTTGGACGCCTGCGCTGCCGACCGCGGCCGAGTACAGCGCGGCAGCCGTGACGATCGCCGTCGAGAGCAGCACCGTGGCCGCGGCGACCAGGACGATCGTGGCGTTGGCCTTGGCCCGGCGCAGCACGAATCGGGCCCCGTTCATGCCGGCCGTGCACCTCCCGCGGACCCTCCCTTTCGGCTGGCAACTGTTTCACACCGCTACGACGAGAGACGTTCCCGTAGCCCGGTGGCCCGCGCGGCCGGGCGATCAACAGCGGCAGCGATGGCGTCGGCCGACCCGATGATCCGGACGTGCGTCGTCGCTCGGGTCAGCGCGGTGTAGAGCGTCTGTCGGGTCGCCAATGGGGATCGGGCCGGCGGGAGCACGACCGTGATCCGGGCGAACTGGCTGCCCTGGCTGCGATGCACAGTCATCGCGTTCAACGGCCGGATGGCACCCAGCCGGACGAGCGGCACCATGATGGGTCGGCCGCCGCGGCCGAAGGCCGCGACCAGACCGGCGCCGCCATCGGAGACCACGACCCCCGTGTCGCCGTTGTACAGGCCGACGTCGTAGTCGTTCGTCGTCACGAGCAGCGGCTCCCCGGCATACCGGCCGTCCGCACGTGGCGTGATCGGATGCACGTCCGCCACCCAGCGAGCGGCGAGTGGACCCCAGTGATCCACGCCGCGCGGGCCGTGGCGGTGCGCGCACAGCAGGCGATGTCGCTCGAGCGCGTGCAGCGCGTTGACAGCGTCGCCGTCCTCCGCAGCCGCGAGCAGCGCGCGACCGCTGGTTTGCACATCGGCGCGAAGGCTGGCCAGCTGGTCGGCGGTCGGGCGATCGTCGTCGGCCACGTCGATGAACTCGATGTCTGCGCCACCAGCGCGCGCGACAGTCAGCGCATCGGAAGCGCGGCCAGTCTGCACCGCCGCGGCCAGCTGGCCGATACGGCTGTCCGCCGGGAACCGCCGATTCGTCGACAGCGCACCTACTGCGAGGGCCCGTGCACCCGATTCGCCTGAGCTATCGACCAGGTCACTCAGCACCGCACCGGCCTCCACGGAGGCCAGCTGGTCGGGGTCTCCGACCAGCACCAGCCGGGTGGCCGGTCGCAGCGCCTCGAGCAGGCGCGCCATCAACGTGAGCGACACCATCGAGGTCTCATCGACCACGACCACATCGACCGGCAGCCGGTTCGTGCGGTCGTGCCGGAATCGGCTGCGGGCGTCCGGCCGCCAGCCGAGCAGCCGGTGCAGCGTGGTCGCCGGCAGCTCGCCGAGCCGGGCCCGGTCCGGCTCCGCCAACAGCGCGGCCGATGACCGCACCGCCTCCTCGAGCCGGGCAGCGGCCTTCCCGGTCGGTGCGGCCAACGCGATCCGCCACGACGGGTGCTGCTCGCGCAGCAGCGCCAACAACCGGCTGACCGTGGTGGTCTTGCCAGTTCCCGGCCCGCCCGCGATCACGCTGATCCGGTTACGCGCACTGGACTCGGCGGCCGCGCGCTGGTCGTCGTCGCCGGTCGCGAACAACCGGTCGAGCCCGGCGGTCAACACCGCGTCGTCGAGGTCATCAGGCGGCGACGCCGAGCGCTGCAGCAACTCGCTGGCGACGAGCTCCTCCTGGTCCCAGTAGCGGGCGAGCCAGAGCCGGGAGCCGACCACCCGCAGTGGGCCGCCGGCCAACGGGCTGGCGGCCACGCGCGCGCCCCAGCTTGCGGGGTCCGGCCACGACAACGGGGCGCGCTCGTCGTCGTCGGGCTCGGTGTCCTCCTCGCCCTCGGCGCTCGTGGTCGTCTCCGCCGTCTCGAGGTCGACGACGACGGAGCCGTGCCGGGTGGAGCGGACCACGAGCGCAGCCGCCAGCAGCACGGCGTCGTCGGTCTCGCCGCTGATCACACCGAGTCGGCGGGCCACGTGCACGTCGGCGACCGACAGAATGCCGGCTCGGTTGAACGCCCCGAGCAGGCCGGTCGCGTTGACCGCGACGGCCGCCGTCAGCGCGGCGGTCATCGGCCACCCGCCAGCAGGTCGGACACGGCCGTCACAAGTTCGACCGGAGGTCGCCAGTCGAACACGCCGGGGACCTCGCCGGCTGCGTCCAGGACACCCGGGCCGGACATGCCTCGCAGGAACAGGTACAGCACACCGCCCAGGTGCTGCGCGGGCGCATACCCCGGCTGCCGCCAGCGCAGGTAGCGATGCAGCGCGACCGCATACAGCAGCGCCTGCAATGGATAGTGCGCCTCGAGCATGGCGCTCTCCATCGCCGCGCGTCGGTACGACCATGCGGTCAGCGGTTCGTCCCGGCCGGCCAGCCGGTTGGTCTTGTAGTCGACCACGACGAACTTCGCGGTCGCGCCGTCGCGCACCCGGAGGACTGCGTCGATGCTGCCGGTCAGATAGCCGCGCAGCGACGCGGGCGGCAGTTCCGCGAGCACATCGCCGTATGCCGACAGTGGTCCGGTTGCGCAGTGCGCCCGCCACAGCGGGACGAGATCGGCGAGCGCCACCTGCTGCCGCCGGGGCTCGTCGCCGCCGGTGAGCGGCAGCTCGAACGCGAGCTCTCGAAGTCGGTCCGCACCGGCGATGTCCTGCAGCGCCGCTCCACCGGTCAACGGGCCGAGAGGAGTTCCCAAGGCATCGCGCAGCGCCGTGGTGCAGGCTGTCGACGTCGGTGTCCGGTGCGAACCGCTGCACCTGGCCCTCGACGACCGAGCGCAGCTGGTCATCGTCCGCGGCGTCGTCGAGCTCTTCGAGAACGGTGTGCACGAGGGTGCCGAACGCCGGTCCACTGGGCAGCTGGTCCCACCTGGACACGACCGTTCGCAGCCGGTCATCCTCGGTCGCCGGTGTCTCAACTTCCTCGGCGTCGGTCTCGTCGTCCTTCTGCGCCACTTCTGGCTCGCTGCCGAACCGCCCGACCTGCTCATGGGCGGTGGCCGTGAGCGCGCTATACGACGTGCGAGTCCACCCGCTGTCGAGCGGGCGGCTGAAGGTCGCGATGCCGAGCCGCGGTACCGGCGGTCGATGCGGAGCCCACGCGGTCGCGGGCGTTGGGGTCAGGGTCTCCACGACGAGGTTGCCGTTGCTCGCGGCTGCGCGAGCCCGGAACGCGTCGAGCGCGGCTTCATCGCTGGGCACCGCGATGGACCGCTCGGCGACGGCGCCCGGGTCATCGTGCAGCAGCAACCGGTGCAGCGGGCTCGTGGGTGTGTTGGTACTCGGCGCCCACCACAACAACAGGTGCGACTGCGCCCGAGTGAGGGCGACGTAGGTCAGGCGCAGCTCGTCATCGGTCTCTTCCTGGCGCTGCCGCCGGACATGGTCTGACCAGTCCGGGCTCCCGGCGCCACCGACGTCCCGAATCCGGCGACCATCCTGGTCGTGAAAGACGGCCGTGACGGGTGGCCTGCTGGGGTCCCAGCGGTCCCACGCGAACGGCACCAGCACGACCGGGAACTCCAGACCTTTGCTGGTGTGCACGGTGATGACCTGCACCGCCGCGGCGTCGGTCTCGAGACGGCGGCTGCGCTCTTGGCCGCCCTCGCGCTTGGCCTCCTCGCGTCGGCGGCGCAGCCACAGCAGCAACGCGGTCAGACCGAGCTGCCCCTCCAGCGCGGCCTCGTGCAGGATCTGCGCGATGTGTCGCAGGTCGGTGAGCAGCCGCTCGCCCCCGACCGTCCCGAGGACCCGCGGCTGCACCTGCTCGGACATCGACACGGACTCGAACAACGCGGCGACGCCACGCTGCTCGAGCACCTGTCCCCAAGTCCGCAGCTTGAGCCCGAGCTCGTCGGCGAAAGCATCGCCGCGCGCGTCCAGCGCAGCGGCGTCCAGCCCCACGAAGCAGCTCAGTGCAAACCGTCGGACGCGGGTGGTCCGGTGCGGCTGCTCGAGCGCCTCGAGCAGCAGCTGCCACTCAGCCGCTGCGGGCGTGCCGAACACGCTGGTCTTGCCGGCCAGGACGACCGGGACCCCGACCTCCGCGAGGTAGGACTGCACGAGTTGCGCCTGCGAGTTCGTGCGGACCAGGACCGCGATGTCCCGGGGGAGCACCGCGCGCCGGTCACCACCACCTCGAGGCTGCATCGTGGTGCCATCGGACAGCAGCGTCACGATCTGTGCCGCCAGGTCCTGACCGATCGCCCGCCGGGCTTCATCGACCTTGAGCAGCCCGGGTACCTCCCGGGTCAGCACCCGCAGCCGCACCGCTGCCGGCACATCGACGAGCGGCTCCTTGTGGTGCGCCGCAACCGGAACCACCTGGATCCGCGGGTCGCCGAGCGACGCACCACGGAAAACCGCAGCCATCCCCTCGAGCAGGCGAGCGTCGCTGCGCCAGTTGGTTGGCAGCGTCTGCACCAACGCGGCCGCGGCCCGAGCCTCGAGGTAGGCGTGCACGTCGGCCCCGCGAAACCCGTAGATGGCCTGCTTCGGGTCGCCGATCAGCACGAGCGTGCGGTACCCGTGGAAGGCCTCGCGCAGGATGCTCCACTGCACGGGATCCGTGTCCTGGAACTCGTCGACCAGGACCACGCGATAGCGCCCCTGCAGCCGGGCCTTCGCGACCGGGCCGGCCGACGGATCCAGCAGGGTGTCCGCCAGCCGGGTCAGCATGTCGTCGTAGTCGACGAGCCGCTGCCGACGCATCCGTCGGCGGACCTCGAGTCGGACCGCCTCGGCGACCCGCGCCCGAAGCCCGGGCAGCCCGGTGGTGGCCGGGTCTGGGACCAGCGCCGTCGCCGGGTCGGTGGCCGCCCTCAGCGCCAAGTCGTGGAAATCCTCAGGCGACAGCTCCGGTGGGTCCGCGTCGGGAACGGCCCACTTGCGCAGGTACAGGTCGTCGGCGACCTCCGCGACCACGTCAGCAATGTCCTCGACGAGGATCGCACCGGGGTCGTAGTCGCCGGCCGTGCCCAGTCCCAGCAGCACCTGCTGGCAGAACCCATGGGTCGTAGTCACGGTGGCGGCGTCGAAGAGCGTGATCGCGTCAGCCAACCGCCGCCGTCGCTCGTCGACGTCGCGTTCCGCCAGGTATGCGAGCAGCTCGTCGCCGCTCTTCGCTGCCGTGCGTCCGGTGAGGCCGTCCCGGGCGCTGACCAATCGCTCGCGGACGCGCTCGCGCAGCTCCCGCGTCGACTCGCGGCTGAAACTCACGACCAGCAGCTCGTCCATCGTGGCCACGTCCTCGGCCACGTAGCGCGCGACCAGGCTGGCGATGGTGTACGTCTTGCCGGTGCCGGCGCTCGCCTCCAGCACCGTGGTGTTCTCGGGCAACGGCCCCAGCAGATTGAACGCGGCCGGCGTCATCACCGTTCGTCCAGTGACTCTGCGTCGAGCAGGCGGTCCCACAGCCGACGTGCGAGCAGCCCGAAACGGTCGGTCTCGTCCGCGGCCCAGCCCGGTCCGCCCTCGGCTGCCTTCGGCGGCAGGCTCGTCAGCACCGAGATCGGTGCGTTCTGCCCATACACGAGCAGGTGCTCGGCGTCGGCCCGCTCGCCGGGAATCACTTTTCCAGAACCCCACTCCCGGTCTGACCACGCCTGCTTGTCGGCGCCGACCAGGGCGGCAGGTATGCGGTTCCCGGTGCGCCGCAGGGCCGCATACCGCGCCGCGGTCTTGACCGGGAGGGGAAGCGCGGACCGCAGTCCGTCGCGGAAGAGCGCGACCAACTCGTGCACTGTCGTCTCCGCCTGCGCCGCGGAGATCGGTCCGAGGACGCTCCGAGCGAGCTTGACCTTGCCGAGCTTGTCCTTCGAGCCGCGGCCGAACGCTATCGCCCGCCACCCTCGTTCGGGATGGGCCGCGGTCAAGGCGACCAGGTCGATCCAGGCTCGTAACCGGTGCCCGGCCGCGAGCGTCGAGTAGGTCAGGGACAGGATCACGTCCCCGCGCACTCCGGGCACGGTGCCGACCAGCCTCGTGCCGTCGCGGAGCGCGACGTCGATGTCGTACTGCTCCGGTTCGTGCGGCGCGTTCGCGCTCGACGCACGCAGCAGGCCGTCAACGACCGGTCCGATCTCGGCCAGCGTCGCATTGCCGAGCGGGCCGGGCGGCAGCTCGCCCCGGCGTTGCTCGAGCGCGATGCACGCGGCCGGGTCGAGGTCGGCGAGCCGCTCGTCGAGCAACCGGTCGCCGATCTGCCAGGCCTGCAGCGGGTCGAGCTTGACCGGCAGCGCATCGGCCGGCTCGTCCTCGGCCCGGGTCTGCGCCACCTGCAGCCGCTGGCGCAGGAAGCCGCGCGCGGGATGTGCGAGGAGCCGGTGCAGATCCGCCAGCGAGACATCTGTGGCGGGGAGTGGCGGTAGTGGGTGGGGCAGGAACGGCTGCTGCCCGGCCCGCGGCCCGGCCGCAGCACGTGCGCCGGCGTGACTGACCGGGTCGAAGCTGAACGGCCGTTCGACGCCGAGCTGGTCGGGGACGAAGTTGCGCGGGTCGAAGGGCTGCAGCGGGTGGTGGGTGGTGACGGCGTCCCGAACCAGGCGTCCGTCGGCGGTGGTCGCGGTCCGGTCGAGTGCGTCCAGCAGCTCGCCCAAGGGAACGGCCGGGGGGACCGGTGCGCCGGTGCGTTCGTCCGCGCCGGTGTAGGTGATGACGAGCCGCTCGCGGGTCGCGCTGATGGCGTCGAGCAGCAGCTGGCGGTCCTCGCTGCGCGGGTCCCGCTCGCCGACCCACGGCTCACGAGCGAGCACGTCGTCGCCGTCCCGGATGGTCTGCCGGGGGAACACGCCGTCGTCCAGACCGAGCAGGCAGACAACCCGGTGTGGCACCGATCGCATCGGCACCAGTGTGCACACGGTCAACGTGCCGGTCCGGAAGCTGGCGCGCGTGGGCCGGCCCGCGAGCACCTCAGCGAGCAACGCGCGGACGTCCGCGAGGTCGAGCGGCACCGTGCTGTCGGCGGCCGCGTCGGTGATGTCGCGCAGCTCGCCACGCAGCTGCACCTCCTGCCAGGCGGTGTCATAGCCCACGGCCGCGATGCCCAGCACCGCCCGTTGGAGCCCCTCCATCCACTCGGCCGTCGGGTGCTGGCCGGACATGAGCTGCTGCGCGGCAGCGACCCGGTCGACCAGCTCGGCGAGCCGGCCGGCCAAGTCGATGTCGGCGCTGTCGACGTCGTCCAGCGGCACCACGTCGCCGTAGATCGCGGTAACGCCTTCCATCGCAACCCCGAGCAGCACCCGGTCGAGCCCGGCCCGCCAAGTGCCCTGCTCGACCACGTCGAGCTGCCAGCGGCGCCGATGCTCGGCGTCGAGGCCCCAGCGCACGCCGGCCCCAGCAGTCCAGTCGCGCAGCCGTTCGATCTCCTCATCGGTGAAGCCGAATCGCTGGCGCACGGCTGGCGCGCCCGCGAGGTCCAGCAGCTGCGACGAGGTGATCCGTGCCGTCCCCAGCTCGAGGAGCTGGGCGAGCACGCTGAACAGGTCGTTGGTCTGCCGCAGCGCGCGGTCCGCGAGCCGGACCCGCAGCTTGGCCGCAGGATGCGCGGCATCGTCATCCGACCCGAGCGAGAACGTGGCCGCGATGATCGGCGCGAACGTCTCGACGTCGGGGCACATGACGAGCACGTCGCGCGGCTCGAGGGTCGGGTCGTCGGCGAGCAGGCCGACGATCACTTCGCGGAGCACCTCGACCTGGCGGGTGCGGCCGTGGCAGGAGTGGACCTGGACGCTGCGGTCGACGGTTGCGAGAAGCGGCGGCTGGTCCGGCATCCGGTCGGTCGGCGAGGCCCTGCTTGAGCCAGCCCAGCAGGTCGTCGCGCGTCCGTGGGGGAGGGTGGAAGAGGTCCGTCGCGGCGGGCGCGGTCCGGGCAAGCAGCTGCTGCAGCTCGAGAATGTCGCGGGACAGCGAGCTCAGTAGCGGGTTGGACAGCTGGCGCCGCGCGACGTCGTCCCGGCGTCGCCGAGCGGGGGGATGACTGCGGACGGTGTCCCAGAGCGCAGGGGAGGCGTGGTTCAACCACAGGTGCACGTCGCGGTGCGCGGCGAGCGCGGTGAGAATCTGCAGCCGCGCGGGGGACAGCCGGCTGGCACCGAAGACGGACAGTCGCTCGGGCGCCGGGCTCAGGCTGGGATCCTCGACGAGCGCAGCGCACACCTCGGCCAGCCCCTCTGTTGGGCTCGGCGTGCCGAGGCTGCGCACGGAGCCGGCGCCACAACTCGGCCTGCCACCCGAGGTCATCCGGCAGCGGGCTGCCATCACCGTTCTCGTCGTCGCCGGCCGCCCACGACCGCAGCATCTCGGGACGGGACTGGCCGTACTCGTCGAACAACCGCGCCAGCCGACGCGCGACCACGAGCCGCCGGCCCTTGCCGTCGGCAGCGGTGCCGAGGTGCTGCGCGAGCGACTGGCACCATGGCTCGGCTGCGACCGAGGCGTCGATGATCTCCAGCAGCGGCCACACCGTCTGCTCCGGCGTCCATCGCTCGACCGCGAGCGCATGGTCGGGCGTCACCGACTGGATGACCTCGTCGAGCAGCCTGGCCGGCTTCGGGAACACCACGTTGGCGCAGACGCCGTCGCCGTCCACCGCGCCCAGAACGTGCGAGAGCCGTTGCGCCAGCCAGCGTTCGACGCCCTTCGCTGGCACGGCCACGATGTCCGGCGCGAACGGGTCGGCGGGTGGGGTCGACAGCACTTCGGCCAGGCCACGCGCCAGCGTCGCGGCGTCCGACGATCGGTGAACGACCAGCACCTCGGCTCACCTTCTGTCGCCTGCGGATGGGTCACTCATCCACCTCCACGAGCCCATCAGAGGTGGATGAGTGACCTAACGATCACGTGCCGGGCGGGCAGAAGAACTCGAGCGCGTTGTTGTCCGGGTCCCGGAAGGACACGCCGGACCCGTACGACGCGTCCTTGATGCCGCCGTGGCTGATGCCCAGCTCGTCCAGGCGCGCCGCCCAAGACTCGAGCTCCGCACGGTTCGCGACGCCGAAGCTCGACGGTCAGGGCGACATGCTGCAGCGGTGGGAATGCGGGCATCGACCCTCCTCAGATGTGACGGAGCGTACGAGGCTCCGCTGGGCGGGTCGGATCATGTCGCACGCACCACTCCACGACAAGGCCGCCCCACGCTGCGTGGCCCGATTTCGCAACGATGTGCCGTTGCTTCGAATAGGTCGAAATAACTCCCCGTCGATCAGGCTCATCCCCGGCAGGTCCACAACCGGCGGAACGGTGGTGCGCCGACCCCTAGTTCTCCCAGCGCCATGTGGTCAGGATCTGGTCGAAGCTGGGGTTCGGACAGGGTCATCACCGGCGCGGCCCGGCCACCCACTGTCCACTCCGGTGCGAAGACGCGCACCTTGAGGTCCTGGCCCTCGGCACACGGAATGTTCGCGGTACCAGCCGTTGGGTCACTCGGTGCCGCATCCGAGACCGAGCGCCGTGGACCACCGAACGATTCAGGAGTGTCCGAGGGGCCTTTATCGTTCGAGGGCGAGTGACCGCTCGACTCGGCGGAGTTGATCGTGCAGCGCCGGCGAGGGCACGGTGCCGGTCTGATCCCTGAGGGCGCGGGCTTCGTCAAGGTGTAGGCCGGCCCGCTGGTCGTCACCGCGGCCGTGGTCGAGCACGGCCATCGCCTCCAGGACGGATGCCGTTCCGCCGAGATGGCGCAGGCGCCGGGACACGTCGAGTGCCTGATTGAGCAGCGTCTCCGCGCGTGCGTGATCGCCGGCCAAGACAGCGAGTTGAGCCGCCAACGTACCGGCGGAGGCGAGCCCCTCCTGATAGCCGATGCTCCGGTACGCTGCGAGGCTCCGCGACGCTAACGCGGCCGCTTCCGTGGTGCGACCCAAAGCAAACTCCGCATGCGCTTGGTAATCCAGGGCGCTCCCCACCACCATCGGTTCGCCGATCTCCTCGGCGAGGGCTTGAGCATCCCGAAGCAACCCCTCGCCGGCCTCATGGTCTGCGTTCGCGTGGGCGGATCGACCAGCAAGTGCCGTGACGAGGGCAAGTGTCCACGGTCGGCCGCAGTTGCGTGCATTACCAATGGCAGCGAGGTGGTGCTCGCCAGCGGCGGAGTAGTCGCCCCGTGCCCAGGCGGCCATGCCGAGTAGGTTCTGGGCCAGAGCCACAAGCTCCAGGTCCGGAAGGGTCGTCGCGGCGTCGAGTTGACGGCACGCATAGTCAACGGCTGTCTCCGCATCGCCCTGGGCGAGGGCCGTCGAGGCCAGGATCCGCAATAGGCGAGTGCGGACACGAGGGTCGGTCTCGGCGCTGAGGACGGCGTTGGCCCATGATCGGAGCTCCGAGAGTTGGCCGTCGAGAAACCAGGGCCAGTACAGGTCGGCAACGAGGCGACCAGCGGATGCCGAGCGCTCGGAGATGGCGTAGGTGGTGGCCAGCCGCAGGTCGTCCGCGCAGGCGCGAGCGACGGTGGCCCACGACGTCGCCTCCGCGGTCTGGATCCGGTCGTTGATTCGTGCCGCGAGACTCACGTGGTACTCGAGGTGGTGCCGACGTGCCCTGTCGCGCACTGTCGGTGACGCTTGCTCTTGGGCGAAGTGGCGCATTGGGTCGAGGAAGCGGTAACGAGCCTGTCCGACCAGGTCGACATCTCGCGCGAGCAGCGAGCGCCCCAGCAGGTGGTCGACCGCATCCGAGGCGTCGTCTCCCACAACTGCGCTGGCGGCCTCACGATCAAAGGAGCCCACGAACACCGATAGAGCGGCGAAAACGTCCCGGTCGCGTACGTCAAGCAGGTCGTGGCTCCAGCCGATGACAGCCCGCATTGTGCGATGCCTCGGGTCCCCCGCGAGCGCGTCACCCGCGAGCGTGTCGAGTGGCCGACCCAAGCCAGTGATGAGCTGCTGCAGCGACAGTGCGGCGAGCCTGGCTGCGGCTAACTCAAGCGCCAGCGGAAGGCCTCCCAGCTTGACGACGATGGCCCGCACGCGGTCGGGGTCGAGCTCGGCCGAAGGGTTCGCCGCCCGGGCCCGTGATGTGAATACCTCGGCGCCAGCGGCCTCGTCGAGCCCGCTCAGTTGAACGATCTGCTCGCCGGGAGCCCGCAGCGGCTGGCGGGTGGTCGCGAGGATTCGCAGGTCCGGACAGCGGGCCAGCAGGCGGGTCGCCAGCCGCGCCACCGCCTCGACGACGTGTTCGCACGTATCGAGAACGAGCAAGCCTCGGCGCCGGGACAAGTAGTCGCACATCAGGTCGATCTCTTGCCCGGGGGATTCGGCCAGTTGGAGTGCTCGAGCCACACTCGTGGCGACACCGCTGCCGGCCAGGACGGGAGCGAGCTCCACAAACCACACCGCCCCATCGGGTGGGGCGGTACGGCGGCGACCTCGACCGCGAGCCTGGTCTTGCCGATCCCGCCCGGTCCGGACAGCGTCACGAGTCGAGCCGTGGTGAGCGCTAACCGCAGCGTGGCAAGGTCGCTGTCGCGACCAACCAGTGGGGTCACCGGTGTCGGTGGAGCCGCCGCGGAGCGCGTGGGCGCGGCTAACAGTGCGGAGTCCTGCGCCAGTACGGCGGCTTCCACCGCACGCAACTCGGGTCCCGGTTCCAGCCCCACCTCGTCGGCGAGATAACGGCGGGCCTGCGCGTATGCGGTGAGCGCGTCAGCTTGCCGACCGACTGCGTAGAGAGCCTTTACCAGCAGGACACGCAATCGCTCACGTAATGGGTGCTCTTCGACGAGCGCCGCGAGCTCTGCAAGCACGGCGGATGCCAGACCCGCGTCGAGCTCCTGGGCCAAGCGGGCCTCCACGGCGGACAGGCGCATCTCCTCCAATCGCGCAGCGTTGGCCCGCGCCCACGGCTGTTCGACCCATTCCTCGAGGGCCGCTCCGTGCCACAGCGCCAGTGCATGTTCATACCTGTGGGCGCGGACCAGATCCTCGAAGCGCTCCGCATCAACAGATTCCCGCCTGATGTCGAGTCGGTATCCGCCTGGGACCGTCGTGATCTCCTGGGCGCCGAGACGCTGGCGCAGGTCCCGTATGTAGCCCTGGACCAGGTTGGCAGCGGAGCGGGGCGGTACATCGCCCCACAGTGTGTCGGCGATCTGGTCAACGCTGACGGGGCGACCACGGTTCACCAACAGCAGAGCCAGCAAGGCCCGCAACTTGGGTGCGGCCAGCTGCACCTCGCTGCCGTTGTTGTCGAGCACTCGCATGTGGCCGAGTACTTCGTACTCCACATTCGAAGAGTACGGATGACGGCTGCTCCAGCGAGACTCCAGCGCTCGTCCAGGAGCCTCGGCCAGGCTGACGGTGCAACCACAAGGAGGGACTCATGGTCATCCACATCGTCCGCTTCCGGTCAGCGCTGTCGGACGAGCGCATAACAGAGCTCTTCCATGTTCGTGCACCCGAGTACCTCGCCATCCCCGGGCTACTGCAGAAGTACTACCTCCGCTTCCGCAGCGGCGAGTACGGCGGCGTCTACGTGTGGGACTCCGTCGCGTCGATGGAGCGGTTCATGGCCAGCGAGTTAGCTCGCTCGATCTGCGACGTCTACCGCGTAGAGGAGTCGGTGCGCGACATCGCCGACGTCGTGGCCGCGCTGCGAGACGAGAAAGCGACTGCCTTGTCGACCTGATCCAAGATCCGACCCGCTTCCAGAGGTGCTGTCATGACCACGACCGTCACCAGCCAACCGAAGATCGACTACACGCACGTGGAAGTGCTGCCGGTGCACTTCGACGACCTCGACTGGGCGTCGAGGATGAGCCGGAGAACCGCCCCGCACCAGCACCTGATCATCGGCGATGAGAAACGCGGATCACGGCCGCCCAGCTTGGACGGGCACCGCGCGCGCACGGCGTACCCTCCGCCGGGCGCGGGCCCGGCGGCGAACACGCCGCCGTACAGGGTCGCCCGTTCCCGCGTTCCCGCCAGGCCGTGACCATGACCGTCCCACAATGCGCGGGCTGTCCGGCGCCGTCGTCGACGATCTCATGGTCGAGCCCCGTCAAGGCCGGGTTCATCGAAGCGGTTCCTTCCAGCGGCAGAAGAACTGCCGGTCTGATCCAGAGGTACCCGGCACGTCGCCGCGACGTTGCCGGTGACGCCAGGCCAGTTCCGGCTGGAGACCGAACGGGTAGTGACTGCCCGGTCTGGGCGGGCGCACACTGTGCACCGGACGGGGGCGTTGACCGCGTCGGGTCACACTGCGAACGGTGGGAGGACGACGATGGGGATGGATGAACTGCGAGATCAGGTGCGGTGCCCGGTCATCACCTCTGATGACGAGGGTTACGACGAGGCCCGCAGAGTGCACAACGGCATGTTCGACCGGCGGCCGCGGGCGGTGGTCCGGGCTGAGCAGGTCGCGGATGTGATGGCTGCAGTGAATTTCGCGCGCGAGAACGGGCTGGAGCTCGCGGTCCGCGGTGGCGGCCACAGCGCGCCCGGGTTCGGCAGCAACGACGACGGCCTGGTCATCGACCTGTCCCTGATGCGACACGTGCACGTCGATCCCGCGGCAGGCACGGCGCGGGCGAGCGGCGGCGCGACCTGGGGCGACTTCAATTACGCGACCCACGCCTACGGCCTGGCGACGACCGGTGGGATCGTGTCGACCACCGGCGTCGGCGGTCTCACGCTGGGCGGCGGCATCGGCTACCTGACCCGCGGCTACGGACTGTCGATCG
The DNA here is from genome assembly GCA_963836025.1 of uncultured Actinomycetota bacterium. GTDB lineage: Bacteria > Actinomycetota > Actinomycetes > JBEVHX01 > JBEVHX01 > JBEVHX01. The sequence goes on from CAWIIE010000010.1 coordinate 20,996, forward strand.
ACAACCTGCTCTCGGCCGACCTGGTCACGGCCGATGGCAAGGCAATGCGGGCCAGCACGAGCGAGAACGACGACCTGTTCTGGGCGATCCGTGGCGGCGGCGGCAATTTTGGCGTGGCCACGTCCTTCGAGTTCCAGCTGCACCCGATCGACACCGTCACCGTCGGGTTGTTCTTCTACGAACTGGACCACGCGGGCGACCTGTTCCGCTTCTGGCGCGAATGGATCAAGGACGCCCCGGAAACGTACGGCGGGTTCCCGGCGTTCCAGATCGCGCCGCCGCTGCCGTTCGTCCCTGAAGACCGGCACGGCGACACCTTCGCCATCGCGGTGGTGCACTTCACCGGTCCGATCGAGGCGGGCGAGGCGGCGATGGCCCCGTTCCGCGACCTCGCGCCGCGGGTCGGCGAGATGGTCGCCCCGATGCCCTACCCGTGGCTCAACGGCGCGTTCGACGCGATCTTCCCGAAGGGCATCCGCAGCTACTGGAAGGGCAACTACGTCACCGACCTGACCGACGCGGCGATCGATGCGCACCTGGCCCATGGTCCGAACGTGCCCGAGGTCAGCGCCACGATGCACCTGTACGCGATCAACGGGGCGGCGCACCGGGTCGCCGCCGACGAGACCGCGTTCGCCTACCGGCACGCCACGTTCGCGCCCGTCTACATCGCCGCCTGGCCAGACAGTGCCGTCGATGAAGCCCGGATCAAGTGGGTGCGGGACTACTACGAGGCCACCGCGCCGCACTCCGAGCCGGGCGGCTACATCAACTTCATGCAGGACGACGACCAGAGCCGGATCCAGGACAACTACCTCGGCAACTACCCGCGGCTCGTCGACATCAAGCGCAAATACGACCCGGACAACCTCTTCCACGGCAACCAGAACATCAAGCCGTGAATCGAGTGCATCAAACGCACGAAGGACGAGCTGGAATCCAACGCTCGTTCACATCACCGAGGAGAGCTGTGGCTGGTGAACGCTCGTTCACGGTTAATCGGTGCAGCTCACGGGTGCGCAGACTGCCGATCCTGTCTCGTCTGAACGCAACCGAGATACCTTGCCGACCTCGGCTGATCGTCCTTCATGCGAACTCAGAAAAGTGGGGCACCGATGAGGCAACGAACGGTCTCGCGCGGGAGGAGTGACGGATGTCGCGGAGTCGTCGAACGGCTCGGGACCATATTGATGAGCTCACCGGCACACCGCCGCGATCGACGACATTACGGCCCGGATCGAGGTGGTGATCGAACCGTTTCGCGCCTTCCGCGACCTGATCTGCACGATCCCGGGATCGGAGCGTTCAACGCCGACGTCACGTCGCCGAGACCGGCGCGGACATGACCCGGTTCCCACCGCCGCGCATCTGGCCTCCTGGGCGACCATGCCCGGGCACAACAGTCCGCCGGGCGGGTCAAGTCGAGCCAGACCCGACCGGGCAACCCCGACCTAAAGGGGGCCCTCGGCGCCGCCGCGATGTCGTGCGAGCACCACCCGGACACCTACCTCGGCGCGCTTACGACGGATCGCCACGCGCCCCGGCCCGATCAAGACCCAACGTCGCCGTCCGACGCACGAAGGCGCCAGAGGCCCTGGATCGGGTGTCCGAGGGGGGACTTGAACCTGGCCACGCACCCGGTCTGACCTGCGCAAACGCAATCGATTGCGTGTACATGGCCAGTCGAGGGGCACGCAAGGACATGCAGGTACCTCACGGTGCCGAGATCTGTTCTCATGGGAACACCGCCTCACAACCGCGCCGGACGTTTCCGACGCGCGTCGGTCCGTGAAGGTGGAACTTTCGGACCATTCCGCGCAGCCGAAACTGCAGAACAAGCGCCGATCGCGACCGTCCAAAACATTGAAGGGGCAGCTGACATCGCCGGAGCCATGCGCTCGTCCATGATGAAGAGGCCCCGGCACTCGTTGTACGTGGTCCTTGATGGACGAGGCTCCACGGTGCCGGCCCGAGACCTCCGTTATGGCCGACTCAGCCCACACGTTCGGTTGATGCCCAACACGTCTGGGGTTCGGAAGGATCACGCCCACGGCCCCTCTTCCAAGGGGGGGCCGTGCCACGTTCCGGGAGGGGCACACCGTTTCGAACGCGGGGCGTTCAGCCGGCGCCGAACTTCCCTGCTACTGGGGGATCAACCCTGCCGCCTTTGCCGGCGGGGCACCACCGAGTGGTGCCGGTAAAATCCTAGCGGCCCTCGCCAGGGTGCCGGACGGGGCGGAACGCGAGACGTTCGTAGGTTCCCGGGAACGGCAGGCTCGCGTTGGCTGAGTGAACCGTCCTGCAAAACGAAGGCCCCCGTCGAGGAAGCGGGGGGCCTTTGCTGTCCAGGAAGGGATGCGTTTCAACGATGTCGGAGTGGCGTGCGGTCGTGGCGGTGGAGTCGTCGGAGCCGATCACCGAGGATCAGAGGTTCGCAGCCCTGCACCACCTCCGCGACTTGGGTGGCTCTTGTGCGATCTCCCAGGCAAGGGCTTGTGTGGAGTTCAGGGTGTCCTACGACTACGAGTCAGAGGCTCACGCCACTCGTGAACTGACTCACTCCGTTCTCATGGCCTTGACGACGGTCGGGGTGCCCATGTTGACGGTGCGGGCTCAGACCGAACCCGTGTGCGAAGACGAAGCCGGGGCCGCCTCCGGTGAGCCCCCGCCGCCGCGCAAGCGGCTGTAGCGGGTCCGCGATGTTGCCCGCGGCCCGCGTTGACCAGGGCCCGCCTGGCCCGCCTACGATCACCGGCGCGGTGCGGTCGATCTTGATGCCGGCTACGAGAGCGCTCTTGCTGTTGCCCGCCCGGTCAATCACGGACACCTCGCCGTGTGAGGTCGACGCCCTCGCTGGTGATCGGGATGTCCGCCAGCATGGTGCCGTTGTCGACGCCAGACAGGTCGTCGTGCGCCGCTGACATGCGGCTGACAATCCTGAGTCGTTTCGAACTTCTCGACGATGGACAGAAAGTGCCGCAAGCGTAGGACTGACCAGCGCTCCTACGGACCTGGCTCGATGGCCGCGCGCAGCTTCTCGAAGCTGTCCGTCCAGCCGCCGCGGTGCAAGGCGAGTCGTTCCTCGGTCGCGAACTCGCATTGCGTGAGGTTCACCGCTGTGACCTCACCCATGGCGTCGAGCGACAGCGTGACGACGGTCTCCCGGTCGTCGGAAGTTGGTTCCTCCCAGCGGAAGTGTAGACGAGGCGGCGCGGTGGGTCGATCTCGAGAAACTCGCCGGAGAGATGAAACACGTCGCCGTCGGGTGGCTGCATCGAAAACCGGTAGCCGCCGCCCACCGTGAGGTCGAGCTCGGTTACCTGCGTCGTGAATCCGTGCGGTCCCCACCATGTCGCCAACTCGGCAGGCTTGGTCAGCGCGCTGAAGACTCTTTCGCGCGGCGCATCCAGATTCGCCCGCAGCGACAGGGTCAGTCCGGTCGGTCGCTCACTCATGGCGCGGCTCTGGCACTCCGGCGGCGCAATCTGCATGAGAACCGTCCGCAGCAGGCAGCGGCATGTTCGGACGTTTTCCGCGGATGCGAACGGCGGCGGCGTTCGCTCACCCCGACGTCGGCTGGTCGCTGCTGTCCTCGGCGAACGTCAGGAAGTACCCGCTCGGGTCCCGCACCACGAGTTCCCGTCTTCCCCAGTCGCGGTCCTCAATGCCCCATTCGAGGTCGATGACGTCGCGGAGTTCCTCATGAACGGCGTCAACGCTGTCGGATACAGGTACAGGCAGCCGGTCATGGTCGGGATGCCGTGCCAGGGCGTTTCGCCGGCCAGAAACTGCAAGACGAGGCCGTCTCGCGCCAGCTCACACCAGGTCGGATCGCCGCCAGGAAATTGATCGCGCAACTCGAAGCCCGCCGCCAAGTACCACCGAATCGTTTCGGCCATGTCATCGGTCTTGAGGATTGCAACGGCGCGATCCCCGAGCATGCCGTCGAGATTAGAACGCCCGGCGCACAACCTGACTGAGTTCCGCCACGTCGGTGCCCAAAAGGCGACCCTCACCGGACCGAACACGACCAGCGGCCTGTGCGGATGGTGTCCGCCCGCGACTGAGACATGTCTGGACCGGCGAGTGCCATCGCGCCTCTACGCCGTCGGCACAATGCGTCCGGGCAGCATCGGCGGATGGCCGCTACTCCCAAGTGCGTCTGGCGCAGGAAGGCTGCCGCCGAAAACGCGGCTTCTCCGATCGAACCGGAGGGTTGACCGAATGGACGAGTCGGGAGCATTTCACAGCAGCCCGCCGGGTCGATGACCCGATCTGACCATTCGCGGTCCCGCCGCTAGTCAGCGCGGGTTCGGTCATGCGCGCGAAGGGGTCGGGCTCTAGCGTCGGGTTCTTAGCATCCAGGCCCGGTCGACGGCCGACGTCGATGTGGGGCCGCGGCGAAGGGGAGCTGTCATGACGGCGCAGACGATCGAAGCCCTTCGGGCCGAGTTGACCGGTCCGGTGATCACCCCGGCGGACCCCGGCTACGACGAGGCCAGGAAGGTCTACAACTTCATGATCGACCGTCGCCCGGCCGCCGTCGTGCGGTGCTCCAGCGCGGCCGACGTGGCCGCTGTGGTGCGGCACGCGCGGGAAACCGGCACGGAGCTGGCCGTGCGCGGCGGCGGGCACAGCGTCCCGGGTTTCGGTACGGCGGACGGCGCGCTGGTCGCGGACCTGTCCGGGCTGTCCACGGTGACGGTGGACCCGGCGGCGCGGACCGCCCGGGCCGGCGGCGGCGTGACCTGGGGCGGCTTCAACGACGCCACCGGCGCGCACGGGCTGGCGACGACCGGCGGGATCATCTCCACGACCGGCGTCGGCGGGCTCACCCTCGGCGGCGGGATCGGCTACCTCGCCCGCGGCTACGGGCTGTCGTGCGACAACCTGGTCTCGGCCGAGGTGGTCACCGCGGACGGGCGAGCTGGTGACCGCGAGCGAGGCCGAGCACCCGGACCTGTTCTGGGCGCTGCGCGGCGGCGGCGGCAACTTCGGGGTGGTCACCGAGTTCACCTTCCGGCTGCACCCGGTGTCCGAGATCTACGGCGGCCCGATGTTCTTCGAGCTGTCCGACGGGCCGGCGCTCCTCGCGTACTTCAACGAGTTCATCAAGACCGCGCCGCGCGAGTACGGCGGGTTCCCCGCCTTCCAGATCGCGCCGCCGCTGCCGTTCGTGCCGGAGGACCGGGTCGGGGAGCCGTTCGTCGCTGCTCGTGTCCTGCTGGACCGGCTCGACCGCCGACGGCGAGAGGATCCTGCAGGGTTCCGGGACGTCGCGAACCCGGTCGCCGAGCACGTCGGCGCCGATGCCCTACCCCGCGCTCAACAGTGCGTTCGACGCACTGGTGCCCCGCGGGCCTGCAGCACTACTGGAAGGCCGCGTTCGTCGGCGACCTCACGGCGGAGGCGATCGCGGCGCACATGGAGCACGGCCCGCGGGTGCCGGTGGTCAACTCCACCGTGCACCTGTACCCGATCAACGGCGCCTGCCACGACGTGGCGGCCGACGCCACCGCGTTCGGGCACCGGGACGCGACCTACGCCGTGGTGATCGCCGGCATGTGGCCGGACCCGGCGGACAACGAGGCGAACACGCAGTGGGTGAAGGACTACGACGCGGCGATCGCCCCGCACTCCCAGGGCGGCGGCTACATCAACTTCGCCTCCGCCGACGACCAGTCCAAGGTGGCCGCGAACTACGGCGCCAACTACGCCCGGCTGCAAGAGGTCAAGCGCCGCTACGACCCTGGCAACCTGTTCCACCTCAACCAGAACATCCAGCCCTGACGGCCGACCTCTAAACGAGCGGCGGCAAACACGCCGGTGATGCTCATGAGTCACTAGCCGTTTGGCCGCTGCGCACATGCTCCGGCTTCTGTCATGATCCGAGGCCAGTCGCACGCTGAGTGGGCCGCCAACGACGACGGCCCAGGGATGAGGGGGACAGCGAATGAGCGAGACAAGCCAGCTACCGCTCGCGGATACATCGGACATGATCGGGTTCCACCGGATCTTCCGGGAGGCGCTCAGCGCTGCCCCGCGGCTGGTGGGCTCCGCGCCGGACGGCGACGTGAACCGGGCCGAGCACGTGGCCAGCTACTACGACAACGTGCTGCGGCTGCTGCACGCTCACCACGAGGGCGAGGACGAGTTGCTCACCCCGAAGCTGGTGGAGCGGCAGCCGGACAGCGCCGAGCTGATCCTGAGGGTCGCAGCACAGCACGAGGATGTGCTGGCGGCCCTGGCCGCCGCCGAAACAGCGGTCCAGATGTGGCGCGGCGATCCGTCGGCGGCGCGCCGCGACGACGCAGTCGACGCACTGGCCGCACTCGATGCCACCCTCGTGCCTCACCTGGACGAAGAGGAACGCGAGATGCTGCCAATCGCGGCTCGGTGCGTCAACGTCGCCGAGTGGGGCGAGCTGCCCGCGCACGGGATGCGCACATTCTCCGGGGACAAGCTGTGGCTAATCCTCGGGCTCATCCAAGAGCAGATGACGCTCGGCCAGATCGCGGACATGGAAGCGCACATGCCACCGCCGGTGGCTGAGTTCTGGGCAGGCGCGGGTCGACCGATGTTCGCGACTTACGTCGACGAACTGCGGACCTGAACGCTGGGGTGACGGTCCACTCGCAAGGGCACTCCAGGATGGACGCACGCCGCTGTTCGGCTATGACCCGACCGCGCAGTATCGGTTCCCCTCTGTGTCAAGACGCTGCTGGGAGGCGCGGCGTAGCCTCGGTCTCGAGCCCGGGGAGTGGCTTCTCCGAAGTGCCGGTGTTGGGGATGTGGCCGGCCGCGCTGGATTGAGAGTCGCCCCCAAGTGCCCACCCGGGCTCCGCTGCCCGCTGCTCTGGTCGTCGACCAGGTGTCGGTAGACGCTGTCGGAGAGGCGTCGTTTCAGGCAGCGCAGGGCACCCTTCTTGCCCTTGCCGGCGGCGAGCTTCTTGCGCGTAGTAGGCGCCGCCGCGAGGGTCGTAGCGCTTGTTGCGACAGCGCGATGATGTGCAGGGCATGGTTGAGCTGGCGGTTGCCGGCCCGGGACAGCCGGTGGCGTTCGACCTCGCCGGAGGACACCTCGATCGGGGCGATGCCGGTGTAGGTGGCGAAGTGGTGCCGGGCTCGGGAACCGGCGGATGTCCCCGACCTCGCCGAGGATCATCGCCGCGGTCGCGGTCCCGACGCCCTTGATGTCGGTCAAGGTGGTGCCGGTCGCGGCGACCGCGGTCCTGATCCGGTTCGTCGAACTCCTTGAGCTTGCGGTCCAAGCCACGACGTCGTCGATCAGGTCGGCGGCGAGCTGCCGACGGGTCCGGCCGGCGATGTCGCGCGGCCGGACCGTGGCGAGCAGCGCCTTGGCCTTGGTCGGCGGTCAGATTCCGTCGCGCGCCAGCCGGAATCAGCTCCATCAGCAGCTGGTGCAGGTGGTTCACCGTCTGGGTGCGGGACCGGACCAGGTCGCGGCGCCGCTCGCTCATCAGCCGCAGCGCGACCATCTCGTCGTCGGGCACCACCGACGGTGCGCAGACCGGGGTTGCGCAGCGCGACCACCGCGACCGTGCGGGCATCGCGCCGGGTCGTTCTTGCGGCCGTGCCCGACGTCGAAGATCCGGGCCCGGGTGGACAGCTTCGGCGGCACGTCGAGCACCGTCTCGCCGTCGGCGACCAGCCGTTGCGCGAGCTGCCCCCGACCCCGCCGGCGCCCTCGACCGCCCAGGTCCGCTGCGGCCACCGCCGCGCCAGCCGGAGCATCTCCCGGTAGCCGGCGCTGTCGTTGCCGACCTGCAACGCCGCCAGCTGCGCTCTCCCGCCGTCGAGCACCGCCATCGCGTGCGACCGCTTCGCCGGGTCCACACCGATCATCACCGCTGCCATCTCGGTCCTCCATCCGCTCGATAGGATGGCGGGTGCGGGCAGACCTACCTCGAGCGAAGCAGACCCCTCTTGAGCCACGACCCGCCAGACGGCGGCCGGCGAGGACGCATCCCGCTAGAGAGCCACACAACATCGTGGGCAGGCACTTATCGAGCGACTCGCCGACCACCTGACCCGCACCCTGGCCCGGCTGCGAGCTGCCCTCGAGTCAACAGGTAGGCACTTATGCCGGTGATCCTGTCAACGAGCTGCGGGATATGACGGTGATCGGTCGGGCTCGTCCGGGTTCTGTCGATCCTGCTCGGTCTCATCGGTTGGCCTGGTCGACGGTGTTGAGCAGTTGTTGGTAGAGCTCGGCACGGGACGGCTGGTCGTGTTCGGCGGCGTGGTCGTGTTGGGCTTGCAGGGTGGGCCGACCTCGACCTGGACGCCGGCGCGCTGTCGGTGCGGCGCTCACTGGTGGATGTGGACCGGGGCTGGCCGGTCCTTCACGCGACCAAGACGCAGCGGGGCAGCCGGGGCGTCTCACTCGACCCCGGCACCGTCGCCGGACTCCGGGCGCACCGAGCTCGCGTGCTGCAAGCACGGCTGGCGGTGGGAGGCGGTGAGCCGCCCGCTGAGTCGTTCGTGTTCACGAACGAGGTGTTCCGCGCGATCCACCCCGACACCTTCGCCCGCACCTTCCGGGAGACGTCGCGACGCTGGGGCTGCCGGCGATCCGGGTCCACGACCTGCGGCACACCTGGCCACGCTCGCTCTCGCGGCGAACGTCCACCCGAAGGTCGTCCAGGAGCGGCTGGGTCACACCGACCTGGGCATCACCCTCAACATCTACAGCCATGTCACCGGGACGATGGACGCGGACGCAGCGGCCACCGTCGCAGCCGTCATCGGGTTCGCGTGATCCCCCGGGGGATCGTGAAGTGCTCGCCCAGTTCGGGTGCCCAGCCGCAGTCGCAGGCTGTGAGGTTGGGCGCGTCGAGCGCGGCGAACCAGGCCCGGAACCCACGACGGCCGATGCGGGTCGGACGTACCTGGTTGTGGACGAGCACGCGGCCGTCCGGGATCGCCTTGGGCATGGTGAACACGTGGACGTAGTAGGTCGGCCTCTGATGTTGCCCTTCGGGCAGGCGTCGCGGTTCCCAGGGGTCGCCCCGCTTCGCCCCGCAGGTTGGACACTCCGCCCACTCGACCGCCGTCGCCTCAGGGCTGTCTTTGCTGATCTTCACCATCGGTTCCCCCGTGTGAGTCGCCGCACAGTACATGAGTTCGCGCTCGCGCCATACCCCCTCGCGACGTAACCCCCTGGTAGCCCCTTCGCGTTGCGGCTACTACGCATAAGCCCAGGTCCGGCTTGCATTGTTAGGTGTCCGAGGGGGACTTGAGCTCGCCGAGAAGTAGGGATGTGGCGGCGGGATCTCACAGCCCCTAGGACCCCGCGGTTGCGCTTCGTGCGATGGCGAGCCGCCCCTTGCATCGATCCCGGGAGACTACTTCTCTGCAGCGAGGTGGGTGCTCGGAAAGTGGCGCTACCGCTCGATGCGATTCTGAACTAGCGGGTCATCGGTTCGTCTAGGAACAGCAAGTCTCCGGGATCTCGCTCGCTACTCGCAGACCAGAGGCTCGGCCGGATACCAGGAGCGAGCGACCACCTTGCCCGAAGGCGTCACCACATACGAATAGCGTTCGGCGACGACGTCGGTGCCGTCCTTCGCGAACCAGTAGTCGGAGAACCAATCGCACTCCCCACCCGAGTTGCGGAAAACGCGCTCAGGCGGACTGCCTTGAAATTCCGGAATCATGACCGGCTCGTCGCTGAGATCGCAGACCATCAACTCGGTCGCGGATCCGTCGGGCCGTTCGGTGCGCTGCACCCACGCGCATTCCGCGCGCATCAGCGAACCGATCGGAAAGTCATCGGGAGACGCGACAGCCAGCACCGTGTCCACGTTCTCGATCCGATCTACGGAAGCCCCGGCAGCCGCTGGCACAACACTCATGACCCCAAATGCGAAAGCCAGTACCCCGGCCAGCCCAAAACTGCGCGACCGCCTCATAAGTAATCCCCCCCAGGGACGGGAACCCCCATGCGCCCCCTCGGGCGCGTCACCCGCGCGTCATCGTGGCCCCCCAAAGGATCGCGGTCAAGGGACTGTCCGATTCTTTGTGTGAGTCGTCGGCTTAGTTGAGGTTCGGCGGTCGCCGTAGGTGATCGCGAGGGTGTTCAGGATGGCCTTCCAGCATTGATCCTTCCGGTCGGGTTGCTGCGGTTCGGACCTCGTTCGTGCCCGGTCAGGTACCGGATTTTCATGGCGGCCTGCTCGGTTGGGTAGTGTCCGCGTAGTCGTGTCGCCTGCTTGAACCTCGTGTTCTGGATCGGCTTCGCGCTGCCGTTCGGACCGCTGCTGGGACTGGCGCGCACCGCGCTGGTGGTCGCCGTCCTCGTGTCGCGTACATAGCCGGGGTTCTGCACCCGCTCGTAAGTGCCGCTCTTGCGCGCAACCAATCAGGCACTCTCGGACGGATTCCTGTGTTGCAGGAAATATGTTGCGCTCGCCCGAGTGTCACCGATGTCCGTAGCGGAAGACCCATCGGAATGTAGACAGCCCACTGCGACGGCACCGGCAGTCTGTCGAGCAGCCGCACCGTGAAACGCCGCCGGCTTCAAGGACCTTCGTGACCAGGGCGGCCGTACCAGTCGGCGACCGAGGAGGACGTGGAGCAGGCGGCGCTGCGGTTGTTCCCGCTCGACCTGTCCCGGTCTACGACTGGGGCGTGGCGGCGATCGACGCGATCGGTGAGTCGATGTGTACGACGGACGTGTGCGAGGTCAGGACGGTCGTTCAGTCGGCGGAGGCGGCCTAGCCTCGGCAGGCTGGATGCGGGCTCACCGCGGTCGTACCGTCAGTCTCGGTCGAACTGGATGGAAGGGGGCGGGATGACCTCGGAACGATGGGAGCCGTTGCGCCGCAGGGCCCGCCGCGCACAGGCATGGGGGCTCTGTCACCTGGGCCGTCATATGTACGCCCAACGCCGCAATCCCGAGGTAAGCGGCGCAGGCGCGGTCTATTGGACCTGCCGCCGGTGCGGTCATGAACGCTCCGAGTACGGGAAGCCGCCTCAAATGAGAGGCCCATTTGACGGTGGTGGACGCCGACAACAGACCGATGGGTCAGGCCAGGGATGAGACGCTCGCCATCCCGGAGGCGGTGCGAACTGCCGTTGACGCCCGCGACGGGCAGCATTGCCGGGTGTGCGGCCGGTTCCCGGGGGAGCGCTGCGCGTTGCACTACATCGTGTACGGCGGCGACCGGCGCGGGCTGGGTGGCCGGCGGGTGCATGACGTGGGCGAGGTCTTGACGGTGTGCTGGCTGCCGGGTGACGGCGGCTGACACGAGCGGGTTCACAGCCGCAAACGGCTGTGTCAGCCGATTGCTCTTGGAGGTGGTGAGCCGGCCTGGGGTGACGGCGCTGCAACTGTTGCGGTGGGGCCGTGCGCATGCCGAGTGTCAAAGACCGCGGCGTCAGTTGTTGTAGCCGGCGTTCAGTCGCGGCCCGCATCCCTGCGACTTTCAACGTCGCCCGTGAAGCCTGCGTTCGTGAGTAGCTGCCAGGGGAACTGGTCAAATCGAATGCATGCATGTTCTTGGTCCATTGGGCGTCGCAGCCCCTTTGCGTTGTCAAGAACTCGTCCGGTGCGATTGCGTTCGGCATCCAGAAGGAAGCGAGCGTTCGACGCACCTGTGATGCGCTCCTCGCATACGTCGTAGGAGCAGCAGCAGATCCTCGACGGCATGACCACAATGCCGCGATCGTGCGCAGCGCCTCAGTACGCCTCGGTCAGCATCAGGTACTGATGGACCTGCTGGATCGCGACGGAACCCTCCCCGGCGGCCGATGCCACCCGCTTGACCGATCCCGATCGCACGTCGCCCACGGCGAAGACGCCCGGCATCGACGACTCGAACATGAACGGCGGGCGCTCCAGGGGCCAGTCGGGGTTCGCGGCCGGTGACCACGAAGCCGTAGCGGTCGCGGGCTACCTCAGGTCGGGAGCCATGCCGTGTGCGGGCTGCGCGCCGATCAGGATGAAGACGGCGTCGGCGGGGACGGTCTCCGTTTCGCCGGTGGCCGAGTCCCGCAGCGTGAGGGTCTCGAGCTGACCGGTCTCCTGATCCGTCCACGATCTCGGTCCGGTAGCGGACGTCGAGGTTCGAGCTGCCCCTCGATCTCGTCGATGAGGTAGCGCGACATCGTCTCGGCCAGGGCGTCGTGCGGCGGACCAGGATCGTGACCTTTCTGGCGTGGCGGGCCAGGTGGACGGCGGCCTGGCCGGCGGAGTTGCCGGCGCCGACGACGAAGACCGAGCGGCCGGTGAATCGCTCGGCCTCGGACGCGGAGGCGCCGTAGAAGACGCCCGTCCCGGTGAGCTCGTCGAGGGCGGGGATGCCCAGGCGCCGGTAGCTGACCCCCATGGCGAGGACGACGACGCCGGTCGGAATCTCGGTGCAGTTCGACGACGCGACGTAGAGCCGGTCTCCGTCGGATCGGATGGCCAGGGCCTGGCACATCTGGACGAACGTCGTGCCCGAACACCCAGGCCTGCTGCTGGGCACGGGTCGCGAGGTCGGCGCCGGTGATGCCGCGCTGGAAGCCCAGGTAGTTGCGGATCTGGGAACTCGAGCCGGCCTGGCCACCGATCGTCTCGCGTTCGATCACGAGGGTGCGCAATCCCTCGGAGGAGGCGTACACGGCGGCGGCGAGCCCGGAGGGTCCGGCGCCGACGACCGTGACGTCGAACTCGCGCGATCCGCGGAGGTTGGTGCTGGCGCCGTACGCGTTGGCGATCTCGATGTTGGAGGGGTCGACCAGGACACGGCCGTTGCGCTGGACGACGACCGGCACGTCCGCGTCCGGCTGTCGGGCGTCCTCGAGGATGCTGCGACCCCCTCGGGGAGCTCGCGGCGTGGAAGACGAAGGGGACGCGGTTGCGGGTGAGCAGGCTGCGCAGCTCCGACGCGCGGGCGTTGCCGGCATCGGCGACGATGGTCAGCTCGCGGGACAGCGAGGCGTCCGATCCCACCCATTCGTGCAGGAACTCGGTGACCGTGCGGTGGAACAGCTCGTCGGCCGCCCGCCACGGCTTGAGGATGTAGTAGTCGATCTGACCCAGGCCGATGCCGCGGCGCAGGGGCTGCGCGGTGGCGTCCACCGCCCACTCGCCCCAGGAGATGAGCAGCAGGCGGCGGGCAGTGCGGGAAGAGTTCGCGGGCCTGCCCGAGCAGCTCGCATCCGGTGCCGTCGGGCAGCCACTGGTCGGAGAGGACCAGCGCCACCCGTTCCCCGGATTCGCGCAGACGCCCTCAGCAGGTCCAGCGCGGTGGTGGCGGCCCGGGCGGTCCGGATCTGGTACGAACGCGCCGTACCGGTCCTCCAGCTCGCTGCCGATGAGCCGGATCGCGTCCGGATCGTCGTCGACGGCCAGGATGACGGGCGGACGTTCGGCGGGGATGTCGCCTGGCAGGAGCCGTCGAGTGGGTCACGCTCCATTGTGTGGTTCCACGTTCGTCGAGCGCGCGCCCGCCGTGGAACAATCCCGCGAATGACCAGCATCGCCACCGGGCTCGAAAGCGCCCGCGAGGCGGTGTCGCGCTACGCCTGGCGCGAAGCGTTCGACCTCTTCGCGGCAGCCGACGCCGCCGAGCCCCTCGGGCCGGACGACCTCGATCAGATGGCCGAATGCGCCTGGTGGATCGGCAAGATGCGCCATTGCATCGCCCTGCGCGAGCGCGCGTACGCGGCGTACCTCAAGGCTGGCAACCCACGCCGGGCGGCGCGCGTCGCGATCGATCTGGCGGATCACCACGGCGACCTCGGCGAGGTCGGCGATGGCGGAGGGCTGGATACAGCAGGCGACGCGGCTGCTTGAGGACGAGTCCGAGGCGGCCGAGCACGGCTGGCTCCGGCTGGCGCATGAGCTTCATGCAGCGCGGCCAGGGCGACATCCAGACGGCGGGTGACTACGCCGCCGAGGCCGTCCGGCATTGGAGCGCGCCACGGTGACAAGGACCTGTTCGCGCTCGGGCATGCGATCAAGGGACTGACCCTGACCTTCACCGACGACCCAGATCGCGGCCTGCCCATGGTCGAGGAGGCCACTCAGGGCGCCGTCGACGGCGAGCTCGGGCCGCGGGCCACCGGGATGATCTACTGCATGATGATCGCGGCCAACGCGCAGGTGGCCGACTGGCAGCGGGCCGGTCAGTGGACCGAGGCGGCGACCCGGTGGTGCAACCGCCAGGCGATCAACGGCTTCCCGGGCGTGTGTCGCGTCCACCGGGCCGAGATCCTGCGGCTACGTGGGGCGTTGTCCGAGGCCGAGGAAGAGGCACGCACGGCCACCACCGAACTCGGCTCCTTCAACCTGAGTTCACCGCGCTGGCCTTCCGTGAGCTCGGTGAGGTGCGGCTCAAGCTGGGTGACGTCGACGCCGCCGAGGATGCCTTCCGGCAGGCGAGCGAGATGGGAGCCATCCCGCAGCCGGGGCTCGCGCTGGCCCTGGTGCAGCGGGGCCGGCCAGAGGCGGCGGCCACCGCGCTCCGGCGCGCACTTGCCGATCCCGGCCTGCGCCCCCTCGACCGCGCCAAGCTGCTGCCGGCCCAGCTCGAAGTCGCGCTGATGCTCGACGACGTCGCGACCGCCAGCTCGGCCGCCGCCGAGCTGGACGCGATCGCCACCAGCCACGCGAGCCCCGCGCTCCGGGCGATGGCCGACGCCGGCACCGCGGCTGTCCGGCTCGCGGACGGGGCACTAGGCGGAAGCCGAGCAGGCGGCTCGCAACGCCCGCGGGCTGTTCGAGCAGGTCGACCTGTTGTACGAGGCCGCCCGCGTGTCGCTCCTGCTCGGCAAGATCCACCACGCCAAAGGCGACGCCGAGCAGGCCCGGGACGATGTCAACGCGGCCCTGTCCGTCTTCGAAAGCATCGGAGCCGTGCCCGACGCGAACCACGCGAACGCCGTCCTCGCGGAGATCGGCGGTCAACAGCCCACTGTCCTGGGTGTATAGAACACGGGAGTCCCACTCGGTCTAACGACCACGAACCTCACCAGCCACCAGCCGCCCAGATGTCTGCCGCGCCGGAGTCTCGGGCGAGATCTCCGGAGGATCCGCCGCGAGCAGTGCCGAGCGCCTGCGCGAGTCTGCCGCTCCAATAGTCGGGACCGACGGATGAATCAATATCGGAAACCGGTCTTCGACCCTCTAGCGGATGGAGCGGTTGCCTTCCTGATTGCTTTCTTCCTGCCGGGCGGGACAAGCATCGTCCCTGGTCGCTGGGTGCCTGATCTCCTGCGCTCAGTCCGAGCGGTCGCTAGCGCACGTCGTCTTCCGGCCTAGCTAGCTGGGGGGCGTGCCGACGTTGAGGATGTTGCCGTCCGGGTCTTTGAACCAGGCGGCCTTGAACGGTCCCATTTCGGCGATGCCCCGCTCGTCGGTCTTGAGTCCCGGCAGATCGTATTGCTCAAAGGTGATGCCCTTCCCGGCCAGCTCCGCGACGGTCGCGTCGACGTCGTCGACGACCCAGGTGGCCACGGTCTGCTGGGCACCTCCGGCGAACTCGCTCGGGTAGAGCAGGAAACGGGTCCCGCCCGAGCCGTACAGCACGCCGCCGGTCGGATCCTCCATCTCGGCGCTGAACCCGAGCGTCCCCTCGTAGAAGGCGCGCGCCCGGGTCAGGTCGCCGGTCGCGATCGTGGCGTAGACCGGATGGTCATTCAGCATGTCGATTACCCCCTGGAAATGAACGTACTGGCGTCGCCGTCCCGGAGCATACGGTGCTCGCGGGTGCTTCGATTGTCACCGCTGAGACCGAAACCGGGCCGATCACGAGGTCCGTGGACCTGGGCCGTTGCGATCCGCCCGCCGGGAGGGGCCGGCACTGAGCAGGCGGAAGCTGTCAGCCAGTGCCATCAGGTTCGTCCTCTGCCACCGTCGGCATGCTTCGTCGGCACGAGTAGTGCTCTGCACTGTGGCTCGCCGCCACCGCGCGGCGGCGAGCGCCGCCGGCTCATTCGCCGGTCCCATGGGTCGAGACCTCAATCCGGTTCAGCGTCCGCCGAGGCATCTGCCGGCGCGGTGGACCCGCTCGACGCGGACGGACGTGTGACCCGTCATGGCAGAACACCGCGACGACGCTGGACGCGTCACCGACCCGCAGACCGCGGTGCCCGGCATCGCTCAAGAACGATTCCCGTCGAGTTGCCGGGCCTGGGCGCAGCGCCAGCTGCGCCATCGAACTGAGCCGCGTCGAAGGGGTTCACTGACGCCGACAGCTCGCGGTCTGTTGATGACGGATTGATCTGAGGTCGAGGCTTTCGCCATCGGTCATGGGAGAGCGAGGCGCAAGATGACCTCGCCGTGGTCGTCGACGTCACCGGTCGGCAGGAACCCGAGGCGCTGGTAGAACCCGGCCGGTCCTCCGGGCCCGGGCTCGTAACTGGTCAGCAACTCCGTCGCGCCCTCGGCGTGCACCAGCGCCGCGACCTGCCGCACGACCGCCGAGCCGTAGCCGCGCCCCTGGTGCCGCTCGTCGATGAGCAGCTTCCACAGCAACCACGGCCCGATGATCTCGGGTGGGCGCGGCTCCACGTTCCAACTCAGCATCACGAACCCGACCGGCTCGTCACCGGCGTACACCGCGCGGTACCACGGCCTCCTGCGCGGGTGCTCGGCTGCCTCCGCCAACGAGACGCGCACCGTACTGACGAAGCGCTCCTGCGCCTGCGCGACCCGGAGCGCGAGAACGGCCTCCCGGTTCACATCGTTGATCACAACAAGGCGGACGACCGACGTCCGGTTCCCTAGAGGTCATGGTCCGTCAGATCACCGCCACCCGGGCTGCCCAGTCCCCGCCGACATTGAACTCGGAGTCTGCATCGCCATGCCGCTGTGGCCATCGCGGCCTCGGTTGGCCCGGCGCACACGCCCTTCCATGAAGCCGACCCTAAACGCGGAGGATCACCACACGAGCTTGCAGCCCACACCAGGCGGCCTCGGCTGACCACACGCGACAGAGCGCGAAGGATCGCGCCAACGATGGGCGCAAGGATCTGTGCGCGCGCCGCTCGTCGCAGGCGTCCGGGGGGAGTGGTCGAGGACGCACGCGTCCGGTTTGCCGGAAACGTGAACGGGGAGGCCCGGCGGGTCGTAGGGTCGCGACGCGCGGCCTGGTGACCACGCAGGGGGGATAAGCCATGAAGCGGACGGTCTTCGTCGTCGTCACCGCACTCGTCTGCAGCTCGGTCCCGGCGGTGGCCCTGGCCGCGCCTGGCGTGGAGTACCTCCCGGGCGCGCCGGGGGTCGGGGACCCGTATTTCCCGCTGGACGGCAACGGCGGCTACGACGTCCAGCACTACGACCTCGGCCTGACCTACGACCCCGAGACCGACGTGCTCACCGGCCTGGCCACGATCCACGCCAGGGCCACGCAGAACCTGTCGTCGTTCAACCTCGACTTCGTCGGGCTCAGAGTGCGCTCGATCACGGTAAACGGTGCTCCGGCCACCTGGAGCCGGGACGGGGGGGAACTGACGATCACCCCCTCCGAGGGCATCCGGGACCGGCGTCGAATCGAGACGGTCATCGCATACGACGGCGTGCCCCAGACAATCGACGACCCGGCGTTCGGCCCGTCCGGCTTCATCCACACTGACGACGGCGCGCTGGTCGTCGGCCAGCCGGACGTGGCGGCGATGTGGTTCCCAGCAAACGACCACCCCTCCGACAAGGCCTCGTTCACCTTCGACATCACCGCGCCGACCGGCCTCGAGGTGGTGTCGAACGGCGTCCTCAAGGGGCAGCACGACCACGACGGCTGGACGAGTTGGACGTGGGATGCGCGGGAGCCGATGGCCCCATACCTGGCCATGATGACCATCGGCGAGTACGCCCTGTCGAGCTACAAGCAACGCGGGATCGCCTACTGGGACGCGATTGACGTGGACCTGCTCGAGCGGACCGCGCCGCGCACGGGCGAGCAGTTCGCGCTGTCGCAGACCGGCGACGCGACGTACAAGCGGCTCGCCCGCACCATCAGCGTGCCGGCCGGGGGAGCGCAGCTGTCGTTCTGGATCAGTCGGGACACCGAACAGGCGTGGGACTTCACCTTCGTCGAGGCGCACACCGTCGGACAGGACGACTGGACCACACTTGAGGACGTCAACGGGCACAACAACCAGGGCACCGGGTTCGTCTGCCCGGGCTGGCTGGACGCGCTGCATCCGTTCCTCACCCACTACCAGACCGACAACGGCGACGGCAGCTGCTCGCCGTCTGGAGCCACCGGCGAGTGGTGGGCGATCAGCGGAGCCAGCGACGGCTACGAGCAGTGGACCGTCGACCTGTCCGCCTACGCCGGAACCGACGTCGAGGTGTCGATCAGCTACGCGAGCGATGAAATCATTCAGGGAACCGGCGCCTTCGTCGACGACATCACGGTCACGACCGGCGAGGGATCGACCTCCTTCGAGGACGACGGCGACCCCATGGACGGATGGAGCACACCGGGAGCACCGGAGGGCAGCCCGCCCAACGTCAACGACTGGATCGTCGGCACCGTCGACGACGGACCGCCGACCGCCGGCGAGATCGCGGCCGGATCGCTCGCGCGGCAAGGAGAGATCATCGGGTTCCTCTCATCGGTGTTCGGCCGCTACCCGTGGTCGGCGGCCGGCGGCATCGTGGACGACACCCCGCTCGGCTTCGCGCTGGAGAACCAGACCCGGCCGATCTACTCCAGGGGCTTCTTCGTCGACTCGATCTTCGGCGACGGCGTGGTCGTGCACGAGTTGGCGCACCAGTGGTACGGCGACAGCCTGGCCGTCGAGTCCTGGCAGCACATCTGGCTCAACGAGGGCTTCGCGACGTATGCGGAATGGCTGTGGAGCGAGCGCGAAGGCCTGGGGACCGTCCAGGAGATCTTCGAGGACTTCGTCTCCATCCCGGCCGACGACCCGTTCTGGTCCCTGACCATCGGGGATCCCGGTCCGGACCAGATGTTTGACATCGCGGTGTATTGGCGCGGGGCGATGACCCTGCAAGCGCTTCGCCTCGAGGTCGGCGACGCCGACTTCTTCCGCATCCTGCGGCTGTGGGCCACCCAGCAGGCCGGCGGCAACGTCAGCACCGATGAGTTCATCGCGCTGGCCGAACACATCTCGCGGGTTCGAGCTCGA
This sequence comes from uncultured Actinomycetota bacterium, assembly GCA_963836025.1. Lineage (GTDB taxonomy): Bacteria > Actinomycetota > Actinomycetes > JBEVHX01 > JBEVHX01 > JBEVHX01. Next base: position 40,106 of record CAWIIE010000010.1, read on the forward strand.
CGAACTATTCCAGACCTGGCTGTTCACACCGGAGAAGCCGGCCGGGTACGACGTGGCGGCACTCGCGCGGACCAGCGGTGGGCCCGACCAGCGAGTCGTGTCGACGGCCGACAAGCTGTCGCGGTCCGCGCCGGTAGCACGCCCTTAGCCAGCCAACCCTCACATGGATGCTGAGGCTCGACCCTGCGGATACGCCAAGGGCGCTCCGGATGGGCTCTCAGGTAGGTCGTGCGTCCGCCCCGGCCTCGACCGAGCGTTGCGCCGCGCCCTGAATCGTGCTCTGGGCCATCGTCGCCTCACGGTTGCGTTGGTCGTGCCCGCGTCCGCGCGCAGCTGGGAGATCATCGACGCCGACGTCTCGCTGTCAATCGCGAGCAGCTGTTCGTGAGTCCCAAGACTGTCGAAGCGTGCACCAGCCGCATCTGTGCCAGGCCCAGGCTGGAGGGGACACCCGAGGACCACCGACGCGCCGTGGCGGTGGTCACGTTCTTGCGTCGGCCAGGCACGTGATGAACCGGGAGGGATGGATCGATGGGTGGCTTCTGCGCGGACCTAGGGATGACCGTGCCGGTGGTGCAGGCACCGATCGGCAGCGCCACCACCCCGCAGCTGGCGGCCGCCGTCAGCGAAGCCGGCGGTCTCGGCATGCTGGCGCTGACCTGGACCGACCTCGAGGAGGCCCGCCGTCGGATCAGGACCACCCGGCAGCTCACGGCCCGGCCGTTTGGGGTGAACCTGGTCCTGCAGTGGCCGCAGGCCGACCGACTGGCCGTGTGCTTGGAGGAGCAGGTCCGCCTGGTCTCGACCGCCTGGGGCGATCCCGCCCCATACACCGACCTGATCCACCAGGCCGGTGCGATCCACGTGCATTCGGTTGGATCGGCTCAGCGAGGCGAGGCGGGCCGTCGACGCCGGCGTCGACGCCGTGGTCGCGCAGGGTTGGGAGGCGGGCGGCCACGTGTTGGGGCAGGTCGCCAGCCTGCCGCTGGTGCCGGTGGTCGTCGACGCGGTTCACCCGGTTCCGGTGCTCGCTGCCGGTGGGATTGCCGACGGCCGCGGGCTCGCGGCCGTCCTCGCACTGGGTGCCGCCGCCGGCTGGATCGGGACGAGGTTCCTGCTGGCCACCGAGGCCCACGTGCATCCCGCCTACCAGGCCGCGATTCGCCTGGCCGCCGAAACCGACACCGTCTACGGCGTGGTCTTCGACGGCGGGTGGACGGATGCTCCGCAGCGGATGTTGCGCAACAGCACGGTGCGTCGCTGGGAAGCGGCCGGGCAGCCACCACCCGGTGCCCGCCCGGGCGAGGGCGAACTGGTCGCCATGACCACCAGCGGGACCCGCCTTCTGCGGTACGGCGACGACATACCCACCCCAGGGCTGACCGGGGACGTCGAGCAACTGGCGATGTACGCCGGGCAGAGCGCCGCCCTGGTCGACACCCTCCAGCCCGCCGCGGTGATCGTCCATACCCTCGCGAGCGAAGCGACCCGTGTGCTCGCAGAACTTGCGGCCGCCCGGCTGTCGCCGAGCCCGAACCCAGCAGGGCATGCCACCGGGATGAGTTCACCCGCGTAGCCCTCGGCGGGAGGGCGAGTGGGGAGAGTGGCGACGCCATTCCAGCCGCCTGCCGGAGGTGAGCTGCCCACCGTCAAGCCGCGCCGCTCTGGCGGTTGTATTTGTCGCCGGCGCCGGCGTCTCCGCGTCGGCTGACATCGTCTTGCCGGGCTCGGTAAGCCTTCGTAACGTCAAGGAGATCTCGGATCAATGAGCGACTGACTACCTGGTGGATTCGATTCTCAGTCAGGCGCTGATGGGCGTCGAGGCCTTGCGATCTGTGGCTCGGTATACGGGTTCGCGCAGCGACGAGCGGGTCAACATCCACAACTGGTACGAGGCGCGGGGGATCGAAACCCGGGCCGGCACGATGGCCCGAAGCTGCGGTCGGGGTCCTACTCCGGATCAATGCCCCCGGGACGTGCCGTGGCGGGCGTTGCCCGGCCGCTCGCGAGGAAGCCAAGCGCACCGGGGCTCGGCGCCGCCGACGGATACGCCGGCTGGCCGACGCGGGTGTCGAGTCGTCGCTGCAGCGATGTCTCCCGCCGAGGGAGTGAGTGGGGGGACCCGCTCCCACTGCGCATCAGATCAACCGCGATCGCATCGTGGCGTGGTAGTCGATCGTCGGGAGCAAGTCGGGCTCGCTGGAGACGCTGTCCGTTCCCAGCACGCGACCTTCGCACCGCACGGTGAAGGCTGTGTGAAGCGCTGGGCGGCGACAGTGAACGCCGGGCGGGGATGAGCACCCAGTGATGTCCACTCGGAGGTTGGTCCGGAGCCGGCACGACCGGGCTGCGTCGTCGCTAGGCACTCACCGCGCCACGCCGGCGCGCGAGCCCGAGCAGAACCAAGCCGACGAGAGTCAGGCCCAGCCCGATACCGACCGTCCGGATCGAGTTAGTGCCGGTTTGGAGCAAAGCCGGCGGCGGTTCGGCCTGCGTCACCACTGCAGGCACGCTGAGCTGGGTGTTGGTGAACGTGCACACGATGGTCTCGCCCGCGTCGAACCCGATCGTCGCCACCCCGGCCGGGATGTCGACCGTGGTGTCGGCCCCGCCGCCGGTGCACAGGCCAGGCCCGTCAGCGTGAACCCGGCCTCGTTGGCGGACGTCTCGGTGACCACATAGCTCTGGCCGTCCACCAGCCCGGTCAACAGCTGCGTGTTCGACAACGCCGGATCGGCGTCGTCATCCAGGGTGAAGGCCGCCGGGGTCGCCCCGTTGGTGGCGGTGAACGCGAAGTCCGCCGGCCCGTCCGGCACCGTGTCCTTCACCACCGAGACCGAACCCTGCTGGGTGTTGGTGAACGTGCACACGATGGTCTCGCCCGCGTCGAACCCGATCGTCGCCACCCCGGCCGCGATGTCGACCGTGGTGTCGGCCCCGCCGCCGGTGCACAGGCCAGGCCCGTCAGCGTGAACCCGGCCGCGTTGGCCGACGTCTCGGTGACCACATAGCTCTGGCCGTCCACCAGCGCCGGTCAACAGCTGCGTGTTCGACAACGCCGGGTCGGCGTCGTCATCCAGGGTGAAGGCCGCCGGGGTCGCCGCGTTGGTCGCGGTGAACGCGAAGTCCGCCGGCCCGTCCGGCACCGTGTCCTTCACCACCGAGACCGAACCCTGCTGGGTGTTGGTGAACGTGCACACGATGGTCTCGCCGGCGTCGAACCCGATCGTCGCCACCCCGGCCGCGATGTCGACCGTGGTGTCGGCCCCGCCGCCGGTGCACACCAGGCCCGTCAGCGTGAACCCGGCCGCGTTGGCCGACGTCTCGGTGACCACATAGCTCTGGCCGTCCACCAGCGCCGGTCAACAGCTGCGTGTTCGACAACGCCGATGGTCGGCGTCGTCATCCAGGGTGAAGCGCCGCCGGGGTCGCCCCGTTGGTGCCGCGGTGAACGCGAAGTCCGCCGGCCCGTTCGGCACCGTGTCCTTCACCACCGTGACCGAACCCTGCTGGGTGTTGGTGAACGTGCACACGATCGTCTCGCCCGCGTCGAACCCGATCGTCGCCACCCCGGCCGCGATGTCGACCGTGGTGTCGGCCCCGCCGCCGGTGCACAGCCAGGCCCGTCAACGAGAACCCGGCCGCGTTGGCCGACGTCTCGGTGACCACATAGCTCTGGCCGTCCACCAGCCCCGTCAACAGCTGCGTGTTCGACAACGCCGAGGTCGGCGTCGTCATCCAGGGTGAAGCGCCGCCGGGGATCGCCCCGTTGGTGCGCGGTGAACGCGAAGTCCGCCGGCCCGTTCGGCACCGTGTCCTTGACCACCGTGACCGAACCCTGCTGGGTGTTGGTGAACGTGCACACGATCGTCTCGCCCGCGTCGAACCCGATCGTCGCCACCCCACGCCGGGATGTCGACCGTGGTGTCGGCCCCGCCGCCGGTGCACACCAGGCCCGTCAACGAGAACCCGGCCGCGTTGGCGGACGTCTCGGTCACCACATAGCTCTGGCCGTCCACCAGCGCCGGTCAACAGCTGCGTGTTCGACAACGCCGGGTCGGCGTCGTCATCCAGGGTGAAGCCCGCCGGGGTCGCCCCGTTGGTCGCGGTGAACGCGAAGTCCGCCGGCCCGTTCGGCACCGTGTCCTTCACCACCGTGACCGAACCCTGCTGGGTGTTGGTGAACGTGCACACGATCGTCTCGCCCGCGTCGAACCCGATCGTCGCCACCCCCGCCGCGGATGTCGACCGTGGTGTCGGCCCCGCCGCCGGTGCACGACCAGGCCCGTCAGCGTGAACCCGGCCGCGTTGGCCGACGTCTCGGTCACCACATAGCTCTGGCCGTCGACCAGCGCCGGTCAACAGCTGCGTGTTCGACAACGCCGGGTCGGCGTCGTCATCCAGGGTGAAGCGCCGCCGGGGTCGCCCCGTTGGTGGCGGTGAACGCGAAGTCCGCCGGCCCGTTCGGCACCGTGTCCTTCACCACCGTGACCGAACCCTGCTGGGTGTTGGTGAACGTGCACACGATGGTCTCGCCCGCGTCGAACCCGATCGTCGCCACCCCCGCCGCGGATGTCGACCGTGGTGTCGGCCCCGCCGCCGGTGCACGCCAGGCCCGTCAGCGTGAACCCGGCCGCGTTGGCCGACGTCTCGGTGACCACATAGCTCTGGCCGTCCACCAGCCCGGTCAACAGCTGCGTGTTCGACAACGCCGGGTCGGCGTCGTCATCCAGGGTGAACGCCGCCGGGATCGCCGCGTTGCGTGCCGCGGTGAACGCGAAGTCCGCCGGCCCGTTCGGCACCGTGTCCTTCACCACCGAGACCGAACCCTGCTGGGTGTTGGTGAACGTGCACACGATGGTCTCGCCCGCGTCGAACCCGATCGTCGCCACCCCGGCCGCGATGTCGACCGTGGTGTCGGCCCCGCCGCCGGTGCACACCAGGCCCGTCAGCGTGAACCCGGCCGCGTTGGCCGACGTCTCGGTGACCACATAGCTCTGGCCGTCGACCAGCGCCGGTCAACAGCTGCGTGTTCGACAACGCCGGGTCGGCGTCGTCATCCAGGGTGAACGCCGGCCGGCGGATCGCCCCGTTGGTGCCGCGGTGAACGCGAAGTTCGCCGGCCCGTCCGGCACCGTGTTCTTCACCACCGAGACCGAACCCTGCTGGGTGTTGGTGAACGTGCACACGATCGTCTCACCCGCGTCGAACCCGATCGTCGCCACCCCGGCCGCGAGGTCCACCGTGGTGTCGGCCCCGCCGCCGGTGCACACCAGGCCCGTCAGCGTGAACCCGGCCGCGTTGGCCGACGTCTCGGTCACCACATAGCTCTGGCCGTCGACCAGCCCGGTCAACAGCTGCGTGTTCGACAACGCCGAGGTCGGCGTCGTCATCCAGGGTGAACGCCGCCGGGATCGCCCCGTTGGTCGGCGGTGAACGCGAAGTCCGCCGGCCCGTTCGGCACCGTGTCCTTCACCACCGAGACCGAACCCTGCTGGGTGTTGGTGAACGTGCACACGATGGTCTCACCCGCGTCGAACCCGATCGTCGCCACCCCGCGCCGGGAGTCCACCGTGGTGTCGCCCCGCCGCCGGTGCACACCAGGCCCGTCAGCGTGAACCCGGCCGCGTTGGCCGACGTCTCGGTCACCACATAGGTCTGGCCGTCCACCAGCCCGGTCAACAGCTGCGTGTTCGACAACGCCGGGTCGGCGTCGTCATCCAGGGTGAAGCGCCGGCCGGCGGATCGCCGCGTTGGTTGGCCGCGGTGAACGCGAAGTCCGCCGGCCCGTCCGGCACCGTGTTCTTCACCACCGTGACCGAACCCTGCTGGGTGTTGGTGAACGTGCACGCGATGGTCTCGCCCGCGTCGAACCCGATCGTCGCCACCCCACCCGGGATGTCCACCGTGGTGTCGTCGTCCAGTCACCGGTGCACGCCAGGCCCGTCAGCGTGAACCCGGCCGCGTTCGCCGACGTCTCGGTCACCACATAGTTCTGGCCGTCCACCAGCCCGGTCAACGCAGCTGCGTGTTCGACAACGCCGGATCGGCGTCGTCATCCAGCGTGAAGCCGCCGGGGTCGCCGCGTTGGTCGCGCGGTGAACGCGAAGTCCGCCGGCCCGTTCGGCACCGTGTCCTTCACCACCGTGACCGAACCCTGCTGGGTGTTGGTGAACGTGCACACGATCGTCTCGCCCGCGTCGAACCCGATCGTCGCCACCCCACGCCGGGATGTCCACCGTGGTGTCGCCGTCCGCCACCGGTGCACACCAGGCCCGTCAGCGTGAACCCGGCCGCGTTCGCCGACGTCTCGGTCACCACATAGGTCTGGCCGTCCACCAGTCCCGTCAACACCTGCGTGTTCGACAACACCGGATCCGCGTCGTCATCCAGGGTGAAGCCCGCCGGCGTCGCCCCGCCGGTCGCCGTGAACGCGAAGTTCGCCGGCCCGTTCGGCACCGTGTTCTTCACGATCGCCACCGAACCCTGCGGCACGTTCCTGAACGTGCAGATGGCCGAATTCGCCTCCTGGAGCTCGAACGTGGCAACCCCTGTCGCGGTGTTGGATTGCACGGTACCCAGGTCCACGCCGGCGGGTGCCGTGACCGCGCACGTGAGATCGGCCAGCGTCCAACCACTCACCGGACCCTCGGTGACGGTGCGCGTCGTACCGGCTCCGAAGGAGATGAGATTGCTGAAGGTGCGCGTCCTGAGAGCGGCAGTCACGCCGTCGTCGACGAGGGTGAAGCTCGTCGGTGTCATCTCCGGGCCTGTCGCGCTGAAGGGGAACACCGTCGCGGCGTCCGGGATCGCGTCCTTGATGATGGTGATCGTCGCCGGGAAGATGACCGCGTTCGACGACAGCGAGCGGTCCTGGTTGCCGCCAGAGCCATCGAGCGCAATCAAGCGCGTGTGGTACGGCGAGCCGGAAATGCTCGCCGCCGAGTTCCCGAAACCCCAGTCAACGCGAGTCGCGATATGACCGCCCCAGGCGAGCACCGGGTTTGCCTGGGTTGCGGTGAACGTGATCGTGAGACGACGCGGTGCGTCGTTACCGCTCGGGGAGCTGTACGTAGCGGCGGAGATGGTCCCGCCGTATATCGTCAGGACGCCGGGAATCTGGAACCCACCGGCTGCGGAGTCCGCGGGGATCGGAAAAGTGGTCGGCGCGCCGCAGTTGGCGACGCCGAGGCACGGATTCGCGTTGGCGACAGTCCGGTTGAAGGTCGTGATGAAGTCGATGGCGTGCTTGCTTTGCTGCAAAGTGTCCCACTCGATCGCCACCGTATGCGTGGGCCCTACCGTGATTTCGTTGCCCAAAACGCGGTACGGGACCGAGTCACCCTCGAGGTAGACCGATCTGCCCGCGCCCAGGTTGCCGTTGATCCAGTCGCCCGGATCCGTGTTGCAACCGTCGGTATTGGGCGAGGGTGCCTGACCATTCGCGCACTGGTCGAGGTTGGCGGATGGCGCGTCGGTGAAGGTCGTGGTAGCGGTGCGGCCGTCGGAGCCGACTGCGGTCACGGCGTAGTTCGCGATGAACTGGTTGGGGAGGACGAACGTGTACGTGATCTCGCCGTTCACGTTCGCCTGGACGGTGACGTCCTTCTCCCACGCCTTTCCCGTGTCGTCGTTCACGTTGATCGTGACGGTGTCGAGGGGAAGCCAGTTCGTTCCCGTGAGTACCACCGTTCCGCCCGGCGGGTAGTCGGTCTTGTCGCTCACGATCGTGGGTGCAGGAAGCGGGGCCGTCGACGTCGCTGCCGAGCCGACGCCAACCGCGGGTTCGGTCGTGGTGGTCGGCGACTCGGGCGTGGTGGTCGGCGACTCGGGCGTGGTGGTCGGCGGCTCGGGCGTGGTGGTCGGCGGCTCGGGCGTGGTGGTCGGCGGCTCGGGCGTGGTGGTCGGCGGCTCCGGCCTTGTGGTCGGAGACTCGGGCGTGGTGGTCGGCGACCCATCGCTCGGATCAGATGTGTCGCTCGGTGTCGAGACGGTCGAGTCGTCAGGCGCAACGTCGGCGGTCGCGGCTGCGAACGGCGTCCCGATCATCGCCAAAACCAGGACTATCAGCGCGACGACCAGACAGCGACGACGACGAGCGCTCTGTGCTCGACGACGAGCGCTGCGCGACTGTGACGCCATTCCGATCGAGACTCTGCCCATGGCTCCCACTCTCCCGGGAGGCTCCGCGGGCCGAGCGCATAATGATCTGGTGGGCGGGGCACCGCTGCCACAAACCTGGCTACGTCAGATTAGGTCGCCATCTGCCGCGACGCCACGCTAGCGCACGCGAAGTGTCGACGACGGCCGAAGACTGAGAATCCTGCGACGGCCGAGACATGGGCACCTCCTGCGGGGAGGTGCTCATGTTTCGGTCGATCCTCGAAGCGTCCTGCCGGGCGTTCGAGGAGACAGGGGATGTATTCCGGCACGACTGGGCTGAGGTGCATCGGTTGCACCATGTCGAGGGGATGAGCAAGTCGGCCATCGCGGTGAAGTTGTCGATGAGCCGGAACACGGTGGCCCGGTTGTTGTCACTTGCCGAGCCGCCGAAGCATCGGCGGCGGCGCGCCAGGTCGCAGGTGGATCGGTTCGGCGGGGGCGATCGCGGCCATGCTCGCCGAGGATCCGGCGGTGCCGGCGACAGTGATCGCCGACCGGTTGCGCCCGCAGGGGTTCACCGGCTCGTTGAAATCCTGAAGGATCATCTGCGCCGGGTCCGGCCGAGCTACACAGCCGCGACCGCCTACCAGCGCACCACCTACCTGCCGGGCGAGGTGGCGCTGACCGACTGGTGGCATACCGGCGTGCGGGTGCCGGTTGGCCGCGGACAGGTTCGGCCGGTGTTTCGTCTGGTCAACCGGTTGCCATTCTCGGCGGCGCCGCGGGTGGAATCACCCTGGCGGCGACGACCGTGGCGTTTTGCCCGGCGCTGCTGGGCGGATTGGCCGGTCTCGCCGGGTTGCCGAAGGCGATCGTGTCGGACAATGACGCCGCGATCATCGCCTCCCGCCGGGCGAGATCGTCACCCTGGTCGAGGATGTGGCCAGCCTGCATGGCCAGCTCGGGCTGCGGGCGGTGCCGCTGCGGCCGGTTCCCCCAGGGTAAGGGATTCATCGAACGCGGGATCGGCTACGACCAGACCTCGTTCTGCCGCTGCGTCGCTTTGACTCTCTGGCCGATCTGCAAGACAGGCCGACACCTGGGCGGGTGGGATCGCCGACCGCCGACACGTGAGCCGTCTCGGCGGCAGCGTGAACGACGCACTTGCCGTCGAGCGGGGCTGGCTGCCCGCTGCCGCCGTTATGGCCGGACGTGGACGCCCGCCTGGAGGTCCGCGCGAGCAGCGACGGCTTCGTCCGCGTCGCCGACGTCGACTACTCCGTCCCGCCGCGGGTCGCTGGGCGGCGGTTGGCGGTGCGGGCGTCGCTGACCGAGGTACGGATGTTCTGCGACGGCGAGCTAGTCGCCGCGCACACCCGATCCAGGGTCCGCGCCGATGTCGTGCTCGCCCCGGCGCGCGCCCAGCAGCTGCGCGAGACGCGGCAGGCGCGGCGTTGCCTCGAGCGCGACCAGGTCGACGTGCAGCCACCGAAGCTGCCTGCCCATGACGCCTTGGCGCGGTGAGGTCGGTGACCACTCGGACCCGGCGCCGCTAATGCGGAAATCGGGGACTCCTCGGCTTCCCGTGGGTAGTCCTGCGCCGCTGAGGGCCGCTCGTCCTTGATGCACCTGGGTTTCTGACCTGTAGACGTGGTGACGCCGGACGCGCACGCGTCGTCCTCGTAGGTTTCGGAGCTGCCAAGCAAACCGGAACCGTCCTTGGAGCGACGCGTGCGCGCCACCACCGCATTCAACAAGATGCTCGCCCTGCCCGGCGCCGACGTGGTCGGTGTGACCTTCAGCCCGACCGGGATCGTGGTCGATCTGCGTCGTCGAGCGCGTCGTCTGACCTGCCCATGCGGCTGGTCGACTCGGGCGGTCTATGACCGGTCGGTGCGCCGCTGGCGGCACCTGGACCTGGGCGCCGCGCGGCTGTTCGTGTGCGCCGAGATCCGCCGCCTGCATTGTCACCGCTGCGGTCGGGTCCGCACCGAGACGGTGCCCTGGGCTCGGCCGGCGGCTCGGTTCACCCGCGACTTCGAAGACGTGCTGGCCTGGCTGGCGCAGCGAATGGACAAGACCGCGATCACCCGGCTGCTGCGCTGCTCATGGGAGGCGGTCGCGGGCATCGTCTCCCGGGTCGTCGCCGACCACATCGACGACACCCGCCTCGATGAGGTCTATCGGATCGGCGTCGACGAGGTGTCCTACCGCAAGGGCCACCGCTACCTGACCGTGGTCGCCGACCACGACCGCGACGGCGCAGTGATCTGGGCCGGTGAAGGCAAGTCCGGAGCCACCCTCGAGGCCTTCTTCGATGAGCTCGGACCCCAGCGCTGCCAACAGATTCAAGCCGCATCGGCGGATCTGCACGGCGCCTACCACCGGGTTATCGCCGCCCGAGCCGGCAACGCCAAGGTGTGCGCCGACCCGTTCCACTTGATCAAGCTGGCGAACACCGCGCTCGACGAGGTGCGCCGCACCGAGTGGAACACCGCCCGCCAGACCGCCCGGGTCACCAGACCCTCGCCGCTGGGGCGGGTCCGGCAAGACCCCGCCGCGCAACTGATCAAGCACACCCGCTGGGCGCTGCTGAAAGACCCGGCGACCTGGACCGACAACCAACGCGAACAGATCGCGCAACTGCGACGAGCACGCAGTGTGCTGTTCCGGGCCTGGGTGCTGAAGGAGGAACTGCGCGACCTCTACCGGCTGCCATAAACTTTGCGCACGAAAGGGGCCGTTCGGACCTGAAACGACCCAAAAGGTCAGTGCGAAAACCCCAACAAAACCAACGCAACCGGAGACCGTCGAGGTCTCCGGCTGCGTTTCTCAGCCACGGGACCGGGGTTCGAATCCCCGTACCTGTACCGACCTTCGCTCATCACTCACCCGAACGTTGCCCACCGAAGTTCGCGCTAATTCAGTCGAGCGAAGGTGGGGTGCCAGTGCGCTCGCAGCGAGCTACGGTTGGCTAGCCTACTCTCCATCGCGCGACTTCTCAGTGACTTGTACCGGATACCTTGGCGGGGTCTTCGTCGTCGGAGAAGCGCTGTTTGCGGGGACTTGAAAGACTCTTGAAACCTCCGCCTTCGCGGAGCGAATCGAGACGCAGTTCCTTGCGCTCGCACGCCGTGCAGGCAATCGCCTTGTGAACAGCCTTCGGCCTTCGCGGCCGAGCGCGACGAACCGCCGGCTTTCAGGCGATTGTGCCCAGCGAATCACGGCAGGCAACGGATCATCAGGCGCTTTCGGTTGTTGTCCAGTCGCGACCGTTCCTGTCGGCGTGTTCGCAACTGCTCCCACCCAATCTGGGTTTGCGCGTAGCAAATGAGTCCAGGTCGGTGATTCCAGAGTTGGCTCGAATCCCTTTCACCCCGGTCGGAATCTGAATTGTTCACACTTGTTCACAAATCCGAAAACGCGAGCAAGCCAACTCGCTGAAAGGAGCGGCTCCTCGGGCTGGAACTCGAACCAGCAACCCGCATCCCGGCCGTTGCAGAACACGGAAAGAACCGGCAATTCCTGAGCGGTGTCAGCCTCGCATGTCGATGGTGACCGAGGACCTTTCGCCCGGCGCGGGAATCCTGGCTCATCTGCACGAGCGCCGCGCCTCTGCCGCGGCGGAATGGTGCGAAATCGCTCGCTCAACCGCAGCATTGACGATCCCGTCAGCGAGGCGAACGGTGGCGAATCACGTCGACTGGGAACGAGCCAAGCTGGTGTTCCAGGCGGCGCTGGAGCGTGACGCCTCGGAACGCCCGGGGCTCCTCGCCGAGGAGTGCCGCGGTGACGCCGCGCTTCACGCCGAGGTCCTGTCGCTGTTGGATGCGCATGCCGGGCGGGCAGCTTCGCCGAACATCACGCGGTCCGCGACCTCGCGGAATGGCTCGCCACGCCGTCCACGCCGCGACGCTGCATCCGGGGCACACCTTGGACCGTACGAAATCACCGGGTGGCTGGGCGCCGGCGGCATGGGTGCCGTCTACAGCGCCCGCGACACGCGCCTCGGACGCACGGTCGCCATCAAGGTGCTGCATCGTGAGCTCCGGGACGACCCCGCCATCGCGCTCAGGTTCGAGCACGAAGCGCGCACCCTGGCCACGCTGAACCATCCCAACATCGCCTCCATCTACGGCGTCGAGGATCTCGGAGCCACCCGCGCCCTCGTCCTCGAGTACGTCGACGGCGACACACTCGCGGAACGCGTCGCACGAGGGCCGATCGCCGTCGGCGACGCGCTGCAGATCGCCCGCCAAATCGCCGAGGCGCTGGACTCCGCTCACCAGCATGGCTTCATCCATCGCGATCTCAAGCCCGCCAACGTGAAGCTGCGTCCGGACGGCGCCGCCAAGCTGCTCGACTTCGGGCTGGCAGAATGCTCGAAGGGCATGCGCCCGGCGCACTCGACGCGTCGCCGCGCGCGACGGGCGGCGGTCAACTCCTCGGAACTGCGGCCTACATGTCGCCCGAGCAGGTGAAGGGCCTGCCGGCGGATCGACGCTCGGACGTCTGGGCCTTCGGATGCGTCCTGTTCGAGATGTTGTCGGGCCGGCCTGTCTTCGGCGCCCCGACGGCCGGCGAAACCTTCGTCGAGATCCTGGGGCGCGAACCGGACTGGCAGCGGCTTCCCGACGACACGCCTCCGGCAATCCGGCGACTGCTCGGTCGATGCCTGAACAAGGACGATGCGGGCCGGGTGCGTGATTTCGGTGACGTCCGCCTCGACGTCGACGATGGCCAGCGCGAATGGCAGTCGAAGGAGACACGTGACCCGCGCGCGAGCGACCTGCAAAGGGGGCGCACATGGCTCGCCGTGGCTGCCGTCGTCGCGCTCGTCGGCGTCGCGATGACGATGCGCCCCTCGCCACCGGAACGGGCCCGGCCACAGCAGCAGTTCGACATGGCGACGCCGCCAATCCTCGGGCCGACCGACCTGGAATCGTTCGCGTTGTCGCCGGACGGGCAGGCCCTGGCCTTCGTCGGCGCCTGGCAGGGGGCCCCACACCTGTGGGTGCGTCCATTGCCGACGGTCGTGGCCCGCCCGCTCGATGGCACGCGAGGCGCGTCGACGCCATTCTGGTCACCGGACCACCGCTCGATCGCGTACTACGCGGAAGGCCAACTGAAGCGCGTCGACATCGATGGCGCACTGGTCCGTTCCCTGACAGCGGCGGTATGGGGCGGCGGAGGGTCCTGGAACGTGGACGACACACTGCTGTTCGTCCGTACCCCGCGGGACCGATCCTGCGGGTGTCCGCGACGGGCGGCGAGCCCAGGGCGGTGACGCGCCTGGAGAAGGATCAGGCCGGGCACGTGGGTCCGGAGTGGCTCCCTGACCGCCGTCACTTCCTTTACTACGTGCTCGGCACACCTGAGGCACGCGGGGTGTACGTGGGCAACGTGGACGGGAGCGCCGGGCGAAAGCTCGTCGACGCCGATTCGTCGGCGGTGTACACCCTGGGGCACCTGCTGTTCGTCCGGCAGCAGACGCTCTTTGCCTGCGCGTTCGACGCCGGGCGCATGGCCCTCACGGGTACGCCCTTCGAGGTCGCCGACAGCGTGATCCAGCTGACAGAGGGTATGGGTGGACCGACCGGCGGTCTCGGCCGCGGCCGACGGGACGATTGCCTTCCGCGCGGGCAACGCCAGGCCGCACACGCAGTTCACGTGGATCAATCGGACGGGTCGCCACGTGCTGCCGGTGGTGGCGGTCGATGGCGTGTCCCCGACGCCATCGCCAGGCATCGAGCACATCGCCATGCTGCGACGGGTCGGTGGCAATGCCGACGTGTGGCTGATGGAGACCGCGCGCGGCTTGTTGACGAAACTCACGACACACCCGGCCGAGGACATCTTCCCCTACTGGTCGCGCGACGGGCAGGAGATCGTGTTCTCCTCCAATCGCGACGGCCGCTGGGCCCTGTACCGGAAGCGCGTGACCGGCGGCAACGAGGAACTCCTGCTGCAAACCGGACAGGAAGAGTCGTTCGCCACGGACTCATCGCCCGATGGGCGTTTGCTGTTGTATCACCGGCGCCACCGGGTGACCGGCTGGGACATGCGCACCCTCTCGGTGCAGGACGGCGTCACCGCAGCGGCGGTCCAGACCGACGCGGACGAACGCAACGGGCAGTTCTCACCCGACGGCGCATGGCTCGCGTACGAGTCGAACGACTCCGGGCCCTACGAGGTGTTCCTCCGGCGCTTTCCGGAGGGCGGGCGACGCGTGCAGGTGTCCACGCGCGGTGGCTCTCAGGTGCGATGGCGCGCCGACGGGCACGAACTGTTCTATGTCGCCAACGACGGCATGCTGATGGCAGTCACCGTGCATGCGGCCCGCGGCGATGGTCCGATCCAGGTGGGCAGCCCTGTCCCGCTCTTTCCTTCGCGAATCGGCACCGGCTCGAACTCCGTGCCCGGGGCGCAGTACGTCGTGACGCCAGATGGACAGCGCTTCCTCGTCGATGCCTTCGAGCACGACGTGAGCCTCACGCCTATACGCCTGATCCTGAACTGGTCCCCGTCGGCGCATCAGCGCTCGGATCGCGCCTGCAGGGGCCGCGGGATCCGCTCCCGGACGTCAACCGGCGATAGAGCCACGCACGTGCAGACTGCCACTCTCGCGTGACGGTGGCGCGCGACAGGGACAGCACCGCGCCGACCTCCTGCTCGGACAACCCGCCGAAGTAGCGCAGTTCGACGATGTGCGCCTGTCGCGGATCGAGGGCCGCCAGGTCGTCCAGGGCGCGATCCAGCGACAGCACCTCGACGTCGGGGGCGGCAACCGCGGCCACCTGGTCGTCGAGTTCGACGCGCACCGCGCCGCCCAGGCGCTTGCCGGCCTGGCGCTCGCGCGCGTGATCGACCAGGATGCGGCGCATCATCTGCGCCGCGATGCCGAAGAAGTGCGCGCGTCCCTGCCATTCGACCCGATCCTGGCCGACCAGCCTGATGAACACCTCGTGCACCAGCGCCGTCGCCTGCAAGGTATGGTCGGCGCGCTCCCGGCGGAGGTACGCGCCCGCCCGCCGCCGCAGTTCGCGGTAGACGATCGGCACGAGCGCGTCACGGGCGTGCACGTCGCCGCGTCCCCACGCCTGCAGCAGGCCGGTCACCCGTCCAGGATCGTTCATATCGAAGTGTGAGGCAGTGTACGCCCGGATTCCGCGTTACGTGATACGCGAACCCCTGTCGGGGCCTGGCATGCGTCCGGTCGTCGGCACGCGCGCCCGCGGAACAATCAGGAGGCGACATGAAGACGGTGATCACGGCGATGTTGATGGTGGCGGCACTCGCCAGCCCCGCGATGGCACAGAAGACGGTTCCCTTCCGCGGCACCATGCAGACGGCGGAAGTCGATACGGGCTTCCAGTTTCCGTTTGCCGGAAAGGCACTCGAGGGCACGGGAAAGGCGACGCATCTCGGCAGGTTCACGCTCGTGGCCGAATTCGCGGTCAATGTGACGAATCTCACCGCAGCGGGAACCTTCAAGATGACTGCGGCCAATGGCGACAGCATGATCGGCACGAGCCGTGGTGTCGGCACCCTCGAGGGCGGCATCGCCAGAATCACCGAGACCTACAGCGTCACGGGCGGATCCGGTCGGTTCAGCGGCGCCACCGGCACTATCGTGATCTGGCGCGTGCTGGACACGGCTACCGGGCACTCGGCGGCGGTGATGATCGGGTTGATCGACAAGGGGCAGTGAGTTCGGGCTGTCTCGTGGCATGCACGACGTCGTGGGACGTCGACCGGCCTGCCGTGGCGGCGCACGCCAGGCCGGTCGTACCCACGGGGTCATCCGGATCAACGGCTGCCCGGCATGCCAGACCGCGCGGTGGCCGACGTGGGCACGTTCGAGCAGCTCAACCGCTGCTCGAACGGAGTCCACAAACGTACCCACGTTGAGCGCCCTCGTCGACTTCGCCAGCCGGCGAAGTATTCGTCGAAGCGTCCGCTATGACGTGAAGGCGAGAATCGGTCGATCACGGCATGAAGATAGGCGCGGGTCGACCCCAGATCCGTGGCGATGGTCACGTCCCCGGTGCGTTGGACGAATCCCGAGCCCGGTGGTCATAGCGCTGCTGAAGGCGCCCCGTGGTCGTCATGGGGATGATCAGCCACCGTTCGCTTACGCCGCTCAACTACTCGAGGACATTGCGGCCCGTCCGCCGACGTGAGACGGTCCGCCGAAGTGACGACAAACTCGCGTCGGAAAATACAGAATGTCGTGGAGACAGCTCTGTAGCTTTCAGGCGCTGACGTCGAGCCCCCGCGCCCGGCGCTCACTCGTCCTTGGGTGACTGTGTCCGCAGCGGTGCATGTCCTCGCCTACATGATCACGACGAATCCGTTGCTTTTTCTGCACTAGAAGAGTAGGTTCTGCCCACTACCGACACCCGGGTCTCCATAGCCGCGAGCAGCAGACTCGGGTCGCGGCCGTCGGGTGGGCGAAGGAGCCCGCCCCTACCCATGGAAGGCGCAGTGACCGAGTGGACGAAGGTCGTGCGTGCCGCGGTGCTGGTCGTCGCATGCGGGTGCCTGACTGCGCCGATGGCGCGCGCGCAGGTGCTGTACGGCAGCATCGTCGGGAACGTTCAAGATTTGAGCGGCGCCGCATTGCCCGGCGCCACCGTGACCATCACCAGCGGGGAGACCAACCTGACCCGCTCGACCGTCACGAACGAGGTCGGTAGCTACACCTTTGCCAACGTGCTGGCTGGCACGTACGACGTGAAGGTGTCCCTGGAGGGGTTCAAGGTGTTCGTCAAGACCGCGGTGCCGGTGACCGTGAACACGGTCAGCCGCGTGGACGCGGCCCTCGACATCGGTCAAGTGAGCGAGACCCTGACCGTGCAGTCGGAAACGGCGCTGCTGCAGACCGACAAGGCCGACACGCACACCGAGCTCTCGTCGGTGGCCATCACCCAGCTGCCGCTCCCGCAGAACCGCAACTACCAGTCGCTCATCAACCTGGTGCCCGGCTCGACGCCGGCGCGGATGCAGAACAGCGAGGTGGACACACCGGGTCGCGCGCTGAACACGAACGTGAACGGGCTCGACAGCAACAACAACGGTACCCGCACGGACGGCGCACAGAACCTGAACATCTTCTGCCGCACCACACGAGTACGTCTCACCGGCCGAGACGATCGATACGGTGAACGTCAGCACGAGCAACTTCGACGCCGAGCAGGGCAACGCGGGAGGCGCGGCCATCACCGTGGTCACCAAGTCGGGCACCAACGGTTCAAGGGCCGCATTCGTCTTCTACAACAACCAGAACTTCAATGCCGCCCTACTTCGCGACCGTGAAGCCCGAGGCGAGCTCCCACATCGACGGGGTGACGCTGGGCGGGCCGATCTCGAGAGACAAGCTGTTCTTCTTCGGGGCTTGGGAAGGACAGTTCCAGAGGACGCCGCAACAGTTCTTCTACGACGTGCCGCCAGCGGCCTTGCGCGCGGGCGATTTCAGCCAGGCGTTCAACGGGGACGGCAGCCTGCAGATCATCTACAACCCGTTCACGGGCAATCCGGACGGCACCGGCCGTGAGCCGTTTCCGGGCAATCGGATCCCTGCGGCGTTGCTCAGCCCGATCGCGCAGAAATCCAGGCCCTGTATCCCAACATCAACCTCCCGACCGCCAGCACCGCCAACGGGAACGTCGGGGGCGTGCCGATTTACCGCAACTTCGTGCGCCAGCAGGATCGCCGGTTCGACCGGAACAACTACGACCTCAAGATCGACTACAACCACTCGCCCTCGAACCAGGTGTGGGGCAAGTATCGCGGATGGGGGCCGACGTAACCTCGCCGCAGCCGTACCTGGGGTACACGGGGCGCTCACGGGCGAAACGACAGTCCAGCAGTACACGTTCGGCGAGACCTGGACCATCAACTCCACCACGGTGTTCGACGCGAGGCTCGGGATTTCCAGGATGACGCAAACGGCGGAGGAGAGCGACATCGCACTGGGCAACTTCGGGCGGGAGGTCCTCGGGATTCCAGGCATGAACGGCGGGACCAACTTCGGCGACGATCGTCGGTACGGCGGCATTCCGGCATTCCTCATGCGCTGCCCGAGCGGGCCGATGGTCCGTTTCCAGTGTGGCTGCTGGTGCGGCTTCTCTACGATCGGCAATTTCAACGGATGGGATCCCGTGGAGCGCGACGAGAGGACTTATTCGGTCGCGAGCAACATGACGAAGCTCAAGGGCGCCCACGAGCTGAGGGTGGGATACCAAGTCAACAAGCTGCGGATGGACCACTGGCAGCCGGCCGGCTTGGGGCCCCGCGGGTTCATGCAGGCCGCGACGAACGCCACCGCGCTCAACGGGGCCGAGCAGGACCCGAACATCTATAACGCCTACGCGTCCTTGCTGCTCGGCCTCATGGATATCGCCGGCACGAGCGTCCAGTACAAGCTCATGACGACCCGTGAGTGGCAGCACAACATGTACGCGCGCGACCGCTGGCAGATGAACAATAAGCTCACCCTCGATCTCGGCCTGCGCTACGGGTACTACCCGCTCGTGACCCGCGCCACCGGGGCATCGAGCGCGTGCTCGGCGCAGACGATCTGGCGACCACACGCGGGTTGGCGCAGAACACCAGCGCACTCACGCCTGATATGTGGGCTTCCTTCGCCCCACCGTCCTGCTCGGCGGTAGGCGTGACGTGCCGGAGGATCTCGGTCTCTCCGTCAGCAAGACCCTGGTCGCGCCACGCCTCGGCGCTGTCTATCGACTGAACGCCAACTCGGTGATCCGGAGCGGATACGGGATCACCTACAACCCTTTGCCGTTCTCACGCCCCCTGCGCGGTTTCTACCCGTTGACGATCGATCGGCGTACTCGCCACCGAACCATACGGATGGCAGACAACGCTGGAGGACGGCATCCCTGACGTCGTCGGTCCGGATCTCAGTCCGGGACGCCTGGCCCTCACGCCCGACTACCTGATGCGGACACCAGCGTCGGACCTGTCGCGCAGCCGCATCCACTCGTGGAACATCGCGTTCGAGCGGCGGCTGCCCTGGGACGTGTCCATGGACATCGCCTACGTCGGCACCGCCAAGAACGGCGGCTTCACGGACATCGACGCGAACGCCTCGGACGTGCCCGGCGGGGGATCCGCCAGCCGACCGCTCGCGTCGATCCGCGGCAACCAGTCGCTGCTGCTCTGGGGTCCGTTCGCCAAGTCCCGGTATCACTCGCTGCAGGTAGCCATCAACCGACCCTTCAAGAACGGCCTGCTGCTGAAGGGCGCCTACACGCACTCGCGGGCCAAGAACGACGTGGACAAGGACGGGTGGAGCCAGTCGATGTGGAGCGCGCCGAGCCTGCGGGCGATGAACTACGCGCTCGCCGGCTACGATCGCCCGCACATGTTCCAGATGGCGTTCGTCTATGACTGCCGTACAAGCGACCACCGCCGAGAACAAGGTCGTAGGGGCCATC
>CAWIIE010000011.1:0-14046 GCA_963836025.1 uncultured Actinomycetota bacterium
GACCGCAAACCAACTTTCCGCAAGAGCACCGAAGGGGCGGTGCTGAAGCGGATAGGTCACTGATCCAGGTTCGGACGCCGCTCGGACGTGGATGAGTGACCTTTACGATCTTCACGGCTGCTCGGTACTGCACGGACACGTCGGCGCCGCCTGCTGCGCTAACGCTCCGTAGTTCTTGCATGATCACGGGGAGGTGGGCTTCCGCCGTGATCATGCACAAAGTCACGTGGTCAGTCGGCCGAGGCGCATTCGTACCGACGCGCCGCCGAGTCGGGGCGAGCGGTCGATCACCAGTGAGCCACCGGATGCCGCAGCGGTCCGGCGAGCGACGTCGAGGCCGAGGCCGGTCGAACCGATCCCGGACACGCCACGCTCGAGCGCCGCGGCGTCAGCCAGACCAGGGCCGGCGTCCTCGACGACCAGGTCGACCGCGGCGGTGTTGCGCGGGTCAACGGTGACGGACATCGGAGAGCCATCAGGGGTATGCACGAAGACGTTGTCCAGGAGCGCGTCCAGTGACTCGCCGAGCTCGCGGGCGCCGCAGGCGACATCAGCGACCGCTGGCAGGTCGATCGTGACGGCACGGCCTTGTTCGTCCGCGAGCGCGGACCAGAACTGGACGCGTTCGCGGACGACCCGACCGCGTCGCAGCCGACGACGCCCGGTTCGGCGCTCGGGCGACGGGCCTCGCGGATGACCTCGTCGATCTGCCGGTCGAGGGCGTCGACATCGGTGAGGATGCGCTGCCGGTCGTCGGGGTCGTCGATCAGCTCGGCGTCGAGCCGCAGCGCGGTGCTGGGCGTGCGCAGCCGGTGCGACAGGTCGGCCACGGACTCACGTTCGGCCTGCAAAAGCCCGCGGACCCGGTCAGCGAGCCGGTTGAGCGTGCCGCCCAGGGTGCGAAGTTCGGGTGGGCCGGCCGGCTCGACCCGCGCGGAGAGGTCGCCGGACTCCAACCGGGCCGCGACCGAGGTGAGCTCGTCGAGTGGACGGAGGAATGAGCGGCTGAGCAGACGCGCCGACCACCAGGGCAACGGCGAACAGCCCGAGCGCGAGCCCAAGCAGCGCAAGGACGCGGAGAGGCACCCCGCTGCGCAGCGCGCTCGTCGGGACGTCGACCCGGAGCACGGCCGTGCCTTCGGGACGACCGGCGACCGGCACCAGCACCGACCGGCCGTCGTCGTTCTCCTCGACGAACGAGCGGCCGGACGCGGCCAGGTCCACCGCGGTCGTCCGCTCGACCCGGCTGCCGAGCACCGTTCCGTCGGCCAGGTACACCGTGACCGGTAGATCGGCGGCGGCAGCGGCCTGATTCGCGGCCGCGTCGATCCCGTCCGGCGCGAGCGTGCCGACGACCGGTACGAGCGGCTGGGCGACCAGCAGCGCCGCGTTCGTCGCGCGGTCGGCGGCCACGTCCCGAACCAGGACGAACAACGGGACCAGGAAAGCGATCAGCACAACGGCCGTGGTCGCGGCCAGCGTGAGCAGGATGCGTCGGGTCACGGCGGCGGACCTTCAGGGTCAACTGCGACCAGCTTGACGCCCACGCCACGCAGGGTGACCAGCATCGAGGGCGGTCCACCGACCGCGGCGATCTTCTTGCGCAGCCACGCCAGATGGACGTCGACGGTCTTCTCGGCGCCGCCGTACGGCTGCCGCCACACCTCCGCCATGATCTCGCGCTTGGACACAACGGTCCCCGCGCGCGCGGCCAGGTGGGCGAGCAGCTCGAACTCCTTCGGCGCCAGCTCGAGCACGTTCCGGCCCAGCTCGCTTCGCGCGTGCGCACATCGACGACCAGGTCACCGACGCTGATCGGGCCGGCCTGCTCCTCGCCGGTTGCGCTGCGGCGCAACACCGCGCGGATGCGGGCCTCGAGGGTCGCCGCGCGGAACGGCTTGGCGACGAAGTCGTCGGCGCCTGCGTCCAGCGCGCGCACCACGTCCTCGTCCGCCGTTCGCGCCGTGACGACGATCACCGGCGCCTTGGGTGACCCCACGCAGCATGCGCAGCACCTCGATGCCGTCGAGGTCCGGCAGGCCGAGGTCGAGCAGCACGACCTCGGGCATTTCGTCGACGACGGCGCGGAGCGCGCTCGCGGCATCTGGCACCGAGGTCGCGACGTGACCGGCCCGAGTCAGCGCGCGCAGCAACGCGGTCCGGATCGTCGGGTCGTCCTCGACAACCAGGATGCGCGTCACGCCCATGACGCTAACTGCGGGCGGGATGGGTCCGGGTGGAACTTGGGGGAGCCTTAGCCAACGCTTAGCCCCGACGGGTGCTTGCCCCACGAATGATGCTGGACATGAGAAAGAACCTCACTACCGCCGCCATCGGCGCAGTCATCACAGTTGCGGCCATCATGCTCGGCATCGGGGCGATCAGCTTCGTCCGCGCCGAGGTCAGCAGCAGTGGCCCGAATGTCCTCAGCAGCGACCAGGTCGACGACCTCGCGGCTTCGTCCAGCGCGTCGCCGTCAGCCGAGTCGACACCGAGCCCGTCATCGTCGCCGTCCAGCAGCCCGGACGACAGTCCGTCGGCGAGCCCGACGAGCTCCGGGTTCCCCACCAGCGTGGGCGAGGCAAGGCACCGCGGTGCTCACCTCGAGCGGTGGCAGCGCGGTCGTGGCCTGCACGGATGCTGGCGTCGTGCTCGTGTCCTGGGCGCCGGCGCCTGGGTTCGAGGTGGACGACAGCCTGGTGCGCGGCCCGGCTCGCGAGATCGAGATCGAGTTCCGCTCCGCCACGACCAAGGCCGAGATGTATGCCTCCTGCAACGACGGCTCGCCGACCAGCCGGGTCGAGGTGAAGAGCATCGACACCGACGACAACCGCGGCCCCGGCGGTGGCGACGACAACGGCGGAGACGACGGCGACGACAACTCCGGTCCCGGCGGTGGCGACGACGACAACTCCGGCTCCAGCCACAGCGGCGGCAGCGACGACGACTGATTCCTCTCCCTCAGCGAATGTGGACGTTGGCGGGGTTGGGACCGGGTCCCAACCCCGCCAACGTCCACATTCGCGTGAAGATCTGTAGCGTCAGGCGGGTGCCTGACGTCGCATACGTGACCTATGCCGGGGTCGATGGAACAGAGGACCCGGACATCGACCTGCCGATCGCGCTGCCTGCGCTCCGAGAGCGGGGCGTGACCGTTGATGCGGTCCGCTGGGACGACGCCGATGTCGAGTGGGCCGACTACCGCCTCGTGCTCGTGCGTTCAACCTGGGACTACACCGAGCACTACGCCGACTTCCTGACCTGGATCAGACGGGTCGACGCCGCAACCCGCATCCGCAACCCGCTGGCGACGCTCGAGACGAACACCGACAAGCGCTACCTGCGCGATCTCGAACAGGCGGGTGTCCCGATCGTGCCGACGACGTGGGTCGAGTCCACCGCCGACTTGGCAGCGGCCAGGCTCGCCCGGATCCCGTCGGTCGTGAAGCCAGCCGTGTCCGCGGGTGCCCGCGACACGGTCCTCGCGGTCGACGAGACCGCGATCCACTCGCAGGCCGAGCACATCCTCACGCTGGGCAAGCCCGCGATGGTCCAGCCGTACCTGGCCGCCGTCGAGCACGAGGGCGAAGTCGCCGTGATCGTGCTCGGCGACAAGGTCAGCCACGCAGTCCGCAAGGTGCCGCCGCTGACCGAGGGCGGGCACGGAGACCCGTCCCGCCCGGTCGTGCTGGACGACGAGCTGCGCGGCTTCGCAGAACGGGTGCTTGCCGTGGTGCCCGACCGCGAGCAGCTGGTCTATGCCCGGGTCGATGTGGTCCGGGACGACAACGGACGACTCGTGCTGATGGAGCTGGAGCTGACCGAGCCGCTGCTGTTCCTCGGCTACGACGCGGGTGCGCCCGCCCGGTTCGCCGACGCGGTGGTCGCGGCGCTGCCCTGAGCCTCATCCCCGCCAGCGTCGCGGACGCGCAGCGCATACAGCAGCCGCCAGGTTGCGATCCACACCAGGCAGGCGCCGAGCAGATGCACCGCGACCAACAACTCGGGTAGATCGGTGAAGTACTGCGTATAGCCGATGAGCCCCTGCGCGAGCGTCACCGCGAGCAGCTCGAGGGAGCGGCGCCGAGCGCGCGCCGGAGCGTCGGTGAGTCGCAGCGCCAGCACCATGGCCAGCACCAGACCGACGAAGACGATGACCACGTCAGCGTGCAGCCAGCTGACCGTGCGCGGGTCGAAGCCGAACCGCGCCGGGTCATCGGCATCCCCGGAGTGCGGCCCGCTGCCGGTCACGATCGTGCCGAGCACCAGGACGACGGCGGCGACGACGAGCAGCGCTCGGCCCAGCCAGCGAACCTCGGATCGAACCAGCGATCGGGCCGGACCATCGCCGGACTCGGCGCTCCGCTCGACGAGCGCGACCGCGACCGCGATCAGCACCATGGACAGCAAAAAGTGCGCGGCCACCGTCGCCGGGTGCAGATCGGTGAGCACCGTGATCCCGCCAAGAACAGCCTGGCCGAAAACCCCGAGCAGACCGGCTGACGCGAGCAGCACGAGCGGCCGGCGTCGCGGCACCATGCGCCAGGCCGCGACGACCGTCGCGATCGCGACGGCGGTCACCAGGAAGGTCAGCAGCCGGTTCCCGAACTCGACGTAGACGTGATAGCCCTCCGGCTGCTTCTCGACCGGCGTGTACGAGCCGGGCGAGCACTCGGGCCAGGACGGGCAGCCGAGCCCGGAGCCGGTCAGCCGGACCAGGCCGCCGGTGATGACGATCCCGGTCTGGGTGACGAGGTTGGCCCAGAAGATGCGTCGGGCGATCGGCACGCGTTGATCGTACGGTCGGCGGGCCGGCAGCTCACTCCCAGCGGAACGTCCGGGCGGCCAGCCCGAGCCCGGCCACTGCCCAGACGACCAGGACGAGCACATGCGACCAGACCAGCCCGCCGCCGGTCATCGCAGCGCGCAGCCCTTCGCCGAGAGCGCCGGAGGGCAACAGCTCGATGAACCGCTGCGCCCCATCGGGATACCGATCGAGTGGGACTACGACCCCGCCGCCAAGGAGCAGCAGCAGGTACACGAAGTTCGCGGCCGCCAGCGTGGCCTCCGCGCGGAGCGTCCCGGCCATCAGCAACGCCAGGCCGGCGAAGGCTGCGGTGCCGGCGAGGACGACGACCAGGACCGCCAGCGGCGCGCCGGTCGGCGACCAGCCCATCATGGCGGCGACCAGCAGAAGCAGCAGCACCTGCAGTGCTTCGATCGCGAGTACCGCCATCGTCTTGGCGGCAACCAGCCCGCCGCGCGATAGCGGCGTCGAGCCGAGGTACTTCAGCACGCCGTACCGCCGCTCGAACCCGGTGCCGATCGCCAGGCCGGTGAATGCGGTCGACATCACGGCGAGGGCGACGACGCCGGGCAGCACCGTGGCGAGCCGCTCGGCCCGGCTATCGGCCTCGGTCACCACGTCGACCGGTACCACTGTGAGTCCGACCAGGAGCAGCAGCGGGATCAGGATCGTCAGCAGCAGCTGCTCCCCGTTGCGCAGCGTGAGCCGCACCTCGGTCACGGTCTGCACCGCGATCCGGCTCGGCCGGCTGGCGGCTCCGGGCCGCGGCTCGAGTCGCATACCGGTCATCGCAGCTCGCGACCGGTGAGGTCGAGGAACACGTCCTCGAGGCTGCGGTGCCCGGTCACCAGACCGCGCGGCATGACGCCGTTGGCCGCGCACCACGCGGTCAGCGTCGCCAAGAGCTGCGGCCCGATCTCACCCTCGACCCGGTATGCGCCCGGCGCGTCCTCATGCGCCGAACTGCCCACCGGCAGGGCGGTGAGCAGGCCGACCAGGTCGAGGCCGGCGGGTCCGTGGAACCGGACCACAGTCTCGTCGAGCGAGGTCAGGTCGGCCGGCGCGCCGGCGGTCACGACCTTGCCGTGGTCGACGATGACGACGTGGTCGGCCAGCCGCTCGGCCTCATCCATCGAGTGCGTGGTTAGCAGCACGGTCGTGCCGTCCGCCCGCAGCTGCCGGACCAGGTCCCACGTGGCGTGCCGAGCCTGCGGGTCGAGGCCGGTCGTCGGCTCGTCGAGGACCACCAGCTCCGGGCGGCCAATCACGGCGAGCGCGACCCCGAGCCGCTGCTGCTGCCCACCCGACAGCCTTCGGTACGCGGTCCGCGCGCTCGCGGTCAGGCCGAGGCGGTCCATCAGCGCTGCCGGGTCGAGCGGATGCGCATACAGCCGGGCGACGTGCCGGACCATCTCCTCGACCTTCACCGCTGGGTACACGCCGCCCCGCTGGAGCATCACGCCGACCCGCGGACGCAGTGCCGCGCCGTCGCGGGCCGGGTCCAGGCCGAGGACCCGGACGCTGCCGCTGTCCGCCCGGCGGAAGCCCTCGACGATCTCGAGGGTTGTGGTCTTGCCGGCGCCGTTCGGGCCGAGCACCGCGGTGACCGCGCCGGTCTCGGCGCGCAGGCTCAGGTCGTCGACGGCGACGAGGGCCCCATAGCGCTTGACGAGGCCCCGCACCTCCACAGCTGGCCTCGTCACGAGGCCTGATCCTAGGTTCACCCCTTGATCACCATCTCCCGAGCAAATTCGCGCGTTGGCGCACGATTTCACTCGGGAAACGACGATCTTGGACGTCAGCAGCCGACGGTGTTGGCGATCCAGCCCCGAATAACGCAAGATAGGTGTTGTGAAAATCCAGGTCGAGCGAGATACCCGGTCGCGGGTGACGCGCAGCCTGCTCGAGGACGGTCCGGCCACGGCCGCCGTCCTCGCCGGACGACTGGGTCTCACCCCGGCGGCGGTCCGCCGCCACCTCGACGCGCTCGTCCTGGACGGCGAGGTTGAGGCGCGCGAGCGCCCGCCATACGGTCCGGCCGGGTCGCGCGGCCGGGGCCGGCCCGCCAAGGTCTTCGCGCTGACCGAGACCGGTCGAGCCGCGTTCCCGCAGGCCTACGACGACCTCGCCGTCCAGGCGATGCGACAGCTCGCTGTGGTCGGCGGCCAGGGGGCCGTCATGGACTTCGCGCGCAGCCGGCTGTCCGACCTGGAGCAGCGGTATGCGCCCGCAGTGTCCGCGGCAGCGCCGCAGGACAAGGCGCGTACGCTCGCGCAGGCACTGTCGGTCGACGGCTTTGCCGCCGCCGTCGATCGCGCGCCGTGGGGGAATGGGCAGCAGCTGTGCCAGCACCATTGCCCGGTGGCGCACGTCGCCGCCGAGTTCCCCGAGCTGTGCGAGGCCGAGACCGAGGTGTTCGCCCGACTGCTGGGCACGCACGTCCAGCGGCTGGCCACCATCGGCCACGGCGACCACGTCTGCACCACGTACATCCCCGAGCACACCCGCAGCACCGCCCAGCACAGCCCCGAGCTCCGAGAAGGGACCACCCCGTGACCGACACGATCGGCATCCCCGAGGCGACCCAGCGCGAGATCGAAGGCCTCGGCCGCTACAAGTTCGGCTGGTCCGACACGGACGACGCCGGCGCACTCGCGCAGCGCGGGCTGTCGGAGGCTGTGGTGCGCAACATCTCGGCGTTGAAGTCCGAGCCCGAGTGGATGCTGAAGATGCGGCTCAAGGGCCTGCGGCTGTTCGACAAGAAGCCGATGCCGGTCTGGGGTGCCGACCTGTCGGGCATCGACTTCGACAACATCAAGTACTTCGTGCGCTCAACCGAGAAGCAGGCCGCCTCCTGGGAGGACCTGCCTGACGACATCAAGAACACCTACGACCGGCTCGGTATCCCCGAAGCCGAGAAGCAGCGGCTGGTCGCCGGCGTGGCGGCACAATATGAGTCAGAAGTTGTTTATCACGCAATTCGGGCAGATCTGGAGGAAGAGGGCGTCATCTTCCTCGACACGGACTCGGGGCTGCGCGAGCACCCGGAGCTGTTCCAGGAGTACTTCGGCACGGTGATCCCGCCGGGTGACAACAAGTTCGCCTCGCTGAACACCGCGGTGTGGTCGGGCGGCTCGTTCATCTACGTGCCGCCGGGCGTGCACGTCGAGATCCCGCTGCAGGCGTACTTCCGGATCAACACCGAGAACATGGGCCAGTTCGAGCGGACGCTGATCATCGCCGACGAGGGTTCGTACGTGCACTATGTCGAGGGCTGCACGGCGCCGATCTACTCATCCGACTCACTGCACTCCGCGGTGGTCGAGATCGTGGTGAAGAAGGACGCGCGCGTCCGCTACACAACCATCCAGAACTGGTCGAACAACGTCTACAACTTGGTCACCAAGCGGGCGGTGGCGCAGGAGGGCGCCACCATGGAGTGGATCGACGGCAACCTCGGCTCCAAGGTCACGATGAAGTACCCGTCCGTCTATCTGATGGGTGAGCGGGCCAAGGGCGAGACCTTGTCGGTCGCGTTCGCAGGTGAGGGCCAGCACCAGGACGCCGGCTCGAAGATGGTGCACTGTGCGCCGAACACCTCCTCGACGATCGTGTCGAAGTCGGTGGCTCGCGGCGGCGGCCGCACGTCCTACCGCGGCCTGGTCCAGGTCCAGGAGGGCGCATACGGCTCGAAGTCGAACGTGCGCTGCGACGCGCTGCTCGTGGACACGATCAGCCGCTCCGACACCTACCCCTACAACGACATCCGCGAGGACGACGTCCAGCTCGGCCACGAGGCGACGGTCTCCAAGGTCAGCGACGACCAGCTCTTCTACCTGATGAGCCGCGGCATGTCCGAGGAGGAGGCCATGGCGATGATCGTGCGCGGCTTCATCGAGCCGATCGCGCGTGAGCTGCCGATGGAGTATGCGCTCGAGCTGAACCGGCTCATCGAGATGCAGATGGAAGGGGCCGTGGGCTGACCGATGGGCATCTCTCACAACGCGGTCACCGAGCGCGGGGAGCGGGTCACGTCCTTCGACGTCGCCGACTTCCCGATGCCGCACGGTCGCGAGGAGGAGTGGCGCTTCACGCCGCTCGAGCGGCTCAAGGCGGTGCTCGACGACGCGCCGTCCGCCGCTCACCTGACCTGGGACACCGACACTGCCCGACGGCGTCGAACTGACCGAGCTCTCGGCGGCCGACGCGCGCGCACGCACCGTCTCGGCACCGGTCGACCGGCCATCGGCGCTCGCGGTCGCACACTCCGGCGGGGCCGTGCTCGTGCGGGTGCCGGCCGAGCTCGAGGTGGCCGAGCCGATCGTGCTGCGGCTGCACGGCGGCGCGCGCGACGACGTCGTATGGGGGCACGTGCTGGTCGAGGTCGGCCACCACGCCAAAGCCACGCTGGTCATCGAGCACACCGGCAGCGCGCAGTATGCGGCCCAGGTGTCGCTGCGGGTCGACGACGCAGCCCGGCTCGACTACGTCAGCGTGCAGACCTGGGCGGACGACGCCGTCCACGTCGGGCACACCGCGGCGCGGCTCGGTCGGGATGCCGCGTTGCGTTCGTTCGTCGTCACACTCGGCGGCGAGACGGTGCGGCTGGAGCAGACCGTCGACTTCGAAGGCCCCGGCGGCGACGCCGACCTGCTCGGCATCTACTTCGCCGACGCGCACCAGCATCTCGAGCACCGGCTGTTTGCCGACCACTCCGCGCCGCGCTGCAAGTCCCGGGTCACCTACAAGGGCGCGCTGCAGGGCGAGGGGGCGCATACGGTCTGGATCGGCGACGTGCTCATTCGCGCCGCGGCCGAAGGCACCGACACCTACGAGGTCAACCGCAACCTGGTGCTCACCGACGGCGCTCGCGCCGACTCGGTGCCGAACCTCGAGATCGAAACCGGCGAGATCATCGGCGCCGGGCACGCCAGCGCGACCGGAAGGTTCGATGACGAGCAGCTGTTCTATCTGCAGTCGCGCGGCATCCCGGAGGACGAAGCCCGCCGGCTCGTGGTCCGCGGTTTCTTCGCCGACCTGGTGCAGCGGATCGGCATACCGGACTTGGAGAACCGATTGATCGACGCGATCGAGCATGAGCTGGCGGTGACGCAGGCGTGAGCTACGAGAAGGCCTGCTCGCTCGCGGACCTACCCGAGGTCGGGGCGATCCGCGTGCTGGTGGATGGCGTCGCGATTGCCGTCACGCGCAGCTCCGACGGTGCGGTCCACGCCATCCGCGACGTGTGCTCGCACGCCGATGTGCCGCTGTCCGAGGGCGAGGTCGACGACCACACCCTCGAGTGTTGGCTGCACGGCTCGCGCTTCGACCTGCGCACCGGAAAGCCCACCGGCCTGCCCGCGACCCAGCCCGTCCCCGTCTACCCCGTCCACATCGACGGCGACGACGTCCACGTCGACGTCACCGCCGACTCACTCACGCACTGAAAGGTTCATGTTGAGCAGCCTCGAGATCCGCGACCTGCACGTGGCCGTCGACACCGGCGACGCCGACGGTGGTGTGCGGGAGATCCTGCGCGGCGTCGACCTGACCGTGAAGCAGGGCGAGACGCACGCTCTCATGGGTCCAAACGGCTCCGGCAAGTCCACGCTTGCGTACTCGGTCGCCGGTCACCCGAAGTACCGCGTCACCCAGGGCAGCGTGACGCTGGACGGCGAGAACGTGCTCGCGATGCGCGTCGACCAGCGAGCCCGGGCCGGGCTGTTCCTCGCGATGCAGTACCCGGTCGAGGTACCTGGCGTCTCGGTGTCGAACTTCTTGCGCACAGCGGCCACCGCGATCCGGGGTGAGGCCCCGAAGCTGCGGGACTGGGTCAAGGAGGTCCGCAGCGCGATGAGCGAGCTGCAGATCGACCCGACCTTCGCCGAGCGCAACGTCAACGAGGGCTTCTCCGGCGGGGAGAAGAAGCGGCACGAGATCCTGCAGCTCGAGCTGCTCAAGCCGCGGATTGCGATCCTCGACGAGACCGACTCGGGCCTCGACATCGACGCCCTGCGCGTCGTGTCGGAGGGCGTCAACCGGGTCCGCGCCACCGGCGAGGTCGGCGTGCTGCTCATCACGCACTACACCCGCATCCTGCGCTACATCCACCCCGACTTCGTGCACGTCTTCATCGACGGCCGGATCGTCGAGGAGGGCGGACCCGAGCTCGCCGACCGGCTGGAGTCCGAGGGCTACGAGCGCTACGCGAAGGCAGGCGCCGAGACGTCATGACCGCTCCCGCCCTGACGCTGGCCACGCCGCTCGACGCCGAGCGGCTCAAGGCCGACTTCCCGATCCTGTCCCGGACGGTGCGCGGCGGCCGCCCGCTGGTCTACCTGGACAGCGGTGCCACGTCGCAGAAACCGCGCCAGGTGCTCGACGCCGAGCGGGCCTTCTACGAGCAGCACAACGCGGCCGTCCACCGCGGCGCGCACCAGCTCGCGGAGGAGGCGACGGACGCATACGAGTCCGCCCGGGCGCGGATCGCGGCGTTCATCGGCGTCCCGGCCGACGAGATCGTCTTCACCAAGAACGCGACCGAGGGCATCAACCTCATCGCGTATGCGATGAGCAACGCGGCGACGGCGGGGCAGGAATCGGCCCGGTTCCGGGTCGGCCCCGGCGACTCGGTGGTCGTCACCGAGATGGAGCACCACGCGAACCTGGTGCCGTGGCAGGAGCTGTGCCGCCGCACCGGGGCGACGCTGCGCTGGTTCGGCGTGACCGACGACGGTCGGCTCGACCTCTCCGACCTGCGGACCGTCATCGACGAGACCACGAAGGTCGTCGCGGTCGCGCACCAGTCGAACGTCCTCGGGACGGTCAACCCGCTCGACCGGCTGGTCGCCCGCGCCCGCGAGGTCGGCGCGCTCACCGTGCTCGACGCCTGCCAGTCGGTGCCGCACATGCCTGTCACGGTCGGTGCGCTTGGCGTCGACTTCCTGGTGTTCTCCGGGCACAAGATGCTCGGCCCGACCGGCATCGGGGTGCTGTGGGGTCGGCGCGAGCTGCTCGAATCGATGCCGCCGTTCATCACCGGCGGGTCGATGATCGAGATGGTCTACATCGACCACGCCACGTATGCGCCGCCGCCGCAGCGCTTCGAGGCCGGTACGCCGATGGTTGCGCAGGCGGTTGGTCTGGCGGCGGCCGTCGACTACCTGACTGACGTCGGCATGACCGCGGTGCACGAGCACGAGCACGCCCTTACGGTGGCCACGTTGGCCGCGTTGTCGGAGATCCCGGGCGTGCGGATCATCGGGCCGGCGGACGGGCAGATGCGCGGGGGAGCGGTCTCGTTCGCGGTCGACGGCATCCACCCGCACGACGTAGGCCAGGTGCTGGACGACCAGGGGATCGCCGTCCGGGTCGGGCATCACTGCGCGTGGCCGCTGATGCGCCGATTCCAGGTGCCGGCCACCACCCGGGCGACGTTCTACCTGTACAACACGCCGTCGGATGTCGAATCGCTGGCCGACGGCGTGCGGTACGCCCAGAAGTTCTTCGGGGTCGCGTGATGCAGCTCGAGTCGATGTACCAGGAGATCATCCTGGACCACTACCGCAGCCCGCACCGGCGTGGGCTGCGCGAGCCGTACGACGTCGAGGTGCACCACGTCAACCCGACCTGCGGCGACGAGGTGACCGTGCGCGTGCTGATCCGTGACGACCATGTCGTCGACGTCTCGCACGAGGGCATCGGGTGCTCGATCAGCCAGGCCTCGACGTCGGTGATGACCGACCTGGTCGTCGACCGGCCGCTGGGGGAGGCGCTCAAGACCGGCGAGGTGTTCCGCGAGCTGATGCAGTCCCGCGGCGCGATCGAGCCGGACGAGGACGTACTCGAAGATGCTGTGGCGTTCGCCGGCGTTTCGAAGTTCCCGGCCCGCGTGAAGTGTGCGCTGCTGGGGTGGATGGCGTTCAAGGACGCGGCGGCTCGCGCTGCCGAAGGCAGCAGATCGACAGAGCCCGTCGACGGCATACGTGATCGTGAGGGACAGCCATGAGTGACACGACCGTCATCGACGACGTGACCGAGGCGATGCGCGACGTCGTCGACCCGGAGCTGGGCATCAACGTGGTCGACCTCGGCCTGGTGTACGGCATCCACGTCGACGACGACCGCAAGGTCACCCTCGACATGACGTTGACCTCGGCGGCCTGCCCGCTCACCGACGTGATCGAGGACCAGACCAACGCCGCCCTGAAGGACTACGCCTCCGAGATCCGGATCAACTGGGTCTGGATGCCGCCGTGGGGCCCGGACAAGATCACCGAAGAGGGCCGCGAGCAGCTGCGCGCCCTGGGCTTCAACGTCTAGAAGTGATGCCCACCTGCCGGGACGCGTAGGCGACCGCCTCTGCGCGGTTGCGCAGGCCGAGCTTGGTGAGGATCGCGCTGACGTGATGCGCGGCCGTCTTTCGCGTGATGAAGAGCCGGTCGGCGATCTCGGGGTTGCTCAAACCGGCTGCAACCAGCTCGAGCACCTGCTGCTCGCGTTGTGACAGCACTCCCACGCCCCGCGCGCCGGCTCGGCCGGTGACGCCCAGTGAACGCAGCAGCGCCGCGGTGGCGTCAGCATCGGCCCGGGCCCCGAGCGAATCGAAGACGGTCAAGGCGCGCTGACCTTCGACGATCGCGGCGTCGGGGTCTGTCGTCGCCAGGAGCCGGGCAAGCAGCAGCCGAGTCCGAGCCTTGTCATACGGCGCTTCGATCGCGCCCAGCCTGGCCAACGCCGCCTCGAAGTGGCGAGCCGCGCCGTCGACCTCACCCCGAAGCTGGGCCACCTGCCCGAGCGCGCAGTCGAGCACGGCCGCCATCCGGGGATCGCTCGCATCCGCCGCGAGAACGTGGAGCCGGTCGGCAGCTCGCTGGGCTGCGGTGGCGTCCCCGAGCTCAACATTCAGCTCAACCAAGCCCGCCAGCAGGATCGCCTTGTCGATTCGCGGCTGATCCTCCAGTTGCAGAGCCGCTTCCAGCCGGCCGGCGGCGGTCCGATGGTCGCCGTTGGCGAGCGCGAGACGCGCGGCGGAAAGCGCGACCAGCCGCGAGTTCTCGATGTCCTCGATCAGCCGTGCCGCCTGCTCGAAACGACCTTGGCGGACGCGCAGGTCCGCAAGACGGGCTGCTGCCTGCTCGTACAGGAGGCCTCCGCCCTCTGCAGCCGTGCGCATCGCCGCCTGCAGCGCTTCCTCCCCGCGCTGCCATTGCCCGGCGTGCACGAGCACCCCGCCGTAC
>CAWIIE010000012.1:0-15942 GCA_963836025.1 uncultured Actinomycetota bacterium
CTGCCTTGCTGCGACGTGACCGGCGGCACGTGATCGCGCTCGACTACGACGCGGCGGCTGTCCGCCACGCATCCCAGACGTATGCAGTCCCGACCGCGCGGGCGAACCTGGTCGCCTGGCCGGTCCACGACCGGTCGGGGTGCAAGCGATAGTCAGCCTGCAGGTGATCGAGCACCTGTGGGACCAGTCGCGCTTCGTCGCCGAGTGCCGGCGGGTGCTGACCAGCGACGGCGTCCTCGTGCTCTCGACTCCGAACCGGCCGACCTTCTCGCCCGGCGTGGGTCGGGGCCAGCCGCCACTCAACCCGTTCCACGTCAACGAGTACGACGCCGAGGGCTGCGCGACCTGCTCAGTCGTTGGTTCGCTCGGATCGATGTGTATGCGCTCGCGCACGGCGCCCGCATACATGAGTGGGGCGCTCACGGCTCGCTCGTGCAGGCCCTGCTCGCAGCGCCGCCGGCTGAGTGGTCGGCGCCGATCGCTGATCTCGTCGGAGCGGCATCACGGCAGCGACTTCCAGGTCACCGACCGCATCGAGCGGCGACTCGACCTGCTCGCAGTCGCGCGCGCACCGCGATGACCCGAGCCACCGAACCGGTCGGCACCTGCTGCATCGTCCTGCACACCCACCTGCCGTGGCTGGCGCATCACGGCAGCTGGCCGGTCGGTGAGGAGTGGCTGTACCAGGCGTGGGCGGCGTCGTACCTGCCGCTCGTCGAGATGCTCGACCGGCTCGCGGCGGAGGGCCGGCGGGACCTGCTCAGCCTTGGCATGACGCCGGTCCTAGCCGCGCAGCTCGACGACCCGTACTGCCTGCGCGAGTTCCACACCTGGCTCGGCTTCTGGCAGACCCGAGCCGAGGGGCTCGCCGGCGAACGCGACCCGGCTCTGCGAGAACTGGGCCGACATGAGTTCCGGGCGGCGACCAGCGCCAGTCGGCTCTTCGAGTGGCGTTGGCGACACGGCGCGTCGCCACTGCTTTGCGGACTGGTCGACAGCGGCACCGTCGAACTGCTCGGCGGTCCGGCGACCCACCCGTTCCTGCCGCTGCTCCACGAGCGCATCGCGCGCTTCGCCCTGCGATGCGGGTCTCGACGATGCTCTGCTGCGCACCGGCTCGCGACGAACCGGGATCTGGGCGCCGGAGTGCGGCTACCGCCCGGGTCTGGAGCAGATGTACGCCGACGCAGGTGTGCAGCACTTCCTGGTCGACGGGCCGACGATGCTCGCCACCGGCCGGCCGACCAGCCGGCGTGGACGGTCGGCGTCAGCGACGTCGTGGCGTTCGCGCCGCGACCTGGAGGTGACGGACCGGGTCTGGTCGCCGCGGGCGGGGTATCCAGGCGGCCGGGGTACCGCGACTTCCACACCTTCGACCATCCGTCCGGCCTGCGACCCGCGGGTCACGTCCCGCCGCACGCCACCGGAGCGCAAGGCGCCGTACGACCCGGAACGCGCGCTGACGGCGGTGGCTGCCGATGCCGCGGGACTTCGTCGGCGTGGTCCGGGCCCGGCTGGACGCGCACGGGCACAGTCCGGCGGCGGCGGACTGGTCGTGGTCGCGTGGGACACCGAGCTGTTCGGTCACTGGTGGCACGAGGGCCCGGTGTTCCTCGAGCACGTGCTGCGGATGCTGCCCGAAGCAGGGGTGCGGGTCGCGACGCTGGCGGCGCGGTCGAGGCGGGGCACGTCGCGGGAGCGTCGACCTCGGCCCGGGCTCGTGGGGTGCGGGCAAGGACTGGCGGGTGTGGGACGGCGGCCGGGTCGCCGACCTCGTCGAGGACAGCGAGCGCCTGCAGAAGCGGCTGCTCGACGTCGTACGACGGCGACGCGACCCGGGTCGCCGCGACGCGACGATCGATCAGGCCCGCGAGGCGCTGCTCATGCTGGCCAGCGACTGGGCGTTCATGGTGTGGAGGGACTCAGCCGCCGGGTACGCCCGCGCCGGGCACGCGGGCATCCGCACGCATTCGGCCGGCTCGCGCGCAGCATCGAGCGCGGGAGCCGGCGCGGCCGGGTGCCGGGCAGCCGCTCGACCGCCCCTTCGGGCACCTCGATGCGCGGCTGCTCATGGTCGACGCCTCCTGATCGCGATCCATGCTGGACGTTCGCGAACCGTGCGAGTTCAGCGCTCACCCGCCAGCCTCGGGCGGCTGCCTGGGTCTTGCGGGCGATGTCCGCGATCGCGATCCGGGTCGCCTCCTCGGCCGCGTAGATCGCGACCCGATTCTGCAGGATCCGCCCCGGCACGCCGGCGACGACGCTGCGCGGCGGGACCACGCCGCGGACGACCGTGTGCGCCGCGAGCACGCAGCCCGGCCGACCATCGCACCGCGCAGCACCGTCACCTTCATCCCGAGCCAGCAGTCCGCCCCGATGCGCACCGGTGACTTCACGATGCCCTGGTCCTTGATGGGACGGTTGAGGTCGTCGAAGACGTGGTCGAAGTCGCAGATGTAGACCCAGTCGGCGACGATGGGCGCGCGCCGATCTCGATGTCGAGGTAGCAGTTCAGGTGTTGTCCCGGCCGAAGACGCATTTGTCGCCGATCCGCAGCGTGCCCTCGTGCGCACGCAGCCGGTTCTCGTCGCCGAGGTGCACCCAGCGGCCGAGGACGAGGCGGCCGTAGCCGCGCCGGGCCTGCAGCTCGACCCGCCGGCCGAGGAAGACGAACCCCTCGGTGACGACATCCGGTGCCGCAGGCGCAGCCAGAGAACCGCCAGTAGCGCACGAGGTAGAACGGCGTCCATGCCCGGTGTCGCACCACCCAGCGCAGCTGCCAGGTGAGGAACCGGCGGCGCGGGTCCGCGGTGCGATGCCCCGCAGGCCGCGGGCCAGCGATCCCAGCCAGCGCAGCATCAGGGTTGGTGCCGGTCACCAACACGTTGTAGAACAACCGCTGCGGGACCACCCGGGCGAGCACCCTGGTCCAAGGCGGACAGCCGCTGCCACCACCGGTAGGCGAACATCGCCCACCGCCTGCCGAGGCGCCCGGGTTGACCGCGCCTCGAAGGTGCGCACCGGCCAGCCGAACCAGGACGCGGTCAGCTCCTCGGTGACCGTGCGAACGTCGACGGCACCGGCGTGCAGGCAGAGTCGGCGAGCGCATCCGGGTCGAAGGTGTGGAGGTCGACGACCGACTCGAGCGCGGCCGCTCGGACGACGCGGCGAGCTCGTCGGGGGTCGGGACCATTTCTCGCGCAGCGGCGGCAGCTGGGTGACCCGCGAGGCGGTCTTCCAGGTCAGGTTCGACAGCCGGCGCGCGAACCAGTCGCCCTTGTCGGTCGGCTCGCCGGCGAACACGAAGCGGCCGCCCGGCTTGAGCACCCGCAGCACTTCCGCATCGCCAGCTCGACGTCCGGGATGTGGTGCAGCACCGCGTGGCCGACGACGAGGTCGAAGGTGGCGTCGTCGTACGGGATGGTCTCGGCGTCGGCGACCCGGCCGTCGATCTCGAAGCCGAGCTGCTCGGCGTTCTGCTTGGCGCGGCCACCATCCCCGGCGGAGATGTCGGTGACGTGCCCCTCGTCGAGGACGCCGGCCAGCCGCAGGTTGAGCAGGAAGAAGCCGGTGCCGCAGCCGATCTCGAGCGCCTTCGGGTACGGCTGCTCGACGTCGCCGGCCACGTGCACGAACCGGTCGTGCGCGTAGTCGATGCAGCGCTGGTCGAACGAGATCGACCACTTCTCGTCGTAGGTCGACGCCTCCCAGTCGTGGTACAGCACGTTCGCGAGCTTCGGGTCGTCCCACGCTGCCCGAACGTCGGCCGCCGTGGCCTCGGCCGTCATCAGCGCCCCACGAACTCGGCCTTGCCGGGCCCGTGCTCGACGAAGGACTGCATGCCGATCGTGCGGTCCTCGGTCGCGAACAGCCCGGCAAACTGCAGCCGCTCGAGCTCCAGGCCGCGGTCGATGTCGGTGTCGAGCCCCTGGTCGATCGCCTCCTTGGCGGCGCGCAGCGCGTATGCGGCGCCGCTCGCGAAGCGGGCCGCATACTCGAGCGCGGCCGAGTAGACGTCGTCCGGCGCGACGACCTGGTCGACCAGGCCGATCCGCAGCGCCTCCTCCGCGTCGACGAAGCGGCCGGTGAAGATGAGGTCCTTGGCCCGGGATGGGCCGACCAGACGCGGCAGCCGCTGGGTGCCGCCGGCGCCCGGGATGATGCCCAGCAGGATCTCGGGCTGGCCGAGCTTGGCGTTGTCGCCGGCGACCCGGATGTCCGCGCACAGCGCGAGCTCGCAGCCGCCGCCGAGCGCATACCCGGTGACCGCGGCGACGACCGGCTTCGGGATGCGGGCGACCGCGGTGAAGCTCCCCTGCAGGTCCGCCCCGCGGTTGACCACCTGCTGATAGGACCAGCCGGCCATCTCCTTGACGTCCGCACCCGCGGCGAACACCTTGGGCCCGCCGTAGACGACGACCGCGCGGACGTCGGCGCGGGCCGCCGCCTCGAGTGCGCACTCCCGCAGCTCGTCCTGAACCTGGACCGAGAGCGCGTTCATCGGCGGCCGGTCGAGCCGGATCGTCCCGACCGCGTCCTCGACCTCGAGGCGGACGAACTCACCCATCCCGCTCACCCACCGTTCGCTCCGTTCCCAGTCCCGCCTTCGCGCGACCTTAGCGAACCGGCAGGATGAGCAGGTGATTGATCGCGCGGCGCCTGTGCCGTGGCCGGGGCGTTGGCATCCGTTCGGGGCGACCGCGGACGACGACGGCATCAACGTCGCGCTCTGGGCGCCGGATGCCACGGGTGTGACCGTGTGCTTGTTCGACGACGACGGCGGCGAGCAACGCATCGCGCTGCAGGATGCCACCTTCCACGTCTGGCACGGCTTCATCCCCGGTTGCGGTCCCGGTCAGCGGTACGGCTTCCGGGTGGACGGCCCGTGGGACCCGGCGCAAGGTCACCGCTTCGACGCGAGCAAGCTGTTGGTCGATCCGTACGCGCGGGCCATCGAAGGCTCGGTCACCTATCACGACGCGGTGTTCGAGCGCGGCCGCGACTCGGCGCCCTTCGTCCCGCGGTCTGTCGTCGTGGGTGCCGACGACTTCGACTGGCAGGGCGTCGAGCGCCCGCGTACGCAGTGGGCCGACACGGTCCTGTACGAGCTGCATGTGCGTGGCTTCACGCTGCGCACCCCGGGATCCCGCCCGAGCTGCGCGGCACGTTCGCCGGGCTGGCGCATCCGGCGGCCATCGAGCACCTGGTCAGCCTTGGCGTGACCGCCGTCGAGCTGATGCCGGTGCACCACTTCGTCAGCGAGCCGGAGGTGGTCGCGCGCGGCCTGGTCAACTACTGGGGCTACAACTCCCTGGGCTACTTCGCGCCGCATGCCGCATACGCGTCCGCCGGATCCCGTGGTCAGCAGGTGACCGAGTTCAAGTCGATGGTCCGCGCGCTGCACGCGGCCGGCATCGAGGTGATCCTCGACGTCGTCTACAACCACACCGCGGAGCAGGCGGTCAACGGCGCGACGCTGAGCTTGCGCGGGATCGATGACCGGCGCTACTACCGGCAGATGGATGACGGCACCTACGTCGACTACACCGGCTGCGGCAACACCGTCGACCTTCGGCAGCCACGCGTCCTCGGACTGGTGATGGACTCGTTGCGCTACTGGGTCACGGAGATGGGCGTCGACGGATTCCGCTTCGACCTGGCCACCGCCTTGGCGCGTTCGTTGCATGACGTCGACCGGCTCTCCGGCTTCCTCACCGTGATCGAGCAGGACCCGGTGCTGTCTCAAGTGAAACTCATCGCCGAGCCGTGGGATGTCGGGGTGAACGGGTACGCGGTCGGGGAGTTCCCGGTCCTGTGGACCGAGTGGAACGACCGCTTCCGCGACACCGTGCGCGACTTCTGGCGTGGGTCAGGCAGCCTGCGCGACCTCGGGTACCGGCTGTCCGGCTCGTCGGACCTGTACGGGGACGACGGGCGTCGGCCGTATGCCTCGGTCAACTTCGTGACCGCGCACGACGGGTTCACACTGCTCGACCTGGTGTCCTACGAGCGCAAGCACAACGTGGCCAACGGCGATGCGAACCGGGACGGCAACGACAACAACCGGTCCTGGAACTGCGGCGTCGAGGGCCCGACGACGGACGAGAACATCCTTGCGCTGCGTCGACGCCAGATCCGCAACCTGATGGCGACCTTGGTGTTCGCGACCGGGGTCCCGATGGTCGTCGCCGGTGACGAGCTGGGACGCAGCCAGGGCGGCAACAACAACGGGTACTGCCAGGACAACGAGGTGTCCTGGGTCAACTGGGACCTGGCCGGCTGGCAGCGCGACTTTCTGGCGTTCACCTGTGCCCTGCTGGCGATTCGGCGCGAACACCCGGTGTTCCGACAGCGCCACTTCTTCGACGGACGCCCCATGCGCGAGGGCGGGCCGAAGGATCTGACGTGGTTCACCCCGAACGGACACGAGTTCGATCTCGCCGCCTGGAACGACTCGAACCTGCGGACGATCGGGGTCTGCCTGGCCGGCGACGCGATCGACACCCGTGGCCGGCGCGGACAGCTGATCACGGATTCGACGATGCTGCTGCTGCTGCACGCCGGGGACACCGCGCTCGAGTTCGTCCTCCCGGCGGAGCCGTGGGCCCGCGATGGCTGGCGGCTGCGGCTCGACACGGCCGCGCAATCCGCGGTGCCGGACGTCCCCGAGCAGGTCCAGCCGGCGGTGACCCTCGAGCCGCGCTCCGTCGTCCTCCTGGAGTCGGGAACACCGGGCTGACGGCCGAGCCGCATCGGCGGTCACCGCTGCCGCGCGACCGCCAGCGGTCCGCTTGACCCACGCACGATTGCCACATCACCCGACCGGTCGGTCCGCAGCACCGCTGCACCGGTCTCGCCCCAGGCCGACAGCGCTTCGTCAGTCGGGTGCCCGTACGGGTTGCCCCGGCCGGCTGACACCACAGCGATCTCGGCGTCCACCGCGGGCGGCAGGTCGACGACGAAGTCGGCAGACCCGTGGTGCGGCACCTTCACCACGTCCGCCTCGACGTCCTCGCGGGCCATGATCGCGCGTTGCGCCGCGGTCTCGACGTCGCCCAAGAGCAGCAGGCCAATGCCCTCGGTCTCGACCAGCATGACGACGCTTGCGTTGTTCGGCACCGAGCCCTCCCGGATCACCCGGGATGGCCAGAGCACCCGCCACTGCAGTCCCCCGATCCGATGCGCGTCACCCGGCTGGGCAGACTCCACCGGAACGCGCCGGTCCTCGAGGGCAGCCAGGATGCGCCGCGCCTGCGCCGCCGGCTCAGTCACCGGCGACACGTGTGCCGCGGCGAGCGACCGGCCGTCGAGCAGACCGGGCAGACCTTCGGTGTGGTCGGCGTGGAAGTGCGAGAGCACCAGGACGTCCACCCGACGGATGCCGAGGTCGTCCAGGCACCCGTCGACCCGGTTGGGATCCGGACCGACGTCGACGACGACCGCCGAGTGCGGACCGGTCGACAGGACGGTCGCATCGCCTTGACCAACGTCGCAGAACACGGCCAGCCAACCGGCCGGTGGCCACGGGCCATGGTCGTTGCGCAGTGGAACGGACACCAGCCACGGCGTGACCGCAACGACGACGACAGCAACCGACAGGCGTCCGTACCGTCGCACGGCCGCCGATTCGCGCACGGTTATCGCGACCACGACCACCGCAACGATCGCGAGCACGAGCGCACCGGTGAGACCCGCGGGGACCGGCACCGTCGCCCACGACAGGTCGGCCCCGCGCTGTGCGACCTCAGCGATCCACCAGGCGAAGCCCGTCGCCGCTGCGCCGGCCAGGTCCGCCAGAGGTGGGCACAACGGCGCAACCACCGTCGCCAGCACGCCGAGCAGCGTGACGGGTGCGACCGCCGGCGCGACCAGCAGATTCGCTGGAACGGCCACCAGGCTGAGCCGAGGGTCGAGCAGCACCACGACCGGCGCGGTCACGAGCTGCGCCGCCAACGGCACGGCGAGTGCCGCCGCGACTGCCCGTGGGATCCGGCTGCCCCACGCAGCGGTCCAGCGTGGAGCGAGCGTGACCAACGCCAGCGTGGCCAGCGCGGACAACACGAACCCGTATGCACGGCTCAGGAACGGATCGACGAATAGGACGAGCAGGACCGTGGTCGACAATGCCGTCAACGCCGTCCGCCGCGGGGAGTGGACGCGGCCAAGACCCCGGCCCAGCGCCAGCAACGCCAGCAAGCCCATGACCGCGGCCCGCATGACGCTCGGCTCGGGACGAGCAAGCACGACGAAACCGGCACACGCCAGGCCAGCCGCAACCGCCGTCACCCGCCCGGTCACCCGGATCCAGCGAGCGACGACGATCACCGCGCCGACGACGATCGCCACGTTCGCCCCGGACACGGCCGACAAATGAGTAAGGCCGGTTGTTCGCATGTCGTCGGCCAGCTCGGTCGGCAGCACAGAGGTGTCCCCGACCACGAGCGCCGGTACCAGGCCGGCCGGCCCCGCCGGCAGACCATCCACGCTGGCGCGCAGACCCGAACGCAGCCCGTCCGCACCCGCCAGGTACCACGGTGGCCCGTGGATGCGCACCGGGTCGACAGATGGTCGCAGGATCGCCGCGAGTCGACCAACCGACTCAGGCGGTCGCAGCGTCCCGGCTGTCCTGACTCGCTCGCCCAGCACCAGCTCGCGCCAGGCCCGCCCCTCCGCGATCACCAGCACCGGCGATCGCAAGTCCCACGTCCGCCCCCGCGCGGTCAGCCGCTCAACCCGCAGCTCGACCCGGTACCGGTCATCGAGCAGCTCGACTCCCCGCACGAACGGTCGCAAGGCGCTCGGATCGGTCGCGACCACCGCCTCCACCCGGACAAACGCCCCCTCCGCCGCGAGAGCGGCCATGGGCCCGGACTGCAGGGCGTACATACGCAGCCCGGACAACAGCGCCGCGGCCGTCCCGCAGACGGCAGCGCCGACCACCACCCAGCCCAACGTCAAGCCGACCCGCCTGCGGTGGCGGGTGCGGACCACTAGGGCGAGCGACGCCGCGCATACCACGGCACCCACCAACACAACGAGCAGCGCCCACGTCCAAGGCAGACCGCAGACCAGCCACGCCGCCAGCCACGTGACGATCGCGGGGATCACCGTGCGCCGGTCACCGCTTCCGTGGCGCGCCAGCCGGCCAGCTTCGACGTGGGGCGGTTGAGGGCTCATCCGGCGCTCACACCCGAACCAGCGGTGCCAACTCGGCGAATGTCGCGTCGCCGATGCCGGACACTTCGTTCAGCTCGTCAACGCTGGCGAACCGGCCGTTGCGAGTCCGCCAGTCGACGATGCGCCCGGCCAACACTGGACCGACGCCGGGGAGCTCCTCGAGCTCCTCCGCGCTCGCCGTGTTGAGGTCCAGCGGGCTGTCGGCCGCTGGGGTGCTCGTGGAGGTCGTGGCGCCGCCAGCACCCTCGCCGGGGTCACCCGGCCGACCTGTCGTTGCGCCGCCCGGCCCCACCGCCGGGATCCCGACCGCGACCTGTTCACCGTCGGCAACGAGTCGAGCGAGGTTCAGCGCGCTGGTCTCGGTCCCGGGCAGCACCCCGCCAGCAGCACTGATGGCGTCGACCACCCGGGCGCCTTCGGACAGGCGCACCACGCCGGGCCGGGCCACCGCGCCAACCACGTCGACCACGATGACCGCGGCGCCGCGGTCGCTGTCCGACGGCAGCGAGCTGGGCGACAGCGCCGGCGATGGCGCCGATAAGTCAGCTGATGGCGGAGTGGAGACGACTGGCGAGGACAACCCGGTCGCCGCCGCGCCTGACGACACATCAGCCCGCCCCCGCCAGACCACACCCACGGCCAGCGCAACGCCGAGGACGCCGAGTAGGGCGAGCACGGCGACTGCACGCGGCTCCAACCCGTAGCGGGTACGGAGCTGCTCACCAAGTGGCAGACGTTCCGAGGACGGCACGCGGCGACGCT
Organism: uncultured Actinomycetota bacterium; assembly: GCA_963836025.1. GTDB lineage: Bacteria > Actinomycetota > Actinomycetes > JBEVHX01 > JBEVHX01 > JBEVHX01. The sequence continues at coordinate 9,940 of CAWIIE010000012.1, forward strand.
AGGAGAGATTGGCCACCCGCTGCTCAGCTCGATCCGCGACCTGTGGACGACACGGCACGTTCGGCTGCCTGTGGATCCTGCGCTGTCTCCCGGTCAGCGACCGCGCAGCTTCGCCGTCAGGTTTGAGCGATGACGGGCGACAATCACGATGCCGATCACGAAGCCCGCAAGGATCTGCGCCGCGGGCACCGAGTCCCGGTTCGAAACCGCGGCGAACGACGCCGCCCCAATCACGAACAAAGCCGCGGACACGGACGCGAGTGCCACCCAGCGCGTCACCGCGACGACGATCGCGAACACCAAGATCACCACGAGTGCGAAGAGCGGGGCTACGCCCAGGATCGCGCCCAAGGACGTGGCGACCCCCTTGCCGCCGTGCCCCTTGAGCCAGGGCGAGTAGCAGTGCCCGAGCACCGCGGCGGTGCCAGCGACCACGGCCGGCGTGTTGCCGAAGGGCAGGAAAGCCAAGGTCGGGAGCAGCCCCTTGAGCACATCCACCAGTCCAACGATGACGCCGAACCGGCGGCCGAGGACGCGGCCCACGTTCGTGGCCCCCGGGTTACCGGAGCCGGACGACGCGAGTTCAACGCCGCGGCGTCGGGCAAGCCAGGTCGCGGGTGATGCCGAGCCGACGGCGAAGCCGACCACCGCGGCGGCGACGACGGCCAGCCACATGGTCAACCCGCCAAGGTGGTCACCGCGGGGCCACGGAGACCGCGACCATTCCCGGCCCCACGTGGGCGCCCACCACCGCTCCGACCTCGTTGACGATCATTCGGCCCAACTTCGGCAGCCGGCCCCGCAGCCGCTCGGCCAACGCCTCGGCCCGCGCCGGGTTCGCCAGATGCTGCACCGCGACATCCACCTCACGATCCCCGGCCGCCTCGACCGTCAGCTCTTCGAGCCGGGACAGTGCACGCGATGACGTGCGGACCTTCTCCAGCGGGGCGATCTGGCCGTCGACGACGCGGAGCAGTGGCTTGACCGCGAGCGCCGAGCCAAGCAGCGCCTGCGCGGCACCGATCCGCCCGCCACGTCGGAGGTACTCCAACGTGTCCACGTAGAACGTGGCGCTGCTGGCCGCGGCCCGTGCCGCAGCCGCGTCTGCGACCGCGTCGAGCGGTTGCCCGGCGGCAGCGGCCTCCGCGGCGGCCAGCACCGCGAAGCCGAGCGCCATCCCGACCGTCCTCGAGTCCAGCACCCGGATCGGCATCGACATCTCCTGGGCAGCGGCGTCCGCCGAGTCGACGGTGCCCGACATATCACCGGAGAGATGGATGGACACGATCTCCGTCGCCCCAGCCTCCGCAGCCAGCGCATACGCGTGCATGAACGCAGCCGGCGCGGGTCGCGAAGTCGAGACCGGCTTCCAGGACTTCAGGGCCTCGGCGACATGCGAGGAGTCCACCTCGACCACATCATCGAAGGACTGGCCGCCGAGCACGACTTGGACAGGCACGACCGTGATGCCGAACTGCTCGATCAGATCTCGTGGCAGGTACGCGGTCGAATCGGTGACCACTGCGACCGACGGTGTCATGCCGGCACCACGTTCACGAGCTTCGGCGCGCGAATCACGACGGTGCGCACCGGTCGTCCGTCAAGAGCTTTGACCACCCCAGGCGACGCCAGCGCCAACGCCCGCAGCTCGTCCTCGGCGATCGAGGGCGCGACCTCGAGCCGGTCTCGTACCTTGCCCGCCACCTGCACGACGCACGTCACCGACTCCTGCACGAGCAGCGCCGGATCGACCTGCGGCCAACCGGCAAGCGCCACCGTCGGCGGATGCCCGAGCCGGGCCCACATCTCCTCAGCCGTGTACGGAGCGAACAGCGACAACAAGACCGCGACGGCCTCGGCGGCCTCCCGGACCGCAGCGTCCGCCGGTCCCACGCCCGTGTCGATAGCCTTGCGCGCCGCGTTGACCAGCTCCATCACCCGAGCAACAGCGACGTTGAACCGGAACGACTCGACCGCCGTCGTCGCCTCGTCGACAACGCGGTGCGTGGTACGGCGCAACGCGTCATCGCCCTCCGCCGCCGGCACACCGACCGGCGAGGTCACGTCGCCGGACAGCCGCCACGCGCGGGCGAGGAACTTGGCCGAGCCGTGCGCGGACACGTCGGCCCAGTCGATGTCGTCCTCCGGCGGGCCGGCGAACACCATCGCCAGCCGGACCGCGTCGACGCCGTGCTCCGACAGCTCGTCGGACAGCCGCACCAGGTTGCCGCGCGACTTCGACATCGCGGAGCCGTTGATGATGACCATGCCCTGGTTGAGCAGCCTGGTGAACGGCTCGGTGAACGACACCATGCCGAGGTCGTGCAGCACCTTGATGAAGAAGCGTGCATAGAGCAGGTGCAGGATCGCGTGCGTCACTCCGCCGACGTACTGCGCCACCGGCATCCACCGTTCGACGTCGGCCCGTTCGAACGGCACGTCCTGGCGGCCCGGCGAGCAGAACCGCAGGAAGTACCACGACGAGTCGACGAAGGTGTCCATCGTGTCGGTGTCGCGCTGCGCCGGCCCGCCACACGACGGGCAGTCCACCTTCATCCAGTCGGTGGCCGCGCCGAGTGGCGACGTGCCCTTCGGTCGCAGGTCGAGGCCTGCCGAGGGCGGCAGCAGGACTGGCAGGTCGGCGTCGGGCACCGGTACCTCGCCACACGCCGGGCAGTGGATGATCGGGATCGGCGTACCCCAGTAGCGCTGCCGCGAGATCAGCCAGTCCCGCAACCGGTAGTTGACCGCGGCCCGGCCGAGACCGTCGGCTTCCAGCTGCGCGGTGATGCGCGCGATCGCCTCGGCCATGGGCAAGCCGTTCAGATCGCCGCTGTTCACGAGCACGCCGTCACCGCTGGTCGCCTGCCCGGTCTCGGCGGGGTCGGGCGCGCCGGTGTCGACGACAACCCGCACTGGCAGCCCGAACGCCTGCGCGAACTCCAGGTCGCGCTGGTCGTGCGCGGGCACGGCCATGATCGCGCCCGTGCCGTAATCGGTCAGGACATAGTCGGCCGCGTAGACCGGCAGCCGTTCACCGTTGACCGGGTTGATCGCATACCGATGCAGGAACACACCCGTCTTCTCGCGCTCGGTAGACAGCCGTTCCATCTCAGTCGACTGCTTCACCTTCGTCAGGTATGCGGCGAACTCCTCCTCCGCCGCCGTCCCCCGGGCGAGTTCGGCCGCGAGGTCGGAGTCCGCGGCGACCACGAAGAACGTCGCCCCGTACAACGTGTCCGGCCGGGTGGTGAACACCGTGACCGGCCCGTCCAGGCCCTCGATCTCGAAGTGGACGTCGGCGCCGGTGGAGCGGCCGATCCAGTTGCGCTGCATCGTCAGCACGCGGTCGGGCCACGCGCCTTGCAGCTGGGCCATGTCGTCCAGCAGCCGGTCCGCATACTCGGTGATCTTCAGGTACCACTGGTCAGCTTCTTCTTCGTGACCGGCGTGTCACAGCGCTCGACCGGCCGGCGACCACCTGCTCGTTGGCCAGCACGGTCTGGTCCTTCGGGCACCAGTTGACGTTGCTCGCCTTGCGGTAGGCCAGGCCCTTCTCGAAGAAGCGCAGGAACAGCCACTGGTTCCAGCGGTAGTACTCCGGGTCGCTGGTGTGCAGCACGCGGTCCCAGTCGAAGCTGCACGCGTACCGCCGCATCGACGCCCGCTGCATTGCGATGTTCTCGTAGGTCCACAACGCCGGGTCGACACCGCGTTTGATTGCCGCGTTCTCCGCGGGCAGGCCAAAAGAGTCCCAGCCGATCGGGTGCAGGACGTTGTAGCCGCGCTGCACCCAATACCGCGCCGGGACATCACCGATGGCGTAGGCCTCCGCGTGGCCCATGTGCAGGTCGCCAGACGGGTACGGGAACATGTCCAGGATGTAGAGCGGGGGGCGGTCGTCGTCGGGCCGACCCGAGCGGAACGGCGCGAGCTCGTCCCAGACGGCAGCCCATTTCTCCTGCACTGCCTCGACGTCGTAGGTCTCGCGTTCCTCGACTGCCTGCTCGGTCATCTGTCCCTGCTCTGCTCGCTCTGGTCCGGACATGAAAACCCCTCGCGCAGGAGGGGTCGCCGCGCCGACGTGCAGCCTGGGTCAGCGCGGCTGGCTAAGGAGCAGTCCGGATGTCACGCGACGATGGTACTCGGAACGCGCAACCGATCGCCTCGCCAATGGCCGTATGCACCTCCCACGCCCAGTGCAGCCCGTCCGGGTTGCCCGTGCCGGCGTCGAGCGACGGTCGCACGATCGGGTCGAGCTCGACCAGCGCGACCCGCTCGCGCTCCGCCCAACGTCCCGCCGCCGCGACCGCCGGCGCGTGGAATCGTTGCGAGGGATAGCCGGGGCCGGTATGCGGCGACGGGCCGAGCAGCGCGACCGGAATGCCCGGCCGGTAGTGCCGAACCCCGTTGACGATCCGGCTGAGGTAGTTGTCGGTCGCGGCCTGCAGCAGACTGCCGGAAGGGCCCGCCCGGTCGCCCTGATCACGCGCGGCGCCAGGCTCCGGTATGCGCCGCGCACCCGACGGCGCACCCCGCCCGGCCGGAGGTACGGGATGCCGTCGCGCAGATACGTGGGAACAGCGGCGGGCAGTTGGTCCATCTGCCCGACGCCGAGCAACAGCGCGTCCGCCCGCGGAATCAGCACCGACCACGCGTACGGATCCTTGGTGATCGCCCACCAGGCGTCGCGCGCGGTCCAGCCGAGCCGGGCCAACACGTCAACGCTCCAGTCCTGGCCGAGGGCACGGGCCGCTGACGTTGGGGTAGAGCCGCGGGTCGGTCAGCAGCTCCGGTCGCTCAGGGCCGTGGAACGTCAAGGAGTCCCCGAGTACCAGCAAGGACGGCATCGACGGCCGTCAGTCGGCCGGCAGTGCCGACGGCCGGCTGGCCGAGCCGGTCCGCCGCGCATACATCGCGGCGTCAGCCGCAGCCAGGAGATCGTCGATCGTCCCGTCGTCCCACGGCTCGAGCGTGCCGGCTCCGACCGTGACCGCCAGCGGGGCAAGGCGCGCCTCGAGCTCCTCCGGCGGTATACCGGGGCCGAGGCCGACTACGCAGAACTCGTCGCCCGCCCAGCGGACCACGATGTCGCTGCTGCGCGTGACCGACCGCAGCGCGTTGGCGACGGCGACCAACAACGCGTCACCCGCACCATGCCCGTGGGCATCGTTGATTCGTTTGAGCCCGTCGACATCGACGAACAGGCAATGCACCTGATCGCCGCGCCGGCGGGCCCCTTCGATGAGTGGGACCGAAAGCAGGCCAAGCCCACGCCGGTTCGCCAACCCGGTCAGGCTGTCCCGAACCGCCTCCTGCTCCGCTCGCGCGAGAGCAGCCGCCAGCGCGTCGATGCCGCGACGTCGGACGGTGCTGACGAGCACCGCGAGGAAACTGGCCGCGAGCAGCGCCGTCGTCCAGCGCGTCCACTCACTCTGCGGTGCCTCGATTCGCGGGACGACAAGGAGCCAGCCAACCCACATCGCAGCCACCCAGCCGGCGACCCATCGCGCTGAGACCAGCCCGGCGCCAGCTCCCACCATGGTGAGCATGAGTCCCGTGGAGGTGGACAGGTCCCGGGTTCCGGCCAGGTGCCACAGCGCCAAGAGGGCGCCGAGCAGGACGAGACCGGACAGCGCGAGGTGCGCCCGGCCCGGCGGGATCCGGCCGGCTCGCGCGGGCGATCGACAGCAGCGCGCTCGCCAGCGCGGTCACCGTGGCGAGAATGACCAGCGCGGTGAAGACGTCGTTGTCGGTCGTGTCGTATGCGGCGGACATGTTCGCGTATGCGACCGCGACGATGGCGAACAGAACGCCAAGGGACCAGCCCAGCCACGGTAGGGACAGGGCGACGGCGTCGTCGTGGACGTTGCTGGTCGGCCTGGGCCGCGCGCGACCACGGGCATCGTCTGATCGCACCAGATTCGCCCCCATATCGGGGCAACCCTAGTCGGATTTGGTGACGGCATGTATCCGCGGCGCCACGTCGCGGCGCCACCGGAG
>CAWIIE010000013.1:0-202656 GCA_963836025.1 uncultured Actinomycetota bacterium
CGCCCGAAGCCGAGCGGATCACGACGAGGTCGGCGAGACCCTGCTGGTGACCATGACCGCAACGCTCGCAGCGGCGGCTGTCACCGGCCACCTCGACGGGCGGGCCGGCTGTCCGGTCGTCGACGGCACCGTCGAGGTGTCGCTCCCGTTCGGCGCAACCACGCATCGACGATGGCGGCCGCATCCGGCGTGCGGATGTCGCTGGGACGTCCTGGGCGGGGCGCTGGGGAACCGTCCGCGCGAAGGTTTGGGCGCCCCGATCAGCGCAACGTCGGCGTAACCAACACAATGACCGCATGAGCGAGCTTCCGCGGCGTGCGGTCAGCCGGACGGCGAAGCTCGCCACCCTGCCCATCGGCTTCGCCGGACGCACCGCCTGGGGCCTCGGCAAACGGGTGGGTGGCAAGCCCGCGGAAGCGGTCGCCGCGGAGATCCAGGCCAGGACGGCGGAGCAGATCTTCCGGGTGCTGGGCGAGCTCAAGGGCGGGGCCATGAAGTTCGGCCAGGCCATGTCCATCTTCGAAGCGGCGCTCCCGGACGAGCTCGCCGGTCCCTATCGCGCGACGTTGACCCGGCTGCAGGACGCCGCACCGCCAATGCCGGCGGAAACCGTGCATGAGGTGCTGGCAGCGGGGTTTGGCCGGCAGTGGCGTCGCAAGTTCGCCTCCTTCGACGACAGCGCCGCGGCCTCCGCATCCATCGGGCAGGTGCACCGTGCGGTGTGGAAGGACGGCCGGGACGTCGCAGTGAAAGTGCAGTACCCGGGCGCAGCGAAGGCGCTGGCCGCAGACCTCGACCAGATCCGTCGGATGGGTCGGATGTTCGGCTCGGTGGTGCCCGGCCTGGACATCAAGCCGCTCCTCGACGAGTTGCGGGACCGGATGGTCGAGGAGCTGGACTACCGGTTGGAGGCGCAGGCCCAGGCCGCGTTCGCGGCCGCATACCGTGACGACCCCGAGATCACGGTGCCGGACTGCATCGCGCAAGCGGAGCACGTGCTCGTCACCGACTGGCTCGACGGCACGCCGCTGTCCCGGATCATCGCGACCGGCAGCCAGGAGGAGCGCGATGCGGCCGGTGAGCTGTACGTGCGGTTCCTGTTCTCCGGTCCGGCGCGGGCGCGGATGCTGCACGCGGACCCGCACCCTGGCAACTACCGGATCACCGCTGATGGCCGCCTCGGTGTGCTCGACTTCGGCGCGGTGGCGCGGATGCCCGACGGACTGCCGCCCAGCATCGGCCGGCTGCTCAGCGTTGCCGTCGCAGGGGACGCCTCGACGGTGCTGCAGGGACTGCGCCGCGAAGGATTCGTCAAGGAGCGGGTCGATCTCGACCCCGAGGTGCTGCTCGCCTATCTCAGCCCGTTCGTTGAGCCGGCGCAGCAGGACTGGTTCGAGTTCTCGCGGGCGTGGATGCGCGGCCAGTTCACCCGGCTGTCCGACCCGCGGCAGGAGAACTGGTCGACCGGCCTGAAGCTCAACCTGCCGCCCGAGTACCTGCTTGTGCACCGGGTGTGGCTCGGCGGCGTCGGCGTGCTGTGCCAGCTCGAAGCGACCGTTCCGGTACGCGGGGAGCTCGAGCGGTGGGTGCCTGGCTTCGCGACGTAGCCGGTCGAACCGGTCACCAATACTCGGTGTCGAGTTTGCCCTCGATCGACCGCAGGTTCTCGCGTGAGCACTTCTCGCAGTAGAAGCGGAGCTCGCCGCGCTCGAACGACGTCGACCAGGTGATGGGCGCGTCGTTGGTATCAGCCTCAGGGTCCGACACTGTCCCGCAGAAACTGCAGACGGCCATGGCTCATCCGCTTTCGAGGTAGAGGAAGCCGGCTCCTTCGTCTCGAAACCGTAACCCCGCGCCGGCCAAGACATCGGCCCACCCGCCGGTGCACTCCGGGTCGGAACCCTCGAAGCCGTGGTCGGCGGTGAGCAGCACCACCGTGTCGTCGAGGACGCCGAGGCGCTCGAGGTGGTCGAGCATGATGCCGAGTCGAGTGTCCGAGTCGACCAGACCGGCGAGCGCGAGCTCTGAGCCCGGGCCACCGGCGTGCAGCGCGGAGTCGGTCAGCGTCGAGTTCCACCAGGTGAGCAGCGGGGCCGTAGCGGCCCGCTCCCACAGCTGCAGCACCTGGGACAGGCCCGCGTCGTCGATCTGGCTGCCCCATGAGAACTCCGGACTCTCCCGCACCCAACGCTGCTGCGCCACCGCGCTGGTCGTCGGGTCGGGCAGCAGGGCGGTGAGCGCGCCCCCGCTCGCGCCGGTCGACCCGGCGCCGCTGCCGCCGATCGCGCGGACGACCGCCATCGTCGAGTGCGTGGCGCCACGGTCGACCGGCTCGTCGATGCTCGCGGTCACGGCGCCCGGCCGGGCCGCGGTGATGCGTTCGAAGACGGTGCTGACCCCGGGGCGCAGCCACTCGGCGCTGCGGTGCCAGGTGCTGGCGTCGTTCGGGACAACGCGTTGCCCGGTCGATGGCTCGACGTACACGTTGCCGACCACGCCGTGTCGTCCCGGCCCGACGCCGGTCAGCGCGGAGGTGTGGTTGGTCAGGGTCACGCTCGGGAACTCGGCGATCGCACCCCCTTGGTATGCGACGCCGCGCTCGAGCAGCCGGGCCACGTTGGGCAGCACACCGTTGCCCGCGAGGTGCAGCAGCCAGTTGGACGGTGCGCCGTCCCACAGCAGTCCGAGCACGTGGCTGGCCGCCGGCTGCGCGTATGCGTCCAGCACCCGGCCGTCGAGGTCGAGCATGGAGGCGCCGTCGACACCGGCGAGCCAGCCCAAGGTGGGCGCGACGTCCACGGTGCGGGCATACGCGGGCACGACTCCGGCCGGTGCGATGCCGGCGCCGGAGAGCAGCAGCGGCGCGCGGGACTGGATGACGCCGAGCGAACCGTGCTCGCCGACATGGCCGCCGGCCTCGGGAAAGAAGTGCCGGCCGGTGTGCACGACGACGACGTCGGGTGCGCGAGCATCAGCGAAGAACGAGGCCAGCCGGCGGCCGGGCAGAGGGTAGGCGTTGCGCTCGTTGGGCGGCGACGCGTCGGCCCGCTCGTCGGCCCACGTCGGGTAGGCCAATGGGTCGACGTTGCCGACCGGGTTGCGCCCGTGCAGCACCTCGGCGTTGTCGTGCTGGTCCAGCCGGGCGGCGCCGGCGTGGTTGGCCACGACGACGCGGCCGTCGCCGTCGGGCGCGGCATACGCCACGAGGTCGACGATCGCGGCGAGCTCCGGCCGGCAGAGCACCTCGACCGCACGTCGAACGGTGTCCGTCGAGGCACGCCGTCCAATCACGGCCCCGACCGTACGCAACGGATGTGCCGCCGCTTCGAACTATCCGAAGCGGCGGCACATCGTTGCGGTGTGGGATCAGAGGCTGTTCAGGGCGAGGCGGGCCCGCAGTGAGGCCCGTTCGGCCCGCCGCTTCCACCGGCGGTGGGAGGCGACGGCCCGGACCAGCCGCTGGCGGCGGGCTTCCTCGACCAGCTCCTGATGTCTGGCACGTGCGAGCTGTTCATACATCAAAGACATTTCAGTGCTCCTGACAAGAAAGGTTGTGGTCACAGGGGTCTCTCGGTGAGAGGGAGTGGTACGGCGACGGGGATCCGTCGCCGTGTCCGGCGTCATGCGGCGATCTCGCTCTTGCGCGGACGACCGCGGGGCCGCTTGCGCGGGACCACGACGCCCTGCAGGACGAGCTGGCCACCCCAGACGCCCCACGGCTCACGACGCTCGAGAGCGCCGGCGAGGCACGCAGTGCGCAGCGGGCATCCCTGGCACAGGGACTTGGCAAGCTCGACGTCGGCGGGCGACTCGGCGAAGAACAGCTCCGGGTCTTGCCGACACGCGAGATCGAGTTCGTTGAACGCCGGCAGGGTGTCCGCCAGGTCCAGCGAGACGGGCAGGTCGGCCGCGACCGTGAGGTCGGGCCGGTCTGACGACAGGCTGGAACAGGGGGAGAGCCCGCGTTCGAGACAGTCGGGGCGGAACATGAGTGGGCCTTCCGGCAGTGCTCCCCGGAAACCTGCGGTGGCAGTTGACCGGCGGAACAGGTGGGCTGTGCTTGTCGGGTGCGGGGTGGACCGCTCGAGCAAGACAAAGGCCGCGGATCCCGGGTGTCGGGTTCCGCGGCCTGGAAAGCGCCGGTCAGGAAATGGACCTAAACCGGTGGGCTCCAGGTGCGGATGCCCGGGACGACATCCGTCTTGAGGGTGGTGAAGAGGCTTCCGGACACACTGATCCCCTCGACAGAGGTGATCATCGGCGCGGCCGTGGGACGCGGCAGGGCGACCGGGTTTGCGCGCGGACGCATATTCATCCACAGGGCGTTGATCACCACGGTCACCTCCTTCGCGCGCTCGTGACCTGTCACGTGAGGGCCATCGGGCGCCTCGATCACTGCGCGGAAGGTTAGCGGACGCGCCCCGAAAGCGCGCAACTCAATTTTCGGCCAGATTTCGAAAAGATCTTCTGGCACAGCGCTCCGGTTCAGTCGAGCGTCTCGGACGAGGGTCGATCGGCGGCAGTCCGTGCGGTCTGCTCCGGGTCGGCACCGGCCACGACGGCGAGCACCTCATCGCCGTAGGAGCGCAGCTTCGCGGCGCCGATGCCGCTGATCGTCGTGAGCTGCCGAGTCTCGCTCGGGCGCAGGTCAGCGATCGCCTCCAGGGTGGCGTCGGTGAAGACCACGTACGCGGGGAAGCCCGCCGCCGACGCCCGAACGCTGCGCCAGGATCGCAGGGCCTCGAACAGCGCAGGGTCGTAGGTCGGCGTGCACGACGCGCAGCGACGCCGCTTGACCTCTGGGCCCTTGGTGAGGGTGGCGCCGCAGCCGCGGCAGGTCACCGGCTGCCGCGGTCGCTGCCCCTTCGGCGTGCGGCTGCGTGGCTGGGTCGGCCCCCGGCCGAGCTCGCCACCGGGCACCAGGTCGTCCAGGAACCGGGAGCGGCGCCGCCGCCCGCCGCCACCCGGGCTGCGCGCGAGCGCCCAGGACAACGACAGGTGCTCGCGCGCCCGGGTCACGCCGACGTACAGCAGCCGGCGCTCCTCCTCGACCTCGTCGCTGGACGTCGCTTGCGAGATCGGGAGCAGGCCATCGGTCAGGCCGACCAGGAACACCGCGTCCCACTCCAGGCCCTTGGCCGCATGCAGGGTCGCGATCGTGACGCCGTCGACCTCGGGCGCGTGCTGGGCCGCGATCCGTTCCTCGAGCTCCTCGACCAGGCCCGGCAGCCCGGCCTCGGGCTGGGCCGCGGCGAGCTCTTCGGCCAGCTGGGCCAGCGCGGCCAGCGACTCCCACGCGTCGCGTACCGCGCCCGCGCCGCTCGGCGGGGCCACCGACCAACCGTCGCTCGACAAGACGGCCCGCACCTGGTCCGGCAGGCTGGCCTGCCCTGGCTCGACAGGTGCGGCGCGCGCCGCCCCACGCAGCAGGATCACGGCGCGGCGCACTTCCGGCCGTTCGAAGAACCGGGTCCCACCGCGCAGCACGTACGGGATGCCCGCGGCACTCAACGCTTGCTCATACGTCTCGGTCTGCGCGTTGACGCGGACCAGCACGGCGATCTCGCTGGCACGAAGCCCGCGGTCGAGCAGCCGATGCGCGGCAGCGGCCACCCCGTCTGCCTCAGCGGTCTCGTCGGCTGCCTCGACGAAGACCGGGTCGGGTCCGTCGGGCCGATGCCCGCGCAGGGTCACCGCCGCCGAGCTCGTTCGGTCCGGCCGGGCGTGCAGCAACCGGTTCGCGAGCGCAACCACCTGCGGCGTGGAGCGGTAGTCGCGCACCAGTCGAACCACGGAGGCGTGCGGGAACCGGTGCGGGAACGAGACCAGGTGCTCCGGCGACGCCCCCGCGAACGAGTAAATGGTCTGCGCAGGGTCGCCGACCACGCAGACGGTGTCCCGGTCTCCCAGCCACAGATCGAGCAGGCGTTGCTGCAGCGGGTTCACGTCCTGGTACTCGTCGACGACGAGCTGGGTGAACTGCTGCCGCACAGTCGCCGCGATGTCGGGCCGCTCGTCGAGCATCCCGACGGTGAGCAGGAGGCAGTCCTCGAAGTCGATGATCGAGCGATCCCGCTTCAGCTGCTCGTATGCGGCATACACCCGGGCAACCTGCGCCGGCGTCAACGAGGCCGCCGGCGACCGCGATCGGGCGGCGGCGACTCGCTCGTAGTCGTCGGGCGCGACCTGGCTGACCTTCGCCCACTCGATCTCGGCGGCGACATCGCGCACCAGAGTCGGGTTGCTCGCCAACCGCTGCCGGGCCAGGGCGGCCGCAACCTGCGGCGCCTTGCGAGCCTCCAACGTCGGGAACGGGCTGCCCACGGCTGTCGGCCAGAAGTAGCGCAGCTGGGACAGCGCCGCCGCATGGAAGGTGCGCGCGCGCACGCCGGGGACGCCCAGGCCGCGCAGCCGAACCTGCAGCTCACTGGCGGCGCGGGCGCTGAACGTCACCGGGAGCACCTGCGCCGGGCGCAGCATGCCGGACAGCACGCCGTAGGCGATCCGGTGCGTGATCGCCCGGGTCTTGCCGGTGCCGGCGCCGGCCAGCACGCACATCGGCCCGCGTTGGTTGGCCGCGACGTCGCGCTGCTCGGGGTCGAGCGCGTCGAGCACGTCGTCGGCGTCCATCGTCGGCATCCAACCAGCGTCCGCCGACAGCGACGTGAGGCATCTCACGCGGCCCGCGGCCGCATACCGGGGCAGCCGGTCGGGAAGACCAGCCCTACCGTTGTTCTTGACAACCGATGAACGATCAACCAACTTGGATGCAGCGAGAGGATCGATGGTGTCGGCCCAGACCGAACTGACGATGTACAGCACCACGTGGTGCGGCTACTGCGTGCGGCTCAAGCACGCGCTGGACCGTGAGGGCATCGCCTACACCGAGATCAACATCGAGCAAGACCCGGCTGCCGCCGACTTCGTGATGAACGTCAACGGGGGCAACCAGACCGTGCCAACGGTGCGCTTCCCGGACGACTCAGCGCTGACCAACCCCAGCCTGGCCGAGGTCAAGTCCAAGCTTGCACTGAACTAAGCTCCGCCCCGTACCACTTCTCGATCAGCCGTCGCGAGATCGAGATCGATGGTGGGGTGGCGATCAGGCCGGCTGACACGCGCTGCGCGAGCTCGTCCCGAGTCACGACGATCACGTCCGCCATCTCGTCACCGTCCGGCCGCGCCGCGTCGATGTCGTCGGTGTGCGCGAAGAACCCCAGCATGAGCGAGGACGGGAACGGCCACGGCTGACTGCCCAGATAGCTGACGCTGTCGAGGTCGACCTGAACCCCTGCCTCCTCGTGCACCTCGCGGGCGACGGCGCGCTCGAGCGACTCCCCCGGCTCCACGAACCCGGCGAGCGTCGAGTAGCTGGTCGATGGCCAGTCGACGTGTCGACCGAGCAGCGCCCGGTCGCCGGCGGGATCCGTCACGAGCATGATCACGGCCGGGTCGGTCCGCGGGAAGTGCTCGGAACCGTCCCGCGGGCAGCGCCGCAGATGACCCGCTGCTGCGACCTCGGTCGGGGCGCCGCAGCGCGAGCAATGGGTATGCGCCGCATGCCAGTTGGCCAACCCGATCGCGTGCACGGCAAGCCCGGCCGCGGCGTCGTCCAGTGCGGCGCCCAGCTCGCGCAGGGTCATCGGCTTGACGCCATCCCGCTCGTCCGCCAACGCCTCGGTCGAATGCCACGCGAACACAGCCGTGCCGTCGTCCTGCACCCCGAGCAGGAACCGCTCACCGCCGGTCGGTACCTCAGCCGGGGTCACGAGATGGAGACCGACCCGGCCCTCGGCGGTGCGGGCGGGCACCCGACCGCCGTGTACGAGCAGGACTCTCGAGGCGTCGTCGGCCCAGGCCGCCGCCAGCCAGGCATCATCCAGGCGTCGAAGGGCGGCGCGGTCGACGCCGCCGCGGGCCAGCGGAAGTCCGACCAGCCGATCCGGCCTCACGTGGCCCGCAGCGACTGCGCCATGTCCTCCCACAGGTGAGCCGCCGCCTCGGCTCCGCGCAGCAGTCGGTCGACCTCGACCGACTCGTCCGGCGCATGGAAACGATCCGCGTTCACCGCCAAGCCAAGGAACACGACCGGCGCCTCGAGGATGGTGGCCAGGTCGGCTTCCGGGCCGGAGCCGCCCTCGCGCGTCACGAGAACGTCGGCACCGTCGTAGGCGAGCGAGAGGGCCCGTCGGACCGCCTCGACGGCTGGGTGGTCGATCGGGGTCAGGCAGGCGCGGACGCCTCCGCCCTCCCAGGTCACCCGACCCTCCAGCCCGGGCGGCAGCTGGCCGTCGACCCACACCTCGAACGCCTTCATCAACTGGCCGGGATCCTGGTCGGCCACCAGCCGGAACGACAGCTTCGCGTACGCCGTGGCCGGGATGATCGTCTTGTGGCCGACGCCGGTGTAGCCACTCGACAGCCCGTTGACCTCGGCGGTCGGCCTCGCCCACACCCGTTCGAGCGAGGTGTAACCGCGCTCGCCGGCGGTCGCGCGCGATGCTGCCGTCGACAGCCAGCCCGCTTCGTCGAACGGCAGCCGGGCGAACAGCTCCCGCTCATTCGTCGTCAGCTCCACCACATCGTCGTAGAAGCCGGGCACCGTGACCCGGCGATCGTCGTCGTGCAACGCGGCGATCAGCTCGGCCAACGCGGTCGCCGGGTTGGGCACGGCTCCGCCGAACGAGCCAGAGTGCAGGTCGCGCTCCGGACCTTGCACGTGCACGGTGCAGCCGATCAGGCCACGCATCCCGATCACGGTCGATGGGATGGTCGCGCCGTACATCGTGGTGTCGCTCACGACCACGACGTCACAGCGCAGCCGCTCACGCTGAGCGGTGAGCAAGGCGGGGAAGTTGGTCGACCCGGATTCCTCCTCTCCCTCCACGATCACCTTGAGGTTGACCGCGGGCGCGGCCCGACCACTGGCCGCAAGGTGAGCGCGGAGGCCTAGCAGGTGGAAGGCGACCTGGCCCTTGTCGTCACTGCTGCCGCGACCGCGCAGCACGTCGCCGTCGAGCGTCGGCTCGAACGGCGGGGTGGTCCAGAGCTCCAACGGGTCCACCGGCTGCACATCGTGATGCCCGTAGACGAGGACGGTCGGCGCCCCCAGGTCCGCCGACGGCCACTCGGCGAACACGCTGGGCAGGCCGGCGCCGCCCGCGGTGGGCCAGACCTCGACTGTCGGAAACCCGTGGTCGCGCAGCGCCGCCGCCAGCCACTCGGCACTGCGGGCCACATCGGCGGCGTGCTCCGGCAGCCCCGAGATGGACGGGATGCGCAGCCACTCATCGAGGCTGGCAAGAAGCTCGTCGCGGCGCTCGCGAACGTACGAGCGGATCGTTGTGTCACTGGAAGACGTGCTCATAACCGCGACGCTAGCGGGGTTCTTGCATGATCACGCCTGGGGTTGCGGGGTCACCGTCGCTCCCCTTCGAGAATCCCCCGTGATCATGCACAAAGTCATCCGCGGGTGGGATGGGGTTCGTCGTGAATCCTCGACCCGACCGGTCGAGCTGGTTGGACGACGCCGGTCTCGTACGCCAGCACCACGGCCTGGACCCGAGACGTCAGATGAAGCTTGGCGAGGATTCGGTTGACGTGGGTCTTGACCGTTGCCCCGCTCACGACGAGACGCTGAGCGATGTCGTCGTTGGACAAGCCCCCGGCGATGAGGACCAGTACCTCGCGCTCGCGATCGGTCAATGCGGCGAGCAGGGACGAAGGGCCCGACGCCACGCGAGGTGCCGCGACGTGCTGAGCAATCAGCCGTCGGGTGACCGTGGGGGCGAGGAGAGCATCACCGGCCGCGACGCACTCGATCCCCGCCACCAGGCGATCGGGCGGGGTTGTCTTGAGCAGGAAGCCGGCCGCGCCCGCCCGCAGAGCCTCGTAGACGTACTCGTCGAGGTCATAGGTCGTCAGTACGAGCACCCGCGTGCGGCTTTGGGACTCGACGAGTTCGCGGGTGGCTGCGATGCCGTCGAGACCGGGCATCCGGATGTCCATGAGGACGACGTCGGGGTCGTGCATCGTCACCGCGTCGCACGCCGCCCGGCCGTCCGCCGCGGTCGCGAGCACGTCGAGCCCGCGGGTCTCGAGCATCAAGCAGATGCCGTCCCGGACAAGATCCTGGTCGTCGGCGATGACGACGCTGGTCACGTGTCGCCCGCCGTCATCGGGAGGCGAGCCCGGAGCACGAAGCCGCCACTCTCGGTCGGTCTGGCCTCCAGGGTTCCACCAAAGACGGTGACTCGCTCACGAACACCGATCAGGCCGAGCCCGTTGCGCGCCAGAGCGGTCGTGCGCACCTCCCCAGCGGGTTGTGTGTTCTCCACCTCGACATGCATCGCTTGGACGCCGCGAATGAGCCGCACCGACGTTGCCGCACCTCGGGCGTGCTTCACAACGTTGGTCAGAGCCTCTTGGACGATGCGATAAACGGACACGTCGATGCCGACCGGAAGGTCAGCAATGGAGCCGTCCACCGACAGGTCGACCGGCATGCCCGAGCTCGCGAGCCCGGCCACCAGCCCGTCGACGTCTGCTGCCCCAAGGGTGGGCGTCAGCTCGACATCGTCCTCGCTGTCGTCGCGGATCAGATGGAGCAGTCGTCCGGTCTCAGTGAGCGCCCGACGGCCAACGGCCTGAACCTGCTCCAGCGACGCAACCGCGTGTTCCGGGCGGCTCACGACCATGTCCTGCGCGGCAGCGGCCTGCACCACCATGACGCTGATCGAGTGTGCGATGACGTCGTGCAGCTCGCGCGCGATCCTGGTTCGCTCCTCGGCGACCGCTCGATCCCGGTCGACTGTCAGTTGCAGAGCCTCATCGGCCAAGGCCTGGTTGGACTCGCACAGCGAGCGCACGATTCGGCCCACGACCCAGGGACTCAACGTGAGCACCAAGACGAACACGAGATTCGTCACGTCTGTCGGGTTGTTCCCCCACACCCGTCCCACCGCGAACACGTTGACGACGGACGCCGCGATCCCGATGAGGCCGCGCAGGTCTGCAAGGTGGCGCCCCAGGCCGTATGCGGCCACGACGACGAAGGCAACCGGGGCCGCCGGCTCGTTCAGCTCGACTCCGAACGCTGGCAGGAACCCAACCACGACCGCCGCAGTCGTGCAGGCCACCAGCGGGGCGCGACGGCGGTACACGAGCGCCAAGGCAGCGATCCACTCGCAGACCAGGGCTGGGAAAAGAGGCGTTGGATCGAGCACCACCAGCTCAATGGTCCCGAGCAGGCCGAGGACAATGGGCAACGCCGCAAGCGTGACGCCCCCCGATCGACCGCGTAGCCCCCGCATGGCGAGGAAGGTACCTGGGGGTCAGTCCGCGGGCATCAACCTCAAGGTTGACATGAGGTCCGAACTCCGGGATGACGCGGGGGACGCAGCCGACTCCATACCGTCCGGGCGACGAAACCCAACCCGGAGAGGCTGATCCATGACACCCACCAACATCCGTCGAGCCGCGCTGGCCGGCGTCGCCGCGACTGTCGTCGCAGCGTCGTTTTCCCGCTGTATGCGCTCGCCTACTTCGCCATCCCCGACGGGAAGGAGGCGTTGGCCGTCGACAGTGTCAGGTTCTGGGCCGAGCCGGCCCGCGAACGATTTGGTGCGCTGCTTGAGTTCGCGTCTCCGGAGACGGTGTACCACTCCTACGGCAAGGTGTTCCCGCTCATCTTCGCCGGCGTGCTCCTGTGCGCTCTCGCGGTGAGATCCCGTCGTCCCTCAGGCGTAACCCGGTTCGAGCGCTGGGCCTGGCGGGTCGCGCTGGTCGGCTATGCCTTGATCGTGTTGGGCAGTGTGGTCGCCTACTGGACTCCGTTGGTCACGCAGGGATTCGGCGCGCTCATCGCCCCCGGGATCCTGCTGGGAACAGCCGCGTCGTCGGTACTCGGCATCTCGTTGCTGCGGTCGAGTTGGCGCCCCCGCCTTGCCGCCGCTCTGCTGGTCGCGAGCTTCCCGTCGATGTTCCTGCTGTCCGACGTGGTGCTCGGCAGCCTCGCTCTGTCCCTGTTCCCGATGGTCGCGGCCTGGGGTGTCGCGGGGCTCTCAATCCGGGCCACGTCAACTCCGTCCGACGAGGGCGATCCTCATTGCGGATCTGAGCACGTCCCGTTAACCCCGCGATGTGGACGTTGGCACGATGTCGACGGCGTATCGGTCTATCCGATACGGCGGCACATCGTTGCGGAATGGAGGGCCGCGGGTCAACGGCCGAGGATCTCGCGCTCCCCGGGATCGCTCGCGCGGTCGCCGGCGGGAAGCACGTCGACCGCCCAGTCCGCTCGCTTCCACTCCGGCACCGGCGTCAGCTGCGTCCGGCTCGGGAACGAACCGCGACCGCTTCACCAGCGTGTACCGGTGGATGTAGCGCGGGCAGTTCGGGTAGACGGAACGGGCGCGCACGCGGACCACGAACTGCGCCTCCGGCCACTGCCCGACCAATGGGTCGTCGATGTCGATGCTGGCCGTGCCGTCCAGCCGCATCCGGTGGCCCTTCTCGAAGTCGATGAAGAGCAGACCAACCTCGGCGTTGACCAGCAGGTTGCCGGCCGACAGGTACATCCCGTTGCCGTCATAGCTCGGGAACGCCAGCGTGTGCTCGTCCAGGACCCGGACGAACCCCGGCGCACCACCCTTGTATGAGCACGTCGGCCGCCCCTGCGCGTCGGCCGTCGCCAGGAAGAACATGTCCCGCGCCTCGATGAATGCTCGGTCGTGCTCGTCGATGACCTCGTGCACCAGCTGCTCGTCGATGCGGTCGGCCAACCGGCGGGTGTCGAACCGGTCCTGCAGCACGCGGCTGCCGTCATGAAAGCCCGAGGGCATGGCCGCAGCGTAGTTTCATCTGGGTGACGCTGCTGCGGGTCGCAACGTTCAACCTGCTGCATGGTCGCGCGCTCGACGACGGATTCGCCGACCCGCAGCGGCTGCGGGACGCGGCCACGACGATCGACGCCGATGTGATCGGCCTGCAGGAAGTCGACCGGTATCAGGAACGGTCGGGCACCGTCGACCAGACCGAGATCGTCGCGACTGCACTGTGCGCCGCCAGTTGGCGTTTCGTGCCGTCGGTTCACGGCACGCCGGGACCGAGGGTCACCTGGACGCCGGCGACGGCCGACGACGGGGCCGAGACGGTCGGCGCCACGTATGGGATCGGGATGGCGTCCCGCTGGCCGGTCCGGGAGTGGCGGGTGCTGCGGTTCCCGGCTGCGCCACTGTCGCTGCCGTTGCTCACACCCGGTGCCGGCGGAGCTCGCTTCGTGCGGATCCCGGACGAGCCGCGGGTTGCCATGGCCGCGGTCATCGATGGACCGGCCGGTCCACTGACGGTCGCGACAGCGCACCTGTCCTTCGTGCCGTTCTACAACGCCCGCCAGCTGCGCGCGCTGGTGCGCTGGCTGGACGGCCTGCCGAGGCCAGCGCTGCTGGCCGGTGACTTCAACCTGCCCGGCGCCCTGCCTCAGCGGCTCACCGGCTGGGCCCGACTCGCTCGGACCGCCACCTACCCGTCGTGGAACCCGCGGGTGCAGTTCGACCACGTGCTCGCGGACGGGTTACCGCCCGGGGCGGTGCGCGGGTCGCGCGTGCTCCGGCTCCCGCTGTCCGACCACGCTGCGCTCGTCGTCGACATCGACCTGTGAGGGCAGGTCGGTGATGAGAGCGGTGAGCCCGGCCTCGTCGAGCAGGTCCACCGGACGTTCGGTGTGCCCGTCTCGCACGTAGTGGAACGCAGCCATGATGCGATCGAGCGGCACCTGCGTCAGCCGGTGCCATGCGAGCCGGTACGCGGCCAGCTGGACCGCGGCCGCCTGCCGCCGGGCGCCGGTGGGCGGCTGACCGGTTTTCCAGTCGACGATCTCGAAGCCGTCGAGGCCGTCGACGAAGACCGCGTCCATCCGACCGCGGACGACCACGCCGGCGACGATGGTGTCGAAGGGCACCTCCACCTCGATCGGTGTGCGCTCGGCCCAGTCCGACTCGAGGAATCGCTGCTTGAGCAGCTCGAGGTCGGAGTCCGGGGCGGCGCCGTCGTCGGCCGACCCGGGCAGCTCATCGAGGTCGAGCAGTCGGCCGCCACCGAAGCGCTGCTCGAGCCAGGCATGGAAGGCGGTCCCCCGGCGGGCCAGCGGCGCGGGCGCGGCGGGTACCGGCCGCCGGAGGTTGCGAGCCAGCTCGGCGGGATCCGCCCTGATGGACACCAGCTGCGACACCGACAGATGCGCGGGCAGCGCAACGTCGATGACATCGCGGTGTCGGGCGTCGCGCGCCCGCTCGGCCAGCAGCCGGTTGGCGGTCTGCTGCCACAGCCGGACCTGGTCCGGCATCGGCCCACCCGGCAGCGCGCCGTCGCGCGTACCAGTCGATGCGTCGGCTCGCTCGAAGTCCGCTATCCACATGGCGGCCTCGTGTAAGGCGTCCCGACGCGGCTCGGACAACAGCTCGTACGGCCACCGGTGGGTCTGCGGGACGCCGTTGAGCGGGCTGACGGCATCCGGTGTCGGCCGCGGCTCATCCGGGCCACGTTCCCCGAAGGCCTCGCGGTCCGCCGCCGCGACGACCTCCGCCCAGAACGGACTCGGCTCCCGCAGCTTGGTCGTGTGATCCCACCAGTAGGTGGAACACACGAGCAGGTCCTCTGCCCGGGTCACCGCGACGTACATCAGTCGGCGCTCCTCGAGTTGCGCACGCTCGCCGACCGCGTCGTGATGCCGCTGCAGGGCGGCGCGCAGCTCGGCCTGATCCGAGCATGCGGCGAGGTCGAGTGCCGGCAGGTCGTTGCGGTCGCCGCGCAGCGGGAACGGCAGTGCGTCCGCGGACTTGCTGCACCAGTCACCCGTCGACTGGCCGGTGCTCGGGAACGAGCCGGCATACAGGCCGGGCACGACCACCACCGGCCACTCCAGGCCCTTCGCGCCGTGCACCGTGAGCAGCTGGACGGCGTCGCCGGGGACGCCGACCCGGCCGGTGTCCAGGCCGCGCTCGTAGTCCTCGGCGGCGAGCAGGTAGGCGAGGAAGGAGCGCACGGTCGGGTCGTCGTCGGTCTCGGCGAACTCGGCGGCGACGTCGATCAAGCGGTCCAGGTGGCCGCGCGCCACCGACGCGTCGGCGCCGGCCCCGGTCGCCACCTCAACGTCGAGTCGCAGAGTGCGGATGACGTCCCCGATCAGGTCCGGCAACGGTTGGTCCAGCCGTCGGCGCAGCCCCCGCAGCTCATCGCCCAGCTGTCGAAGGCGGGCATACCCGGCCGGCGAGTATCCCTCCGGTCGTCCCGGCGAGTCGATCGCCTCCACCAGGCTGCGCTCGTCGACGTGGTCCGGGTCGAGCTCGGTCTTGGACGCCGCGACTTCGGCCTCATCGACCTCGGCGTCGGTGCTGCCGAGTCGGTCCAGCCGGGTCAGGAAGCGGGCCCGGTCACCCAGCGCCTGCAGGTCGCGCGGGCCGAGCAGCCAGCGGCTGCCGGTGAGGATGCGCGCTGCGGCGGCTCCCTCGGCGGCGTCAGTGAGTACGCGCAGTGTGGCGACCACATCGACCACCTCCGGCCGCGCGAGCAGGCCGCCCAGGCCGGACACCTCGACCGGGACACTCTTCGCGCGCAGCGCGGTCTCGATCGCCTGGAACTGGGCCCGCCGACGACACAGCACGGCGACGTCGTGCGGGGCATACGTGCGGTCCGCGCCCGCGAGCAGGCCGGCGATCGTGTCCGCAAGCCATTCGGCTTCGTCGTCGACGGTTCGGTGGATGGCGGTCACAACCCGCCCCGACGCCGCGCCCTTCGGGCCCGGGACCAGGTCAGCGACCGGGACACCGTGGGCTCGGAGTGGGGCGGACAGCGCGTTGGCGACCTGCAGGATGCGGCCGCCGTTGCGGAAGCTGGTCCGCAGGTCCAGCACGTCCGCGGCCGTGTCGTCCCGGGTCGGGAAGTCCACCGGGAACGACCGCAGGTTGCCCGCGCTGGCGCCGCGCCACCCGTAGATGGACTGGCACGGGTCGCCGACCGCGGTGACCGCGTGGCCGCCGCCGAACAACGAAGTGAGCAGCGTCTTCTGGGCATGGCCGGTGTCCTGGTACTCGTCGAGCAGCACCAGGTCGTAGCGCGCGCGTTCGAGCCCGCCGACCACCGGGTGATCGGCTGCGATCCGGGCGGCCAGCGCGACCTGGTCGCCGTAGTCGAGCGCGTCCGCTCGCTGCTTGATGCGGGTGTATGCCTCAACGATCGGGATGAGCTGGCGTCGCACGCCAAGCCCTTGCAGCAGGTTGCGCGTCTCCTCGTGATGGTCGCTGCCCTTGGTCTGCTGCCCCGAGGCCCGCGGCAGCGCGCGTACCTGCGCCTCGACCTCATCGATGAAGGTCATCAGGTCCGCCGGCTCGAGCAGGTGCTCGGCCAGGTCCGCGGCCATCGACCGCACCCGCGCGGTGACCGTGGCGACCGTCCACGGCACGTCGTCCATCGCGCCGTCGTAGCCGGCCGCGACCCGACCGGCCAGCTGCCAGGTCGCCGCCTCGCCAAGCAGCCGCGCGGCCGGCTCCCGCCCGATCCGCACCGCGTGCTCGACGAACAGCCGGGCCGCGTACGCGTGGTAGGTCGAGATGGTCGGGGTGCCGGCGAGCAGGTCAGCAGCCTCCGGGCCGAGCAGCCCGGCGCGGCCCAGCATGCTCAGCCGATGCGTGACCCGGTCGGCCAGCTCCCCGGCTGCCTTCTTCGTGAAGGTGAGTCCGAGCACGCGTTCCGGCCGCACAATGCCGTTGGCGACGAGCCAGACGACGCGGGACGCCATCGTCTCCGTCTTGCCGGAGCCCGCACCGGCCACGATCAGGACGGGCGCCGGCCGGCCGTCCGGCCCCAGATGCTCGATCGCGCGCGATTGTTCCGGCGTCGGGGGGTGCTGGCGCCCGAGGGCAGCCGCCAGCGTCACCGCATCGACCCGCCCATGCCCGCCGGGCGCGCCGAGCGGCAACGACAGCTGCGTCATGGGAGCACCTGCCGACCCGCGTCCTGCAGCGGGCAGCAGCGCTTGACCGGGCACACCTCGCAGTGCGGGTTGATCTGCGCGGTGAAGACCGCTGCCGCCATGCCCTCGGCGGCCTCGGCCACCATGGCGTGCGCCCACGAGCCTCCGGTCTCGTCCAGTTCGAGCGGCGGCTGCGGCTGCTCCTTCACCTGCGCTGTTTCCGCGCCGAGGTGGACCAGCCGAGCGCCCCCGGAGGTCACGACGCCGTGCTCCTGGAAGCCGCCGAGCTCGACCGCGACCTGGTATGCGGCCAGCTGCGGATGCGTGGGGATGTCCGCGTTGGCCGGGGGGTTCTTTGTGGTCTTGAAGTCGACGACGTGCCCATGTCCGTTGTCGTCTCGTTCCAGCCGGTCCACCCGGCCGGTGAGCACCGCCCGGCCGTGGCTGACTTCGAACCCGACTTCGGTCCCGACCAGGGTCCGCCGATTGCGCGACTGCCAGGTCAGGAGCCTGGTCAGCATCCGTTGGGCCCGCTCGCGCTGTTTGCGCGAGTACCACGGGCTCTCCAGCCCCATCTCGTCCCAGCTCTCGTCGACCCGGGACATCAGGTCCTCGACCGACGGCGTCGGGTCGCTCGCGGCGAGCTCGGCCAGGTCATGGATCAACGACCCGATGCTCTGCGCCGAGCCGGGTGCGCCGTCTGCGCCGACCGATTCCAGCAGCCAGCGCAACCCGCACTTGGCGAACGACTCGACCTTCGAGGGCGAGACCCGCACGCTCTCGCCCGGGTCTCGCATGGGCCGGTCGTCTGACAGGCCCGCGACCGCATACCACTGCTGTGGCGAGGCGGCCGGCACCTCGTCGGCGGCCAGCAACGCGAGCACCGCCGCGGCCCCGCGGCGCAGCTCGAGCGGCTGCGAGCCGTCGCCGGCTACCGACCGCAGCTCAGCGACCAGCGACGCAAGGTCCAACGAGCGGACCAGGTCGTGGGCGTCGCTGCGCAGCTGAGCGACCCGGGTACGCGTGGTCGCCGGTTGCGCCTCGTCATCGACCAGCTCGTCCCACAGCCGGAGCAGCTCGGGCACCGGAACCCGCGTCCGCAGATCGGCGAGGGTCGTCTGGCGGGACACGTCCCGCTGGCCGGTGTCGGTGGTGGCCACGACTTGGTGTCCGCTGTCGGGCTCGAGCGGAAGCTCGGTCACGAACCGCGACGGCTGCGCGCCCTCGTCGTTGTCTCGGACCGCAGTCACAACCAGGTGCTCACGTGCGCGCGTGCACGCGACATAGAACAGGCGACGTTCCTCGTCCAGCAGGCTAGGGATTCGCGAGCCGGGCACGACGTCGCCGGTCTCGACGACGTCGATCAGATCGTCGATGCCGAGCAGCGAGCCACGGACCCGAAGGTCCGGCCACACGCCGTCCTGCACACCCGCGACGACCACGACATCCCACTCCAGACCCTTGGCCGCGTGCGCGGTCATCAGCGCCACCGCCTTGGCGTCGGGCGGGCGAGGCGTGAGCGCGTCCGAGGGAATCAGCTGGGCCGAAAGGTCGTCGAGGAAAACCTGGACGCCGGCGCCGGGCAGCCGGTCGACGAACCGGGCGGCGGCGGCGAACAGCGACATCGCCGCATCCAGGTCGCGGTCGGCCGCTGCTCCGCGCGCGCCGCCGGCTGCGCTCGCGTCCCGCCAGCGGCTGGCCAGCCCACTTGCGGACCAGACCGCCCAGAGCACCGCTTCGACCGACTCCCCGGCGACGCATGCGGTCGCGGGCAAGCTCGATCAGGGATCCGACCCGCTGGACTGGCCGGGCCAGCCGCGTCGTCGACGATGAGCACCGTGCGCGGATCACGCAGCGCCTCGACCAGCAGCCGGCCCGAGGTGCGAGTGCCACCGCCGGCTGCCTCGAGCCCGCGCAGTTCCCGTCGCAGCCGGCGCAGGTCGAGCGCGTCCATGCCACCGAGCGGCCCGGCCAGCAGCGTGACAGCCAATGCTTCGTCGATCCTGTCGGGGTCCAGCGCGACGCGGACCACCTCGAGCAGCGGGCGCACCCCCGGCTGCTCGACCAGCGGGATCTCCTCACGCGGCACCTCGACCGGCACCCCGGCCGCCAGCAAGCCGCGACGCAGACCGGACAGCCGGCCCCGGGTCGAGCGGACCAGCACCGCCATCCGCTCCCAGGCGACATCGTCGTAGACGTGCGCGCGGCGCAGGACGCCGGCGACCAGCTGCGCCTCCTGGGCATGCGAGGCGGCGACGTACACGTCGACCCGACCCGCTGCCTTGGCTGGGTCGGCTGCCAGCGCGGGCCGCCCGACCCCACCCCGCAGCCGCTGCCCGACCCGCTCCCCGAGTGCGACCAGCTCGGGGGCACTGCGCCGGTTCGTGGTCAACGCGATCACCGGGGCCGGTGACCCGTCGCGGGTGCGGAAGGTGTCCGTGAAGCGGTGGATTCCGCCGATGTCCGCACCGCGGAAGGCGTAGATGGACTGGTTTCGGTCCCCGACCACGATCAGGTTGCTGCCGGTCGGTGCGAGCGCACGCAGCAGCTGCTCCTGCGCGGGGTCGGTGTCCTGGTACTCGTCCACGAAGACCCAGTCGTAGGCCGTGCGTTCACGCCGAGCGAGCTCGCCGTCGCCGTCGAGCAGCCCGAGGGCGGTGCGGATGAGCTCGGCGGAGTCGTATGCCCCGGCGTCTCGCAGCGCACCGACTTCCTCGTACTGGTGCAGGAAGTTGGCGGCGGACAACCACTGATCGCGGCCGTACATCTGCCCGATCTCCCGCAATGCACCCACCGAGATGCCGCGCTCGAAGCAGCGCGCGATGAAGTCGCGCAGCTCCTGGGCGAAGCCGCGGGTCGGCAGCGCCGCGCTCAGGTCCGTGGGCCACTGCACGCCTCGACCGGCCGCGTCGCCCTTGAGCAGCTCGCGGACAACAGCGTCCTGCTCAGGGCCGGTCAGCAGCCGCGGCGGCGGCTCACCGTTGCGGGCGGCCTCGCGCCTGACCAGCCCGAACGCATACGAGTGGAACGTGCGGGCCAGCGGCTCGCGCACCGTTCGGTCGAGTCGGGCAGTGATCCGCTCCCGCAGCTCGGCGGCGGCCTTGCGACTGAAGGTGAGCACCAGGACCCGCTCTGGGTCGACACCGCGCCGGTTGATGCGGTCGACGACTGTTTCGACCAGCGTCGTGGTCTTGCCGGTGCCCGGGCCGGCGACGACGAGCAACGGACCAGCCTCGTGTTCGACGACAGCCCGCTGCTGCGCGTCGAGCACTGGCACGACCGCATTCGCGGCTTGAGCGCGAACCAGGCGATAGCGCCGGGTCACCCGAGAGTCCCTCCGCTGGGCTGATGAGATGGCAACGATCCAGCGGGGTCCGACACAACCGCTGCATCCGGTCGCGGGTGCCCCGACCAGCGGGCGGCCGCGAGGTGCACTCGCGTGCCGCTGCTCGACAGCGGCGCGCCCTCGGCGGCCAACCGGCGAATTGCCTCGTCGAGGTGGTGCGGCGGCGGTCGACCCGATGCGTTCACCACCCGCCACCAGGCCACCTCGGCGCCGTGCTGCGCCATGATCCGGCCGACGCCGCGCGCCGAGGAGCATTCCGCCAGGTCCGCGACGTCGCCGTAGGTCAGGACATGGCCGGGCGGGATCTGCTCGACCACCTCGAGCACCCGCTCGATCACCAGGTTGCCAATCGCGGTCCTCCCTTGATCGTCGGCATCCCTTCGGCTCCGACGGGCTCCACCCGCGTCGTCCACAGGGGAATCCTGCCTGTCCGGTCTGCGACGATCAGAGCGTGGCCGACGTGACCCGCCGACTCACCGGGGAGGCCCGGCGGGTGCCAGGCCGCCTCGAGGCGGCTGCCGAGGCGGTGACCGACGCCGCCTCCGACGTCATGGACGACCTGACCCGAACCCCGTCCGCGCTGGCCACCGGCGATCCCGGCATCGTGCCACCCGCGCGCATCGAGGTCGTCGTCGACGAGCCGCCGGCGCCGCGACGGGTGCGGCGGCCGATCGACCTGGTCCGCGCTGTCCTCGCGCTGATCGGCTGCATCGCGGTCTGCCTGATCGCCGTGGTCGCGACGGCGACCACGAGCGGGATCGAGTCCGATCTGGAGGAGGCGGCCGGCGGGCTGCCGGCGATCTTCCTGGCGTTGGCGGACCTGGTGAGCACGCTGGCCATCCTGTCCCTGCCGGTCGCCCTCGGAATCGACCAGGTGCTGCGTGGCCGCGGCCGCGACTACGTGCACGCGGTCGGGGCCGCTGGGGTCACGGTGCTGCTCGCCGGGGGGGTCAACTGGTGGGCGAGCAGCCGGCCGCGTGGCGACCTGGTGATCGCGCTGACCCGCCCGGCCGCGGAGGGCGGGTACACCACCATGGTCAACCCGTTCCTCGCCGGCATCGTCGCCCTGATCTCTGTGCTGTCGCTGTCCGGACGCGGTCGATGGCAGCTCGTTGCGTGGGGGTCGGTCACGCTCTCAGCGGTGACCTTCCTGCTCGCTGAGTACACGACGCCATGGGGCCTGCTGCTGAGCCTGGCTATCGGTCGGCTCGTGGGTACCTCGACCCGGTATGCGCTGGGCTCGCCCAACCTCCGCCCAAACGGCCTCGAGGTGGCCCAAGCACTTGCCCGAGCGCACCTCATGCCGGCCCGCATACGGCTTGCGGACGCAGCCGCTGGGGAAGCGCGCGTCTATGTCGCCGACTTGACCGACGGACAACACCTCGAAGTCGAGGTCTTCGACCAGGACCGGCAAGGTGCGGGCCTGCTCTCCCGGACCTGGCGGGCAATCCGGTTGCGCGAGGCGGTGGCCCGACGGACGCCGCTGTCGCTTCGGCAGGCGGTCGACCATGAGGCGTTGATGGCGTATGCGGCGACGCAGGCTGGCATGGACACGCCACGCCTGCTGGCGGTCACCGAGGTCGGCCCGGATGCGGCGCTCATCGCATACGAGGCGACCGCCGGGCGGCCGCTGGCGTCGATGCCCACGCAGGACGTGACCGACGCCCATCTGAACGAAGCGTGGCGGCAGCTGCGGCTGCTGCATCGCAAGGGGGCGGCGCACCGTGCGCTGTCGGCCACCAACATCCTGCTGGAGGGTCGACAGCGGGTCGTCGTCCGCGGGCTTGCCCAGGGCGAGGTTGCGGCCAGCGACCTCCAGCTCCGGCTCGACTCGGCCGAGCTGCTGGTCACGCTGGCGCTGACGGTTGGGCCGGACCGGGCCGTGCACAGCGCGCTCGACATGGTCGGCGAGGCGGAGGTCGCCGCGACCCTGCCCCTGCTGCAACCGATCCCACTGTCGCCCGAGACCCGACGCGCGCTGAAGTCGCAGCCGGACATGCTTGGCGAGCTGCGCGAGCGGGTCGTCGGTCTCACGCCAGCGGTCGAGACGCCGCCGGTCGATCTGGAGCGGCTCAAGCCACGCACTGTGGTGTCGCTGGTCGCGGGCGTCATCGCGTTGTACTTCCTGCTGTCGCAGCTCGGGTCGGTCGACCTGGTCGAGATCGTGACCAGCGCGGACTGGCGTTGGGCGGCGGTCGCTGTGGTGTTCGCCGCGATGACCTACGTGGCGGCCGCGATGATCCTGCAGGGGTTCGTGCCGCTTCGGCTGCCGTTCGTGCGGACCGTGCTTGCGCAGGTCGCGGCATCCTTCGCCTCGCTCGTCGCGCCGGCCGCCGTCGGGGGCTACGCCCTGAACACCCGCTTTGTGCAGCGCGCGGGCGTCCCGGCCAGCGTCGCGGTGGCGTCGGTGGGCGTCTCGCAGGTCGCGGCGTTCGCGATCCACCTCGTCCTGCTCGCGGTCTTCGGCGTCATCACCGGGACCGGGACTGGCGAGGAGTTCGTGCCCTCGCAAAATGTGCTCTGGATCGTGGGCGTGATCCTCGCCCTCACAGTGGTCGCGTTCCTCATCGCGCCGGTTCGACGGCTCGCCGTGGCCCGGCTGCGGCCGACCTTGTCGACCGTGGTGCCGCGGCTGCTGGACGTCCTGCAGACGCCGTCGCGGCTGATACTCGGGCTGGCCGGGAACCTGCTGCTCAACCTCGGCAAGATCTCGGCCCTGTGGGTGTCGATCCGGGCCTTCGACGACTCGCTGGCGTTCTCCACCGTGGCCGTGGTCTACCTCGCGGGCACGGCACTCGGCGCCGCGGCCCCAACCCCCGGCGGCCTCGGGGCGATCGAGGCTGCGCTCGCCGCCGGTCTCACCGCCGCCGGCCTGCCGGGCTCGGTGGCCGTGTCCAGCGTGCTGTTGTTCCGGACCGCCACGTTCTGGCTGCCGGTGCTGCCCGGCTACGTCGCGTTCAACTGGCTGCAGCGCAAGGGCGCCCTGTAACCGGCACCTGGTCCCACCTCAACTTGTCATACGTATCGCGTCACCGGTGACGCGCTTCGTATGACAACCCCAGCGGGTTGGCGTCGTGTCAGGCGGATCGCGTCACCGGTGACGCGGAACGCCTGACAGGTCGAGGTGGCGGCAGACGTAGCGCCTGCGCGACCTGCCGCAAAACGTGATCCGGGTCGAGATGCAGCATCGGCGATGGTATGCGCAGCCACAGCGCGTCGTCCTGCACGACGAGATCCGTCTGCCGCAATTGGTCGTCCCACCAGTTCGACGCCTCGATGTGCACGCCGCCGTCGATCTCCAGCACGACCAGCCGACCGTCCGCCCGGACGAACTCGCAGTCCAGATAGCGCCGCCGCCCCTGCTGGTCCGTGCGCACCCGTTGCCGCCTCGGTTCCGGCAGGCCGGAGCGGCGGAGCAGTGACGTGAGGTCGAGCTCGGACAAGGCGTGCGTACCACCCTCGGCGTCGACGGCCACGCTCCTCAGCAGCCGGCGGTACTGCACCTGCCCGGCCAGTTCGAGAGCTTCGAGAATCTGGGCGGGGGTCGCGACGCGCTGCTGCACCGCCGAGAGCAGGATGCCGGTCGCTGCACGCGGAGTCGTCGACCAGGCGGCAGCGTCCACGATCGATCGAGGACCGCTCGTCCGCGGCAGGCTCACGCCGGTGATGTCCCGGTCCGGCTCGAACCGTCGGGACTCGTGCACGACCATTCCAGGCAGCTCGCGGATACGGTGTCCGCGTCGCACGACGACATGGATCTCGGACCGGGTCGCACTCCTGAGGCCAAGGTCTTCCAAAGCGGTCCAGGCGCACAGCGCGGCGTTCGGGCCAGCGTGCAGGACGCATACCCACTGCCGCTGACGGCGCGTCAGCGGACCCCGGTGTAGCACCACGGTCAGGCCGATCAAGCGCCAACGTCTGGCCCGCACCTCACTGCGAATGCGATGCCGACTGACACCGATGTCGCGGAGCTGGGTTCGCGAGAGGACTTGCTCCTGATCGTCGGCGAGCGCTCGCACGGTGTTATCCATGGATCGGCAGAATGCCGGGTCGGATGGCTCATTCAGCCGTTGTCCACAGGCCGATTTGGCCAGTCGCGCGAGTTGTCATACGGAACGCGCCACGGGTGACGCGGAACGTCTGACACGTCGCCGGAGTCAGTAGGTCGGGCGATGCGGCTCGATCTGGTTGACCCAGCTCACCACGCCCCCGCCGACATGCACCGCGTCGGACAGTCCCGCGGACTTCAGCAGGGCCAGGATCTCGGCTGACCGGGAGCCGGTCTTGCAGTAGACGACGACCGGCTTGTCCTGCGGCATCTCGGTCAGCGCGTCGCCGATCAGGAACTCGTTCTTCGGGATCAGCACCGAGCCGGGGATGTCGACGATCTCGTACTCGTTCGGCTCCCGGACGTCGACCAGCAGGAAGTCCCGCTCACCACGGGCCCGCTCGTCCAACATCGTCGACAGCTGCCGGACGTTGATCGTGGCGTCGCGCGCCGCCTCGGCGGCCTCGTCGGAGATCGTCCCGCAGAACGCGTCGTAGTCGATCAGCTCCGTGATCGGCTCCGCGTTCGGGTCCTTGCGGATCTTCATCGTGCGGTACGACATCTCGAGGGCGTCGTAGACCATGAGTCGGCCGATCAGCGGCTCGCCGATTCCGGTGATGAGCTTGATTGCCTCGGTGACCATGACCGAGCCGATGGAGGCGCACAGCACACCGAGCACGCCGCCCTCGGCGCATGAGGGCACCATCCCGGGCGGCGGCGGCTCCGGGTACAGGTCGCGGTACTGCGGGCCGTGCTCGGCCCAGAAGACCGAGACCTGGCCCTCGAAGCGGTAGATCGAGCCCCACACGTACGGCTTGCCGAGCAGCACGGCCGCGTCGTTGACCAGGTACCGGGTCGCGAAGTTGTCGGTGCCGTCCAGGATCAGGTCGTACCCGCTGAAGATGCTGCAGCACGTTCGACGAGTCCAGCCTGGTCTCGTGGATCTCGACGTTGACGTACGGGTTGATCTCCTTCACGGACTCGCGCGCCGACTCGGCCTTCGACCGGCCGACGTCGCTCTGCCCATGAATCACCTGACGTTGCAGGTTCGACTCGTCGACCACGTCGAACTCGACGATGCCGAGCGTGCCCACCCCGGCAGCGGCGAGGTACATCAGCGCCGGCGAGCCCAGGCCGCCAGCCCCGACGCACAGGACCCGCGCGTTCTTCAGCCGCTTCTGCCCGGTCATCCCGACGTCGGGGATGATCAGGTGGCGGCTATAGCGCTTGACCTCGTCGACGCTGAGTTCGGCTGCGGGTTCGACCAGCGGGGGCAATGACACGACGGCTCCGGGGTTGTTCGTATGCGTTCGCTGGTCCCAACGGTGCCACGTCGCGGCTGATTCCCCGCGTCCAGGGTCCGGTATGCGCGAGACTGGGCCGGTGAGCCGGCTACGTCCACTGATCGGGATCACCGCATACGTGGAGCGAGCCCGCTGGGGGGCCTGGGACACCGCGGCGGCGCTCGTGCCGTACGCATACGTGCGCCAGGTCGAGGAGGCCGGCGGGCGGGCCGTGCTGCTGCCACCGGACCAGGCGGACATCGACGACCTGCTCGACGTCCTCGACGCGCTCGTGCTGGCCGGCGGACCGGACATCGACCCGGCCCGCTACGGCGCAGCGGCGCATCCGGAGACGACCAACCTGCGTCCGGAGCGGGACGCCGGCGAGCTCGCGCTGCTGCGCGAGGTCTTCGACCGCGACCTGCCGGTGCTCGGCATCTGCCGCGGCATGCAGGTCATGGCGGTGGCCGCAGGGCGGAACCCTGCACCAGCACCTGCCCGAGCTGGTCGGGCACGACCAGCACCGCCCGTCACCCGGCGTCTACGGCGAGCACGCGGTGCGCCTCGAGCCGGGGTCCCGGGTCCAGACGATTCTCGGCGACAAGGTGGTCGTGCGCTCCTACCACCACCAAGGCGTGGCCGACGTCGGCTCGCTGGCGGTGACGGGCTGGGCGGACGACGACACGATCGAGGTCGTCGAGTCGCCGAGTCACCGATTCGCGCTCGGTGTGCTGTGGCATCCCGAGGTCGGGGACGACCCGCGGCTGTTCGACGCGCTCATCGCGGCCACCCGCGCCTGAACGGACGTGCTCGCCCAGGAGATCAGCGACGCCGGGCTGATCGAGATCCCGCTCTACGCCGACCTCACCGCCGTGGTCGTCGGGGGGTTGTCCGGCGCGGTGTTCGCCGTGCGCAAGCAGTTCGACGTTGCGGGCGTGCTGCTGATCGCGGCCGCGACTGCGCTCGGCGGCGGTGTCATCCGCGACGTGCTGCTCAACATTCGGCCGATCGCACTGGTCGACGAGAAGTACCTGCTCACCGTCATCGTCGCGGCCGTCGTCGGCTTCTTCTTCGCCGGGCTGGTCCGAAAGTTCGACTCCCCGTTGCTGTGGCTCGATGCCGCGGCGCTCGGACTGTTCACGGTGGTCGGCGTCGACAAGGCGCTGGTGGGCGATGTCCCGCCCGTTCCGGCGATCGCGGTGGGCGTCACCGCAGCCGTCGGCGGCGGAATCCTTCGCGACATCCTCTCGGGCGACCAGCCCGAGATCGTCAGCAGTGGACCGTGGAACGCCCTGGCCGCACTGGTCGGCGGCATCGTGTACGTCACCATCGCCATCGGGTTCGACTTGGACCGGATCGTCGCCGGGGTGGCTTGTCTCCTCACGGTGATGCTCACCCGGCTGCTGTCGATCTACCGGGGTTGGCAGACGCCGGTTGCGTACGACCTCACACATGTCGTGCGGCACCCCATCAGCCACCTACGGCAGCACCGGCAGCCGCAGATCAACGCGGTCACCGAGGACGAGCAGCGGGGTGGCGCATCGTGATCCGGAGGACGAGGAAGGGCCTGCCGTGACCGACTATGGGCGGCCGTTGCAGTTCGGGGTGTTCCCGACCCCGGCCGCCGACGACCTCGAGAGCGTGCTCGCGATCGCGCAGGCCGCCGATGTCGGCGGGCTGGACCTGATCGGCATCCAGGACCATCCCTACCAGCGGCGCTTCCTCGATACCTGGGCGCTGATGGCCACGATCCTGGCTCGAACGCAGCGGGTGCGGGTGTTCCCGGACGTCGCGAACCTGCCGTTACGTCCGCCGGCGGTGATGGCCAAGACGGCGGCCAGCCTCGATGTGATCTCCGGCGGGCGGTTCGAGCTCGGGCTGGGGGCCGGCGGCTTCTGGGAGGCGATCTTCGCGATGGGCGGCCCGAAGCGCAGTCCGGGCGAGGCCGCCGACGCACTCGTGGAGGCCATCGACGTCATCCGGGCCATGTGGTCCGACGAGCGGTCGGTCCGGTATGCGGGCCGGCACTACCAGCTGGCCGGGGTCAAGCCCGGCCCGCAACCCGTGCACGACATCGGCATCTGGCTCGGCGTCAGCGGACCGCGAATGCTCGGCGTCGTGGGTGCATCGGCGAACGGGTGGGTGCCGTCGCTGAGTTTCGTCGGACCCGACCGGCTCCCGGCCATGCACGAGCGGATTGATGCCGCGGCGGTCGCGGCCGGCCGCGACCCGGCGGACATTCAGCGGCTCTACAACGTGTTCGGCACGATCACCGACGGCGCTTCCGGCGGGTTGCTGCACGGCCCGCCGAGCCAGTGGGTGGCGGAGCTGACCATGCTCGCGACCGAGTCCGGGATGGACTCGTTCATCTTCGGCCCGGCCGAGGATCCGGTGAACCAGGTGCGTCGCTTCGCCGAGGAGGTGGCGCCGGCCGTTCGCGAGGCCGCGGCCAAACACCGCCGTTGACTCCCGCGGATGTTGACGTTCGCGCGATTTGCGACGTCAACATTTGCGGCCAACGTCAACATCGCGCAGTTACAGCGGGGTCACGTATGCGGCGCTGATCCCGCCGTCGACGAGGAACGTGGACGCGGTGATGAACGACGCGTCGTCGCTGGCCAGGAACGCGACCGCGGCGGCGACCTCGTCCGCGGTGCCGAAGCGACCCATCGGGATGTGCACCAGCCGACGCTGCGCGCGCTCCGGGTCCTTGGCGAACAGCTCGCGCAGCAGCGGGGTGTCCACCGGCCCCGGGCACAGCGCGTTGACCCGGATCCCCTCGCGCGCGAACTGCACGCCGAGCTCGCGGGACAACGCCAGCACGCCGCCCTTCGAGGCCGTGTAGGAGATTTGCGAGGTGGCGGCACCCATCACCGCGACGAACGACGCCGTGTTGATGATCGACCCGCCGCCGCGCGCCTGCAGATGCGGGATCGCGTGCTTGCAGCACAGGTACACCGAGGTCAGGTTGACCTCCTGCACCCGGCGCCACGCATCGAGACCGGTCAGCAGGATCGAGTCGTCGTCGGTCGGTGAGATGCCCGCGTTGTTGAACGCGATGTCGAGTCCCCCGTACACCTCGACCGCCTTTGAAAACAGCGCGTGCACCGCAGCCTCGTCGGTGACGTCGGCCGAGACGAACGTCCCATCGACCTCCTTCGCCGCGGCCTGGCCGGCCGCCTCGTCGACGTCGGCGATCACGACCCGCGCGCCCTCAGCGACGAAGCGACGCGCGGTCGCCAGCCCGATCCCGCCACCGCCGCCGGTGATGACCGCGACCCGGCCCGTCAATCGCTCCACGGCGCTGACCCCTTCACTCGGTCGACACGAACACGTTCTTGGTCTCGGTGAAGGCATCCGGCGCATCCGGCCCCAGCTCCCGGCCGAGGCCGCTGTGCTTGAAGCCGCCGAACGGCGTCCAGTAGCGCACCGAGCTGTGGCTGTTCACCGACAGGTTGCCGGTCTCGATCCCGCGCGCGACCCGGAACGCGCGGCCCACGTCGCTGGTCCAGATCGATCCGGACAGTCCGTACTCGGTGTCGTTCGCGAGCCGGATCGCGTCCGCCTCGTCGTCGAACGGCATCACGGACACCACCGGTCCGAAGATCTCCTCCCGCCACGCGCGGTCCGGCTCACGGGCCTCCAGCACAGTCGGCGCGAACCAGAACCCCGGCCCATCGGGCGCGCTTCCGCGGAACGCGACCCGCGCGTCGTCGGGGACGTATGCCGCCACCGCCGCCCGCTGACCCGCCGAGATCAGCGGACCCATCTGCGACGTGCTCCGCGTCGGGTCCTCGACGCGCACCGACTTCACGGCCGGCTCGAACAACGACATGAACCGCTCGTATGCGCTGCGCTCGACCAGGATCCGCGACCGGGCGCAGCAGTCCTGGCCGGCGTTGTCGAACACGGCGTTCGGCGCCGAGGCGGCGGCGCGCTCCAGGTCGGCGTCGGCGAAGACCACATTGGCGCTCTTGCCGCCCAGCTCGAGGGTCAGTCGCTTCACCTGGTCGGCGCAGCCACGCATGATGCGTTGGCCGACCTCCGTCGAGCCGGTGAACACGATCTTGCGCACCGCAGGGTGGGTCACGAACCGTTCGCCCACGATGGAGCCCTTGCCGGCGATCACGCAGAACACGTCCGCCGGCAGGCCGGCTTCCAACGCCAACGACTCCAGCCGCAGCGCCGTCAGCGGCGTGAGCTCGGCCGGCTTCAGCACCACGGTGTTGCCGGCCGCCAACGCCGGCGCGAAGCCCCACCCGGCGATCGGCATCGGGAAGTTCCACGGCACGATGACCCCGACGACGCCGAGGGGTTCCTTGAAGGTGACATCCACGCCGCCCGGTACCGGGATCTGTCGGCCGAACAGCCGTTCCGGCGTCGCGCTGTAGTAGTTCAGGACGTCGCGGACGTTGCCCGCCTCCCAGCGCGCGTTGCCGATCGTGTGCCCGCTGTTGCCGACCTCGAGCTGCGCGAGCTCCTCAACGTGGTCGTCAACCACCGACGCGAACCGTCGCAGCAGCCGGGCCCGGTCCCCCGGCGCCATCTGCCGCCAGCTCTCGTATGCGGCCGCGGCGCGCCCGATCCGGTCGTCCGTGTCCGCCAGCGACGCCTGGGCCACCGTCGTAACGACCTGTTCGGTCGCCGGGTTGACGACCGCATACGTCGCACTCATCAGAGCCGCTCGAAGCCGCGGAACCGTTCCCAGTCGGTCACTGCACGGCCGAATGCCGTGTACTCGACCCGCGCCATGTTCGCGTAGTGGTCGACGACGTCGTCGCCGAAGACGCTGCGGTTCCAGGCGCTGTTCTCCCACAGTTCGAGAGCAGCATGCAGCGAGTCCGGCACCCGCTCCGCGTCGCTCGCATACGCGTTGCCCCCGAACGCCGGCTCGAGCGGGAGCTCGTTCTCGATGCCGTCGATCGCGGCGGCGATGATGCCCGCGGTCGCGAGATAGGGGTTGACGTCGCCGCCCGGCACCCGGTTCTCCAGCCGCAGCGACGACCCGTGGCCCACCAGCCGGAAGGCGCAGGTGCGGTTGTCCCGTCCCCACTTGAGCGCGGTCGGCGCGAACGAGCCGGCCACGTAGCGCTTGTAGCTGTTGATGTTCGGGGCGAACAGCAGGGTCAGCTCGGCCATGTGCGCGATCTGGCCGGCGATGTACTGCTGACCGCGCTTGGACAACCCGTGCTCGCCCTGCTCATCTGCGAGCACCGGCTCGCCGTCCGTCGAGCGCAGGGACAGGTGGATGTGGCAGGAGTTCCCCTCGCGCTCGTCGAACTTCGCCATGAAGGTCAGCGCCATGCCCTCCTGGGCGGCGATCTCCTTGGCGCCGGTCTTGTAGACCACGTGGTTGTCGCAGGTGGTGAGCGCGTCCGCATACCGGAAGGCGATCTCGTGCTGCCCGAGGTTGCACTCCCCCTTCGCGGACTCGACGGTCATGCCGGCGCGGACCATCTCGTTGCGGATGCGACGCAGCAGCGGCTCGATGCGGGCAGTGCCGAGCATCGAGTAGTCGTTGTTGTAGAGGTTGGCCGGCGTCAGTGACCGGTATGCGCTCTGCCACGCCTGCTCGTAGGTGTCCCGGAAGACCATGAACTCCAGCTCGGTTCCGACGTATGCCACCAGGTCGTGCTCCGCGAGCCGGGCGACCTGGCGCTTGAGGATCTGCCGCGGGGAGGCGGCGACGTCCGAGCCGTCCTCCCACTGCACGTCGGCCTGCACCATCACGGTCGCCGGATGCCACGGCACTCGGCGCAACGTGCTGAGGTCGTGCGCCATGACGAAGTCGCCGTAGCCGGACTCCCACGACGCCATCGGGTAGCCGTCGACGGTGTTCATGTCGACGTCGACCGCGAGCAGGTAGTTGCACCCTTCGGTGCCGTGCGGCAGGACATCGCTGAGGAAGAAGTCCGCCTGCACCCGCTTTCCCTGGAGCCGGCCCTGCATGTCGGTCAGGGCGACCAGCACGGTGTCGACCTGGCCGGTGCCGACGTCCGCCCGCAGCTTCTCCAGCGTGAGCCGACCCGCCATCCCGCCTCCTGCCGCTGCGCCGATCATGACGAAACCCCTGCCCCGCCGCTGACAATGACGAACCCGGACCCCGCGGCGCCGATCATGACGCAACCCCGCGCCCCCAACGCTGACCATGACCAAATGCAGCTTGCATCGTCATGATCACCGCGACCGGGGGCGATTGGTGCGCTACCGAGACATTAGCGAGGCGGGTCGGCCTCAGCCGAGGAAACCGCGCAGAAGGGCGGACGTGGCATCGCAATGCTCCTCCACCGCGCGCCGCGCCCCCTCCGGGTCGCCGGCGAGCACGCACCCCACCATCGAGGAGTGCTGGGCGTCGGAGTGCTCGATGTTGCGCCGCAGCACCGGGATCGCCGCGAGCAGCCGGCCGACCCGGAGCTGGACCTCGGTTACGGCCGCGAGGACCGACGGCGAGCCGGACAGCTGCGCCACCGCGAGGTGCAGCCGGGAGTCCGCCGCCCGACGTTGCACGTCATCGCGCGCCTGCTCGACGTCGGCGAGCAGTATGCGGAGCCGTTGCTGGTCCTTCGGCGACAGCGAGCGGGTGGCGGCGAGCGCTGCCGCCCCCGGCTCAACGACGCGACGAAAGTCCAGGGCATCGGAAAGTTCGGCCCCCATGCTCTTCGCGACGTGCCGCGCATCTTCCGGCGCCTGCGTCGCGACGTCGTGCACGACGAACGTGCCGCCAGCCCGACCGCGGCGGGTCTCCACGTAGCCGGCCTGGCGCAGCGCCTCCAGCGCCTCGCGCAACGTGGTGCGCCCGACCTGCAGCGACTCGGCAAGCTCGCGCTCGGGTGGCAGCCGCTCGCCGTAGGACAACAGGCCAAGCTTGATGCTTCGGGCGAGCCGTTCAACGGTGGACTCGAACGCGTTTCCGCCGCCCCGGACGGGACTCGCCAGCGAAGCGGTGACTGCGTCAGCGGTCATGCCGCGCGCGTTCACTGAGCTCCAGGAAGAGGTTCGCCACCACCTCGGGCTGCTCGATCTGCGCGACGTGCCCGGCCCGCGGCAAGACAACCACCCGCACGTCGGTGAACGCCTCCCGCGCACGCACGGCGCCGCGTGCGCTGACCAGCCGGTCGCGCGTTCCGTACACGACCAACGTCGGCGCCTTGACCTTGGCCGCCTCCCGCCACAGGTTCTTCGATCCGCGTTCGAGGTATGCGCTCACCACGCCCCGGGTCGAGCGGATGAGCGCGTCGTCCGCATACGGCAGGCGGGAACGCCGGACGATCTCCTGGGCAGCAAGCAACCGCTGGGAGATGGGCACCAGCGACGGGTCGCCGAAGCACAGCTCGAGGATGCCCTCCACCCGCTGCTGCGGGGTCAGTCGGCGCAGCTGGCGGGCGACCATCGTGCCCAGGCCGGGCAGCCCGATGACGCCGACCTGCGCGGACCACCGCCGCAACCGCAGATCGGGCAGTGCCGGAGAAACGAGGGTGAGGGTCGCGACCAGGTCGGGCCGGGCCGCGGCCACCTTGGTCGCGATCGCGCCGCCAAGGGAGTTGCCGAACAGGTGCACTGGGCGCCCGGCCCGCTCGACCACGTCCTCGATGTAGCGGATGGCCGCCCGAGCATGCCCGTCGACGGAGTAGTCGCCGTCGTCCGGCGGCGGCGAGTGCCCATGCCCGGGCAGGTCTGGGGCTCGGCTGTCGAGCCGGTCGCGCAGCACCCACATCAGGTCGGTCCAGTTCAGCGACGACCCGCCCAGCCCGTGCAGCATCACGGCCGGTTCGGCGTCGGCGGAGGTCGGCGGCGCATGCCGAACCGACAGCGTGGTCCGGTCGAGGCGCACGGTCTCCCGCGGCCATTCCAGGACCTGGCTCTCGGACATGGGCGGAAACTTAGCCCCTCCGGGTCAGGCGGACTTCTTGGCCTTCGCCCGGGAGGTGGCCGCGCGCTTCTTCGGCGCCGGCTTCTCCTCCGCGTCGTCCTCGGCACCGCGACCGGTACCGCCGCCGGACCGCGCCTTCTTAGCCGCCTCGACACTTGCGCGCAGCGCCGCCATCAGGTCGACGACCGACCCCTCCTCGGCTTCGCCCACGGGAGCGGCCACGAGCTCGCGGCCCTCCACCTTGGCGTCGATCAGCGCCTGCACCGCCTCGCGGTACTCATCGGTGAACGCCTCGGGCTCGAAGTCACCGGCCAACGCGTCAATGAGGGACTGCGCCATCGCAATCTCCTGCGAGCGCACCTTCACGTCATCGTCCAGGAAGCCGAAGTCGGGCTTCCTGATCTCGTCCGGCCAGAGCATGGTCGACATGACGAGGACGCCGTCCCGGTCGCGCAGGCAGGCCAGGGTCTCCCGCTGCCGCAGGGCCACCTTGACGATCGCCACCCGGCCGGCCTTGTCGAGCGCCTCCCGCAAGCAGGACGTACGGCTTGACGCCCTGGCCGTCCGGCTCCAGGTAGTAGGACTTGTTGAAGTAGATCGGGTCCACCTGCTCGAGCGGGACGAACTGCAGCACCTCGACGGTCTTCTGCGTGGCGAGCGGCAGATCGGCGAAGTCCTCGTCGGTCAGCACGACGGTCTCGCCGTCGGGCAGCTCGTACCCCTTCGCGATGTCGGCGTACTGGACCTCTTCCCCGTCCGCCGCGGCCACCCGCTTGTACTTGATCCGCGAACCGTCCGAGCGCCGGACCTGGTGGAACGCGACGTCCTTCTCCTCCGTGGCCGAGTACAGCTTGACCGGGATCGTGACCAGACCAAACGAGACGGCGCCCTTCCAAATCGTGCGCATTGCTGCTCCTCGGAGTGAGATTCAACGATCATCGTGACATGGATCAGCGTGTCCGGGTCGAGGTCGAGAATCGAACCCTTTCCCTGTCCAACCTCGGAAAGGTGCTCTACCCCGAAACCGGGTTCACCAAGGGTGAGGTGATCGACTACTACACCCGGATCGCGCCGGTGCTCCTCCCGCACGTGGTCGACCGGCCGCTCACGGTGGTCCGATGGCCGGACGGCGTCGAGGGCAAGTCGTTCTTCGAGAAGAACGCGCCGTCGCATACGCCGGACTGGGTCCGCACGGTGACCCTGCCGGTGCCCGGCTCGTCGATGAACCGGGGCGAGATCCGGTATGTCCTGATCGAGGACCTGCCGACGGTGGTCTGGGCGGCGAACCTGGCCTCGCTCGAGATGCACGTGCCGCAGTGGCGGGTGGGACCACGGGGCGGCGTGAAGCCGCCCGACCGGCTGGTCCTCGACCTCGACCCCGGGCCGCCGGCGGACGTGGTCGCCTGCGCGACGGTCGCCCGGATGCTGCGCGACATCCTGGTCGACGATGGTCTCGAGCCGGTGGTCAAGACGAG
Organism: uncultured Actinomycetota bacterium; assembly: GCA_963836025.1. Classification (GTDB taxonomy): domain Bacteria; phylum Actinomycetota; class Actinomycetes; order JBEVHX01; family JBEVHX01; genus JBEVHX01. The sequence continues at coordinate 34,992 of CAWIIE010000013.1, forward strand.
CGGCTCGAAGGGGCTCCAGCTCTACTGCGCGGTGCACGCGAGCTCGGGCGATCAGACCTCGGCGTATGCGAAACGCCTCGGCGAACGCCTCGAGAAGCAGCACCCGGAACTGGTCGTGAGCCGGATGGCCAAGAACCTGCGGCCGGGCAAGGTGTTCGTCGACTGGTCGCAGAACAACGCGGCCAAGACCACGGTCGCGCCGTACTCGCTGCGCGCCCGTCCGCTGCCCACCGTGTCAACGCCGGTCACGTGGGCGGAGATCGAGGCCTGCGAGGACGCCGGCGACTTGCGGTTCACCGCGCCCGAGGTCCTCGACCGGGTCGGCGAGTCGGGCGACCTGTTCGCTGCGCTGCTCGAGGACGGGCCACCAATCCCGGCCACGCGAGGTGCCGACTAGCCCGTACGGTGGCTGCATGGCCGACACCGAACCGCAGATCGAGGACATCGAGGACATCGAGGTCAACGAGGCGGACGCGCTGGAGCAGCGGCAGGACGTGCGGGATGTCGGTGTGGGCGACGATGCCGAGCAGACAGAGGCCAACCCCGCGGACCTGGCCGCGCAGCAGGAGGTTGTCGAGCTCGACGAGGACGAGTACCGCTGAGCGCCGGGTGAACCGAGCGCCCTAGGTACGCTGCGCCCGATGAGCACACCCACGACCCGGCTGCCGCGGATCGAGCGCCGCGCGCAGCTGCTCGACGCTGCTCGTGAGGTGTTCGTGGCCCAGGGCTATCACGCCGCCCTGATGGACGACATCGCCGAACGGGCGGGCGTCAGCAAGCCGGTGCTGTACCAGCACTTTCCGGGCAAGCTCGAGCTGTACCTGGCGTTACTGGACCAGGGAGCCGAGCAGCTGATCAACGTCGTCCGCGATGCGCTGCGCTCGACCGATGACAACAAGCAGCGGGTGGCCGCGACCATGCAGGCCTACTACGACTTCGTCTCGGCCCATGACGGCGCGTTCCGGCTGGTCTTCGAGTCCGACCTCACTTCCGAGCCGGCGGTCCGCGAACGCGTCGAACGCTCCACCCAGGAGTGCGCGGAGCTGGTCTCCGAGCTGATCTCGCACGACGCCGGACTGTCGACCGACGAGGCGCACCTGCTCGCCGTCGCCCTCACCGGCATGGCGCAGCTGTCCGCGCGCTACTGGATCGCCACGAACCGAGCGGTGCCGCAGGACACCGCGGTGCGGCTGCTGGGCGCGCTGTCCTGGCGCGGGATCGGCGGCTTCCCCCGCACTCAATGAGCGGATGTTCGCGTTCGGCGTATGCGGCCGGCGCCAGCGCTGAGCGGATCGGGCACTAGTCTCCGAAATGTTCGTCTGGCGCACAGCGACGGAGGTCGGCGTGGAGGTCAAGATCGGCGTCAAGGGCGCGGCGCGTGAGCTCGTCCTGGAGTCGGACCAAACCCCGGACGACGTCGTCGCCGCCGTCAAGGCCGCTCTTGCCGACGACGACGGAATGCTCGACCTGACCGACGACCACGGGCGGCGCGTCCTGGTGCCGACCGAGAAGGTCGCATTCGTCGAGATCGGCAGCCCGGAGCGCGGCCGGGTCGGCTTCGGCGCCCTCTGACCGGCCGAGTTGTCATACGGAACGCGTCACCCGTGACGCGAAGCGTCTGACACTTCACGCGAGCCGTCCACTTGTCATACGGAACGCGTCACCCGTGACGCGAAGCGTCTGACACCTCGCGCGTCAGGCGGACAGGCCGAGCGCCTGCATCCGCCGGGTATGCGCCTCGGTGAGCCGCGCGAACATCCGGCCGACCTCGGCCAGGTCGAACCCGGGCAGCCCGCCACCCTCCAGGTCACCGACGAGCATGCGGGACAACGCATCCCGTTCGGCGGCGACCCGCTGCGCCTGCGAGAGCATCTCGCCGACCAGCCGACGCCCCCACAGCGCGAGCCGGCCCGCCACTCTCGAGTCGGCCTGGATGGCGGCGCGGACGCGGTCGACGGCGAACTCCGAGTGTCCGGTGTCCGCAAACACCTCGAGCACGAGCTCCTTGGTCTCCGGGTCCAGGAACTCGGCCACGGACCGGTAGAAGTCGGCACCGACCCCGTCGCCGACGTAGGCCTTGACCAGCCCCTCGAGCCAGTCCGAGGGCGCGGTCGACTCATGGAAGGCCTCGACCGAGGCGCGGAACGGCTCCATGGCCGCGTATGCGTCCTCGCCCATCGCCACCAGCCGGTCGCGCAGCAGCTCGTGGTGGTGGAACTCGGCCACCGCCATGTCCGCCAGCAACGCCGTGTCCTCCAGCGTGGGCGCCAATGCTGCATCGGCCGACAGTCGGGCGAACGCAGACAACTCGGTGCAGGCGAGCACACCCAGCAGGTCGACGACCGCCTCGCGATAGGTCGGGTCGGTGTCGAGGTCAGGTGGCACAAGCGCACCCTAATGACATCCGAGACGTGTGGTTGTGATCTCCTCGGCTCCGTCCATGGTCGTGGTCTCCTCGGCTCCGTCCATGGCCGCGGTCTCCTCGGCTCCGTCCATGGTCGTGGTCTCCTCGGCTCCGCTGCGCTTCGGCCGTGCGTCGTCCTGACTCGCGCTGCGCTTCGCCTGCGTCGTCCACTCCGCGCTGCGCTTCGCCTGCGTCGTCCACTCCGCGCTGCGCTTCGCCTGCGTCGTCCACTCCGCGTTGTGGTACGCCTCCGTGGCTCCGGCGGCTACCATGGAGGCTGTTGATGTGCGGTGAGACCCGTTCGCGCGCCCGATCACCTGGGCTGCGCCGGGCACCAGGCCCCCTTTTCGGTCTTACCGCCCGAAGGCTGTAACGCTGGAAAGAAGGCAGTTATCACCACGTTTCACGCTCTTGGGGTGCGCCCCGAGACCGCCGACGCCCTCGCGGCAGTCGGAATTTCCGAAGCATTCCCCATTCAGGAGCAGGTCCTGCCGGTCGCGATGTCCGGCTCGGACGTGATCGGCCAGGCCAAGACCGGCACCGGCAAGACCCTCGGATTCGGGCTGCCGCTGCTCGAACGCATCGTGTCGCCGACCGAACCGGGCTTCCGCGAGCTGCCCGACCCGGGCAAGCCGCAGGCCCTCGTCGTCGTCCCGACACGTGAGCTGGCGCACCAGGTCGCTCGCGACCTGCTGCTCGCCGGCAAGCCCCGCGGAGTCCGCGTCCTGGCCGTCTACGGCGGCCGAGCATACGAGCCACAGGTGGAGGCGCTGCGCCGCGGTATCGAAGTCGTCGTCGGAACCCCCGGTCGGCTGCTCGACCTCGAGCAGCGCGGCGACCTGAGCCTCGGGCACGTCCGGACCCTGGTCCTCGACGAGGCAGACGAGATGCTCGACCTCGGCTTCCTGCCGGACGTCGAGCGGATCGTCGCCCGGGTGCCGGCGGGTCGGCAGACCATGCTGTTCTCCGCGACCATGCGGGGTGAGGTCATCAGCCTCGCCCGCCGCTACATGGACTCTCCGGTCCACATCCGCGCCACCGACCCGGACGACGACATGCAGACCGTCCAGTCCGTGGAGCAGCACGTCTTCCGGGCGCACGCGATGGACAAGGTCGAGATGCTCGCGCGGATCCTGCAAGCGGAGGGTCGCGGGCTGACAATGGTGTTCTGCCGGACCAAGCGCACCGCGCAGAAGGTCGCCGACGAGCTCACCGAACGCGGCTTCGCAGCCGGTGCGGTGCACGGTGACCTCGGCCAGGGCGCGCGCGAGCAAGCGCTGCGCGCCTTCCGCAACGGCAAGGTCGACGTCCTGGTGGCGACCGACGTTGCGGCCAGGGGCATCGACGTCGAGGACGTCACCCACGTCGTCAATTTCCAGTGCCCAGAGGACGAGAAGACCTACCTGCACCGGGTCGGCCGGACCGGCCGGGCGGGCAAGTCCGGCACGGCGGTCACCTTCGTCGACTGGGACGACGTGCCCCGGTGGACCTTGATCAACAAGGCGCTGGCGCTGCCGTTCGACGATCCGGTCGAGACGTACTCAAGCTCCGAGCACCTGTTCGACGCGCTCGCCATCCCACCCGGGACCAAGGGCATCCTGCCCGGTGCGTCCCGGACCCGGGCCGGCCTGGCGGCCGAGCAGGTGGAGGACCTCGGCGAGACCGGCAAGGCGCGCTCCCGCCCGGCGGCTCCGCGGACCCGACGCGCGTCCGGTCAGCGACGCAAGGTCGCCGACCCCGCCGGCTCCCGAATCCGGCAAGCAGCCACGGCACCAAGCCGAACCGCAGCGTCGGCGCACCGGGAGCCAGCGACCGCCGGGCAGCTGACACGTCGCCGGCCCGCTTTGTGCATGATCACGGCCGGGGTCTGGCGCCTCGGCCGTGATCATGACGCACGGGCAGCTGAGCCAGACCGCTACACCCGGACGCGCAGCCGGACCCAGGTTCGCTCGTCGCAGGCCGGGCACAGCATCCACGACTCGTGGTGCCGACGGATCAGCGGCAGGTGCAGCGACGGCAGCGCAAGCCGGACGGCCTCGCGGGCGGACACGAGTGGACTCGTCGCCGCACGACGAGCAGCTGATCGACAACGCCACCAGCGGGGTGGCCGGATGCTGCGGCGGGTCGCTGAACAGCGTTCGCTTGCCATGCGGGTCGCCGTTGGACTCCGGCAGGTCGTCCCATCGGCGCGAGCGCAGCCGGCCGAAGTCGGTCATCGCACGCCCACCCTGGCGGCCAGCTGCAGCGCGTGATCGCGGTATGCCTGCGAGCCGGTCGAGCTGCGCGCGGTCGAGAGCACGGAACGACCCGCGGCCGGCGCTTCGGCGAAGCGGATCGACTTCGGGATCGGCGGCTCCAGGATCTTCATGCCGTAGCGCTCGCCGACATCGGCCAGGACGGCACGGGCATGGTTGGTCCGCCCGTCGTACAACGTCGGGAGCAGCCCGAGCACGGTGAGGTCACGGTTGGTGCGCCGCCGCACCTCACCGATCGTGTCGATCAGCTGACCCACGCCCCGATGCGCCAACGTCTCGCACTGCAGCGGGATCAAGACCTCGTCCGCAGCCGTGAGCGCGTTCACCGTCATCACCCCGAGCGAGGGCGAGCAGTCCAGCAGCACGACGTCGTATGCGTTCGCGACGCTCTCGAGCGCGTCCTTCAGGACGTACTCCCGTCCGGTGCGCATCAGCAGCGAGGCGTCGGCGCCGGCGAGCTCGATCGTCGCCGGCAGCAGGTCCGGCCCGTCGTCGGTGGGGATCACCGCCAGCGATGCGCTCACCCGACCCAGCAGCACGTCGTGCAGGGACAACTCGAGCTTCTCGGGATCATGCCCGAGCGAGAACGTGAGACAGGCCTGCGGATCAAGATCGACAACCAGGACTCGGTGCCCCATCTCGACGAGCGCCGCGCCCAGCGACACGACGGTCGTGGTCTTGGCGACGCCGCCCTTCTGGTTGGCGACGGCGATGATGAGGGGAGTCACCGGCTCTATGGTGCCAGGCGTGAGCACCCCGCCGTTCGTCAGGCTCCCGCCGGGTACCGAAGCGTCCACCGTCGTGACCTCCCGTGGCCGCTTCGCAGCCCTCAGGGCGCATCCCACCACGCCGCGGCTCGGATCTGTACTTCTGGTGCCAGGTTTCACCGGCAGCAAGGAAGACTTCATCGCGCTGTTACAACCGTTTGCGACGGCCGGCTACGAGGTCGTGGCGTACGACCAGCGAGGCCAGTACGAGACGGTCGGCCCGGACGACGCGGACGCATACCGCCTCGACGAGCTGGCCGCCGATGTCCAACTCGATCGGGACGACGCTCGGCTGGCGGCGGGTGCACCTGCGTCGGGCACTCCTTCGGCGGCCTCGTCGCCCGCATGGCAGTCCTGCGGCGCCGCGAGATGTTCGCCTCATTGATCCTGCTGGACTCGGGACCGGCGGCCATCCCGACCGAGAAGGAGCGCACCCGGCTCGGCATGCTGACCGTCGCCTTGGCCGAGCACAGCGCCAGCGCGGTGTGGGCCGCGATGCAGGAACTTGCCCGGCTGGAGGGTCGGGAGGGTCCCGCTGACCCGGCCGTCGCGGCGTTCCTGCAGCGGCGCTTCCTCGCGAACTCGCCGACCGGTCTGGCGGCAAAGGCCGCCCACCTGCTCACCGAACCAGACCGGGTCGAGGAGTTGGCCGCGACCGGCGTCCCGGTCCTGGTCGCATACGGCGAGGACGACGAGGCTTGGCCGCCTCGCGTGCAGGCGGAGATGGCGCAGCGACTGCACGCCAGCCACGCGGTCGTCTCCAGGTGCCGCGCACTCGCCGAACGCCGAGCAGCCCGACGCGACCGCCACGCTGATGGCCCGCTTCTGGGAAGCGCTCGTTCCCGCGGATTAGCCTGGGTCGAGCGTGCAGCCGAGGAGTGGATGAGCGTTGGACGCGGTGCTCAACGGAACACCTGACCAGTGCGTCGGGCCCGGCACCTCGTGCATGGCTTCGTCGTCGAGGGCGGGCTGCCCACCGACCCCGACGTTGCCGTGCTGCTCACCAGCGAGATCGTCACCAATGCCCTGCGGCACGGCCGGGCGCCGTTCAGGCTGCACGTCGAGGCGGTTGACGGCACGCTCCGGGTGGAGGTCCGGGACGCGGGTGGCAGCAGCCGACCGACGGTTCGTGACGCGGAACCCGAGGACATCGGGGGTCGCGGCCTCGCGCTGGTGGACACGCTTGCGGACGCCTGGGGGTGGCGGCCGGAGGGCGCGCGAGGCACCGTCGTCTGGTTCGAGCTCACCGCCTAGGAGACTGCTGAACAAGCCGGGTGGCGGCGCCTCGTTGCCCGCTCGGGCGTTTGTGAAGTCAGACCGTGAGGTCGACATGGAGGTCGCCGGCCGGTGTCAGCGTGTCGGTGGTTCACGCCGATGGCCGACCGCGGTTGTGGGCAGTGCGGCATGTGTGCTGGGCGGCCCCCGATCAGGCGAGGGTCCATATGTGATCGGTGCGCCGGAGTCCGAGCAGGGAAAGTCGGCGCAGGTTGAGCGCCGCGACGCGGTGGTGCAGCCAGGCGTCGTTCTTCGAGACTCCGCGGTAGCGGAGCTTGCGGTTGCCTCGGGTCAGCCAGGCGATCGACCGTTCGACCATCGGCCGGTGTCGCCGGTACTCGGCTTGGAAGTCGGCAGTATCGGCTTGGCGTCGCGCGGCCCGCAGCAGCGCGTCGTGGACGCGCAGGTTCAGGGTGCGGCCGCTCGCGGAAGTCGTGCACAGCGCGCGCAGCGGGCAGTCGCGGCAGGCGGCGCCGAACACGACATGCCGGGCTGCGGTGATCCGGCGGGTCAGCCCGGCCGGGCAGGTTGCAGTGCCGGCGTCTTCATCGACAGCGAAGTCATCGACGGTGAACCCGCCGGGCACCGGCGGGCGAAGCGGGATCGGCTTGATGATTGCGATGTGCCCGGCATCGGCCAGCGCCGCCCGGGCCTCCCCGGTGCCATAGGCCGAATCGCCGAGCACGCGCAGACCCGGCTGGTCCCGCTCGAGCAGCCCGAGACCGACCACCGCGTCGTGGTTGTCGGCGCCCGCTGCCTTGGTCAGCGCGCAGTCGGTGATGATCCCGGTGTCCGGCTCGACCGCGACATGGGCCTTGAAACCGTCCTGGCGGCGGTGCACCGTCTTGTGCGCGTGCCGGGCCTGCGGGTCGGCCACCGAGATCACCCGATCCGCGGCGACCTGGCGGGCGATCCGCCATGACCCGCCCGGCGGGTCGGACCCGTCCGGGATCCACTCCACGTCCTGGCCGGCGATCAATGCCAGCAACGCCACCGCCTGCGCAGCCTTGGCATCCTCTGGATTGGCCTGAATCACGGCCAGCAGCCCGAGCGCATCGTTGACCAGCGCGTCGACCAGCGCGGCCCGGGCCGCCTCGTCGTCCCAGGCGATCGTCGGCTTGCCCGGATCGGCGTAGTCGTGCGCGACGCACTGCGCAGCGATCAGCTCCGCGGCGCCGGGCACCTCGCGGCCGACCCGCCGGATCGCGGCGATCAGTTGGGTGACCGTGTCCTGGGTGGCCACCGCGTCGTCCAGGATGGTGGAGTCCAACGCCCGGCGGGTACGCCCGCGCAACACCCCGGTCGCGGCGACAACCGCCTTCACCGCCTCGAAGATCCGATTCGGGGATCCGCTGGCGGCCAGTCGACGCCGCCAATAGGTCAGCGTGGACGGATGGAACCCCTCATCGGTCAACGCCAACCCGCAGGCGACCTTCCAACGCAGATCGCAGCGCAGCGCATCGACCGCCTCCCGGTCCGACAGCCCGTGCAACGCCTGCAACACGATCACCGACGCGACCACATCCGAGGGCACGCTCGGGCGGCCCGTCGCGGACGGAAACAGGTCGGCGAACATCCCATCCGAGAACAGCTCCCGACGATGATCGGCCAGACTCAAACACCGAACCGGCCGGGACCAGATGCCGCACCAACGACTCCGCGTCCAACAACTCCCGGTCGATCACAGCAGCACCCTGCATGCGATCAGCGTCGCGACCTCATCGCCGACATCGTGGAACCGACACCCACTTGTTCAGCAGTCTCCTAGCTATAGCTAACCGGCGGATTTGGGTTGCTGGCCGCGCCGCACAACGGCTGCTGCCAGCAGCCGCTCCCACTGGTCTGGCGTCGTCAGGTTCTCGCCGAGCTCGTTGTCCTTCTTGCCGGCGCCGTGGTAGTCGCTCGACCCGGTCGTCACCAGGTCGAGCTGCGCGGCGAGCGCGCGCAGGTGCTCGCGGTCCTCGACGGAGTGATCGCGGTGGTCGACCTCCAGGCCGGTCAGGCCGGCGGCCGCCAGCTGCTCGATCGCCTCGTCCGGCACGGTGCGACCGCGGAGTCGGGCCAGCGGGTGCGCGAAGACGGCGACCCCACCAGCGCCGAGCACCAAGCCGATCGCGTCCAGCACATCGAGGGCGGCATGCGGGACGTAGTACGGCGTGCCCTGGTGCAGGTAGCGGTCGAACGCCTCCTCCCGGTCGGCGACGATGCCGGCTGCTACCAGCGCATCGGCGAGGTGCGGGCGGCCCACGGACGCCGTGCCCGCGACTGCCAGGACCTGCATCCCACGTAATGTCGACGCCGTCGGCCGCGAGTCGTTCGGTCATCCGCCGCAGGCGCGGGCCCGCGATCGTCGCGAACCCGGCGCATCCCCTCGGCCAGCGCGGGGTCGTCGCGGTCCATCAGGTAGCCGAGCAGGTGGAGCCGGACCGGGTCGCCGTCGCCGCTCCACGTGCAGGACAGCTCCACGCCCGGGACCAGCGAGACACTCACCCGGTCGGCCGCGGCCTGCGCCTCGTCGAGGCCGGCGAAGGTGTCGTGGTCGGTGAGCGCGACGACATCCAGGTCCAGGTAGCGCCGCTCGTTCGAGCACTGCCGTCGGGGACAGGGTGCCGTCGCTCGCGGTCGAGTGGGTGTGCAGGTCGATGCGCACGGCAGTCAGGCTCTCGGTCAGACCAGTCTCGGTGACCGGGCGCCGAACGGGACGTCCGCCGGGTAGGCGGCCTCGCGCAGGTCCACCAGGTGCAACCGGTCGTAGAGCATGAGGCTCGCAGTCTCGGGCCAGGTCACCATCCACAGCCAGTGCCCACGCGCCTCACCGACGAACACGCTGCGGTCGGGCTCGCCCATGACCTCCCACAACGCGATCACGTGGCCGGCCGCTTGCGCCTTGAGTAAGGGGGACCGGTCATGAAACCGTCGCCGGGGTCGGGGCCGGGAGCCCGGCGAAGTGCGCGCCCAACCCGATCCCCGGCTCCTCGGCCAGCACCATGAGGTCGGCGGCGCCGCCGAGTGGCGCCGGACCCGAGCAGACCAGCACGGTTGCGCGTGGGCCGGTCCGGTCATCACCGGCATACGTCAGACCCGTGACGAGCCAGCCCAGCGGCAGCGGCCAGGGCAGCCACAGCGGGACGCGGGACTCGGCGGCGAAGGATCGCAGCCCCTCCGGAGTCAGCGCGACCGCGGGCTGCAACGGTTGCACGTCGCCGTGCACGTCGCAGGTCCACGCGCTCGACCAGATGCCCGGCGCCCGCAGCGGTCCACCGCAGCGGGGGCAGGTGGGGGGCGGGCGCACGGACCGACCGTCCCGCCCGGTCTCAGACAGCGTCAAGGGTCCACATGACCGGGATGCCGTGCGGGCTAGCGGTCCCGAGGTTGCGTTCGAGCCCACTCGGCCACGTCGTCAGCCGGACCGCGTAGATCGGATCCCGGTTGACCGGCTCGAAAGACAGGTGGGCGACCGGTGCGTGGGCCGTGGCCTGCGCACCGACGGCGGCCACGAGCCGATCCCACTCGGCGCGGTCGCCGGCCGTGAGGTACAGCCGCGCCGCCGAGTGCCACAGCACGGTCAGCGTGTCGTCGGCCGGCGTGACCTCACGCAGCCAGTCCAGCACGGAGGCTTGGTCCACGAGGGCCGGCACCGCAGCCGCCACGGCGAACGCTCCGCGCAGCCGCTCGTGCCGCGCGACGTCGTCCGGCCACACGTACGAGGTCAGCGACAGCCGACCCTCCGGCGTCGTCGGGTCGACCGGCGCGAGGTCGCAGCCGCGGCGCTCGACGACTTCGATGTCTGCGGGCGGCACCGGGTCGCCGCGCCAGACATGCTCGAGCCGGACCGGCGAGTCGGACGGGCCACGGTCCTCGACGCGGAACCGGTCGGCGCGCAGGTTGAGCCCGGCGCTCGCGCCCAGCTCGAGCAGCCGCACAGGTCGTCGGCCGGTTGCGGCGAGCGCGACCGCAAGGCCGCCGACGAGCACGGCGGCCCGGCCGACCTCGTTCGTCTGCGGCGGATGCTCGAGCGCGCGGCTCAGCTCGTCGCGATGCCGGTCGCAGGTGTCGAGGAATGCGACCCACCGCCGCGTCCGGATCGGTGGCCGTGCCGCCGACGCTCGGGTAGTAGGCGGCCAGCGCGGGCGCGCGTCCGGACAGCACGAGCCGGTGTACTCCGCCCAGCAGCCGCAGCGGGGTCAGCGTCGGCAGGGCGTTCAGGTGCTCGGCCACGACCCGCAGCACCGGTCCGCCGCCAGGACGTCATCTGCGGCCCGTCGACACAGGTCTTCGTACATCGGGGATCCCAGAGCGTGCGCTGGCCTGCGCCTGCCGCAGGAACATGTCGCGCAGCCGTTCGACGCTCATCCCAGGCCAAGCCGGGCCGGCGGTCGATCGCAGTCCCGTGGGTCGCGTAAGGCGCCGGCAGTCAGGGCAGCGCCCTCGACCGTCGGTGCGCTCGCAAGGACAGCCATCGAGCGGACCACGCCGGGGTGCGTGTCGCCGGGTCGCGCGCGCATCGTGAGGACGGTTCCGCACATGACCCGTCACCGCGGTGGCACGGTCCGTCAGGCCTCCGGCGGGGTGAAGGTCTCCTGTCGTTGCATGCCGGCCGAGCGGCCCTTGGCCGCGATCACCAGGGCCATCTTGCGTGAGGCCTCGTCGATCATCTCGTCCCCGAGCATCGCCGCGCCGCGCTTGCCGCCTGCCTCGCTGGTGTACCAGTCGTATGCGTCCAGGATCAGCTCGGCGTGGTCGTAGTCCTCCTGTCGCGGCGCATACACCTCGTTGCAGGCGTCGATCTGGCCAGGGTGCAGGCACCATTTGCCGTCGAAGCCGAGCGCGGCCGACCGACCGGCGACCCGTCGGAAGCCGTCCACGTCGCGGATCTGCAGGTACGGCCCGTCGATGGCCTGCTTGTCGTTGGCCCGCGCGGCCATCAGGATCCGCATCAGGATGTAGTGGTAGGCGTCGCCGACGTCGTAGCCGGGCGGCTGCTCCCCCACCACGAGCGACTTCATGTTGATGCTGGCCATGAAGTCCGCCGGCCCGAAGATGATGGTCTCGACCCGCGGCGACGCGGTCGCGATCGCGTCGACGTTGACGAGCCCGCGCGCGTTCTCGATCTGCGCCTCGATGCCGATCCGGCCGACCTCGTAGACCGATCGTCTTCTCGATCTGGGTCATCAGCAGATCGAGCGCGACCACCTGCTCGGCGGTCTGCACCTTCGGCAGCATGATGCAGTCGAGGTTCGCGCCCGCGCCCTCAACCACCTCGACGACGTCGCGGTAGGTCCAGTGCGTGGTCCAGTCGTTCACCCGCACGACCCGCGTCTTGTCTCCCCAGCCACCCTCGTTGAGCGCGGCCACGATCGTCTTGCGCGCCTCCGGCTTGGCCAGTGGGGCGCACGCGTCCTCGAGGTCCAGGAAGACCTGGTCGGCCGGAAGGTCGCGCGCCTTGTCGATCATCTTCGGGCTGCTGCCGGGGACGGCGAGGCAGGAACGACGGGATCGCAGGGTGCGGTCAGCCATGGCTCGGAGCGTATGCGGCTACTCCGCGGGCGCTGCCGGTGGGGCGTCCTCGCCCTGCGAGCGCACCACGATCGCCACCCCGGCGAGCAGCAGGGCAGCCGCCGGGATGACCCCCCACGGCGGGGTCTGGCCGAGCCAGATGGCGGCGATGATCGCGGCCCCGGGCATCTCGAACAGGATCGCGAGCGACAGCACCGTCGGTGAGGTGGTCTTGAGGACCACGTTGAACACGGAGTGCCCGAGCAGCTGTGCGCCTACCGTCAGCGCAACGATCTTGGCCCAGGTGTCGGCGTCGTAGCCGGTCAGCTGCTGCCGGCCGAGCAGGCATACCGCGAGCAGCAGCAGCGCGCAGCTGGCATAGCAGATCAGCGTGTATGCGGTCGTGCTGATCGTCCGTCGAGCCACCGCCCCGGCGGAGACGTATGCGGCCGCGAAAACGCCACCGGCGAGCGCGAGAACGTCACCCCACAACGCGCGGGCGGACAACGACACGTCGACGCCGGTGAGCACGAGCACGCCGAGCAGCGCGATCGCGATCCCGAGCCACGCCGTGCGCGGGATGACGTGCCCTTGGCCGCGGGCGATCAGCGCGGCCCAGATGGGCTGCGTCGCCACGAGTGCCGTCGACGACGCCACGGAGGTGAAGTCGAGGCTCGGGATCCAGGTTCCGAAGTGCAGGGCGAGCATGGCGCCGGCGAACAGCGTCACCAGCCACTCGCGGCGATTGAGCCGGCGGATCTCGCGCCGGTTGCGGACCGCGCGACCGGCGCGATCGCCAACGCGCCCAAAGCATTGCGCCAGAAGGCGATCGCCATCGTCGGGGCTGCGGTCGCAGCGATGATCGGCGCCGATGTGGAGACCGCAACCACGCCGATGGCGATCAGCCCGATGTCGCGCCGCGAGGGGGCGTGCAGCGCCTGCACGTCGGACGCCTCGGGCATCCAGGCATCGTGGCAGGCTGACCGTATGCCCCGTCGACTCAATCCCGCGGTCGAGGACGCCTTGCTGGTCGAGTCGGCCAAGAAGTCGGACCTGCTCTGGGTCGAGTTCCCGGCGCTGCGCCGGTCGCGCGCGGTGTGGCATGTCTGGGCGGACGACCGGGCATACGTGGTCGGCGGCGGTCTTGAGCAACCGCTGCCGGGCCTGTCCGACGGCGGTGTGGTGGAGGTGACCGCGCGAAGCAAGGACAACGGCAGCCGGCTGGTGACCTGGACCGCGCGCTGCCGCCGCGTCCCGACCGCCTCACCGGAGTGGGACGTGGTCGTTCCCCTGCTGCACGCGAAGCGGCTGAATCCGCCGGACGGGGAGGACCAGCCGGCGCGGTGGGCGGCCTCCTCGGAGGTCTGGGCGCTGGAGCCGATCGGCATCGTCGACGCGTACGGCCGGGGCTTAGAGGACCCGCACCTCGCCCCGCCGCCCCCCACGAATGCCGCCACCAGCGGCCCCCCGCCGATGGTCCTGCACCGCAGACAGCGGCGACGGCCCTCCCTCACGGATTGAGCGGATGCCGATCTGGCACGCTGCCGCCATGCAGATCGGGGTCTTGGGGACAGGGAACGCCGGACAGGCACTCGGCACGCGGCTGGCCAAGCTCGGCCACCACGTACAGATGGGGTCGCGGACCAACGACAACGCCAACGCCAGCAAGTGGGCGCGCAAGGCCGGGAAGCGGGCCTCGCACGGCACGTTCGCGGAGGCCGCGGAGTTCGGTGAGCTGGTGTTCAGCTGCACGGCCGGGTCGGCGAGCCTGTCGGCGCTGCAGTCCGTGCCGGCGGCGTCGTTCGACGGCAAGGTGCTGATCGACGTGTCGAACCCGCTCGACTTCTCCCATGGCCTGCCACCGACGCTGTCAGTCTGCAACACCGACAGCCTCGGCGAGCAGATCCAGCGGGCGCTGCCGAGGGCCCGCGTGGTCAAGACCCTGAACACGATGAACAACGCCGTGATGGTGGACCCGAAGGCGCTCTCCGGCCCGCACGACGTGTTCCTGTCCGGCGACGACGCCGACGCCAAGGCCACCGTCCGCGGCATCCTCAACGACTTCGGCTGGCCGGACGACCAGATCCACGACCTCGGCGGGATCGCGTCCGCCCGCGCCCAGGAGATGCTGCTGCCGCTGTGGCTGCAGCTGCTGGGCGAGATCGGCCACCCCAAGTTCAACCTGCGCATCGTGACATGACCCACCCGTCGCAGGATCCGGCGCAATGGTCGGCGGACTTCGTCGAGGAGTTCGACGGGCCGGAGCTCGATCCCACCGCTGGCTGCCGTTCTACCTCCCGCAGTGGAGCTCGCGCGCCCGCACGGCGGCCCGGTACCGGATGGCGGACGGCGCGCTGGTGCTGCGCATCGACGCCGACCAACCGCCGTGGAGTCCAGAGTTCGACGGTCAGATCAAGACGACGGCCATCCAGACCGGGGTGTTCTCCGGGCCGGTCGGCAGCTCGATCGGCCAGTGCCGGTTCACCGACGGGCTGGTCGTCCGGGAGGCCCAGGAACCCAGTGCGGCTGTACACCCCGCACCGGGGTTACATCGAGATCCGGCTGCGTGCGCTGGCTCATCCGCGGGCGATGGTCGCGCTCTGGATGATCGGCTACGAGGACCAGCCCGAGCGGTCCGGGGAGATCTGCATCGTCGAGATCTTCGGCCGCGACGTCGCAGCGGACCACGCGCTGGTCGGGATGGGCATCCATCCCTTCCACGACCCGCCCTCGTGGACGACTTCACCCGTGTCCCGTTGCAGATCGACGCCACCGACTTCCACATGTATGCGGTCGACTGGTCCGACTCGCGGGTCGACTTCTACGTCGACCACGACCTGGTGCGAACGGTCGAGCAGTCACCGGACTACCCGATGCAGCTCATGCTCGGGTTATACGAGTTCCCGCCGGACAGCGACGACGAGGCCCCGCGCCGACCTACCCGCTTCGAGTTCGTCGTCGACTACGTCCGCGGTTGGTCCCGCCGCGACGCTCGCGACGGGCACCGACTCGGCGCCAGGCAACTACTAGCCTTCAGGCCGTGAACGGGTCGCCGAGCAGGGTCTTCATCGCGCGGCTGGCAGGTGTCGCCGTCTTCGACCCGATCGGCGACCAGGTCGGCCGGGTGCGCGACGTCGTGGTGACCCTGCGACCCGGCAAGGAGCAGCCCCGGGTGATCGGGCTCGTCGTCGAGGTTCCGCCGCGCCGCCGGATCTTCTGCCCGATGGGCCGGGTCACGGCGCTCGATCCTGGTCAGGTGGTCACCACCGGGCTGCTCAACATGCGTCGGTTCGAGCAGCGCACGGGCGAGACGCTGGTTCTGGGCGAGCTGCTCGACCGACAGGTCACCCTCGATGAGGACGGCAGCACGGTCACCGTCCTCGACGTCGCGATGGAGCAGAACCGCAACCGGGACTGGCTGCTGTCGAAGGTGTTCGTCCGCCGCGGCGACCGGGCGCACCGATCCCGATTCCGCAGCCGCGGGGAGACGCTGCACCGTCGACTGGCAGGCGGTGAGCGGGTTCGGGGTCGCCGAGGCGGCTCAAGGTGCGGCGAACCTGCTTGCCACGTTCGAGAAGCTCAAGGCCGCCGACCTGGCGTCGATCATGCACGACCTCAGCTCGAAACGGCGGGCCGAGGTGGCGGCGGCACTCGACGACGAACGGCTCGCCGACGTGCTCGAGGAGATGCCCGAGGACGACCGGGTGGAGATCCTGGGCAACCTGGAAGAGGAGCGCGCGGCCGACGTTCTCGAGGCGATGGCACCCGACGACGCCGCCGACCTGCTCGGCGAACTGTCACCGGAGGACGCCGCGAAGTTCCTCGACCTGATGGAGCCCGACGAGGCTGAGGATGTGCGCCGGCTGCTCATCTACGAGGAGTACACCGCGGGTGGCCTGATGACGACCGAGCCGGTGATCGTCTCAACCGACGCCACGGTCGCCGAGGCGCTGGCCCGGGTTCGATCGCAGGAGCTGACCCCGGCCCTCGCCGCGCAGGTCTACGTCTGTCGTCCTCCGTTGGAGACCCCGACCGGTCGGTTCGTCGGCATCGGCCACATCCAGCGCCTCTTGCGCGAGCCGCCGTCGGCCCTGGTGTCCGGCATCGCCGACACCGAGATCGAGCCGCTCGGACCGGAGGCCACGCTCGCCGAGGTCGCCCGCTACTTCGCCGCATACAACCTGGTGGCCCTGCCGGTCGTCGACGACACCGACCATCTGCTCGGTGCGGTCACCGTGGACGACGTCGTCGACCACATGCTGCCGGAGGGCTGGCGTGAGCAGGACCTGGACGCCGACCACCCGAACGGCCGCGTCGCGTGGCGCGTGAGTCGGGGCGGCGGGTCGACCGGCTGGACCAGCCGCTGGAGCCGCGCCGCTCGCTGCGGCCGGCCATCGACACCGAGACCTTCGGCAAGGCGAGCGAGCGGATCGCACGATTCATCGGCTCCTGGCGGTTCATCGCCTACATGACGGCGTTCGTCGTCATCTGGGTGCTGTGGAACCTGCTGCTGCCGGAGTCGATGCGCTTCGACCCCTGGCCGTTCATCGGGCTCACCCTGATGCTCTCGCTGCAGGCGTCGTATGCGGCCCCGCTCATCTTGCTGGCGCAGAACCGGCAGGCCGACCGCGACCGGGTGACGTACCTGGACGACCGGGCGCGCGACGACCGGCTGATCGCCGACACCGAGTACGTCACGCGCGAGCTCGCGTCCCTGCGGCTGTCGATGGGCGATCTGGCCACCCGCGACTTTCTCCGGTCCGAGCTGCGCGACCTGCTCGAGGAGCTGCTGGAGGAGGACGCCGTCGCCCGCCGCGAGCGCAAGGTCAAGAAGCGTCGGCGGCTGTCGGAGCTGGAGTCGGCGCCGGCCGCCGAGAGCCCGTCGGAGGGGACGCCCGGGCCGACGTAACCTTGGGGCATGCCCAGCGCCACGCTCGAGCAGGTCAACGCCGCCCTCGCGACGGTGAACGACCCCGAGATCAAGAAGCCGATCACCGAGCTGGGCATGGTGCGCTCGGTCGAGCTCGCCGAGGACGGGCGCGCCCGAGTCGAAGTGTTGCTGACGGTGGCCGGCTGCCCGATGAAGGACCGCCTGACCACCGACGTCACGGCCGCGGTATCCGCGCTGGACGGAATCTCCGGGGTCGACGTCGTCCTCGACGTGATGAGCGACGAGCAGCGCAAGGCGCTCACCGCCTCCCTGCGCGGTGGCCAGGCCGACCGGGAGATCCCATTCGCCCAGCCAGGGTCGTTGACCCGCGTCTATGCGGTTGCCTCCGGCAAGGGTGGGGTCGGGAAGTCGTCGGTGACCGTGAACCTTGCGACCGCGATGGCTGAGCAGGGGCTGTCGGTCGGCGTCGTGGACGCTGACATCTACGGCCACTCGGTGCCGCGGATGCTGGGCACCGACGCCCGGCCGACGCAGGTCGAGAACATGATCATGCCGCCGCAGGCGCACGGTGTCCGGCTGATCTCCATCGGCATGTTCACGGCGGGCAACACCCCGGTCGTCTGGCGCGGACCGATGCTGCACCGTGCGCTGCAACAGTTCCTCGCCGACGTGTACTGGGGCGACCTGGACGTGCTGCTGGTCGACCTGCCGCCCGGCACCGGCGACATCGCGATCTCCCTCGCCCAGCTCATCCCGAATGCGGAGATCCTGGTCGTGACGACCCCGCAGCTGGCCGCCGCCGAGGTGGCCGAACGCGCTGGCGCGATCGCCGTGCAGACGCACCAACAGGTCGTCGGCGTCGTTGAGAACATGTCCGGCTTCCCGTGCCCGCACTGCGGCGAGGTCGTCGAGCTGTTCGGCTCCGGCGGTGGTGCCGCGGTCGCCGAGGCCCTGACCCGGACCATGGGTGCGCCGGTCCCACTGCTTGGTCAGGTCCCGATCGACGTCCGGCTCCGCGAGGGCGGCGACCACGGAGTCCCCCTGGTGCTGAGCGACCCAACGGCCCCAGCCGCGACGGTGTTGCGCGACGTCGCGCAGCGACTGGGGTCGCGCTCCCGCGGCCTGCTCGGCCGCTCGCTCAGCCTTACCCCCGCCGCCCGCTAACTACCGTGATCATGCACAAAGTTCCGCCCTTACACCGCGCGAGACAGATCGATGGGGAACTTTGTGCATGATCACGGGGGTGGGGTCAGAGGCCCCCTTTGCGCAACGGCACATCGTTGCGGATTGCGGCGTCAGGTGGCGTCGGCGTCGAACGGAGCGGGCGTGCTCGTGGATGTCGACGACGGGGTCGCTCGGTCGCCGTTTGAACGCCTCGGCACGGCGTCGTCGTCGAGCAGCTGCCGGCGGACGAAGGTCTGCGGGTTGAGGCCACGGACGTTGAGGATCTTTGAAGTCCTCGAACTCCGGACCCATCGAGTCCTGGATCTCCTTGCGCGCACCCGCGGCCATCGACCGTAGGTCGCGCAGCGCCCGGCCGGCCTGAGCGGCCACCTTCGGGAAGCCGTTCGGGCCCGAAGATGAACAGCGCGACGACGACCAGGACCAGCACCTCACCGAGCCCGACGTCGAACACGAACCCAGGGTAGGTCCTGAGTCAGCCCTCGGCCTCGCCCAAGGTGATGCTGGTCGTCGACTCATCCGACCCGCGCTGGTAGCGCACCTCGATGACGTCCCCAGGCGCCTTCGAGCGGATCGCGACGATCAGCTCGTCGGCGCTGGTGATCCGCTGACCGTCGATCGACACGATGACGTCGCCCGCGACCAAGCCGGCTTGATCGGCGGGTCCCCCAGAGGTGACCCCAGACTGCCCGCCCGGCGTCGAGTCCGCGATCCGGACTCCGTCTCCGGTGTAGAAGGCGTCCAGGCTCGCGCCGATGATCGGATAGGTGGCCCGTCCGGTCTGGATGAGCTGTTCCGCCGTCCGCCGTGCCTGGTTGATCGGGATCGAGAACCCGAGGCCGATCGAGCCGGTCGCGTCCTCGCTGGTGGAGCCAAGCGTGGCGATTGCGGAGTTGATCCCGATCACCGCACCGCCCGCATCGACGAGCGGCCCACCTGAGTTGCCCGGGTTGATGGCCGCATCCGTCTGGAGGGCGCTGATGTAGGAGCGGTCGTCGCCGTCGGCACCGCCCGCCGTCACCGGCCGATTGGTGGCCGAGACGATCCCCGCGGTGACGGTTCCTTCGAGCCCAAGGGGTGACCCGATCGCCACCACCGGATCGCCGACCACCACGAGGTCGGAGTTCCCAAGGTTGGCGACCACCAGCCCATCAACCTGGACTTTCAACACGGCGAGGTCGTAGGTGGCCGACCGGCCCACGATTTGTGCCTCGGTGGTCGTCCCGTCCTGGAACGCCACCGAGATCCGGCCGCTGGTCGCGGCGGCCTCGACCACGTGGTTGTTCGTGAGCACATAGCCTTCGCCGTCGATCACGAATCCGGACCCAGTGCCTCCGCGGCCGCTGGCACGCACGTCGATCGACACGACCGTCGGCAGCACCGATGCCGCGATCCCAGCCACGGAGTCCGGCGGGCGCTCGACGGTGCCAGAGGGTGCCTCACCGAGGGATGCACTGGGCTGCGTCAACGACTCGTCATCGTTGCGCTCGGCAAGCACGTAGCCACCGATCCCACCCACCAGGCCGGCCACGAGCGCCAACCCGACCGCACCCGCGATCAGGGCACCGAGGCCGCGGCGGCGTCCGACACGACGCGTCGGCTGCCCCGGCGGCGGCCCGCTCCAGCCGGTGCCGTATGCGGCCGTCTCCGTGGGCCCCCACCCGGCCGATGACGGGGTCCAGGCCGGGCGTCGCAGCTCCTCGGCCGGGTCGACGGGAGGGTCTACCGCCGGCGGGGGCGGGGGCGTGGACGGCTCGGGCTGCGGAGTCGATGGCGGCTGCGGAGTCGATGGTGCAGGTGTGGCGGCGAAGGCTGCCCAGGGGTCCGGCGGCGGTTCGGGCGCACCATCCGCATCAGGCGCGGGGTGCCCGTCGTCCGTCATCGCCGCTCCCTCATCCGATCCGCTGCGCCGTCGACCCGCTGTCGAGGGTCAATCATGCGAACGGATTGGCCCACGATGCCACCCGGGTCATGCCCTGTCCGATCCGAACCCCGATCCGGTGCAGTCCGGAGGGGGCCAAGGTCGACTCCCGCGGCAGCGCCGCCACCGCAGCCCGGACCCGCTCGCGCGAGGTGTCGGCGACGACTATCCAGACCGTGCCGTCGGCCGCCCACGCCACCTGGCTTGGCAGGCCCGCACGCTCGAGCAGTGCTCTGCCGTCCCATACAGCGGCATCGAAGCCGGTGGCGGCCTCGGCCAGCCGTCCAGGCTGTTCGAAGACGGACAGCGTCGACAGCCCATCGCTGTAGACCAGTTGGAGCCGGGGCCCGAGGTCACCGCTGCTGCGGCGCACGTCCACCAAATCGAAGCCGCCGGGAAGCGACTCCGGGCAGACCCAACCCGCCTCCGCGAACGCGGACCGCGCCTGCGGCCCAAGCGAACGCCCGACGTTCGATGTGGCGGCTGGCGGGAGGTGCACGCTGCCCTCGACCCGGGCTCCGATCGCGATGTCGAGGTATGCGGTCCGCGTCTCGACGCTGCCATCGGGCCCGAGCACGTCCTTGCGCAACGCGAGGCCACTGGCATCGTCCACCCAGATCCGCGCGGCCGGCGCGGCGCTCGAGCTCCCAACCTCGATCGCCGTCGCCCGGCGACCGGCGATCTCGGCGTGACCCACGACCCGCGCGGCGGCGTGGTGCTTGCGCAGCAACGCCGCGTCGAGGGCCGCGGAGTCCGGGTCTGGCACGAAACCCGCGCGACCATGGTCATCCCCGGCGGGCACGGCGAGGTATGCGGTGCCATGGCCAGGCAGGTGGAGCACCTCGACCTTGACTCCCTCCTCGCCTGGGTTCGGGCCGACGGTCATCCGCGTGCCCGAGTATGCGACCGAGCGGGCGGCCTGCACCGCCCGGGCCAGGAGCTCGCTGGCGTCCACTCCGGCCTGCGGCGCCGCCGCCGGGATGAGCCCGACGAGTGCTGTTGACCACGCAGGGTCGACCGAGACAACGTCCGCCGCCGTCCCGGTGCCACCGTCGGATGCGGCCCCGCCAAGTGTTCGCCCGGCCGCGGCCGTGGCGTGCTCCTGCGCCCGGGCGTCGGCGGCCAGCGGTACCAGCGGACCGTCCTCGGGCGCCGGGCCGCCGACGGCATACGCCGTGGACGTGAGCGCGACCAGCGACACGGCGACGCCACCGACGAGCAGCGTCCGGGAGACCGGCCGACGGGCGGGGCGAGCGGCTCGGACGGCAGCACCAGGGGACGTCAGCGGCCTCGTCGGCTCGACGCCGTGTGGCATCGGCCGCCGTCGCGGCCCGACCGGACCACCCGGCGCGGCCAAGCCGTGCAGCCGCTGCACCAGCTCTGGCGGCGGCGCTGGGATGGGCAGCGCCTCGACCGTGCTCCGGATCCGGCGCTCCTGTGCGAGAGCGTCGCGACAAGCAGCGCAATGCGCGGCGTGCGCGAGCAAGCGGTCGGCTGATCGTCCGGTCAGGGTGCCATCGGCGAGCGCGCTGATGCGGCGCCCCAGGTGGTGCGGCCGGCTGGCTGGCTCGCGCCCGCTCACGACCCGGGAGCCGGGACGAGCGATCCGCGCGGCGCACGGTGGGCCAATGCAGTCCGCAGCGCCGCCCGCCCGCGGTGGATCCGGGAGCGGACCGTGCCGAGCTTGACCCCGGTCGTCGCCGCGATCTCCTCGTAGGTCAGCCCCTCGAGGTCACACAGCACGACCGCCACCCGGAAGTCCGGGGGCAAGGCGTCCAATGCGGCCTGCACGTCCGCATCGAACATCCGGTCATCGACCGAACGCTCAGGCGACGGCTCGCGGCCGGCCCACCGGTCGTGCACATCGTCGGGCAGGGCGTCGAACCGGATGCGCTTTTTGCGCCGCACCTGGTCGAGGAACAGGTTCGTCGTGATGCGGTGCAGCCAGCCCTCGAACGTGCCGGGGGTGTAGCTGGACAGTGACCGGAACACGCGAACGAAGACCTCCTGAGTGAGGTCCTCGGCGTCGTGCTGGTTGCCCGTCAGCCGGTAGGCCAGCCGGTACACCCGAGCGGCGTGCCGCTCCACCACCTCGTCCCAGGTCAGCTCGGTCGCTGCCGGAGGCGTGGCGGCGTTAGCGGCGTCGGGCGCGCCTGGTGCATCGGGCACGAGGGCATCTTCGCGCCCCACGCTGAGAACCTCCTGAGGGTCAACGGCCCGCGGCCGGCGCGGGTTCCATAGGCTGCGGGCTGACCAGCACACCGATGCACACCTGCCGAGCCATTTCTGGAGGCCGACATCAGCGGGAGCCAGGCCTCGTGGGCCTACACGGAAGACTTCCCCGGCGAGGACGAGGTCCTGACCAACGCCCGCGCGCGCGGCGCGGAGGTCGGCGCGCCGCCGTTGTCGCCCGGGGCCGGTGCGGTGCTGCGACTGCTCGCCACGGCGATCGGCGCCCGGCACGTCGTCGAGGTGGGGACCGGCTGCGGCGTGTCCGGGGTCTGGCTGCTGCGCGGCATGGCGGACGACGGCGTCCTCACCACGGTGGACAGCGAGGCCGAGCACCACCGGCTGGCCCGGCAAACCTTCGCGGAGGCCGGCTACCCGCCCCCACGAACCCGCACCATCACCGGCCGCGCCGGCGAGGTCCTCCCCCGACTGGCCGACGCCGCATACGACCTGGTGTTCATCGACGCCGACAAGCAGGGGTATGCGGACTACCTGACGCAGGCGCTGCGGCTGCTGCGGCCGGGCGGCGTCGTGGCCTTCGACAACGTGCTGTGGCACGACCGGGTGGCCGACCCCGCACAGCGCGACCCGGACACCGTCGCCCTGCGCGAACTGAGCAAGACCGTGCGAGACCACGAGAGTCTCGTCACGGCCTTGCTGCCCTCCGGCGACGGTCTGCTGGTGGCCGTCAAGGCGTCGTCCTAGCTGCTACCCGACCGGACGCAGCTGGGTCCGGGTGATGAAGGTGCCGATGCGCTCCCCGTGCCGGATGCCCGTCGTGACCGCATCCCGGAAGTGGAAGCCGACGTAGATGCGCGACACACCGTTCTCGGCTGAGGCCTCGGTGAAGCTGTCATAGCTGCGCAGGACCGGTGAGGCGTCCGCGCAGGTGCTGCCGCTGGGCAGCGTGAGGCTGCAGGCGTCGAACGCGATGTCGTCGGTGCGGAAGAACGACTTCAAGACACCCGCGGCAACTCCGCCTTCGACCGAGTGGCCGGAGTCGTAGTCCGGGATCGGTGGTGTCGTGACCAGAGGCGTCCAGGTCGGGTCAGGCGTCGTCGCGGCGTTGCCGTCGGTGTCGGCCTGCTGGATCGCGGTGACCGGCCGCCAGAAGTTGTAGTCGTACTTGGTCTCGAAGGTCGCGACGTACCCGTCGGACAGGCCCATGTTGAGGAGCGCGAACAGGCGTGCGTTCTCCCACAGGTCGAGTCCTTCCGACCCGGACACCGTGCGGGCGATCCGGTTCCACGCCAGCGGTGAGCTCTCGACCCAGAACAGCGCGATCTCCGTCTGGTCCGGTGTCCGCGCGCTCGGAGTGGTGATGTCATCGCCGCCGAGCGCCTTGACCTCGTTCAGGTCGGCGGCATACCGAGCGCTGGTCAGGCGCAGCGGCGGGCCGGGCTTGTACAGCGTGGCTCGACGCATGCCGAACGGGTCGACCTCGCCCCAGGCCGGCGCGAACACGAACGGTGTCCCCGGTGTGAACTGGTACTCGCCCGGCTGCGTCCCCTGCGGGTGCTCGACGTCCACCAGCAAGGTGTCGGAGCCGTCGCCGGCCCGCTGCGCGATGATCGCGGCCGCGGCCGCCTCGCCCAGCGCGACTCCCTGCGCCTTGGCCGACCCGTCGGGGATCGCGGCCAGCGCGGCCGCGTAGTCCGCCTCGACACTGGCCACGCCGGTCTCGATGCACGCTCCGTCGAACGGTGCGGTCTGGTCGTTGATGGCGGAGACCATGGCCGTCCGTGCTGCGGCGGCCACCGCGGCCTCGGCTGAGGCTCCCGGCCGCTGCGGGCCGTCGTAGGCATACGAGCGCGCTCGGCGGTCGATGTCGTTGAGCGCGTCGTGGATCGCGATGTGCGCCATCGCGTACATCCGAGCCTCGTGGAGCGGGTTGTTCGTAGGCGCCAGGCAGGCCGCCGTGGCCGCCTTGCCGGCATTCACGTTCCAGGTGGTGACGGCGTCGGTCGGTGCGCCGAGTCCGGTGTCCGCCTCGGCCGGGACCGCCCAGGAGAGGAGGGCGCTGCCGAGGAGTGCGGCGAGAGCCGCGTTTCGGGTGCCGTGCTGTGCCATGTCCGCCTCCAATGGTCGACAAGTCCTTGTCGATCCACAGTTGCGGTTGGGTTGACACGCCACATCGAACACGACCCCTCAGATCACGGATGTGACTCCTCAGATTGCGCCTCGACATAGTCCGCGGGGGCGTTCGCCCGCCTGGACAGCAGGATGAACGGCAGCGCGACCGCGTTGATGGCGCCCGCGACGACGTAGGACGCGGGGTAGCTCCACACGTCGGCGGCGCGGCCCAGGACCGGCTGGGCGACGACGCCGCCGGCCGAGGACATCAGCGAGTCGAACGACAGGATCGTCGCGCGCTGCTGCGACGGGATCAGGCCGTTCAGGTATGCCGCGCGGATCGGCATCGACGCGGCGAAGGCCAGGGCCCAGATCACGATGACCACGACGACGAACCAGAAGTTGGCGACCAACCCGACCAGCAGGACCGTGGTGACGCCGATGGCCTCGGCAAGGAACAGGGCGGAGGTACGGCGCCGGAACAACCCTCGGATCTTCGGCGCCAGCAGGCCGCCGGCCATTTGCGAGCCGGCGACCAGCGCCGCCACCAGGCCGGCGATGCCGTATGCGGTCTCGTCGCCCCACAGCTCGAGCAGGTACGGCTGCAGGGCGTAGAAGACGTAGATCGCGACGCCGCCGGTGAACAGCCCGGCGAGCATCAGGCCCTGCACGGCGGGCACCCGCCAGCCGTACCGGATCGAGGCCCCGGTGATGTTCTTGATCTCCTGGATCGGCCGGCCGTCGCGCTTCGGCGTGAAACCGAGGTCGCGCATCAGCACGAACGCGAGCACGAAGACGCCGCCGAGGATCACCGCCCGGAGCACGAACGGCACCCCAAGGTTCGTCAGCTGCGCGAGGTAGCCGCCACCGACGGACCCGAGCAGCATCGCCACCCCGCCGGCCACCTGGCCGCGCCCGAACACCGCCTCCAGCGAACCCGTGTAGCCGGTCGCGTGCAGGGCGTCGACGAGCCACGCCTCGACCGCACCGGAGAAGAACGTGAACCCGAGCCCAATCACGACGGATACCGCCGCCCACCACCAGAACCCGGCCTCGAGCTGCCACAGCCAGACGTACAGCCCCGTGGATACCGACAGCGTGATCGTGCCGAGCAGGAACGACGTGCGCCGCCCCCACATGTCGGCAACGATGCCGGTCGGCACCTCGAACACGACCATCCCGGCGGTGAAGAACGCGTTCGCGGTGAACGCTTCGAGGTTCGACAGGCCGGCGTCGAGCAGGAAGATCGTGTTGATTCCCCAGATCAACGACGCGGCCAGGGTGGTCGCGAACTCCAGGACGTAGAACGTCCTGGTCACGGTCGCGGGCGTGGTGTTCACGGCACCCCAGACTGACACTCGCCCCTGACATCCGCTCATGAGTTTCGCCGGGATTGGCAGCGAACGGTCCAGGGGTTGTGGTGGTTCTCCAGTTGCAAGCGGGGCTGGACCACGGCCTCAAGCCATGGACCAGACAACTTTGCGAGGAGCTCAGGACCGCCGGCGAACCCCGGGGGCGCCCGCCTCGAGCCAGTTCAGCAGCAGTCGAACGCCGAACCCGGTCGCGCCCCGGCTGAGTTCGTCCTCGTCCTTGTCGGTCTTCGCCGGTCCGGACATGTCGAAATGCGCCCAAGGCCGCATCCCGACGAACTCCCGCAGGAACAAGGCGGCGGTGATCGACCCGGCGCCAATCGCCTTGTCGGTCGCAATGTTCGCCAGGTCCGCGATGTCGGAGCTGATCGCCGGCCGGTAGTCCTCCACCAGCGGCATCCGCCAGATCCGGTCGCCTGAACGGACCGAGGCCCGCTGCAGGCCGGCGGCCAGCCGCTCGTCGGTCGCGTAGAAGCCGGCGACCCGCTTGCCCAGGGCCATCGTCCCGGCGCCGGTCAGCGTGGCCAGGTCGATGATTGCGTCCGGGTTCAGCCGTCGGTCGGCATACGCCAGGGCGTCGGCGAGGACCAGCCGCCCCTCGGCGTCGGTGTTGAGCACCTCGACCGTGCGACCGCCGTACTGGGTGATCACGTCGGAGGGTCGCTGCGCCGTGCCGGAGGGCATGTTCTCGGCCGCCGCGACCAGCGCGGTGACCCGGACCGACACGTCCAGGTCGCGCAGCGCGGTCATGGTGCCGATGATCGCCGCGCCGGCGGCCATGTCCATCTTCATCAGCAGCATGCCCTCGTTCGGCTTGAGCGAGATGCCGCCGGTGTCGAAGGTGATGCCCTTGCCGACCAGCACGATGTGCGGGACCCGGCCGCGACCGCTTGGCCGGTACGCCAGCTCGATCAGCCGCGGCGGGCGCACCGAGCCCTGCCCGACCGCCAGCACGCCACCGAATCCCTCAGCGGCCAGGTCAGCCTCGTCGCGGATGCGGCTCGTCAGCCCGGCCGCGGATGCCGCCGCCGCGGTGACCTCGGCCAGCCAGCCAGGCGACTTGATGTCGGCCGGCTCGTTGCCGAGGTCGCGGGACAGGTGCACTGCGCCCGCCGTCACCAGCGCCCGGCGCGCCGCCTCCGCGCGCTGACTCGGCCGGCGAACGTGCAGATCGAGCGGGATCGGACCGCGGTCGTCGTCGCGGGCTGCCCGCGAGTAGGCGTACGAGGCCAACGCGTAGCCCTCGACGTAGGCGCGCACGGCGTCATCGCGCGCGGCGCCGACAACCGCGCTGGCGACGGTCGTGGTCTGCTTCCCGACTCGCCGTGCGGTGACCGCCCCGGCGCGCCGAAACGCCGACGGCGAACCGTCCCCGGTGCCGACCAGCAGGACCTCGTCAAGCCGGCCTCCTGCCTGCGGCGAACCGAAGACGGGCACCGAGACGACTTCGCCGGCCTCGCCCTTGGCCTCCGCTCGCTCGACGTACGCGGCCAGGTCCAGGTGGAGATCCCGCCCAGCCCGGCTGGCGTCGGCGCTGAGCCGGGCGCCGTTCTCACCGGGTGCCATGGGCAGCGCCAGCGCATACCGCAGGTCGGGATCGGGCCGATCGAGCATGCGGTCGAGCGGCAGCACGGCCACCGCGGGCAGCCGGGGAGGCTGGCCGGTGACGCCGAGGACGGTCATGGCGGGCTCCCAAGGAGAGTTCGGGCTCGGACATGAGTCGGCCCCGACCAGATCGCCTGGTCGGGGCCGCTCGGTCAGCTATGCCACGACGGCCTTGAGCTTGTCACCCAGGTCGTCAGCCTCGGAGGCCGTCAGTTCGACGACGAGCCGACCGCCGCCTTCCAACGGGACGCGCATCACGATGCCGCGGCCCTCCTTGGTCACCTCGAGCGGGCCATCGCCCGTCCGCGGCTTCATCGCCGCCATCTGTGGTCCCCTTTCGTCGACGGCGCACGACCCGAGCCGAGACGCCTCGGCGGTCATTATCCATTGGCACCGGGGTCCGGGTCATATCCGGCGGCCTCACCCGCCCACCGCGCCGCGGCGATGGCACCCGTCGAGGTGGTCGTCCACGATCCCGACGGCCTCCATCAACGCATACATGGTGGTCGGCCCGACGAACACGAAGCCGCGCTTCTTGAGGTCTTTGGCCAGCGCGGTCGACTCCGACGTCACGGCGGGCAGGTCCGCGAGCGCGGTCGGCGGCCGTTCGCGCGGCGGCGGCGCATACGACCAGATCAGCGCGTCGAACGCCCCCTGGCCCTGCTCGTCGATCAGACCGAGCGCGGCGCGGGCATTCGTGATCGCGGCCCGGATCTTGGCCCGGTTGCGCACGATTCGCGCGTCACCGAGGAGCCGCTCGAGTTCTCCGTCGTCGTATGCGGCCACCGCCGCGAGGTCGAAGCCGTCGAAAGCGGCCCGGAATCCCTCCCGCTTACGGAGGATGGTCAGCCAGGACAGCCCGGACTGGAAGGCCTCGAGGGTCATCCGCTCGTAGAGCGGGACGTCGCCGTGCAGCACCGCGCCCCACTCCTCGTCGTGGTAGCGCTGGTACTCGGGCGTCGACGCCCCCCAGGCACAACGGGCCAGACCGTCGGCGCCGACGACGAGGTCACTCACCGCGCATTCTCGGCCTCGACCAGCCGCGCGAACTTCCTCATGGCGGACTGCACGCCGGCCCGGAACGGGAGCTTGGCCAGCGTCCAGCCGATGCGACCTGCCCACCCGAGCGGCAGGTCGAGCCGCTCTGTCCAGACGAACCGCGACCGGCCCTGCGGAAGTGCGAACACCTCGAACGCGCCCGTGCCGCGGACCACGTTCCCGGTGTGCACGACCACGATCCGGCGCGGCGGCTCCCAGTCGGTGATCACCATCGAGTCCCGGAAGCCGACCTTGCCGACACCGGTGAACGCCTCGACGCCAGCGCCGACTCCCTGGCCGTGCTGTGCCGTGCCATGGACCCGGGTGCCGAGCATCCACTCCTGCTGTCGGTCCCAGTCGATGAGCAGCTCCCAGACCGCGGTCGGCGGCGCTTCGACGACCACATCGGCCTCGAGCTCAGCGAGCTGGCCATCGGGCTGCCCCTCGTGCTCTTGTTGCCCGGCCTCGAGGGCTGCCAGCCGTCGGTCCCGCTCGGCGAGTTCGGCCGCAACCCGGTCGACGAACGCGTCGACCTCATCCATCCGATAGCCGCGGAAGCCGACCCCGAAGCGCGCCGCATCGAGGTCCGAGGCATCGAGTGCTCGGTCGGTCGGGAACTCGTGGCGGGGGCGGTCCCGCCAGGCCTGGGCCAGGCTGTCGCCGCGACCGGCCGCAACCATGGCCACAGCGAACAGCAGCCCGCCGACGAGCAGGACCTCCAGCAGCAGCACGGGCATGATCGTGCCACGCTTGACCGCACCCGAGGAGATGGAGGATCCGTGCTGCGGCTGGGGCGGCGCGCCTTCGACGACCACGAGCTCGTCGTCATGGCCATCGTCAACCGCACGCCGGACTCCTTCTTCGATCACGGCGCCACCTGGACCGACGACGCCGCGCTGGACGCCGCGGACCGGGCCGTCGCCGAAGGGGCCGCAATCCTCGACATCGGTGGGGTCAAGGCGGGACCCGGCGACGACGTCGACGCCGCCGAGGAGATCCGCCGGGTCGCGTCCTTCATCGGTCGGCTGCGCGACCGGCATCCGGACGTGGTGCTCTCGGTGGACACGTGGCGCGCCGAGGTTGGCGAGGTCGTCTGCGCCGAGGGCGCCGACCTGATCAACGACGCCTGGGGTGGCGTGGACCCCGGGCTGGCCGAGGTCGCAGCCAAGCACGACGTCGGCCTGGTGTGCACGCACGCCGGCGGGCACGCCCCCCGGACCCGGCCGCATCGGGTGACGTACGACGACGTGATGGCGGACATCGTCGAGACGACCACTGCATTGGCCGAGCGCGCCGTCGAGCTCGGGGTTCGCCGGGACGCCGTGCTCGTCGACCCCGGCCACGACTTCGGCAAGAACACCCGGCACTCTTTGGAGGCGACCCGGCGGTTGCCCGAGCTGGTGGCGACCGGCTGGCCAGTGCTGGTCTCGTTGTCTCACAAGGACTTCGTTGGGGAGACGCTCGACAAGCCGGTCGACCAGCGGTTGTTCGGCACGCTTGGCCACGACCGCCGTCAGCGCCTGGCTCGGCGCCCGGGTGTTCCGGGCGCACGACGTCGCCGAGACCCGGCAGACCCTCGACATGGTCGCCTCGATCCGCGGTGACCGGCCGCCCGCGGTCGCGCGCCGCGGCCTCGCCTGACGGGTCCTTGCCCGAGGGCGGGCACCGCCCTCACCGAGAATCTCCGTGCTAGCCCGGATGCCGAACGACCTGGCCCTGCGTCAGCCTGGGCCGCGACCAAACCGCGACCGGACTGCGAGCGGTCCGCGACATGGTCAGCCACCGGTCAGAACCGATGGTCGTCCAAGGGGGCGGACATGAATCGTGCAAGGCTTCGAGCAGCGGTCGTCGGCATCGTGGTGGCGGTCGCAACACCCATTGGTCGCAGTGCCCTCCGCCGAGGCCACGTTCTTCGGGCGCAACGGGGACATCGCCTTCCGGCGCTTCCTGAACGAGGACCGCACGTGGGGCGCCGTCTTCATGATCCGGCCGGACGGCACGGGCGAACGGCAGGTCACGTTCCCATCTGAGGGCTACGTCGACCGCAACCCGGACGTCTCCCCGGACGGACGGCGCATCGCGTTCCAGCGACAGCTGGTCGAGTGCGAGCTTGGACTGCACCGACGAGATCTTCGTCGTCGACGTCGACGGCTCCAACCTCACCCAACTGACCCAGAATCCGCCGGGTCTCTACTGCGGGACCGGGGGCGCGTGCAACGAGTCTCCCCGGATGGTCGCCGGATGGTCGCCGCATCGTGTTCGGGCGCGCGACCGGGCCTGTCGTCGACGACTTCATCGAGAACTACGGCATCGCGATCATGAACGCAGACGGCTCCGACCTTCGTCAGGTGACCCAGCTGACGCCGCCGTACCTGGGCGAGGACCTGAACCCGCAATGGTCACCGGACGGACGTCGCATCGTCTTCGAGCGGAGGAACGTCCGCGGCGCCGAACCGGTCGACGGGATCGCGCTCTGGATCGTCGACCTGCGGACCGGGCGGGAACACCGGGTCACGCCGTGGGAGCTCGAGGCCGGCGACACGCCTGACTGGTCGCCGAACGGGCAGTGGATCCTCTTCCACGACAACGGCAGCGGCAACCCCGACGTCGCCACGAACCTGTTCAAGATCAGGCCGAGCGGCCGCGGTCTCACGCAGATCACCTTCGAGCCGGCCGGCGGCCAGATCTACTTGGGCGCGTCGTGGTCAGCCGACGGACGGTTCATCGTGACCGGCCGTCGACCGGAGACCGGCGGGGTCAACGCCGACATCTTCATCCTGCGGCGGGACGGCAGCGACATCCGCCCGCTGACCCAGACCCAGCTGTACGACAGCTACCCCGACTGGGGGCCGCTCCCCCGTCGTCACCGGTGAACCAGCCCGACGGAATAAGGGGGCGCAGATGAACCTGCGTGCGCACGGAACTCGATCTGCACTTGTCCTGACTGCAACGGTCGCCCTGGTCGCGACGATGACGGCGGGCACGGCATCGGCGCGGCCGGTCATCCCGGACCCCGGGCCGGCGCGCGACCTGAAGGCCGGGTTGATCGCAGCGACCGTCGACGACATCGGTCGGTCGATGGCCGCCGTCGATGCCGCCGTCGAGGCCGCCGAGCCCGCCGCGGAGCGGCCCGGAGCCGCGCCGCTGATGGCGGCAGCCGACGCGGCGCTGGAGCCGTGCCCGGACGACGACCTCGTCCTGTGCGGCACGGTCCCCGTCCCGCTGGACCGCAGGAATCCCGACGGCCGGGTCGTGAACATCCACATCGAGGTGTTCCCTCACACCGGCCCCGAGCCCGAGGCCGAGGGCGCGGTGTTCGTCACGTGCGGTGGTCCAGGGTGCTCGATCACCTACCGGTTCGCTCCCGGCTTCGGCCGGGGCCACGCCAACGCGTTCTTCGTCCTCCCCGAGGTCTGGCAGACCCGCGACCTAGTGTTCGTCGACCAGCGTGGCGTCGGCCAGTCCGATGTCATCGACTGCCCGACGCTGCTCATCGGTGGACCCTTCTACGAGAGCGCGGCCGAGTGCCATGACTCGCTCGGGGACACAGCGAACCTCTACAGCACAACCGACGTCGCCGACGACCTCGAGGACGTCCGGCTCGCCCTCGGCTACGGCAAGGTCGACCTGCTCGGCGCCTCATACGCGGGCGCCGACATGATCACCTACGCAGTGCGACACCCCGAGTCCGTGCGGTCCGTGGTGCTGTCGTCGCCGGCGGTGGTCGTCGGGACCGACCCGTTCTATCCCTACGCACCCGAGGCGATGCCGAGGATCGTCGAGGCCGTCTGCGCGAGCTCGCCGACGTGCGCTCAGGCGAACCGATCTCCTGAGCGGACATTCGAGCAGCTCCTGCGTCAGCTCCGCCGTCGTCCGGTCGAGGGAGTGGGCATCGACTCCGCCGGTCGCGAGCACGCGACGACGGTGACCGAGAACCTGGTCACGAACTTCATCACGTACTTCAACACCAGCATGGGTCCGGGCGAGCTGACGCCGGCCGCTGCCGCTCTTCGTCGGGGCGACCCGGTGCCGCTGCTGCGGCTCGCGGCCGACAACGACCTGGCGGACATCTTCGGGCCTGCAGACCCGTTCGACTTCTCCGCCGGCCACTCCCTTGCCCGCACCTGCGTGGACGCCGAGCTGCCGTTCGACCGGGCCTCGTCTCCGGCCGAACGGCAGGCGCAGTACGACGCCGCATACGCCGCTGAGCCGGACTTCTACGGCCCGGTCTCGAAACAGGCCTGGGCCGCTCCGGGGTACGAGGGCTTCCTGCCCTCGCCATGCATCGCCTCGGCGTGGGAGGAGCGACCGATGTACCCCGAGGGAGCCACGGTGAGCGGGATCCCGACGCTGGTCATCGGTGGCGAGTACGACCTGCCAGTGCCCGAGAGCGTCGCTCAGCTGGCGACCCAAGTCCTGACCGACTCGACCTACGTGGGACTGCGGGCGACCGGCCACGACCCGCACTTCACCGAGTGCGGCTCGGCGCTGACCCAGCGGTTCATCAGCACCCTCGAGGTCGGCGACACGTCGTGCGCGAGCGAGCAGCCGGCGTTCGTCTGGTGGACCCCGGGCAGCTTCCCGACCCGGCTGAGCCAGGTCCCGCCGGCCGAGCAGACGAGCGGACCACGCGCTCGCATCGACCTCAGGCGGCTGGTCACCGCTGCGGTCTGGACCGCGTTGGACAGCACGCAGCACAACTTCATCGTGCCCGGCGACAGCGTCGCCCTCCGCGGTGGGCTCGTCGACTTCGAGGGCACCGACAGCGAGTGCCTCGTGGACTCTGGTCGACGCGAAGTTCACCAACGACGTCGTCGTGAACGGGACGATGGTCGACGAGTTCTTCGACAACTCCTTCGTGGGTGACATCACCGCGGACGGCCCGCGCGGGAGCGCCACCGTGCACATCGAAGGGCTGTTCCCGATCACCGGTGAGAGCCTCACGGTCACCACGGAGGTGGACGGCCAGACGGCGACCTTCTCGGTGCCGAGCACCTGATCCGCGAATGTGGACATTCGCGAGAGCCGCGGCTGCTCTACGGCTCGGCTTCGAGCAGCTCCTCGGGAGCAGGCCGGGTTGGTTGCTGGGGGGCGGCCAACCCGGCCTCGATCGCGTCCAGCGCGTCGCTCGACCCTGGTGGTCCACGTCAGCAGGTCGCGCGCGTCGTCCCGCACGAACTCCTCCTCGACGAGCACGTCGACCTGCGCGCGCAAGGGCGCATACGTGCCCCAGGGGTCGAGCACGACGACCGGCTTCGAATGCATTCCGAGCGTGCGGGCCACCCAGACCTCGAGCACCTCCTCGAGCGTGCCGATCCCGCCGGGCAGGGCGAGGAACGCGTCCGACCGGGCGTCCATCAGGCCCTTCCGCTCCCGCATGTCACGCGTGACGACCAGCTCGTCCGCGTCGTGGTCGGCGACCTCGCGGTCGACCAGCGCCCGCGGGATGACGCCGACGGTGCTGCCGCCCGCCGGCGCGCACGGCGGCCGCGACGGCTCCCATGCACGACACGACTGCCGCCGCCGGTGACCAGGTCGTGGCCGCGGGCGGCGCATCGCCGATCCGACCGCGGTGGCGAGTTCGAGATAGCGCTGGTCGATCCGAGTGCTGGACGCGCAGAAGACGCAAATCGAGGCCATCCGAGGCGTCAGCTCTCCTCTGCCGCGTGCTCGGCGCGGATGCGCTCATCGAGCGCGGCCTGCTCCTGCGCGGCCTTCTCCGCGCGATCATCCTCGGCCCATTTGATGATCTTCACGGCCTCGTCGACGTCGTCGGTGAGCTGCAGCAGTTCGAGGTCGGCCGCCGCGATCCGTCCGCTGTCGAGGACCGGGCCCCGCAGCCAGTCGAGCAGGCCCGCCCAGTAGTCGGTCCCGATGAGGACCAGCGGGAAGGCGGTGACTTTCCTGGTCTGCACCAGGCACAGCGCCTCGAACAGCTCGTCGAAGGTGCCGATCCCACCCGGAAGCACGATGAAGCCCTGCGCGTACTTCACGAACATCGTCTTGCGCGCGAAGAAGTAGCGAAAGTTGATGCCGAGGTCGACCCAGGCATTCATGCCCTGCTCGAAGGGCAGTTCGATGCCGAGACCCACGGACAACCCACCGGCCTCGCAGGCCCCCTTGTTCGCCGCCTCCATCGTGCCCGGGCCGCCGCCGGTGATGACCGCATACCCGCTGCTGGGCGAGGGCCGCGCCGAGCTGCTCGGCGAGCAGGTAGTCGGGGTGGTCACGCGGCGTCCGGGCGCTCCCGAACACGCTGACCGCCTTGCCCAGATCGGCCAGCTGGCCGAAGCCCTCGACGAACTCCGACTGGATACGCAGCACCCGCCAGGGATCCGTATGCAGCCACTCGGCCGAACCGCGGGAGTCAAGCAGCCGCTGGTCCGTCGTGCCGGTGAGCATCTGCTCGCGCCGCAGGGTGACCGGGCCGCGTCGCCGCTCGGGGGGCTGTTCGTCCATGACCGCGAGCCTAGGCGGGGCCGTCGCCCGCCCGGACTTGCAGAGACGTTGGGAATAGTGGTTGACTGTTCAACGTTTGGTTGATCATTCAACAACCATCCGAAAGGACGTGATGATGACCATCACCGATCTGCGCACGACCGACCTGACCGCGACCACCGGCACCTGGGTTCTCGACCCGGTCCACACGCACCTGGGTTTCTCCGCCAAGCACGCGATGGTGACCACCGTCCGCGGCAAGTTCCGCGAGTTCGACGGCTCGTTCGTGCTCGACGGTCAGAACCCGGCGAACTCGAAGGCCGAGCTGACCATCCAGGCCGCGAGCATCACCACGGACAGCGAGCAGCGCGACGGCCACCTGCAATCTCCCGACTTCCTTGACGTCGCCAGCCACCCGACGTTGACGTTCTCGTCCACCGAGGTCCGGCACGAAGGCGGCAATGACTTCGTGCTCGTCGGCGACCTCACGATCCGCGGCGTCACGCGCCAGGTTGAGCTCGAGGTCGAGCTGCAGGGTGTGTCCAAGGATCCCTACGGCAACGACAAGATCGGCTTCGAGGCTGGGACCACCATCTCCCGCAAGGACTTCGGGCTGACGTGGAACGTTGCGCTCGAGACCGGCGGCATTCTCGTCTCCGACAAGGTCAAGATCTTCATCGACGTCGAGGCCAACAAGCAGGCCTGACCGTCTAGGTCAGCCAGGCGAGCATGTGCCGCTCGCACTGCAACAACTGGTCGATCGGCACATGCTCGTCTCTCGTATGCGCCAACGCGGGGTCGCCGGGGCCGTAGTTGACGGCCGGAATGCCGAGCGCGCTGAACCGGGCGACGTCGGTCCAGCCGTACTTGGGTCGAGGCGGTGATCCCACCGCGGAGACGAAGTCGGCTGCGGCGACCCGGTCGAGCCCCGGCCGCGCGCCCGGAGCCGCATCGACAACGTGCACCTCGAAGCCGTCGAAGATCTCGCGCAGGTGGGTCTCCGCTTCGGCCAACGACCGGTCGGGCGCGAACCGAAAGTTCACCGTGACCACGCATTCGTCCGGCACCACGTTGCCGGCGACGCCGCCGCGGATGCCGACCGCGTTCAGTCCTTCTCGATACTCCAGCCCGTCCACGTTCGCGCGTCGCGGCTCGTACGCGCGCAGCCGGTCGAGCACCGCCCCGGCGGCGTGGATCGCGTTGTCGCCGAGCCACTGACCGAGCGCTGTGCGCTCGCCGGCCGCTGGTCGTGACCTCGACCCGGATCGTGCCCTGGCAGCCAGCCTCGACGCCGGCGTCGCTGGGCTCCATCAGCACCGCGAAGTCGGCCTGCAGCCAGTCGGGGTGCTCGCGGGCGATGCGCTGCAGCCCGTTGCGATCCGACTCGACCTCCTCGCACTCGTAGAACGCATACGTCACATCGCGGGCCGGCGCCGACAGCTGCGCGGCGAGCTTGAGAGCAACCGCTACGCCGCCCTTCATGTCGCACGAACCGAGCCCGAACAGCGTCTCGCCCTCGAACCGCGAGGGCAGGTTGCCCGCCTCCGGCACCGTGTCGATGTGCCCGGCGATGACGACGCGTTCCGGCCGGCCGACGTTGGTCCGGGCCACGACCGAATCGCCGTCGCGCTCCACCTGCAGATGCGGGAGCCCACGCAGCGCAGCCTCGATGGCGTCGGCGAGCCGTCGTTCCGTCCCGCTGACCGACGGGATGTCGACCAGGCGCGCGGTGAGGCTGACGACGTCGGTGGACAGGTCGAGGGTGTCGTCGGGCACGCGGTTACCGTAACGACCATGTCCGCCGGTCTCGCCGTCCCTGCCCGTCCGGCCTGGGGCCACGCCTTGGTCAGCATCGCCGGGCCGACCGATCGAGTGCTCGACGCCTGGTTCCCGGCACCGGCGTTGGGCGCATACGGCGGCGCTGCAACCCCGCCAGAGCTCGCGGCCCTGGCCCGCACCGACGAGACCCGCAACGTTCGCCAGGAAGTCCGGCTGGTCGAGATCGACCTCGACGCGCCGCCCGCCGACGCGGTCGACGTCTCACCTCCGGCTGCACCTGCTGTCCCACCGGCTGGTGCGCCCGCACGGCCTCGACCTCACCGGCATCTTCGCGTTGCTGCCCAACGTGGTCTGGACTGACCGTGGTCCGTGCGATGTCGAAGGCTTCGAGACCACGCGTATGCGGCTGCGCGCCCATGGACCGCTCACCGTGTACGGCATCGACAAGTTCCCGCGGATGGTGGACTACGTGGTGCCGTCTGGTGTGCGGATCGCGGACGCCGACCGGGTGCGGCTCGGCGCACACCTGGCTGAGGGCACGACGGTGATGCACGAGGGCTTCGTGAACTTCAACGCCGGCACGCTTGGCGCGTCGATGGTGGAGGGCCGGATCTCCGCCGGCGTGGTGGTCGGCGACGGCTCGGACATCGGCGGCGGGGCGTCGATCATGGGCACGCTGTCCGGTGGCGGCAAGGAGGTCATCCGGATCGGCAAGAAGTGCCTGGTCGGCGCCAACGCCGGCCTCGGGATCTCCCTCGGTGACGACTGCGTTGTCGAGGCCGGCTGCTACGTGACCGCCGGCTCGAAGGTCACTACGCCGGACGGCTCCGTGGTGAAGGCGGCCACGTTGTCCGGCGCCGATGGTCTGCTGTTCCGCCGCAACTCGGTCAGCGGCGCTCTCGAGGTCGTCGCCCGCAGCGGCGACTGGGGCGGCCTCAACGCCGCCCTGCACGCCAACACCTGACCCTCGCTCGAACTCCACCGCTTCGGCCGAATCGGCGGCCACGTTCGCGGAAGTGCCGCGGGTCAGGCGTGAGCCGGCGGGCGGCTTCCTCGATCCGCTCGTCGGTGGCGGTCAACGCCACCCGGACGTGTTCCCGGCCGGCGGGCCCATAGAAGTCGCCGGGTGCCACCAGGATGCCGAGCGACGCCAGCCAGGACAACGTGTCGCGACCCGGCTCACCGCGGGTGGCCCACAGGTACAGCCCCGCCTCGCTGTGGTCGATGCGCAAGCCCGCCGACTGCAACGCGGCCGCGAGTACCTGGCGCCGAGCCGCATACCGAGACCGCTGCTGCTCGACGTGGCCGTCGTCGCGCAGCCCCGCGGTCATGGCCGCCTGCACCGGGCAGCGGCATCAGCATGCCTGCGTGCTTGCGCACCTCGAGCAGCGCGCGGATCAGCGACTCGTCGCCGGCGACGAACCCCGCGCGGTAACCGGCGAGGTTGGACCGCTTCGACAACGAGTGCATCGTGAGAATGCCGTCGAATGAGCCGTCGCAGACCGACGGGTGCAGCACGGAAGTGGGTTGGGCTTCCCAGCCGAACTCGATGTAGCACTCGTCGGACGCGACGATCGCCCCACGCTCCCGAGCCCAGGCCACCACCTTGCGCAGGTGCTCCGGCGGCAACACGCGACCGCTGGGGTTTGACGGGGAGTTGACCCACACCAGGGCCACGCGCGACGAGGGGCCGACGGCGGTCAACGAGTCTGAGCGCACGACGGTTGCCCCAGCGAGCAGCGCACCGACCTCGTACGTCGGGTAGGCCAGCTCGGGAACGACGACGATGTCGTCGACGCCGACGCCGAGCAACGTCGGCAGCCACGCGACCATCTCCTTGGAGCCGATCGTGGGCAGCACCTGGGTGACTGGATCCACGGCCTCGACCCCGAGCCGCCGGGTCAGCCACCCGGCAGCGGCCTCGCGCAGCGAAGCGGTCCCGATCGTCGTCGGGTAGCCGGGGGCATCCGCGGCCGCGACAAGAGCGTCCTGGATGACCAGCGGGGTCGGGTCGACCGGGGTCCCCACCGACAGGTCGACGATGCCGGCCGGATGTGCATGCGCCACCGCAGTCTCGGTGGCGATCGTGTCCCAGGGGAAGTCAGGCAGCCTGGAAGCCACGCCGCCGGCGGCGGCGCGGGACGGCGATGTCAGTGCGCGGCCTCACGCGGCGGCAGGGCGGCAACGATCGGGTGATCCTTCTCGATCTTGCCCAGCTTGGCGGCCCCACCGGGCGAACCCAGGTCCTCGAAGAACTCGACGTTGGCCTTGTAGAAGTCCTTCCACTGCTCGGGTACGTCGTCCTCGTAGAAGATCGCCTCGACCGGGCAGACGGGCTCGCAGGCACCGCAGTCCACGCACTCGTCGGGGTGGATGTACAGCATCCGCTCGCCCTCGTAGATGCAGTCGACGGGGCACTCCTCGATGCACGCCTTGTCGAGAAGGTCGACGCAGGGCTCTGCAATGACGTAGGTCACTGGTCCTCCTCAAGACGCGCCGACCGGCTGGGACGTGTTGCCACCGACACCCAGTATCGCGACCCGCTGGCCCGATGTCTCCACTGGGGTCTGACCGATCAGCCGCGCCGGGCTCGGTGCGCCGCCGTGATCGCCACCGTTGCGTGCGCGACGCTGGTTCGTGGTCGACCGGAAGGAGACCGACGCGGATGAGCATCTCGACCAGATCGCGATTCGCCGAAGTCGTCCGGCAGGATCCGCTGGATCTCGCCTTGGCCTGTCTGCTCATCGAGAGCGAGGCGAACCCCGAGCTCGACGTTTCCCGGGCGCTGGCCGGGCTCGACGACCTGGCGCAGCGGGTTCCGGTCAACGGCACCGACTCCGATCGGTTGCGCGCGGTGCTCAGTGACTTCGCGGGAGACGAGGACATCAGGCGGCGGCTCGACGGCTGTCTGCTCTCCATCGTCCTCCGGCGCCGCCGCGGGTCGCCGGTGCTGCTCGCGGTGACCTGGCTCGAGGTCGCCCGGCGTGCCGGCATCGCCGCATACGGCGCCGGTCAGCCCGACCGCTGCGTCATCGGCGTCGGGGATCCCGATGCTGACCATGTGCTTGTCGACCCGTTCGGGTCCGGTCGGGCCGTGCTTGGGTCGGCGCCGTTGGTGACCTGGGACGCCGTTGAGATGGTGCAGCGCGTGCTCGGAGGTGTCCGCCGCTGGGCAGACCTGCGTCCGGAGCGAGTGCGGACCCGGCTGTGGTCGACCGAGATGGGTCTGCTGCTCCCGGACCACCCGGCCGACCTGCGGCACGAGCTCGGCCACTGCTTGGCCCGGCTCGGCCGGGACGCCGACGCGGCGGCGGCCATCGAGCGGTATGCGGCCGACGTCGCGCTCGAGCACCCGGAGGTCGAGGAACGGGCCCGCATCCAGGCCAGGATGATCCGCGCCCGGCTCAACTGAACGCCGAGCAGACCGGACCCGTACGTCGTCGAATTCGCTACAAAACCGTCGCGCAACGATGTGTGCGTTTCGGTTGACAGTGATCAAGAAGTACGGGACCTTCGCATGAGGCGGGAACGAACCCGGCATACCGGACGGGACCACTCTCGGCAGAAAGGAGCCGGGCTCGTGCGACCTCCCCAGTCAGTGCTTCGCCGCGTCCGGCCATCCACGTCGATTTTTGCGGCCTGCCTCGCGGTCGCCGTGTTGCTTGGTCTCAGCACAGTCCCCGCCGTCGCCGATCCCGTACCAACCCCCGCGCAGATCGCCGCGAAACGGGCCGAGGCCGCGCGGCTGCAGGCTGACGCGCGGGCCCAGCTCGGGGTGATCGCCGGCGCCAAGGCGCAGCACCAGAGCCTCGCTGCGCAGGCGGCGACCGCGCTACAGGAGCTGCGGGCTGCGGAGTCCGCCGAGGCCGCGGCGATCGCCACCGCGGACGCGGCCCGGGCCGCCGAGGCCGCAGCCCGTGCCGTCGAGGCCGCGGCGCGTGCCGTCGAGGCGCAGGCTCGCGCCGCCGAGGCGCGGGCACTGGAGATCGAGGACGGCGTCGAGGAGCGGTTGGGGATCGTCACCGCGGAGCGAGACGCCTCGCTCGCCGCGGTCAAGCGCTACACCGCGGCGGTTTACCGCGGCGGGTACACCGCCGGCGTCGGCCAGCTCATCCCGCTGCTCGAGGCGAACTCGCCCAACGAATTCGCCGGACGGCTGCAGATGTGGGGCCGCACCGGCGACAGCCAAGGCCGCTTGCTCGACGAGCTCGAGGTCAAGCAGGCCGAGATGGACGTCCTGGAGCAGAAGGTCGAGGAGGCTCGGGTCGCCGCCGAGGCGGCGCGCGCCGAGGCCGAAGCCGCTCGGGCGGAGGCCGAAGCCCAGCACGCAATCGCCGAACAGATGCGCGGGGAAGCCGAAGCCGCCGAGGCGCAGGCGCAGGCCGCCCGGGCGGCCGCGGCCGATGCCAAGGCGCGCGCGGACTCCCTCGCGTCCCAGGCGCAGCAGGCCGTGCAGACGGCGACCGTGCAGCAGGCGGCGACCGCCCAGCAGGCGGCGACCGCCGCACAGGCGGCCGCGACGATGCAGGCGGCGCGCGAACGGTACCTCGCCGAGGAGCGCGCGCGGCTGGCCCGCGAACGACGGGCCGGCATCCCGTCGATCACCGTCGGCGGGGGCGGTTCGGTCGGCTGCCAGAACCCGTATCCGGAAACTCGCGGCGGATACCGGAACGGCTGCATCCCGTTCTCGGCGCTGTCGAAGCTGACCTTCTACCAGGCGCACTACCTGCGCGCCGACGCGGCGGCCGCGTTCAACCGGCTCAACGGGGCATTCCAGGCGGCGTTCGGCGTGCCGATCTCAGTCACCGACTCCTACCGTTCGTATCCGCAGCAGGTCGCGCTGAAGCGGCAGAAGCCCAGGCTGGCCGCCACCCCCGGTCGCTCGAACCACGGCTGGGGGGTCGCCGTCGACCTGGGCGGCGGGATCAACTCCTTCGGCACCACGACGCACCGGTGGATGCGCGCGAACGCGCCGGCATTCGGCTGGGTGCTGCCCGGGTGGGCGCAAGAGGGCGGCTCGAAGCCCGAGGCCTGGCACTGGGAGTACGTCGGATAACCACCCCGGATTTCGTGCATGATCACGAGGGGTCTGCTGGGCCGACACTTTGACCCCCGTGATCATGCACAAAGTACGCACTAGCGTCGTGCCTCGTGACGACCGGCTGGGACGCGCGGGGATACGACCGGAGCTTCTCCTTTGTCACCGCGTACGGCTCGGCCGTGCTCGACCTGCTCGACCCGCAGCCCGGCGAGCGCATCCTCGACCTCGGATGCGGGACCGGTCACCTGACCGCCGATATCGCCGCCCGCGGCGCACACGTAATCGGCGTGGACGCTGACTCGGCGATGGTCGAGGTGGCGCGCGCGGATCACCCCGACCTCACGTTCCATGCGATAGACGCACACGATCTGGTGACAGCCTTCGATGTCGCCGAGCCGTTCGACGCGGTGTTCTCGAACGCGGCCATGCACTGGATGCGCGAGCCGCAGCGGGTCATCGCGCAGGTTCACCGTGTGCTGCGCCCCGGCGGGCGACTGGTCGCGGAGCAGGGTGGGGACCGCAATGTCGCGGCCTTGCATGCAGCGATCCGCGCGGCCAGGGCTGATGTTGGACTGGACCCGGAGATCGATGCGGGGACCGACTTTCCGACGCCCGCTCAGGTGGCGATCCGGCTGGAGAGCGCCGGGTTCGAGGTTCGACTGCTCGAGCTGTTCGAGCGCCCGACCCGGCTCGAGCCCGGCCGCACGGCGGCGGACTGGGCTCGGATGTTCGGCCACGGGCTGCTCGCGGACGTGAACAGTGACCTGCTGGTCGACCTGCTCAACCGGGTCGACCTGCATGCCGCGCCGACCCAGCGCGACCCGGATGGTTGGTGGGTCGACTACGTGCGGCTGCGCTACGTCGCGGTGGCGTGACCTATGCCGGCGGCGGCGTCACCGGCGCGGGCGGGGCGGGCGGAGCAGGAGCCGGCCTCGGCTGGCAGTACACCCGGTCCTCGGGGATGTAGGTGGTCTTGAAGTCCTCGCGCTTGACCTCGACCCCGCCCTGCTTGAAGACCCGGGTGACCACCACCGTGAAGCCTTGGGCCGGGCTCTGCGACACGCAGCCGGCGGACGCGTCGTAGATGGTCTCGGGTTGGGTCACGTTCGTGCGCGGACCGGTGATCGCCTCGATGTCGTACACCTTGGTGCTCCAGAAGGTGACGGTGATCGACGAGCCGGTGTACGAGGTGTCGATGACGACCCCGTACGGGCTGTCGTTGGTCCACTTCAGGTCCACCGACGGGTAGTCCACGGTCGCCTCGCGGCCGACCGGGTAGCGGCTGATGTAGAAGCTATGCGGCTTGTGATAGACGTCCTTCAGGCCGGCGAAGAACACCGCGTTGAAGGTCGTCGTCGCCAGCTGCGACACGCCACCGCCGTGGTCCTTCGTCAACCGGCCGTTCAGGATCGCCGGCGCCTCGACATACCCCTTCGCCGCCGTGCGCTCCCCCAGCACGCCGTTCAGGCTGAACGTCTCTCCGGGCAGCACCAGGGTGCCGTCGAGGGTGTCCGCGGCCCGGTGGATGTTCGTGACCCGCGCCTGCCCGGCCGCGTGCCGCGTGGTGAAGGTGGACACCTGCTCGCGCACCCCGAGGGCTTCCGCCTGCGCCGTCGTCAGCGCCGGCGGGGTCACTTGCAACGCCACCTCGGCGACTCGGTCGTCCTCGACCGGCAGCGCAGCGAGCACGGCGTCGTGCAGCGCCTGGTCCGTGACGCTCGTGCCGTCCTGGGAAGGCACGATCGCCGGCGCGCCGCTGCTCAGATCGAAGCGCGCATTCACCGGCACCGCTTCGGCGGGCGCCAACCGGCTCCCGAGCGCGACCCGCAGGCCGGCCACGTCGAGCGTCGGAGACAGCACGCCGTTCGTCGGCACCAGGTCCACGTATGCGACCAGGGTTGCGGCGTCCACGTCCACCCGCGCCCGGTCGCCGAGCGCCAGCGTCAGCGGACGGGAGACTGCCGGGTTCGCGAAGTCGGCGAGCGCGCGGGCGACCTCGGCCGGGCCGATCGTCGGCTCGGTCACGTCGACCGCGAGTTCGACCGTCTCGTCGGTGACCAGGTATGCGTCGCTGATGGCTTGCTTCGCCTGTTCCTGGTCGAGCTGCCTGCCGGGCACGGGCTCGACGGTCACCACGGTCGCGCCCTGGAAGTCGACTGCGCCCTCGACCACGGCTTGGTCGACCTGGGTGGCGATACCGCTCACCGCCGCGGTCAGGGCGGCGTCGTCGACGGCCACGATCGGCTCGACCTTCGGCTCGCGCAGGAACGCCATGAACAGGTCGATCGGGTTCCATGTACTGGCCTCGGCGGACAGGGCCGTTGCGTGCGCGTCCAACGACAGGCCCGCCTGCGGCGGCGCGACCTCGATCGTGCGACCGGCCGCCTCGACCGTGACCGCCGCCACCGTCGCCTCGACGAGCTCACGCTGCAACGTTGTCGTGGCGTCCGACACGGACTGGCCACCGATGTCGACGCCGAGCACCGTCGTCCCACGCGGGATGTCGGAGCGGTTCGTCGCGACGAGGAGCACGTATGCGAGCGCGAGCACGCCCAGGAGCACCAGGAACACCTTGGTGATCGACCAGGCGATCGACCTCGAGGGCGGTGCTGGCGGGGGCGTTGAAGGCTGGACGTCGGTGGAGAACACGCGGCGAGCTCGCAGAGGCAGGGGTCAGGACAGGCCGCGCACGGTGATCCGGACTCGTGCCGACGGCTTCACCATGGTACGGGAGGACGGTGCTCACCCAGGTTTTCGCCCGGCTCCGCAGGTAACGCTGTGGCATCAATCACGTCCAACGCGACCGGCTCGGTCGCGAACTGCCGCAGCGGTACCGGCGGCAGGCTCGCGGCGGCGCTCGGGGCGACAACTCCGCCGAGCAGGTAGACGTAGGACGGCATCAGGTCAGTGAGGATGATGTCGCCGCCCGGTGCCACGACCACCAGCAGCCCGGTCGCGAACAGCCAGCCGAGCAGCACGAGCACGCCTGCGCGGCGGCGCTCGGCCAGGAGGGCGGCTCCGCGCACCACAATCGTCAGCACCGCGACCGCGGCCAACGCGCCGGTCGGCACCGGCCCCACAGCACGCAGATGCTGGAACGCCCCCAGGACTCCGAGCCACACGCCGACGGG
Organism: uncultured Actinomycetota bacterium; assembly: GCA_963836025.1. Classification (GTDB taxonomy): domain Bacteria; phylum Actinomycetota; class Actinomycetes; order JBEVHX01; family JBEVHX01; genus JBEVHX01. The sequence continues at coordinate 79,887 of CAWIIE010000013.1, forward strand.
GAATGCGGCGAACAGAACCACCCGACGCAGCGCCGGCGGGAGCGGTTCCGAGTTCAAGACACCAGCCCGGCGAACAGATCCGTCTCCCAGCCGTGCTCGTCCCGCTCGCCTGCCGGCTCGCCCCTGGCAATGCGGTAATGCTCGAGTCCCATCGACTCCGGCCCGACCGTGTTGCTGAGCTCGAAGAACTCACCGTCGTGCTCCACCTGGGTTGCGTGCTGGCGCAGGGCGTGCATCTTCGCTGCGCCGAAGGCTCGGCCATCGACACAGCTGCTCACCAGCTCGTCGGGTACCGCGAACGGCAGGTCATCCGCGGACTCCAAGCCGAAGAACGACTTGCCGCCGGCGGCCACCATCGCGTCAATGCCCTCCTGGATGGCGGACTTCGGCAACGCGGACCAGTACACCTTCGGCACGTCCCAGGCCTCGCCCAGCTCGGACCGGAACGACGGCACCGCGGCGAGGGCGACCGCATACGTCGCGATGCGATGGGACTGAATGTGATCGGGGTGACCGTAGCCACCGTTGTCGTCGTAGGTGACCAGCACCTGCGGCCGCACCTCGCGGATGACTGCGACGAGCTCGCTCGCCGCCTCGAGCACGTCCGCGCGCCAGAAGGCTTCGGGTCGGTCGTTGGTCGGCAGGCCCATCATCCCGGAGTCCCGCCAGCGACCGGCGCCGCCGAGGAAGCGATGGTCGGTCACGCCAAGCTCACGCATGGCCGCCGCCAGCTCGGACTCGCGATGCTCGCCGAGGGTGTCGGAGTGCGCTGCGGCCAGATGTGTCAGCGCGGGGACCAGCACCTCCCCCTCCTCGCCGCGGGTGCACGTGACCAACGTGACGTGCGCGCCCTCGGCCGCATACCGCGCCATGGTCGCCCCCGTGCCGATCGTCTCGTCATCCGGATGCGCATGGACGAACACGATGCGACGCTCGGCGGTGATCTCGCTCATGGCGCCAGGCTAGGCGGGCGCACCGACGCCGCGCGCAGCGGAAGGCTGAGAGGATCCGCGGTATGCCCGCCGACGACCACGAGCTCGCGTTCCCCCGGCACAGCGCCCGAACCCAACGGTTCACGCTCGGCGCCCCCAAGGCGTTCCGCGTGACCCCGGATGGTTCGACCGTCCTGTTCGTGCGGTCGACCTCGGGCACGGACCGGGTCGGCCGGTTGTGGGCGCTCGATGTCGCGACCGGCGTGGAGCGGGTCGTCGCCGACCCGGTCGATGTGCTCGGCGGCGCGGATGAGGACCTCTCGCCGGAAGAGCGCTCCCGCCGCGAGCGGCTGCGCGAAGCGTCGTCCGGCGTGACGGCCTACGAACTCGACCGCGCAGGCGCCATCGCGTCGTTCGCACTCGCCGGCGGGGTGTTCGTCGCGGACGGCTCGGGGACGCAGCGACTGTCGCAGGGCGGCGACGCGATCGACCCGCGGATCGACCCGACCGGCACCCGGGTGGCGTATGCGACGACCGGCGGCGCGCTCCGCGTGGTCGAGGTGGACGGCTCCGGCGAGCGCGACCTGGTGGCGGAGGTCGGCGTCTCATGGGGGGTCGCGGAGTTCGCGGCGGCGGAGGAGCTCGGACGGCTACGAGGGTTCTGGTGGTCGCCGGGCGGCGATCGGTTGCTGGTGGCGCGGGTGGACGAGTCCGCCGTGGCGGTGTGGCATACCGCGGACCCCGCCCATCCCGAGCGACCTGCCGTCGAGCAGCGCTACCCCGCGGCGGGCACGGCCAACGCCGACGTCTCGCTGTGGCTCGTGGACCTCGACGGCAACCGACGCCAGGTCGCATGGGACCACGACGACTTCCCCTATCTCGTCAACGTCGCCTGGGAGGAGGGCAGGCCGCCCATCGCGCAGGTCATGAGCCGGCGGCAGGACCACGCGCGCGTCGTGTCGATCGACCCCGACAGCGGGGCGACGAGCATTCTGCGAGAGGTCCGCGACGAGGCGTGGGTCGACGTGATTCCAGGGATTCCCACGTGGACGCGCGACGGCCGAGTCCTGACCGTCGAGAACATCGACGACCGCTTCGGGTTGTGTGCCGATGGGGCGCCGCTCACTCCGGCGGGTCTGCATGTCCGGGCGGTGCGGGATGTCACCGACGACGGTGTACTGGTGGTCGCCCACGAGGACGATGCGACCCAACGCCACCTCTGCCTGGTCGGCGAGGACGGGCGCGTGACCCGGCTGACGTCCGACGCGGGCGTGCACGACGGCCGCGCCGCCGGTGGTACGACCGTGCGCACCAGCGCAGCGCTCTCGAGGGCGGGCAGCACGACTGTCGTCGTCGCCTCGGATGGGCGCGAGATCGACGTCGCGTCGTATGCCGAGTCGCCGGCGCTGACCCCTGCCGTGTCACTGTTGCGCACCGGTCCGCACGCGGCGCATACCGCGGTCCTGCTGCCGACCGGCTGGCAGCCGGGATCGGGCCGGCTGCCGGTCGTCATGGATCCCTACGGCGGGCCGCACGGTGCCCGCGTGCTGCAGACCCAGGCCGCGTTCTGGTCGGCGCAGTGGCTGGCCGACCAGGGGTTTGCGGTCGTGGTGGCCGACAACCGCGGCATGCCGCGCGAGCCGTCGTTCGAGCGGGCGGTTCGGCTCGACCTGGCGCGTCCGGTGCTCGAGGACCAGGTCGCGGCACTGGAAGCAGCGGCGCAGCGGTTCCCCGACCTGGACCTCGACCGGGTCGGCATCCGCGGCTGGTCGTTCGGCGGGTATCTCGCGGCGCTCGCCGTCCTCGACCGGCCGGACGTCTTCCATGTCGCGGTCGCAGGCGCACCGGTCACCGAATGGCGGCTCTACGACACCGCATACACCGAGCGCTATCTCGGGCTGCCGCAGGAGCACGCCGAGGCATACGACGCGTGCTCGTTGCTGCCGCGGGCCGGCAAGCTCGAACGCCCGCTCATGCTCATCCACGGCCTGGCCGACGACAACGTCGTGGCAGCGCACACGTTGCGGCTGTCGTCCGAGCTGCTCGCCGCCGGTCGGCGACACGTCGTGCTACCGCTGTCCGGCGTGACGCACATGACTCCGCAAGAGGCGGTGGCCGAGAACCTGCTGCTGCTGCAGGTGGACTTCCTGCGCCAGCACCTCGGCGGACCGGAGTTTGTGCATGATCACGAGAACGGTTGACACCCGCTCCCCGTGATCATGCACAAAGATCGGCCCTTAGTTGGGTTCGCGCTCGTGCCGGGTGGCCAGGATCTCGCGGAGGACGGGCAGCACGCGTTGGTCCTTGGGGCGGTTGGCGGCTTGCTTCGACCGGATGATGTCTGCGAGTGAGGCCATGCGCACGCGGACACCGTCCACGTCACGCAAGGACGAGTCCTGGACCAGATCGGCGAAGCCCGCTGTCCCTGACGGGACGAAAGAGATGTCCAAGTCGCCGTACTTGGTCGACAGGTTCCACACGCGAACCGCCGACAAGGAGTCTGCATCATGTGCGAAGGGGAGCGGTTCCTCGTCCTTGACCCGGATCTTGGCGTCCAACGCCCGGAGTGCATCTGAGAGTCGGGCCAGGTTTTCCAGCGATTGCTCAGGTGTGATGTCGACATCCTCCGTCGGGAATGGTGACCCCTGGGCGTATGCGGCATAGCCGCCGATCAGGACACACCGCACGTCGTGTTCGACCAGCACCCGCACGATCTCGCTCGGGCGGAAGTCAGGCGACATGCGCGGCCTCGCGGAACTTCCGCATCTCAGCCACGACCTGCTCAAGATGGCGAAGCCGATCGGCCTCCGACAGGCGCAGGATCGTCTTCGCTTGCCACATGTCGCTGTCGTCCCACTCGACGAGCATGTAGTCCAGGTCGAAACCGATCGAGCGCAGGACGCGGATGGTGGTGTCCATCGACGGCGCGACCTTGCCGGCCTCCCAGCGGGCGATCGCCGACTGCGACGTCTTGGCCTTCTCGGCCAGCTGCGCCTGGGTCAGCCCGGCCCGGCGTCGGGCTTCGTGGATCAGGTCTCCGCCTCGGCTCATACCACAGATGGTATGCGCCGCCGATCGCTTTAGGCGGTGTGGGTGACCACGATCTGGGCGGGCTCGGCGAAGTGGCAGGCGCTCGGGTGGTCCGAGCGCCGGCCGGATCTGCAGCAGCGGCTCTTCCTCGGCGCAGACCGCCTGCGCCTTCCAGCAGCGGGTGCGGAAGTGGCAGCCGGACGGCGGGTTCACCGGGCTCGGGACGTCGCCCTCGAGCACGATCCGCTTGCGGGTCTCGCGGCCGACCGGGTCGGGCACCGGCACCGCCGAGAGCAGCGCCTGCGTGTAGGGGTGCGTCGGGCGCTCGTAGATCTGGGTCTCGTCGCCGATCTCGACCACCTTGCCGAGGTACATGACCCCGACTCGGTCGGAGATGTGCCGCACGATGGACAGGTCGTGCGCGATGAAGATGTAGGACAGGTTGAACTCGTCCTGCAGCTTCCCGAGCAAGTTGATGACCTGCGCCTGGACGGAGACGTCGAGGGCCGACACCGGCTCGTCGCAGATGATGATCGAGGGCCGCAGCGCGAGCCCGCGAGCGATCCCGATGCGCTGCCGTTGGCCACCCGAGAACTGGTGCGGGTAGCGGTTGATGTGCTCCGGGTTCATCCCGACGACGTCGAGCAGTTCCTGGACGACGCGACGCCGGTCTTTCTTCGGAGCCACGTCGCGGTGGATCTCGAACGGCTCACCCACGATGTCGCCGACCGTCATTCGGGGGTTCAGGGACGAGTACGGGTCCTGAAAGACGATCTGGATGTTGCGGCGGACGCGGCGCAGATTCACGACCACCGGAGCGGAAGATGTCCTGGCCCTCGAACTTCACCGACCCGGAGGTCGGCCGTTCGAGCACCATGAGCAGCTTGGCCAGCGTGGACTTGCCGCAGCCGGACTCACCGACGATGCCGAGCGTCTCACCCGCATGCAGGTCGAGGTCGACGCCGTCGACCGCCTTCACGGCACCGATCTGCTTCTTGAAGAGGATGCCTTGGGTGAGCGGGAAGTGCTTGACCAGGTCGCGGACCTCGAGGATCACGTCACTGGAGGGAGCCATCGTGGACCTCCTCCCAGAAGTGGCACGCGGAGATCCGCTCCTCGCTCACCGGGTACTGCGGCGGCGGTGGGTCCGCCCGGCACACATCCTGCGCATACGGGCAACGCGGGTTGAACGCACAGCCCGCTGGCATGCGCACCAGGCTGGGTGGCAGACCCTTGATGGCGGCCAGCTCCTGGCCCTTGAGGTCCAGCCGTGGGATCGACTTCAGCAGGCCCTCGGTGTAGGGATGCGCCGGATCCGCGTAGATGTTGCCGACCGGCGCGGTCTCCACGATGCGACCCGCATACATGACCGCGATCTTGTCCGCGACGTCGGCGACCACGCCGAGGTCGTGGGTGATGAGGATCATGCCCATGTTCATGTCGCGCTGGAGGTCGGCGAGCAGCTCCATGATCTGCGCCTGGACGGTCACGTCGAGCGCCGTGGTCGGCTCGTCGGCGATGAGCACATCGGGGTTGAGCGCGATCGTCATCGCGATCATGATCCGCTGCCGCATACCGCCGGAGAACTGGTGCGGGTAGTCGTCGACCCGCTCCCGGGCCGCCGGGATGCGGACCTTGTCCATCAGCTCGATCGCCTTGTTCTTCGCATCCTTGCGCGACATGCCCTCGTGCTCGCGGAACATCTCGCCGATCTGCTTGCCGACCGTGAAGACCGGGTTCAGGGATGAGAGCGCGTCCTGGAACACCATCGCGATGTGTCGGCCGCGGATCTTGCGCCGCTGCTCCTCGGGCATCTGGAGGATGTCCTCGCCGTTGAACCGCACCTCGCCGCCGGTGACGAAACCGGGAGGGCTGTCGAGGATGCCCATGATTGCCTGCGCCGTCACGGACTTCCCCGAGCCGGACTCGCCGAGAACCGCCAAGGTCTCGCCGTGGCCGACGGAGTAGGTCACGCCGTTGACCGCCTTGGCGTTGCCCTCGCGGGTGCGGAACTCCACTTGGAGGTTGTCGACCTCCAGCAACGGCGCGCGATCGTCGCCGGCCGGCGCGGCTCCTGGCTGCGATTCGGTGACGGTCACGATGTCGGGGCCTCCAGCCGCGTCAGCGGAGCTTCGGGTCGAAGGCGTCGCGCACGGCGTCGCCGAGCATGATGAACGCGAGCACGGTGATGGACAGGAACGCGCCGGGGAACAGCAGCATGTGCGGTGAGACCCGGATGTAGCGCGCGGCGTCACTGATCGCCTGCCCCCACGAGATCAGCGATGGCGGCAGGCCGATGCCGAGGAACGACAGCGTCGCCTCCGCCGCGATGTACCCACCCAGGCTGATCATCCCGACGATGATGACCGGCGACAGCGAGTTGGGCAGCACGTGCTTGCGGATGATCCGGCCGTTGCTGCCGCCGAGCGCCCGGGCGGCCTGCACGTAGTCCGCCGACTTCTGTTGGATGACCGACGGCGCGCATGATGCGGGCCAGGATCGGCCAGCCAAACAATCCGAGGGCCAGCACGACCTTGGCGATTCCCTGCCACGCCGGCGTCTCCGCTGTGTTCGGCAGCGACACCAGGACGATGATCCCGCCGAGCAGCAGCGGGATCGCGAAGAAGATGTCGCCGATACGGGAGAGTATCGAGTCGATCCACCGACCGTAGAAGCCGGCGATCATGCCGACCAGGCCGCCGAGCAGCATCACGAAGATCGTCGTCGCCACACCGACCGCGATCGACGATCGCGCGCCGTAGATGGTGCGGGCATAGACGTCGCGGCCCTGGACGTCGTAGCCGAACCAGGCGTCGGCCGATGGTGGCTGTCGCGACAGCGCCGCGTCGCCTCTGGCCGGGTCGGTGTCCGTGAACAGCCCGGGCCAGAACGACATCACCAACAGGAACGCGATCAGGATCGACGCCACGATGAAGATCGGGTTGCGGCGTAGGTCCTCCCAGGCGTCGCGGCCCAAGGACCGGGGCTTCTCCTGCCTTGATCGGTGGCGGCGCCTGGCGCCGTCGGCGGCGCCGGTGCCTCGACCTCGGTGACGGTTCGTGGTAGAGTCGTCGGCGCGAGGGCCTCCGCGCTGACAGTGGGGTCACTCATAGCGGATCCTCGGGTCGAGCCGGGCGTAGAGCAGGTCGACGAGCAGGTTGACGAGCAGGAAGACGAGCACGAGCACGGTGACAGACGCCGGTGACCGTCGCACCCTCGCGCTGGATGATCGCGGTGTAGGTCAGCCCGCCGACCCCGCGGATGTTGAAGATGCCCTCGGTGACGATCGCGCCGCCCATCAGGGCACCGAAGTCGGCACCGATGAAGGTCACGACCGGGATCAGCGAGTTGCGCAGCAGGTGGCTGCCGACAACCTTGCGTCGCGGCAGCCCTTTTGCGACCGCGGTCCGCACGTAGTCCGCTCGGCCGTTCTCGATCAGGCTGGTCCGGGTCAGCCGGGCGACGTACGCCAGCGACAGCGCGCCCAGCACGAAGCCGGGCAGGATCAGCTGGCTCCACGGCGCTTCCGGCGCGACGGTCGGCGGCACGATCCCCCATTTGACGCCGACGAGGTACTGCAGCGTGAACCCGATGACGAAGACCGGGATCGAGATGACGAACAGCGTCGACAGCAGCACGACGTTGTCGACGAATCCGCCCCGCTTCAGGCCGGCGAAGACGCCTGCGCCGATCCCCACGATGATCTCGAACAGGATCGCGACCGTGGCAAGCTTGACGGTCGGCGGGATAGACGCGCTTGATGTCCTCGATCACCGGTCGACCCGAGAAGCTCTCGCCGAAGTCGCCCTGGATCGCGTTGAGCATGTAGCGGCCGTACTGCACGGGGAGCGGGTCGTCGAGACCGAGCCGCGCGGTCTCGGCGGCGACGTAGGCGTCCGGGCAGGGACGCTCGCCACACTTGCCGGCGAAGGGGTCCCCGGGCAGGGCCCAGACCATCACGAAGATCAGGAAGGTGGTCCCGATGATGACCGGGATCATCTGCAGCAGGCGCCGAGCGATGTATCGGCCCACGGAATCCTCCCGCGCTCGGATGGTCGCTCCCTGGTCGGGAGCGCCCATCCGCTCAGGCTAGCCCTGTGCGTCGTTGGCGGTAGCCCACTCGACGGACCGGATCAGCGACCTGTCATGACCTGGCGGTTCGATCGGCGGACCGTACCCGAGTGCCCGCCTCCGAACCTCTCGGCCGAAAACGTCGGTGGGCCGACCCCATACGGGCCGGCCCACCGACGTTCAGCTGATCAGATCAGGTCAGATCAGTTCTTCTCGATGGTCGTGAGGACCGGCTTCGAGAACGGGTCGACCTGGACGTTGCTCACCGTCTCGCCGTAGCCGGTGATCTGGCGAGTGGTCCACAGCGGGATGACCGGCATGTCCTCGGCGAGGATCTCCTCGGCCTCCTGCAAGGCGTCGGACGCGTCCGCGAGCTCGGTGTCGGAGACGCCGTCGGCGATGAGCGCGTCGAACTCGGGGTTGCTGTAGCTCGCCGTCGTTCGACGACGCGTTGGTGACGTACAGCGGCGCCAGGAAGTTGTCCAGGCGCCGGGTAGTCCATCTGCCAACCGGTCCGGAACATGCCCGTCATCTTCCGGTCGTTGACGTCGGCCCGCAGCGAGGCGAAGTCGACGTACGGCGTGGCCTGGCACTCGATCGTCGAGCGCGTTGGTGATGCTGATGCAGGCCGCCTCGGTCCACTCCTTGTGGGCGCCATCGGCGTTGTAGGACAGCGTCAGCGTGCCCTCGAAGCCGCCGGCCTGCTCGAGCAGCGCCTTGGCCGCGGCCGGGTCGTACTCGCAGTACTCACCGCAGCCGCCCTCCTGGTAGCCCTCGACCACCGGCGACGACCCAGCTCGTCGCCGGCATGCGGGTGCCGGCGAAGATGTTCTGCGTGATCGTCTCGCGGTCGATGGCCCGCGAGATGGCCTTGCGAAGGTCGGGGTTCTGGAACTTCGGGTCGTACAGCGGGAACGTAGATCGTACTGGAAGAGGCCCGACGGCCTTGTCGATGTAGCGGTCGCCCAGGTCGGTCTTGTACGTGTCGCCGGCCAGCGCGGTCGGCGGCAGGTCTTCGAGCACGTCGAGGTTGCCGGCGAGCAGGTCGGCGTAGGCGGCGTCGAGGTCGGCGTAGATCTTGAACTGGACGTCCTTGACCTTCGGCTTGTCGTCGCCCGCGTAGTCCTCGTACGCCGTCAGGTTGATCGCGACCTCGGGCTCGTACGAGGTCATCTGGAACGGGCCGTTGCCGATCGGCAGCTGCGCCGAACGCCTCGGTGTCCTCGTAGAACGACCTCGGGCAGCGGGGAGAAGACGGTGTAGCCCGACCGCTGCGATGAAGGACGAGAACGGCGCGCCGAGCTCGACCGTGAAGGTCAGGTCGTCGACGACCTTGAGGCCGGACATCTCGGTCGCGGTCTGCTCCTCCGGCTGGATGATCTCGTCGCCGTTGGCGTCCTCACCCGCGACATCGGCGAAGCCGACGACGTTGAGGTAGCCCTCACCGAACCAGTACTGGTTCTGGTTGGCGTTCACGCCGCTGGCGGCCCAGTTCCAGGCGTCGACGAAGCTCTCGGCGGTCACCGGGGTGCCGTCGTGGAAGGTCCAGCCGTCCTTGAGCGTGATCGTCCAGTTCTGGCTGTCCTCGGACTCGATCGACTCGGCGACGGCCATCTCCGGCTCGGCGGTCTCTGGGTTGTAGCCCACGAGCTTGGTGAAGATCGCGTCGAGCGGGTTGCCGCCGCAGGTCTCGTTGGTGTTCGCGGGGATGAACGGGTTCTCCGGCTCGCAGCCGTCGACCGTGACGGCGCCGGCCGGCTCGGCAGCTGCCGCCGTCGCCGTCGTCGCCACCGTCATCGTCGCCACCGCATGCGGTGAGCGCCAGGGCCAGCACGGCCGCCCCTGCGATCCACCGCGTACGCGGGAGTCCACGCATGGACTTCCTCCTTTTCGTTGCCCTCATAAGGCACGTCTTCGCGCCAGGCCTTGTTGCCGGGACGCGTACGCGTTTCACCGGCTCGCCCAGCCCCGTTGCAGAGGTGGACGAGCGGGCAAGAAACGCACGCCCGTCTTTTGTACCAGCCGTTTCCTGAGGGAATGCCCACAAGACGACAACGATCCGGTCAACCAGATTGCGATTCAGTCACGAACGTATCTCGGTCGGATCGCCGCCCGCTCAGGAGATCTGCCCGACCTTGCTCCGCCGCCCCCGCAACTTCTCCCGGTCGGTCTGGTTGAGCACCAACTTGCGCAGCCGGACGGTCGCCGGGGTGACCTCGACGCACTCGTCCTCGCGGCAGAACTCCAGCGCCTGCTCCATCGACATCTGCTTGTACGGGATCAAGCGGACCAGCTCGTCGCCGGTCGAGGACCGCATGTTGGTGAGCTTCTTCTCCTTGGTCGGGTTGACGTCCATGTCGTCCGACCGGGCGTTCTCGCCGACGATCATGCCCTCGTAGACCTCGGTGCCGGGGCCGACGAACATCGTGCCGCGCTCCTGCAGGTTGAACAGCGCGAAGGAGGTCGTCGGGCCGCGGCGGTCGGCGACCAGCGAGCCGGTCGGGCGGGTGCGCAGCTCGCCGTGCCACGGCTCGTACTTCTCGAACACGTGGTGCAGCAGGCCGGTGCCCCGGGTCTCGGTGAGGAACTCGGTGCGGAAGCCGATCAGCCCGCGGGCCGGCACGAGGTACTCCATGCGGACCCAGCCGGTGCCGTGGTTCGACCATCTGCTCCATGCGGCCCTTGCGCAGCGCCATGAGCTGGGTGACGACGCCGAGGTAGTCCTCCGGGATGTCGACGGTCAGGCGCTCCATCGGCTCGTGGACCTTGCCGTCGACCATGCCGGGTGACGACCTGCGGCTTGCCGACGGTGAGCTCGAAGCCCTCGCGGCGCATGAGCTCGACGAGCATCGCCAGCTGCAGCTCGCCGCGGCCCTGCACCTCCCAGGTGTCGGGGCGCTCGGTGGGCAGCACCCGGATCGAGACGTTGCCGACCAGCTCCGCGTCCAGCCGGCTCTTCACCAGCCGGGCGGTGAGCTTCGTCCCGCTCTCGCCGGCCAGCGGGGAGGTGTTGATGCCGATCGTCATCGAGATCGAGGGCTCGTCGACGGTGATCACCGGCAGCGGACGCGGGTCGTCGGGGTCGGCAAGCGTCTCGCCGATGGTGATCTCCGGGATGCCGGCGATGGCGATGATGTCGCCTGGCCCGGCCTCGTCCACCGGCACGCGGTCGAGCGCCTGCGTCATCAGCAGCTCGGTGACCTTGACCCGCTCGAGCGTGCCGTCGGTGCGCGACCAGCCGATCGAGGCGCCCTTCTTGATCGTGCCGTTGTGCACCCGGCACAGCGCCAGCCGACCGAGGTACGGCGAGGCGTCGAGGTTGGTGACGTGCGCCTGGAGCGGCATGGTCTCGTCGTATGCCGGCGCCGGGATCGTGTCCACGATCGTGGCGAACAGCGGCTCGAGGTCGGGATGGTCCGGGCTGGAGCCGTCGGCCGGCCGGTCGAGCGAAGCGCGACCGGCCTTCGCCTGGCAGTAGACGATCGGGAACTCGATCTGGCTTCTCGTCCGCGTCCAGGTCGAGGAACAGCTCGTAGGTCTCGTCGAGCACCTCGGCGATCCGCGCGTCCGGCCGGTCGACCTTGTTGACCACGAGGACCACCGGCAGCCGCTTCTCCAGGGCCTTCCGCAGGACGAACCGGGTCTGCGGCAGCGGGCCCTCGGACGCGTCGACCAGGAGCAGCACGCCGTCGACCATCTCCAGCCCGCGCTCGACCTCACCGCCGAAGTCGGCGTGCCCAGGGGTGTCGATGATGTTGATCGTCACCGCCTCGCCGGAGGGCATCTTGTGGGTGACCGCGGTGTTCTTCGCGAGGATCGTGATGCCCTTCTCGCGCTCCAGGTCCATCGAGTCCATCACCCGGTCGACGGTGCCCTCGTCCTGCTGGTGCTGGGAGTACGCCCCGGACTGCAGCAGCATCGCGTCGACCAGGGTGGTCTTGCCATGGTCGACGTGGGCCACGATCGCCACGTTGCGAAGGTCGTGTCGGCTGGGCATACCGGTGCTCTCTGTTCGGTGGGGGCCCTGATGGCATTCGAGGCCGTCTCGTACAGTCTCACCCAGGGCCGTGGACCGGGGAGAGCGCCGGCCACGCGAAGCGGAGGTGAGGACTGTGTCCACGGGGTCTACAGGGCCTGCTGGCTCAACCGGCTCGACCAGGTTGTCCGTCCAGCAGGAGGTCGCGGCTGCTCGCCGAGCCGCCGATGAACTGCTCCGAGCGGTATCGGGCCTGCGGGCTCACTACGGCACGCACGTGGACATGCAGCGGCTGGCCTCCGACGCCGAGCGCATACCCGCTGACCTCGACCTGCTTGCCGGGCCGGCTCCGCAGCGGACCGGTGACGACGTGGTGCTCGTGCCGGACACGCAGTACCCGGAGGACTTCTTCGCCGACGCGGAGGACGAAGGCATCGGCGGGCTGCGCTAGATGGCCGGAGTCACCAACGCGCCCGGCAGGGCGCGCATCGACGCGCGCACGCTCCGGCAAGGACCGTTGGTGGATCCAGCCGGCGATCACCGTCGCCGTGCTGCTGGCATTCATCGGGTATGCGACGTGGCGCGCCTTCGCGAACGAGTACTACTACTCCACGCCGTACCTCTCGCCGTTCTACTCGCCGTGCCTGGCGACGAACTGTGTCCCAGGCACCGATGACATCGGCACCCCGATCGGTGATTGGTGGGTGCTCTCCCCCGCGTTGCTGATCCTGGTGTTCCCGTTGGGTTTCCGGCTGACCTGCTACTACTACCGCAAGGCCTACTACCGCTCGTTCTGGGCCTCACCGCCGGCCTGCGCAGTCGCCGAGCCGCACCGCTCGTACACCGGCGAGACCGCGTTCCCACTCATCCTGAACAACGCGCACCGCTGGTTCTTCTACATCGGCCTGCTGTTCAACGTGGTGCTGACCTACGACGCGATCCTCGCGTTCCGGGGCACGGACGGTGAGTGGTTCGGGATGGGTCTGGGCACCCTCGTGCTGGTCTTCAACGCGACCTTCCTGTGGCTGTACTCGCTGTCCTGCCACTCCTGCCGGCACGCGATCGGTGGGCGGCTGAACCATTTCTCCCGGCATCCGCTGCGTTACCGGTTCTGGAGCTGGGTGTCGACGCTGAACCACTACCACCCGCACTTCGCGTGGATCTCGCTGTTCGCCGTGGCCTTCGCGGACTTCTACGTCTACCTGGTCGCCAGCGGCACGATCAGCGATCCGAGGTTCTTCTGATGAGCCAAGAGGATGAGCCAACGATGACCGGGCTCGAACGACATTCATACGACGTCGTCGTGATCGGCGCCGGCGGGGCCGGCTTGCGGGCGGCGATCGAGGCCCGGATGCAGGGGTTGCGCACCGCGATCGTCTGCAAGTCCTTGTTCGGCAAGGCGCACACCGTGATGGCCGAAGGCGGCATCGCCGCCGCCATGGGCAACGTGAACAGCAACGACAACTGGCAGGTGCACTTCCGCGACACCATGCGCGGCGGGAAGTTCCTGAACTCCTGGCGCATGGCCGAGCTGCACGCGAAGGAGGCACCCGAGCGGGTCTGGGAGCTCGAGACCTACGGCGCGCTGTTCGACCGCACCAAGGATGGGAAGATCAGCCAGCGCAACTTCGGCGGCCACGAGTACCCGCGGCTCGCGCACGTCGGTGACCGGACCGGCCTCGAGCTGATCCGCACCCTGCAGCAGAAGATCGTCTCGTTGCAGCAGGAGGACAAGCGCGATCTCGGCGACTACGACGCTCGGCTGAAGGTCTTCCAGGAGCTGACGGTCACCCGGATCCTCATGGACGAGTCCAACGGCGAGCCGCGGGTCTCTGGCGTCTTCGGCTACTGGCGGGACTCCGGCTCGTTCGCGACGATCGAGGCGCCGGCAGTCATCCTGGCGACCGGCGGCATCGGCAAGTCCTTCAAGGTGACCAGCAACTCCTGGGAGTACACCGGCGACGGACACGCACTGGCGCTGCGCTCCGGCGCGACGCTCGTCAACATGGAGTTCGTCCAGTTCCACCCCACCGGGATGGTCTGGCCGCCGAGCGTCAAGGGCATCCTGGTCACCGAGTCGGTGCGCGGCGACGGCGGTGTGCTCACCAACAGCGAGGGCAAGCGCTTCATGTTCGGCTACGTGCCGGAGGTGTTCCGCGGCAAGTATGCGGAAACCGAGGACGAGGCCGACCGCTGGTACGACGACCCGGACAACAACAAGCGGCCGCCCGAGCTGCTGCCGCGGGACGAGGTCGCGCGCGCCATCAACTCCGAGGTCAAGGCCGGCCGCGGCTCACCGCACGGCGGCGTGTTCCTGGACGTCTCGCAGCGGCTCGCGGCCGACGTCATCATCAAGAAGCTGCCGTCGATGCACCACCAGTTCAAGGAGCTGGCCGACGTCGACATCACAGCCGAGCCGATGGAGGTCGGGCCGACCTGTCACTACGTCATGGGCGGGGTCGAGGTCGACCCCGACTCGGCGTCCTCCGTCGTCGCTGGGCTGTTCGCGGCTGGTGAGGTCGCGGGCGGGATGCACGGCAGCAACCGGCTCGGCGGCAACTCGTTGTCCGACCTGTTGGTGTTCGGCCGCCGGGCCGGGCTCGGGGCCGCGGAGTACGTCGCCACGTTGGGGCAGGCCCGACCGCTCATCACCGCCGGGCAAGTCGAGGTCGCCGCCGAGGACGCGCTCGCGCCGTTCACCCGGGACGGTGCCGAGAACCCCTACGACATCCATGCCGAGCTCCAGCAGACGATGAACGACCTGGTCGGCATCATCCGGACCGCAGCCGAGATGCAGGCAGCGCTCGATCGGCTTGCCGACCTCAAGGCCCGAGCGGCGAAGGTCGGCGTGCGTGGGGATCGTCGATTCAATCCCGGCTGGCACCTGGCTCTCGACCTGGACAACATGCTCGTCGTCTCCGAGTGCATCGCCCTGGCGGCGCTCACCCGGGAGGAGTCGCGTGGCGGGCATACCCGCGACGACTTCCCGGCGATGGACCCAAGGTGGCGTCAGGTGAACGTGATCTGCCGGCTGCGACGCGGCGATGGCGACGGCGTCGAGGTCGTCCAGCAGCAACTGCCCGCGATGCGCGCGGACCTGCTGGCGTTGTTCGAACGCAACGAGCTGTCGAAGTACCTGACGACCGAGGAGCTTGCCTGATGGGGTACGACGCCAGCTTCCGCGTCTGGCGCGGCGACGACACCGGCGGAGCGCTCGAAGAGTTCACCGTCGAGGTCAACGAAGGCGAGGTCGTCCTGGACATCGTCCATCGACTGCAGGCGACCCAAGCGCCCGATCTCGCGGTCCGCTGGAACTGCAAGGCCGGCAAGTGCGGCTCGTGCAGCGCCGAGGTCAACGGCAAACCAGGGCTGATGTGCATGACGCGGATGTCGACCTTCGACCCGACCGAGACCATCACAGTCACGCCGATGCGGACCTTCCCGGTGATCCGCGACCTGGTCACCGACGTGGCCTTCAACTACCAGAAGGCGCGCGAGGTGCCCTCCTTCGCGCCGCCGTCGGACCTGGCGCCCGGCGAGTACCGCATGCAGCAGGTCGACGTCGAGCGCAGCCAGGAGTTTCGCAAGTGCATCGAATGCTTCCTCTGCAACAACACCTGTCACGTCGTGCGTGACCACGACGACAACAAGCCGGCCTTCGCCGGGCCGCGCTACTTGATGCGGATCGCCGAGCTCGAGATGCACCCGCTCGACACCGCGGACCGCCGTCGCGAGGCACAGGACGTGCATGGCCTCGGCTACTGCAACATCACCAAGTGCTGCACCGAGGTGTGCCCGGAGCACATTCAGATCACCGACAACGCGCTGATTCCGCTGAAGGAGCGGGTGGCCGACACCAAGTACGACCCGGTGCTGTTCCTCGGCTCGCGCATACCGACGCGGGCATCGCGCTCTGCCGACCGACGGCTCGACCGCGGCGACGTCGCGGCCGCGGAGGCAGCGGCTCTGGCCGCACTGCACGGCAAGCCCACCGACCGCGGCGCGCTCGAGACCCTCGCCGAAGCGCGAGCGGCGCAGAATGACTATGCCGGCGCGGCCGCATACACGGCCACGCTCGTGGCAGCGACGCCCGGACGCGGCCGCCGTCGAGCCAGCGCGCTCGAAGAGCACGCCAGGGCGCTGCTGCTCGCAGCGGAGTCGGGTCAGATATCGGCGACGGACGCGGATGCCCAACTCACGGCCACGTTGCGTGAGGCACAGTCACTCGCAGCGAGCGGCACCGTGCTGTCCTCGCTGCACGCCCGGCACGCGCTGGTCGCGGGCCGGCTCGACGACGCCGAGGCGTTCCTGGCGGAGGGCGCAGCGTGGAGCCGCAGCGACCCTGAGCGCGCGGACGACCTGCTGACCACGGCGCTGCTGCGTTCCCGGCGGGGTCTGTACGACGAGTCACGCGCGGCGGTGGCCGCCGCCGCGGCCGGCTATCCCGACAACCCTCGGCTGCCGCTGATCCGAGAGCGTCTCGGCCAGCCGCTACCGACCGCCTGAGGTTCGCAACAGGGGCGCGACCGCCGCGACCAGCGGGCGGTCGCCTGGGAGCCAGGCAACCTCGTCGAGCTGGTCCGCAGCCAGCCAGCGCAGTTCATCGTGGTCCTCGAGCGGGCGCGGCTGCGCCCCGTCATCGATGCGGGCCAGCCACGCGCGCAGGACCCGGCCCTGGCCGATGCGCTGCTCCCCACCGACCCGGTCGAGAAGCTGGACTTCGACGCCAAGCTCCTCTCGGATCTCGCGGCGCAATGCCTCCTCCTCGGTCTCTCCCGGGTCGACCTTGCCGCCGGGCAGCTCCCAGCCGCCCGCGACCATCGAGGGCGCACTGCGTCGTGCAGCGAGCACGCGACCGTCGCGCACGATCGCTGCGCCGACCACGACGACCTGCTCCCCGGCCATGGCGGCCAGGGTGCCAGGATTCCGCGGGTGACCGGCGCCGAGTACGCGATCGTGCTGGTCGCGGGCTTCGTGGCCGGGGTGATGAACGCGATCGTGGGCGGCGGTTCGCTGGTCACCTTCCCCGCGCTGGTCGGCGTGGGCCTGCCACCGCTGCAAGCCAACGTCAGCAACACCATCGGGGTGCTGCCGGGATCCATCGGTGCGGTGGTCGGATACCGCCGCGAGCTCCTACTGCGACGCGCCTCCGCGCTCCGGCTCGCTTCGCTGTCGTTGGCCGGTGGCGTGGTCGGGGCGACCCTGCTGCTGGCCCTGCCCGAAGCCACCTTCGAGACGGTGGTGCCGTTCCTGCTGGTCATCGCTGCCGGCCTCACCTTGCTGCAGCCACGGATCACGACCTGGTTGGCTGCGCGCGGGCCCCGGCCCGCGCACGGTGGTGGCCCGCTGGCCATCGGTGTCCTGCTCACCGGCGTGTACGGCGGCTACTTCGGGGCGGCGCAAGGCGTCATCCTGCTCGCCCTGCTCGGCATCCTGCTCGACCCCGACCTGCAGATCGCGAACGCGGTCAAGAACCTGCTTGCGCTGGTCGCCAACCTGCTGGCCGCAGTGATCTTCGCGCTGTTCGCCGACGTCGACTGGGCCGCGGCGGCGGCCGTCGCCATCGGCGCGGCGATCGGCGGGATCGTCGGCGCCCGGGTTGCGCGTCAATTGCCAGCAGCCGCACTGCGTTGGGCCGTCGTTGTGGTCGCGCTCGCCACCGCCTCATGGTTCCTGCTGGGCGACTAACCGGTTGGTCCTGCTCCGTCGCACCGAGAGGATGCACCCGTGAGCCCGGAGGAGAGGGTCGGCACGGTCGCGCTGCTCACCCGCTTCCCGGTGAAGTCGACCGCTGGCGAGAACCTGTCGTCGGTATCGCTGGATGGTCGCGGGCTACTGCACGACCGGATCTGGGCGGTCTACACCGCCGACGGAGGGATCGCGAGCGGGAAGAACAGCCAGCGGTTTCGCAAGGTCGAGGGCCTCATGGCCTGGCGCTCCCGGGTGGACTCAGCCGGCGGGACGATGCTGTCTGACCCCGAGGGCATCGAGTACCCGGCTTCGGATCCGGCCGCCTCGGAAGCATTGAGCAATGCCCTGGGCCAGCCGCTGGTGCTCCGCCACGAGACGACGGTGCCGCACTTCGACGACTGCGGTGTGCACCTCGTGACGTCCTCGTCCATTCGCGCGATCAGCGAGCACGTCGGCCACGACGTCGACCCGCGTCGAACGCGGGCCAACATCGTCCTCGAGACGGACGGCTCTGGTTTCGTGGAGGACGACTGGTCAGGATGGTCCCTGGCGATCGGCCCCGACATTGTTCTCGAGCTCGGGGCAGGTATGCCGCGCTGCGTCATGGTTGACCAGCAGCAGGCCGGGGTGTCCGCCGACCCGCCGATGCTGAAGGCCCTCGGGCAGACGCACGACGTGCTGCTTGGCCTGCAGGCCAGCGTCCTGCGGCCTGGCCGCATCCGGGTCGGCGACTACGCCCGCCTCACCCGATCCCTTTGACATCCGATTCACCCCGATAGGCGGGGTGAAATCCGCCCTCTTGCCGATATGAATGGGGCATGGCCCAACTCCTCGAGAATGACGAACTCACCCGCCTGTTGTCCACAATGGCGTCGTGGAACGGCGACAGCAGCGCCATCCAGCGCGAGGTCGACGCGCCGGACTTCATGACGGCCATCCAGATCGTCGACGCGGTCGCCGAGGTGGCGGAGACGATGGACCACCACCCGGACATCGACATCCGCTGGAGGCGACTGACTTTCGCCTGCTCGACCCATTCGGCGGGCGGCGTCACTGAACGGGACATCGAGCTCGCGCACCGCATCGACGAGATCGCCGCGTCGCACGGCGCCTGACACTCGCGAATGTGGACGTTGGCGGGGTTGGGAGGGCCTCCCAACCCCGCCAACGTCCACATTCGCGTACATTCCGTCGTCATGCCGGTGACGCGGAAGTTCAGCACCGCCAACGCCATCGAGCAGCCGAAGGTGCCGTGGTACGAGCCGACGGTCGCCTATCTGATCCTGACTCCGACGGCGATCCTCTGGATCTTCGGCGGCATCGTCTTCCTCGACTACTTCTCGTGCGGTACCGGGAGCCGCTCGGGCTGCGCCGGGGCGAACCTGCTCGAGTCGACCACCGGCTCGTACACCGGCATCGTCTGGACGGTCGGGTTGCTCTTCCTGACCTCCCTGGTATGCGCCGTTGCCGTCCAGTTCCGGATGGGTCGCTGGCACTTCCTGATCGTCTGGTCGCTCGCAGTCGTGGCATTGGCGACCGCGCTGCTCGCATACCTGATCATCTCGGGAACCGTCGGCACGCCGTGGGGCAGCCTGATCCCGGAGGTCTAGCGACGCCCGGCCGCCGCATTCGTGCATGATCACGGCGAGAGGGGGTGGTGGCCCAGCACCGCCACCACCCCGCGACACCCCCGAGGATTGACTACGGCCGGGCCTCGTAGACCAGGTTGAACGGGGTCTCGGCTGCCCGCCGGAAGCGGGTGAAGCCGGCGTCGGTCACGACCTGGCGGATCGCCGCCTCGCCGGCCTGCGCCCCGAGGCTGTAGCCGCCCTGCTGGGACAGCGCGTTCGGCACGCACAGGAACGTCGAGAAGTTGTAGTAGACCCGGCCGACCGGGTTCAGGTTCGACTCCACGGTGTCCCCGGCGAACGGCTCCACGATCAGCCAGGTGCCGTCGTCGGCGAGTGCCGACCGGATGTGTCGCGCCGCACCCAACGGGTCCCCCATGTCGTGCAGGCAGTCGAAGGTGGCCACGAGGTCGTAGTCACTCCCCTCGAAGGTCTGCGCCGACGCGACGTCGAAGGACACCCGGTCGGTGACGCCGAGCTCCGCGGCCTTCTTCCGGGCGGACTCGATCGACCCTTGGTGGTAGTCCGACCCGACGAATGTCGACTCCGGGTATTCCTGCGCCAGCAGCAGCGTGGATGCGCCGTGACCGCAACCGACGTCGGCCACCTTGGCACCGGCCCGCAGCTTCCCGTCGACGCCCTCCAGCGACGGAATCCAGGACGGGATCAGGTTGGCCAGGTAGCCCGGCCGGAAGAACCGCTCGCAGCCGCTGAAGACGTGGCCGTCGTGCTCGTGCCACCCGACACCGGCGCCGGTGCGGAACGACTCGGTGATCTGCGGCTCGGCGCGCAGCGCGCCGACCGCGAGCTCGAACGCGCCCGGCATGTAGACCGGCCCGTCCGGATCAGTCAGCGCGAACTCTTGCTCCTCGGTGAGGTGGTAGGTACCGGTCGCGGCGTCGTACTCGATGTACCCACCGGCGGCCTGTCCGCGCAGCCATTCCTCGGCGTACCTCGGGTCGATTGCTGCGGCCTGTGCCAGATCCGCCGGCGTGGCCGGCTGCTGATCGGCGAGTGCGCGATACAGACCGAGCCGGTCTCCGACGAGCACGTTTCCGGCCGCGATCGTCGCGCCGAGGTCGCCGACGAACTTGTGTAGGAAATCCATCAACTTGTCCTGGTCAACGGCCATCTGAGCCCTCCTGATCGGTGTGGTTCGGACGACCACACCGTCCAGCCGGCCGTTGCAACACCGTTGCAACGACCTGCAAGACCCTTGCCGTGAAGCCGCGCACCGGCTCAAATGGACGCTCTGCAAGGAGGCGGTATGCGGGCACGCGAACCAGACGCGAGCGGGTTCATCGAGCGTGCCGGCGTCCGCGTCGGCTATGAGGTGTTCGGCGAAGGGACGCCGACGATCCTGCTGCTCCCGACTTGGCAGATCGTGCCCAGCCTGATGTGGAAGGCGCAGGTGCCCTTCCTGGCCCGCCATCACCGGGTGGTGACCTACGACGCGCGCGGCACCGGGCGCTCGGACCGGCCGACCGAGCCGGGGGCATACGCCGATGACGCCCAGATCCAGGACGCCGTCGACGTGCTCGACGCAACCGGCACGCAGGCCGCTGTCCTCGTGGGACTGTGCAGCGGCAACCTCATGGCGCTGGCGCTCGCGGCATCGATGCCGGAGCGGGTGCTGGGCTGGGTCGCGATGGCGGGCGGCCCGCCAGTGCTGGCGCCACCCCTCGAGCACCGGGTCGAGCCGTTCCAGCACTTCGACGATGACATGGGGATCGACGAGGGCTGGTGGCGGTACAACCGCTACTCGTGGCAGCGCGACTACGAGGGTTTCGTCCGATGGTTCGCCGACGAGCTGCTGCCCGAGCCGCACTCGACCAAGCAGTTCGAGGACTTTGTCGAGTGGGGGCTCGACACGTCCCCGGACGTGCTGCTCGCCGAGTGGGAGTCGCCGTCCGCGGACCTCGCGACGATGCGGGAGTGGACCTCCCAGGTCTCCTGCCCCGTGCTCGCCATCAGTGGGACCGACGACCGCTGTCAGTCGCCCCGTCGCGGGGAGGTCCTGGCCGAGGTCACCGGCGGGCAGCACCTCCTGATCGACGGGGCAGGCCACCTGGCGCCCGCGCGGCACCCAGTCGTGGTCAACCGGGCGATCGCCGACTTCGTCGCCACCCTTCCGCGCGTCCCCGTCGACGCGCAGCCACAACGATGGCGGATGGCGCTGACCCGGCAGCGCAAGGCGCTGTTCCTCTGCTCACCGATCGGGCTCGGACACGCCCGGCGCGACATCGCGATCGCGCGGGCGCTTCGCGAGGAACGTCCGGACCTCGAGATCGAATGGTTGGCGCAGCCTCCGGTGACCCATCTGCTGGAGGCGGCGGGCGAGACCATCCACCCAGCGTCCTTGGCGCTCGCCAGCGAGACCGCGCACATCGACAGTGAGGTCGGCGAGCACGACCTGCATGCCTTCCAGGCGGTTCGGCGGATGGACGAGATCCTGGTCGCGAACTTCATGGTGTTCGACGACCTGGTCAGGGACGAGCCGTACGACTTGTGGGTCGCGGACGAGGCCTGGGACGTCGACTACTTCCTGCACGAGAACCCCGAGCTGAAACGCGCCCCGCTGGCCTGGCTGACCGACTTCGTCGGTTGGCTGCCGATGCCCGAGGGCGGGGATGCCGAAGCTGCGCTGACCACGGACTACAACGCGGAGATGGTCGAACACATCGCGCGCTTCCCGCGACTGCGCGACGCATCCATCTTCGTCGGTGAAGTTGATGACGTTGTGCCGGACTCGCTCGGGCCAGGCCTGCCGACGATTCCTGAGTGGACGTTGCCGCGCTTCGACTTCGTTGGGTACGTCACCGGACGGGAGCGCGTCGACCGGGATGAACTTCGGCAGCGGCTTGGGTATGCGGCCGACGAGAAGGTATGCGTCGTCAGCGTCGGGGGTTCCGGCGCAGGCAGTCACCTGCTGCGCCGGGTCGTCGACGCATACAAGGAGACCAAGAACCTGGTGCCGGAGCTGCGCATGGTCGTGGTGACCGGACCACGCATTGATCCAGACTCGTTGCCGCACCATCCCGACCTCGAGGTGCGCGGCTTCGTGCCGGACCTCGACCTGCACCACGCGGCCTGCGATATCGCGGTGGTCCAGGGCGGCCTCACCACCGCCATGGAGCTCACCGAGGCCAAGCGACCGTTCCTTTACTTCCCACTGCGCAACCATTTCGAGCAGCGACGCCATGTGCATCATCGGCTGCAGCGGCACCGCGCCGGCCGGTGCATGGAGTATGCCGACGCCGACCCGTCGGCGATCGCCGTCGCGATCTCGGAGGAGCTGGCGCGTCCGGTGGACTACGTCGACGTGCCGACCGACGGCGCGGCCAAGGCAGCGGCGCTGTTGTCCGCTCTGCTCTGAGTCAGGTCTCGGCCAGGACCGCGTCGAGCTGGTCGCGGACAGCGCGCCACAGCTCGCCGTCGGTCGCCTCCCGCAGGGGCGCAAGCACCCGCTGTGCGCTCACATCGTCCCCGCTCGCAAGGTGCGCGCGCGCCCCGCACAGGTATGCGTCCGCCCCGAGCACCCAGGCGCGGCCCGGCGGAGCGGTGATGGACTGCAACAGCCGGTCCGCCGCCGCGACGACGTTCCGGTCTCCGGTGGCCTGCGCGAGCGGAGCCAGGCAGCGCAGCTCGTACGCCTCGGTCGTCGAGCGGGCTGCGTCCAAGCCTTCGCGCGCGACCCGCTCGGCCAGCTCGGGTTGCCCGGCCATGAGCAGGGCAGCCGCATGCTGACCGGCGGCAGCGGCCAGCCACCACCGTTGACCGATCCGCCGGGCATCGCCGAGCGCGGCAGCACCCACCGCGAGCGCCTCGTCGAGCCGGCCGGCGAGCCGGAGCACCCAGGCGCGGTGCGCGAGGAAGAAGCTCTCGTACGCGACGTACCCGGTCCTCCGGTTGATCTCGACAACCGAGTCGATCTCGGCGAGCGCGTCGTCGGCGCGCCCCTCGGCCAGGGGGATGAAGGAGGCCTCGAAAGGCGTCCACTGCACGAGGTTCGGGTCGGGGTGAGCACGGAGCAGCGCGGACAATTCCTCGACGATCGGCCGCAGCCGGTCCACGTCGCCGAGGTAGGCGTGGGTCGCCTTGACGCCGTCGAGTGCCATCACGAGCGCTCGCGGATCCCCTGTCCCCCGTGCCTCCTGCAACGCGAGCTCAGACGCCGCGAGCGCGCGGTCGAAGCGCAGCCGGCTCATGTGCGCGAGCGCCCACCGACCGTGCAGTGAAGCTGTGGCCACGCGGTCGCCCAGCGCTGCGGCGAGCCGGAGACCTTCGTCGATCATCGCCTCCGACGTCGCCAGCCTGTCGCCGCGACCGACCAGCACGTCGCTGCCCATGGCACCGATCACGTTGAGCTGGAGGCGCCGGTCGCCGGACGTGCGAGCGGCCAGCGTCGCAGCTTGGATGTCCTCCCACGCGGCGTCGAAGTCGGTCAGCGCGACACGGACCCGCGCCCGGCCGAGGTGGGCACGGCCGATCAGCTCCGGGTCGCCGAGTCGCTCGGCGACGGCGACGGCGCGCGTGTACAGGGACTCGGCGTCTTCGAGTGCTGCCCGTCGCGCAGCATCCTCTGCGGCCAGCATCCAGCCCCGCGCGGCCCGCGAAAGGTCGTCAATCGCCTCCGCGTGGACAGCCATCGCTTCTGGTCGAGCGACCAACAGATCGGCCGCTCGGCGGTGCATCGCGTGTGCTGTGGGGCCCGGGACCGAGGCCAGGACGACTTCCTGTACCAGGTCGTTCGCGAACTCATACGTCGCTCCCCGATCGGCGAACAGCCGCGCCGCCAGCAGGACTTCACAACGCCGGACCGCCTCGGTCTCTGCGATGTCCAACAGGTTCGCCAGCAGTAGTGGGTCGACCGTCACCCCGAGCACGGCGGCGGCCCGAATCGTTTCGCCCAGCGGTGCCCCGACGCGATCGACGCGGGCCAGCACGGCTTCGGTCAGCGTCGCGGGGACGCCGGTATCTCCCGCGGCAATGGCCCGCAGCATCTCGACGACGCTGAGTGTGTGCCCTCTCGTTCGCTGGGCGAGTGGCTCTGCGATGTCCGCCTGGCCGGCGGCCATAGCCAGTGCGCTCACGGCGGAGTCCGGCAGCGGCCCCAGATCGAGCCGCAGTCCGGCTCCGCCCAGTCGCTGCAACGCCTCTGTGCCCTCGTCAGTCCGGACGGTGGCGATCACGCAGACCGGAGCCGGACCCAGATGCGTGGCCGCGAAGTGCAGCAGGTCGACCGTGGACAGCCCTGCGTTCTGCAGGTCGTCGATCAGCAGCAGCAGCGGGCGACGGGCCGCCAGCCGCTGGAGCACCTCCACCATCGCCTCGTATGCGCGCCGCCGGCGGATCTCACCCGGCAACGGCGCGATGGTGGTCACGTCCAAGGCCGGCGCCAGCCGCGGGACGAGGAGGGCCACCGACTCGCCGTGGACGCCGACGATCGCATGCAGGTCAGCCTCGGTCAGGCCGAGCAACATCGGCCCCAGGGCGTCCACGACCGGCTGCAGCAACAACGAGCGCTCGGCAGCCTGGCAGCGGACACGGAGCACGGTCGAGCCGCTGTCCTCGACGACGGCCGCGATCTCATGCGCAAGGCGCGTCTTGCCGATGCCGGCCTCACCCGCGATGAGGATGAGGTGCAGGCGGCCGGCGAGCGAATCCGACCAGCCAGCGGTCAGCCTGGCGAACTCCCGATCTCGACCTACGAGCTGCGACTCCGCGGTCCGCGGGCTGGATCGGGGCGCTGCGTCGGGTGCAGCGGCAGGGGCGATGTCCGCCAACAAGCCCAGGTACAACGCCTGCGTCTCGCGGCTTGGGTCGGTACCCAGGGTGTCGCGGAGAGTCCGCCGCAGCTCGGTGTACGCGTCGATCGCTTCTGCTGTCCGGCCGGCCGCGTGCAAGGTCCGCATCAGGTCACGCTGTCCGGCTTCGTCCAGCGGTTCCTGCGCAACCGCGCTGGCCGCATACGGAACCGCGCGCTCGGGGTGACCGGCGGCCAAAGCCGCTTGCACGACGCAGGTGCGGGCCCGCTGACGCAGCCGCGCGTGCTCTCGCCGGGCGTCGTCGGCCCAGTCAGCTGACGGCTCGTCGGCAAGCACCTGGCCGCGGTCGAGGTGGTCGAGCGCAGCGGTCGCGGCCGTGATCGCCAAGCCGTTGGCGCCGCCCCGAAGCTGGAGCTCGGCTTCGGCGACCAGACGCGTTGCCTCGTCGAGGTCAACGGTCCACGGCCCCGGCCGCATCACGCCGTAAGCCGCCCGCCCGCCCTCGATCACGCCGTCGCCCAGGACGGAGCGCAGGCGGCTGACCAACGTCGCTACGTTGGCGGCCGGGTCCTGCGGCGGAGCATCCGCCCACAGGACGTCGGCGAGGCGATCGGTCGGGACGAGGTGGCCACGGTCGACGACCAGCCGCCGGAGGAGGGTCCGGGCCTTCCGGCTCCCGAGGTCGCGCTCGGACACGAGCACGCCGTCCCGCTCGACGCTGAACTGCCCGCACAGCAAGAACCGCAGCGGCGGTCGGGTCGTGCGGCCTTCGGTGGACACGGCGATCAGTCTGGCCAGTGTTCGCTGCCCGCGGACAGCGGCATGCCGTGGCCGCCGATGGCGGTTGGCTGAGGCATGGACGAGGCGCGCGCCCTCGACGCGTACTCACAGGTCATCACGTCCGTTGCCGAGACGGTCGGGCCCAGCGTGGGAGCCCTGCGACTTCGGCGTGGAGCCGGCTCGGCCGTCGTCTTCACCGACGACGGCTTCCTGCTGACCAACGCGCACGTGGTGGGCCGGGCCGACGCGGGTCAGGTGTCCTTCGCAGACGGGACGACGATGCCGTTCCACGTGATCGGCGCCGACCCGCTGTCCGATCTCGCCGTCGTGCGGGCCGACGGTTCGACGCCCGCCCCCGCCCGGCTCGGCGAGGCCGCTGGGCTTCGGGTCGGCCAGCTCGTGGTCGCCGTCGGCAACCCGCTCGGCTTGGCCGGTTCGGTGACCGCCGGGGTCGTGAGCGGTCTGGGTCGGTCACTGCCCACGTCGGCGGGGTCCGCGGTGCGGGTGGTCGACGACGTGATCCAGACCGACGCGGCCCTGAACCCCGGCAACTCCGGCGGGGCGCTCGCCGTCGCCGACGGCGCCGTGGTCGGCGTCAACACCGCCGTCGCCGGCATCGGCCTGGGGCTGGCGATCCCGATCAACGACACCACCCGGGGGCTGATCGCGTCGTTGATGGCCGACGGCCGCGTCAAGCGCGCATACCTGGGGGTCGCCGGCGGTCCGGTGCCGCTGCCGCCCCCGGTTGCGGCGCGGATCGGCCAGCGGACTGGGGTGCGGGTCGCCGAGGTCGTCGCGGGCAGCCCCGCGGCTCGCGCCGGGATCATCCCGGGCGACGTCATCGTCGCCGCCGGCACGCAGGCGATCACCTCGGCGCAGGAGCTCCAGCGGTTGATGCTCGCCGAGGCCATCGGTCGGCAGCTCGCGGTCACCGTGCTGCGCGCCGGTGCGATGGTCGACGTCGTCACCCACCCGAGTGAGCTCCAGCTCGACTAACCGACCTGACCCGCGATGTTGACGTTGGCGGGGTTGGGACGCGCTCCCAACCCCGCCAACGTCCACATTCGCGACTACCAACGATGCGCGACGTCGATGACGAGTCGGGCCTGCTCGCCCGGTCCGGCCAACGTGAAGACCCGGAACGGCAGGCGAGCCCGGACCCCGAGCGCGATCGTCGTGTAGCCCTCGAAGCTGCCGCCCCACGCAACCTGCCGGAACGTCCGTGAGCCTTGGACGTTGACCAGCTCACGCCGGTTGGCTGGGACGAACGTCGGGACGCCGGTCTCCACATCGTTGGCCGGTGCCAGTAACAGGATCTCGATGTCCGCGGCCCCGCGCACCGGAACCGGCGCGCCGCGCCCTTGGTCGAGCACCTGACGGACGTACTGGACCTGGTACCCGGCCGCGCCGTCGCGCAGGTTGATCACGAGCCGGTCGTAGCAGGCGTGTCGACCCGCGCGGACCGCGACCATCGGTGAGGTTGACAGGGTCCCCGCCGCTTCCGGCGTCGAGCCCCATCGGACCCCGCAGAACGGCGCCGCCTCCGCGGCGGTGGGCGCACCCAGCGGCGCCGCGACGAGCAGCGCCACCGTGGCCGCGATCAGGAGACGTCTCTTCATGGCTGCCCTCCAGCCGCATACGAGGACCGATGTGCACAAGAGACGCCGCTGACGCGACGTTTGGTTGACCTGCACCGCGAATGTGGACGTTGGCGGGGTCGGCTGCACCCCGCCAACGTCCACATTCGCGGGAGGTGGGGGTCAGCCCTCCTCGTCCTGAAGAGCCTTCGCGACCCGGTGATGTGCTTCCCAGATCTCGTCGGGCAGGTTGTCGAACAGGGCGAGGTGTTCGGCGCGGTTCGCGATCTCCTGGCGCCAGCGCTGAACGTTGATCGACAGGATCGTGTCGAGGTCCTTGGGCGAGATGTCCACCCCGTCCAGCTCGAGCTCCTCCTTGGTCGGGATGATGCCGACCGCCGTGGGCCGGCCCTTCACCTCGCCGTTCTTGAGCTGCATCAGCCACAGCAGCGGACGCAGGTTGTCCCGGTAGCCAGGCCACAGGAAGTGCCCGTCGTGGGGGTCGCGCTGGAACCAGTTCACGTGCGCGAAGATCGGCTGCTCTGTGGCCTGCCCGACGATCTTGAGCCAGTGCGCGGCGTACGGGCCCTCCGGATAGGACATGAACGGCCGCATTGACATCGGGTCGTAGCGCAGCTGGCCCTCGACGCCCTCGGCCGCGAAGGTCGCCTCGGCACCCAGAGTCAGGCCGTCGTAGACCCCCTCGGCCAGGTCCGTGATGGCGCGGATCAGCGGCTCCCGGTCGCGGGTGCGGCCCCCGAAGATGATGCCGTCGATCGGCACCCCCTTGGGATCCTCGAAGTCAGCGGCGACGTTGGGCACGTTGGCCAAGGTGGTTGTGAAGCGGCTGTTGGGATGCGCCCACGGCTCGACACTGTCCTCGGCTCGCTCCGAGACCAGGTTGCCCTTCCAGTCCCGCCAGCCGGAGGTGTCCGCGGGTGGTTCCGGAGTCTTCCCCTCCCACCAGATCTCTTGGGTGTTCTCGTTGTAGGCCACGTTGGTGAACAACGCCTGGAGCCCGGGCCGACCGACTCCAGGGCCGTCGGGTTGGTGTTCTCGTTGGTGTCCTTGGCAACCCCGAAGACGCCGAACTCGGGGTTCATGCCATAGAGCTTGCCGTCGTCCGGGTTCACCCACAGCCACGCGATGTCGTCGCCGTAGAACGTGACCTTGTATCGATCGCCAAGTGCGTCGGGCGGCAGCATCATCGCCAGGTTGGTCTTGCCGGAGGCGCTCGGGAAGCCACCGCAGATGTGATACGTCCGGCCGGTCTGCTTGTCCTCGATGCCGATGAGCATGAACTGCTCGGACAGGAACTTGCCCGACGCCCAGCCGTCGTATGCGGCCTGGCGTAGACCGTGGGCGATCTTGCCGAGCAGTGCATTGCCGCCGTACGACGAACCGAAGTGCAGGATCGTGCGCTCGTCCGCGACCGTGACGAAGTAGCGCTTGTCCTCCGCCGTTCCCTGGCCGAGGTTCTCCAGGTCACCGGTGACATGCACCGCCCGCACGAAGCTGTTCGGGTCTGCGAGCTGCTCCACAAACTGCACACCGACCCGCGCCATCCGGATCATGTGCAGCACCACGGTGCGATGGTCGGTGACCTCGACGCCGGCGGCATAGGCCTCCAGCGGCGATCCGGGTGGTGCCATCAGGTACGGAATCACGTACATCGTCTTGCCCGCCGATGCCCCCCGCATGAGCGCCTCGAGCTTCGGCCTCATCTCATCGGCCGAACGCCAGTTGTTGTATGCGCCGCGGTCGGCCTCATCGTGGGTGGCCACGATGGTCCGCTCCTCGGAGCGGGCGGTGTCCTTGTGATAGCTGCGGGAGTAGTAGACCCCGTCGCCGGCCGGGAAGATCTCACCGGCGTCCAGGGACTCCTGGATCAACCGGGCGTCGTCCGCCGCACTGACGACCTCGACGCGCTCGGCGCCGGTGTGCTTCGCCCAGCGAATGACGTACTCGCGCACGTGCGGGTTCTTGAGTCCAGCCTCGTCCAGCACCTTCTCCACGTCGGTCATCGTCGTCCCGTCTGTCGAAGTCACTGCCTTTCGCGGAGGCTACGCGAGCCGTGCGCGACCCGCATGCCGGGCTCGAATTCCGGCGCCGCACAGTCTTCCGGCGCTCAGCCGGGTTGCCACACAGGCCTCTTTGGCCTCGGCATCGGCCAGCCCTCCCGGGGTTTCGGTCGCTGATCCGCTAGTCGTCCAGGCTGCCCATGGTCAGGTTGACGGTCGTTCCCGTCAGCCCGCTCGCCTGGTCGGAAGCCAGGAAAACCGCCACGTTTGCCATCTCCGTGAGCGTCATGAGGCGTCGCGCGTGGGTCCGGCTGGCGAGCGCCTCTTGCCACTGCTCCCAGGTCATCCCCGATGCCTTGGCACGAGGCTCGAAGGCCTCCCTGATCGTGCCGGTCTCGGGCATCGCCTGTGGTCGCAGCCCGACCACGCGAATGCCCTGAGGTGCCAGCTCCGCGGAGAGATCCCGAGTCAGTGCCTCCTTGGCGGCCATCGCCGGGCCGAAGCCGCCCACGAGGGGGATGCCAGTCCGCGAGTGAAGCGTTGTGACGGTCATGATCACGCCCGACCGCTGCGCGACCATCCGCCGGGCCGCCAGGCGTGCGGTCAGGAAGTAGGACCGGGTGTAGGCCGCGATCGGCTCGGCGAACCGCTCGACGTCCAGCTCGACCAGTGGCATACCCAGGATGGTCGAATCCGGGATCCCGACCGCGTTGAACGAGATGTCGACGCGGCCCGCGGCATCGATCACCGCCCGGAGATGCGAGTCCACGGCCGGCTCGTCGAGCGCGTTGACCTGCGCCGCTTCGGCGGTTCCGCCGGCCGAAGCGACGTCCTTGGCGACCGCTTCGACGGGTGCCAGCCGGCGCCCAGTGAGAAACACTTGGGCACCCGCGCGTGCAAAGGCGAGGGCGACAGCGCCGCCAATGGCGCCGCCGGCTCCGTAGATCACCGCAACCTTGTCCGTCAGCACCATCTGTGGTCCCTTCTGTGTGGGCGCGCGTGGCCGCAATCGCCTAGCTCTTGGCGGCTGAGCCGTCGAAGATGCAGACACCGTCGGGTTGCGAAAGTGGGCGCCCACCAACCGCCCAGTTCGACCCGGCGTCGGTGTCTGTACAGGATGGAGCGACAAGGTGCAGGAGAAGGTGACGCGACGGTGAGCGTGGTGACACCGGACCTGATCTCAAGGGCGCGGGCAGGTGACGGAGTCGCGTTCCAGGAGCTGACCGAGCCGTATCGCCGGGAGCTGCTGGTGCACTGCTACCGGATGCTCGGCTCGTTCCAGGATGCCGAGGACGCCCTGCAAGACACGTTGCTGACCGCCTGGCAGGGCCTTGGCGGCTTCGAGGGACGCGCCTCGCTCCGCACCTGGCTCTACCGGATCGCCACGAACCGGTGCCTCAACGCGCGTCGGTCGGCCAGCCGACGCCGGGCCAAGGAGTGGGACGTGCCCGAGGTTGAACCGCCCGAGCCGACCCGGCTCGGCGAGGTCGTATGGCTCGAGCCGTTTCCAGACGCCCTGCTCGAGGGTGCGATCGACGCGCCACTCGGCCCGGAGGCCCGCTACGAGCAGACCGAATCCATCTCGTTGGCCTTCGTGACCGCCCTGCAGGTCCTGCCACCTCGCCAGCTCGCGGTCCTCGTCCTGCGCGACGTCCTCGGATTCCACGCGAACGAGGTCGCCGACATGCTGGACACGACCGTCGAGTCGGTCAACAGCGCCCTCAAACGGGCGCGCGCCAGCCTGCAGCGCCAACGGCCGACCGCATACCGCAGGCCGTCGCCCGCCTCCGACTCACTCGTCGAAGACGCGATCGTGACGAGGTTCGTCCGGGCGTACGAGTCGGCCGACCTCGACGCGCTGGTGGCCCTCCTGACGGACGACGTCTTCATCTCGATGCCACCGATGCCATTCGAATACGAGGGCCGAGAGCTCGTGACCCGCTTCTTTGCCAGCATCTTCCGCGCGGGCCGGCGGTTCGACCTCGTACCGACGCGAGCCAACGGCCAGCCGGCGTTCGGGGCCTACCTGCGCGCCCCTACCGGCATCAGCCACGGGGTCGGCCTCTTCGTCCTCACCCTCGCCGGTGACCGGATCGGCGCCATGACCCGCTTCGACAACAGCGTGCTCCCAAGGTTCGGGCTACCGCGATCGCTCCCCAGCCGATAGCCGGCTTCCGGTCAAAGAACTCGCGCACCGTCTGCGGACTCACCCGTCACACGTTGAACCGGAACTCCACGACGTCGCCATCGGCCATCACGTAGTCCTTGCCTTCGATGCGTACCTTCCCGCGCGCCTTCGCCTCGGCCATCGACCCGGCGTCGACGAGGTCCGCATACGAGACGATCTCCGCCTTGATGAAGCCGCGCTGGAAGTCCGTGTGGATGACACCGGCCGCCTCGGGCGCGGTGGACCCGCGACGGATCGTCCAAGCCCGCGCCTCCTTGGGCCCGGCGGTGAGGTAGGTCTGCAGACCGAGGGTCGCGAAGCCGACGCGGGCCAGCAGCGCGAGCCCGGACTCCTCCTGCCCCATCGACTGCAGCAGCTCGAGGGCCTCATCGTCGGACAGCTCGGCCAGCTCGTGCTCGATCTTCGCGTCGAGGAAGATCGCCTCGGCCGGGGCGACCAGCGTCCGCAGCTCGTCCTTCAGCGCATCGTTGCCGAGCTCCTCGTCGTCGAGGTTGAACACGTACAGGAACGGCTTCGCGGTCAGCAGGTGGAGCTCGCGCAACGGCTCGAGGTCGAGGCCGGCGGAGAAGACGGTCGTGCCGCCGTCAAGGATCTCCTTCGCCTTCTGCACGGCGGCGACGGCGTGCTGCTTCTCCTTGACGACGCGCGCCTCCTTCTCCATCCGCGGCAGGGCCCGCTCGATGGTCTGGAGGTCCGCCAGGATCAGCTCGGTGTTGATGGTCTCGATGTCGTCCGCCGGCGAGATGCGGCCGTCGATATGGACCACGTCCGGGTCCTCGAAGACCCGGATCACCTGGCAGATCGCATCGGCCTCCCGGATGTTGGCGAGGAACTTGTTGCCGAGGCCGGCGCCCTCCGAGGCGCCCTTCACGATGCCGGCAATGTCCACGAACTCCACGGTCGCGGGCAGCTGTCGGGCCGAGCCGAAGATCTGCGCCAGCACCGACAACCGGGCGTCCGGTACCGGCACCACGCCCACGTTCGGCTCGATGGTCGCGAACGGGTAGTTCGCGGCCAGCACGTCGTTCTTGGTCAGGGCGTTGAACAGCGTGGACTTGCCCACGTTCGGCAGGCCGACGATGCCGATCTGCAGGCTCATTCGGAGTGGACGACGCAGGCGGAGCGAAGCGGAGCCGAGGAGACCACGACCATAGGCACAGTCCAGCTCACGTGGTGCATCACCCGCCGAAGTCTAGGTGCGGCGGCGCGCCACCCCGATTCGTGTCGGACCCGCTGCGAGCATCGACGTATGGACCCGCTCTTCATCCTGCTGCCGCTGATGGGGGCCATCATCGGCGCCGTCGGCACGCAGGCATACCTGGCTCGGCGCGCGAGTGTCGCGGTCGCCGAACGCGACCAGCTGCTCGCCGAACGGATGTCGCTGATCGCCAACGCCGCCTCGTATGAGGAACGCTCGCGACAAGCGGAGCAGGAGGCTGCGGGGCTGCAGGCTCGACTCGATGCGGAGCAGCGGGCCGGCCAGGACCGGCTGCAGCAGGTCCGGGACGACCAGCAACGGCTGCTCGAGCAGTTCCAGGCCATCGCGACGGATGCGCTGCGGCATAACAACACGAGTTTCCTTGAACTGGCGGACCAGCGGCTCAAGCAAGCGCACCAGGCGCAGTCTGCTGAGCTGGACAAGAAGACCGTGGCCGTCGAGCACCTGGTCGCACCGATCAAGGAAACCCTCGGCAAGGTCGAAGGCCAGCTCCGCGAGCTGGAGGCGGCCCGGCTCGAGGCGTACACGAAGCTCACCGAGCAGGTCAGCTCGGTGCGCCTGACCTCCGAGCAGCTGCGCAGCGAGACCAGCGCGCTGGTCACCGCTCTGCGCGCGCCACAGACGCGCGGCCGGTGGGGCGAGATGCAGCTGCGTCGGGTGGTCGAGCTGGCGGGCATGCTCGAGCACTGCGACTTCGACGAGCAGGCCAGCGTCCGCAGCGCAGATGGCGTGCTGCGCCCCGACATGGTCGTGAACATGGCCGGAAACAAGCAGGTG
This sequence comes from uncultured Actinomycetota bacterium, assembly GCA_963836025.1. Lineage (GTDB taxonomy): Bacteria > Actinomycetota > Actinomycetes > JBEVHX01 > JBEVHX01 > JBEVHX01. Next base: position 113,545 of record CAWIIE010000013.1, read on the forward strand.
GTCATCGACTCGAAGGTGTCCCTCGCCGCCTACCTGGAGGCCGCTGAGACGGCCGACGACGACCGGCGCGCCGACCGGATGCGGGCGCACGCGCGGCACCTCCGCAAGCACGTCGACGACCTGGCCGGAAAGGCCTACTGGACGCAGTTCTCCACCTCGCCCGAGTTCGTCGTGCTGTTCGTCCCAGGAGAGGCGTTCCTCGCGCCGGCGCTGGAGATCGAGCCGACGCTGATCGAGTACGCGATGGGTCGGCGGGTCATCATCGCGACGCCGACGACGCTCATGACCATGCTGCGCACCATCGCGTATGCCTGGCAGCAGGCCCAGCTGACCGACAACGCCAAGCAGGTGTTCGAGCTCGGGCGCGAGCTGTACGAGCGGCTCGGCACCCTCGGCAACCACTTCACCAAGCTTGGCCGGTCGGTCTCCAACGTCGTGACCGACTACAACAAGGCGATCGCCTCGTTGGACACCCGGGTCATGGTGACCGCCCGCAGGCTCAAGGACCTTCAGGTGGTCGATGGTGACCTGCCGACGGCCTTCCCGATCAGCGAGACCGCCCGGCAGCCGTCCAGCCCGGAGCTCGTGCAGTCCGCGAACCGCGGCAAGGCGGTGCGCGCGCTGCCCGGCGTCGTGACCGTGCCCGGATCAACTGGCGACGCGGTCGGTGAGGACGAGCGGTTCGGCCTGTTCCCCGTCGACCTCGAGAGCGGCTCCGACGCGGGCGACACGCGCGGGGCGCGCGGGGCCTGAGCTCCCGGCTCCCGACGCTCCGCGGCGTTAGCGTGGCCGTGTGACCGATACCTCGGTACGGCCCGTGGCGGGTAGGCCCGGCGATCCGGATCGCCAGCGTGCAGCCACGGTCCGCAGCAGCAGCACTCCGGCACGCGGCCCGCTCGGGTTGACTGCCGCCGGCGTCGCCGTGATCAGCGTCGGCCTGTCATCGTTGCTCGCCCTGGTGGACGGCATGATCTCGCCCGGCCTGGGCGGACTGTTCGCGACCGGCTTCGTGGCGGCGTCGGTGTACACCGCGCTCGAGGTACGCCGAACCGACTTCCTGGCCGCGATCATCACGCCGCCGATCACATTCCTGTTCATCGGCTTCATGCGCACGCTGGTGGTGCCGCCGTCGGAGGACTCCGGCATGACCCGGCGCGGCCTGGACCTCCTGGTGTGGCTGGCCGAGAAGGCGCCGCTGCTCTACCTGGCCACCGGCCTGGCGGCGGCCGTCATCTCCTACCGGTACCTGCGCAGCCGCTCACTCATGCGCTGAAACTCCCTCGCCCGTCCGCAGATGTGGACGTTGCAGTCCGATGTGCCGGCACAGCGGACTCGCGACGTCCACATGTGCGGGTCAGACTCGGCCGGCGGCCTTGAGGTCGCGGCGCAGCTCGGGCGGCAGCGCGAACAGCAGGCTCTCCTCGGCCGACCGAACCTCGTGCACATCGGCGTAACCGCGCGCAGCCAGCCAGTCGAGCACGCCGCGGACGAGCACCTCCGGCACCGACGCGCCGCTGGTCACGCCCACCGTCCGCACGCCCTCGAGCCAGGTCTCGTCGATGTCCGCGGCCCGGTCGACCAGGTATGCGGCACCGGCGCCGCTCTCCAGGGCCACCTCGACCAGCCGCACCGAGTTGGACGAGTTCGTCGAGCCGACGACGATGACCAGGTCCGAGTCGGCCGCAATCTGCTTCACCGCGACCTGACGGTTCTGCGTGGCGTAGCAGATGTCGTCGCTGGGCGGGTCGAGCAGCAACGGGAAGCGCTCGCGCAGCCGCTCGACGGTCTCGACCGTCTCATCGACCGAGAGCGTGGTCTGCGACAGCCAGGCCACCCGCGCCGGGTCCCGCACGACCACCGAGTCGACGTCCCCAGGCCCGTCGACCAGCTTGATGTGCGTGGGCGCCTCGCCGGTGGTTCCGACGACCTCCTCGTGGCCGTCGTGGCCGATCAGCAGGATGTCGTAGTCCTCGGACGCAAAGCGCTTGGCCTCGTTGTGCACCTTGGTGACCAACGGGCAGGTGGCGTCGATCGTCCGCAGTGATCGCGCCGCCGCCTCCTCGTGCACCGACGGGGCGACGCCATGTGCCGAAAACACGACGATCGCCCCTTCCGGCACGTCCTCGGTCTCCTCGACGAAGATCGCGCCGCGCGCCTCGAGTTCTTCGACGACGTGCTTGTTGTGCACGATCTGCTTGCGCACGTACACCGGCGGGCCGTGCAGCTCCAACGCCTTCTCGACCGTGATCACCGCGCGGTCGACGCCCGCGCAGTACCCGCGCGGCGCGGCCAGCAGCACCCGGCGGCCAGCCGGGTCAACGGTCGACGTCATGGGCCCATGGTAGGTGCGACCCGAGACCGCACCCCTAGGGTGCGGACGTGGCCGTCCAGACCTCGCCCGAGCAGCCGCTGCCCGTGCGCTCGGTGAGCCAGCTGATCGGCCAGTGGATCGCCCGGCTCGGTCGCGTCTGGGTCGAGGGGCAGGTGACGCAGATCACCCGGCGTCCCGGCTCCGGCGTGGTGTTCCTGGTGCTGCGCGACCCGCATGCCGACGTGTCCCTCTCGGTCACGTGCAGCAACGCCGTCCTCGACGCGCTGCAGCCGCCGCTGGCCGACGGCACCCGCGTCGTCGTCCACGGCAAGCCGGACTTCTACCTCGGCCGAGGCAGCCTGTCGCTCAACGTCACCGAGATCCGTCCGGTCGGGCTCGGCGTGCTGCTGGCTCGACTCGAAGAGCGCCGTCGCATCCTGGCCGCCGAGGGGCTGTTCGCCGCCGACCGCAAGCAGCCGCTGCCGTTCCTGCCGCATACGGTCGGCTTGATCTGCGGGCGCGCATCCGCAGCCGAGCGCGACGTCCTCGAGAACGCGCGAGCGCGCTGGTCGGCGGTGCGCTTCGACGTGCGCGAAGTCGCCGTCCAGGGTCCGTATGCGGTGAGCGAGGTGGTGGACGCCCTACGCCGGCTGGACCGGGAGCCGCTGGTCGACGTCATCGTGATCGCGCGCGGCGGCGGTTCGGTCGAGGACCTGCTGCCGTTCTCCGATGAAGGGCTTGTCCGGGCGGTCGCCGAGTGCCGCACGCCGGTCGTCAGCGCGATCGGGCACGAGTCAGACAACCCACTGCTTGACCTGGTCGCAGACGTTCGCGCGTCGACACCGACCGATGCGGCCCGGCTCGTCGTCCCTGACGTGCGGGCGGAGGCACAACGGGTCGTCCAAGCCCGTGATCGGCTGCGCGCGGCGGTCGGCCAGCGGGTTCGCACCGAGCAGGACCGGCTCACCGCACTGCGCTCGCGTCCGGTGCTCGCCGACCCGCTCGTGCTGGTCGACCGACACGCCATCGAACTTGAGCGAGTGCGGGAGCGGACCCTGCTCGTGGTCAGGCATCGGTTGGACCGCGCCGCAGACGATCTCGCGCACACCCGGGCGCGGGTGCTGTCGCTGTCACCCGCCGCAACGCTCGAGCGCGGGTATGCGGTCGTGCAACGAGCCGACGGCGTCGTGGTGCGGTCGCCGGAGCAGGCGCCCGCAGGGACCCAGCTGCGCTTGCGGGTTGCCCACGGCGAGATCGCTGCAGTCGCACGAGAGGCGTCCTAGGGTGACGTCGATGCCCGAGATGTCGTATGAAGCCGCCCGGGACGAGCTGGTCGAGATCGTCCGCCGGCTCGAAGCGGGTGCAGCCACGCTCGAGGAGTCACTGCAGCTGTGGGAGCGCGGCGAGGAGCTCGCCGGGGTATGCCAGGCCTGGCTCGACGGCGCCCGTGCCCGCATCGAGGCGGCGCGCCCAGCTGCCCCGACCGGACCGGAAGCCAGCGACTCAGCTGGCTGACACCGCGAGCGCTTCGGCGAGCTCCTCGAGCTCGGTCCAGTCTGCGGTACCCGCGACCGCGAGCTCGCTGCCCGCGCCGTCAGCGACCAGCGCACGCCGGTCGGTGGTCTGGTCGACGTAGCGAGTCCAGTTGCGTTCGCCGAGCTGGGTGCTGCCCTCCTCCTGCGGCTCTGGCAGCTGGCCCTCGAGCACGTCCAGCACCTCGCCGTCGGTCTGCTCGACGGCGGCGTAGTCGTCGGCTGGTGTGATGTAGCCGATGTGCCACACGTTGCCGGCCTCGGTGCTGGGCTCGTACCGGATGCTGGTGACTCGCCAAGCGGCGTCGAGACCGATCGGCACCTCGAGCGCATACGGTGCGGCGGCCCGCGCCTGTGCCGTCGTGGACTCGATGACCGACGCGTCGACCACGGTGACCGGGTCATCCGGCTCGTCGCGCAGGGTGAGCAGCAGGAGCGCGGCCACGCCGAGCAGGACCAGACCCATCGACCGCACCATGTCACCGGCGGTCTCGAATCCGCGTCGTCGCTGGGCCACGCCGCCATCTTCCCCGAGGCCGACGCGCGACGTCGTCCGGGGCACCCGCCCACGGTCAGTAGGCTCGCCACACGCCGACTCGAGAGGTGCGCAGATGACCAGCCTCCCCAATCCCGCAAGCGACGTTCGGGCACCGCAAAGCCCCGACCGCAACCTCGCGCTCGAGCTCGTGCGGGTCACCGAGGCAGCCGCGATGGCTGCCGGACGCTGGGTCGGTCGCGGCGACAAGAACGGCGCCGACGGGGCGGCGGTCAAGGCGATGCGTGTGCTGATCACCACCGTGACCATGAACGGCGTCGTCGTCATCGGCGAAGGCGAGAAGGACGACGCGCCGATGCTCTACAACGGCGAACGTGTCGGCAACGGCGAGGGCCCCGAGGTCGACGTCGCGGTCGACCCGATCGACGGCACCACGCTGGCTGCCAAGGGCATGACCAACGCGATCGCGGTGATGGCCGTCGCCGACCGCGGGTCGATGTTCGACCCGTCCGCGGTCTTCTACATGGAGAAGCTCGCCACCGGCCCGGAGGCAGCCAACGCGGTCGACATCAACGCACCGGTCGCCGACAACATCCAAGCGGTGGCGCGGGCCAAGGGCGAGAGCCCCGAGGACGTGACGGTGTGCATCCTCGACCGCCCGCGGCACGACGAGATCGTTCGCCAGGTGCGCGCGACCGGGGCGCGGATCAAGTTCCTCGCCGACGGTGACGTGGCCGGCGGCATCATGGCCGCGCGCGCCGACACCGGCGTCGACCTGCTGCTCGGCATCGGCGGCACGCCCGAGGGCATCATCACGGCCTGCGCGATCAAATGCCTCGGCGGCGTGCTCCAGGGCAAGCTATGGCCCCGAGACGAGGACGAGCGGCGCAAGGCCCTCGAGGCCGGGCACGACCTCGACCGGGTGCTGCTCACCGACGACCTGGTCAGCGGCGACGTGTTCTTCGTCGCCACCGGAGTCACCGATGGCGAGCTGCTGCGCGGGGTGCGCTACCACGGGGGCGGCGCTACCACGGACTCGCTGGTGATGCGCAGCCGCAGCGGCACGATCCGGCGCATCGAGAGCCGGCACGCGCTCGACAAGCTGCGGCACTACTCCGCGGTCGACTTCGACCACGCCACCTGAGGGCCGTGCCCAGGGACCTACCCTGGCTGCATGCCTGCGCCGACTGCTGGGTTCGCATACGCCGATCTGCTGCCGATCGGCGAGGATGAGACGCCCTATCGACTGATCACCACCGAAGGGGTCTCGACCTTCGAGGCGGAGGGGCGGCGGTTCCTGCAGGTCGAGCCAGAGGCACTGCGGCGGCTCACCTTCGAGGCGATGAAGGACATCGCGCACCTGCTGCGCCCTGGGCACCTGCAGCAGCTGCGCAACATCCTCGACGACCCGGACGCCTCCCCCAACGACCGCTTCGTCGCGCTCGACCTGCTCAAGAACGCGAACATCGCCGCCGGCGGCGTGCTGCCGATGTGCCAGGACACCGGCACGGCCATCGTCATGGGCAAACGCGGGCAGCACGTCCTGACCGCCGGCGACGACGAGGCAGCCATTGCGCGCGGGGTCTACGACGCATACGCCCAGCTCAACCTGCGCTACTCCCAACTTGCGCCGCTCACGATGTGGGAGGAGAAGAACACCGGGTCCAACCTCCCGGCGCAGATCGAGCTGTATGCGGACACGGCGCCCGGTCACGAGCTCGCATACAAGCTGCTGTTCATGGCCAAGGGAGGTGGCTCGGCCAACAAGAGCTACCTGTTCCAGGAGACCAAGGCCGTTCTCAACCCCGACTCCATGCTGGCCTTCCTCGAGGAGAAGATCCGGGCGCTCGGGACCGCCGCGTGCCCGCCGTACCACCTGGCGATCGTGGTCGGCGGCACCAGCGCCGAGTTCGCGCTGAAGACGGCCAAGTACGCGAGCGCGCACTACCTCGATGGGCTGCCGAAGCAGGGCTCGGAGCTGGGCCACGGGTTCCGCGACCACGAGCTCGAAGCCGTGGTGCTCGAGCTGACCCAGCGGCTCGGGATCGGTGCGCAGTTCGGCGGCAAGTACTTCTGCCACGACGTTCGGGTGGTCCGGCTGCCGCGGCATGGCGCGTCGTGCCCGATCGCGATCGCGGTGTCGTGCTCGGCCGACCGGCAGGCGCTCGCGAAGATCACACCCGAGGGCGTCTTCCTTGAGGCACTCGAACGCGAGCCGGCGCACTTCCTCCCGGAGGTCACCGACGAGCACCTCGACGACGACGTCGTGCACATCGACCTGAACCGTCCGATGTCGCAGCTTCTGGCGGAGCTGTCCCGCTACCCGGTCAAGACGCGGCTCTCGTTGAGCGGACCGATGGTCGTCGCCCGCGACATCGCGCACGCCAAGATCAAGGAGCGGCTCGACCGCGGCGAGGGGATGCCCGACTACCTGCGGGACATGTGCGTGTACTACGCCGGACCCGCGAAGACCCCGGCCGGGTATGCGTCCGGCTCGTTCGGCCCGACGACGGCCGGCCGGATGGACTCCTACGTCGACCAGTTCCAGAAGGCCGGCGGGTCGTACGTGATGCTGGCCAAGGGCAACCGGTCCGCCGCGGTGACGAAGGCGTGCGCCGAGAACGGCGGCTTCTACCTCGGCTCGATCGGCGGCCCGGCCGCCCGGCTGGCGCAGGACTGCATCAAGAAGGTCGAGGTGCTCGAGTACGCCGAGCTCGGCATGGAAGCCGTCTGGCGCATCGAGGTCGAGGACTTCCCGGCATTCATCGTGGTCGACGACAAGGGCAACGACTTCTTCGTCGACCCGGACGCCGCGGCCGGCCCGGTGATCACCCGCGTCCCGGTCGGCCCGCCTGCACCATGATGGCGGCATGAGCGACCGACCGCTGTGGGGCCAGCAGACCGAACTGGCGATCGACAACTTCCCGATCAGCGGCGAGACCATGCCGCCGGAGTTCATCAAGGCCATGGCCCAGATCAAGGCTGAGGCCGCGCTGGTCAACGCCGCGCTCGGCGTGCTCGACGCCGACATGGCCGGCGCGATCGCGGACGCCGCGGAGCAGGTCATCGCCGGCAGCCATCACGACGCCTTCCCGCTCGACGTCTTCCAGACCGGCTCCGGCACGTCGAGCAACATGAACGTCAACGAGGTGCTCGCCACGCTCGCCGAGCGGACGTTGGGCCGCCCCGTGCATCCCAACGACCACGTCAACGCGAGCCAGTCGAGCAACGACACAGTCCCGACCGCGATCGCCGTGGCCGCCACCGACGCGATCGTGCACCGGCTGGTGCCGGCGCTGTGGCACCTGCACGGCGCGCTCGAGCGCAAGGGGCTCGAGTATGCGGACGCGGTGAAGGCCGGGCGCACGCACCTGGTCGACGCGGTGCCCGTCACGCTGGGTCAGGAGCTGCACGGGTATGCGGCTCAGGTCGCGCGCTCCGTCGAACGACTGGAGTCGACCCTGCCGCGGCTGGCGGAGCTGCCGCTGGGGGGCACGGCGGCGGGTACCGGAATCAACATGCCACCCGGCTTCGCCGCCGCGGTCATCGAACGGCTCGCCGACCGCAACGGGCTGCCGCTGGTTGAGGCCCGCAACCACATGGAGGGCAACGCCGCGCGCGACGCCATGGTCGAGACCAGCGGCCAGCTGCGGGCGCTGGCCGTCGCGCTGACCAAGATCTGCAATGACCTGCGCTGGATGTCCTCCGGGCCGCGCGCCGGACTCGGCGAGATCCGGCTGCCCGAGCTGCAGAAGGGCAGCTCGATCATGCCGGGCAAGGTCAACCCGGTCATCCCCGAGGCCGTCCTGATGGTCTGCACCCAGGTCGTGGGCAACGACACCGCCATCGCCTGGGCCGGCGCGAGCGGGGCCTTCGAGCTGAACGTGCAGATGCCGGTGATCGCCCGCAACCTGCTCGAACAGATCCGGCTGCTCACCAACGCGACCCGGCTGCTCGCCGACCGCTGCATCGACGGTCTCGAGGCCGACGTCGAGCGGATGCGCGAGTACGCGGAGGGGACGACCGCGCTCGCCACCGCGTTGAACCCCTACCTCGGCTACGAGGAGGCGGCGGCGGTCGCCAAGCACGCGCTGCAGCACCGGGTGTCGGTTCGGACCGCGGTCGAGGCCAGGGGTCACCTCGAAGCGGGTCGGTTGGACGCAGCGACGCTGGACCAGGTGCTCGACCCGCTGCGGCTCACCCGTCCGTCGCCACCTGCGGATGCGCCGCAGGTCTGAGCGAACCCCGGTGGCCCAACTGCTCGAGCCATCGCACGAGTTGGTCATGCAGGCGGTCGGCCCCCACGATCTCCTCGTCCACTGGCCAGCCGCTCGGATGCACCAGCAGCGGTTGCGTCTGCCAGCCGCCGAGGCCGCCATGGCAGCCGACGAGCTCCTCGAACGCAGCGACCTCTCCGGAGGAGGGATCGAAGAAGGAGTTCAGGTAGATATCCGGTGCGTGCTCGAAGCTCGCGCACCGCAGCATGTCGGGCACCGCATGTGGACCGAACGGCGCGAGTGGATCAATGCCGTCAATCTCGCCCGTGGACAGGACATGAACGCCGTCCCGACCGAGGGCCACGATCTCGCCATCCTCGGACTTCACCACGACGAATCCGACGTACGGATTGGTCGCCAGCGCCCTGACGAGGCCCGGCCACCGTTCCTCCATGGCTTCCAGCGTCACCCGCCCAGGAACCTGCGCGAACCACACCAAGCCCAGGTTTCCTGAGCCGCAGACCACGAGGTCGACCGCCGCGGCCTCGGAGCTCTTGGCGGCGGCGACCCGGGGGCCGAGTTCGACCCCGCCCGCGGCATCCGTCTTCGATCGCAGCAAGGTGTTGCTCATCCGGCCGGTCACCGAGTCCTGGCCGCGGATCTGTGCCAGGAAAGCATTGAGTGGGCCCCAGTCCTCGTCGTGGCCGGTGGCTGCGGCCACTGTGGTACCGGCGCCCATCAGGTCGCGGACCACGGCCTCGAGCGACTCGCCTTGACGCTGCCGAAAAGTCGCGCCCTGGCTCTGACCGTGGTCGGAGACGACGACGAAGTGGTACTTCCGCGGTGCGTGCTCGCTCACCTTCTCCAGCAAGCCCGAGGACCTGATCGACGCCGGCCATCGCCGCCAACGACTCCGGCCGGGCGACACCGGCGTGGTGGGCAATCTCGTCGTAGTCCAGGAAGTCGACGTAGATGCTCTTGCGCCCGCGGATCATCTGCTCGGCGACGAGGGCGACGTTGAGGTCGCGCATGAAGACGTTGGTCAGCCCGCGCAGTGCGATGTATGCGCCATGGCGCTCGACCCTGGGCTCGACGCTGCGCGAGATGGCCCGCCGCGCCTGCACAACCTCCTTCACCATCTCGGCAATCGTCCTGATCAGGGCTCGGGCGAAGCCGTACGGGGTGGCGAAGAATGCCGCGAAGTCGCCGGAGTCTCCCACCGCACGCCTGCCTTGTGCGCCGACCGCGCTCATGGTGAGCGCCGAGCCGACGGCGTCGCCGGTGAACATGTTTGCGACGCTCCAGCCGTCGTCCGCGAGCAGCCCACGGCCGTTGCTCAGTCTCTCCTCGATCAGCGCGGCGTCGGGCGGGTGATTGGCCACGACGAGTCGACCGCCCACGCCGTCGGCCGACTTCTCGTACCAGCGGAATGCGGGCATGTCCTCGTTCGACCCGAGGAGGATCCCAGCCTGACTGACCGGCGTGGTCGACGGCACCCGTGCGGTCCAGCCATCGACGGCGTGGCTTCCGGTCCGAACCCATCGGTTCAACGTGGGCAGGTTGCCCGTGATCAGGGCCCAGCGCAGCAGCGGCTGGGAGACGCCGTCCATCTGCACGATGACAACGCCATCTTGGTCGGGGTCCTGCAGGCTGACCCCCTTGTTCCGACGCAACGCGGCGCGTACGACGTGTGCCAGGAACACCTCGTCCTCATCGACCTGGTCGATGAAGCCCACGAGGGTGGCGACGGCCGCATACACCCACGATGCAGCGAACACGTGCCACCACGAGGTCCCGTGCACGCCGGGCGTGATCTGCAGCGCGACGTACATCACCACGGCCTGAGCGAACAGGCCGATCAGCACGACGCCGACCCACCCGAGCGGCAAGGCCAGCGCGTCCAGGATCGGCCGGAGCAACCAGCCGGCAACCGCCACGACGAGTGCCGCGAGCATGACGGCCCACCACGACTCCGCCGTCAGGCCGGGAACCAGCAGGAACGTCAGGCCGAGCGCGACGCTGCCGAGCAGCCACGCCCACAGCAGTCCGAACAGACGGCCGGCCAGGGTCCGCTGGACGGGGGGCGACAGGGTCCGGCCCAGCCGCCACCGTCGCGCGAGCTCAGCTGTGCGCCCTGGTTGCTGCGAAATCGCCTGCCCTCCGATCAGCTTCCCCGTCCGTCATCGTGGAAGTGCGACCCGCTGCCCCGGCTCCGTGATCACCACCTGGACGGCAAGGCCCATCCGACCAACGGCGCGAGCGAACTCCCTCGGCGGATCGTAGAGGTGATGCGCCATCCGTCGTGCCAACCCGACCGGGGCCAGGCTCCCCCAATGGATCGGCACGCTGACGCGCGGGCGGATCAGCCGGGCGGCGCACGCAGCTTCGTACGGGTTGAGGTGCCCGGGTCCGAGGTTCGGTCCCCACCCCCAGACCGGCAGCAACGCCACGTCGACGTCGCCAAGGTCGGACATTGCCGGAAACAGCGCCGTGTCCCCGGCGAAGTACACCGCGCTTGCCTGGTCGCTCAGCAGGTAGCCGACTGCCTCCGCTCGCGGGCCTAACGGCCCCCGCGATCCGTCATGGATGGCGGGGACGGTGTGGATGGTCAGGTCGCCGATCGTGGCGGACGCGCCGGTCGCGAGTTCGCGAACGTTGGCGACCCCGTGCCGGCGCAACCACGCGCCGGCGCCGACGGGCGCGATCACCCGGACGTCGGCGGACAGTCGGCGCAGCGTCGGCAGGTCGCAGTGGTCGTGGTGCAGGTGCGACAGGACGACCACGTCGGGCTGCAGCTGGGTGAGCGTGACCACGGGGTCGGTGGGTGCGCTGACCCGCCGTAGGAACGTGGTCCACGGCCGGAGCACGGGGTCGGTGAGCACCCGCACCCCGGCCAGCTCGGCCAGCACCGTGGCGTGACCGAGAAAGGTCAGCTCGGGGGCGGTGTGCATACCGCAGACGCTAGAGGGCGCACCCCTCGCGAGCGAGCCGGGACATGAGACGGCCCCCGACCGGGAGGGGGTTGGTCGGGGGCCGCCGTCCAGTGTGGACCGGAACTGCTCGTTCGGTCCAGCGGCTGGGGAACGTGTCAGGTGTTCCCCGTCACACCGGACTCATTCTCAGTACCAGTTCTTTGCCTGAAAGAAGCTCCACGCCGAGCACGGATCGCCGTAGCGACCAGCGATGTAGTCCAGGCCCCAGGCGATCTGCGTCGCCGGGTTGGTCTGCCAGTCGGAACCGTGGCTGGCCATCTTGGAACCGGGCAGCGCCTGCGGGATGCCGTGCGCGCCGGACGAACTGTTGTGCGCGTTCGGGTTCCAGCCGCTCTCCTTCATGTAGAGCTGGTCCAGGCACGCGAACTGAGCCTCGCTCCAGCCGCGAGCCAGCACCATCTGCAGGCCGATCTCGCGCGGCGAACCGCTCGCGACCGGGCCGGCCACCGGCGCGGTACGCGCCGAGGAACGGGACGACTTCTGCCCGGCGGCAGCGCGCTCGGCGGCAGCCTTGGCGTCCGCCTCGGCCTGCGCCTTGGCAGCAGCCTCGGCGGCAACGCGTGCGGCCTCGGCCTCGGCGGCGACCCGCGCGGCCTCGGCCGCGGCAGCTGCCTCGGCGGCGATCCGATCCTGCTCGGCCTTCCAGGCGGTGTAGGACGCGGTGGCAGCAACCTGCTTCTCACGCTGCAGGCGCTCGAGCTCGTCGGCGGTCACACCGAAGGCGGTCATGTTGGCGTCTGCGTCGGCCGGCTGCGTGGCGACCAGCGCGCCGGCAACAAGCGCGATGGCGGCAGCGCCCACAACCGGGAGCAGCACGGACTTCCGGACTCGGGTCCGGGGCATGGTGTTTCCCTTTCAGCGGTTTCGCGCGCCGCATCCGCGACACACGCTCTTCACCCCGGGCGCGGGTCAGCACGACGGCTTCACTGCCGACGTGCGTGACGCGGGCTCCCGGCCGCGATGAAGGCCGGTGCGGCGTACCTCCTCCAGTCGATCGCTCGGCCGATCTTCGGCGCGGCGTCGAGACGTCTGACGACGTTCAGCCCGAGGGGTACGCGGGGTCTGACTGGTCTCCACGATGCCCGGAGACCCCCGCGGACAACCAATCGAGAGCCGTGGGATGGGTCACATCTACACGCTGAGTAATCGGGACATCACAAGAGGTTAGGGTATTTCGCCTATACCTGGGCATTCAGGACAGCGGCAGGTCCTCGAGCATCTCGGTCACCAGCGCCGCGATCGGGGAGCGCTCGGAGCGGGTCAGCGTGACATGGGCGAACAGCGGGTGCCCCTTCAGCTTCTCCACCACGGCCACCACGCCGTCGTGCCGGCCCACCCGCAGGTTGTCCCGCTGCGCCACGTCGTGGGTCAGCACGACCCGCGAGCCAGAGCCGATCCGGGACAGCACGGTGAGCAGCACGTTGCGCTCGAGGGACTGCGCCTCATCGACGATCACGAAGGCGTCGTGCAACGAGCGGCCCCGGATGTGCGTCAGCGGGAGCACCTCGAGCATGCCCCGGTCCACGACCTCCTCGACGACCTCGGTCGTCGTCAGCGCGGACAGGGTGTCGAAGACGGCCTGCCCCCAGGGCGCCATCTTCTCGACCTCGGTTCCGGGCAGGTAGCCGAGCTCCTGGCCGCCGACGGCATACAAGGGTCGGAAGACGACGACCCGGCGGTGCTGCCGACGCTCGAGGACCGCCTCGAGACCGGCGCACAGCGCCAGTGCCGACTTGCCGGTGCCGGCGCGTCCGCCCAGGGACACGATGCCGACGTCGGGGTCGAGCAACAGGTCGAGCGCGACCCGCTGTTCGGCGCTTCGGCCGTGCAGCCCGAACGCCTCACGGTCGCCGCGCACCAGCCGAACCTGCTTGTCCGACGTCATCCGGCCAAGACCGCTGCTGCGTTCGGAGTGCAGCACCAGCCCGGTGTGGCAGGGCAGGTCGCGGGCCTGGTCGAGGTCGGCGAGTCCGTGCTCGTACAAGGTGTCGAGGTCGGCGCCCGCGACCTCGAGCTCGACCATTCCGGTCCAGCCGGACTCGAGCGCAAGCTCGGCTCGGTACTCCTCGGCGGCCAGCCCGACCGCGCTCGCCTTGACCCGCATCGGCAGGTCCTTGGAGACCAGCGTGACATCCCGGCCGTCGGCGGCCAGGTTGCGCGCGACCGCCAGGATCCGAGTGTCGTTGTCGGCGAGCTGGAAGCCGGCCGGGAGCACCGATCGGGTCGGTGTGGTTCAGCTCGACGCACAGCGTGCCGCCGCGGTCGTTCAGTGGCAGTGCGTCGTCGAGTCGACCGTGCTCGACCCGCAGGTCGTCGAGCAGCCGCAGCGCCTGCCGCGCGAACCAGCCAAGCTCCGGATGGTGCCGCTTGCCCTCGAGTTCGCTGATCACCACGACCGGGAGCACGACCTCGTGCTCATCGAAGCGCAGCGGCGCCAATGGGTCCGAGAGCAGGACCGAGGTGTCGAGGACATAGGTCCGGCGGTCGAGTCGGCGGGCACCGGACGAACCGGTGGTCGGGTTCGAGGCAGATCGACGGGCAGCAGCCACGTTCATGCCAGCCGACGATGCAAATTGGACCTGTCGATGCCGTGTGCCGAGCAACCTGGCGCCTCCCGAGCGGGGCGGCCGGGTGCCGACCCGTCCTGGCCGACGCTACGACCGGGCCGGTGACGTCGAGTCGACGCCACGCCGGACGGCGGGAGAACGTTTGGCTTGCCAGCCGCCGCTCAGCCGCCGTAGCGCCGATGGCGGGCCGCATACGCGCGCAGCGCACGCAGGAAGTCCGTGCGCCGGAAGTCCGGCCAGTACGCCTCGCAGAAGTAGAACTCCGAGTGCGCGCTCTGCCACAGCAGGAACCCGGACAGCCGCTGCTCGCCGCTGGTCCGGATCACCAGGTCCGGGTCCGGCTGGCCGCGGGTGTACAGGTGCTCGGAGATGTGCTCGACGTCGAGCACCTCGGCCAGCTCCTCGATCGAGGTGCCGCGGCTGGCCTGGTCGGCCAGCAGCGAGCGCACCGCGTCCGCGATCTCCCGCCGACCGCCGTAGCCGACGGCGACGTTGACCAGCAGGCCACGCACATCGGCCGTGCGATCTGCGGCGTCCTTGAGCACGGTCGCGGTGTGGTCGGGCAGCAGGTCGAGCGCACCGACTGGATGGACGCGCCACCGCTTGGCCGCGGTCAGATCGCTGACGGTCCCCTCGATGATCGACAGCAGTGGCGCGAGCTCGTGCTGGGGTCGGCCGAGGTTGTCGGTCGAGAGCAGCCAGAGCGTGACCACCTCGACGCCGATGTCGTCGCACCAGCCGAGCAGCTCGGTGATCTTGTCCGCGCCCGCGCGATGACCGGTCGCGGCGTCCTTGCCGCTGCCGCGGGCCCATCGGCGGTTGCCGTCGAGGATCACCCCCACATGGCGTGGGATCTGGGAACGGTCGAGCGAGCGCGCCACCTGCCGCTCGTATGCGCCGTAGACCAGGTCGCGCAGCCCCACGACCGATCAGGGTAGCCCCGTACAGTCCTGTCGATGAGTCATCGCGACACGACCGACCAAGTCGGCGACGCGCTCGACCGCACCCTCGGCGCGGCGCTCGAGCACGCCGCGGAGCACGTTCCCGAGGCGGTCAAACCAAGGCTGCGTGGGTGGCTGCATGCGGCGGCCGCACCGATCGCCTTCGTGTGCGGCATCGTGCTGATCGCGTTCTCGCGCGGAGCTGCCGAGATCGCCGCGTCGGCGGTGTATGCGATCACCACGACGGCACTGTTCGTGGTGTCAGCCGCATACCACCGTGGTCAGTGGACGCCGCGCACCCACGGGGTGCTCAAGCGGGTGGACCACGCGAACATCTTCCTGATCATCGCCGGCACCTATACGCCGTTCACGGTCGTCCTGCTGGACGGCGGCGCGCGCACCGCGCTGCTGTGGCTGGTGTGGGCGCTGGCCCTGATCGGCGTGGTGTTCCGGGTCCTGTGGGTGGGCGCGCCGCGCTGGCTGTACGTGCCGGCCTATCTGGCATTCGGCTGGGTCGCGGTGTTCTTCCTGCCGGAGTTCGCCGTGGCCGGCGGGATCGCCGTGATCGTCCTGGTGATCCTCGGCGGACTGCTCTACACCCTCGGCGGCCTGGTGTATGCGCTGAAGCGGCCGGACCCGCACCCGGGCTGGTTCGGCTTCCACGAGGTGTTCCACGCGCTGACGCTGCTGGCCTATGTGCTCCACTACATCGCGGTGATGATCACCGTCGTCGCGCACTGACCCATCTCACCGCAGATGTGGACGTTCGAGTCCGATGTGCCCGGCACATCGGACTCGAACGTCCACATCTGTGTGGGTCAGCGGTCGGGCCCGGACTCCCGGACCCGCTGGACCGACTGCATGGCATCGCGCAGCTCCGCCAGCCAGGCGTCCGCGTTCTTGCCGACCAGGCGCACGCACCAGGCCAGCGCCTCGGATCGAGACCGGGCCACGCCGGCGTCGACCAAGGTGTCGAGCACCTGCCGGTCGGTCTGCCGCAGCCGGGTCATGACCGGCACCGACAGGGTGGTGAACAGCTCGCGTCGGTCATCGACCGCTGCCCCCCAGGCGACCTTGCGGCCGGTTCGATGTTCGAGCTCGCGGGCGATGCCAATCCGCTGCTCCCGGGTGCGCTCGCGGAACTCCTTGATGCGGCCGGCCGCGGCCGCCGCCACCTCAGCGTCGGAGGCGTCATCTGCGGTCACCGGGGCGGCCAGCCGGCCCACGATGGTGATCTCCTCGCGGTCGACGATGATCTCCGGCGGCTCGGTGAACCAGTCCTCGGGCAGGCGGCCGGCCAGCCAGCCACGGATCTTCTCGGTGCTGTCGACGTGCGTCATGCAACGATGATTACACCGTTACGCCGCAGGTCAAGAGCAGTCTGCCCACGGCGAACGGCGCCCCACCGTTTCTCAACGATGTGACGGCGCTTCGGATCTATTGAAGCGGCACATCGTTGCCTATGGAGCCGGCGCAGCGGAGTCAGCCGCGCAGGACCACGACGGGGCAGTCCGCGTGCTCGACGACATAGGCCGAGGTCGACCCGAGCAGCCGAGCCACCCGTCCCCGGCCGCGGGAGGCGACCACCAGCAGGTCGGCGTGCGCCGAGGCGGCGACCAACGCCTGCTCGGCGTGCGCGTGGATCGGGTGCAGATACACCACGACATCAGCCGCGGGCACGCCGTCGACGCTGCGTTTGAGCTCCTCCGCCACCGCTTGTGCGAACTCGTCCTCGCTCGGGACCACTCCGGGAAGCACCTGCTTCGGCCGCGGCGCGTCTTGGATCCGCCAGGCTCGGACTACGTGCAACGGACAGCCACGCAGGTGGGCCTCCTCGGCGGCCCAGCGAAGCGCCCGGTCGGCGGACGCGGAGGCGTCGTGCCCGACCACGATCCCGCCCTCGATCGGCGGGGCGAACGTGAGGTCGTGGGCGTGCGCCACGATCCAGACACTAGCCGCGCGAACCGATGAGCTCGGCCAACTCCTTCGGCGTCGTGACGGGTCGCTCGCAGACGAAGCCTCGGCACACGTATGCGGCCGCCCGACCATCGACTCGCGGCCGCCCGCGGAGCAGCGGGACGCCGCCGTCCTCACCGACAGCCACGACCAGCCCGGGCGCGGTCCCGCGCAACGCGGTCCGGTGCAGGGCCATCAGGTCAGGGTCTTCGTGGTCGCCGACGAGCGCTGCCTCACGTGGACCGTCGGCCCAGGCTTCGGCGACGGCGAGGCCCCAGCCGGCGAATCGCGGCGCCCGCCGGGCCAGCGCCGCATACCCGGCCAGGCCCGCTTCCGCTGCGTCGCGATGCGGTACCGACCCGGTGTACGCCGCATACGAGAGAAGTGCCCCGCAGGCCGCGGACCAGCCACTCGGCGTCGCGTTGTCGGTGGGATCCTGCGGTCGCCGTAGAAGCCTCTCGGCGTCATCCGCGGTGTCGAAGAACGCGCCATCGTCGGCCCGGAACCGTTGCAGGACAACATCGAGCAAGGCGCCTGCCTGGTGCAGCCGACCCGCCTCGCTGGTGACCGCATACAAGGTCAGCAGACCCTCGGCCAGGTCGCCATAGTCCTCAAGGACGCCCGCGTGCGCCCCGACCGAGCCATCGCGCGAAACCCGTCGCAGCCGGCCGTCGATCACGTGAGTGTCGAGCAACAGGTCCGCGGCCGCGCTTGCAGCGTGGACGAAGTCGTCGCGGTCGAGGAGGGCGCCGGCCTCCGCCAGGGCCGCGATCGCCAGGCCGTTCCACGCGGCCACGACCTTGTCGTCACGGGCCGGCTGGGTGCGACGTGAGCGCGCGTCGAACAGGCGCGAACGAACTGCAGACCAGCGCTGCGCGTCGTCCGGATCGGCACGAAGCTGAAGGACAGACGAGCCGTGCTCGAACGTGCCGCCCGGTGTCACTTGGAGCAGGCCCGCGGCCCAGTCGGCATCGTCCGCGAGCACCTCCCGGAGCTGGTCAGGCGTCCAGACGTAGGACCGGCCCTCGACACCTTCGCTGTCCGCGTCGAGCGACGAGGCGAACCCGCCTTGCGCCGTGCGCAGGTCGCGCAGCATGAAGTCACCGGTCTCCAGCGCCACCCTGGCCGCCAGCGTCGAACCGGTGCTGCGCCACAGGTGGGCGTAGACCCGCAGCAGCAACGCGTTGTCATACAGCATCTTCTCGAAGTGCGGCACGACCCAGGCCAGCGTCGGTCGAGTACCGCGCGAACCCGCCCCCGAGCTGGTCATACATGCCGCCGCGGGCCATCGCCTCGCAGGTCCGCACGACCATGTCGAGGGCGTCCTGGTCGCCGGTCCGCGCGTGGTGGCGAGCAGGTGCTCCAGGGTCATCGACGGCGGGAACTTGGGTGCGCCGCCGAAGCCGGCGTTGGCCGGGTCGAAGTCGCGGGCCAGCTGGCGCACGGCGCCTGCCAGTGCCGCGTCGTCCGGCGGGCCAGCGACGTTGTCCGGCAGCGTGGTCGCGCGCTGCGCGAGCTGCTCGGCGATCGACTTGCCCGCGGTCAGCACCTCCTCCCGCCGGTCGCGCCACGTGGTGGCGATCGCAGTCAGAACCTGCGCGAACGACGGCATACCGTGTCGCGGTTGCGGCGGGAAGTACGTACCCGCGTAGAACGGTTCGCCCTCCGCGGTCAAGAACACGGTCATCGGCCAACCGCCCTGACCGGTCATGCCCTGGACGGCTTCCATGTAGACCGCGTCCACGTCCGGACGTTCCTCGCGGTCCACCTTGATGTTGACGAAGCCCTGGTTCATCAGCCGTGCCGTCGCGGCGTCCTCGAAGGACTCGTGCGCC
Organism: uncultured Actinomycetota bacterium; assembly: GCA_963836025.1. Lineage (GTDB taxonomy): Bacteria > Actinomycetota > Actinomycetes > JBEVHX01 > JBEVHX01 > JBEVHX01. Next base: position 132,393 of record CAWIIE010000013.1, read on the forward strand.
ATCACGTGGCACCAGTGGCAGGCCGCATACCCGACGGAGAGCAGCACCGGCACGTCCAGCCGGCGTGCCTCCGCGAACGCGTCGTCGCCCCACTCCCACCAGTCCACCGGGTTGTCGGCGTGCTGCAACAGGTATGGGCTCGACGACGCCGCCAGCCGGTTCGGCATACCCCGAGCCTAGGCAATCGTCGAGACTGGGTTCGTGGCGCAGAGCAAGCTCGACCAGCTGCCGAGGGTGCACGTCGAGACGCGAGCGGATTGGCGCGCGTGGCTGAGTGAACACCACGCAGAGTCGAGCGGCGCGTGGTTCGTCTCCTGGAAGCGCGCGACGGGGCGGCCAGCGGTCCCGTACGAGGACGTCGTGGAGGAGGCGCTGTGCTTCGGTTGGATTGACAGCACCGCGCGCACGATCGACGACGAGCGCCAGATGATGCTGATGACCCCGCGCAAGAAGGGCAGTGCCTGGTCGCGGTCCAACAAGCAACGCGTCGAGCGGTTGGAGGCGGCCGGGCTCATCCAGCCGGCCGGATATGCCGCCATCGAACGCGCCAAGGCCGATGGCACCTGGGTGATCCTCGACGACGTCGAGGACCTGATCGAGCCACCGGACCTGGCCGCGGCGCTGGACGCCGAGCCGAACGCCCGGCGTTATTGGGATGCGTTCGCACCCTCGGCGCGCAAGGCGATCCTGCAGCAGATCGCCTTCGCGAAGCGGCCTGAGACGCGCGCGAGACGCGTGGCCGAGACCACGCGCCTCGCGGCTGAGAACCAGAAGGCGTTCCAGCCTGAGCGGCGAGACTGACCGACCGGTTCAGGAAGCGGCGAGCAGGGTGTCGAGCTTGGTGAACGAGCTCTCCCAGCCCTCGCGAGCCATCTCCCCCATCTCCTGCGTGTACGGCCCTTGCCTGACCTCAAGCCTGGTCTTGCCGCCCTCGTCGTGGAACTCGATGCGCATCTGCATCGTGCCGCCCTCCTGCAACCCCTGGACGCCTTCCCATGTCTCCTCGCCGACGAGAAGCTCGTTCTCGACGACCTCTTTGAAGGTCGCATTGACCGGCGAGGTCTCACTCGGGTCGTTGTCGTTCACCATGGTGAAGCGCTCGTACCCACCGACACGCACGTCCATGTCGATGGTGTCGCGGGGCACCGAGTAGCCGACCGGGCCGAACCACTGAGCGAGCTGGTCGGGGTCGGTGAAGGCGCGGTACACGAGCTCGCGCGGGGCGTCGAAGACCCGGTTGATGACGAGCTCGGTCGTCGGGGTGGTGTCGCTCATAACGCTGACCTCTCAGTCGGTCGGTGGGCTGCTTGCGCTTGCTGCATCCGCTTCAGGTGCGCATCGAGCCGGTCGAGGTTCTCGTCCCAGAACCGGCGGTAGTGCTCCATCCACGCGGTGGCCTCCTGCAGCGGCTCGACGTTCAGGGTGCTCGAACGCCACTGCGCGCTGCGTGTCCGGGTGATCAGGCCGGCCCGCTCGAGCACCTTGAGGTGCCGCGATACCGCGGGGAGGCTGATGGCAAACGGCTCGGCCAACTCGTTCACGGTCGCATCGCCATCGGCCAGCCGGGCGAGGATCGCCCGCCTGGTCGGGTCGGCGAGGGCCGAGAAGATCGTGCTGAGCCGATCCTCCGCCATTGTTTAACTCTCTCGTTAATTAACGAATGCGTTAACCATAGCGAGGCACGACCCGCTGTCAACCCCTTCCCTGAGGTTGCTGGGGTCGTCCGACGTCTCGGGCGTACGGATCACCCCAGCGACGTCGGGACCAGGCGACGCAGGGCCCTGTCCACAGGCGAATGATGACCGGCTTTCGTCCACAGCCGGTCGAGGCGCACACCCGCGACCACCCGACGTCGGTGACGATGCGCCGGTGCTTCCGCAGCTCGCCGCAGCAGCCGACGCTCAGGTCGGCGTGTTCAGCCACCGCCAAGCGATCGATGCGGGCTACACGCCCGAGGAGATCCGCTGGCGGCTGAAGAAGCAAAAGTGGCGCAAGCTTCGCCGCGGCATCTTCACGGCGGAACCATGCCGGAGCGACCCACGGCAGGTGCATCTGGAGCGATGCGCTGCGGCAGCGCTTGCGCGTTCACATCTCGTTGTCAGCCACGAATCCGCCGCGCTCCTCCACGGCCTCGCGGTGATCGGTCCCGTTCGGGACACCGACCTTTCTCGGCGGCGACGGGTTCGGCACGCCCTCCGGTGGGATCCACGTCCGCGAGGCAGTCCTTGGGCAGGGCGATGTCGGACGGATTCGGCACATGCGGGTCACGTCGCAAGCGCGCACGGTCGTCGATGTGGCCACCGTAATGAGCTTCCGTGACGCGGTCGCGGTCGCGGACAGCGCGCTTCACCTCAAACGCGCCTCGCGCGACGAGCTCACGGATGCGCTGGAACGGCTTGCCTCCGAGGGCCACCGCCGCCGAGCCAGGAGGGTCGCGGAGTTCGCCGACGGGCGCAGCGAGTCGGCTGGCGAGTCGATCACTCGGGTCTTGATGGCCGACGGCCGGCTGCCCAAGCCGGCGCTCAACGTCTGGATCGGCAACGACCGGGTGGACTTCCTGTTCGAGGACGCCGGCGTGATCGTTGAGTTCGACGGCCGCTTGAAGTACACGGACGTGGATGTGTTCTGGGCGGAGAAGCTGCGGCAGGAACGACTCGCCGCTCAGGGGTACGTGGTCATTCGGGTCACCTGGGCCGATGTCATGGACCGTCCGCAAGAGACGTTGCAGCGCATACGGATCGCGATCGAGAACGCAAGGCGGGCGCGCGGCTAGTTCCGAACGCTGTTGGGGGCATCCGGCATCCCTGAGTCCGGAAGACCCCAACAACTCCAGGAACGCCTGCAGTTCGCCCGCTCAGGTCGTCGCGGCGAGGTGCGCCTGCACCTCGCGGGTCACCTTCGGCTCCATCACGAACGACACGAACGGGATCGTGCCTGCCAGGCACAACCAGATCGTCTTACGGAACGGCCAGCGCATTCGCGAGCCGAGGTCAAACGCGACGACCACGTAGACGATGTAGAGGAAGCCGTGGATCGGGCTGACGATCTCCGAGACGCGCGGGTTGTCACCGAGGTAGCGGATCGGGATCGCCACGAACACCAGCACCAGCAGCATCACGCCGACGACGTACGCCATGACGCGGTATCGCTTGAGGGCACCGCTCACACCGTCACTCCAGGGACGTTGGATCGCTCGGCAGGGTCGTGCGTTTCAGTTCTCGTTTGCCGCAGCTCGTCGCGCGCCAGCCGCCACCATACGAAGGCGACGAACCCGGCGAACAACAGCCATTGCGCGACGTAGGACCAGTGCTGCAACAGGCCCCCGCTGACCGAGAACGGGACCGGCGGGTCGACCGGCTCGAGCCCACCAGCGCCGGCGGGTTGTTGCTCGGTCAGCACCACGTACCCGGGGTAGAGCGCGCGATCGAGCGTCTCGGCCAGCTCGTCGGAGTTGACCGAGCTGACCTGACCGGCCGGCAGCGGTGCCGAGCCCTGCAGTCGAGCACCGCCGGGCGGATCCGACGGCGTCAGCCGGCCGGTCACCTCGACCTCCCCCGTCGCCGGCTCGACTCAAGCTCGACTCGGCTGGCACCCAGCCACGCACCACCAGGACCGCAGCCTCGTCGACCGCCAGCGGGGTCACGACCCAGTACCCGTCGCGGCCGTCAAGCTCGCGACCGGTCACGAGCAGCGTGTCTTCCGCCTGGTACGAACCAGTCGCCGAGACCAGCCGCGACACGTCGCCGCCCTCGAGCTCACCGCCGGGCGTGACGACGTCGACGAGCGGCGATGACTCGGAGCGCAGCCGCTCCCGGTCGGCGTCGGCCTGTTGCTGCGCGCGGTCCCACTGCCACAGCGCAAGCAGCACGCAGGCAACCACGGCCGCGACCGCGAAGGCGTGCAGCGCCAGCCACCGAGGGGTCAGCAGCTGGCGCAGCACGCCTCAGACGCTACCCGCGCGGCCGTCAGCTCGTGGTTGCCGCGGGATGCGCCCGCTGCGGGTCAGCGCGGCCCGTCCTCGCCGGGTTCGCCGTCGGCGTCGGTCGGCGGCGTGGCCGCGTCGTCGACGTCGTCCTCGCCCTCGAATTTCGGCGGCACCTTACGCAGCTGCTTGTTCATCGAGCGCACCAGGAAGAACGTCGCGAGCACAAGCAGCAAGAACACCCCGAAGCCGAGCAGCCCCGGCGACACCGTTTCCTCGTCGAGGACGCGCTCCTCGACGAGCATCGTCGCGATCGGAAACGCGATCACTACGAGCTCTCGGGCCGCGGCCGGATCCCGGCGAACAGGTCGTCCTCGGGCAGGCTCGTCTCGACCCGGCTCTGGGCCAGCTGGTAGTCCTCCGTCGGCCAGGCTTTCTCCTGCAGCTCCAGCGGGGTGGCGAACCAGCGGCCCTCGGGGTCGACCTGGGTCGCGTGCGCCTTCAGCGCGTCGTCGCGGACGGAGAACCACGGTGCGCACGGCACGCGGGTGGTCAGCCGGTGCGCGTCCTCCGGTTTGTCCACCCAGTCCTTGAGCCACTCGGCGAACGGCGACTCGAGCCCCGCCGCCACGGTCACCTCGTGCATGGCCTGCACCCGCTGCTTGTGGAAGGTGAGGTGGTAGTACAGCTTCGCGGGCACCCAGGGGTCGCCGGTACCCGGGTACCGGGCGGGGTCGCCGGCCGCCTCGTATGCCTCGACCGCGACCTCATGGGTGCGGATGTGGTCCGGGTGCGGGTAGCCGCCGTTCTCGTCGTAGGTGGTGATCACATGCGGACGGAACTCGCGGACCGTCCGGACCACCGGCTCGGCGGCCACCTCCAGCGGCAGCAGCGCGAAGCAGCCGTCGGGCAACGGCGGCAGCGGATCACCCTCCGGCAGGCCAGAGTCGGCGAAGCCGGCCCAGCGGTGCCGGACACCAAGGATCTTCGCCGCCTGAGCCATCTCCCGGCGCCGGGCGGAGACGATGTCGGCGCGGATCTCGGGGATGTCCATCGCCGGGTTGAGGATGTCGCCGCGCTCGCCGCCGGTCATGGTCAACACCATGACCTGGACACCTTCGCTGACGTACTTCGCAACAGAGGCAGCGCCCTTGCTCGACTCGTCATCCGGGTGCGCGTGCACCGCCAGCAGCCGCAACGGTTCGTCGCGGACCGGCGGCACCTGCGGCACGGTCACGGGGACGTTCACGAGCGAAGTCTCTCAGGATGCGCCTGGGGGAGACTCCTCCCGTGTCCGACCTCGATGCCCGCTATGGCCGGCGGCCGCCACTCACCAGGTGGCAGCGGATCGCGCTGACCGCCGCGGGCCTCGCGCTGCTTGTGCTCGCGGTGCTCGCCGTGTTTCTGATCTGGCAGACCGGCCAGCCCGAGGCGCGCGCACGGCTGCTCGCATACCAGGTGGTGTCGGACACCGCAGTCGAAGCCCGGATCGAGGTGACCAAGCCGGCCGACCGCGATGCGGTCTGCGATGTGATCGCCCGGGGCGACGACACCGCGATCGTCGGGCGAGCCTCGACCGACATCACCGAGGAGCGATCACGGGTCGTGGTCGATGTGGTCGTGGTGACGACCGCGACGGGCCGTGCTCGCCGATGTCGACGGCTGCCGGCTCGGATAGCCTGGACGTTTCCCCTGTTGGACCAGAACCCGTTGTGCAAGGAGTTGACCCGTGACCACCTGGCTGACCCAGGACGCCTACGACCGGCTCAAGGCCGAGCACGAGTACCTGACTGGCGAGGGGCGCGTCGAGATCGCGAAGAAGATCGGAGCCGCCCGCGAGGAAGGCGACCTGCGCGAGAACGGCGGTTATCACGCCGCCAAGGAGGAACAGGGCAAGCAAGAGGCTCGGGCCCGACAACTCAAGCAGCTGCTCGAGACCGCCCAGGTGGGCGAGGCGCCGGCGTCGGATGGCACCGTGCAGCCCGGCATGGTCGTCGAGGTCGCGTTCATCGGCGGCGCGCTTGACGGCGACAGCGAGCGCTTCCTGCTCGGCTCACGCGAGCAGGCCGGTGACTCCGACATCGACGTCTACTCCGCGCAGTCGCCGCTGGGTGCGGCCGTGCTCGGGCGCAGCATCGGCGAAGAGGTCTCCTACGACCTCCCCAACGGGAAGACGCTCACCGTCAAGATCGCCGACGCCACCCCATACCCCGGCTGATCTCCTGTCGGCAACCCCGCCGACCTCCCCCGTGATCATGCACAAACCCCGCCGACCTCCCCCGTGATCATGCACAAACTCCGCACGGAGTATGTGCATGATCACGGGTGGGGTGGCCGGCTAGCGGGCGGAGGTCCGACGGTACTTCCGGACCGCCAGCGGGATGAACACCGCAAGAATCACGGCGCACGAGATCACCGAGTAGGCGACCGGGTACTGCTGCGGCCAGGCGTCGGTCGGCGCGCCCACCGGGTTGCCGAACAGCTCACGGCAGGCGAGCACAACGCTTGACATCGGGTTCCATTCGGCAACCGGCTGCAGCCAGTTGGGCAGGCTCTCGATCGGCACGAACGCGTTGCTCAGGAACGTGGCCGGGAACAGCCAGACGATGCCGGCGGTATTCGCCACCTCGGTGCTCGGCATGTAGAGGCCGATCCACGCACCGATCCAGCTCAACGCGAAGCCGAACAGCACCAGGAGGAAGATCGCGAGCACGAAGTTCGCGAATCCGTCGTTGATGCTCCACCCCACCAACAGGCCGGTCACCACGAGCACGGTCAACGTGATCAGCCCGCGCACGATGTCGGCCGTCGTCCTGCCCAGCAGCACCGCCGAACTCGCCATCGGCAGCGACCGGAACCGGTCGATCACGCCCTTCTGCATGTCCTCTGCTAGCCCGACGGTCGTGCTCGCCGAGTTGAAGGCGAGGGTCTGGACGAAGATGCCCGCCATCAGGTACTCGCGGTAGCTGCCGTCCGAGACCGGGATCGCGCCCCCGAAGATGAACGCGAACAGCAGCACGAAGATGATCGGCTGGAAGATGGCGAAGAACAGCAGCTCGGGCATCCGCGGGATCTTCTTGAGGTCTCGCTTGGCGATCACCCAGCCGTCGTGCAGCGTCCAGCCGTAGAACGGTCGTGGCCCGGTGCCGGCCAGGGTCGCGCCGGAGGTCATCGCGGTGGCGGCCATCTCAGCGCTCCTTCCTGCCGGCCAGCGCCGGCGTCGCGGTCTCGTCCTCGGCGGCATGCCCGGTCAGGGCCAGGAAGACGTCGTCGAGGGTGGGTCGGCGCAGCAGCACGTCGTCGATCCCGACGGCAGCCGCATCCAGGTCCCGGACGACCTCGAGTAGTGCCGCGGCGCCACCGGTTGCACTGGTCGGCACCGTGACCCGGCGGTCGTCCGGATTGACCTCGGCGTCGGCGCCCGCGACCCGCCGCATGACGTCGGCTGCGCTCGCGAGCTGTTCGCGATTGGTGACGACGACCTCGACCCGCTCCCCGCCGACCTGAGCCTTGAGCTCGTCGGAGGTGCCGCGGGCGATGACCTTGCCGTGGTCGATCACCACGATGCTGTTCGCGAGGAGATCGGCCTCCTCGAGGTACTGCGTGGTGAGCAGCAGGGTCGCGCCTTCAGCCACGAGCTCTCGGATCACGTCCCACATGCCGATGCGACTGCGCGGGTCGAGCCCAGTGGTGGGCTCGTCCAGCACCATGACCTGCGGGCGCGCGACCAGCGCGCCGGCGAGGTCGAGCCGGCGCCGCATACCGCCGCTGTAGGTCTTCGCGGGTCGGTCCGCGGCCTCGAGCAGGTCGAAGCGCTCGAGCAGATCGTGCGCTCGCTGCTTCTGGTCAGCGCGGCTCATGTGGTACAGCCCACCGACCATCTCGAGGTTCTCTCGGCCGGTCAGGATCTCGTCGACCGCCGCGTACTGCCCGGACAGCCCGATGACCTTGCGGACCTGGTCGGCATGGGCGACGACGTCGTGGCCGACAACCGTCGCCCGACCCGCCGTCGGGTACAGCAACGTGGTGAGGACGCGCACCGCGGTCGTCTTGCCCGCGCCGTTCGGGCCGAGCAGGCCCACCACGGTGCCGGTCGGGACGGTGAAGTCCACCCCGTCGAGAGCCTTCACCTCACCGAAATGCTTGACCAGCCCTTCCACCTCGATGGCGTTGCTCATGATGCCTCCTCGGGTTTCGTCTCCGGCGCGCCAGAGGATCCGCGCAGCGCGGCCTCGGCGTCCTCGACGCCAATGCGGCCGTCCGCGAGGTCGCGCAGGATTCGGTCTCGCTGCTCGCCGACGATGACGCTGGTCACCTTCGTCACCGGCACGTCGACATCGCCCTTGCCATCGTCCATGCCCAGCCGGATCAGCAGCTCGGTGAACCGTTGCCGCGCGGTCGGGTAGCTGACGCCCAGGTGACGCTCGACCTCGCGCATGTTTCCGCGGGAGACCAGGAACACTCGCAGGGTCTCGAGGTCCTCCTCCGGCAGCCGGCAGAAAGCGCACTGCCGAAACGCGCCCGGAGAGCTCGGTGCCACAAGCTGGGCAGCCGAGTCGGGTGATCGCGAGGTTCTGCCGGCAGACTGGGCACTCGTTCGGCGGCCGGTGCACGGGGTGCGCGAGCGCGCTCGCCAGGTCGCCGTTCATCGCAGCTCGACCTTCGCCGAGCCGAGGCGGGCGTCGACGCTGAGCAGGGCGGTGCCATCGCCCACCATGCCGCTCGCCAGGTCATGGCGACCCTCGGTCTGGACCCCGCCCGCAACCTTGGCCGAGCCCTGCTCGGCCCGCACCTGGACGCGCACGTCCGACCCGCGCAGGACCTTCACGTCGGCGCTGCCCAGGTCGGCCGAAATGTGGGACTCGCCATGCGTGAACAAGGCCTCCACGTATGCGCTGCCGGTCGCCACGTTGCCGTTGACCGGGCCGTGGGTGTCGAGGACCTTGACCGACCCGGCGGCGACTCGGAAGTCGATGCCGGCGCGCAGCCCGGTCGCGAACAGGGAGCCGGCGTTGTTCTCCACCTCGATCGGCAGGCCCGGGTTCACCCGGACGTTGACCCGCTGGCCCCACGGGGCGTTCACCAGCCGCCCGAGGAATCGCCCGAGGTCGCCCTCGTAGCGGAAGGAGGCACCGTCCACCTCCGGGCTGCCGATCGTGAGCACGCCGTCCTCGGTCCGCGCCGAGTGCGGCCCGACGACGACGGCGGTCGCGACCTGCGGATCGGCGATCACCGACAGCCGCATGCCGTCCGCGCGGATCCGAATCCGTCGGATCGGGACGTCGTTGGTCGGGGGAGCCGACTGCTCACCGGCGCCCGCGAAGCCGAATGCGGCGGCGCGCTCAGGCTCGGAAGCGGCGGTCAGGGCGTCGATGCGCCGGCCCGCCTCAGCGGGGTCGAGGCCGCCTTGGGCGACCGCGTTCAGGATGTCGTGGAGTTCGTTCATGACGGGTAGCGAACACCAGCGACTTACCAAAAGTCAAGTTAGAACTTGCTAAAATTTACCTCATGCTTGCGAGAACGTGTAGCCACGCTCGGTCAGATGCGCCAGATACCTCCTCGCAATGCTCGGGGCCCTGGGTCTCCAGCTGCAGCGCCACGGCCACCTCGTCGACCGCCAGCCGTGGCTCGGTGCGGACGTGCTCGACCTCCAGCACGTTGGCGTCGACCTCGCCGACCGCAGCCACCAGCCGGGCCAGGTTGCCCGGCCGGTCGGGGATGCGGACCTTGAGCGACAGGTAGCGCCGGGCGGCCGCCATCCCGTGCCGCAGGACGCGCAGCAGCAGCAGCGGGTCCACGTTGCCGCCCGAGATGACCGCGACGACCGGCGGTTCGTACGCGTCCGGCCGGTCGAGGATCGCGGCGACCGCCGCGGCCCCGGCGGGCTCCACGACCAGCTTCGCCCGTTCGAGGCAGAGCAGCAGCGCCCTGGACAGGGACTCCTCCGAGACCGTCACGATCTCGTCGACCAGGGCCTGCACCAGCCTGAAGGGCACCTGCCCGGGTCGGCCGACGGCGATCCCGTCGGCCATCGTGCTCATCCGTTCGAGCAGCAGCGGGCGACCCGGCCCGCAGAGAGGGCGGGTATGCGGCCGCGGCCGCCGCCTGCACGCCGACCACCCGCACCTCCGGGCGCTGGGCGCGGACGGCCAATGCGATGCCGCCGACCAGCCCGCCGCCGCCGGTACAGACCACGATCGTGCGGACGTCGGGCGCCTGCTCGAGGATCTCCAGGCCGACCGTGCCCTGGCCGGCGACGATGTCCACGTGGTCGAACGGATGGATGAGCACGGCGCCGGTCTGCTGGGCGAACGATGACGCCGAGAGCAGGGCGTCGTCGACGGTGTGACCGCGCAGCTTGACATCCGCGCCGTAGGCCCGCGTCGCGGACACCTTGGGGATCGGGGCGACCTCGGGCATGAAGACCGTCGACTTGATGCCGAGCAGGCCTGCGGCCAGCGCGACGCCCTGGGCGTGGTTGCCTGCGCTGGCGGCAACGACGCCGCGGGCTCGTTCCTCGTCGCTGAGCCGGGACATCCGGGTGTAGGCGCCGCGGATCTTGAACGACCCGGCGCGTTGCAGGTTCTCGCACTTGAGCCGGACCTGGCCGCCGACGCTCTCGGACAACGGCCGGCAGCCCTCGAGCGGGGTCAGCCTCGACACGCCCTTGAGCAGCTCGCGCGCGGCCAGCACGTCGTCGAGCGTGACCGGGAGGTCGGCCGGCAGGTCGAGCGCAGGCGTCGGTTCGACGGTCGCCATGGCTCGATCTTGGCACTGCGCGACGTCCGTGTCAGACGAAACGCGTCACCGGTGACGCGGAACGCCTGACAACCGCCCACCTCCACGTCGGTGTCAGACGAATCGCGTCACCGGTGACGCGATTCGTATGACAGGTCGCACTCACGCGTCGGGCGGCGGCCAGTAGCGGTCGCCGGCCACGACGAGCGCGGCCGCGCCGACGAGCCCGCCGGCCTGACCCAGTGACGTCGGGACCACCTGCACCCGGCGGGCGAAGTCCATCCGGGCCTGGCCTCGCAGGGCCGCATCCAGCGGGTCGAACAGCAGCGGCCCGGCCTGCGCGACTCCGCCTCCGATTGCCACCACGTCCAGGTCGAGCAGGTGGACGGCGGACGCGACCGCAACGCCGATCGCGTGCCCGGCTCGGCGCAACGCCTCCACCGCGACCGGGTGCCCGCGGGCGGCATCGGTCGCGACGTCCTGCGCCGTGCCCGGCTGGTGCGGCGGCAACCAGCCATGCTCGGTCGCCCACTGCGCGATGACTGGCCCGCGGGCGTAGGACTCCACGTGTCCGAATCCGCCGCAGCCGCACTCCGGCCCCTGCCGGGTCCACGACCACATGCCCGATGTGCCCGGCGTTCCCGGTACTGCCTTCGACGACCCGACCACCCAACACCAGTCCGCCGCCCACGCCCGTGGACACCACCATGCCGAGCACGTTGTCGTGCCCACGGCCCGCGCCCCGCCAGTGCTCGGCGATGGCCAGGCAGATCGCGTCGTTGAACAGCCGGACCGGCCGGCCCGCATACCGCTCCTCAAACCGGGCTCGTAGCGGGAACTCGCGCCAGGCCGGCATGTTCAGCGGTGAGACCAGACCCGAGGGCCACTGCATCGGCCCCCCGCAGCCGATGCCCACACCAGCGACGTCGACGTCGGCGGCGACCTCGTCCACCATCGAACACAGCTCGCGCCAGATGACCTCCGCGTCCGCGACCCGAGGGGTCGGCCGGCGCGTCGACTCGCAGGACCCTGCCTGCTTCGTCCACCAGCCCGACGGCCAGCTTGGTGCCGCCGACGTCGACGGCAAGCACAACCGGCATACCGGCAGTCAACCGGAACTGCGCTCTGCGCGAACCGAGTCGCCGCCACGCCGATGCAGTCGTAGCGTCGAGCCGTGCCCGACACCCCTCCGCACGTGACCACCCTGACCGAGCTGCGCGCAACCGGCCACGGGTACCGCACCGTCAAGCAGGAGCTGAGGACCAACCTGATCGAACGGCTCGAGGCGGGCGAGGACCCGTTCCCGGGCATCGTCGGCTTCTCGGACACCGTGCTGCCAGAGGTTGAGCGGGCCTTGCTCGCCGGTCACGACTTCGTGCTCCTCGGTGAGCGGGGCCAGGGCAAGACCCGGCTGATCCGCTCGCTCGTCGGGCTGCTCGACCCGTGGACTCCGGTGGTCCAGGGCTGCGAGATCAACGACCATCCGTATGCGCCGACCTGCGTGCGCTGCCGCCGACTGGCGGAGGACCTGGGCGACGGGTTGCCGGTGGCCTGGCGGCACCGCAGCCTGCGCTACGGCGAGAAGCTCGCCACCCCGGACACCTCCGTAGGCGACCTGATCGGCGACGTCGACCCGATCAAGGTCGCGGAGGGTCGAACCCTCGGCGACCCCGAGACCATCCACTACGGGCTGGTCCCGCGGACCAATCGAGGCATCTTCGGCATCAACGAGCTGCCCGACCTGGCCGAGCGGATCCAGGTCTCGCTGCTCAACGTGCTCGAGGAGCGGGACGTACAGGTGCGCGGCTACCAGCTGCGGCTGCCGCTCGACCTGCTGCTCGTCGCCAGCGCCAACCCCGAGGACTACACCAACCGCGGGCGGATCATCACTCCGCTCAAGGACCGCTTCGGCGCCGAGATCCGCACGCACTACCCGCTGGACCTGGACGACGAGCTCGAGTTGGTGCTGCAGGAGGCGTCGCCGGTCGCCGTTGTGCCCATGCACTTGGTCGAAGTGCTCGCCCGCTACACCCAGCTCGTCCGCGACTCGTCCGCGGTCGACAAGCGCTCGGGGGTTTCAGCGCGCTTCGGCATCGCCGGCACGGAGACGGTCGCGGCCTCGGCACTGCGACGAGCTTCGCTGGTCGGCGAGGAGACCGCGGTGGCCCGGGTCTGCGACCTGCCAGGCGTCGTCGCGACGCTGCGCGGCAAGGTCGAGTTCGAGGCCTCCGAGGAAGGGCGCGAGGTCGAGATCCTGTCCCACCTGCTGCGGCGGGCCGTCGCCGACGTCTTCCGCCACCACCTGGCCGCCTCGGACCTGAGCGGGCTGATCAGCCGGTTCGAGGAGGGCGAGCATGTGGTCACCGGCGAGCTCGTGCCGGCTGCGACCTTGCTTCGCGAGGTGGGTCCGTTCGACGGGCTGGCAAGGGTGATGGCGCTGCTCGGCATGGAGGGTGAAGAGTCGCCGGGCCTGGCTGCCGCGGCGGTCGAGTTCGCGCTCGAGGGCTTGTGGCTGAACCGTCGGCTCGCCAAGGACGAGATCGACGGTCGCACGGTCTACGGGCCGGTCTGAGCTCGATGACCATGAAGGGCTACCGCTACGGCGCGTACGACGACGGGCCGGACCCGCTCGCCGCGCCGTACGACGTGGCTCAAGCGGTCGACGAGCTCGGCGACGCGGTGCTCGACGGATCCGGCACCCGCGATGCGCTGCGCGAGCTGCTGCGTCGGGGGGCGACCGGTCTGCGCGGTCTGGACGACCTGCTCCGCCAGGTCCGGCGGCGGCAGCGTCAGCTGCGGCGCAGCGGGCGGCTCGACGGCACACTCGAGGAGGTCCGGCGCCTGCTCGACCAGGCGATCGGCCAGGAGCGGGCGGCGCTGTTCCCCGATCCGTCCGACGACGCCCGCATCCGCGAGGCCGAGCTCGACGCGCTGCCGCCCGACACGGCGCGGGCGGTCCGCGAGCTGGCCGACTACGACTGGCGCAGCGCCGACGCGCGGGCCGCATACGAGAAGATCCGCGACCTGCTGCGCCGGGAGGTGCTGGACCGGCAGTTCCGCGGGATGAAACAGGCGCTGCAGAACGCCGATCCGGCCGCGCAGCAACGAGTCCGGGACATGCTCGCCGACCTCAACTCAATGCTCGAGGCGGACGCGCGCGGCGAGCACACGCAGGCCGACTTCGACGCGTTCATGGACAAGTACGGCGACTTCTTCCCCGAGCAGCCGGCCAACCTCGAGGAGCTGGTCGACCAGCTTGCTCGCCGAGCAGCGGCGGCGGAGCGGATGATGCGCTCGCTGACCGCCGAACAGCGCGCCGAGCTCGAACAACTCGCGGCCCAAGCCCTCGGCGACCTGGACCTCGCTGCCGAGATGGCGCGGCTCAACCAGTCGCTGCAGTCGCGTCGTCCCGACCTGTTCGGGCGACGCGGGCGCGAGCGGATGACCGGCCAGACACCCCTGGGGCTCGGGGACGCGACCACCGCCCTTGAAGAGCTCGCCGACCTGGACGCGCTCGAGGACGCGATGCGCCAGGAGTATGCGGGCGCAACGCTGGACGACGTCGACGAACAGGCGGTGCAGCGCGCCCTCGGCCGACAGGCCGTCGACGACCTCGACCAGCTCAAGCGGCTGGAGCGGGAGCTCGAGCGGCAGGGCTACCTGGTGCGCCGCAACGGCCAGCTCGAACTGTCCCCGAAGGCAGTACGCCGGATCGGACAGACCGCGCTGCGGCGCGTCTTCGCGTCCCTGGACGCACCGCGCCGGGGCGACCACGACGTGCACGACGCCGGCGCCGCCGGCGAGGTCACCGGCGCCTCGCGGGAGTGGCGCTTCGGGGACGAGCAGCCGCTCGACGTCGTCCGCACCGTGCGCAACGCGGTTCTGCGGACCGGGCCAACAACGAGTCGCATCCCGCTGCAGGTCGAGGACTTCGAGATCGTCGAGACCGAGCGACGGACCACCGCGGCTGTCTGCCTGCTCGTCGACCTGTCGTACTCGATGGTGCTGAACGGAACGTGGGCCCCGGCGAAGCAGACGGCGCTCGCGTTGCACGCGCTGATCTCAGGCATGTACCCGCAGGACGCGCTGCAGGTCATCGGGTTCTCCAACATGGCTCGGGTGCTGCAGCCCACCGAGCTGGCCGGGATCGAGTGGGAGATGGTGCAGGGCACCAACCTGCAGCACGCGTTGATGATGGCCGGACGGTTCCTCCAGCGGCACAACGGGTCGGAGCCGGTCGTGCTGGTCGTGACCGACGGCGAGCCGACCGCCCACCTGCTGCGCGACGGTCGGCATTTCTTCGACTGGCCGCCCGCACCCGAGACCCTGGAGCTCACCCTGGCCGAGGTCGACCGCATGACCCGGCGCGGCGCGACGATCAACGTGTTCATGCTCGGTGACGACCCACGGCTGGTGGACTTCGTCACCGAGGTCGCACGGCGCAACGGCGGCCGGGTGTTCTCCCCGTCAGCGGACACACTGGGCGACTACGTCGTCGCGGACTTCCTGCGCACCCGTCGGGCATTGAGCCGCCGAAGCCGCGCCTCCTGACGACGCCGCCACCACCCCCTCGTGATCATGCACGAACTTCGGCCCCTGGCAGGATGGCGCGGTGCGGCTGCCCCTACGTGATCTCCCGCGCGACGTAGCCGTTCTCAGCGCAGTCGCCTTCTTCGTCGCCCTCGGCTTCGGCATCGTCGCCCCCGCCATCCCGGTGTTCGCGACGTCGTTCGGCGTGGGCAACTTCGCGGCCGGCGCGGTCATCTCGGTTTTCGCGCTGATGCGCTTCGTGTCCGCCTTCGGCGGCGGGCGGCTGGTGAACGCGTTCGGCGAGCGCCTGATCCTGGCCACCGGGATCGGCATCGTGGCCGTGAGCTCGCTGCTGGCCGGGCTGTCGCAGAACTACACGCAGCTGCTCGTGCTGCGCGGTGTCGGCGGCATCGGCTCTGCGATGTTCACCGTGTCGGCGGTCAGCCTGCTGCTGCGCGTTTCAGCGCCGGATCAACGCGGCCGGGCCAGCGGCGCCTTCCAGGGCGGTTTCCTGATCGGCGCCATCGCCGGGCCGGCGTTCGGTGGTCCGCTCACCGACATCTCGCTGCGCGCACCGTTCTTCCTGTATGCGGGCACGCTCGCCGCCGCCGGCACGGTGGCCATGGTGTTCCTGGCGCGCAGTGAGCTGCACGAGAAGGACGCCGCGGTCGACTCCGCTGGCGTGACCCCGCTGCGGGAAGCGTTCAAGGACTCGGCCTACATCGCGGCGCTCACCAATAGCTTCACCAACGGCTGGGCGCTGTTTGGTCTGCGGGTCTCCCTGGTGCCGGTGTTTGTGATCGAGGGCCTTGAGCAGGGCGCGGTCTGGACCGGCGTCGGGCTGGTGCTGTCCGCGCTCGTTCAAGGCGTCGCGCTCATTCCGGCCGGCCGGCTGGCGGACACCAGGGGCCGCAAACCGTTCATGCTGCTCGGCGCGCTGCTCATCACCGCCAGCATGCTGCTGCTGGCGACGACGAACCTGACGACCTACCTCATCGCGATGGCCGCGTTCGGCGCCGGCTCGGCGTTCATCGGTACCGCCTCGGCCGCAGCGGTCGGCGATGTCATCCACGGTCGCGGCGGCACGGCCGTGGCCGCATACCAGATGGCAGGTGACGCGGGCACGTTCATCGGGCCGCTGGTGGCGGGCCTGCTCGCGGACGAGTTCTCGTTCTCGACCGCGTTCCTGGTCAGCGCGGCGGTCGCTGGCATCGGCGCTATCACGGTCGCGTTCATGCACGAGACCCGGACGGCCTCGCCGACCCCGGCGCCGACCCCGCGGCCAGGTGAGTCATGAGCATCCCGGCGGCTGCCTCAGCATGGTCTTCGGCGAGCAGCCCAGCGGCCGCCAGCACGTAGCGCCGGTCCACCCGAAGGTCCGCGCGCTCGGGCATCCGCCATCCGCCGGCGACGTCCTCGAGCGCCGGCGTGAGAATCGCTTGCGCGGCTTGCGGTTCGGTGTGCCGCAGCACGCCCCCTGAGCCGACCACCGACCGAATCTGCCGAAGGTCGACGCCAGGCTCCCGCACGTCGCGTTCGAGTGATGGGCGGGCATGCCGTCGCAGCGCGATCGTCAGCGCGAGCCTCGCCAGCTTTTGGTCCACCGCCCGCTCGGCGTCATCGGCCGGGAGCAGGGCCGGTTCGTGGTGCCGACGAGCGGCCGCGTCGGCCAGGCCCTCCACCTCGCCTTGGTCGAGCAGCTGCTCTATCACGGCCGCGCTGACGACGCCCGGCGCGCTCCAGCGCACACCGAGGTCACCCTCGACGGTGCGCTGACGCCACAGCGGCTCGACCACGTCGCGATGCAGTGCGGCGACCTCGGGGTCCGGCGTCACAACCGAGTAGACGTCTGTGGTCGCTCCCCCGATGTCGACCACGAGCACATCGCCGGCGCCAGCGACCGAGCCGGCGCCATCGGCGAGCAGCTCGACGCCAGCCAGCACCGCATCTGGGGTCGCCGCCCGGACCAGCGCCGCGAAGTCGTCGGATGACGACAGGTGTTTCCCGCCGATCACGTGCTTGAGGAACATCGCGCGCAGCGCCGCGCGAGCCGGCTGGGGGTCGAGCGCACCGATGGCCGGCAACACGTTGGCGACCGCGTGGACCACGACGTCGCCGGCGCTCAGCAGGTGGATGACTTCGTCGCGCACCTCGACGTTGCCGGCCGCGACGACCGGAGCGGTCAGCCCACTGGTGCCGAGCGTGTGCGCGTTGGCCAGCAGCACCTCGGCGTTGCCGCCGTCGGTCCCGCCGACCAGGAGAACCACGTCGGGTCTGGCGGCGAACAGCTCGCGCAGGTCGTGGGGCCGCAGCTGCCCACTCGTGACGTGTACGACGTGGCCACCCGCCGTGAGCGCCACTCGCCGTCCGGCCTCGGCTGAGACGGCCCGCTCGTAGCCGACGACAGCCAGCCGCAGGCCGCCGCCGGCGCTCGAGCACACGCGGACCTCGTCGGCGGTATGCCCTACCTGCCCGGCCAGGACGTCGAGGCACACCTGCACGCCGTGCATGACATCGGTGGCCGAGGACGTCGCGGCACTGGAGGTGGCGAGCAGGCCACCGCCGGACACGTCGACCAGCGCCGCCTTGGTGAACGTCGACCCGACGTCCACGCATGCGATCAGCGGCATACCACAGGTTCAGCCAAGTGCGTGCGCGAGGTCGGCGAGCAGGTCGTCAACCGACTCGATGCCAACCGACAACCGGACCAGGTCGGCCGGCACCTCGAGCGGCGATCCCGCGGCGGACGCGTGCGTCATCCGGCCAGGGTGCTCGATCAGCGACTCCACGCCGCCGAGGGACTCGCCCAGGGTGAACAGCTCCGCCCGGTCGCAGACCTCGATCGCGGCATCCTCCCCGCCGTCGACCCGGAACGACACCATCCCGCCGAAAGCCCGCATCTGCTTGACCGCGACGTCGTGCCCCGGGTGGTCGGGCAGCCCCGGGTAGTGCACCGCGGTCACGCGCGGGTGCGCCACCAGGGCGTCAACGATCCGCTCGGCGTTCGAGCAGTGCCGATCCATCCGGATCGCGAGGGTGCGGATCCCACGAAGCACCAACCAGCAGTCGAACGGGCCGGGCACCGACCCCATCGCGTTCTGGTGGTAAGCCAGCCGCTCCCCGAGCTCTGCGTCCGCCGACACCAGCGCACCGCCGACGACGTCGCTGTGGCCGCCCAGGTACTTGGTCGTCGAGTGCACCACGACGTCAGCGCCCAGGCTCAACGGCTGCTGCAGGTACGGCGAGGCGAAGGTGTTGTCGACCACGAGCAGCGCGCCCGCGTCGTGCGCCACCCCGGCCAGGGCGGCAATGTCGGCGACGTTGAGCAGCGGGTTGGTCGGCGTCTCCAGCCACAGCACCTTCGTCTGCCCCGGTCGGACCGCGGCCCGGACCGCCGCCACGTCCGGCAGGTGGGCCGGCGTCCACTCCAGGCCCCACCGGTCGAGCACGTTGGCGAACAGCCGGTACGTCCCGCCGTAGGCGTCGTCCGGGATCACCACGTGGTCGCCGGGGGCGCATACCGTGCGCACCAAGGTGTCTTCAGCGGCCAGGCCACTGGCGAAGGTGAGCCCGCGCGCGCCTCCCTCCAGCGCCGCCACGCACTCCTCCAGCGCGGTCCTCGTCGGGTTTCCTGACCGGCTGTACTCGAAGCCTGCGCGCAGGCCGCCCACACCGTCCTGCTTGTACGTGGACACCTGGTAGATCGGGGGCACGACCGCGCCGGTCCCGGGGTCGGCCTCCTGCCCCGCGTGGATCGCCCTGGTCTCGAAGCCCTGCTGCGCACTCATGGCTGGGAGCGTATGCGCAGCCGTCGGAACACCAGCCGGGACATCATGGTTGTGCCGGATGCCGCCCACCCTTCTCCCGAACGAGGAGCTGCCCGCATGCTGTTCAGCAGCCACAAGACCCGCATGGTCGGCGCCGACCAGGCACTGCCCGGCCGAGCGACACGGCCCTTCCCCGTCCCCGCGACGCACGCCGTGCTGGGCACCCCGCTCGAGGGGCCGTTCCCGGCGCACCTCGAGATCGCCTACTTCGCATCGGGCTGCTTCTGGGGCGCCGAGGAGATCTTTTGGCGGATCCCCGGCGTGTTCTCCACCGCCGTCGGCTACCAGGGCGGCAGCACCCCGAACCCGACGTACGAGGAGGTCTGCTCCGCGCGCACCGGCCACACCGAGGCGGTGCAGGTCGTGTTCGACCCGGCGAAGGTGAGCTACCAGCAGCTGCTCAAGCTGTTCTGGGAGTCCCACGACCCGACGCAGGGCATGCGTCAGGGCAACGACGTCGGCACCCAGTACCGCTCGGCCATCTACCTGACCTCCGCGGAGCAGAAGGCCGCCGCGATCGCGACCCGGGACGCATACGAGCCCGTGCTGCGGCAGGCCGGCTACGACGCGATCTCGACCGAGATCGCCGAGGCCGGGCCGTTCTACTACGCCGAGGACTACCACCAGCAGTACCTGTTCAAGGTGCCCAACGGCTACCGCTGCCACTCCGCGACCGGCGTAGCGCTCCCGCCCGGCTAGGTCACTCGGTTTGGTATGCGAATCGGAACCCAGAGGGGACGTTTCGCATACCGAACCAAGCCAATCGACTCAGCGCACCAGGAAGCCGAGCAGGTCGGTCCGGGTCAGCACCCCGGTCGGCTTGCCGTCGTCGAGGACCACCAGCGCGTCGGCCTTCTCCAGCTGCTCGACCGCAACGGACACTGGCTCGCCCGCACCGACCCCCGGCAGCGGCGCGGACATGTGCTTCTCGACCCGGTCGGCGAGGTGCGCGGACCCAGAGAAGAGCGCCTCGAGCAGGTCGCGCTCGGCGACCGACCCGGCCACCTCCGCCGCCATCACGGGCGGCTCGGCGCGCACGACCGGCATCTGCGAGACGCCGTACTCGCGCAGGATCGCCACCGCGTCGGCCACCGTCTCGTTGGGGTGCACGTGCACGAGCTCGGGTATGCCGCCGGCCTTGCGGCGGAGCACGTCCCCGACGGTCGCGCCCTCGTCGGCGGACAGGAAGCCGTACGAGGCCAGCCACTCGTCGTTGAAGATCTTGGACAGGTAGCCGCGGCCGCCGTCGGGCAGCAGCACCACGACCAGGTCATCCGGACCGGCGCGCTCGGCAACGCGCAGCGCGGCGACGGCAGCCATGCCGCACGAGCCGCCGACGAGCAGCCCTTCCTCCCGCGCCAGCCGCCTGGTCATCGCGAAGGAGTCCCGGTCCGACACGGCGATGATCTCGTCGGCGATGTCCGGGTCGTAGGCGGTCGGCCAGAAGTCCTCGCCGACGCCTTCGACCAGGTACGGCCGACCGGTCCCGCCGGAGTAGACCGAGCCCTCGGGGTCGGCGCCGATGACCCGGACGCGCCCGCCCGAGACCTCCTTGAGGTAGCGGCCGGTGCCGCTGATCGTGCCGCCGGTGCCGACCCCGGTGACGAAGTGCGTGATCCGACCGTCGGTCTGCGCCCACAGCTCCGGCCCGGTCGAGTGGTAGTGCGAGGCCGCGTTCTCGGGGTTGGAGTACTGGTCCGGCTTCCAGGCGCCCTCGATCTCCTGCACCAGCCGGTCGCTGACGTTGTAGTAGGAGTCGGGGTGCTCCGGCGCGACGGCGGTCGGGCAGACCACAACCTCGGCTCCGTATGCCTTCAGCACGTTCCGCTTGTCCTCGCTGACCTTGTCCGGGCAGACGAACACGCAGCGGTAGCCCTTCTGCTGGGCCACCAGGGCCAGGCCGACGCCGGTGTTGCCGCTGGTCGGCTCGACGATCGTGCCGCCCGGCTTCAGCGCACCGGAGGACTCGGCGGCCTCGATCATCCGCAGCGCGATCCGGTCCTTGACTGACCCGCCGGGGTTCAGGTACTCCACCTTGGCGAGCACGGTCGCGGGCAGCCCCTCGGTGACCCGGTTGAGCCGGACCAACGGGGTGTTCCCGACGAGTGCGACGACGCTGTCGTAGACCTCCACGAGGGTCACCTTAGGCGGAACCTGCCGCCGGCCTCCGGTCGCCAGCCAACGACCCGGGCTGCGGCCTCAGGGTGCGGACCAGGGTCCGGCCAGGGTGAAAATCTCAGTGCCCTGTCAGGCGCATACGGCACTATCAAGGGATGACTCGGGCTGATCGGGCACGCCGAATCGCGGCCCGCGCCGCGTACGGCGGCGGCGGGCTGGCCGCCGCTGGCGCCGGCGTTTTCGGCCTGCTGGTCGCCGAAGCCGCCCTGGCCCGCCGGTGGGTCGGGCCGGTGGACCAGGAGCCGTTCGACGCCGACGGGGTCTATGGCGCCGGTCACCGTGCGCCCATCCGGTTCGTCATGCTCGGTGACTCCAGCGCGGCCGGGCTTGGTGTGGACGAGCCCTTCCAGACACCCGGCGCCGTCATCGCCGCGGGGCTGGCAAAGATCAGCGGTCGACCAGTCGAGCTGCGGTCGTTCGCTGTGGTCGGCGCAGAGACCTCGGGCCTCGTGGCCCAGCTCGAGCAGGCGCTGCCGTTCGCTCCCGACGTTGGGGTGATCATGGTCGGCGCCAACGACGTCACCCACCGGGTTAAGCAGGCCGTCAGCGTCCGACTGCTCGGTGAGGCAGTGGACCGGTTGCGCGAGCACGGGGCCGAGGTCGTCGTGGCCACGTGCCCCGACCTGGGGACCGTCGAGCCGGTCAAGCACCCGCTGCGCATGATCGCCCGCCGCCTGAGCCGCCAGCTGGCCGCCGCGCAGGCGATCAGCGTCGTCGAGTCCGGCGGGACCGCGGTTTCGCTGGGTGACATCCTTGGCCCGGAGTTCTCGAAATCCCCGAACGAGCTGTTCAGCTCGGACCGGTTCCATCCCAGCGCGTTCGGCTACCGGCGGTGCGCGGAGGTGCTGCTGCCGTCGGTATGCGCAAGCCTCGGATTTGCGCTGCCGGAGGAGGAGCAGCCCGACATCCGCCGCGGCGAGGCGGTACTGCCGGTCAGCGTGGCGGCCGCGGAGGCCGCCGACCAGGCCGGCACCGAGGTGGCCGCCGTCGACGTCGCCGGGCAGCACCGCGGGCCGGGTGGACGTTGGGCTGCCCTTCGACATCGCCGTCGGCGTGAGTCGGCGGGCGAGGAGACGCTGCAGCCCGAAGGGTCGTCGGAGCCGGCCGGGTCGGCGGAGTCGTCGGAACCGGCCGGGTCGTCCGAGCCGGCGCCGTTGGAGCCCTCACAGGACCAGCCGCAGCTCCCGTAGCAGGTCGATCGCGCGATGCCGGGCGCCCTCGGCGGCCTCGTCCTGGCGCGTCCCGAGGACGGCAACCAGGTCGTTGCCGCAGACAGCCACCTGGTCGCCGACGGCCGCATCGGTCAGCCGTGGGACGACCCGCGACTGCGCGCCCTCGAGCGGTGCGGTCAGGTCCGCCACTGCCTGCGCCACGGCATGTGCGGCGTCGGCCGCGGACGCATACGGGGGGAGCGGACGTGCCAGCCTCGCTGGGCCGAGCGCGCGCAGCCGGTCAGCCAGTCGGCGGACCTCAGTGGCGAGGTTGGGCACGAGCGGCGGGCTGGACGGCAGGCTCACCGGCGGAGTCTCGCATTCGGGGATCGGATTGCCGCGCAGGACTTGTGCCCGAGCCGATCGCAAGGCACCGTGGATCCACCATCCCAGCCCTCAGGAGGCGCACATGACCCTGAACCACTCGGAGGAGACTCACGCGAACCTCGTGGCCCGGTTGCCACAGGTGACCGGGCGAGAGCTCAAGGAATGGTTCGGGGCGATGGATGACGGGCCCGCGTTCGGGCGCTTCGACGAGAAGGTGCACTGGCTCGAGGACGAGTACGGGCTGCCGCACGGCTACGCGCGCGCGGTCGCCCACGAGTACGACCTGGCGAGAGCGGCCCGCCGCCGCTAGCGCCTCCTCTAAGCCGACGAGGCCGCCTCCCGCGGGAATCCGGGGACGCGGCCTCGCCGTTCGCGTTGGGGCTAATCGCTGCTGTTCAGGATCGCCAGCAGACGCAGCAGCTCGAGGTACAGCCAGACCAGGGTCACCATCAGGCCGAAGCCCATCCGCCACGACTCGCGCTCTGGCAGGCCGACGTTGATGCCCTGCTCGATGGCGTCGAAGTCGAGCACCAGGGAGAACGACGCGAGCGCGACACCGAGGGCGCACAGCGCGATGCCGAGCGCACCGACGCCGTAGAAGCCCCAGCCGCCACCCACCCCGAAGAGCGCCGAGATCAAGCTCACCACGGCGATCCCCAGGTAGGAGAACAGCGCGACCATCATCATCTTCTGGAACTTCGGGGTCGCCCGCAGCCGGCCGGTCTTGTACAGCGCGAGCATCACGCCGAACGCGACCAGGGTGCCGAGGACCGCCTGCAGCACGATGTTCGGGCCGTCACCGGTCTCCGACGTCAGGTCGACGTAGTCCTGGTAGAAGAAGCTGATGCCGCCGAGGAAGACGCCCTCGAGCAGGGCGTAGGCCGCGATCAAGGGCACGTTGACCGTGCGCTTGAACGCGATCATCAGTCCGAGGACCAGCGCGGCGATCATCGAGCCGAAGGTCAGCAACGAGTTCCCGGCGGTCCAGCCGACGGTCGCCCCGGCGAGCAGGATCAGGAACAGGATGCTGGTCTTGACGACGACGTCGTCCAGCGTCATCCGCTGACCGGTGGTGGTCCGGTCGTACATCTCCTGCAGCTGCTGCGGGGTCGCCTGCGTCGCGGCTGCGTCAACGGTCGCGGTCTGAGAAGGGGCCTGGTTGAACGTTGCGTACCCCTGGTCGCCTAGTTCGCGACGGAGGAACGGGTTTCTGCTTTCTGCTGCCATGCGCCAATCGTACGACGTCGCGCGGCGTTTCTTGTACGGGCGAGCGTGCCCCCGGTGGGACTCGGACCCACACTGTGACCCTTTTAAGGGGTCCGCCTCTGCCGGTTGGGCTACGGGGGCGCGTGGCCAAGGGTAAGTGCGGCTCCACTTCTTGGGGTTGTTCTCCATGTATGCCTGGAGACCAACCCCAACAGGTGGAGCCGAGGCCAGCGCTACAGGTAGGTCTTGCGTGGGAACAGCGCGTGCGCGCCGGCGACCCGGTCGAGGAACAGCAGCCCGTCGATGTGGTCCATCTCGTGCTGGATCGCCCGGGCCTCGAAGCGCGTCGGTTGTGATGACGACCTCAGCGCCGGTTCCGGGCGCATACCCGACGACCACCAGGCGGGTCGCACGCTTCACGTCGCCAGTGAGGTCGGGCACGGACATGCAGCCCTCGCGCCCTCTCTCGTTGCGCGACGCCTCCTCGATGCGTGGGTTCACCAGGACGAACGCACCGTGCGACGTCCGCGCCTTCGGGTGGGCCGAGACGTCGACGGAGAACACCCGCGCTGCGACGCCGAGCTGGTTCGCGGCCAGCCCGACGCAGCCGGGCGACACCGCCTGGGTCGCGAGCAGATCCGCGGCCAGCTGAGCGACGTCGGGGTCATGCGGGTCAACCTCCGCGCACGGCGTCGACAGCGTCGCGTCAGGAGCGCGCACCACCGGCAGGACCCGCTCCGACGGGCAGCGTCACAGGACGTCGGTCTCCGCGGGTCGGAGCGTCGCCTCGACCCCGAGCTCGTGCGCTCGCTCGGTCAGGGCAGCCGACAGCGCCGGCACGTCGACCGACGGCGGCAAGCTCGACCTCGGCGACCACGACATACAGCGACCCGGTCAGTCGGGTAGTGAGGTCCGTGATGTTGCCACCGACGTCGGCGAGGACCTGGGTGATGCCAGCGACGATGCCGGCGCGGTCGCCGCCGTGCACCGTGAGGACGTATGCGTCCCCGACCGGAAGGCTGTCGAGCTCGGGTGGGACCGCCCGCACGGCCACCAGGAGGTCGGCGGGCAGCCGGTCGACGAGCACCCGCTCGATGTCCGACGACGAGGCTTGAGTGGACACGATCAGCGTCATGGCGAAATGGCCCCGGAGCAGCGTCATGGACGAGTCCTCGAGGTTGCCGCCGTGCTCGGCCAACGCCGAGGTGACCGCGGCGATGATGCCGGGGCGGTCGTGCCCAAGGACGGTGATCGCGAGCTGCGGCATGGGCGCAGCCTAAGGTCGGTGCCCTCAGGCGGCGTCCAGCCGATCGCCCTCGATCCTCGCTTGCGCTCCGGTCGCGATCTGGAACTCGCGGAACGGCTCGTGCATCGACCACAGCGAGACGACGTCGCGCCGGAACAGCAACGCGAGCGTCCAATCCGCGATGACCTGCGACTTGCGGGAGAACGTCGGTACCCGGCTCACGTGGTAAGTGCGATGCATCCACCAGGCCAGGAACCCGCGACAGCTTGACGCCGTACACCTGCGCGACGCCCTTGTAGAGACCCAGCGAGGCCACCGAGCCGACGTACTTGTGGTGGTAGTCCTCAAGCGGGAAGCCACGCAGGTGCGCGATCACGTTGTTGGCGAGCACCTTCGCCTGGCGCACCGCGTGCTGCGCTGACGGCGAGGTGAACTGGCCCGGGTTGGCCAGGTCCGGGACCGCGGCGCAGTCGCCCGCAACCCAGGCGTCGTCGTGCCCCTCGACTCGCAGGCGCGGCGTTCGCGCGGACTCTGCCCCGCTCGTCAAGCGGAAGACCCGACCGGGTCACCAACGGGTTCGGCTTGACGCCGGCAGTCCAGACCAGCGTCTGCGCAGTCGAACTCCTCGCCGTCGGAGAGCACGACGTGCCCGTCGACGCAGGACTCGAGCCTGGTCTCGAGCCGGACCTCGATGCCCCGCTTGCGCAGCTGCTCGACGGTGTAGCGGCCCATGTCCTCGCCGACTTCAGGCAGGATCCGCGAGGTCGCCTCGACGAGCACCCAGCGCAGGTCCTCCGGCCGCACGTGCCGGTAGAACCTGGTGGCGTAGCGGCTCATGTCCTCCAGCTCTGCCAGCGCCTCGACGCCGGCATACCCGCCGCCGACGA
This sequence comes from uncultured Actinomycetota bacterium, assembly GCA_963836025.1. GTDB lineage: Bacteria > Actinomycetota > Actinomycetes > JBEVHX01 > JBEVHX01 > JBEVHX01. Next base: position 158,465 of record CAWIIE010000013.1, read on the forward strand.
CGACGAAGTTGAGGTTGCGCCGCCGGACCTGCTGGTCGGTGGTCGACTCGGCGATGTCCAGGCACTCAATGACCCGGTTGCGCAGCTGGATGGCTTCCTCGACGTTCTTGAAGCCGGTGGCGTGCTCGGCGAGACCGGGGATCGGTAGCGTCCGCGAGATGGACCCGACAGCCACGATCACGTGGTCGTAGGGCAGGTCGTAGTCCGGCCCCTCGAGCGGTCGGATCCGGGCGAACTTCGCGACCGGGTCCAACGACAGAACGGCGCCGGTCAGCACCTCGGCGCCCTTGAGGACGCGGCGCAGCGGTACCACGACGTGCCGCGGCTCGATGGAGCCGGCGGCGGCCTCGGGCAGGAACGGCTGGTAGGTCATGTAGGACCGCGGGTCCACCACGACCACGTCGGCTTCGTCGCGGCGCAGCTTCCGGATCAGCCGCAGGGCGGCATACATGCCGACATATCCGCCGCCGAGCACCAGGATCTTCGGACGCACCGCACCCGTGGGCGCCTGCCGTTGCACTGCGCTCATGATCTCAGCGTATGCGGGCCGCCGCCCGCGCAATGACATCGTCGAGCATCGGCGGGGTGAGCCGGCCCGTGAAGGTGTTCTGCTGACTGGGGTGGTAGCTGCCGACCACGAGCACGTGTCCCAGCTCGATCTCGGCGCCGTGGCCGAACCGTGGCCGCGGCCGGGGGACGTCTGTGCCGGTCCGGTGGAGCGCGGTCAGCGCGGCGGCCCAGGCGAACGAGCCGAGAGCAAGGATCGCCCTGAGGGAGGGCCGGACCAACTCGAGCTCGCGGTCCAGCCAGGGCGCGCAGGTGTCACGCTCGAGCGGAGTCGGCTTGTTGTCCGGGGGCGCGCAGCGGACCGCTGCGACCATCCGGGTCGCATGCAGCCGCTGACCATCGTCCGCGTGCGTCGATGTCGGGAGCGCGGCGAGCCCCGCGCGGTACAACGCGGCGAACAGCCAGTCGCCGCTGCGGTCGCCAGTGAAGATGCGCCCGGTCCGGTTGCCGCCGTGGGCGGCGGGCGCCAGGCCGACGATCAGGAGCTTGGGCTGGTCGTCGCCCCAGCCGGGGACGGGCCTACCCCAGTACTCCTCATCCTTGAAGGAGGCGCGTTTCTCGACTGTCACCTGCTCCCGCCAGGCAACCAGGCGGGGGCAAGCGAAGCAGGTGATGGACCGCTCCTCGAGCGTGTCGACATCCGCACTGGTCCGGGCGGCCGCACGCGCCTGCACCGGCGTGCTGATCATGACGTTCCCGATCCCAGGCCGTCATGATCAGCGGGCTCACCGCTCGGGTTCGTCATGATCGGCGCCCCCGGGCGGCCGCGACTCGTGGTTGCTAGGAGCTGGTCTGATGAGGGACCAGCAGGACGTCCGGTCCCGGGAAGAACAGACCCTCGTGGCCGTCGGCGTCCCACCGCACGACATACGGCGGTCCGCCGTCGCTGCCGCGGACCTCGAGGATCGTGCAAAGCCGTTCGTGCTCTCCGATGTGGCGGCTCTTGACGACCACCTGGTCACCGACCGCTGCGTGCATTGCGGGCCTCCACTGATGGGCGGGTGTTCGGGTGCAGTCCCATCAGATCAAAGACCAGGCGATCCCGTCCAACCTGACCAGGGCGAAGGACGAAACCCCTCGCTATCCCCGACTCGGTGCGGAAGGCCGTTGATGCGCGTGACGGATTTCATTGCCGAGTGTGCGAACGGCTTCCTGGGCGGCGTCGCGCACTTCACCACGTTCCTTGCGGGGGTGATCTGCGCGGGCAGAGCGCGGCACGCGTTCGTCGCGCTTGTCAGACCGTGACGGCTTGCCGGCTGCCTGGTGACGTTGGCTGTCCTGACCGCGTGCATTCGTCGTCACGGCGTTGGCCGCCGCTGTCTCTGGACGTGGTGCATCGGCCGGGGGTGACGGCACTGCAACTGGTGCGCTGGCGGGGCCGGGTGCGGGCCCGCTCTGGCTGACCGCGGAACCACGTTCGGCTGCACGGTCGCTGCCGGAAGCGCGCTCGGCTGGGCTGCTGCTGGAAGCGCGCTCGGAGGCACTGCTGCTGGATCTGTGCTCGGCGGCACCGTCGCTGCCGGCGGGACGGCAATTGGCGGCTGCGGCACTATCGCGCGGGTGATCGGGCCACTGGACAACGTCACCGTCTGGATGAACAGCACGTCGCTGACGGCCAGGGTCGCGGTGGCGACCAGGGCGGCGAGCGCAACGAGGTTCAGGCCGCGTTCGAAGACAACCGGGCCGCGGACGTTTCGTTGCAGGGGCTGGGGCATCCAAAGACGGTACGTGCCATCTAAGCCTGGTCTATGACCAGAAGTGACCCGCAAACGGCTGACTCCCGTGTGATTTGCACAACACGAGAGCGGCTGCACCCGATGCGCCTGACAGCCGGACCCACAGCGGGGCCGGTCACCGCCTACTCCACGAGGTCAAGCGCGCTGAAGGCGATGCCGTCGAGGATGTCGTGCTCGCTCACCAGCACCTCCGACACGCCGGCTCGTCGGAGCACGGCGTCGAGCACCATGGCCCCGGCGGCGATCACGTCGACCCTGCCCGGGTGCATCACCGGGATCGCCGCGCGTTCGGACCGCGGCGCCGCCAGCAGTCGCTCGGTGATGGTGTGCACGTCGTCCGCGCTGATCCGGCTGCCGTGGATCGCCACCGGGTCGTACGCGGGCAGCCCCAGCGCGATGCCCGCAACCGTGGTCACGGACCCGGCCAGCCCGACCACGGTGGCGGCGCGGCCCAGCGGCACGGCCTCCGCTGCCTGGTCGATGAGTCGTTGGACCTCCGACCGGGCGGCTGCGACCTCGTCCGGGGCCGGCGGGTCGGTGCGCAGGTACCGCTCTGTCAGCCGGACGCACCCCATGTCGACGGACCGCGCGAACTCGGGTGCCTGCGTGCCGAGCACGAACTCGGTCGAGCCGCCGCCGATGTCCAGCACGAGGTATGGCGCGCCCGAGTCGTCGAGTTCGCGGGTCGCCCCGACGAAGGAGAACGTCGCCTCCTCGTCGCCGGACACAACGTCGGGCTCGACACCAAGCAGGCTCCGCACGCCGGCCACGAACACGTCGCGGTTGCGCGCATCGCGGGTCGCGGACGTCGCCACGAATCGCGTGGCCGCAACACCGCCGACAAGGTCGATCTCCTTCGCGTATGCGGCGCACGCCGCGAACGTCCGCTCCAGGGCTTCCGGGGCCAGCTCGCCCGTGCGGTCGACGCCCTGGCCGAGCCGGACGATCTCCATCCGGCGCGGCACGACGTCGGTCGCATGACCGGTGGCCGGGTCGATATCGCTGATCAGCAACCTGATCGAGTTCGTACCGCAGTCGAGGGCGGCCACCCGGGTCGTCGTCATGGGCGGCTAGGGACGCAGGGCCGGCTCACACGCACCGTCCGTTCGCCCACCACTCCGGCAACGCGTCGAGCGCCTCGTCGCCGAACGGGTTCACCCCCCGGCCGACGGCCAGCGAGTGCGCCACGAGCACGTGCAGGCACTTCACCCGGCTAGGCATACCACCCGCGCTGACACCGTCGATCTCGGCGACGTGCGCCGCTGAATCGCGCCGCGCCACATAGTCGTCGTGCGCCGCGCGATAGCGGGTCGCCAGGTCAGGCTCGGACGCCAGCCGCTCCTGCATCGCACGCATCAGCCCTGACGACTCCAACGTCGAAACCGCGCCGGTCGCTCTCGGGCAGGTCAGGTAGTACAGCGTTGGAAACGGTGTTCCGTCGGGCAAGCGTGGCGCGGTCTCAACCACGTCCGGCAGACCGCACGGGCACCGATGGGCAGTCCGCCGCATGCCGCGCGGTGGGCGACCGAGCTGGGCTTCGACTGCCTCACAGGTCGTTCACGACCCGTCGGCGGCCTGCACCGACTCCCACAGGCTGGTGAACCAGGGCACGGGGTCGTCCTGGTCGGGGGTCGGCGTCTGGCCGAGAGCACCCTCGGCCGGCTGCTCCTCGTCGAGCACCGCATACGGCGTCTCCCCCGGCATCACGAAGAACAACCGGCGCCGCGCCTCGGCCGCCACGAACGCGGGGTCGTCCCAACGATCCTTCTCTGCCTCGAGCGCGTCGACGGCGGCTGCGCGCCGGTCGACCTCGGCGCGCAGGTCGGCGATCCGTCGCCGCTGGTCGATATAGGCCCGAAGCGGCAAGAGCCAACGAGACCACCAGCGCAGCCAGCACCAGCAGCACGATTGCGCCGCGTCCGGTCAGGGTCGGCCGCTGCGCCGGGACGGGTGCCGGTGGCTCGACCACCGCAACCGGCGCCGACGCCGCGGTGACCGGCGTGGTCCGACGCTGCTGCGACGGGGTGCGACCGGCGGTGCGCGGAGCCGAGCCGGCGCCGGCCCGTGACGGTCCCGACGCGCGCGGCTTGTCCACAGGTCGATCTTGCCGTGAACCTCAGCCCAATCGTGGGAACGCGGCCCGACCGGCGTACCGCGCGGCGTCGTCGAGCTCCTCCTCGATCCGCAGCAGCTGGTTGTACTTCGCTACCCGCTCCGACCGGGCCGGCGCGCCGGTCTTGATCTGGCCACAGTTGGTCGCGACCGCGAGGTCGGCGATCGTGGTGTCCTCGGTCTCACCCGAGCGGTGGCTCATCATGCAGCGGTACCCACTGCGGTGCGCCAGCTGCACCGCGTCGAGCGTCTCGGTGAGGGTGCCGATCTGGTTCACCTTGACCAGCAGGGCGTTGGCGGTCGCGGTGTCGATGCCGCGCTGGAGCCGCTCCGGGTTGGTGACGAACAGATCATCGCCGACGAGCTGCACACGGTCGCCGAGCGCATCGGTGATGGCCTTCCAGCCGTCCCAGTCCTCCTCGCTCATCGGATCCTCGATGGAGACCAGCGGGTATGCGTCGACCAGCTCGGCGTAGTACGCGGTCATCTCCTCGGCGGTCTTCGGTTTGCCTTCGAACTGGTAGGCGCCGTCGGTGAAGAACTCGGTGGCGGCCACGTCCAATGCCAGGGCGATGTCGTCGCCGAGCGCATACCCGGCCTTGCCCACCGCCTCGGCGATCAGGTCGAGCGCGGCCCGGTTGCTCGGCAGGTTCGGCGCGAAGCCGCCCTCGTCCCCAAGTCCCGTGGCGAGGCCCTTGCCCTTCAGCACGGACTTGAGCGCGTGGTACACCTCGACGCCCTGCTGCAGCGCCTCGTTGTAGGTCGGCGCGCCGATCGGCGCGATCATGAACTCCTGGATGTCGACGTCGCTGTCGGCGTGCGCGCCGCCGTTGAGGATGTTCATCATCGGCACCGGCAGCAGGTGCGCGTTCGGCCCGCCGACATAGCGGAACAGCGGTAGCTCGGCGCTGTCGGCGGCGGCGCGGGCGACCGCGAGCGAGACACCAAGGATCGCGTTGGCACCGAGCCGGCTCTTGTCGGGCGTGCCGTCGAGGTCGGCCAGCGCCTGGTCGATGAGCCGCTGCTCCTGCGCGTCGTAGCCGACCAGCTCTGGGCCGATCTCGTCGATGACGGCGAGCACGGCCTTCTCGACACCCTTGCCGCCGTAGCGGGCCTCGTCGCCGTCTCGCAGCTCGACCGCCTCGAAGGCGCCGGTCGACGCTCCGCTTGGGACCGCCGCGCGGGCAGTCGTCCCGTCGTCGAGCAGGACCACCACCTCGACCGTGGGGTTGCCGCGGGAGTCGAGGATCTCCCGGGCGCCGATGCCGTCAATCGTGGCCAAGGTCGTACTCCTGTCCGGGGGGCGGGTCGTGAACCGTCGGTCAGGCTACCGGGCGGTCTTTCCACCGAGTTGTCAGGCGCTTCGCGCCACCGGTAACGCGATTCGTCTGACAGCCGACAAGCTCGGCGGTCGTGTCAGGCGTTTCGCGTCACCCGTGGCGCGATTCGTCTGACATGTCGGCGCCTGCTGCGGACTCGAGGCGGCGCACCGCACCCGCATACCCCCGCGCCGCCTCGCGGAGGGCCGCCTCGGCGTCGATGCTGTGCTTTCGGGCCAGCGCGACCACGGACAACAACAGCTCGCCGACCGTCTCGGCGGTCACCGACGGTGGCAGCGCGGGGTCGGACACCGCCGGCGCCACCGCAGCCTTCTCCGCGCGAGACATGAGCTTGCTGGCCAGGGCGAGCGCAGGCTGGCCGAAGCGGCACCCCGTCCACGGCCGAGGCTCGACCCTTCTCGGCCCGCTTCAACTCCTCCCAGTTGGCTTCGACCTCGTCGGCGGTCGTGGCGTCGACGGAGCCGAACACGTGCGGGTGCCGGCTCACCAACTTGGCCACGATCCCGGCCGCGACCTCGTCCACCCCCCAGGGGTCGCTCGCATGCTCTTCGGCGATGCGTGCGTGGAACACGACCTGGAGCAGGAGGTCGCCGAGCTCCTCGCGCAGCCCATCCCGGTCGCTCGGTCTCGACGCTCTCGACCGTCTCGTATGCCTCCTCCAGCAGGTAGGTGACCAGCGACTCGTGGGTCTGCTCTGCGTCCCAGGGGCAGCCACCCGGCGAGCGCAGCCGGTCCATCACAGCGACCAGGTCGAGCAGCCGAGCACCCGGGACGTCCCACGACCCGAGCAGCACCTCCACCTCGGGTGGCTCCTGGCCGAGGTCCGAAGCGCGGAGGACCGCGGTGGCGACCTGCTCGGCGAGCCCCGGGTCGCCGTCGACCCCGGACAGCCAGACGACCCTCGTATCTGCAGCGAGCGAAACGAGATATGCACCGAGCGGAACCCGTGCGTCGGGCGTCGCGACCTCGACCCCGGCGGCGGCGAGTGCCGCCCGCAGCGGATGGCCGTCCTCGGCCAGAACGACATCGGCGGCCCGCACCGCATCCCACGCTTCGGCCGTGAGCAGCCCAGCCGCGACCCGGTGGGTCGTTGTCAGGAGAACCAGGCGACCGGGCATTGCGCATCGACGCCGTTAGGACACGGACGTCGTCAGGGGTTCGGTCAGGTCGATGATCCTCAGGTTGTCCTGGTCCCACTCGCCGTACCTCGGGCTCACCGTGACCCCCACCTCTTCGGCCAGCTCGGCGGCCGCCTCCCCGTACAAGTCCTGGGCCTCTGCCTCATCGTCGCTGAAGGAGTCGAGCAGCGCCCGCTGCATGGCGATCTGCTTGGCGAGCCCGTCAATCTGGGATGGCGGAACGCCGGTCTGCGCGAGTTCCAGCTCGAGCTGCTCTCGTCCCTCGTTCGCACCTGCCGACTCCAGGAGCTCATCGACGTCCGACTGGCTGACGGTCACGCCCTCCTGCTCGGCGAGTCGGAAGATGAGCCGGTTCGCGATCGCGGTCTGCACGATCTGCCGGTTCATCGCGGCGCCGTCGACTTGATCCGCCGCGTCGCCGAGGGTGGCGAGCGACTCCGCGGCGGTGTCGTTGACGTAGCGCTCGGTGATCCGGCTGTCGCCGACGACCGCGGCCGACCCGGCTTCGGCTGGGTCACACCCGGTCGCAGCCAGGGCGAGCAGCCCGATCGCAAGGAGCGGGACGATGCGCCTCACGAGCGTCCTTCCGTCGTTGCGGTTGACGTGGCGACCAGCTGTCCATCCAAGAGCACCGCACCGATGAGCTCGCGGCACCAGGCCAGCATGTCGGTGTCGCGAATCGGCCCGCCACCCAGCGTGCCACTCGTCGGTCGCGGCACCAGGATCGTACGCACGGCGGGCTTCACGAGGGTCTTCGGATACAGCCGTTGCAGTCGCAGCTGACCCGACTCGGGGAGCTGCACTGGCGCGAACCGGATGTAGTTGCCCTGCGCCACGATCTCGCCGACCCCGGCCCCCCGGGCCAGCGTCCGCAACCGGGCCACCTCAAGGAGCGTCTCGACCGGCAGCGGCAGCGAGCCATAACGGTCGAGCAGCTCCTCCTGCACCGCCGCGACCTCGGCGGCGTCGGTCGCCTCCGCGATCCGGCGGTATGCCTCCAGCCGCAGCCGCTCGTGAGCGATGTAGTCGTGCGGCAGGTGGGCGTCGACCGGGAGCTCGACCTTGACCTCGAGCGTCTCCTTGGTGCGCTCGCCCTTGAACTCCGCGACGGCCTCGCCGACGAGTCGTACATAGAGGTCGAAGCCCATGCTCGCGATGTGCCCGGACTGCTCGCCGCCCAACAGGTTCCCGGCACCGCGAATCTCGAGGTCCTTCATCGCCACGTGCATGCCAGACCCCAGATCGGAGTGCTGCGCGATCGTCGCGAGCCGGTCATGGGCGGTCTCGGTCAGCGGCTTCTCGGGCGGGTAGAGGAAGTAGGCGTATGCCCGCTCGCGGCCCCGGCCGACCCGGCCACGCAACTGATGCAGCTGAGAGAGCCCGAACGCGTCTGCCCGGTCCAGGACCAGGGTGTTCGCGTTGGAGATGTCGATGCCCGCTTCGACGATCGTCGTGCAGACGAGCACGTCGAACTCCTTCTCCCAGAAGTTCGTGATGACGTCCTCGAGGACGTGCTCGTTCATCTGGCCGTGGCCGACTGCGATGCGCGCCTCCGGCACCAGCTCGCGCAGCTTGGCTGCGACCCGCTCGATCGACTCGACGCGGTTGTGCACGTAGAAGACCTGACCCTCGCGCAGCAGCTCGCGGCGGATCGCGGCCGAGATCTGCCGCTCGTCGTATGCGCCGACGTAGGTGAGTACCGGGTGGCGCTCCTCCGGCGGGGTCTGGATCGTGGACATCTCGCGGATGCCCGTGATGGCCATCTCCAGGGTGCGCGGGATGGGTGTTGCGGACATCGCGAGCACGTCGACCGAGGTCCGCAGGGCCTTGAGGTGCTCCTTGTGCTCGACCCCGAACCGCTGCTCCTCGTCCACGATCACCAGGCCGAGGTCCTTGAAGTTGACCTTGCCGGTGATCAACCGGTGGGTGCCGATCACGACGTCGACGGTGCCGTCGGCAAGACCGTCCAGAACCTGCTGCGCCTGCTTGTCGGTCTGGAACCGGGACAGCGCTGCGACGTTGATCGGGAAGTTCGCGTACCTCTCGGCGAAGGTCGAGTGGTGCTGCTGCACCAGCAGGGTGGTCGGCACCAGCACCGCGACCTGCTTGCCGTCCTGGACCGCCTTGAACGTGGCCCGCACCGCGATCTCCGTCTTGCCGTAGCCGACGTCGCCGCAGATCAGCCGATCCATCGGCACTGGCCGCTCCATGTCCTCCTTCACCTCGTTGATGGAGGACAGCTGGTCGGGCGTCTCCGCATACGGGAAGGCATCCTCGAGCTCGCGCTGCCAGGGCGTGTCCGGGCCGAAGGCATACCCGGGAGAGGCCATCCGCGCGGAGTAGAGGCGGATGAGCTCCGCCGCGATCTCCTTGACTGCCTTGCGCGCGCGGCCCTTCTGCTTCTGCCAGTCCGCGCCACCGAGCCGGTGCAGTGCCGGTGCCTCCCCGCCGACGTACTTCGTGACCTGCTCGAGCTGGTCGGTGGGGACGAACAGCCGATCTCCCGGCTGGCCGCGCCGGGCCGGGGCGTACTCGATGACGAGGTACTCGCGGGTCTTGTCCTGCACCGTGCGTTGGAGCATCTCCACGTACCGGCCGACGCCATGCTGCTCATGCACGACCAGATCCCCCGGCTTGAGCTGGAGCGGGTCGACGACGTTGCGGCGCCGGCTCGGTAGCCGGCGCATGTCCTTGGTGCTGGACTTCTGCCCCACCAGGTCCGACTCGGTCAGCACGACCAGCTTGATCCCGCTGGAGACGAAACCATGCGCAAGGGAGCTGGTGGCGACGTGCACGACGTCGGGCTGCGGCTCGGTGTCGAGGTCGGTCTCGACACGCGCGGGCAGATCGGCGTCCCTGAGTCGCTCGACCAGCCGTTCGGCCGGGCCGTGCCCTTCGGTCGTGAGGACGATCCGGTATGCGTCGCCGAGCCAGCCCTTGATGTCGGCGAAGGCGCGCGCCGTGTCTCCGCGGTATGCGTCGGCCGGCGTGGCGTCAATGGCCAGGCGGTCCTCGTCGGCTGCGACCAGGTCCTCGTCCGCGGCAAACGGGGTGATGGTCCACCATGCGGTGTCGTGCTCGAGGGCGTGCTGGCGGACGTCGGCGAGCGACCGGTAGGAGGCCGCGCCCAGATCGAGCGGGCTCTCGCCCCCGACGGCCGCCGCGGCCCACGAGGCTGCGAGGAACTCCTCGCTCGTGGCGACCAGGTCCGCCGCCCGCGTGCGAACGCGCTCCGGATCGCAGACGACTGTGATCGTGCCTGTTGGAAGGGTGTCGGTCAGCAGCTCGAGACTCGTCGACGAGGACCGGGGCCAGCGATTCCATGCCCTCGACCGCGATGCCCTCGGCCAGCCTGGCGAGGACATCGGCGACGCTCGGGTGTTTTGGAGCGAGGGCTCTTGCGCGCTGTTTGACCTCGTCGGTGAGCAGCAGCTCGCGGCAGGGCGAGCGCCCACAGCCCGTGCGGCGCGATCTCCAGGCTGCGTTGGTCGGCGACCTTGAACCAGCGGATCTCCTCGACCGTGTCGCCCCAGTACTCCACCCGGAGCGGGTGCTCCTCGGTCGGCGGGAAGACATCGACGATGCCGCCGCGGACCGCGAACTCCCCACGCCGCTCGACCAGGTCGACGCGGGTGTACGCGGCGTTTGCCAGCGCCTCGACCACGGCGTCGAGCGGGCGCTCGTCCCCGGCCCGCAGCGCGACCGGCTCGAGGTCACCAAGCCCCCGGACGATGGGCTGCAGCAGGCTTCTGACCGGAGCGGTGACCACCCGGATCGGGCCGGTCGTGCTGTCGTCGGTGCTCGGGTGCTTGAGCCGGCGCAACACGGCGAGCCGGCGGCCGACGGTGTCGCTGCGTGGCGAGAGCCGCTCGTGCGGCAGCGTCTCCCAGGCCGGGAAGTCGACGACCTGGTCGCCGGGCAGGAACGAGCGCATTGCCGCGGCCAGGTCCTCTGCCTCTCGACCGGTCGCGGTGATCGCCAGGACGGGGCGGTCCCTCGCGATCGTGCCAATGAGCAGTGGCTGCAGTGCGTCCGGCGCTCCCACCTCGAGGGTTCGGCGGTCGCCGGCGCGGGCGCTGCGCAGGACCTCGGCGACCGCAGGATCGGCGAGCAGCGCAGTGACGAGTCCGGACAGCGGCACGGTGCAACAACTCCTGGGCGGGCAACACGACGGCCCGCCTTCGACATGCGAGCGGCGGGTCCCCCCACGCTAGTCGGCCGCCGCGCTGCGCTCAGCCTCGCGGCGCCCATCCTTATGGCTCCCGGCCAGGAGCCCGGCCATCCGTGTTGCGTCCTCTGACCGAATGGTGGAACCGCTCGCGGAGTCCGGCTTCTACCGTTGGAGAGTCCGGAGAACTGTCCGGCGGGCCGGTCACGTGGCCGCAAGGCGGCCAAGGGGGGTTCCAACAACGATGACGGTCAAGCCGCTGCGGGTGGTCGTGGTGGGTCAAGGCTACGTCGGCCTCCCGCTGGCCATGCGTGCGGTGCAAGCCGGGTACGACGTGGTTGGGTACGACGTCGACGAGCAGCGCATCAAGCGCCTCGAGGCAGCCGAGACGTTCATCGAGGACGTCACATCCGACGCCCTCGCCGCCGCGCTGGCCACCGGTCGATACCAGCCCTCCCACGCGCCCCGATCAGTTGCGGGCTTCGACGTCGCGGTGATCACCGTGCCCACGCCGCTTCGTGACGGTGTGCCGGATCTGAGCTACGTCGAAGAGTCGGGACGGACGTTGGCCCGCTTCATCCGCCCGGACGCGACCGTGATCCTGGAGTCGACCACCTACCCAGGCACAACGGAGGAACTGCTGCTGCCCATCCTTGAGGAGGGCAGCGGTCTCGTGGCTGGCCGAGACTTCCACCTGGGGTACAGCCCCGAACGGATCGACCCCGGGAACCCGACGTGGAACCTGGGCAACACCCCCAAGGTGGTATCCGGCGTCGACGACGAATCGCTCAAGGCCGTCAGTGACTTCTACTCCGGGTTCGTCGAGACCCTGGTCCCGGTGTCCACGCCGCGCGAGGCCGAATTGGCCAAGCTGGTCGAGAACACCTTCCGCACGGTCAACATCGCCCTGGTCAACGAGCTCGCCATGTACGCGCACGATCTCAACATCGACGTCTGGGAAGCCATCGACGCCGCGGCGTCCAAGCCGTTCGGCTTCATGAAGTTCATCCCCGGCCCCGGTGTCGGCGGGCACTGCCTGCCGATCGACCCGGCCTACCTGTCATGGCGGGTGCAGCGCAGCCTGGGCCAGAGCTTCCGTTTCGTCGAGCTGGCGAACGACGTGAACGCCCACATGCCCGACTACGTCGTTCGTCGCCTTGTGGTGGCCCTCAACCGCGAGTGCAAGGCGGTTCGCGGTTCCCGGGTGCTGGTGCTGGGTTTGGCATACAAGCGCAACACGAGCGACGCTCGTGAGTCACCGTCAGTGCGGGTCCTCGAGCTGCTCCATGAGATGGGGGCCGATGTGCGCGCGGCCGACCCACACGTCGTCGAGGACCACGGTCTGCCGTCCACGGTGACCCGCGTCGAGCTCACGGAGTCCGAGTGTGCTCAGGCCGACGTCGTGCTGCTCCTGACCGACCACGACGAGTTTGACTACGAGATGGTCGCCGCGAAGGCTCAGCTCGTCCTCGACTGCCGGCGGCGCATCTCCGGGGACGTCGTCGAGAGCCTGTGACCCGTCCGGCAGCGGCGCCAGGGTTGCGATTGGGCCGAGTCCGGATCTGTCAGGCGAGGGCGTTGTACGTCGTCTGCGCCCGCTCGAGACCGTCCTCGAGGATCGCCTCGACGGCATCCGCTGCCCGGTCGATCTGCAGCGGCAGCTCCCGCCGCTCAGCGGCTGAGTAGTCCTTGAGGACGAAGGCGGCCGGGTCCAGCCGACCGGGCGGGCGACCGATGCCGACCCGCACCCGCAGGTAGTCCGGAGTCCCGAGCGAGCGGGTCAGCGACCGCAGCCCGTTGTGGCCGTTGTCGCCGCCGCCGGCCTTGAGGCGCAGCGTGCCGAACGGGATGTCCAGCTCGTCGTGCACGACGACGAGCCGCTCCGGCGGCACCTTGTAGTACGACAGCAGCCCCGCAACCGGGCCGCCGGACTCGTTCATGTACGAGCGCGGCTTGGCGAGAATCACCCGCACACCACCGAGCCGGCCGGACACGACGTCCGCCCGACCCTTGTGGGACGCGAACCGCCCGCCGACCCGCGACGCGAGCAGGTCGAGCACCATGAAGCCGACGTTGTGCCGGTTGCCCGCATACGTCGGGCCGGGGTTGCCCAGCCCGACGACCAGCCAGGCGTCCTCGGTCACGTCCGCGGGGCGGCGACGAAACCAGGCCACCAGGACAGTGTCAGCCCTCGGCCGGCTCGGCGGCCGCGCGGGGCCTCGCCGCCCTCGGCGGCCTCGCCCTCGACGCCCTCTTCGCCCTCGACAGCCTCGGGCTCCTCCTCCGCCTGCGGCGCGAGGATGTGGACGATGACCGTCTCCGGCTCCGTCATCAGCGTGACGTCGCTTGGGAGGTCCAGCTCGGACGCGTGCAACGCGAAGCCAGGCGCCTGCTTGTCGACGTCGACCAGGATCTCGGCGGGGATGTTCGTCGCTTCGGCCTCGACCGACACGGTGTTGAAGGCCAGGTCGAGGACACCGCCCTCGATCGGCGTCCCGCTGACGATGACCGGCACCTCGACGACCACCTTCTCGCCGCGCTTCACGACGACGAGGTCGACGTGCTCGAGGAAGCCCTTGATGGCGTCGCGCTGGACCGACTTCGGCAGCACCAGCTCCTTGCCGCCGTCGAGCTGAAGCTCGATGAGGACGTTGGAGGTCTTCAGCGCCAGCATGAGGTCATGGCCCGGCAGCGCGATGTGCCGGGGCTGCGGTGCCGTGGCCGTACACGACGGCCGGCACCTTGTGCGCGCGGCGGATCCGGCGGGCGGCACCCTTCCCGAACTCGGTGCGGGGCTCGGCGGCGATTCGGACCTCGGGCACGGCGGTTCTCCTCAAAGCGTTCAAGCGGCAGGCATACGGCGGTCGGTCTCAAGCAGGCGCGGCACCGGGAGGCAGCGCACGAGACGCGACCGCGTCGATCACGGAGCTCACGCAGTTCTCACGAACGGCTGCGCTCCCTCGCCGGGCAACCTGAGGAGGATACCGGCGACGACGGCCAGCCCCAAAACCGATCTCGTATGCGACCGCGTCTCCCAGCAGGACGTACCTTTCGGTGAGCTCAGCTGTGGCCGTCGAAGAGGCTGGTCACCGAGCCGTCCTCGAACACCGCATGAATCGCCCGCGCGAGCAGCGGCGCGATGGAGAGCACCGTGAGCTTGTCGATCCGGCGGTCGTCCGGGATCGGCAGCGTGTTCGTGACGACCACGTCGGAGATCCGGCTGTTCTTGAGCCGGTCGGTGGCCGGACCGGACAGGATCGCGTGCGTTGCGGCGACGATGACGTCGGCTGCGCCGTTGTCGAACAGCGCATCGGCCGCCTTGCAGATCGTGCCGGCCGTGTCGATCATGTCGTCGACGATGATGCAGATCCGGCCCTCGACGTCACCGACGACCTCGTTGACCTTGACCTCGTTGGCCACGTTCGGGTCGCGGCGCTTGTGGATGATCGCCAGTGGGGCGCCCAGCGTGTCCGTCCATCGCTCGGCGACGCGCACCCGGCCTGCGTCCGGGCTGACGACCGTGAGCTGGTCGAGGTCTGGCACCCGGCTGCGCACGTAGTTGGCGAGCAGCGGCAGCGCGAAGAGATGGTCGACCGGGCCGTCGAAGAACCCTTGGATCTGCGACGTGTGCAGGTCGACGGTCATCAGCCGGTCCGCGCCGGCGGTCTTGAACAGGTCGGCCATCAGCCGGGCCGAGATCGGTTCCCGACCGCGGTGCTTCTTGTCCTGGCGCGAGTAGCCGTAGAACGGAAGGACCACCGAGATCCGCTTGGCCGAGGCCCGCTTGAGGGCGTCGACCATGATGAGCTGCTCGACGATCCACTTGTTGATGTCGGAGGCGTGCGACTGCATCACGAACGCGTCGCAGCCGCGGACCGACTCCTCGAAGCGGACGAAGATCTCCCCGTTGGCGAAGTCGTACGCGATGGTCGGCGCGAGCTCGACGCCGACGTTCTCGGCGACCTCTTCAGCGAGCTCCTGGTTCGCCCGACCGGAGAAGATCATCAGCTTCTTCTGGCCGGTCGCCTTGATGCCAGTGCTCACCTTGAGAACCTCCGCGGTGTCCCTGGAGTGTGGTGCCCACGTGGAGCCGGCCGAAGCACTTGTCTGCGACCACCACGAGGCTACCCGCCGGCCACCGCTGCGTCGTCCTCTGGTGGGTCCAGGTTGGGGCCGCCCACGCTCGCGGCAGCAGCCCGCTCGGCAGCCTGGGCCGACGACGTGCCCGCGCGCTTGCGAGCCACCCACCCCTGGACGTTGCGCTGCCGCGCCCGACCGAC
This sequence comes from uncultured Actinomycetota bacterium, assembly GCA_963836025.1. Lineage (GTDB taxonomy): Bacteria > Actinomycetota > Actinomycetes > JBEVHX01 > JBEVHX01 > JBEVHX01. The sequence continues at coordinate 173,807 of CAWIIE010000013.1, forward strand.
CGCCATCGCCCCCGGCGGGACATCCTCGGTGATCACCGAGCCGGCCGCCGTGTATGCCCCGTCGCCGACCTCGATCGGCGCCACGAGCATGGTGTCGCTCCCGATCCGGACGTAGTCGCCCACCGTGGTCTGGTGCTTCGCGACCCCGTCGTAGTTGACGAAGACGGTGGCGGCTCCGATGTTCGACCCCTCCCCGATCTTCGCGTCGCCCACGTAGGACAGGTGAGGCACCTTCGAGCCGTCGCCGATCACGGAGTTCTTGGTCTCGACGAAGGCGCCGATTTTGCCGCGCGCGCCGAGGCGGGTTCCCGGGCGCAGGTACGAGAACGGGCCGACTGATGGCCGCCTCACCGATCTCGGAGCTGACTGCGTGACTCTTGACGACCGACGCGCGAGGACCGACGACGGTGTCGTGCAACGTCGTGTCTGGTCCGATGCTGGCGCCGGTAGCGATGCTCGTCCGGCCGTGCACCTGAACGTTCGGCAGCAGGGTCACGTCGGTTTCCAGGGTCACGTCGACGCCGATCCAGGTTGTTGCCGGATCGATGATCGTCACGCCGGCGCGCATCCACGCCTCGGCGATCCGGTCGCGAAGGTATGCGCCGACCGCAGCCAGCTGGATCCGGTCGTTGACCCCGAGGATCTCGTGCCGATCCTGCGCGATGACGGCTCCGATGCGGTGGCCAGCGTCGCCGAGGATGGCGAGCACGTCGGTGAGGTACTCCTCGCCCTGCACGTTGTCCCGGGTGATCGCGCCGAGTGCTTGCCGGAGCAGCACCGCGTCGAACGCATACATGCCGCTGTTGACCTCGCGGACCGCGCGCTGGGCCTCGTCGGCATCCTTGTGCTCGACGATCGCGGTGACGTTGGAGTCGTCGTCGCGCAGCACCCTGCCGTAACCGGTCGGGTCGTCGAGGATCGCAGTCAGCACCGTGGCGGCGTTATCAGCTTCGACGTGTTGCGCAGTGAGGGATGCGAGCGTGCCGGCGCTCAGCAACGGTGTGTCGCCGGCGACCACGACGATGGTGCCGTGAACGTCGGGCAGCGCGTCGAGCGCGAGGCGAACGGCATGACCCGTGCCGTCCTGCTGCGCTTGCACCACCGGCTTGGCGACCGTCGAGATGTCGGCCAGGTGCGCGGTGACCGCGTCCCGGCCATGCCCGACGACAACGACCAGGTGGTCCGGATCGAGCTGCTCGCAGGCCGCCACCACGTGACCGACCAGACTGCGGCCGCCGATCGAGTGCAGGACCTTCGGCACAGCCGACTTCATCCGGGTGCCCTCGCCGGCGGCCAGCACGATCACCGCGGCCGGTCGCGTCTCCGTCACTGTCACTCCCAGGAATCGAACCTCGGTCATGATCAGCTCCCGGGGCAGGAGTCGAACCTGCGTCGTACCCAGATTCAAAGTCTGGTTGGCCCTGCCGACAGACCACCCGGGATCAAGGCGTGACCAGCCTAGAGCCCTGACCCGGCGACGATGCCACGCCAGGCGCCTTCGACCCGCTGGTACAGCGCTGCCGATCGCTTCACGTCAAGGACCAGGCAACCGTGGTAGTCGGCGCCCGTGTTCAGCCGCTTCGTCCTGGGTTTTGCCTTCTTGATGCTCGGACGGGCGAACGTGATGGAGCGCTTCAACTCGGTCGCCCACCAGTCTTCCGCCGCTGCGACATCGGCCGTCTCGTGGATGGACAGCCGGTAGCCGATCAGGTCGTCGTCCACCCCGAGGAGTTGGAGCCATGCGAGAAGAACCTTGATCACGCCGACGTCGCTGTTGATCACCACCACACGGTCATGCCGGCGATAGGGCTTCGACTTTGAGCCCTCGGCCCAGTAGAGGGCCACCCCGGTCAAGAACAGCTCACGCTCGCTGAGGCACCCGACCGCTGATGCGGCGGCGCCGATGATTTCCGCTCGCTCACGGTCTACCCGCTCGCGTCGAGGGGCGAAGTAGCGTTGGTCCGACAGTTGGCGACGGCGGGTGCATTCGTTGGCTCGCTCCTCGGCAGTGAGTCGATCACCCGGCCGCGGGAGGTCCCGGACCCACACAGACACGCTGCTTCGCGACACCGCCAGCTTGCTCGCGATGTCAGGGACAGACCACCCATCCATTCGGAGGCGACGCGCCTCTTCGCGCTCCACGGCTTTTCGCGCCCCGCGGCCTCCACCGACGCGGATGTCGTAGGTCAATCGTTCAACGTCGCGGACGTTCACAAGCCCGATGTGGTCGGCGATGCTTGGCAACGACCAGCCATCTCTGCGCAGCGCTCGGGCGGTCGCACGGACCTCCTCCCAATCGGGATCGCCGGGTCCTGGACCGGTCGCAGTCGGCACCGGCACATCCTTTGTCCATGCGGCGACGGAGGATGTCGAGGCCGAGGTCAGTCTCGCGATCTCGCTGATGGTTCGACCTTCACTCCGGAGTCGGCGAGCCTCGTCGCGATGATCCTGGGAGAACTGACGACGCGTGCCTGGCTCAAGCCTGAGCAGGCCGTTGAGGACATCCATCGCGACGCCGAGCTCCTCACCGATCTCGCGGCGAGTCCGGCCCTCGCGACGCAGCTCGACGGCTTGCGCTCGAAGTGCTTCCCATTCCGGGCTTCCCGGCCCCGGCGCCGATCCCCTCGTCATGTCCGAATCCCACCAGTCAGGTCCGACAACGCGGGGCCCGACGCTCGCCGACCCGGGCGGGCGATCGACGGTTGTGGCGATGGTCACCTGGGATTCACATCGCCCGACTTGCCAAACCTACGGCTCCGTAGGTTACGGTGGCGTAGGTAAAACCGAGAGACCGGCAAGCAACCCATACTGGAGGACCTCGTGACGGCACCGACCGAGATTGCGCTGTCCGTCGACCCGGACCTCGACCAGTCCGCGATCGAAGACATCGACGCCTTCCACGGCGACGACCAGAAGAAGACCTGGGAGCAGGTCGCGCTCTACCTGTTCGTCATCATCCCGTTCCTCGCCGTGCTGGCAGCAGTGCCGGTCGCCTGGGGCTGGGGGCTTGGCTGGACCGACGTGGCCCTGTTCGCCTTCTTCTATGTGTTCAGCGGCGTTGGCATCACCGTTGGCTTCCATCGGTACTTCACGCACGGGTCGTTCAAGGCGAAGCGCCCGCTGCGTGTCGCGCTCGCCGTGGCCGGCTCGTACGCGATCGAGGGACCGGTCATCCGCTGGGTGGCCGACCACCGCAAGCACCACAAGTTCTCCGACCGCGACGGCGACCCGCACTCGCCATGGCGCTATGGCACGCGGACGCGTGACCTCGCGAAGGGCCTGTGGTTCGCCCACCTTGGTTGGCTGTTCGACACCGAGCAGACCGACCAGAAGGCGTACGCGCCGGACCTGCTCAAGGATCCGGACATCGTCAAGATCTCGAAGCTGGTTCCCATACTTCGTCGCTGGGTCACTGCTGTTGCCGGCCGTGCTCGGCGGACTGCTCACCTGGTCCTGGCAGGGCGCGCTGACCGCGTTCTTCTGGGCCGGCCTGGTGCGTATCAGCCTGCTGCACCACGTGACTTGGTCGATCAACTCGGTCTGCCACGTCTTCGGCGAAAAGCCGTTCAAGGCCAAGGACAAGTCCGGCAACGTCCCGTGGCTCGCCATCGCCTCGTTCGGCGAGTCGTGGCACAACCTGCACCACGCCGACCCGACCTGCGCTCGGCACGGCGTGCTCAAGGGTCAGATCGACATCAGCGCCCGGGTGATCCGCTGGTTCGAGCAGCTGGGCTGGGCATACGACGTTCGTTGGCCGAAGCAGGAGCGGCTGGACGCGCGACGCACCGACATCGCGGCCTGAGCAAGAGGTGTCGGACGACGAGTTGGGCAGCGATCGGCAGCAACAAGCACGCACCAGATCCCGGATGTCGGGCAAGGAGCGGCGCGCACAACTCGTCGACATCGGTCGCAAGCTGTTCGCGGAGAAGGGCTTCGAGGGCACCAGCGTCGAGGAGATCGCGCAGAAGGCAGGCGTCTCGAAGCCCGTTGTGTATGAACACTTCGGCGGCAAGGAGGGCCTGTATGCGGTCGTCGTCGACCGCGAGATGCAGCGCCTGCTCGACGGGGTGACCGGCGCACTGACCGGCGGGCATCCGCGGGAGCTCCTCGAACAGGCTGCGTTCGCCCTGCTCGACTACATCGAGGAGTCCGCGGACGGCTTCCGCATCCTGGTCCGGGACTCCGAGGTCGGCACCACCACCGGGCAACTTCGCCAGCCTGATCTCAGACATCGCCACCCAGGTCGAGCACCTGCTCAACGCGGAGTTCAAGACCCGCGGCTTCGACACCAAGGTCGCGCCGATGTACTCGCAGATGCTCGTCGGCATGGTCGCCCTGACCGGGCAGTGGTGGCTCGACGTGCGCAAGCCCAAGAAGCCCGAGGTGGTCGCGCACCTGGTCAACCTGGCGTGGAACGGGCTGTCGCGCCTGGAGCCCAAGCCGGTCCTCATGATCACCCGCCGCAACTGACTTGCCTCTTCCCGCAACCCTCATTCCGCAACGATGTGCCGTCGTATCGGATAGACCGATGCGGCGGCACATCGTTGCGGGGATGGAGCCACGACAACGGCTGCTCGGCGTCGAGAATCTCGACCATAGGCTGATCCGGTGCGTGGGCAGAGCGAGGACGAGCGGCAGGACGAGGTCGATCGGCTGGTCGAGGCCTGGCGCCGGGAGCGGCCGGACCTCGATGTGACCCCGCTCGAGGTGCTCTCGCGGGTCACTCGGCTGGCGCGTCACCTGGACCTGGCGCGCCGGACCGCGTTCGCCGAGCACGACCTGGAGTCCTGGGAGTTCGACGTGCTGGCGGCCCTGCGGCGGGCCGGCCAGCCGTACGAGCTGTCGCCCGGGCAACTGCTCACGGTCACGCTCGTCACCTCAGGGACGATGACCAACCGGATCGACCGGCTCGAATCGAAGGGTCTCGTCACCCGCCGGCCCGACCTGGCCGACCGGCGCAGCGTCCTGGTCGCATTGACCGCGAAGGGCCGGGAACGCGTCGACGAGGCGCTGGCGGATCTCCTCGATCGCGAACGGCTGATCCTCGGTGCCCTCGACGATGGCCAACGAGACCTGCTCGCAGCCTTGCTGCGACAGATCGTGCTGCCCTTCGACGACGAAGCGGTCCGCGCGGTCAGCTGAGCTCATTGGTCGGCGAGCGCCAGCCAGGCGTCCTCGAGCGACGCCCGCTCGGCGGCCAGCGCCCGCAGCCGCTCGTCCAGCAGCAGCACGCGCTCATGGTCGGTGGCGTGCGCGGCGAGATCGGCGTGCAGCGCCGCCTCCTCAGCGGCCAGCCGGTCGAGTCGGCGCTCGATCCGGGCCAGCTCCTTGCGCGCGGCGCGCGGATCCGCACGTCGCGTCGGCGTCTCGGGAGCGGGGTCGCTTGCCTCGACGACCGCGCGGCGCAGGCTCGACGTACTCCTCGATCCCGCCGGGCAGGTCACGCAGCCGGCCGTCGCCGAGCAACGCATACGTGCGGTCACAGACCCGCTCGACGAAGTAGCGGTCGTGCGAGACCACCACCAGCGTTCCCGGCCCAGCCGTCGAGCAGGTCCTCGAGCGCGGTGAGCGTGTCCAGATCGAGGTCGTTCGTCGGCTCGTCGAGCAGCAGCACATTCGGCGAGGTCATCAGCAGCCGCATCAGCTGGAGCCGACGGCGTTCGCCACCGGACAGGTCGGCGACCCGAGTCCACTGCCGCTCCCCGCTGAACCCGAAGCTCTCGGCCAGGCTCGATGCGCTGAGCGTCCGACCCCGACCGAGGTCGATGAAGCGTCCGACCTCCTCGACCGCTTCGAGGACGCGCAGCGCACCGTCGAGCTCGGTCACTTCCTGCGCAAGATGGGCCAGCCGGACGGTCAGGCCGCGGCGGACCTCACCCGCCGACGGCGGCAGCTCGCCGGCGAGCAGCCGCAGCAGCGACGTCTTGCCCGAACCGTTCACGCCGACGATGCCGACTCGGTCGCCGGGGCCGAGGTTCCAGGTCACGTCTGCCAGCAGGGTCCGCCCACCAAGTCTCAGGTCCACGGCTGCCAGCTCGATGACCTGCCGCCCAAGCCGGGCGGTCGCGAACCGCACCAGGTCCACCGAGTCGCGGGGTGCCGGCACGTCCGCAATCAACGCGTTCGCCGCCTCGATCCGGAAGCGCGGCTTCGACGTTCTCGCCGGTGGCCCGCGTCGCAGCCACGCCAGCTCCTTGCGCAGCAGGTTCTGGCGTCGGGCTTCGTCCGCCGCCGCGACTCGGACGCGTTCGGCCCGAGCCAGCACGTATGCGGCGTAACCGCCGTCGTAGCCCTCGATGCGACCGTCGACCACCTCCCAGGTTCGGGTCGCCACGGCGTCGAGGAACCACCGGTCGTGGGTCACGACGACCAGCGCGCCTCGATGGGCCACCAGGTGCCGGGCCAGCCAGTCGATGCCTTCGACGTCGAGATGGTTGGTCGGCTCGTCCAGCAGCAGCACGTCGGGCGAGGAGACGAGCAGCCGAGTCAGCGCGACCCGACGCCGCTCCCCACCGGACATCGAGCCGACGACACCGGCCAGCCCGCCCGGGAGCGAGGACGCATCCACGCCGCCGAGCAGCCCGGCCATCACATCCCGGATGCGTGCGTCGCCAGCCCAGTCATGCTCGGGTCGATCGCCGACCACGCTGCGGCGCACCGTCCAGCGTCGGGTCCAGGTCGTCGGCCTGCGCCAGCACGCCGACGCTGATACCGCCGGACCGCACCACCCGCCCACCGTCGGGTGGCGTCGTGCCGGCCATCACCTCCAGCAGCGAGGTCTTGCCGCTGCCGTTGCGCCCGACGACGCCGATGCGATCGCCGTCGAAGACTCCAGCGGAGACCGACTCCAGCAGCACGCGAGTGCCGTATGCCTTGCGGGCGGCCTCGAGCACGAGCAGCGGCGGCATACGGACCCGGTCAGGATTCGACGAGCCGCGCGCCGGGCACCGGCCCATGCGCGCGCTTGACGGTGCGGCACACGCCGGCCGCTGACAACACCACCGCGAGATCGAGTGCGGCATCCTCGTCCGCCACGAGGAACGCGCATGTGGGTCCGCTGCCGGAGACCACAGACCCGAGCGCGCCGTGCTCGTCGCCGACGTCGAGCGTCCTGGCGAGCGCCGGCAACAGCGAGACCGCCGCCGGCTCGAGGTCGTTGTGCAGCGCCAGGCCGAGCGCGGCCGCATCGCCGGCGCCAAGAGCCTGCATGAGACGGTCGGAGACCTTCGGCTTGCGCACTCGGCCCCCGGCCCGCAGCCGGTCGAGCTCGCGGTAGACCGCGGGCGTGGACAGCGCCTCGTCCGCCAGCGCGAAGACCCAGTGGAAGCGGCCGCGGACCAAGTGCCGGATTCAGTCGATCGCCGCGGTCCACGCCGACGGCGGTTCCACCGACCAACGAGAACGGGACATCGGCGCCCAGTCGGCTCGCCAACGCGAGCAGTTGGTCGCGACCACAGCGGGTGCCCCACAGCTCATCGCAGGCGAGCAGGGCGCCGGCCGCGTCCGCGCTTCCGCCAGCCATGCCGCCGGCGACCGGGATCGCCTTGTCGATGCGCAGGTGAACGTCCGGCTCGATTCCGACGTGGTCCGCCAACATCTGCGCTGCCCGGGCGGCGAGATTGCGTGTGGTCGGTGGGCACTCCGCGCGGGTCGCCGGCGACCTCGACCGAGATGCCTGCGCCGCGCGGCGCAGGCGTGGCCACGACGTCGTCGAAGAGCGCGACCGCCTGGAACACCGAGACGACATCGTGGTAGCCGTCGGCCCTGGCGCCGCCGACCGACAGCTGCAGGTTCACCTTGCCCGGGACCCGGACGGTCACGGTGCGTCGGCTCACGCGGCGACCCTACGGCTGACGGTGCGCGGCCAGCCTGGCGAAGTCCTCGACCGCGAGGTCCTCTCCGCGTCGGGACGGGTCGATGCCGGCCGCGAGCAGCGCCGCCTCGGCCGCCGCGGGCGACCCGGCCCAGCCAGCCAATGCTGCCCGCAACGTCTTGCGGCGCTGGGCGAACGCGGCGTCCACGACCTCGAAGACCTGGTTTCGGGTCGCGCTGGTTGCGGTGGCGTATGCCGCCGCAACGCGACCAGGCCGGAGTCCACGTTGGGCACGGGCCAGAACACCGTCCGACCGACGGCGCCCGCCCGGCGGACGTCGGCATACCAACGCGCCTTGACGGACGGCACGCCATAGATCTTCGAGCCGGGCTCGGCGGCCAGTCGCTCCGCGACCTCGGCCTGCACCATGACCAGGCTGCGCTCGATCGTGGGAAAGGTCGCGAGCAAGTGCAGCAGCACCGGGACCGCGACGTTGTACGGCAGGTTCGCGACGAGCGCGGTCGGCGACGGCCCGGGCAGCGACGTCACGCGCAGCGCGTCGGCGGACACGACGGTCAACCGGTCGGCGAGGTCGCCGGCGTGCTCAGCGACGGTCCCCGGCAACGCCTCGACGAGCACCGGATCGACCTCGACCGCGACCACTCGGGACGCCGCCGGCAGCAGCGCCAAGGTGAGCGACCCGAGCCCCGGCCCGACTTCGAGCACGACATCGTCAGCGTTCACAGTCGGCAGCGCGGACGATGCGACGCACGGTGTTCGCGTCGTGCACGAAGTTCTGCCCGAGCTGCTTCGTCGGGCGGATACCGAGCCGCTCGACGAGCGCCCGGATATCACGACCCCCGAGCAGCCGGGTGTCGGTCAGCGCCCGACCTGGTTCAGAGGTAGCGACCGCAGTGCGGCCACGGCGAACGGCCGCTGCGGTTGTACAGCAGCTGCGCGCGGTAGGTCTGCTCGTCGGCCGATGCGTCGGAGGGCAGGCCCGACCCGCCGACCGAACGCCACGTCCCCAACGAGAACTGGTACAGCCCGTAGTACGGGCCGGCCGGGTTGTATGCGCGCGGGTTGCCACCGGACTCGCACCGGGCCAACGCGGCCCAGTTCAAGCCGCTGCGACGACGTCGAAGGCGCTGCACCCGCGGGAGCCGCCGGTGCGCGCGGAACCACCGGACGGGGCTTGGTGCCGACCGCCGTGATCTGGTTGACGACTGCGGCGCCCGGCCGGGTCTCGGCCAGGGTGCGCGCGGACTCGACCCCATCCCGCACCGTGACCGTGTACACGTCGACGACCGAGCCGTTCACGCCGGCCTGCAGCACCTTCGAGCTGCCGACCGTCATCGACGCGTCTGGGCGCTGCTCCTTGCCAAACGGCACGGCCCGCTCGACGAGCTCCTCGCGGGTGACTGACCCGAACGACGGTGACCACCAGGTCGTTGGTGGGCCTGGTCGTCAGCGGCACCGAGACCTCGTCAGTCGCCGACAACGTCACGTCGTACTGTCCAAGCAGCGCCTCAACCGTGCCCATCGTGCTGACGACCGCGCGACTTGCCCCATCGGCGACGATCGTCACGTTCTTCGGCGTCCGCACCTCCAGCGCGAGGCCGTCCAACGGGATCCGCTTCGAACGCGAGGCGGACGCATACACCCGATCCCCGCGGTACCCGAGCCCCACGAGCGCCTCGTCGACCGTGGTCGCGGTGGTCCAGACCTCCCGCGCTTCGCCGTCGACCGTCACGCTGACGAGCCGGCCGTTGCGCACCGCGACCTTCTGGCCCTCGGTCAGCTCCGTGGACGGGTCGGGTGCCACCGTGTCCTTGGAGTCGACCTCGATGCCCTCTTGTTCGAGGAGCCCGGACACGCTGCCGGCGAAGGTCTGCACCTCGCGGGTCTGCCCATCCACGCTCAGCAGGACGGTCTTGTCGGCCTCGACATACACGAGCGCGCCGCCGAGGAGAGCAGCGAGCGCGAGCGAGGACGGGATCAGGGTCTTGAGGGGAAAACGCACGGCGGTCCTGACGTCGTCGTCCCGGGCACGAGGTGACGACGGGCTGTATGCAGACACATGCGCACGCACACAGCATCAGAGCCAACGCACTACGACGGGCGCTCAGCGGCTCTCACATCGCCGGATCTTCCCCGACCCCGGCTATCAAGCGCAGGACCGTAGCCGCATCTTCGACGACACGCCAAACCGATCAAGAAATTCCATCGATGAAACACCGTCGCAGAAGGGGTCAGAACGTACCGAACACGATGTCCGCGTTGGCCGCGAGCGCGCCGCACAGTGCCCCCAGATCTTCACCGCGGGTCTCGGCCATGGCGCGCACGGTCACGGGCACCAGGTAGGAGGCGTTCGGCCTCCCGCGGTAGGGCATGGGTGCGAGGTACGGCGCGTCGGTCTCGACCAGCACCAGGTCGGCGGGCAGCAGCCGCAACGCGTCCCGCAACGGCTGCGCATTCTTGAAGGTCACCGTCCCCGCGAAGCTGGCATACCAGCCGCGATCCGCGCAGATCCGGGCCAACTCGGGGCCGCCGCTGAAGCAGTGGAAGACCACCCGCGCCGGCGGGCCCTCCGAGTCGAGCACCCGCACGACGTCCTCGTGCGCGTCCCGGTCGTGAATCACCAGCGCCTTGTCCAGCCGTTTGGCCAACGCGATGTGCCGGCGGAACGACTCCTCCTGAACGCCCCGCCCGTCCTCGCCGGTGCGGTAGTAGTCGAGGCCGGTCTCACCGACCGCGCGCACCCGTTCGTGGACCGCAAGCGCCTCGATCTCCGCGTATGCGGCGTCGAGCACTGCGCGGCCCTGCGCGGCCAGACGCGGCGCCTCGTTCGGATGCAATGCGACCGCGGCGACAATGTTGGCGTGCTGCGCCGCGACCTCGACCGACCACCGGGCGCTGTCGACTTCGCAACCCACCTGGACGATCCGCGGGACGCCGACTGCGGCGGACGCGGCCAACGCCGCCTCGACCGGGACCGGGTCGCCGTCCAACGCCATGTCCAGGTGGCAGTGCGTGTCGACGACCGGCACCGGCAGCGGCTCCGGAGCCGTCGGCCTCATGCCCACACCCCGCGAATGTGGACGTTGGCGGGGTTGGGAGCGCCTCCCAACCCCGCCAACGTCCACGTTCGCGGAATCAAAGGCGTTGGAACAGCGGCTCGCCCTTGACCAGGACGGCGCCGGCCGACAGCTGGCCCCAGCGACCCGGCATCCTGGACGAGCTGCTCGTCCAGCGCACCGAGCTGTGCCTGCGCCCCGAGCATCTGCCACAACCGCTGCGCGGACTCGGGCATCACCGGGTTGAGCAGCACGGCAAGCACCCGCAGGCCCTCGGCTGCAGTCGCCAGGATGGTGGCCACCCGGGCGCGGGCCACGGGATCCGAGTCGATCTGTTTGGCGACCTGCCACGGCTCCTGCTCGGTGAGGTAACCGTTCAGCGCCGACACCAGGTCCCACGACCGCGGCCAGCCCGGCCGTGAAGTCCAGCGCGACGAAGGCGTGGTCCGCGGCCTGAACCGTGGATGCCGCCGCCGAAGCGACCGCCGCCTCCGCGTCGCCCGCCTCCGTCGCGGCGGGGAGCACCGTGTCGAAGTACCGCTCCGTCATCGCGGTCACACGCGACGCGAGGTTCCCCAAGCCGTTGGCCAGCTCCGAGTTGTACCGCGCCGCCATGTCCTCCCACGAGAACGAGCCGTCCTGACCGAACTGAATTGCCCGCAGAAAGTAGTAGCGGTACGCGTCGACGCCGAAGTCGTCGGTGATGGCCGACGGCGCAATGCCGGTCAGCTTCGACTTGCTCATCTTCTCCCCGCCGACCAGCAGCCACCCGTGCGCGAACACCTTGCCGGGCAGCGGGAGGCCGGCCGCCATCAGCATCGCCGGCCAGATCACCGCGTGGAACCGCAGGATGTCCTTGCCGATCAGGTGGACGTCCGCCGGCCAGGTGCGCGCAAACCGCCGGCCGCCCTCGCTGTCCGCGGGGTCACCGAACCCGATCGCAGTCGCATAGTTCAGCAGCGCGTCGAACCAGACGTAGACGACCTGCTTCTCGTCCCACGGCACCGGCACGCCCCAGTCGAATGACGACCGCGAGATCGACAGGTCCTGCAGGCCCTGCCGGACGAACTGCAGCACCTCGTTGCGTGCGCTCACCGGCTCGAGCGCCTCCGGGTGCGCCTCGTAGTGCGCCAGGATCGCGTCCGCATACTTGCTCAACCGGAAGAACCAGTTGGTCTCCTTGAGCATCTCGACCGGCTTGCCGTGGATTGCGCAGACCAGTTGGCCCGCGTACTCGCCAACGCCGTCGACCAGCTCGCTGGGAAGCTTGAACTCCTCGCAGCCGACGCAGTACGGCCCCTCGTACTCGCCCTCGTAGATCTCGCCTTTGTCATGCAGGCCCTGCAGGAAGGCCTGCACGCGCGTCGTATGCCGGTCTTCCGTGGTCCGGATGTAGTCGTCGTTCGATATCTCGAGGTGCCGCCAGACCGGCTTCCACGCGGACTCGACGAGCCGGTCGGCCCACTCCTGCGGCGGCACGCCGTTGGCGTCCGCGGCCCGCAGCACCTTCTCGCCGTGCTCGTCCGTGCCGGTGAGGAACCACACGTCCTCGCCGCGTTGCCGATGCCACCGGCTGAGCACGTCGCCAGCCACGGTGGTGTATGCGTGCCCGATGTGCGGGGCGTCGTTGACGTAGTAGATCGGCGTCGTGACGTAGAACGTCTTGCTCGACGTCGGTCCAGAGGAGTTCACGCCCAAAGGCTACTGAGCCCCGCAACTCACTAACCCCCTCGTGATCATGCACAAAGTTCTCCGCGACGACCACGCGCCGTCGCTCACTGCGCGTGAACTTTGTGCATGATCACGAGGGGGGATCAGGCCGGCCGAGTGGCTTGGCGGCGACGACCGCGTCGAACACCTCACGCTTGGGCCGACCGGACTCCTCGACGACAGCCGCGATCGCCTCCTTGCGGGTCAGGCCGGCTGCCTCGCGCGCAGCCACCAGCGCAGCCAGCTCCTCATCCGGTATGCGGCCGCGAGCCGGCGCGCCAGCGACGACCAGGGTGAGCTCGCCACGGACCTCATGTGACGTCGCCCATTGCACGAGGTCGGCGAGCGGGCCCCGGACGACCTCCTCGTAGGTCTTCGTGAGCTCGCGGCAGACGGCCGCGGGGCGATCCGCGCCGAATGCGTCGGTCATCGCGTGCAGGGTCGCGGCGACCCGATGGGGCGCCTCGAAGTAGACCGACGTGCGGGGTTCAGCCGCAAGCTCGCGCAACCGGGTCGCCCGCTCGCCGGCCTTGCGCGGCAGGAAGCCCTCAAAGCAGAACCGGTCCGACGGCAGACCGCTGACCGCGAGAGCAGTCAGCACCGCGCTCGGGCCGGGCGATGGCGGTGACCCGGATGCCAGCGTCGACGCAGGCGGCGACCAACCGATAGCCGGGATCGGACACCGACGGCATGCCAGCGTCCGAGACGAGCAGCACCCGTGCCCCGGCGCGCAGCGCGTCCACGAGCTCGGCCGTTCGACCGGCCTCGTTCTGGTCGTGGTAGGAGACCACGCGGGCGGTCACGTCCACTCCCAACGAGCGGCACAGCCGGCGCAGCCGGCGGGTGTCCTCCGCGGCGACGATGTCGGCGACGGCGAGCTCGCGTGCCAACCGCGGCGAGGCGTCCGAGACATCACCGATCGGCGTTGCCGCAAGGACCAGGACGCCCGGCACGGCGTCAGCCTGTCACGCACCTACCATGGCGCGCGTGACGGCGATGCTGACAACTCGAAGGGCTGACACCGTCGTCACCACCCCTTCACCTCCGCCGCTGCGCGACCGGCTCGTTCCGCCGTGGCCGGCAGCCAGCCGCTGGGACTGGGGCGGTCCGCTGCTGGTTGCCGGCATCGCGGCCTGGATCCGGTTCATGAACCTGGGCACGCCACACGCGTTCGTGATGGACGAGACGTTCTATGCCAAGGACGGGTTCTCGCTCATCGAGCACGGGTACGAGCGGGAGTTCGTCGAGGGCGCGAACGAACGGATCCTGGCCGGCGATCTCGACGTGTTCGCGGACGGCCCGGCGTTCGTCGTGCACCCGCCGCTGGGCAAGTGGCTGATCGGCGCCGGTGAATGGGTGTTCGGCGTGGACCCCACCGGCTGGCGGGTGGCCACCGCACTGCTGGGCACGCTCACGGTCCTGCTGCTGGCCCGCATCACGCGCCGGCTGACCCGCTCGACCCTGCTCGGCTGCATCGCCGGATTCATGCTGGCGCTGGACGGGCTGCACATCGCCCTGTCGCGAACCGCGTTCCTCGACGTGCTGCTCACCTTCTTCGTGCTGAGCGCGTTCGGCGCGCTGCTCATCGATCGTGACCGGATGCGCGCGCGGGCTGCGGCCTGGGCGGACGAGAATCCCTCGCCCGACCGCACGGAGCGCGGACCCGCATACGGCTGGCGACGCTGGCGGATCGCAGCGGGCGTGCTGCTTGGGCTGGCCTGCGGGACCAAGTGGAGCGGCCTGTACTACCTGCTCGCGTTTGGCCTGCTGTCGCTGGTGTGGGACTGGTCCACCCGTCGCGCGGTCGGCATCCGGCATGCGTTCCCAGCCACGGCGCGGCGCGACCTCTTCCCAGCGTCCGTGAGTCTCGGCCTGGTCGGTGCAGTCACGTATGTGCTGACCTGGAGCGGGTGGTTCGCGACCACCGGCGGGTATGGGCGGGACTGGGCAGCCGGGCGGGACACGGCATTCCCCTTCATTCCGGAGGCCGTCCGGTCCTTGTGGCACTACCACGAGCTGATGTTCAACTCGGCGGCCGGCATCCATACGGACCACGCATACCAGTCGGCGCCTTGGAGCTGGCCGTTCATGGCCCGTCCGGTGTCGATGCACTGGGACGACAGCGTGACCGGGTGCGGGGCGGACCGTTGCGTCAGCGCGGTCCTCGGGCTCGGGAACCCGGCGGTCTGGTGGCTGGGCGTGGCCGCGCTGCTGTTCTGCCTGTGGCTGTGGATCGGGCGGCGCGACTGGCGGGCCGGCGCAGTGCTGCTCGGCTTCGCGGCCGGCTGGCTGCCGTGGTTCGCGTTCCTCGACCGGACCACGTTCTCGTGGTACCTCGTGGTGTCGCTGCCGTTCACGATCATGGCGATCACGCTCGTGTTCGGCCATGTCCTCGGCCCCGCGGGCGCTTCCGCGCGGCGGCGGAGCTGGGGGGCCGGCATCGTCGGTGCCGCACTCATGCTCGTCGTCGTGGCGTTCGTCTACTTCGTGCCGCTGTGGACCGGCGAGACGATCACCTACAGCCAGTGGCTTGACCGGATGTGGTTCGCCCGCTGGTACTGACAGATGTCGTGGACGAATTGCCGATGCGGTGGACGCTGACCGCAGACGCGGCCAGAATGCCAGTGCAGGGTGGGGGGCCACGTGAGGACTTTCAAGCAGATTCAGGCCGATCTCGGCGCGGCACTCGCCGCCAACACCCCGGGGTCTGGCCAGCCGCACGTCCTCGTCGTGCTCCCGTCGTTCAGTGTCAGCGAGACATTGCTCGCGCACTACGGCGAGCGGATCACGGCGCTCGAGCACCGGTATCTGCTGTCGGCGCTCATGACTCACCGGCTGGATGACGTGGACTATGTGTACCTGAGCTCGCGAGCACCCGACCCGGAGGTCATCGACTACTACCGGTCGCTGGGCCCCCGGGAGGCGGCGTTTCAGGCTCGCACCTGGTTCGTCTCCGTCGATGACCTCACTCCGCGGTGTATGGCGGACAAGCTGCTGGACCGCCCGGACTTGGTCGAGTGGTTGCGCGAGTTCATCGCCGGCCGGCCCGCATTCATCGAGCCATGGAACGTGACCGAGCACGAGGTGGCGGTTGCCGAACGGCTGCAGGTGCCGCTGAACGGGATGGACCCAAGCCTGCGCCACCTCGGGTACAAGAGCGCAGGTCGCCGCTTGTTCCGGCGGGCCGGCGTCCGGGTGCCGTACGGCTGGGAGGATGTCCACTCGATCGACGACCTGCGGGCTGCGATCACCGACGTGCAGCTGGCCTGCCCCGACGCCGCTGGCGTGGTGATCAAGCACGACGACAGCGGGGCCGGTGACGGCAACGTCGTGATTGACCTCAGGGACTCAGCCGGCGCACGCGCCGATGCAAGACTCATCCACGAGCAACTCCTCGCACTTCCCGACTGGTACCTCGGCGACCTCCGCAGAGGCGGCATCGTCGAGGAGCTCATCGCGGGATCGGAGTTCCGCAGCCCGAGCGCACAGATCGACTTGCTGCCGGACGGCAGCGTCGTCGTGCTCGCCACGCACGAACAATTGCTGGGCGGTGAGAACGGTCAGGTGTTCCTCGGCTGCCGCTTCCCCGCGGACGCGGCGTATGCGGGCGAGCTGGCCGGCCAGGCGCGTGCAGTCGGCGAACGGCTGGCCGCCGCCGGCGTGACCGGGCGGGCCAGCATCGATTTCGCGGCAGCGCGCAACGGCTCGGGGCACTGGGACGTGTACGCGCTGGAGGTCAACCTCCGCAAGGGTGGCACGACTCACCCGTATGCGGCGCTGCGCAACCTGGTCCCCGGACGGTACGACCCCGACGGTGGCAGGTGGGTCGCGCCTGACGGCAGTCCGAGGGCATACGTGTGCACCGACAACTTGCTGGACGAGACCTGGATTGGCCTGGAGCCCTCGACAGTCATCGACGCAGTCACGGCAGGCGGTTGTCGTTTCGACCACCGAAGCGGAACCGGCGTGATCCTGCACATGCTCTCGGGACTGGGCATCGACGGCCGGATCGGCCTGACCGCGATTGGCACGACTCCCGATCTCGCTCAAGCCCTCTTCGACCGGGCGTGCGACCTCGTCGCAGCAGCGGCCGCCTCCCGCTCGTAGTGAGCCCTACGGTATTCAGGTGCCAACCCTGAACGACGTCTCCCGAATCGCCGCAGCGCTCCCCGAGGTCGTCGAAAGCGAGCGCGATGACAATCGGTCGTGGTCCGTGGCCGGCAAGGCGTTCGCCTGGGAGCGGCCGTTCCGCAAGGCGGACATCAAGCGGTTCGGCAATGTCACCCCGCCGGACGGACCGATCCTCGCCGTCCGGGTTGAGGACCTCGGCGAGAAGGAGGCTGTGCTCGCCGAGGAGCGACCAGGTTTCTTCACGATCCAGCACTTCAATGGCTATCCCGCGGTTCTGATTCAGCTTCGCGCGGTCTCGAAGCCGGCGCTGCGTGAGGCCCTGGTCGACGGCTGGTTGGTGTTCGCGCCCAAGAAGTTGGCGGATGAGTACCTGCAGCGCTAGGCAGTCGCTGGGCGTGGCCCGTCCACGCCCAGGAGTGGCAGCCGTTCGGCTCGGCCGTCGTGAACCGCGTCATCACGTGGATGTTGCAGCCCGCGCACTCCGCGGTGGCCGCCATCACCGCCGTGGTCATCGGCGCCATCGGCCTACTCACTGCCGATGCCCGGTTCGGGCCTTCCAGGGTGGGTGGAGCTGAGGGGATTCGAACCCCTGACCCCCTCGATGCGAACGAGGTGCGCTACCGGACTGCGCTACAGCCCCTGAATCGACCCGCAGGCCGGCGACGAGGATATCAGCGCAGCACCCGTGACTTAGTCCCCGACCGCGCGCCGACGGTCGGGCCGGGTTTCGCCGCGGTCCGGGGTTGCCGGGTCCACGATCTGTTCGCGCTCGGGCGCAACTGCTTCCTGCTCGACCTCTGGCTCGGCCTCGGCGCCAACGTGGCGAGAGGCCCAGGCTCCCGGCTTCGTCAGGTCGATCACCCGGACCGGGTGGCTGGCCGGCGGTGCTGTGACATATGTCGGGAGCGGCACCGGCACGGGCTGCCAGACCTCGCCGCCGTCGCTGACCAACGCAGCCGGCTGCTCGACCATGCCGAGCACGTCCGGCTCCGGCGCCGTCGGCAGCTGCTGCGCCGCGTGGGCCGTCGACGACACATATGCGGGCAGGTACCTGGCGCGGTACGCATCGTCGGCGTAGCGGCGCCTGGCCCGCAGCCGCGCGGCGTCGTGCCGGCGCGCGCGGTCGGCCGCCCGCTTGGCCTCCGCGCGAAGGTGCACCAGGTATGCCACGGCCAGCACCGCGGGGACGGCGACGGCATACATCGGCAGGTAGCCGAACCAAGCCGCCGCACCGACCAGGACGATCAGCAGCAGGAGCACGATGAGCGTGCGTCGGCGGCGCGCGGCGACCACGGCGGCCGACGACCGCACCGGCTTCCGGGCTGGGCGACCCTGGACCGTGACGTCCCGTCGTTGGGTGCGGGCGGGCATGACAACCTCCCGGTGACCGACGTTGCCGCCGGTTCCCGGATCGTCGTTGCGACGGGACAGGACCCGCATTGCGGTCGTGAACCGGTCCATCGAGTTCGCCTCCGATGCTTCGTCGTGCCGACGCACCCACATCGGCAGGAGGACGACGGCCCACATCAGCACGAGTGCGCCGTAGATCAGCCCATTCACGAGTCGAACGCTAGGCCCGGCTCAGGCTCACATTGGGGACGCCAGCCGGTGTGTCGGCTGGGCTTGTCGCAACCCGGCTACTGCGCCGGTCGGCGCGACGCCTGCCAACGCGCGAGCAGGCCGCCGAGGGGCAGTTCCTCAGAGGTGAGCGCATAGACCCGGTGGTCGCGCCAGGCTCCGTCGATGTGCAGGAACCGCGGCCGCATTCCCTCTTCGCGGAAGCCGAGCTTCTCCACGACTCGGATGCTGGCCGTGTTCTCGGGTCGGATGCAGATCTCCAACCGGTGCAGCCCAAGGGCCGCCATCACGTGGTCCCCGGCCAGGGCCACGGCCGTTGGCATGACGCCGCGGCCGGCATACGCCTGGTCGATCCAGTAGCCGATGCTGGCCGACCGCAGCGACCCGCGGATGATGTTGTTCACCGTGCACTGCCCGACGAGCACGCCGTCGTAGGTGACCACGAACGGCAGCATTCGGCCCGCTCTCGCTTCGCCGCTCACGTGGCGGACCATCGACGCGAACGATGGCGCCGGCGCCGTCGGGGTCTCCGGCGAAGTGGCGTCCCACGGACGTAGCCAGTCGACGTTGCGGGCGCGAACGCTGCGCCAGGCCGCCACGTCGCGCAGCCGGATCGGTCGAAGCCCGACCGGACCCGCCTCGAGGTGGACCGGCCAGCCGGTGCTCATCCTCGCCGCCGGCGGTCGCGAACCATCACCGCCGTCGCTCCAACACCATCACCGCGGCCGGGTCGCCCGCACTCATCCAGGTCGAAGCCTCCGGCACCGCGACCAGCGCATCGGACGAGGCCAGTCGGGCGAGCGAGTGCCCCGCCGGGGCGTCGCCATCCTGGTCAACGATCGGGGTCACGACGTACCGGCCCTCCTCGACGCCGAGGCGGGCACAGACGAAGTCGCGCAGCCCGGGGTCGGAGCGCACGTCGGCCTTGAGAACGGCATCGACCGCCGGCCGGTGCACCGGGTCGGCGCCGAGCATGACGCGGATGACCGGGCGGACGAAGACTTCGAAGGAGACCGCGATGCCGAACGCGTCGTCCGAGAGGGCGAACAGCGGCGTCGCGTCCGGGCCGATCGCACCGAAACCCTGAACCGCGCCCGGCCGCATCGCGACCCGCACGAACGACACTCTTCCCAGGTGACTCAGCACTTCGCGCACCAGGGCTTGAGACTGCTCGTGCCGGCCGGCCGTGACCAGCACGAGGTCGGCCCGGATCAGCTGGTCCTCGATCGTGTCGGCAAGTCTGCGCGGGTCGTCCGGCACGATCCCGACGCGGTATGCGATCGCGCCGCTCGCGCGGACCGCCGTTGTCAACAGGTAGCTGCCGGCGTCAACCCGCTGGCCGATCGACACCGGCTGCCCAGGCTCGACCAGATCGGGACCGACCGAGAGCACGACGACGCGGGGGCGTGGTCGGACGAGGACCTGTTCGCGGCCGAGGGCCGCAAGCAGGCCGATGTGCGACGCGTCAATCCGGGTGCCGGCGTCGAGCATCAGCTGACCAGCGGTTGCCTCTGATCCCCGACGCACCACGTATGCTCCCGCGTCCACCGGCTCGTGCACGCGCACCCCGACCACCCCGGCATCGGTCTGCGCGACGGGCACGACGGCGTCCGCCCCAGCGGGCAGCGGCTCGTCGACGCCGATCCGTGCGCTGGCGCCCGGCGGCACGTGCGGCACACCGTATGCGCCCGCTGCGACGTCGCCGATGACCGGCAGCCGGACCGGGAATCGCACCGAGGCGCGCGCGACATCGGCGGCCCGCAGCGCGTACCCATCGACCGCCGCGGCGTCGAACATCGGGATGTCCCGGCCGGCGATCACGGCCTCGGCCAGCAGACCCCCTTGCGCCTCGAGCAGCTGCAGCTCGATGGGCGCCAGCGGCCGCACCTGCTCGAGGCAGTGGGTCAGATGCTCCTCGACCGTCCTCATGGGCTCCTCGTCCGCGCTGGCGTCACGCGGTCATAGCGCACTCGGCTGCATTCAGCGCCACCATAGGCGTGTACGCCAGGATGGTCGCTGTGCCGGGCCGGGCGGACGCGACGCGCCGGAAGGCGGACCTGCGCCGGTTGGTCCGCGATCGACGCGCCGCCGACGGCCACGAGCGCACGACCGCCGCCGTTGCACTCGCCGAGCGCGTCCTGGCGTTGCCGGAGGTGGCCTCGGCCAACAGCGTCGCCGCATACGTGGCCTATGGCAACGAGCCACCCACCGATGTGCTCCTCCAGCGGCTGCTCGAGCGCCGTACCCGGGTGCTGCTGCCGGTTGTCCTGCCGGACCTCGACCTCGACTGGGCGGCGTTCGAGACGACCCGGATGGTGGCGGGGCTGCGGCAGTCCCTCGAACCGGCCGGTCCGCGCCTGACCGCAGCGGCCATCGCAGGTGTGGACGTCGTGGTTGTGCCGGCGCTCGCCGTGGCGCGGGACGGGGTGCGGCTCGGACAGGGCGGGGGGTCATACGACCGTGCACTGGTCCGCAACGACGACGCACTCGTCGTGGCCCTGCTCTGGTCCAGCGACGAGCTGCTCGAGGCGGGCGAGCTGCCCGCCGACGAGTGGGACCGCCCGGTGCACGCGGTCGTCACCCCGAGCGAGGTCGTTCGACTGCGTCCACACGGGGTCGTTTGACTAGGTTGTGCGCAGCACGACCGACCCTGCGCGACCCCCGCGCCCGCTCAAGGAGGCCGCGCCGTGACCGTGGAGCAGCTTGACCAAGCGCTGCTCATCGGGTCGGCCGTGCTCCTTGTCACCGTGGTCGCCATCCGGATCTCCGACCGCACCGGGCTGCCCAGCCTGCTGCTGTATCTCGGACTCGGACTGCTCATCGGACAGTTCGCGCCGGACTTCGTCACGGACCCTGAGCTCGTCCGGACCCTCGGGTACGTCGCGCTGGTCGTCATCTTGGCCGAGGGTGGGCTCACGACGCGCTGGGCGCACGTGCGGCCCTCAATCGCGCCGGCCGCCGTGCTCGCGACCGTCGGTGTCGTGGTCAGCATCGTCGTCACCGCTGCGATCGCGACCCTCGTCCTTGGGGTGGAGTGGCGACTCGCCCTGATCGTGGGCGCGGTGGTGACTTCGACGGATGCGGCCGCGATCTTCTCCGTCCTGCGCAAGGTCCCGCTGCCGCGACGACTGTCTGGCCTGCTCGAAGCGGAGTCGGGCTTCAACGACGCGCCCGTGGTCCTGATCGTGGTCGCGCTGTCCGAGTCGTCGGAGATCGAATCGTGGGAGTTGTTCGGGCTCACGCTGCTCGAGCTGGCCGGTGGTGCCGTCGTCGGCATCGGCGTTGGCGCGGCCGGTGGCTGGATGCTGCGCCGGGTCGCGTTGCCCGCGGCCGGCGTCTACCCGCTCGCCGTGGTGGGCCTGTGCGTGTTGGCATATGGCGGAGCCGCTGTGCTCGAGCTCTCCGGCTTCCTTGCGACGTACGTGGCGGGTCTGGTCATCGGCAACTTCCGGCTACCACACCAGTCCTCGGTACGCGGCTTCGTCGACGGCATCGCCTGGTTGGCCCAGATCGGCCTGTTCGTGCTGCTGGGACTGCTGGTCGCACCCGTGTCCGACCTGAGCGGCGACGTGTTGCCCGCGATCGCGATCGGTCTCGGCCTGACCTTCATTGCTCGCCCGCTCTCGGTGCTCGTGTCGCTGGCTCCGTTCCGCTACAGCTGGCGCGAACAGACCTTGGTGTCGTGGGCTGGTCTGCGCGGCGCGGTCCCCATCGTGCTCGCGACCATCCCGGTCGCCGCGGGCGTCGAACAGGGGAACCGCGTGCTCGATGTCGTGTTCGTTCTGGTGGTGCTGTTCACGTTGCTGCAAGGCCCGACGCTGCCGTGGGTGGCGCGTCGACTGGGCTTGACCCGCGGCGGCGAGCCACTCGACCTGGCGGTCGAGACCGCGCCGCTGGGCCGGTTGGATGCGGACGTCCTGCAAGTCCTGATACCGACGTGGTCGCAGTTGCAAGGCGTCGAGGCATTCGAGCTGCAGCTGCCGCACGGCGCCAACCTCTCCCTCGTGGTGCGCGACGGCGAGGCGTTCGTGCCGTCGCCGACCACGCGGTTGCAGCACGGCGACGAGTTGATCCTCGTTGTGCCGGCGCATCTGCGGGACACGGTGGAACGCCGGCTCCGCGCGATCGCGCGCGGGGGCCGACTCGCGGGTTGGTACGGCGAATCCGGCGAGCCCAGTTGACGTCGTAGGCTCCTGGCGTCGGGAGCGTGCATGGCGGTTCGGATGAACGGCGACCACGATGACCTCTGCTAGCCCGAGGCGGCGGGCCGCGGACCTCCTGCGCGTCCACGGCATGCGGCCCTGGGAAGTGGCGGCGTTCGAGGTTCCGCTGGCGATTCGCATCTGCGTCGGCGTCGCACTCGGCGCGCTTGCCGTCGCGATCGCCGACGTCTTCGACCTCTCGTCGGGTTGGGCGGTGCTGCCGGCAGTCGGGGCGACGGTCGTCGCAGTCGGGCTGCTCGGGGTGAGCGCCGCAATTGCGGCCAGCCTGGTCGCCGCCATCGGGATCAGCGCGTTCGTCATCGGGGAGAAAGGCAACGATGAGGGCAGCGAGCCCGCGCTCATCGCGGTGTATGTGATCTCGGCCGGTTTCATCGTGGCGATGGGCGGCCGGTTGCGCTTTCTGACCAAGCGGCTGTTCGCCGCATACGAGCGGCAGGGTGAGCAGCAGGACGCGCTCGAGGCCACCTGGGCGCAGTTGGAGTCGCTGACCGACTCGGCACCCGCGGGCATGTGTCTGGTCGACCGAGACCTGCGCTTCCTCAAGGTGAACCAGGAGATGGCGCGGCTCAACGGGCTGAGTGTGGCGGAGCACGTGGGTCGCCCGGTGACCGCGGTGCCCGGTCTCGACCCACAGGCGCTGGAGGCGTTCCGGAGCGTGCTGGCTGGCGGACCGGCGATCCGCGACCGCGAGCTCAGCACCGACCGAAGCGGCGGCACCGGCGGCACGCTATCTCCTCGCATCGTGGTTCCCGGTACGCAAGCCCGACGGTCAGGTCATCGGCGCGGGCGCGCTCGTCCAGGACATCACGCGGCGCAAGGTCGCCGAGGAACGACTGTGGCTGCTGGCCGAGCTGTCGGACATGCTCGAGGAACCACTGGAGCCGCAGGCCCGTGCGCGAGCACTCGCCCATCTGTTGGTCCCGCGCCTGGCCGACCTGTCGATGATGCTCGCCCCGGCGCCGGAACGCGGCCTGACCTTGCAGGCGATCGCCTGCACTGACCCCGCGCGTGGGGTCTTGGCGGCCGACATGATCGACCGCTACCCGGAAGCGCTCGAGACCGCCGCCTTCGCCAGGGTGCTCGATGGCGAAACGGTGGTGATCAACGAGTACGTCCCGGTCCGGGACGCCGTCTCGGCATCGCATCTCGAGGCACTCCGAGCCATGGGCGTTGGTGCCGCCGCATGCTTCCCGATCGAAGGCCGTGAACGCAGCCACGGCGTGCTGTTGCTCGCGAAGTTCGCGCCGACGCCGGGATTCGACGGCAACGAGGTCACCTACACGCAGACGATCATCGCGCGGGCCGCGGTCGCACTCGACAACGCCTACCTGTACGACCGTATGTCCGCCTTCGCCGGTGAGCAGCACGAACGGGCCGAGCTGCTGGCCCGGATGGAGTCACGCCAGCGCTACATCGCCGACACCCTCCAGCGGTCGCTGCTTCCGGATGCGCTGCCCGAGCTGCCGTCACTCGCGCTCGCGTCGGCGTTCCGGCCAGCCGGGCTGGGACTCGAGGTGGGCGGCGACACCTTCGACATCTTCGACGTCGACGACCAGTGGGTCGCATACATCGCGGATGTCTGTGGCAAGGGACCGCACGCTGCCGCCCGCACCGGGCTCGTCCGCTACACCGTGCGCGCCGAGGCCCGGCACAACGCCGACCCGGTCGAGCTCCTCCGGCGGGTCAACCTGGCGATGCTGCGCGAGCGGGTCCGACGAGTCGGCGTCGTTCGTGACCATGGTGGTGGTCAACGTGCGCCGCCGAGACGACGGTGACCTCGACGTCACCGTCGCCAGCGGAGGCCATCCGCCGCCGATCCTGCTGCACGACGGAACTGCCGGCGAGCTGCCGGTCGCCGGGACCGTGGTGGGGGCCTTCGAGGAAGCCGAGTTCGGGCGCGCGCAGCTCCGCATGCGACCGGGAGACGTGCTGCTGCTCTACACCGACGGCGCGACCGAGGCGCGTGCGGGTGCGGAGCTCACCGGGGATGAGGTCGACCTGTACGGCGAGGAACGCCTGCGGGCAAGCGTGCAGCAGGCATACGCGCGGGGGGTCGTGGACGCTCACGGACTCGTCGATGCCGTGGTCGGCGACATCGACGCGTTCTCCGGCGGCCAGCTGCGGGACGACCTTGCGGTGCTCGCGCTGCAACTGCTCCCCGTCCCGACCATCGCCTTGGGCGGCCTCCCCCAGCAACGCTCTGTGCTCGGCGAGATCGGCCGGCCGCAGGTTTAGGACGTCCGGCTCGGTGGTAGGGGCTGGCTGGGTTTGCGGGGGTTGGTGTCGTTCGAGCGGACGGAGGGCGTCAATGGCCGCACCACTTCTCCGGCTCGGCGTCCGCGTCGTCGGTCGCAGCGTGGTCGTCACCGCGGTCGGCGACATCGACATCGCAACCGCGCCAACCCTGCGCGCGGAGTTGCTGCGTCAGGTCGACGCTGATGTGGACGCAGTGATCCTGGACCTCTCCAAGGTCGGCTTCATGGACTCCAGCGGACTTGGCGTGGTCATCGCAGCGGTCAACCGCACCACGAGCCGTGGTATCCGGTTCGGCGTGGTCTGTCCGGCCGGCAAGCTTCGGCGCATCTTCGAGATCACCGGGGTGGCCACGCGGGTTGAGATGTCCGACAGCCTCGACACCGCGATGGGGGCAGCCATCTGATCGGTGGTCGACGCGAGCCGGAGTTGACCGCCGGCGACGCGCAGCCGCACACTTGGCACTCGTAGTCCTAGAGTGCTAAGCGCCAGAGGAATCCCGTGCCGACATACCAGTACGCGTGCACCGAGTGCGGCGAGCCGCTCGAAGCCGTGCAGTCCTTCAGCGATCCCACACTCACTGTCTGCCCCGCCTGCGGCGGCAGGCTGCGCAAGGTCTTCTCCTCGGTCGGGGTGGTCTTCAAGGGATCGGGCTTCTACCGCACGGACAGCCGGGAGTCGGCCAAGAAGAAGCAGCCGGCTGCGACCGGCGACGGCGGGTCAACCGGCTCGAGCGGCTCGGAGGCCGCCGCGGGCACGAGCCCCTCGACCGGGGCCGGGGGCTCGTCCGACGACTCCGGCTCGGGATCATCCGGGTCGGGATCATCTGGCTCGGGATCATCAGGCTCGGGATCATCAGGCTCGGGATCATCCGGGTCGGGATCGTCCGGGTCGGGATCATCCGGGTCGGCACCGTCGAAACCGGCCGCGGTAGGGGCGGGTTCCTCCTGACCCATCCACAGGTGCGCGCAACCGGCCGGTTCTGACCCGCCCTGTGGACGAGCGCCGCCGGCGCTGACTAGGCGCGGCTAACCTCGCGGCCATGTCTGCAGGACCTGACGCACCGACCGCCGAGATCGGCGTCATCGGTGGATCCGGCTTCTACTCCTTCCTCCAGGATGCGAGGGAGGTCGAGGTGGACACGCCATGGGGGCCGCCGTCCGATCCGCTGCACATCGGACAAGTCGCGGGTCGCATGGTCGCCTTCATCCCCCGGCACGGCCGCGACCACCGCTTCCCGCCCCACCGGGTGCCCTATCGAGCGAACCTGTGGGCGCTGCGCTCCGTCGGGGTCACGCAGGTGTTCGGCCCGTGCGCGGTCGGTGGCCTGCGAGCCGAGCTCGGCCCCGGGACGATCGTGGTGCCGGACCAGTTCGTCGACCGCACCTCCGGCCGGGCCCAGACGTTCTACGACGCCGGCGCCCTGCACGTCTCGATGGCCGATCCGTACTGCCCCGACGGCCGGGCCGTGGCCGTGTCCGCGGCTCGGGCAGCGAACTGGTCGCCGGTCGACGGCGGCACCTTGGTGGTCATCGAAGGCCCACGATTCTCCACCCGCGCGGAGTCTCGGTGGTACGCGAGCAACGGCTGGGCCGTCGTCGGGATGACCGGTCACCCGGAGGCGGTACTCGCGCGAGAGCTCGCGATGTGCTTCACAGCGATCGCCCTGGTCACCGACCTGGATGCCGGCATCGAGCAAGGAGAAGGCGTGACCCACGCCGAGGTGCTCGAGGCCTTCGCCGGCAACATCGATCGGCTGCGGCTGATGCTCGCGGACGCGATCGCAGCACTTCCGGTCGAACGGACCTGCCCGTGCACGGCGGCGCTGGACGGGCTCACTCCGCCCATCGCGCTGCCCTGACCCGGCCGTCGATGGCGCCCTGGGGCAGCTCGCCCGGGTCAGCGGGTGGACGGATCGGCCGTCGACGCCGGGTGTCCGTGCACCGATTCGTGCTGCGGCACCGCCGCTTGATCGCCACTGGGCTGACTTTCGTTGCCGTGCTGCTGCTCGGCCACGCCGTCACGGCGAGCCGCGATGGCCGGACGGTTGTCGTCGCGGCCCGCGACCTGCCGGCCGGCGCGCGGATCGACGCCGGGTGACCTCGCGACGGTCATCATGCCGACGTCACTCGTGCCCTCCGGTGCGATGGCCGAACCGGGGACCGCCGACCGCAGGGTGCTCGCGTCGCCGATCCGCAGCGGCGAGGTGCTCACCGATGCCCGGCTCGTGGGCGAGGGCCTGCTGACTGGGTTGGGAACGGAAAGCGTGGCGTCGCCGCTTCGGCTCGCCGACCCCGCGGCGGCCGCGCTCCTGCGGCCGGGCGATCGCATCGACGTGGTCGCCGCCACTTCGGACTGGCTGGCGGACTCGGGCGACCTGGCTGCAGATGGCAATCAGCCCAGGTACGGAAGCGCCGACTCGGGGGGCGCGGGTCGTCGCCGAGACGGTCACCGTCCTCGCGGCGAATTCGAGCGCCGCCGACCCCGGCTTGCTGGCACCAGGCCCGTCGACGGATGCCGGTCTGGTCGTCGTGGCGCTCTCGCGCGTCCAAGCCGTCGAGCTCGCCGCAGCCGCGGTGAGTGCCGAACTGTCCTACATCCTGAGAGATCCGGCCGGCACTCGCCGGTAGACCGATGCTGGCCGACTAGCGTGATCGGCTCCCGACCGTCCCGACTAGTCCTTGCAAGGAGCCGGCATGATCAAGGGATTCCGAGAGTTTCTGCTCCGCGGCAACGTCATCGACCTGGCGGTCGCCTTCGTGATCGGCGCCGCGTTCACGGCCGTTGTCAACGCCTTCACCAACGGATTCATCCAGCCGCTCATCAACCTGGTCCTCGGCGGCGGCGTCGAGCGGTGGACACGTTCGAGATCAACGGCCGAGATCTTCGACGTTGGCGGCGTGATCAACGCGCTCATCACGTTCCTGATCACGGCGGCCGTCGTCTACTTCGTCTTCGTCGCCCCGATGAACAAGCTCAAGGAGCTGCAGGCCAAGCGTGCCGGAGCGCCGAGCGAGGCAGAGGAGTCCGAGCTCGATGTGCTGAAGCAGATCCGAGACGGTCTGACGACACAGCCGCCGCGCGCATAGCTCGCGCACCTCGGCCAGTCGCGAATGTGGACGTTGGCGGGGTTGGGACACGGTCCCAACCCCGCCAACGTCCACATTCGCGAGGTGACTTAGTCGCCGTGGTGCGGCGGCCGCTCCCGGAGGAAAGCGGTCGTCCTCGTCGGAGGTGTCCGACGGCTGCTCGCCCCAATGGTCCAGCTCGTCGCGCGTCACGTCGACGAGCAGCTCGACGTCCAGCCGGGCCGGACGGCGGGGCGCGTCAGGGCGCATACGAGATCGTGCGAGCGGGCTCAGCGACCGGAGGTGCGCAGCATCTGCAGGCGCTCATCGAGCAGCGCCTCGAGCTCGGCGGTCGAGCGCCGCTCGAGCAACATCTCCCACGGCGACTTGGTGGCCGCGGCCGTACGGGGCGAAAATAGGCCTGCCCCCTCGCCGTGCGCGGCGCGCTTCGCGGCGGTTTCGTCGAGGTGCGAGACGCGTCCGCACTTGGGGCAGTCCCACAGGTGCGGGATCTCCTCGGCGTCGGCAGCGAAAGCCAGGGTCTGGGTGTGCCCGAGCGGACAGTGGAAGGTATGCGGCACGGTCGGCATGGGGACGACGTGCTCGTCGGTCTCATAGCTGTGCGAAGTCAGGCGGAAGCCACGCAGCGCGGTCAAGGGGAAACTCCTGGCGGTTCGAGGGGCGAGCGGGGACCACAGCGCGTTGAACGGTTGGTGGCTCCCGCAATAACGACATCTGGATGCCCACTGAAGTTCCCAGGGTAACTGTGAGATGCGCCACGGAGCGAATCGTCGTCACTGCGCGTCACGACAGGCCGGGCTCCAGGGCGAATCGGTCACTCTCCGTGGCAACCGAGCTGGAGGCGCAACCGGATTGCCAGCCGGCCCCGATCCGGGTGAGGCTCGCGGCATGACGGTGCTGAAGGTCCTGGAGGTGCACAGGCTCGTCGAAGGCGTTCGGCGCCAAGCAGGTGCTCACGGGCATGACGTTCGAGGTC
>CAWIIE010000014.1:0-277375 GCA_963836025.1 uncultured Actinomycetota bacterium
GGATCCCGACCGCGACCTGCTCTCCATCGGCCACGAGCCGAGCCAGGTTCAGGCCGGCCGTCTCGGTACCGGGCAGCACTCCACCGGCAGCGCTGATTGCGTCGACGACCCGGGCACCCCCGGGCAGGCGCACCACCCCGGGCCGGGCCGCCGCGCCGACCACGTCGACCACGATGACTGCGGCGCCGCGGTCACTGTCCGACGGCAGCGAGCTCGGCGACAGGGCCGGCGACGGCGCCGCCGTCTCAGCTGATGGCCCAGATGAGACGACTGGCGAGGACAACCCAGTCGCGGTTGAGCCCGTCACCACTTCATTCGCCCGCCCCCGCCAGACCACTCCCACGGCCAGCGCCACGCCGAGGACGCCAAGCAGGGCGAGCACGACGACTGCGCGCGGCTCCAACCCGTAACGGGTTCGCAGCTGCTCACCCAGGGGCATGCGTTCCGATGCGGGCACGCGGCGACGCTAGGAGAGGTTGGTCAGCCGCTGCCCTATGTCGATCGGCGACCTGTGGACGACACGGCACGTTCGGGTGCCGTGGATCGTGCGCATTCTCCCGGTCAGCGCCCGCGTAGCTTCGCCATCAAGTTGGGCCGATGTCGCGCAACCACCACGACGCCGATGACGAACGCCGCCGCGATTTGCGCCTCGGACACCGAGTCCTCACTCGAGACCGCGGCGAAGGACGCGGCCCCGATGATGAACAGGGCCGAAGCGACTGACGCGAGCGCCACCCATCGCGTCACCGCGACGACGATCGCGAAGACGAGGACCACCAGGAGTGCGAACAGCGGGGCGACGCCGAGGATCACGCCCAGCGAGGTCGCGACGCCCTTGCCACCGTGGCCCTTCAGCCAGGGTGAGTAGCAGTGCCCGAGGACGGCTGCCGTCCCAGCCACCCGCGCAGGGGTCTCGCCAAAGGGCACGGAACGCCAACGTCGGAAGCAGCCCCTTGAGCACATCCACAAGGCCCACGATCACGCCGATCGGCGGCCCAGCACCCGGCCGACGTTCGTGGCCCCCGGATTGCCGGATCCAGAGGTCGCCAGTTCGACGCCGCGTCGCCGGGCGAGCCAGGTCGCGGGGGATATCGAGCCGACGGCGAAGCCGACCACCGCGGCGGCGACGACGGCCAGCCACATGGTCATCTCGCCGAGGTTGTCACCGCGGGGCCACGGAGACCCCGAGCATGCCCGGCCCCACGTGCGCGCCGACCACCGCTCCGACCTCGTTGACGATCATTCGCGCCAGACCTCGGCAGCCGGGCCCGCAGCCGCTCGGCCAGAGCCTCGGCTCGCGCCGGGTGGCCAGATGGTGCACCGCGACGTCCACCTCGCGTCCCCGGCCGCCTCGACCGCCAGCTCCTCGAGCCGGGACAGCGCCCGCGATGACGTGCGGACCTTCTCCAGCGGCGCGATCTGGCCGTCGACGACGTGCAGCAGCGGCTTCACCGACAGCGCCGAGCCGAGCAGCGCCTGCGCGGCGCCGATGCGCCCGCCGCGGCGCAGGTACTCCAGCGTGTCCACGTAGAAGGTGGCGCTGCTGCTCGCGGCCCGCGACGCCGCCGCTCTGCGACCGCGTCGAGCGGTCGCCCGGCGGCCGCGGCCTCGGCGGCGGCCAGCACCGCGAAGCCGAGCCCCATCCCGATCGACCGCGAGTCGAGCACCCGGATCGGCATCGCCACCTCCCGCGCGGCCGCGCCGCGGCGTCCACGGTGCCGGACATCTCGCCGGACAGGTGCAGCGACACGATCGCCGGGCGCCCCGGCTTGCGCGGCCAGCGCGGTACGCGTGCACGAACGCCGCCGGCGTGGGCCGGGACGTCGTCACCGGGCGTCCACGACTCAGGGCCTCGGCGACGTGCGCGGTGTCCACCTCGACCCCCTCGTCGAAGGACTGGCCGCCGAGCACGACCTGCAGCGGCACGACGGTGATGCCGAACTGCTCGGCCAGGTCGCGGGCAGGTACGCGGTCGAGTCGGTGACGACCGCGACTCGACGACGCGTCATCGCCGGCACGACGACGTTCACCAGCTTCGGCGCCCGGACGATGACCGTGCGCACCGTCGTCCGTCCAGCGCCTTGACCACCGCCGGCGACGCCAGCGCCAGCGCCCGCAGCTCGTCCTCGCCGATCGAGGGCGGGACCTCGAGCCGGTCGCGCACCTTGCCCGCGACCTGGACGACGCAGGTCACCGTCTCCTCCACGAGCAGCGCCGGATCGACCTGCGGCCAGCCGGCCAGCGCCACCGACGGCGTCGTGGCCGAGCCGGGCCCACATCTCCTCGGCGGTGTACGGCGCGAACAGCGACAGCATGACCGCGACCGCCTCGACGGCCTCGCGGACCGCCGGGTCAGCCGGCCGCCGGCCCGGAGTCGATGGCCTTGCGCGCGCGCGTTGACCAGCTCCATCAGCCGGGCGACGGCGACGTTGAACCGGAACGCCTCGACCAGCCGCGGTCGCCTCGTCGACGGCGCGGTGCGTGATCCGGCGCAGCGCGACGTCGCCGTCGGCCGCCGGTCGGCGCCGACCGGCGAGGTCGACGTCGCCGGCCAGCCGCCACGCGCGGGCCAGGAACTTGCGCCGAGCCGGCCGGCGAGACGTCGGCCCAGTCGATGTCGTCCTCGGGCGGCCCGGCGAACACCATCGTCAGCCGGATCGCGTCGACGCCGTGCTCGGCCAGCTCGTCGCCCAGCTCGACCAGGTTGCCGCGCGACTTGCTCATCGCCGTGCCGTTCATGATGACCATGCCCTGGTTGAGCAGCGCGGTGAACGGCTCGGTGAAGTCGACCATGCCCAGGTCGTGCAGCACCTTGGTGAAGAAGCGCGCGTACAGCAGGTGCAGGATCGCGTGCGTCACGCCGCCGACGTACTGCGTCGACCGGCATCCACCGCGTCGGCCTCGGCGCGGTCGAACGGCCCGTCGTCGCGGTCCGGCGAGCAGAAGCGCAGGAAGTACCAGGACGAGTCGACGAACGTGTCCATCGTGTCGGTGTCGCGCGTCGCCGGGCCGCCGCACGACGGGCAGTCGACGTTGACCCAGTCGGTGGCCGCGCCCAGCGGCGACGTGCCCTTCGGGCTTCAGGTCCAGGCCCTCGCGCGGCGGCAGCTCGACCGGCAGCTGGTCGTCCGGGCACCGGCGACCTCGCCGCACGCCGGGCAGTGGACGATCGGGATCGGCGTGCCCCAGTAGCGCTGCCGCGAGATCAGCCAGTCGCGCAGCCGGTAGTTGACCGCGGCCCGCGCCCAGGCCGTCGGCCTCCAGGTCCGCGGTGATCGCGCGCGATCGCCTCGGCCTTGCGCAGCCCGTCGAGCGGGCCGCGAGTTGACCAGCACGCCGTCGCCGGCGGTCGCCGACTGCCAGGTCTCGGCGCGGGTCGGCGCGTCGCCCGGTGTCGACGACGACCCGCACCGGCAGGCCGAACGCCCGGGCGAAGTCCAGGTCGCGCTGGTCGTGCGCGGGCACGGCCATGATCGCGCCGTGTGCCGTAGTCGGCCAGCACGTAGTCGGCGGCGTAGACCGGCATCCGCTCGCCGTTGACCGGGTTGACCGCGTGCCGCTGCAGGAAGACGCCGGTCTTCGGCCGCTCGGTGCGACAGCCGCTCGATCTCGGTCGGCCTGCCGGACCTGCTCGAGGTACGCGTCGAACGTCCGCGCTCCGCCGGCGTCGCCGGCGCGCCAGCTCGGCGGCCAGGTCGGAGTCGGCGGCGACGACGAAGAACGTCGCGCCGTACAGGGTGTCGGGCCGCGTCGTGTAGACCGTGACCGGCTCGTCGCGGCCCTCGATCGTCGAACTGGACGTCGGCGCCGGTGGAGCGGCCGATCCAGTTGCGCTGCATGGTCAGGACGCGGTCCGGCCAGCTGCCCTCCAGCTGCGCCATGTCGTCGAGCAGCCGGTCGGCGTACTCGGTGATCTTGAAGTACCACTGGGTCAGCTTCTTCTTCGTGACCGGCGGTGCCGCAGCGCTCGCACGCGCCCGGCGACGACCTGCTCGTTGGCCAGCACCGTCTGGTCCTTCGGGCACCAGTTGACCGGCGCGGCCTTGCGGTAGGCCAGGCCCTTCTCGTAGCAAGCGCAGGAACAGCCACTGGTTCCAGCGGTAGTACTCCGGGTCGCAGGTGTGCAGCACGCGGTCCCAGTCGAAGCTGCAGCGCGTAGCGGCGCATCGACGCCGTCTGCTGCTCGATGTTCTCGTAGGTCCACGTCGCGCGGGTCCACGCCGCGCTTGATCGCGGCGTTCTCCGCCGGCAGGCCGAAGGAGTCCCAGCCGATCGGGTGCATGACGTCGTAGCCGCGCTGCACCCAGTAGCGCGCGACGACGTCGCCGAGCGCGTACGCCTCGGCGTGGCCCATGTGCAGGTCGCCGGAGGGGTACGGGAACATGTCGAGGACGTACTTGCGTGGGCCGGTCGTCGTCCGGGCCGGCCGCTGCGGAACGGCGCCAGCTCGTCCCAGACCGGCAGCCATCGCTCCTGGATGGCCTCGGCGTCGTAGGTCTCGCGTTCCTCGCTACCTGCTCGGTCATCTGTCCCTGCTCTGCTCGCTTTGGTCCGGACATGAGAAAACCCCTCGCTCAGGAGGGGTCGCCGCGCTGACGTGGAGCCTGGGTCAGCGCGGCTGGTAAGGAGCAGTCCGGTTGTCACGCGACGATGGTACTCGGAGCGCGCAACCGACTGCCTCGCCAATCGCGGTATGCACCTCCCACGCCCAGTGCAGCCCATCCGGGTTACCCGTGCCCGCGTCGAGCGACGGTTGCACGATTGGGTCGGGCTCGACCAGCGCGACCCCCTCGCGCTCGGCCCATCGTCGCGCCGCCGCGACTGCTGGCGCGTGGAACCGTTGGGACGGATAGCCGGCGCCGGTATGCGGCGACCGGCCGAGCAGCGCGACCGGGATACCCGGCCGGAAGAGCCGGACCCCGTTGACGATCCGGCTGAGGTAGTTGTCGGTCGCGGCCTGCGGCAGCTGCCGGAACGGCCCGCCGGTCACCCTGATCACTCGCGGCAAGAGGCTCCGGTATGCGCCGCGCACCCGACGGCGCAGCACGCCCGGCCGGAGGTACGGGATGCCGTCGCGCAGGTACGTGGGAACCGCGGCGGGCAGTTGGTCCATCTGCCCAACGCCGAGCAGAAGGGCGTCCGCCCGCGAATCAGCACCGACCAGGCATGCGGATCCTTTGTGATCGCCCACCAGGCGTCGCGCGCGGTCCAGCCGAGCCGCGCCATCACGTCAGCGCTCCAGTCCGGGCCGAGGGCGCGGGCCGCAATGTTGGGATAGAGCCGCGGGTCGGTCAGCGGCTCCGGCCGCTCAGGCCCGTGGAACGTCAAAGAGTCCCCGAGCACCAGCAACGAGGGCATCGGCGGCCGTCAGTCAGCAGGCAACGGCGACGGCCGGATGGCCGTGCGAGTCCGCCTCGCATACATGTCGGCGTCAGCGGCAACCAGGAAATTGTCGATCGTCCCGTCCTCCCATGGCTCGAGAGTGGCGGCTCCGACGGTGACCGACATCGGCACAAGGCGCGCCTCGAGCTTCCTCGGGGGGCATACCGGTGCCGAGGCCGACGACGCAGAACTCGTCCCCGGCCCAGCGCACCACCACGTCGCTGCTGCGCGTGACCGACCGCAGCGCATCGGCGACGGCGACCAGCAACGCGTCGCCAGCACTGTGCCCGCCGGCGTCGTTGACCTGCTTGAGCCCGTCGACGTCGACGAACAAGCAGTGCACCACGTAGCCCCGTCGCCGCGCGCCCTCGAGCAGCGGGACCCCGAGCAGGTCGAGCCCACGCCGGTTCGCCAACCCGGTCAGGGTGTCCCGAACCGCCTCCTGCTCGGCTCGCGCGAGAGCAGCCGCCAGCGCGTCGATGCCGCGACGTCGGACGGTGCTCACGAGGACTGCAAGGAAACTGGCCGCGAGCAGCGCCGTCGTCCAGCGCGTCCACTCACTCTGCGGCGCCTCGATCTGCTGGACGGCCAGCAACCAGCCAACCCACATCGCGGCCACCCAGCCGGCGACCCATCGCGCCGAGACCAGCCCGGCGCCAGCGCCCACCATCGTGAGCATCAGTCCCGTGGAGGTGGACAGGTCCTGTGTTCCGGCCAGGTGCCACAGTGCCAACAGGACACCGAGCAGGACAAGACCGGACAGTGCGAGATGCGCCCGGCCCGGCGGTATCCGGTCGGCTCGCGCGGCGATGGACAGCATGGCGCTCACTAGCGCAGTCGCCGTGGCGAGAATGACCAGCGCGGTGAAGACGTCGTTGTCGGTCGCTTCGTAGGCGGCGGACATGTTGGCGTATGCGACGGCGACGATGGCGAACAGAACGCCGAGGGACCAGCCCAGCCACGGCAGGGACAGGGCAACCGCGTCATCGTGGATGTTGCTGGTCGGCTTCGGCCGCCCGCGACCACGGGCATCGTCTGCTCGCACCGCATTCGCCCCCATAGCGGGGCAACCCTAGCCGGATTCGGTTACCAGATGTATCCGTGGCGCCACGTCGCGGCGCCACGCAGTCATTCGGCAACGCGTGGGACGAAGTCTTCAACTGCACCGATCCTCGACCTCGCGAAGATGCCGTTCGCGGGTTCGACTGACTTCCTCGCTCAGGGTTCGATGACGGTGACGCCGACTGCGCCTGGTCGGCTCATTGCCATCAACGCCTCCGGTGCGTCGTCGAGTGAGATCCGCCGGTCGGCCAGCCTCTCGATGGGGATGCCGCCGCTGCCGACGCGGGCCAGCATGCGCGGGTACTCGTGCGCCTGCAGCCCGTGGCAGCCCAGGATCTCCAACTCCCAGCCGATGAGCCTGCCCATGGGCAGCATCGGTGAGCCAACTCGGACGGCAGCAGGCCGACCTGGACGTGACGGCCACGCTTGCGCAGGCCGCCTACCGACGCCTCGGCAACCGACGGGATGCCGATCGCATCGATCGACAGAGCGCCCACCGTCGGTGATCGTGCGCACCGACTCGATCACGGCCTCGCTCGCCGCGATCGTATGCGCAGCCCCGAACGCCGCCGCCCGCGCCAATGCGGCCGGCTGAGCGTCGATCGCCACCACGCGCGCCCCGCGTCGCGGCGATCATCACCGCGGACAGCCCCACACCGCCGCAGCCGTGCACCGCAACCCACTCGCCCGCGGCACCCGGCCCGGCCCACGACCGCGCGGAACGCGGTCGCGAACCGGCAGCCCAGGCTCGCGGCAGTGGCGAAGCGACATCGACTCGGGCAGCGCGACCAGATTGGGGTCGGCGTGGTGGAGCGGACGTACTCCGCGAACGAGCCCCAATGCGTGAAGCCGGGCTGCTGCTGGAAGTCGCAGACCTGCTCGCGCCCGACGCGCAGGCGCGCAATCGCCGCAGGCGCAGATGAAGGGCACCGTGACCCGATCGCCCGCCCGCCAGCGACGGACGTCGTCGCCGACCGACTCGATGACCCCAGCGAGCTCATGGCCAGGGACGTGCGGCAGCGCTGATGTCGGCGTCGTGTCCTTGCCAGCCGTGCCAGTCGCTGCGGCACAGGCCCGTGGCCTTCACCCGGACGACGACGCCGGCCGGCGAAGGAGTCGGGTCCGGCACTGAGCGCACCGACGGCGGCGCACCGAATCCGTCATAGAGCACCGCGCGCATCGACCCTCCCCTACGCCAGGAAGTCGGCGACGACGTCCGCGAGCTGCTCGGCATCCTCGAGCAGGAAGAGGTGCCCGCCGCCCTGTACGACGTGCAGCCGGGCGTTCGGGATGCGGGCGGCGAGGATGCGTCCGTTGACCAGCGGGATGATCGGGTCGTCGTCTCCGGCCAGCACGAGTGTGGGGTGCGGGAGCCGGTGCAGCCACGGCAGGCTGGACCAGCCGGGGACGGCATACATCTGCGCCAGGTACCCGCTGACCGACGGGGGTTTGGCAAAGCGCTCGGCGGAGCTGGCGGTCAACCTCGGGCATCCCGACCTGGCCCGTCCGCCGTATACCCGCCCGGAAACCCTGGGGCGAGGTAGGCAGGATCGAAGTAGCGACGGGGCGTCGCCAGGGCGAGAGAGCTCTTGGATGCCCGGGAACCCCGCCAAGGCCGGGGATGGTGGCCGCCAGCACCAGCCGGCGGACCCGTTGCGGTGCCTGATGGGCGAGCTGCTGCGCGATGCCGCCACCGAAGGAGACACCGAGAACGTCGACCTCGTCATGGCCGAGGGCGTCGAGCAGGTGCTCGACCGTGGCGGTTAGTCCCCGCACGCGCTTCGGGAACGGGTACGGCGACGACCCGCCAGTACCCGGGGCGTCGTAGGCGATCGTCGCGACTCCGCGGCGACGCATCGGCCGCTCGAAAGGCGACCACATGTCGAGGTTGCCGCCGATGCCCATGATCAGCAGCAGGGGGCGCTCCCCGTCACCACGAACGGCGACCCGGATGCGCAGTCCATCGACGTCGACGAGGCGGATGTCGGAGTTCACGCGGGTGCTAGGCAAAGGCTCCGACACCCGTGATGTCGCGGCCGACGATCAGCGTCTGAATCTCGGCCGTCCCCTCGAAGGTGTACAGCGCCTCCATGTCGGCCATGTGGCGCACGACATGGTAGTCGAGCAGGATGCCGTTCCCGCCGAGGATCTCGCGCGCCGTCGCGCACACCTCTCGCGCCTTCACGGTGTTGTTCAGCTTGGCCAGCGCGGCGATGGTGTCGGTGAACCGGCCGTCCTCGATCAGCCGGCCCAGCCGCAGGCAGTACAGCTGCATGGCGGTGACCTCGGCCAGCATTTCGACCAGCTTGTCCTGGATCAGCTGGAACCCGACCAGCGGCTTGCCGAACTGGTGGCGCTCCTTGGCATACGCCACGGCGATCTCGTATGCGGCGACGGCGTGCCCGAGCGACCCCCAGGCCACCACGTTGCGCGTGCCGCTGAGCACGCGGCCGGTGTCCTTGAACGAGTTGCGCGCCGGCCAGCCGGTTCTCCTCTGGGACCCGGCAGTCGGTGATGACGATGTCCGCGTTCCACACCGAGCGCAGCGCCACCTTGCCCTCGATGACTGTCGGCCTGGTAGCCCGGCGTGCCCTTCTCGACCAGGAAGCCCTTGACCTGACCATCGCCCTCGTCGCGCG
Organism: uncultured Actinomycetota bacterium; assembly: GCA_963836025.1. Lineage (GTDB taxonomy): Bacteria > Actinomycetota > Actinomycetes > JBEVHX01 > JBEVHX01 > JBEVHX01. Next base: position 9,084 of record CAWIIE010000014.1, read on the forward strand.
CCCAGACGACGACAACATCGGCGATGGTCCCGTTGCCGATCCACCGCTTGCGCGCCGTTCAGCACCCAGTCGTCACCCTCGCGCCGCGCCGAGGTCTCAAGTGCGATCGAGTCCGAGCCGTGCGCCGGTTCGGTCAGCGCGAACGCGCCGATCTTCTCCAGCCGGGCCATCTGCGGCAGCCACCGCTGCTTCTGCTCCTCCGAGCCGAGCATGGAGATCGACTTCATCGCCAGACCGCAGTGCACGCCGTAGAACGTGCCCAGGCTGCCGTCGCCCCGGTTCAGCTCCATGTTCACCAGGCCGGCGGCGATCGGGCTCATAGGCGGGCAGCCGTAGCCCTCGATCCCGTCGCCGACGATGTCCAGCTTGGCGAGCTTCTCGATGAGCTCGAACGGGAACTCGGCCCGCTCCCAGTAGTCGTTGATGACCGGCAGGACCTCATGGTCGACGAACTGCTGGGTACGCGTCAGATAGTCCCGCTCGGACTCGGTCAGCTGCTCGGCGATCAGGAAGTAGTCGGTGCCTCTTGACCGGCCGATGTCGTCGGTGGTCATCAGCACTCCTCATCTCGAGTCACCGCGTAGCCAGAGCGCGGTATGCGCCGATGCTGCCACGTGCCAGCCGGACACGCGACGAACAGGGATGGGGTCACGCTGCGGCGGCCGTGGGCATCGACGCGTCGCCTTCAACGCGCACGGCCGCGGTGGTCATCAGCGATGACGGCCGCGTCACCGGGGAACCCGAACAGCACCCCGGAGCCGCGGCGTTGCAGCCACGGCATGCCAAGGAAGTACAGCCCAGGCACATCCGAAACCAAGCCGCGGTGGACGGGGACTGCCCAGCCGTCGACCGGGACCGGCTCGACCCAGGACAGATCGCAGCCGAACCCACAGGCCCAGATCACTGAGGTGATGCCCGCATCCCGCAGGTCGAGCGTCTCGTGGTGTTCGACCACGCAGGGCTCCTCTGTTGGATCGACGGTGTCGGCGGCGGCATCGATCCCGTGCGACTCGATGTAGCCGTGGATGAGTCCGCGGAGGGCAGCGGCGCCCTGGTCGCCGAAGGCGATGGCCTCAGCGACCGAACCCGCGAAGGTCAGCACATCGCCATCGATGCCATCCAACTTGGGGAGCAGCGTGACGCCCTCGCCGGCCAACGCCTGGAGGCTGAGCGAGCGGCCACCGGGAGCAATGACCGGCTGCGCGAGCCGCAGCAACCCAGGATCAGGCAACTGGTCCGGTCGCACGTCGTAGAAACCGAGCTCGACGAGCCAGGCAATTGTGTCGCGGCCACGCGTCAGCCAGGGCATCCGCCACGCCCTGCTCGTTGACAGGTACGTCCGGCGCCCCGACCGAATGAGGTCCTCGGCGATCTGCGCCCCAGACTGCCCGCCGCCCACGACCAGGACCGCCCCGTCGGGCAGGTCAGCCGCGTGCTGGTAGTCGCTGCTGTAGATCTGAGCCAGCCTCGCGGGCAGGCGTGGGTCCACACTCGAGCGCTTCGAAACGTTGAGTCCACCACTTGCTATGACAACCGCCGAAGCGGCCAATTCGCCGTCGGTGGTCTCGAGAGCGAATCGGTCGCCGGCTCGACGCAGCCGAGTCACCTCAAGGTGTTCGCGGACGGGCAGCGCCGCCGCCACCTCCTCGAGGCCGGCGACCATCTCGGCTCGAGTGGCGAACCCGTTCGGCTCGGGCCCGGCGGCATCGGCAACGACACCGTTCATCCAGGCCGGTGTGTTGAGCCTGAACGAGTCCCAACGCTGGGTGCGCCAAACCTCGCCGATGCGGCCACGCTCGAGAATGAAGTGATCGATCCCCCGACCGGCCAACTCGAGGCCCATCGTCAGTCCGGCCGGGCCGGCGCCCACGACGGCCACCTCGGTACGCATCGTCGAACCTTGCCAACGACGCCGGTGTTGGCGTCAAGCCGTTTATGTCGAGATCGGCGGGTGCCGTTCGTCGAAGGGGTGGCCGGGCAGGGTGCGCGGCCAGCTAGAGGAGGAAGTTATGACCAAGTTCCTGCTGCTGTACCGCGGCCCCGCCACACCGATGGAGAACTTCACGCCCGAGGAGGCCGCCGAGCAGCTGGCCGCCTGGAAGGGCTGGCAGGACCGGGTCGGCTCCGCGCTGGTCGACTTCGGGGCACCATTCGGGACCCGGTCGGCCGTGGCTGACGACGGATCAAGTCCGGACCCGAGCGACCAGAACGGCTACTCGATCGTCGAGGCCAATAGCATCGACGACGCCCGCGCGCTGGTCGACGGCCACCCGTTCTTGGCCGAGGGCAAGGGCCAGTTCAGCATCGAGGTCTTCGAGCTCGTGCCGATGTAGGAGACGGTTCGCGACTACACGTTGTGGGGACGCTCGCCGGCGGCCGCCAGCGCCTTGGCGGCCTCGGCGGGCGTGATGACGTAGCTGTGCAGCAGCGCGGCCAAGGCACCACCGACGAGCGGTCCGATGATCCAGGAGGGAGCGCCGCCCCACTCCCCGCTGACCAGCGCGGGCCCGAAACCGCGCGCCGGGTTCAGCGCACCACCGGTGGATGGGCCGATCGCGAGGATGCCCACGGTGATTGTGAGACCGATGGCGAACGGGTACACCGACGCTGGCGCCTTGGCGTCCACCGCGGTGCCGAATACGACGATGACGAGGAAGAAGGTGGCGATGGCCTCGAGCACGATCGCGGTGAACATCGCAACGCCGTCAGCGACGACCGGGGTTCCGGCTGCAACGACGTCGTTGTCGAAGCAGGCCGCCACCAGAAGTGCCGCCAGCAACCCACCGAGCAGCTGAGCGATCCAGTACAGGACTGCTGTGCTCGCGTGGATCTTCCCGCCCAGCAAGACCCCCAACGTCACCGCCGGGTTGAAGTGCCCGCCTGAGATGTGGCCGAAGGCGGCGATCATGACGGCGATCGCTAGGCCGTGCGCGAACGCAACGCCGAGCAGACCACCACCGGGTGTGTCGGCCAGATTCTGGATGGCCAGGATGCCGATGAAGCACAGAGTGAAGACACCCAGCGCCTCCGCGATCGCATCGCCCAACGAAGTGCGTAGATCAAGCATGTCGAGGTCCTCCATGAGGCGGCCAGTTCTGGCAGGTACCAGCATGCTCCGGCAGATCGGGAAAACGCGACGCGACAGGCGCGTGTTCGCCTTGAAATTAGATCTTGACCCGCAGCATCTGCGGGTCGTGCAGCGGACGCAACGAGGCGATGCACGGGTACATCCGGCCAGCGATGTCGACGGTCCAATCGGCGCCGTCCAGGTATGCCTGGTTGACCGGCTCGCCCGCCCCCACCATGACCAGCCCGACCGCCCCACCGACCGTGTGACCGTAGGACGCCGCCCGTACGTAGCCGACGGCCTTGCCGTCGCGAAACACCGGCTCAGCGTGGAACATCATCGGCTCCGGGTCCGTGACAAGGATCTGGACCAGCCGCCGGGTCAGCGGCCCTTCGGCCTTCTTGGCCAGCACCGCTTCTCGGCCGATGAACGGCTTGCTGAGGTCGACCGCGAATCCCAGCCCTGCCTCCAGCACCGAGTCGGTGTTGTCGATGTCGTGGCCGTAGTCGCGGTAGCCCTTCTCCATCCGCAGGCTGGCTAGTGCCTTGAGCCCAGCGGGCCGCATACCAAGCTGGTTGCCGGCGGTCACGACCCGGTCATAGACGTGCGTCGCTTGCTCCACCGGGATGTAGAGCTCGTAGCCCAGCTCGCCCACATACGTGATGCGGATGCACAACACTCGGGCGAACCCAATGTCGATCTCACGTGCCGTGCGGAACGGGAAGGCATCGTTGGACACGTCCGCGGCGGTGACCGCCTGCAGCACCTCACGTGACCGCGGGCCTTGGACGTTGAGCTGCGCGTATGCAGCGGTCACGTCGGCGACGGAGGCGCGGGTGTCGCCGTCCAGGTGGCGGCGCATCCAGGTCTCGACGTGCTGGTATGCGGTGTCCGACGCGACTACCCAGAACCGGTCGTCGTCGAGCTTGCTCACGGTCAGGTCGGCTTCGAGGCTGCCGGCCTCGTTGAGCCACTGCGTGTAGGTGATCTGGTCGACCGCGCCGTCTACATGGTTCGCGGAGAGGTGGTCGAGGAAGCGGCCGGCATCCGTGCCCTGGACCAGGAACTTCGACATGAAAGACATGTCCATGCAGATCACGCCATCGCGCGCCGCGCGGTGTTCGGCCGCCCAGAACGGGAACCAGTTCTGCCGGCCCCATGACAGCCGCTCTACGACGGGTTCCTGGCCGTCGGGTGCATACCAGTCCGGCGACTCCCACCCGCTGACGTCTCGGAAGTACGCACCGCGCGCTGCGAGCCGGTCGTGCCACGGAGCCCGCTTCGCACCTCGCGCAGTCTGCGGTGACTTCGTCGGGTAGTGACATTGATAGACCTGGCCGAGCGACTCCACAGTCCGTGCCCGCAGGTAATCCGGGTTCGCCTGGTAGGTGTGCAGGCGGTCGATGTTGAAGCCGGTGATGTCGACGTCGGGTCGGCCGGCCACGATCCACTGTGCGAGCGCGCGCCCGAGCCCGCCGCCCGTGAGGATGCCGATCGAGTTGAGCCCGGCAGCCACGAAGTAGTTCCGCACTTCGGGTGCCTCACCGACAACCGGTTGCAGATCCGGGGTGAAGCTCTCCGGTCCGCAGAACAACTTCTTCAGGCCCACTTCCATCGAGATCGGTACGCGCTGCATCGCGGTCTCGAGGTAGGGACCCATGCGTTCCCAGTCCGGCGGGATCTCGCCGAAGGAGAAGTCGTCGGGGATACCGCCAACGTTCCACGGCGCGCAGACCGGCTCGAACATCCCGAGCATCAGGCCGCCGCTCTCCTCCCGGAAGTAGCCGTACGACGCCGGGTCCTCGAGCACGGGCCACGTGTTCGAGATCTCGGGGATCCGCTCGGTGAGCAGGTAGTAGTGCTCGGCCGCCTGGAGCGGGATGTTCACCCGGTTCTTGGCCCCGAGCTGGCGGGCCCACATCCCCGCGCAGTTGACGACGTACTCCGTCTCGATGTCGCCGTAGGGAGTGCGCACCCCGGACACCGCCCCGCGACTCGTGAGCACCTCCGTGACCGGGACGCTTTCGACGATCGTGGCCCCGGCAAGTCGGGCACCCTTGACCAGCGCCATGGTGGCGTCGACCGGGTTGGCCCGACCGTCCTCGGCGACGTAGAAGCCCGCGAGGATGTCGTCGGTGCGCGCCAGCGGGAAGAGCTCGCCGACTTCTCGCGGCGAGATCTCGTGCACGTCCACCCCGCAGTAGCGGTTGAACGAGGACACCCGCCGGTACTCCTCCAGGCGGTCCTCGTCGGTTGCGACCTCGATGAAACCGATCGGCATGAAGCCGGTCGACTGACCGGTCTCCGCCTCGAGCCGCGAATACAAGTCGCGGGTGTACTTGCGAAACTCGGTCGAAGTCTCCGAGGTCGAGCCGAACGTGACCATCAGCCCGGCCGCGTGCCAGGTCGTGCCACAGGTGAGCTGATCGCGTTCGAGCAGCACAATGTCGGACCAGCCCATATGCGCCAGGTGGTATGCGACCGATGTGCCGATGACGCCACCGCCGATCACCACAACGCGTGCGCGTTGCGGCACCGCCTGAACGGACATGGCCGGGAGACTACGGCGACGGTGGATCCGGCGACGACATGGAACCAAGCCGCTCGCGCCCACAGGCGACAATCGCGGTCAGATCGAGGCCATAGCGCGGGCCACCCTGCGTGTCGTATGCCGCTACGCGGGCGGCACCGCGTTCGACGAGCCGGGCCGCCCCGGCCGTGTTGCCCCTCGCGGCGTGCGTGAGCCCGACGCAGATCTGGGCGAGGCCCTGCCAGAGGTCTCGCTCCTCGGGTGGACCCGCCTTCCACCGAGCCTCGAGCACCTCATGCGCGGCGAACGGGCGACCGTCGTGCACGAGCTGGCGCGCGAATGCCAACGCCTCCAACGGCGGCAGGGCCTGCTCCGGAACGGGCTCGACACCGTCGCCGGAGTCATACGGCAACGGCCTGCCTAGGGCGTCACGCGGCCGAGCCTGACGCGGTCGGCCGGCGTCATCGCGATCGCGTTCGCCGCTCACGGCGTGCCGCCCTGCAGCGTCACTTTCGTTTCGGCGGCAGAGTACGGACGTGTGCCACACCCCGACGCACCCATGCCGCCAAGTCCGGGTCCGACGCGAACCCCGACGGGCTCCACGATGAGCCACCCCGCCATCGGACGGCCGGTCATGTCCATGCGTCGCGTGTGCGCTTCGCGCAGCGCCGCGTCCTCATCCGGTGCGGCGAGCCGCACCATGAGGTCACCTCCCTTCATCGCCCCCACACACATGTTGCCGTCGAGCATGAACGCGACCCCGCCGAACATCGCGCGCTCACTGACTCCGCGCTCACTCGCAAGCTGCTCCCGTAGCCGTTCCACGAGCTCCTCGTCATAACCGGGCATAGATCATGGTTGCACTCGTCGGATGAACGGCTGAGCCTTAGATGCCCTGCAGCGCGGCCGGGGACTCTGGAAGCACCTGCCCGCCATCAATGACGATCGTCTGACCGGTGATATAGCCGGCCTCGTCGGTGGCGAGGAACAGCGCGGCGTAGCCGACGTCCTCGACGGCGCCGATCCGGTGCTGAGGAATGCCGGCCTCCGTCTCGCGCAGGTAGTCGTCACCCAGCTCGGCGAGTGCCTCGGTGAAGATGTTGCCAGGCATGATCGCGTTGATGGTGATCCGCTTCGGCGCCAGCTCGATAGCAGCCGTGCGCAGGAATCCCAGCTGAGCCGACTTGCTGGCGCCGTAGTGCGACCAACCCGGGTAGCCGGTGATCGGGCCGGTGATCGACGAGGTGACGACCACCCGGCCACGCCCACTTGCCTCGAGTGCCGGCAGGCAGGCTTGGACGGCAAAGATCGTGCCCTTCAGATTGCAGCCGAGGACATCGTCGATGTCCTCCTCGCTCAGATCCACCAGCGCCTTGTTCGGCATGGTTCCGGCATTGGCACACAGGACGTCGACTGCGCCGAACCTCTCCACGGCGAACTCGGCCATTCGTCGGCAGTCCTCGACCCGCGAGACATCTGTCGCGATCGTCGCGACCTCGCCCTCACCCTCCTTGGCCAAGTCGTCGGCGGATGTCACCAAGGTGGCTTCGTCCCGGGCGGCGATCAGAACGTTCGCGTGAGCCCGGGCAAACACCCGCGCAATTCCCTTGCCAATGCCCTTACTTCCGCCAGTGACGACGACCGTACGCCCGGTCAACGATGTCGAACACGCCACCCCCTGCGTCTGCAGCCTGCGCGCGACTGTGACAGATCACTGTCGGGATTGGCAGCCAAAGCCAGAAAATCGCTGGGCCGCGCGAACACAAGGGTCAGCCGTGCGGCATTCAGTCGCAACGGCTCGCCTCGAGGTATCGACGGGACAGCCGCGCGGTCGTACGTCAGGCGGGTCCGTGGCCGAACCGACAGCGGTTCGTAGCGCCGGCGCAACGCATCAAGGGAGGCTTTCGATGTTCGTCCAGGTGATCCAGGGCAAGGTCGCCGATCGAGCGGCAGTCCGGGCCGCGTTCGACCGCTGGCTTGCGGAGCTGGCGCCCGGCGCTTCCGGGTGGCTGGGCTCGACCGGTGGCGTCACCGAGGACGGTCGGTTCATCGGACTCGCAAGGTTCGAGTCCGAGGAGGCCGCGCGGCGCAACAGCGACCGGCCGGAGCAGGATGCGTGGTGGGCGGAGACCTCGAAGCTGTTCACCGGAGAGGCCACCTTCAAGGACAGTCGCGATGTCGTCGTCGACGTCGCCGGTGACCCGGACACCGCCGGCTTCGTCCAGGTCATGCAGGGCCGCAGCAGTGATCCGGCGCGGGCCCGTGAGCTCATGGGTGCAGGACTCCACGGACTGGGCCGCCTACCGGCCCGACATCATCGGCAGCGTCGGCATCGAGCACGACGACGGCGCATACACGATGGCGATCTACTTCACCTCCGAGGCGGAGGCGCGCGAGGGCGAGAGCAAGGAGCCACCGCCCGAGCTCAAGGCGCAGATGGAGGAGATGGACGCGCTCAGCGTCGGGGAGACCGAGTTCTTCGACCTCAAGGACCCTTGGCTGCACTCGGCGCGGTGACCGCGCGCGTGGGCGAGTACCGCAGCAACTACGACCGCAGCCTGGCCGACCCCGCCGGGTTTTGGGCTGAGGCCGCGCGGCTGGTGACCTGGCGGCACGAGCCGTCGGTCATCCTCGACGACCAGCGACCGCCGTTCTACCGCTGGTTCACCGACGGCGTGCTCAACACCTGCGAGAACGCGCTCGACCGGCACGTCGCGACCGGCCGTGGCGGGCAGACCGCGCTGATCTACGACAGCCCGGTCGCGCAGGTACAACGGCGTTACACCTACGCCGAGCTGCTCGACGAGACCGCGCGGTTCGCTGGCGTGCTGCGCTCACTCGGGGTCTCGCCGGGCGACCGGGTCGTCATCTACCTGCCGATGGTGCCCGAAGCGGCGATCGCGATGCTGGCGTGCGCGCGCCTCGGCGCCGTGCACTCGGTCGTCTTCGGCGGCTTCGCGGCCAACGAGCTGGCGCTGCGCATCGACGACGCGCAGCCGAAGGTCGTGGTGACGGCGTCGTGTGGGTTGGAGGCGGGCCGGGTCATCGAGTACATGCCGTTGCTGGAACGTGCGATCGAGCTGGCCGCGCATCGGCCCGATCGGGTGGTCGTGCTCGCGCGGCCGCAGGCAGCTGCCCACCTGACACCGGGGCGCGACGTCGACTGGGCCGAGCTGATGCGGGATGCGCAGCCGGTCGACCCGGTTCCGGTCGCGGCCACCGACCCGCTGTACGTGCTCTACACCTCGGGCACCACCGCCAAGCCCAAGGGCGTCGTTCGGGACAACGGCGGTCACGCGGTCGCCCTCGCCTGGAGTATGGCCAACATCTACGGCGTCGGCGCGGGCGATGTCTGGTGGGCAGCATCGGACGTCGGCTGGGTCGTCGGCCACTCCTACATCGTGTATGCGCCGCTGCTCGTCGGCGCGACGACCGTGCTGTATGAGGGGAAACCGGTCGGCACGCCAGACGCCGGCGCGTTCTGGCGCGTGGTGGCGGAGTACGGCGTCAAGGCGCTGTTCACCGCACCAACGGCGATCAGGGCCATCAAGAAGGAAGACCCCAACGGCGAGCTGCTCGCGGCGCATGACGTGTCGTCGCTGACCACGCTGTTCCTCGCGGGTGAGCGGCTGGACCCGGACACGTGGACATGGGCCACCGAGCGGCTGAACGTCCCGGTGGTGGACCACTGGTGGCAGACCGAGACCGGCTGGCCGGTCGCCGCGAACCTGCGTGGGCTCGAACCGATGCCGATCAAGCCCGGGTCTCCGACCGTGCCGGTCCCGGGGTACGACGTCCGCATCCTCGACCCGCACGGCGTCGAAGTCGGCCCCGGTGTGGAGGGGGCGATCTGCATCAAGCTGCCGCTGCCGCCGGGAACGCTGCCCACGTTGTGGCGGGACGATGCCCGGTTCGTCTCCTCGTACTTGTCCGCGTTCGACGGCTACTACCTCACCGGTGACGGTGGGTACGTCGACGAAGACGGTTACCTGTTCGTCATGGGCCGCACCGACGACGTCATCAACGTCGCTGGCCATCGCCTGTCCACCGGGTCGATGGAGGCCGCACTTGCCGGCCATCCGGCGGTGGCCGAGTGCGCGGTGATCGGGGTCCACGACGAGCTCAAGGGGTCGGTCCCGCGCGGCCTGGTCGTGCTCAAGGCCGGTGTCGACGTCGACATCGAGGAACTCAAGGCGCAGCTGATCGCCCGGGTGCGCAACGAGATCGGTGCGGTTGCGGCCTTCAAGCAGGTGGACGTTGTGCCGGGGTTGCCGAAGACGCGCTCGGGCAAGATCCTCCGCCGCTCGTTGCGCGCAATCGCTGAGGGGCGGGACGAGCCGGTGCCAGCAACCATCGACGACCCGACGATCCTCGACACCCTGCGCACCATGATCACGAGTTGAGCGCTGAGATCGCACGATAATCGACGATTCGAGCGCGCAGATCGCTATTCGAGAGCGGCGGCGAACGCCACCACGGCCGAGGCCACGACAAACAGCGCGAGCAGCAGCGGCCAGGCGAAACGTAGGTACTGGCCGTACCCGACCTTGGCGATGGCGAGCCCGCCGGCTTGTCCCGCCGGCCTTGCCGGGTCGACGCCGGCCTTCCGTCTGGGCCTACACTCCCGAAGATCGCGGCACACACGGGGGAAGTGGATGGCATCGATCCTGGTTCACATCACGCACGGGCCCGAGGCGCCGACGCGCGCAGCGCTCGGGTTTCTCGTCGCCAAGGCTGCGGCGCAATCGGATCACCAGGTGACGCTGTTCCTGGCTGGCGACGGAGTGCAGCTGCTCCGGGATGCCGTCTTGGACAACCTCGTCGGGCTCGGCACCGGCCAGCTGCGCGAGTCCTACGACGCGATCGTGGCGGCCGGCGGACGGTTCTATCTGTCGGGTATGTCCGCCAAGGCACGCGGTGTGAGCGACGCTGACCTGGCCGGCAAGCCCGCCGAGTTCGCGATGCCGGACGTGCTGGTTCGACTGTCGCTCGAGGCCGATCGGATGTTCACCTACTAGCTCGGCCGTCAGGTTGGGTGACAGGCGGCTGATCGATCTCAGTGATGGTGCTCCCCGGAATGGCTGCCGGACGTCGCGCCGAGGTCGTCATTGCGTCCGTCCTTGATCCGTGACCATTGGGCGGTCGGGCGCCCGTCCAGCCGAAACTGACCACCTTTGGCATCCCAGCGCTGCGGCCAGGACTCCGGCGAGTCCTCCCAGAACTCCTGCCGGCCGTAGACCGTCAGGTCCAGCAGTCCGTACGACGGCGCCATCACCTCGTTGCCGCGGCCCGTGGTCCAGTAGGTCTCGTAGACCATGTCACCGTCCCGGAGATAACAGACCAGGATGCCGAAGTACCGATCTGCGACCAACCGGTCGACGGCATCCTGCGGCACTGAGTACCACGGAACCGACCATCCCATGAAGTCGCGATAGCGCGAGCTCTCCTCATACGGTCCCTCACACAGGGTCGCGTAGCTCACGTCCCGCGAGTTCAGATAGGACAGCTCATTGATGTGGGTCGTGGAGAAGGTGCAGCCTTCGCACTGCTCCGCAGCCGGCCGGCCGATGTGCCACATGTGGAAGTAGGCGATCAGCTGAGACCGACCCTCGAACAGGTCGATCAACGCAACCGGTCCGTCGGCACCGATCAGCGGAGTCTGCGCATCGACCTCGACCATCGGCAGCCGGCGCCGTTCGGCGGCAAGTGCGTCCCCGGCCCTGGTGTGGGCCTTCTCCTGCACCCTCAGCTCGTCGATCTTCGCCTGCCAGGTCAGTCGATCCGCGACCTGTGGCAAACGACTGCCGGTTGCCGCCTTCTCCGTCATGCGACGTGTCTAGCCCAGCCACGGCCGGCAGACAACCGGGGCCGGTTGACGTGGGACGAGCCGCCAGGCGCAGTCACACCCACAACTGATCATCGATCTGCTCGAGCAGAGCACGGGCGGCCGCCCGCCCAGACTCGACCATGCGGTCGATCTGGTGGAACTCCAGTAGGCCGACGCCCATCGGAGCCGGCGTCACGACCGTGACACCGCTCGCCCGGGCCCGTTCGACGGCGCCGCCGCTGCCGATGAGCATGATGCGAAGCAGCGTCTCCCCCAGGGCGGGGATGCGCGGCGGACCGGAACGCCTCGGCTGCACGGCGGAGTCCCGGGCGTTGCCGCCGGTTGCGATGTTCACCGCAACGACCGGCCCTTCGGCCCGTTCTCTCAGCAGTGCATACGGCAAGTTGTCCAGGATCCCACCGTCCACCAACAGCCGATCGTCCAATCGCGCAGGCGGGAACAACACGGGCAACGAGACGGACGCGTTCACCGCAGCAGCCAGCGGTCCGCTTCGGTGGACGTGGGACGTGCGCCCAAACAGGTCGGTGCTGACGCAACGGAACTGGCGGGGCAGAGTCTCGATGAGCGCGTCACCGAATCGTCGCGCGAAGCCGGCACGCATACGCCGTCCATGAGCCAGAGACGTCCTCGGCACCGTGTAGTCGCTGAACGGTCGACGACGAACGAACTCGTCGTAGCAGATCTCCTGCACCGTGCCGGCGTCGTGGCCGGATGCGTGCAGCGCAGCGACGATCGAGCCCACGCTGCACCCGGATACCCGGTCGACGTGCACGCCCGCGTCAGCCAGTTCCTGCAGCACGCCGATGTGCGCGAACGCGCGCGCACCGCCTCCGGCCAGCGCCAGTCCCACGGCTCGACCGGCGATCCGGGCAGCCAGCGGACGAAGCTTTGACGGCAGGTCGTTCTCCGCCGCGATGGTCACCTGCCACGGCTCGAGCGCCGCGCACCAGTCGCCGAGCCGGCCGTTCGCCGGTGGATCTCCCACCAGCACCAGGTCGACACCCGAGGGCAGATCCGGCCGCCGCAACGATGGCGGAATCGGCTCAGTGCTGCCCGCCACCAGGATGACCAGGTCTGCTTGCCGCAGGCAGAAGTCCCGCCAGGTCTGCTGGTCGTCTGCCGCGTCGCTGTCGATCCCGGCGCGGAGGACCACCCGGTCGTGGTCACGTTCTGCGCGCTCCAACGCCCCCGGCGGGATCACCCCCGGTGCGACCACTCGAAGGTGTTCGCTGAGGACAGCTACGAGCGTGTGGCTCACCGCCTCCACCGGGGCTCCGGGGTGCAGCCCGACCACCGAGACCACGCCCGAGCTGCGCCGACCCTCGGCCGGCGCCGGGCTCGCGTCCCTCAACCGTTCCGCCAGAACCGAAGCGAGTCCTCTCAGTGCGTCGGCATCCTCGAACAACGCGCCGTCGAACTGCGTGTTGGTCAGTTCGAGCAAGTGGCTGTCCCGCCGCGCACGTACCGACGCAGATCGGACGTCACCGGTCAGCAACGCAAGCTCGCCGATGACATCGCCGGCGCCAAGCTCGCGCACGGCCCGCCCATCGACCACGACCTCGAGCCGACCGGAGCGCACGACATACATCGCCGAGCCCGGATCGCCGGCGCGAAACAGCCAGTCGCCGGCGGCGATCTGCCGCTCGGCCGCGACCGCCTCGAGCCGCGTACGCGTTTGCTCCGGCAGCCGAGCCAGCAGCGGGACATTGCCGACGATCACGTCACCGTCGGCGTGCGTGTCCTCGGCGCCCGACGAGTCGGTCGGCAGGTGCACTATCGGTTCTTGGGAGAGCACCGGGTCGGTCGCGATCGCGGCATCCGGGTTCGGGCGGCCCAGCACCAGGACGCCTGCGGCGCACAGGGCGAAGCAGACCGCCGAGAAGACCCAGCCCGTTCGCAGGGCGTCGGCGGCCGTGGTCGGCGTCGGCGTGCCGATGATGACGACCAGGACCGCGATGCCCAGCACCCCGCCCAGTTGGCGGGCGCTGGAGATGACTGCGGACGCCGTGGCATACCGGCCACCCGGGACTGCGGCCAAAGCCGCGCTGCCGAGGACCGGCAGGGTTGCCCCGACGCCGATGCCACTGAGCACCTGCCCGGGCAACCACTCGCCGAAGAAGTCAGGCTGCAGCCCAACGCGGGTCGCGTACCAGACGTAGGCCAGCGACCAGATGATGGCGCCGGGCAGGACGACCAACGTGTATCCGCGGGTGCTGGCCACCGGCCCGAGCACGGCGGCGACGACCGCCGCGACGAGGGCGGCCGGCACCAGCGCGAGGCCAGCCTCCAACACGGACCAGCCCCAGACGTACTGCAGCCACAGAATGTTCGTGAGCAGGTAGGCATAGAACCCGGCGCCCGCGACGACAGTGACCAGGTTGGCAACGGCGAACGGCCGGATGCGGAGCAGCTCAGGGTCGAGCAGGGGCGAGCGGTGCCGTCGCGAGCTGAGCACGAACAGGACGACGAAGACGGCCGCGAGGCCGAACGAGCCGATGACCTCGGGACTGGCCCAGCCCCAATCGTTGCCCTTCACGATGCCGAGGGTGAGCAGACCCAGCGCGGCCGCGAACAGGCACGCACCCCGCAGGTCCGGCATCCGGCGGCGACCCGGCGCGCGGCTCTCGACGAGCTTCGACCGTGCAATCAGGATCGCGGCCACGCCGAACGGCAGGTTGACCAGAAACGCCCAGCGCCAGTCACCGATCTCGACCAACGCACCGCCGATCGGCGGCCCGAGGCCGGCGGCAACCGCCGCGGCCGCGCCCCAGAGCCCCACCGCGTGCGCGCGCCGGCCGGCCGGGAAGGACTCCACCACAAGCGCCAGCGACGCGGGGACGAGCATCGCGGCACCCAAGGCCTGGAGCGCACGAGCCCCGATGAGGAACCCGACCGACGGAGCTGCCGCGCACAGCGCGGAAGCCGCGGTGAACACCGCGATGCCAAGGAGGTAGCCGCGCCGCCGGCCCAGCAGGTCCGCGAGCCGCCCGAACACCACCAGGAACGAAGCGAAAACGATGTTGTACGCGTTCAGCACCCACGACAGCCCGCTGATCGACGTCTCGGGGAAGGATTCCTGGATGCTGGGAAACGCGACGTTGACGATCGTGGCGTCCAGGAACGCGAGAAATGCGCCGAACGACGCGACCAGAAGCACCGTGCGCTCGGCGACCCTGCCGCGTGTGCGCACATGCGGCGCGATGATCGATGCGCCGGCTGGTTCGCTCATCAAGCCCCCCCAATAGCTTTCGCCGTGAGGCTATCGAGTCATCACCAGAATCGAGCAGCCTCGACCAGTTGGTGAGTCGGTTCGAGCCAGAGCCGGTCCCGCCCCATCTCGGACGGGCGGGACCGGCCGTGCTACGACCCGGCTCCCGAGCTGGTGACCGGAATCACCTCGTGAAGCACCACCTGCGCACCTCTTTCCTGCGCAACTTGCAGTGCACGCAGCCGCAGCAGCTCGGGATGCTTTCGCAGCACGTCGGCGGTATTCGCCAGCGAGCGGAGCACAGCCTGCTCGCCCCGGGCCCGCTCGATCGCGGCCAGCGCCTCCTGCCGAGCGCGCAGCACCTCGGCGAACGCGGTGCGGAGCTCGGCCGGAAACGTGAGGTCACGCACCGCGACGTTGATGACCTCGATGCCGAGGTCACGCGCCGTCGGCGCGACCGCTGCACCGACCGAGGACGTGATCGAGTCTCGATCGGCCACCAGGTCCGCCAGCGCCGCCGACGCGACCGGCGCCCGGAGTGCCAGCTGAAGCTGGACGTACAGCGACTGGGTCGGATCCTGCGCTGCAGTCACGAACGCGACCGGATCGACCACCTTCCACCGCGCTGCCAACGAGATCCGCACGGACAGCCCGTCCGCGGTCACCAGATCCTGCAACGGCATGACCAGGGTCTGCTCACGGGTGTCGATGAAAATCAGACGCGCGGAACCGACAATCCAGTAACGGCCGGGGCCAAGCACGCCGACGAGGCGGCCACGCGCGTAGCGCACCACCTGCTCCCACGCCTGCACGGTCACTCGCCGCATGATCGTCACCTCCTTGTCGGTCTGCCGTATGCTTGAACCCGCGTGCGCGACGCCGCGAACGGACGCGACCGACCGGACGCACGCCAGCGGGGGCTCGAAGCCCGCAAGGCCGGATGCGACCTGCCCGCCACGGCGCAGCCGCGGTCGTGCTGGTCGGGTCGCGCCCGCCCGATGGGAGTTGAACCCGGCGCTTTGCAGGCGCTGCCCTCGGTTCGATGCAGTACGGGTTCGACGAACGGTCGACCCCGCTGACAAGGACCGACCTGGAGGGTAGTGATGGGAGCGGCCTCGGGCGAATGATTTCCTGCGGCTGTCCGAAGGCTCAGCGATCGCGGAACGGGAGGGAACCGATCGCCTTGCCGATGCACCGCCGCTGGGCCAGCCCGAGCTCGATGGCGGGGCGGAAGTGAATGCCACCGAAGAGGCGGGAGATCGCCGCTTCCTTGGCAGCTGCGCTGAATGACCGGTAGCGGCGAGGGGGGAAGCCGCGGCGGTCGTGGGTGTGGTCCACAAACGAGTACCGGTCCCCGAACAGGTCGGCGAGGACACTGAAGGCGGCCCCTGACTGCACCGAGTGCCCGGACGGGTACTCGGGGAACGGCGGCGTGGTCAGCAGTGGCAGCCAGTCCGGGTCGACCTCACGTTGGATGTAGGTCACCGGGCGCAGCAGGTTGTAGCGGTACTTCGCGTTCCAGCAAGCGATGAAGGCGTCGCATACCGCGATGCCGACCTTGGCGTAGGTCTCCGCGGCAGCCATGAGCGAAGCGTCCTGGGCACGCAGTACCTGGGTGGCGACCGAGATCGAGTGGCCGGGCGGAGTGGCGGTCTGGCCAGGGTCGTCCGACCAGAATCGAGCGATGGCCTCCTGCTCGGCGGTGAGATGGTTGACAGTGTCGTACACCTCGATCGCTTCACGATGAAACCTCGAGGCGGGATCGTTCGAGTATGCGGTGGGATCGCCCGGCGGGCACGCCGACCCGTTGGCGATGGCGAAACACCGGTTGCCGCCCCACGTCGGCTGCAACGCCGACTGGAACGCCGGCGGCGTCGGCACCCAAAGGCCCGGCCCGACTGGCGGCACGTAGCCGGGTGGGAAGTTGCGCTTATGCCCCTCGTGGCCGCCGTCCCGACGCGAGGCCTGGAAGATCGCACCAGCGACGGCCCGCCCGTGCTCGGTTGAACGACGGAGCGTGCCACGCGAAGCCTCGCGGGCGGACTTGAGGGCGAACGCGGACTCGAGGGCGTGGATCGATGCCTGGTTGGCTTCCGGACCGAACACCGCGCGCATAATCGTCGCCAGCGAGGCATTCGCCACGGTCGGCCAGTGCAGCCGACCCCGGGCGCGCGGCACGTCCTTCAGACCCGGCAGTATGCCGCTGAGCGACCGGTTGTCCTTGGAGCCGGGCACGACCGCCTCGTAAACCGTCAACCCGGCATATGCGAGCGCCCGTGACGCCACCGGCGGGCTGAACCCCGGAGTCGTCCGCACCAGGTCGAAGGCGAGATCGAACCAGGCGGCCGCTACCGCCGCATCGAAGTCCTCCGGCCGCCGCCCACCGGTTGCCGATGATGGCGTCGCAGCCGGGCCAACGACGACCACCGCCGCAGCCGCACCGGCACCAGCCAAGAACTCTCGTCGTGCCAGCTCGACGTATCCACGGTCATCACCCCGTTCGACGGCGAGACCCCGCGCGGATTCTGGAGCCCGCCCGGATCTGATTCGTTATGCGTCGGCCTCCGGTTTGGCTGCCGGAACTCGAGGAATCAGTCTTCGGGTGTCTGGACCTTCTCCCACACGGAAACGTGCGACGGGCTGGTGGCGGTGAAGGGAGTGCGATCCCACCAGGCCCAGCGTTCGCTCAAGCTCATGCCCGCGATTCGGGCCATCAGGTCGAGCTCGGCCGGCCACGCATACCGGAACGGGATGGACCTGCGCCGAAAGGTGCCGTCCGGTGTTCGGACGTAGTGGTGAGACCACATCGCCTGGGTGACCGGGTCGTACTCGTCAATCCCAAGGTGATCGTCGCCGTGATGGAACACCCGGTACCGCTGCCCAGTCGCACCGCACACTCCCGGCGCGCCGGTCTCGACGACGAAACAGCCGCCGGACCGCAGATGGGCGGCGGCATTCTGGAAGGTCGCGACCTGGGCATCCTGCGTGGTGACGTTGCCGATGGTGTTGAACACCAGGTACACGACATCGAACTGGCCCGGCACCCGCGTCGACGTGTAGTCGCCGATCGTCACCTGCACATCTGCGCCACCCGGCTTGGCTCGCAGCCGCTGGACCATCGCCGATGACAGGTCAATCCCCTGCACGACGACCCCGCGCTCCTGCAGCGGCAGCGCCACCCGGCCGGTGCCGATGGCGAACTCCAGCGCACGTCCGCTGCTCCCGCCTTGCCGAGCCAGGTCGGCCAGAAAGCCCGACTCGAGTGCGAGGTGCTCGGGTGTGAACCGGACACTCGAGTCCTCGTCGTATGCGGCGGCCACGTCCTCACCGAAGTAGTCGTGCAGCACGGTCCTACCCTGCCCAGGGACCGTTGGCTCGCGCCACGCCTTTCGAGAGCGAGGCTGTGCTCTGCGCTTGCCTTAGGTTCCCGCGAATGCGACGACGACCCGAGCGTCATGCCCGGCGGCCGTGCGTAGCCACCCCGCGGCCACGTCTGCAAGCTCGACCACCTCGTGCCCGACATGACAGCGGCCCTCGTCGGCCAGTTCGAGGACGTGCCTGAGCGCATCGTTGCGCTGCGACGTCGTCAGCGAGTTGTTCGTGTACCCGAGGATCGCGTGCGAGCCGCTCCGTAGGGTCGCGGAGGAGAATGACGCGGTGGCGCCACCGCTCGAGCCGAGATGAACAAGCCGACCGCCATCGGCCAACGCACCGAGGGCGGCGGTGCAGGCGTCACCACCAACCGGGTCGATCACCACGTCGAACGGTGCGCCGGCCGCTGCTTGAACTCTCTCCGCGAGTGTCCCGACATCAGCCGCTGATAAGTCCACGACATCGGATGCGCCGACGGCCAGTGCGCGCTGCCGGCCTACGGCTCGTCGACTCGCCCCCACGACGGTGCCAGCGCCGAGGGCGACAGCGGCCTGCATGGCCACCTGGCCGACTGCTCCCCCGCAACCGAGCACCAGAACGCTCTCGCCGGCCTGCAGCCTCGCCTTCCAGGTCAGGCACATCCAGGCGGCCACCGCCGACAGCCCCAGGGCCGCGACGGCGGTGTCATCGATGCCGGTTGTGATCGGGACCGCCCTGGACTCCTCGACGAGTGCATACTCGGCGAGGCTTCCGTTGCCCGGACGCATGCCGGCGTCGGTGCTGAACCACACGCGGGAACCAACCTCGATGGTGTCTCCGGCCGCAATGACCCCGACTCCCTGGACGCCAGGGACATACGGAACCGCCGGCGCCCCGAAGTAGGAGGTCCCGGATGCGCACAGCAAGTCCAAGGGAGTGATCGGAGCCGCCGTCACCTGGACGAGGCAGCGACCCGGTAGGAGCGGGCCGATATCCACCAGACCGACGGAGGGCGGGCGTCCGCATTCGTCGATCACCGCGGCAGCGACCGGTCCACGAGTGTCCATTGCGCTTGGAACGCTCGTCGACCTACGTGCTGATGTCCGGGTATGGCAGCGACATGTGCGCGAGTCGGTGCGCATACTCGAGCTGAAAGCCGAGCGGTTCGGCGTAGTCGCGCTCGAACATCGCGATGAACAAGGTGAGCGTCAGGAACGGATGCGCACCCATCTCGAACAGCTTCGGATAGTCGTGTGTCGCCAGCGCGGTTCGCTCGTCGTCCTCGAAGCGAAGCCAGCTCGACCTCTCTCTGGTTGCGCAATTGAGGATCACGTTCGCGCGTTCGACCTCCCACCACTCGACGGTCCCGGCCGGATCTTCGCGGTATCGCTCGACGAGCTCGGGGTCCCGGTCGACCGTGAAGAGGAACTTGTTCATCAGGTACTTGCTCACGCCGGCGCTCCGTTCGGATACCAGGTGAAGTACGCCTCCATGGTGTGGAACAAGTCGTAGGTGTCGACGTAATCCGCCTTCGCGCTGTCGCCGGCAACGCCCATCATGAGCATGAAGTCCATGAACCCGTGGGTTGCGTTCCCAGGTGCGTGCAGGCTGTCGAGGCTGACCTCGGCCAGGCACCCCTCGAGGTCCCCGCCGGCGATCCACTCGACCGCCTTCGCGTCGAACTCGGGGTCGGGACCATGCGGGCCGAACTGGCGCGGCCCGCCGAGCTCCAACGACAGGTGCCCGGTGCCGATGATCGCGACTCGCTGCTGGCTGGGCCAGGCCTCCACGAGTTGGCGGATTGTCCGACCCAGCTGCACGAACCGCGCGGGTCGCGGCATGGGTGGCGCGAAGATGTTCGTGTAGATCGGCACGATCGGCAGGTCGTTCTGCGGTCGCAACGTGATGATCGGGCACGTGATGCTGTGATCGATGCGCAGCTCGTTGCTGAACGCGAGATCGAAGCCGGCGTCGATGCCGTTGCGAAGGATGTAATTGGACAAGTCCCGTTGGCCGTCCATGACCAGGCGGGGTAGCCCGAACTCGCGTTCCTCGTTGTACCAGTTCGCGTCGTAGCGCTCGGCGTTACCGACGAGGAACTGGGGCATGTTGTCCAGCCACAGCTGGTGAAAGTGGTCCGACCCGACCATCACCAGGACATCGGGCCGGCTGCGGGTCAACGTGTCGCGGAAGGCCTCGACCTTGCGCACCCACTCGGCCGCGAACGGCGGCGCTTCGCCCTCGAGTGCGGTGCTGGCCTTGTAGTAGAAGGGGTGGTGCGTCGAGGCGATGACGGCGACCAGCTCAGCCATGGTTGTTCCTAACTCGACCGACGTCAGTTCTCCTCGACAGTGCCCACCCAGTATGTGGCGGGCATCCTTGACACTCGCAGCGGATGGAGATCATTGTGCGACTCTTGAGGCTCGCTGAAGGAGGCGCCGACGTGGCCGCTCGGACCGTTCTCCCATTGTTCCCAACGAGTCTGGTGGGGAGCTACCCGCAGCCCGAGTGGCTGATCGATCGGGCCAAGCTGGCCGGCCGCTTCCCGCCACGCGTTCGGGCACTCGAGCTGTGGCGACCCCTCCCCGAGCACCTGGCGGAGGCCCAAGACGACGGCACCCTGCTGGCCATCCGGGCGCAGGAGGACGCCGGCCTGGACATCATCACCGACGGTGAGATCCGCCGGGAGAGCTACTCCAACCACTTCGCGACCGCGCTCACCGGGGTCGACATCGACCATCCTGGTGAGGCACTTGACCGCAGCGGTCATCCGAACCCGGTGCCACGGGTGACCGGTCAGATCAGTCGGCCCGGCCCGATCCAGGTCCGCGACGTCGAGTTCCTGCGCGCGCATACCAGGCGGCAGATCAAAGTGACCGTGCCCGGACCGTTCACGATGTCGCAGCAGGCGCAGGACGACCACTATCACGACCCGGCCGCGCTCGCTCTCGCCTACGCCGACGCCTGCAACCAGGAGGTCAGGGACCTGTTCGACGCTGGGGCGGACATCGTCCAGCTGGACGAGCCGTACATGCAGGCCCGCCCGGACGCGGCCCGCGCATACGGACTCGCCGCGCTCAATCGCGCACTCGACGGGGTTTCCGGCACGACCGCGGTGCACATCTGCTTCGGGTATGCGGCGATCATCCACGACCGGCCGTCCGGCTACTCGTTCCTGCCGGAGCTCGCGGACGCGCCGTGCGACCAGGTGTCGATCGAGACCGCGCAGTCCAACCTCGACACCTCGGTGCTTAAGCACCTGTCCGACAAGACGGTCATCCTGGGTGTGCTCGACCTGTCGACGCCCACGGTGGAGTCTGCCGAAGCGGTCGCGGAGCGGGTCAGGCGCGCCTTCCCGTTCGTGGACGCCGACCGGCTCGTGCTTGCACCCGACTGCGGGATGAAGTACCTGCCGCGGACGAGCGCCGACGGCAAGCTGCACAGCCTCGCCGGCGCGGCCCGCATACTCCGCGCCGAGGCTGGCGCGAACCGGCCCGACCCCGACCGCGAGTCCGAGGCAAAGGAGCCGTCAGCATGAACGCAGAGCGGTCGGACTTCGAGGGTCGCCCGCTGGTGTTTCGCGGAGCAACCGTGCTCGCGATGGATGACCAGAGCAGCGTTCTTCGTGACGCCGACGTGCTGGTCATCGGCACGGACGTCGCAGCGGTCGGCACGGGCATCACCGCGCCCGACGATGCAGTCGAGATCGACGCGGCCGGCGGAATCCTGATGCCAGGGATGGTCGACACCCACCGACACCTTTGGCAGACGGCGATGCGTGGGTACGGCGCGGACTGGACGCTGAGCCAGTACTTCGTCTGGTACTACCTCGAGCACGGGCGCAACTTCAGACCGGAGGACGTGTACGCGGGCAACCTGCTCGGCGCCATCGAGGCGATCGACGCCGGTGTTACGACCACCGTCGACTGGTCGCATGGTCTGCAGACCACGGCACACGCGGACGCCGCGATGGACGCCTTGCAGGAGGTGCCGGGCCGGTTCGTCCTGGCCTACGGCAACATCCAACAAGGCCCATGGGAGTGGACGGCCGCACCGGAGTTCCGCAGCTTCGTCGCCCGTCGCATCGACCCGGCGAACGAGATGATGGGCTTCCAGCTGGCCTTCGACGTGACAGGTGATCCCGAGTTCCCGGAACGAGCGGCGTTCGAAGTCGCTCGCGAGCTCGGCGTCGCCGTCACGACGCATGCCGGCGTCTGGGGCGCGACGAACGACGACGGCATCCGCCTCATGCACGAGAACGGGTTCATGACGCCGGAGACGGTGTACGTGCACGCCGCCACGCTCACGCCCGACGCGTACAACCGAATCGCGGCGACCGGTGGCAGCGTGTCGCTCTCGACCGAGAGCGAGTCCAACGCCGGTCAGGGGTACCCGCCGAGCTGGCAGCTGCGGCGGCACGGCATCCCGGTCTCCCTGTCGATGGACACCAGTGTCTGGTGGAGCGCCGACTTGTTCGCGGCCATGCGTAACACCCTCAACGCCGACCGGGCCCGCGAGCACTTGGAAGCACATCAGCGTCAGGAGACGGTGACGCATCACGCGCTTCGAGCCGAACAGGTCGTGGACTGGGCGACGCGTGGCGGGGCAGGGGCGCTCGGGATGGATTCAGTCATCGGCAGCATCGAGGTCGGCAAGCGGGCAGACCTCGTCCTGATCAAGAACGACCGAGCGCCAGCGATGTACCCGATCCTGAACCCGTACGGCCATGTCGTGTTCCAGAGCAGCCGCGGGGACGTGCATACCGTGGTAGTGAACGGACGGACCGTGAAGCACGCCCACCAGTTGGTCGACACCAATCTGAACCAGGCCAAGGAGGCGGTCGGCCGGACGGTCCAATACCTCGCGGACACCCTCGGCGCCGATGCGTGGCAGGCCGGGATGAACCCGGAGATCCCGGAGACAACCGTGCTCGACAACCCGTACCAGTACACGACGTGGGACTCGGAATCCGCCCAGTGGAAGGGTTCGGCACAGTCGTCGGGATGAACCCATCCGGGCATGAGCTGCATGCTCGGCGGCCGGCCCGGGCTTGAGGACCTGGAGGTAACTCGCCATGAGCACCCGCTTGGCCCTCGAGATCCTGGGCTGGATCGGCTCGGGGCTGATCATCCTGTCATTGGCGCAGGCGCGAGTGCTGCGGTTCCGGGTCCTCAACCTCGCGGGCGCCACGCTGGCTGTGCTGTACAACTCGGTGCTGCAGATCTGGCCGTTCGCCGCGATGAACGCGATCATCGTGGTGCTGGACATCTACTGGCTGCGTCGACTGCTCCGCGAGCGGCACGACGCAGCCGTGTATGAGGTGGTCGAGGTGGCGCCCGATGACCAGTACCTCAGCCACGTGATGAAGGTGCACCTGGCTGACGTCCGCCGGTTCCAGCCCGGATTCGCCTGGGATCCCGCAACGCCCGACCGCTCGGCCTTCCTGGTCGAGCGGGCGACCGAGACGGTGGGAGTAGTCGTCATCCGCGATGTCGGAAACGGCATCGCGCAGGTCGACCTGGACTACGTGACCCCACGGTTCCGGGACTTCACGCCAGGCGAATTCGTCTACCGACGCAGCGGCGTCTTCGCCGAACGCGGCTTCCGGCGGCTGGTGGCGCCTGCTGATGTGCTCAAACCCGAGGCGTACTTCCCGCACGTCGGGTTCCGGAGCGAGGACGGCGAATGGGTGCGCGACGTCGACGCGGTGGCCGCTTAGGACGAGCGCGGACGCCGCATACAGCCAACTCAGCTGGCGGGCGCGCGCGGCGGCGTCGCCGCCGAAGCGGACAGACCCTGGTAGAGCTCCGGGCGCCGGTCGGTGAGGTAGGTGTTGATCCGGCGTGAGGCGGCCATCAGCGATCGGTCGAGGTCGCCGACGATCAATGCTTCGCTCCGGCCGGCGCGCGCGACGTCCGTGCCGTCGGGAGCGGCGATGCAGCTCAGCCCGCAGTACTCGATCTCGCCCTCGCGGCCGCAGTAGTTCGCGTAGGCCACGTACACCTGGTTCTCGAACGCGCGGGCCGCAACGATCGTGGTGGCAACGACGTCGTAGGGGATCATGTTCGCCGTGGGCGCCGCGATGAGCTCCGCCCCAGCGAGGGCTAGCCGGCGGGCGTTCTCTGGGAACTCCACGTCGTAGCAGATCAGCATTCCGATCTGCCAGCCGTTCACTTCTACCACCGGTGACTCTGCCGCCGAGGCTGAGAACATCGTCCGGTCAAGCTCGCCGAACAGGTGGGTCTTGCGGTAGTGACCGAGGCAGCGGCCGTTGCCGCCAACCAGCTGCGCGGCGTTGTAGATGGAATCCCCGGAGCCACGTTCGGGATAGCCATACAGGATGGCCAACCGGTGCTCGCGGGCGATCTCGGCAACGCGCCGCGCGGAGTCCCCGTCGCGCGTCTCCGCCAAGCGGCGCGCGGCGGCGGCGCCGATGTTGTAGCCGGTGAGGAACATCTCCGGACAGAGGAGCAACTCCGCACCGATTGCCGCTGCCTCGGTGGCGACGCGGTCCAGCCGCTCCAGGTTGGCGGCCACGTCCGTCGGACGGGACTCGCACTGGTAAATGGCGACGCGCATTGTCCGGCTCCGATCCCGTTCAGTCGGGCAGTTCGATCGGGCCGATCTCCGCGAACACGTCCCCAGGGCCGGGATTGTCCGGGTGCGTGCCGCCGCCGAGATGGCGCATGATGCCCCAGACTGCGTTCAGTGAGGTCTGCACGGCGCCCTCGACCCACGCTGGCGTCCATGAGACGTCGTCCCCGGCGATGAAGATGCCTCGTTGGTCTGCCGGCAGGTGGTCCTGCATGAAGTGCGCGTACATCCGCTGGTTGTAGCGGTAATGCCCGGGCAGCGCCCCCTTGAACGCACCAAGGAAGTGCGCGTCGGCCTCCCATGACACGGTGATCGGGTCGCTGATGATGTGGCTCGCGATGTCGACGTCGGGGTAGATCCTTCGCAGCGCGCTCAGCGCGAGCCGTACGCGGTGGTCGACCGGGTGGGGCAGCATCTTCATGGCGTCGCTCATCCATGAGTACGTCAGGCAGATCACGCCCGGTTGGTCGTCCCCGTTGTCGAACAGGTAGGTGCCCCGAGTGAGGCGATCGGTCAGCGTCATGCTCATCACGTCACGGCCGGTGCGCGGGTCCTTGTCCTTCCAGAAGGGCCGGTCGACCAGGACGAAAGTCTTCGACGACTGCATGTAGCGGGTGCGGTCCAATGCCGTCCACAGCTTCGGGGAGAACAGGCCCTCTTCACACTCGATCTGGGTGGTGAGCAGCCAGCTCTGGCAGGTCGTCAGAACTGCGGGGTAATTGCGGGTGTCGCCCCAGGCGTCGGTGACGGCGAACCCGCTGTCGCTGTCGCGCGTGATACGGGCGACACCGGCCCTGGGAGCGCCGGAGTGGATCGAGGCCAACGTGGTGCCGGCCGGCCAGTAGGCGAGGCCGGACGGCGCGTGCTCCCACAGGCCGCGTGGCACCTGTTCGACGCCGCCGACAACCAGGTGCTGGTCCTCGTCGCAGTTGGTCATCACGACGCGGAGGATCTCGAGCATCGAGTTGGGGAAGTCGGAGTCCCAACCGCCAGTGCCGAAGCCGACCTGGCCGAACACCTCGCGGTGGTGGAACGACAGCTTCGAGAACGCCTCTGAGCCCGCGACGAAGTCGTAGAACGTGCGGTCGTCCCAAACCGGGACCAGGTTGTTCCAGAGAACCTTCAGCGACCCGACATCGCGTGCCCGAATCGCATCCTGGACTTCGGTGAAGTGCACATCCTCGAGCGCCTCAGCCCAAGCATGGGCGACCTCCCTGAACAGCGGAGGCAACATGTCGGGCCGCTCGACATAGTGGGTCACACCCTCGATGTCGATGACCGTGCTGCCCGATGCGGGAGTCAGCGGATTAGGGAACGGCCGCGTCACCAGCCCGAGCAGGTCGACGTAGTGGTAGAACGCGGTGGACGAGGCCGGAAAGCGCATCCCGCCGAGTTCGGCGATCACGCCAGCGGGTGCGCCTTCGAACTGCTGGGACCGTAGCCGCCCGCCCAGCTGCGAGGCCTCGTAGACGACCGGTTTGAGGCCAAGCTTCATCAGCTCGTACGCGGCGACCAGACCGGAGATTCCGGCCCCCACGATGGCAATCTCCTCACCGTGACGCCCAGCCGGGATTGAGCCGAGCCCCGCAGCGTGCTCGATCCAGTCATCGAAAGGAAACGGAAAATCGGGGCCGAAGATCGTGACCGGCGGCCGCCCGATCATTGCCACGGCTTAGCCCTTCGATGTCGGTTTGGCCTGTCTGCTCTTGGCTGACCGAACGCGTTCGGCCGACTTGGTGGCCGCCTCGGCCGCGATAACAGGCAGGAAGAGCGTCTCCATCGCATCGACGACCGCGGCTTGGTTCTTGGCAAGTGAGTCGAGCACGTCGGCACTGTGTCGCTGCGCAGCCGCGAAGGACGCCATGGACTCGCCCAGCTCGCGTTGACGGTCGAGGAGATCCTGCATCGGCTTGATGCTCGCAGCCGCCAGGCCCGCCAGCGCCTGCGCGGCCGCGAGGAGCTGCTGCAGAGCTAGGTCAGGGCTCGCTGCGGCGGCGGGAATCTCGCGAAGCGCGGACACGGCATCCGACAAGGCTGAGGCCGCTGCGCGCTGGGATCGCATCACGAGTTTCAGGGGGCCGGTGGGATCGACCATCGTGGTCCTCCGATCGAGGTCGTCCGACAGCCTAACGAAGCAGTCGTGCTTGCTCGGTAAGCCGAATCTCGCGTGAGACGACGCCTGGACCTGGTGCGCTCCGTCATGGCTTCGTGCTGCGCCGCCTGGGCCGCGGAGTCTCACGGCTCAACACTTCCTCGTCAACGGAGAGGAGCTCGAGCGCCGCCCGTGCCTGATGGGGCGACGCGCCGCCCTCGGCGACGGCCATGAGCGCCGCCCGCCATGCCGCTGCGAGAACCCTTCCGATCGGGATTCGGCCGCCGTGGCTGGTCGCCGTGAGCATGTCTGCGACGGGGTCGAGGTCGCGGGCCGGATGCGCTTCGCCCAACAACCGCACAAATCCTTGGCCAACCGCGAAGTCGAATCCGACAGTGAGCGCTCCCAGCAACGCGGCGGGAACCCCGTCGCCGGCACGAGCAGACGCCGCACCCTCCATCCGATCCAGCAAGCGTCGCTCCGCCTCGTCGCGCACAAAGCTGTACAGGCCCAGCTTGTTGTCGAAATGGTGGTACAGCGCCCCGGTGGTCACGCCGGCCCCGGCAGCCAGCTCACCGACCGTGACGTCCTGGAATGGTCGACGTCCGAAGTCCTCGAGCGCACGCAGCGCGAGTCTGCCTTTCGGCGACGTCGAGACCGGGATCCACTCGCGCATGGCAGCATAATACGGTTATGCTCAGCCGTAATTGGAATTCGCGCGGAAGGAGATTCGGAATGAAGCTCGAGTTTCTGTTGATGCCGACACGCGACCTGAACGCGGCGTTGGCCCTCTACCGCGACGGGCTTGGCTGGCAGGAGGCGTGGCGCGAGGGCGAGTCCACGGTGAGCCTGGCCCTGCCCGGCACCGACGTGCAGCTGATGCTCGACGCCACCGACCCGGACGCCGCGGCCGGACCGATCTTCGTCGTCGACAGCGTTCAAGAGTTCCACCAGCGTCGTCCAAGCGAACTTCGGACCATCAGCGAACCCGACGCCATCCCAGGCGGGTTCATGGCAACGTTCGAAGACCAGTCCGGTAACACCTTCTACGTCCTGGACCAATCCACGGACACGGGCGCCTCCGAGACGGCCTAGTTCAGGCGCAGCGAGGTCAGTGCTCGGTCGAGGCTCGACCGACCGGTTCGAACGCCTGCGGGTGGACCATCCGCCCCTTTGTGCTGCCTGATGCGCGGCGGCGTTGTGGTTCTAACGATGTGGACGTCGTGACAACGGTTCCGGCCCTTGCTGCGTGGTAGACAGTGTGCGAGCGAGGAGAACTGTGTGAAGCCGGAGCCAGTCAGCCTCCCCCTGCCCGAGGGCAGCGAGCTCCTGGTGGACAGTGACGCCTCAGCGCGCGTCCGTGTTCAGGAGGTTGGCGACCGCGCGGAGGAGTTCGCCGCATTCGTCGACTCCGTCGGCCCGTACCTGCTGCACACGGCAGAGCTGCTGTGCGGCGGCGACAGTGCGCGCGCCAAGGATCTGGTCCAGGCGACCTTCGAACGCACCTACCGCTCGTGGAGCAGGGCCCGCGATGGCGACACCAGGGCATACGCCCGCCAGATCCTGGTGAATCTGCGCATCGACGGCTGGCGCCGTACTCGACGCGAACTCCTGTTGGCACCGGTTCAGGTGCCCGACGCCGCGACACCCGACCACGCTGCCGCTGTCGCGGCCCGCACGTCGGTGGTCCGGGCGCTCGCGCGACTCCCCGTCGCGCAACGGCGGGTGGTCGTGCTGCGCCACCTGCTCGACCTGACCGAGCCCGAGGTCGCCCGCGAGCTCGGCATCTCGGTCGGCACGGTCAAGTCCCACAACGCGCGCGCGCTGGCCAGGTTGCGCGACCTGCTCTCAGAAGGTGATCGGTGATGAGCTCCCCGGCCGGGCTGCACACCCCAGACGACGTCGTCGCCCGCCTGCGCGAAGCATCCGCAGTTCCCAACGTGCGGTTCGACACTCCAGCCGTGCTCGCCTCGGCACAGCGAGCGCTCGGTCGTCGTCGACGCCGGCAGGCCATCGGCGGCGTTGTCGGGGCCGGAGTGGTTGCGCTGACTCTGGCCGGTCCGGTGCATTTGACGGGGGTCGGAACCTTCGCCATGCCCGGCGGCCACCAGGCGCGCACTGTGCTCGGCCTCGAGGACCCGGACGCACCGGCTCCCGCCGTCGGCCTCGACCTGAGCGAGCTGCTGAGCGCGTTCGTCACCGACCCGCCGTCGCGCGAGCAGATGGCTCAGGAGGTCGCGAGCCTGAACGCATACGTCATGCCCGTGCTCGAGGAGCTTCAGCCCACCTGGTACGAGAAGGGCGGGTGCGACATCCTGACGTACCCGCGCGGCACGTTCAGCGCCAACGGGACTTGCGGAGGGCGCCCCGGGGAGCAGCGGTTCGATGAGGCCGCCCGCGCCGACCTCGACCGGATCCTCGACGCCGTCGAGCAAAGCGGGGTCCCCACCGACGAGCTGATGCGCGCGAGCTACGCCCCGGACGGCACCGTCGAGTCTGCAGGGTTCCTACGCTCCGGCGGCGGGATCGAGTGGAACTTCGCCTACCTGTACTCACCCGACGAGCAGCCGGCGCCGTGGGAGAGCCCGCTGGGCCCCGTCACGATCACCCGGATCGCGGACACCGGCTGGTGGTTCGAGAAGTCGCCCAACGACTGAGCCAGTCCTCCGAGGAGCCCACCGACGCATCAGAGGCACGGGTTCGTCGTCGGTTCTCAGGTCAACGTCTCCAGCGCAGCACGGATCAGGTCGGGGATGGGCTGCGGTCGCCGCGTGGTGGCGTCGACGTACACGTGAACGAACCGACCAACGGCGTGTGGTGCCGGGTCGATGGTGCCGCCCGGACTCTCGCGGAACACTGCCAGCCGGTAGATCACGCTGGTGCGCCCGCGGTGCTCCAGCCCAACACCTACCTGCACGACGTCCGGAAACGACAGCTCACGCAGGTATCGACAGGATGTCTCGACGACGACACCGAACGCGGGCAGCACGCGGATGTCGGTGCCAGTCGCGTCGATGAGCCAGCCGTTGACGGCGTCGTCGAACCAGTTGTAGTAGATGACGTTGTTGACGTGGCCGTACACGTCATTGTCCGCCCACCGGGTATGCACCCGGCGCAGGACTCGGAAGTCGCCCGGCGTGGGCAACGGCTCGATCGCGGACGATCGCTCGCCCCTTTCGCCTTCGCCACGGACGTCCGTCACGAGGTCACCGTACGGGGGCCGACCACTCGTCCAGCACCTCGGCGAGTGTCGTGGCGCCGGGCTGCGGGGGTGGGGTCCGCACGGATCCGGGCGTCCTCGTGAAGCGAGGAGCCGGGGCAGGCTGGGTCATGCCGAAGGTGTCGACGAAGGTCTTTCGCGCCATCAGACGCGCTGAAGCAGGCACTCCCGCGGCTGCTCCCCGGAAGTACCGCGGTGGTGATCGGTGTCGGCGGCCTCGGCCACATGGCCGTTCAGCTACTGCGCGCTGTGACGGCGCGCGCATCATCGCGCTCGACGTCAGCGAGGAGAAACTCGCTCTCGCGGCAGGACTCGGCGCGCACCACACCCTGGTGTCCGATGACCAGGCGGCGACCAAGGTCCGCGAGCTGACCGACGGGGACGGAGCGCACGTGGTCTTCGACCTCGTCGGCGCTCAGGCGACCTTGGCAGCGGCCACGAGAATGGTGTGCGTGGACGGGCAGATCATCGTCGTGGGTATGGGCGGCGGCTATGTCCCGGTTGGCTTCGGTCGTCTGCCGTTCTCAGTCTCGGTGTCTGTGCCGTTCGCGGGGCCCGTAGCGACCTCATCGAAGTGATCGACCTCGTCAGTGCTGGCGCGGTCAGCACTCATGTGCAGGCTTTCACGCTCGATGAGGCACCACATGCATACGACCTGCTCAGCAAGGGCGGCATCGAGGGTCGCGCTGTCATCGTTCCGTGACGCTGGCCCCTCAGGTAGGGCGGTACCTGAGATGGCCCGCCACGTTCACGTCTCGGGTCGGCTGTGGGAGCGGTCGGCGAGGAGAACACCGACTCCCGGGCCGACGATGACACCCACGATGGCGGGAGGCAACGAGGCGGTGAGGATCGACAACAGGCCACCGGCGACAACTGCGGCGAGTGCCAGCCAGCCCACCACAGAGGGTCGGTTGACCTCCAAGAAGGACGCGACCAGGCGCGAGCCGAACGGGTGGATCACGAGCATGATCAGCGGGAACGCAAGCAACCAGGCCGCGTCCGGATCGTGCCAGGAACCTAGCGCGTGGTTGGCGATGCGGGCATCGACGACAACGGCCGCCACGAGCCAGCAGATGCCCGTGACGACGGCGGCCCCGGCTGCCGTGACGAGGGCTCCTGCAGCCATGGACTGAGAGATCACCGCGTCAGTATGACCAGCGACGCGAGTTCGAGAGCCACCGACCCGTCGATGACGGCACGGCGGCATTCGAGCAGTGCTCGCAGCTGAGTCGGCTCAAACGAAGATGTCCTCCGGGAGGAAGGCGGACACGAGCATGTTCGGTACGTCGACGACTGCGCTCACCTTGAGATCGACCGCCACGCTGCACAGCGCATAGGCCTGCTGCCGGGTCCAGCCCCGCTCGACCAGGTGATCGATCATGTTCAGCAACGCATTCCGGGCTGCCAGGGTGACGTCCTCCGCGCGGTTCTCGCCCTCCCGGGTCACCGAAATGCCGGTGGTGGCGTAGAAGCGGCGCGGCGCGGCGTACTCCGGGGGGAGGTAGTAGTCGTTCCGGGTGAAGCGCAAGTCACGGATGCCCTTCGCGGCGGCCTCGCCCTTGTGCACGGCGAACCGCACGTGCAGGGTGGCCCGCATCTCGATCGCGGTGCCGCAGGTCTCGCAGTCGCCTTGGGCGAAGTGTGCGTCGCCGGCCGAGAACAGCCCGCCGGGAGTGTCCACCGCGATCAACAGGTGGGCGCCCCTGCCGAGCTGCTTGATGTCGACGTTGCCGGCCTGCTCCCGTGGCGGGATGGTGCGCAGCGCCTCCGTGGCGATCGCCGGATCGTCCGGTACGGCGGACGCCGGCGACGGCGGCAGCACGAACCCACCGCGGTCGAGCAGCTCCTGCTCGCGCCTGGTCGTCGCCTCGAGCAGCTGCCGCCCCGGCGTCAGGCCGATGGTGCCCATGAACGGCGATCCCGGGATCCGCACACCGGGCAGGTCCGCCGAGGTCGCCCAGCCATCGGCGATGTCCCAGTTGATCTTGAACGGATCCGGAAACACGTCCCTCAAGAAGCCGAACCCAGGGACCTGGACTGTGTAGCCGTAGCTATCCGGCTCGACGTCGACGATCTCCACCTCGAGCAGGTCGCCCGGCTCTGCCCCTTCCACGTACACCGGCCCAGTGAGCGGGTGCACGACATCCAGGTTCGGCGCGGCCACAACGTCCAGGCCCGCGGACGGTCCCATCTGCCCGTCGAACGCGTCGCGCGTCTCGAGGATGACATCGTCGCCCGGCTCGCAGCGGACCACCGGCGGGATGTCCGGATGCCAGCGGTTGTGCCCTGTGTTGGGCTCCTCCAGCAGCGTCTTGCTTCGGTCGATTCGGATCTCATGCGTGGCCATGCCGCCTCCGGTCGCCGCCATCCTGTCGGATTCCCACCTACGACATTCCTGCGAGTTCTGCCATCCGGGCCATTCCTACTCCGACGGAGTTGCGAAAGCGCAGCACTGCAGCAGTGAGTTCAGCGGAGCCCGCCATGTCCGGGGGGATGCGAGCCGGATTGAGGGAGACTCGGCCGGCCCACGCCTTGATGTCGGGGTGAGACGCAAAGGCAATCGATGCTCGATTGCCCAGGACCTGCATCCGCGCCCAGTCGGCGGGCGTATTGGAGTACGGCGAGGGCGGGCACAGCCTGTTCTTCTCGTCGTTGTCGTCGATGATCGCCTCGACGTGGCCGGCCAGCGCCGCGCCGAAGCACGGAAAGCCGGCCCGGATCAGCTGCAGCGTGATCGCCTCGTCACCCCAGATCGGAACCAGCGGCGGATACTGCAGCCCCGATGCGGCGCAGTGAACGACCACGGCGTTCTTCGCCGTAGCAACCTCACCCTCGCCGAACACCAACCGGGTCTGCTCCACGCGCTGGATGTGCCCGAGCCGGACGACGTTGTCGATCGTGCGCAGTCGGTCGAGTTCCCACTGTGCGAGCGTCGGAGTCTTCGCCATCGTGGGAGTCACCGTCCGGTCGATGCGCAGCATCACCCCGGCTTCCTCCAAGCGGAAGAACAAGTCGTCCGGAGATGCTGCGTCGGCCGCTGCCTCCAACGAGTCCGCCGCCATTCCAATGAAGACAGCCGGGTCGGGCTGGACCACCGCACGGTTGAGCATCCACGGGTCGCGCGGCCGCACCCAACAGATCGCGTCTGGATCAACCCCGTTGTCGAGCAGCCAGATGCACGCATCCGTAGCGGTTTTCCCTGAACCGACGATCACATACTGCGAAGGTGCTCCACCAAGGTTGACCAGATCGTTGACCGCGACGGCTTGCACGCCGTCCGCAATTTCGAACGGCGCTGGCGCTGTCGCCGGTATCTGAGGGGAAAGGTACCGGGCGTCAACAACGCGCCGACGGCCGCGAACCTCGTAGCGCTTTCCGGAGAGACGGGACACGAACCGACCCTCACCGAGGTAGTCACAGTTCGGGTAGAAGGACACCTTGCCGGAATCAAGCATCCGCTCGCGCAGCACCCGGGCGTAGTACGCGCAGATCTCCGGCGCAGTCGCGCGCTCGTGCAAGCCAGCCTCCGGCCCGTTCTGCTGGATGCGCCCGTCGCCGAGCAGCGTCGAGGCCACGCCGTAGAACGCGGATGCCTGGTGGAGACGGACAAAGGGGTATGCGTCCAGCCAATGCCCACCGACGCCGTGGCGACGGTCGACCATGACCACGTTGACGTCCGCATGCTCGATCAGCGCGTCCGTGAACGCCATCCCCGCCGCGCCTGCTCCGACGACCAGATAGTCGGCTTCTAACATCCCCACCACGGGCCCAGGCTGATCCCCGCTTCGCCAGCGGGTCAACAGCCTCGCGGGTCAAGACCATCAGCCCGCGTGGCGCCTCTGAGTCAACGTAGGGCCGGCGGTCGACTGACCGAGGCGCTGGACCGGCTTGATGTGGGCGAAGGCGCTGCGGGCGTTCCACGTGGGAAAGGCCCGTACGAGCCATGACGGGCCGTGGAGTTGGATGCGGCCGTCGCGGGTGGCTTCGGCCCAGGTGAGCTGTCCGGCATGCCATTTGACGAATGCCTCGGCTTCCGCCGTGATGTAGAGGTCCTCGTCGAGGCCCGGGTACTCCTTGCAGATCTCGGTGTCTGCGTGCTCGATCAGCAGCCAGTACCGCTCCGGGCGCCGGCGGCCGGTGAAGTCGAAGCGGATGACGACGCGGCGGTCCGGGAGTCGGTCTCGGCGGAGCATGTTGCACATCGACCACAGCGCCACAAAGGGATCGAGGTGCTCGGGGGCGATCTCGAGCCAGGCGGCACCCCACTCGCCGAGCGACACGCATACCTTGAACAGGTCGTGACCCGCGGGCGTGAGCTCGTAGTGGCGTCCGCGCCGCCCTTCGGCGCTTGGGTGCTGACTCGACGATGCCGAGCCGTTCGAGCTGTCTGAGCCGCTGCGCGAGCAGGGTGCGCGAGAGCCCAGGCGCGCCCTGCAGGATCTCACTGAAGCTTCCGCAGCCCAGCCACAGGTTGCGGATGATCACTGGCGTCCAGCGCTCGGCGAAGATCTCGGCGCCACGCGCGATTGGACAGTACTGGCCGTACGTCCGCACGACGCCAGTGTCGCCCTCATGCCGACTGCTGTGAAGTCCAGATTCTTGACTTCACGGCCGTCGGCCACGGTGGTGCCATGACGGGCGAGGAGCACGTGGACGACACCGACCACCGAGCAGCTCGGCCGTGAGCGAGGAGGCAACCACGATGGAGATCGACGGGTTCCGGGGCCAGCTGATCACTGCGGACAGCGCCGACTACGACACCGCCCGAGGCGTGTGGAACGGCGCGGTCGACCGGCGCCCCCGGCTGATCGCCCGATGCAGCGGGAGTGCCGACGTGGTTGCTGCCGTGCGCTTCGCCCGCGACCACGACCTCTTGATCGCCGTCCGGGGCGGAGGGCACAACGTGGCCGGCACCGCGGTGTGCGACGACGGGATCGTCATCGACCTCTCGGCGATGCGGGCCAGCTGGGTCGACCCGGTCGGCCGCACAGCCTTGGTGCAGGGTGGCGCGCTGTGGGGCGACGTCGACCACGAGACACAGGCCCACGGTCTGGCCACCACCGGCGGCATTGTTGGCCATACCGGGGTCGCCGGGCTGACTCTCGGCGGTGGCATCGGCTGGCTCATGCGCAAACACGGGCTCACTGTCGACAACCTGCTTGCCGCCGAGGTGGTCACCGCCGATGGCAGCATCGTCCGGGCATATGCCGATGAACATGCCGACCTGTTCTGGGCGCTGCGAGGCGGCGGCGGAAACTTCGGCGTCGTCACCTCGTTCCAGTTCGCACTGCACCCCGTCGGCCCGACGGTGATGGCCGGCCCCGTCTTCTGGCCAGCCGACGACACCACCGACGTGCTGGGCTTCTACCGGGACTTCATCGCCGAAGCGCCCGACGAGCTCGGCACCGTCATCAGGCTCGGCACCGTCCCCCCGCTGCCCGGCATCCCCGAGGGCCTGCACTGGCGGCCAGCCATCGCCGTGGCCTGCTGCTACGCCGGCGCCGTCGAAGACGGCGAGCATGCGGTACGGGCACTCCGCCGGTTCGGGACACCGCTCGTGGACCTGATCTCACCCTCCGCGTACGTCGGCCACCAGCGCGCCATCGACGACACCGTCCCTCACGGGTGGCACTACTACTGGAAGGGCACAAACCTCGCCGGTCTGTCGGACGAGGCCATCGCCGTCATCGCCGATCACGCGTATGCCACCGGTTCGCCTCGCTCGTACGCGGCGATCTTCCACATCGGTGGCGCCGTCGCCCGAGTGCCCCACGGCGCCACCGCATACGCCGGTCGCGACGTGCTCCACACCATGAGCATCGACGGCGTATGGCTCCCCGACGAGTCCGGCGAGGTCGCCGCGGGCGAGACCGCTTGGGCGCGGGGGTTCCTCGAAGCCCTCCAACCCCACAGCGCCGGTGTCTACGTCAACTTCCTCGATGCCGACGACGACCACAGCCGCGTTCGCGAGGCATACGGTGATCGCATCTACGGGCGACTCGCCAAGGTCAAGGCCAAGTACGACCCGGACAACGCCTTCCACCACAACAAGAACATCCGCCCGGTTGGACGGACGGACCTTCAATCAGACCGGTCTGGGGCGGACCGAGTCTCGGCCTAAGCGTGCCGTCACGTCAGCAGGTGACCGCTGGCGAGTCGGCAGAGCCCGGCAAGCTGAATCCCGTCTGTGCGGGCATAGGGCTTATCGCTTGATGTCGGGCTTTGCGGCCACCTCCGACGACGACAGCGTCGCGCAGCTGACCGAGATGTCCAAGGTCGTGTTCTCCTCGACCGTGAAACAGCCGTTGGCCTGGGCCAACACGCGCCTGGTCGACGAAGACCCAGTCGAGACCGCGCGGTCGCTGAAGGCGGAAAGCACCCGTGGGTTACGCACGATCGGCAGCCTCACCTTGTGCCGGGCCTTGCTCGAGGCCGGCCTCGTCGACCGCTTCCGGGTGGTTGTCTTCCCCGTCATCACCGGCAGCACCGGGCGGGAGCGAATCTACGACGGCTATCCCGACGTCGCCCTCGAGATGGTCGCCAGCCATACATTCGACGGCAGGCTCCAACTGCTCGAGTACGTGCCCACCGTCCTCACCGGTCCGCCGAGCAGCGATCACTCCACGACCTAACCGCGGCACCACACGCGGTCTGCTGGCACCTATCCGGCGGACTCGACGTCCGTCGGGCCGTGTCAGACGGCCAGCGCCGCGTCGCTGCGCGCCGTGGCTGCCTTGCCGGTCAGCCAGGTCTGCTGTGCGCCACACCAGCAGATGTGGGTCACCTGGATGCCGGCGTCAGTGTTGACGACTGACCTGACCCGGCTCGCGAAGACGAGTTGTCGCTGGCCGCATGCGGTGCAGACGTGGTCGAACATGATGACCTCCCTCGATGGACGTGGACTTCTGCAGCACCGATCCTGACGGACAATGACCAATAGAGGTAGCCTCTCTTTTCTTCACTAACTCAAGGACAGACCTATGCTTTCGCTCCATCAACTGCGCTGCTTCCTCGCGACCTACGAGACCGGGTCGTTGACCGCCGCGGCCGCGCAGCTCGGGTATGCCCAGCCGTCGGTCTCCGAGCAGATCCGCAGTCTGGAGACCTCGCTGCAGACCACGTTGTTCCACCGGGTCGGCCGCGGCGTCGTCCCCACCACGGTGGCCGACTCGCTGCGACCGCACGCCGAGGCGACGCTGGCCGCCGCCGAGCAGGCCCGACGCGCGGTGGCGAGCGTGACCGCGATGGAGACCGGGACGATCCGGTTCGGGATGTTCGGCACCGCACGGCTGTATGCCGGGGCCGGGCTGGTCGCCGACGTGCTCGCCCGACACCCCGGCGTACGGGTCGAGCTGATCGGACAGAACTCCACCGACGTCCAGGAGGACCTGCGCCGCGGTCGGATCGAGGCGGCGATGATCGCGGTGACCGCCGTCGCGAGCGAAGGCATGCAGGTCACACCGGTCGCACGCGACGAGCTCGTCTACATCAGCGCTGACCCCGACGCGCTCCGGTCAGCGGTGACCGTTCACCGGCTGGCCAACGCGGCCCTCGTGATGCCCGAGACCACCTGGCGGAACACCGACTCCACCCGCATGGTCCTGCGCCAGATGCTGCACGAACTTGGCCACAACCCGCAGACCCGGATCGAGGTCGAAGACGTCGAGACCGCGGTCGAGCTGGTCGGCATGGGCCTGGCCGACTCGGTCATCCCCCGCGGCGCGGCCGAACAACTCCTGCCCAGGCTGGCGCCGCACGCAGGCTGGGTGTCGCTCCGGCCGCGCCAATTCGACACCTTCGCCATCGTGCATCGCGCCGGCGCCACCCTGTCGCCCCCCGCCAGGCTCATGACCGAGCTGGCGACCCGCCGGATCCAAGAGATCGCCGAGCCGGTACGGCCACGCTGATCGACGCTCCGCCGCAAGGGCTAGCGGGGGGAGCCCGATCTGATCGCTGCTCGCGCCGCATTGGACGCCTGGCACAATCGCAACAGGATGCTTCGGTCACAAAGTCCGGGGTCCGGATGGCAACCTGCCGACCTCGTCGGTCCGTCTATCGGGTGGAGGCGGTGCAGGGATGCACAGCGGAGACGAGGCGGACTACCGGGCGTACGTGAGCGGGCGCTCGCTGGCCCTGCGCCGCACCGCATACCTGCTGTGCGGTGACTGGCATCAAGCGGAGGACCTGGTCCAGTCCGTGTTCACGTCGCTGTACGTCAATTGGCACCGCGTCCGCGACCGAGACAGCCTGGACGGCTACGTCCGCACGACGCTGGTCCGCCGGGTCATCGACGAGTCGCGCCGGCCCTGGCGACGGGAGACCGCGAGTGATCGCCTCCCTGACGGCGCATCACCCGACGATTTCTCGATCGAGGATCGTGCGCTGGTGCGCGCGGCACTGCGCCAACTGCCGGTGCGGCAGCGAGCCGTCGTCGTGCTGCGCTTCTTCGACGACCTCGACGTGGCCACGACCGCCCAGCTCCTCGGCTGCTCGACTGGCACCGTCAAGAGCCACACCGCCCGCGCGCTCGCCAGCCTGCGCACCCAGCTGGGTGCGTACTGGCCGGTGCCCTCTGACTTCGATGGAGGCATCCGATGACACACCACGACGAGAGCGGCGGGCTCGGAGTGCTGCTGCGCAGGGCTGTCGACGTTGAGCCGGCACTCGGGTTCACCGCCGATCAGCTAGTCGCGCGGGGTCGGCGCGCGCGCCTTGTCCGCGGCTCACTCGCGGGACTGAGCGCGGTCGCGACCGTTTCGGTCATCGCGCTCGTGGCGCTCACCGTGCGCGGGCCCGGTGGCGGCGACGGCGGCGCGGCCACGATCGGCACCCTGGCCGCCGCGCCCGGCAACGGCCCGGCGGCAACAACTTCGTTGTCCCAGCACAACCTGGCTGCGACGCTGCAGGACCAACTCGGCGTGACCTTCCGCACGGTCACGGTGCACGAGCGGATGCGGATGCCATCCGGCAACCCGGCGTTGGACCTGCACGGGTCGATCGCCGACCCGACCGGCGACACCGCGTTCGCCTTCGGCATGGTCAGCGTGGACGACAACAGCGACGGCACCCACCCGTCACCAGGTCCGCGGCTGCTGCCCGACTGCAATGGCAGCGACTTCACCATCGGCAACGACGGGCCCCCCGAGTCCGCATACGTCGGCACATGCACCGCACGCACACTGGCCAACGGGACGGTCGTCATCTGGCGCAGCGGTCGCGCGCCAGACGGATATGCGCGCTCCGCCGCCATGCTCGGCCGGCCGGATGGTTCCGGATTGTTCGTCGAGTCGACGAACCAGGCCATGGTCGACCCCAGCACCTGCGTCGAGAACTCCGCGGGCAAGCACTGCCCGATCGCTCCGATCGTGCAAACGGACCCGGGCGTGACCGCGCTGGCGCTCGGCGACCTGCTGATCGCGCTGGAACCTGCGACCCGGTAAACACCGGTCGTCGGTGGCCACTGGGAGTCAATCAGCCGACTGTCGATGCGGGAGTAACCGCTGCGGTCAGCCCATGCCGGAGGGGCGGCGCGCGAGTACGCGGGCGCGCCCGTGCAGTCGGGCTATGGCCAGCCGATGCCGGGCGCGGGTGCGTCCGCGACGAGGACCTGTCCGGTTCTCGCCTTGATCACGTCGTCGACCCCCGCGGTGCCGCGCCATTCGGCCGTGAGCATGAACAGCGTCCGGCGGTCGGGACCACCGAGCATTGCCGCGAAACAGGAACGGTCGAGCTCGATCGTTTCGAGCACGTCGCCACCCTCGCGGATGCGGGCGATGTCGTTAGTCATGCTGCCGCTGGAGGCCCAGATGCAGCCGTCGGCGTCCAGGCAGATGCCGTCCGGGCCGACGCCGTCGGCCCAGACCCGTCGGTTGGACAGCGTTCCGTCCGCGGCGATGTCGAAGGCGGTGAGCCGGGCCGCGAACGATTCGGCAACGATGAGGGTCTTGTTGTCTGGCGTGATGACCATTCCGTTCGGGAACGCGATCTCGCTGGCGACCTCTCGGACGTCGCCGTCGGACGGGACCAGGGCAATCTTTCCGGGAGCATGTCCGCTGCTCAGCACGGCGTCGAAGTCGGCAAAGTCGAAGTTGATCGTGTTGACGTAGACGTTGCCGCGTCCGTCGACCGTGATCTCGCTCCAGTCGTGGGGCGAGAGGCGGCTCAAGTCGGCGTGCCGGTGTCGGGGAGCCGTCGGGCTCGACCCGGATCAGCTCGCTTCCGGTGATGAGCAGCCGGCCGTCCGGCAGCCAGTTGACCGCCCAGCCAGCGCCTTCACCGCCGCGGCCCACCACCTCTGTTTTGCC
Source organism: uncultured Actinomycetota bacterium (assembly GCA_963836025.1). Lineage (GTDB taxonomy): Bacteria > Actinomycetota > Actinomycetes > JBEVHX01 > JBEVHX01 > JBEVHX01. Next base: position 49,298 of record CAWIIE010000014.1, read on the forward strand.
GTCCAGGTCGACCGCGATGATCTCCTCGGTGCCCCAGTCGGAGAACCACAGTCGGCCGTCGTGCCAGCGAGGGGACTCGGGCATCGCGAGCCCGTCGAGCAGCACCCGAGGCTCGCTGACACGGCGGGCATACGGAGACATCCGACCTCCCTTCGCCGTGCGCCTGGCCAAGATAGGACCGTCCGGCGTCAGACATCATCGCTGCGCGGTCCGACAAGCGGACAGCCACTGGCGGTGGTCCCGATTGGCCACTGCCGTGGCCGGTTGCCACCCCACCCTTGCACTTCTATGTATGCTTCCCCTAGCACCTCTAGGTAGTGGCGTGAGCGGTGGGAGGCGGGAGCCGGATGCACATCGACAAGGACCTGGTCGCGGCTTCGGCGACCCCGCTCGTGCTCGGGATCCTGGCCGACAGTGAGTCGTACGGCTACGCGATCCTTAAACGAGTCAATGAGCTGTCCGAGGGCCGGATGGCCTGGACGGACGGGATGCTCTACCCCCTGCTGCACCGACTGGAGCGGCTGGGGTATGTGGAGGCGTCCTGGCGGCTGGCGGTCAGTGGGCGACGGCGAAAGCACTACGCGATCACCCCGACCGGCTTGTCGGCGCTCGCCGCGCGACAGCAGCAGTGGGAGGTCGTCACCGGAGCTCTGGGCCGGGTGTGGCGGGAGGTCGCGGCGGGGACGGGGGCGCTGCCGACGACCGTGGCGAGGTTGGGATGGTGATCCTCGTGCCCGGAGGCGGCGGCACCGCTGGCGACCTGGAAGCCCAGATCGGCCAGTGGCGGGGCTTCGTGCAGCGCCACCGCGCGATCAGCCCGGGCGACGTCAATGAGCTGGAGGATCACCTGCGTGATCAGGTCGCCGACCTCGAGCGCCTGGGGCTGAGCGACGACGAGGCGTTCCTGGTGGCCGTGAAACGGATGGGCAGCCTCGACGAGGTGTCCCGGGAGTTCGCTCGCGAGCACTCCGAACGGCTGTGGCGGCAGCTGGTGCTCCACCCTGACCCGGACGACGTCTCGGGCGGCCGGTCCAGGCACGAGCTGGCGGTGGTGCTCGGGCTGGCCACTGCCTCCGCGCTCGCGATCAAGGTGCCAGAGCTGTTCGGCCTCGACCTGACCAACGACGGCTCCTTCTATGGCCGCAACCTCAGCTTGTTCGTGCTGCCGTTCTTGGCGGGCTACTTCGCGTGGAAACGACGCATGGACCGGTCGTCGGTGTTGCGTCTGCTGGTGCCGCCGTTCCTGCTGGGCGCACTGTTCGCCAACGTCTACCCGTTCGCCGCCGACGGGTCCACCGAGGTGCTGTCGGCGATCCATCTGCCGATCGTGCTGTGGTTGGTGGTCGGGGTGGCCTATGTCGGTGGGGAGTGGCGTGCTCATCGACGGCGCATGGACTTCATCCGGTTCACCGGAGAGTGGGCCGTCTACTACACCCTCCTCGCGCTCGGTGGTGGGGTCCTGGTCGGGCTGACCGCGGCGTGCTTCGACGCGATCGGGCTGGATGCGGAGCCGTTCCTCAGCCAATGGGTGCTGCCGTGCGGTGCGATGGGCGCGATTCTGGTCGCCGCGTGGCTGGTGGAGGCCAAACAGAGCGTCGTGGAGAACATCGCACCAGTTCTCACGCGCGTGTTCACGCCGCTGACCACACTGATGCTTCTGGCGTTGTTGGTGGCGACGATCGCCGCGGGCAGCGTGGTCGAGCGAGACCTGCTCATCCTCGTCGACCTCATCCTCGTCCTGGTGTTCGGGCTGCTGCTGTATGCGATCTCGGCGCGCGACCCGCAGGCACCCCCGGGCCTGTTCGACCGGCTCCAGCTATTGCTGGTGATCAGCGCGTTGGCGGTTGATGTGCTCATGCTGAGCGCGATGCTGAGCCGGATCGCCGAGTTCGGCGCCAGCCCGAACAGAATCGCCGCGATGGGGCTCAACCTCGTGCTGCTCACCAACCTCGCCTGGTCGGCATGGCTGTGCACCGGCTTCCTGCGCGGCCGGCGCCCCTTCACCGCGCTCGAGCAATGGCAGACCGCATACCTGCCCGTCTACTTCGCGTGGGCCGCGCTCGTCGTCGCGCTGTTCCCACCCGCCTTCGGCTTCGCGTAACGGTCAGCTAAGGAATTTGATGGCGCTGGCGTAGTTGGTGCCGAGGCTGTCTTGGACCTTCATGTGGAGGAAACCCAACGCCTCGAGTTCGCGAGCCCTGCGCAGCTCCCCTACATCGACGCCGCGCAGCCCGGCCGCATCGACGAGCTCCAAAACCTGTTGCTTCGCGTCCGCATCGTCGGCCGCCACGAGTACGTCGAGCGTCTGCCCACCCACCTCGCCCGCGACCAGAGTGGCGGCGAAGGTCGTGTTGAACGCCTTCACAATCCTGGCCCCCGACGGGGCTACCTTGGCGATCTCCTCGGCGCCGGACGAACCGGCGGGGGTGACGAGACCGTCGAAGGTGGACACGTCCACCGGATTGGTGATGTCGACGACGATCTTGCCGGCAAGGGCGTCACCGTACTGCTGCACGACCGGCACCGCGGCCGCATACCACAGCGCGAGGACGACGACGTCACCGTCGATCGCATCACCGGAAGCACCTGTCGAGATGGCATCGGAGCCCAACTCGGTCGCGAGCTGTTCGGCCTTCTCCGCCGTGTGGCCCAGGATCTGGATCTGGCTACCACCGGCGCGCAGCCGGGTCGCGATGCCGCGCGCCATGTTGCCTGTGCCGATGATCGTGACGCTGGCCATGTCTGCACCTCGGGGGTCGGGGGGATCGGGGCGGCCTGTGCTCGAGGAGGACGCACGGCCATTCTCGGCATGCCCTCCGCCAGCCACAAGCGCTCCGCAGGCGCACCTTGTGAGACTGCGCTCTTCAACCTTCGGCTCAGCGAGGGATCCCTCCTGCGCCGATCACTCGATGGCTGGGCCTAACGTGTCGGCGGTGAAGCGAATCGTCGCGACTTTAGTGGGGCTGTACCTGCTGGCTGCCCTGGTCACCAAGATTCTTGAAGCCGGCGGCGTTACACGGTGTGGCTGCTCGGCGGACTGCTGGTGTCGTGGCCGTGGGCTTTCTGCGTTCCGCTGGGTCGTCCCGTACCGGCACCGGTAACCACTCGGGCGGTCCCAACGCACTCCACGTAACGCACGAAGCCATCGGAGAGTGCCGGTCCCTGCGCACGACTGGAATATCGGAATGAGACTCGGAGGCACTCAGATGGACGTCTACCTCATGCAGCATGGCGAGGCCGCGGCGGAAGCCGACGACCCAGCGCGCGCGCTGACTGGCGCCGGTCAGGCTGCGGTGGCCCGGGTCGCATCGCGGGCGCAAGCCGCTGGTGTCCGGATCGACCGGTGCCTGCACAGTGGCAAGCTGCGCGCGAAGCAGACCGCGGAACTCCTAGCCGCGGCGGTCGGCAGTAACCGCGTCGAGCCGCGGGATGGGCTGGCTCCGAACGATCCGATCACGCCGACGGTTGAATGGCTGGGCGCCGAATCTGCGGACAAGTCGATCGCGGTCGTCGGACATCTGCCCTTCCTCGACCGATTGGCCTCGTCACTGATTGCCGACGATCAGGACGCGGAGGTGATCCGGTTTCAGATGGGAGGTCTGGTCAAGCTCGTGCCGAAGCCGGATCGTGGCGGCTTCGCTGTCGCCTGGATGCTCTCCCCCGACATCGCCTGACGCTCAGCCGTGCCGGAAGCCACCCAGGAAGCGCCGGAAGACGCCGCCCTCCGGTGGGAGCGGTGGCGCCGCCGGAAGTGGAGTGGCTCGACGAGTGGCAATCGGCTGGTCGTAGTCCGTGTGCAGGATCGCGTCGATCACCTGGTCGTCGTCGAAGTCCTCGGACCCTTCGATCACCGGGACGAAACCGACGAGCACGCCGTTGGCCATGACCTGCGCCTCGAGGCCTAGCGTCCCGTCGCTGTCCCAGACCGCGGTACGGCCACCAGGAACCCGCACCGCGATGCCGAACTTATAGACGCCGGCCTTCTCCATCCGGGCGTCGAGCCCCTTGGCCCGCAGTCCGTCGACGACCCGGTGGGCCCGCTGCTCATCCACGGCTCGACCCTAATCGGCCTCGGCCTGGCTCGAGCTCAGGCGGCCGGTGACTGCGAGGTCGGCGCCCCAACGGTGACTGGCGAGGGTGCTCGGCCGCATATTCGGTTGCAGCGTGTCGGTGGCGATTGCGAGCCTGTCGAGCGTGAATGCACTTCAAGACGGCACTGGTTTGACCGGCACGATCCTGAGGCCCGGCGACGACGGGTACGACTTAGCGAGTACGACGTTCATGGGTCGCGGTCGCCCGGCCGTCGTCGTACGACCGGGAACGGCTGCGGACGTCGCCAATGCGGTTCAGTACGCCGCCGGGGCGGACCTCGAAGTGTCGGTCAAGAGTGGCGGGCACAGCGGGCTGATGTTCGGCACGAACGACGGAGGGCTGGTCATCGACCTCTCCTCGCTCGCCGATGTCGAAGTACTCGACCTGGCCGAGCGGATCGTGCGGGTCGGGGCGGGGGCGACCTGGGGGCAGGTCGCTGCCAGGCTGGCAGGGCATGGGCTGGCGTTGACGTCGGGCGACACGACGTCGGTGGGCGTGGGTGGTCTCACCTTGGGTGGTGGTTTCGGCTGGATGGTCCGAAAGTACGGCCTAACCATCGACGCTCTGCTGGCCGCCGAGGTCGTCACGGCCGACGGTCGCGTCGTGCGGGCCAGTGCCCAGGAGCATGGCGACCTGTTCTGGGCGCTCCGCGGTGGCGGCGGCGGCTTCGGGGTCGTGACCTCCTTCGAGTTCACGGCGCAACCCGTCGGCACGGTGCATGCCGGAACGATCAACCTTCGCCTCGACGATCTGGCGCAGCTCCTCAAGGGCTGGCGGGAGGCGATGCGGGCGGCACCGGAGGAGCTCAGCACGGCCTTCATCGTCATGCCGGCGTTCGGCGACCTCCCGGCCGGCGTCAGCGTGTTCGCCTGCTATGCCGGCGAGGACGGCGCCTCAGCGGCGCGAGCCTTCGAGCCGCTGCTCGGGCTCGGCACGATCGTCAACCACGACCTTTGCGAGAGGCCGTACGCCGACGTGCTTGTCGACGCACACGCGCCGCCGGAGGGGCTGCGCGTCGAAGCTCGCAACGTCCTGGTGGACAGTCTGAGCGACGACGTCATCGCAGCCATCGACGCTGCCTATGGCCGAGGGGATGCCGGCGTGGTCTTTCTCCGCAGCCTCGGCGGCGCGATGGCGCGGATCGCGCCCGAGGAAACTGCATTCGCGCACCGTGCGGCGGAGGCGTTGATCGTCTCGGGCACGTTCCTCCCGCCAGGCGCGACCGACGACATGGTCGAGGCCGCGCTCCGACCGTGGCAACGCGTCGCCGCGTTCGGTTCCGGCGCGTACATCAACTTCTTGACGACCTCGACGCCGGAGGATGTCGCGATGGCCTACCCACCGGCGACTCGTGCGCGCCTCGCACAGCTCAAGCGCCGCTACGACCCGTCGAATCTGTTCAGCCGCAACCACGACATCCGGTTGGACTGACGCTTCACACAACGCGCCTAGCACACCCGCCAGTTAGTCAGGACCAGTTCCCTTCGCTGTCCGGCACCCGGACGGTCAGCCGCACGTCACCGGCGGCGCCCAGGTTCGGGAGCGAGTTGGCGGCGCCGTCCACCGCGACCCAGTACGCGGTCCCCGCGTTCGCAGGGAACACGACGAGGCTCTGCCCGTTGCATGCCGAGTCGCCGTCCGCGGCGACCAGCCGAAGATCGCTGACCGGTGTCCCAACATAGACAGCCATGGTTGTGTTGATCGCGCTGGCGCAGGTGTCGATCGCAACCAATGTGGTCGCTGGGGCGGTCCAGCGGTACCAGACTGTCGCTCCGACCCCGAGCCCGCCGTGCGCGGGCTCTCCCGCTTCGGTGGTGGCGTCGGTCGTCGTCCCGCTTGCGCTGCGACCGGTGCGCAGCTCGCTGGCCGCGGCCGCGTCATCGTTCCGCGGCTCGTCGGGCGGCCTGATCACCAGCCGGACTGGGCCTCGGTTCGAGGCGTCGGAGCCGAGCCCGATGAGGTAGCGGGTGGCGGCGAGCACCGAGACGCGCAGGAGGCCACCGTCGGCGCACCCGGTCTCCTGTCCCGCCACGGCGACAGGCGTGCCGCTGGTCAGTTCGAACAGAGCAACCGCGGCGCTGATCCCCTGATGGCACGTGTCGAGGACGACGTCATCGGATCGGCGCGGCGTCCACGCATACCAGAGCGTGGCCGACGCCGCCCCGAACGACGGCTCATCGGCCGCCCTAGTGGCGTCGGTGTTGTCCGCGTCAAGCCGCAACTGCATCCGGCTCCCCAGGTCCTGCGGCGTGCCGATCGAGTCGTTGGTCGGCGGCTGGTCGAGCCTGACCAGCAGTCGCACCTCCTGCTGCGCCGCTGCGCCGCTGTCGCCGCCAACCGCGATCCAGTACGCCGTACCCGCGGTCGCGGTGAACCGGTAGCGAACCTCCTCGTTGCAGCCGAACGGCTCATACGTCCGCTGCTCGCGCGGGATCGGGAGCAGCACACCTCCCGCGTCCTGGGTGCCGACGTTGATCTGCGTGCGGTACGTCGAGCCGCAGGTATCCACGACGACGGGCGCGGTCACGGGCGCGGTCCAGCGGAACCACACGGACGTGGTCGATGCCCGTTCACCGGCCGAACCCAGCATGATCGGGTCGGTCGGCTCGGCGGTCGCATCAGTCGTCTTTGTGTTCGCCCTGGCCGGCAGGACTGTCCCGAGGTCGACGGCGCCGGTGAGTGCATCGTTGGCCGGTGGTCGTCGCGGTGGCGCCACTGCCACGGCGAGGCGGACTCGGCCCTCATCGTCGTCGCCGTCCACGGTGAATCTGCCAAAGACGCCGTCCGCCGACAGGTGATATGTCGTGCCGGCAACGGCCGGGAATCGAACAGATACGCCGCCGTCGCACCCGAAGATCTGCTGCCCGGCGGCAGGGGTCAACGCGCTGACCGAGGTGCCGGTCCAGATCCCGAGCGCGGTCTGCAGCTGGCTCCCGCACGAGTCAACGACCACCTCGCCGGTGACGGCTGGAGTCCATCGGTACCACACCGACGAGCCCAGGCCGTTGGCCGTGTAGTCCGGCGGCTCGCCCGGTTCGAAGGTTGCGTCAACGATGGATCCGCCAACCGACACCGGCAGCCTGGCGGGCAACACGCTGGCCGCGGCGAAGTCGTCGTTGCCCGGCCGGGCGGCGGCGCGCAGCTGCAGGCGGAAGGCGCCCTGGCCGCCGCCGCGATCGGCGACCGCGATGCTGTACGTGGTCCCGGCCACGGCCGCAAACTGCGCCCGACCGTTCGCCAGGCACGTCCGCCGACCCTGGACCACCGGCGTGAGCACCGCGGCCGTGTCGCCGGTGTAGACGGCGAACGTGGCGGCGATTGAGCTTCGGCAGGTGTCCACTGCGACCAAGCCCGACTGTTCCGCCCGCCAGGTGTACCAGACCGACGCGGGGGGCACGTCCGCCCCGTGCAGGGCCTCGCCGGGTTCCGCGGTGGCGTCAACAGTGGTGCCGTAGGCGACGACTGGAAGCCTGCTCGGCAACGCGGCTGCGCCAGCCAGGTCGTCGTTCGCAGGCGCCGCACCCGGCTCCGCGATCGACAGCACGACGGGCCCCTCCTCGAGCGGGAAGCCGGCGCCGGCGACGACGATGCGGTACTCCGAGCCGGCGGTGACCTCGACATTGACGCCGCCCTGCAGCCCGCAGTAGCTGCTATTACTGGCGACCACGTCGAAACCGCTCGGTGGTGCGGGCGGCGTCGCCCACGTGACCCCCGCCCACACGGTGACCGTGGTGTTGACCGCGCTGCCGCACGTGTCGATGCGGACCCGGCCAGACACAGCCGGCGACCAGGCGTACCAGATCGTCGGGCTGCCCTCGGTGGAGAACGAGCCGTCGGCCGGGTCGGGTTCGAACTGCTGTCGGGTCGCGCCAGCAGTGCTGCCGGCGACGGTGACCCCGCCGTCGGGCGGCAGCACCTGAGCCGACGCGATGTTGTCGTTCGGTGGCGCCCCGGTCCGCAACGTCAGCCGGGCGGTGCCGCTGTCACCGAGGTAGCCATCGACCGCAATCGAGTACGTCGTGCCCGCGACCGCGTCGAAGGTGAGCCGGGCCCAGAATCCCTGACACTCCCCGGCATCGGCTTCCAGCTGGGTCAGCCCGGCCAGCGCGTCGCCGATGTAGACGGCGAGTGCGGATTGGTAGGTCGTGCCCTCGGGGCCGACGATGTCGCAGGTATCGACCACTAGCGGACCGGTCAGGTTGGCCGTCCAGCGGTACCAGACCGAGCGCTGAGCCGTGGAGTTGAACTCGCCATGCAGCGGCTCGCCGGGCTCGCTGGTCGCGGTGTCTGTGTTGGCTGTCACCGTGATCGGCAAAGCGCCGGTCAGCGTCTGCGCATCGGCGAAGTCGTCGTTGGCCGGGCGCTCGGGCGCGTTCTCGATCGTGAGGGTGAAGGGGCCGGTGGCGCCGCCGAAGCCGTCGACAGCGATCGCATAGGTCGTCCCGGCCACGACGTCGAGCCCGACGCGGCTGGCGAGGTCGCACGCGTCGTCGTTGGCGACCGCCAGGACCAGGGTGTCCAAGGTGGCGCCCGTGTAGACCGCGAGCAGGGTGTCGAACCCGCTGCCGCAGGTGGCGATGTCGACCTCGGCCGAGATCGCCGGGGTCCATGCAAACCACACGGAGGCGCCACCTGCGTTGCCCGCGTGCGCAGGCTCGCCCGGCTCCTTCGTGGCCTCGGCAGTGCTGCCCTCAACCGTGATCGGCTGATCGCCCTGCAGCGGCGTCGCCTGCGCGAATGCGTCGTTCCCCGGCGGCGCGGCCGCCGCCGGTGGTGGGCTACCGAGCAGGGTGCAGACAAGGAACAGAACAACAGCTACAGCGCGAACCATGGAAATGGCCTCCTACGGGAGACCGGGCGGCCACGGGTCTGCCGTCGCAGCGATCCCCCCAGCGGCCAAGCGTGCGCCGACCACGTGGCCGTGGCATCGGGGATAACCCTCGACTCGCGAAACGCCGCTAGTGACTCGACTGAGACATGCGCGCACCCAGCTCAGCGCGGGAGTGGATTCCGAGTTTGCGGTAGATGCGGGCCATGTTCGCCTCGACGGTCTTGTGGCTGATGAACAGCGCAGCTGCGATCTCCTTGTTGGAGGCCCCCTGGGCGGCGAGTTGTGCGACCCGGTGCTCGCCCTCAGTGAGTTGGCCGGCGTTGACGCGGTGCAGGCCGACGCGTTGAAGTTCTCGACGGGAGCGGGCGGCCCAGCGGGCCGACCCGAGGCCGGTGAAAGTGGCCTCGGCCTGACGGAGCGATGTTTGCGCCTGACCGTGTCGTCGGGCGCGGCGCTGGATCATCCCCTCAACGAGCAACGTTCGTCCCCTCTCGAAGGGCATGTCGACCGCGGATTGCGCGTCAACGGCTTGGCCGATCGCGGTACGGGCCGCTTCGATGTCGCCGCGCGAGGCTAACAGCAGCGCTCGGCACCGGGCGCCCGTGAGGACGGCCCACGGTCGGTCAAGCTCATGGCCACGTTGCTCCAGTGTCTCGACCAAGGGGGCTGCCCGTTCCTGGCCGCCGAGGGCGATGAGCGCCTCGAGCGCGTCGGGCAGCAGGAAGGCGATGATCGGCTCCCATCGGTCGAGGTTCTCCAGGATCCGGACAAGCGGCTCACTTGCTCGCCAGGCTGCGTCAAAGTTCTCCTCCGAAAGCTCGAGCAACGTGGTCGAAGCGGCGATCCAGATGCCGGGCTGCAGGTAGCCGGAGGAGGCAAGTAGCTCCTGCGTCTGGGCGCAATAGTCGCGAGTACAGTCCACGTCCCCTCGATGCGCCGCGACGTACGCCTGCTGGCCGAGCGCCCACGCGTTCATCGAACGACTGCCGGTGAGCGTGGCGAGGTAGGTCGCTTCGACCGCGAGGTCCGCCGCGAGTGCCAAGTTGCCAGCACGCAGCTCGAGCCAGGACAGCCAAGTGAGCGCAAAGGCAAGGTCGCTTTCATCGCCGCGCATGCGCGCCCGCGTGCAGAGGTCCGCAAGGGCGTCTCGCGCTTCGGCGTGGCGGCCGCAATACAAGAGCAGGAGTGCCCGCATCGTGGCGGGCCGCCGCTCGATCGGCACCAGACGGGTGCGGTCTTCGAGGGACACGGCGCGCTCGACCATGCCCCAGTCGTGCCCATCACCGCTCAAGAACCCGAGCATGGCCTGGTAGCCCAGCGCCTCAGCGATCAAAGCCGGGTCGCCAAAGCCCTCAGCGATCGTGAGCGCCCGATCCGCATATTTGGCTGCTCCCGGGAAGTCCCAGAGCTGCTCCCACATCTGTGCGTCGACGTACGACAGCGAGAGCAGGATTTCGGCGATGGTCCGCTCGGTGCCCGCGATACCAACGGCTTCGTGCAGCAGCCGGCTGGCTTGGACGAAGTTGTCGTCGTTGTAGCTGACCTCGGCCAGCACGCGCAGCGCTTCGGCCCGCATGTGCCGGTCAACGGGCGTCTTCAACACCTGTTCCAGGAGTGCCCTAGCTCTCGCCCGGTCACCGGCGTGCACGTGGTGCTCGGCCGCGGAGATCGTCCGCTGGCCAGCGTCGAGCGGCTGGTCGGTCGGCGTCAGCCGAGCTGCCTGCTCCATGAGGTCTGCCGCGGTCTCCCAGGCGCCTCGCGTGCGCGCCGCGACTGCGCCGTCGATGAGCGCCCGCGCAACCGCCTCACCCGGAGATGCCGCCAAAGCCAGGTGTCTGGCCCGCTCCTCCGGCTCCGTGGCGAGATCTGCGAGCCGGCTGTGGAGCGCGATCCGCTGCCGCCTGGGCATCGCCTGATAGACGGCCGCCGCATACAGCGGGTGGCGAAACGTGATCACCTTGGTTGAGTCGATCGTGACGATTCCGGCTTCGACGGCGGGGTCTAGGGACTCTTCGTCGACCATCTCGAGTGAGGGCGATGACAGCGCCGCGCAGACGGCCAACGCCTCTTGGGTGATCACCGGCAGCCGACGGATGTGATCGTCGATCAGTGCCTTCAGGGTGTCGGGGATCGGGATGTCATCGTTGACGCCGAGGGTCCCGCCGTTCGCCTCGATCTCCCGGGCGATCTCGATGGCGTGCAGCGGGTTGCCGCCCGATGACTTGTGGATGCGGAGCATCATCGGACGCGGGATAGGCCCGGTGAGCGTGGGGCTGATCACGTCGTGCAGAGCGGCCAGGCTCAGCGGCCCGAGGGTCAACCGGGTGTGTTGCTCGGGCCGCGCAAGCCGAGCGACGTCCAGTTGCATTGGATGCCCGCTACGGTGGGCCAGCATCCATGCGATGTGCACGTTTTCCAGCCGGCGCAGCGCAAACCCGATCATCGTTGCCGATGCTCGATCCAGCCATTGCTCATCGTCGATGGCGATCAGCAGGGGCTGTTTGTCGCTCATGGCCGCCAGGACTGACTTCAGTGATGCGGCGATGCGACGCGGCTCGAGCGGCTCACCGTCCGCCCCGGTTCGGAGCATCGCGACATCGAGCGCGCGCCGTTGAATCGGGGGCAGGGCCTCCAGCTCAACGTTCGAAATCGCCTCGAGCAGATCGGCAACAGCGGCAAGCGCCATGGTCATCTCGTACTCGGCTGCACGGCAGGACAACACGCCGAAGCCCATGGCCTGAGCGCGTCGAATGGCCTCCCACCAGACCGTTGTCTTGCCGATCCCCGCGTCGCCGTCAAGCACGAGTACACGTGAACCGTGAGACGCCGCCGCGAGCACATCGTCGACAATCGCGAGCTCGCGGTCGCGACCGATACACGCAGCCATGTCACCTGCCTGAGCGATCGCCGTCGCCGACGATTCCTGGCGCCGGTGGACGCCAACCAAAAGGTAGGACAAGACCCGATGCCGTGGGCGCCTTTGGGCCCCAACCTGAACAAGTGGACCGGATCTACGTCGTCGAGTGCTATTGGCCAGGCGTCACGCGATCAGCCATGCTCGCTTCCGCCGAAAGGCTTGATGTTGCTGCCCACGAGCTAAGCACTTTGGACCGCCCGCTCCGGTTGCTTGGTTCCGGGCTGGTCCCAGCCGACGAGACGGCGTTCTACCTCATACGAGCCGCATCGGACTTGGATGTCGCCGAGGCCAGCAGCCGCGCAGGGCTGCGGTTCGAGCGCGTCGTGGAATGCCAGATCGACTCCAACGTCGGACGAGAACGCACGTGATCGTGATGGTCGCCGGCTACGCCGGATCTGGTCGCGCTATCGGGGCGGCTTCACACAGAACTCGTTGCCATCGGGATCGGCCATCACCACCCAGTCGACCTGGCCCTGGCCGATGTCGATTCGAGTCGCCCCGAGGGAGACGAGACGGTCGACCTCGGTTTGCTGATCACCCGCAGGTGGAGCAACGTCGAAGTGCAGCCGGTTCTTTCCCGTCTTCGGCGCCACTGGCGGACCGCCCCACGCGAACTTGGGACCGCCGCGCGGCGAGCGGATCGCGGTCTCTTCGTCCTGGTCCCAGACCAACGGCCAGCCCAGCGCTTCGCTCCAGAAGTACCCGACCTCCTGCGAACCGTCGCAGTTCACCGCTCCGATGAACCCGCAGTCGGCAAGGAAGGCGTTGCCCGGCTCGATGACGCAGAACTCATTGCCCTCGGGGTCGGCGAGCACCGTATGACCCTCATCCGGGCGTTGGCCGACATCGATGTGCCGGGCGCCGAGTCCGAGCGACCGCTCCACCGTCTGCTTCTGGTCCTCGAAAGACGCGCTCGTCAGATCGAAGTGCATCCGGTTCTGGCCGACCTTCTGCTCCTGAGTGGAAAGAAAGCGAATCTGGAACCCGGTGTCGTCGTTCGGCAGCAGCGCGATGCCGTCCTGCGGGTCGTCGGCCATCGGCCAGCCCAGCACGCCGGCCCAGAAGCGCGCGAGACCGTTCGGATCGATCGCATCGAAGCAGAGCGCATAGAGCTGAGACGTCATCCCGCATCTCCGATCTGCTGAAGCAAACGTCCCTCCCGCCGCTGAGCAATCGACGCTAGGACGCTCGGGGACTGCCGCACAACGCAATTGCGTCAACAGGGCGACGCCCGCCACTGCGCGTCGGCGCCTCCGGCCGCCGATGGCGTGATCGGACGTCTCGTACGAACCCGGTGACCACCAGCTAGGGCTGGTACAAGGCGCGCACCACGGCATCAACACCAGTGCCGGCCGCAGTTCGTGGTCGCTCCTCAGCGACGACGATCTGCCACTCGCGGGGGTCGAGCGCCTCGACGGCGTCATCGACACTCACTTGCACCTGTCCCATGGCGGGCGTTGGTTCGCCGGTCGCGGGGTCCACGGGAAGGTGCCCAACCAGGAACAGGGTTCCGCCGGGCGCGACGCCGGTGCCCAGCCGAGTCACCATCTCGCGTACCGACCCGGCGACATGGACATAGAGACAGCAGACCAGGTCGAACCGCCTGGGCGATGGGGTCCAGTTGCCGAGGTCGCCCTGGGCCCAGGTAATCCGATCAGCCACGTCCGCCCCGACGGCTTGGGCTGTCGACCGAGCGTGCTCGAGCGCGGCCACGGAGAAATCGACTGCGGTGACCTGCCATCCGGATGCGGCGAGCCAAATCGCCTCGGCGCCCTGCCCGCAGCCGGCGTCGAGGGCGTGACCTGCCGCCATGTCCTCGACCGCGGCGAGAAGATGCGTGTTCGGTGGGCGGCTCGTCACCTCGTCCGGATGCTCACGCAGGACCTGCGCCCAGCGCCGTTCCCAGAAGTCCCGATCGAACGACGCGTTGGCCACGAAAACTCCTTGATCGCACCGACCGTACGTGGCTCGACCTGCGGAAGGGGCACCGTTCTGCGTCATCCCCTCCCCGTCCTTGACAAGATCACGAACGAGGCGGACCGTCATGCGCTTAGGCCCACGTTGATCTGGGTAGCCAGGTACCCACCACGTTTGGAGGATTCATGAGCACGCGCACGATCGCTATCGCCGCCCTCATCATTGCCCTGATCCTGGTCATCGTCCTGTTCATCGTCTGAACGGCACTCCGGGCGCGGCCTTCGTCAACTGTCCGCAGCGTAGCCACCTTGGCTACGCTCGACGGAGATTTGGGCGGGGGGCGTGGGAGCGAGGGCGCCATGGCTGAACGCTTCACCGATCGAGTGGTCGTCGTCGACGCCGAGAACCGTGAGGTCCTCCAGTTCGATGCGCGGTTTGCCGTACTCGACCTTGGTCAGGCAGGGAACGAGGGTGACTTGCGTCTGCGTGGTGACGACGGTGAGTTCACGTTTCACCTCGACGGTGGCAGGCAGCTCCTGCTCGTCCGGGATCCCGCCGGGCGTGACGTCCTTCAGTTCACCGGGCCGAACGCTTTGCTCAGGGTGGGCGCGCGTGGCAACGAGGGCGACATCTACGTCGTGGACAGCAACGGTGACGTATCGATCCACCTGGACGGTGGATCGGGCGACATCGTGCTTAAGAATGCCGACTGCGCCGAGGAGTTCGACTGCACTGACCGCGAGGCGCCGCCGCCGGGGTCGGTCGTTGTGCTGCGCGACGACGGTGGCGTGGGCGTCAGTGAACGTGCGTACGACACCCGAGTCGCGGGCGTCGTGTCCGGGGCGGGTGGCTACCGGCCCGCGATCGTGCTCGGCGCGGGCAGGGCACGCTCGTCGAGCCGTGTGCGGGTCGCCCTCACCGGTCGAGTGGCATGTCGAGTCGACGCCGCGCAGCGGCCCGTGCGCGTGGGCGATCTGTTGACAACGTCGTCCCGCCGAGGGCATGCGATGGTTGCCGAGTCAGGGGCTCGTGCCGTCGGCTCGGTCGTCGGGAAGGCAATGGGGTCGCTGCCAGACGGCACCGGACTCGTCCCGATGCTTGTCATGCTGCGCTGAGGACGTCGTTGACCACGTCGCTGAAGGCGCTCGCGCAGTGCCTGGGGTTGTCCGACGAGGTGTCGGTCAGGACGGAAATGCTGCCGCGGGCCGAGTCGGGCCGGCCGGGACGCCCTGGCATACCCCTGTCGGGAGAGGTCTCGCTGCTCAACGTGATGCGCTTCCTCGAGTGGCAGTGGTGCGACAGTGCCAACTACCTGAAGATGGCAGTCCCTGCGGAATTGCGATCACCGTCGCGCGAGGAGGCCCAGATCGCGGTCGACGGTGTAGCAGAGAAGGTCACGCTGTTCATGGGGAAGTCCGACTGGGAGCTCGACTGGCATATCTTTCCGCGCCTCGACGAGCCGGTCATGACTCGGCTGCAGGCGGTCGGTCGACTCAGAGGGACCCTGTTCTGCGAATGGATGGGCGTCGACCGCTGGGAAGACGAGATCTTCGGTCGGCAATGGTGGTCAAGCGACATGGACCGCATCCTGTCCCTGCGTTGGCCGTTGCCCGACGCCCGATCAGGTGCGGAAACCGCATCCGAGCATTGGAGCCTGGTCGAGGACGACAACCAGGGCGGCAGTGCGGAGATCGTGGCCGACATCAACAACGCGGCCAAACGCGGAAACGCGAAGATCGTGGGTGGTCGTGTCTACCTGCAGGGTGCATTCGTCATGGACGACCCCACCGACACCGACGACCATGCTCATCTCGAAATCCACCCGTTGGACTCGGTCGCGTATGCGCTGGACAGTGACGGCGCCGTGCTTGCCCAACGCGGGACGGACACAACTTGGCCGCGGAGCACGGTGGTCTGGCGGGTCGGCGTCGTGACCAACGCGGGGTTCCACCGGATCAACGGATGCAGTTTCCTGGAACAGGATCGAACCACTGTTTGGTACCTGGACCTGCCAACGCTCGCGGGCTTGCCCACGATCGCCGTCCGCGTCGACGACTCGGAGCCGGGTTTCTGGCACTCCCCCACGAACAGCCGGTTCGGCAGCCGCGGTGTGCGCAACATCGACGTGCAGCCGCGGCCGGACGGGAGCGACCGTGACATCAGCGCCTTCCCGGTCGATCCGTCAGACGGTCGGAGAAAGCTGCGCGTCGAAGTCACCATGGCGCGGCCGGACGACTGGGGCGGGCTGTTCCTGCGCGACTATCGCATTACGGCCCGCAGCGTGGTCGCCTCCGCCGACGAACTGGGTGCGCCCCCGGACGCTGGTTCACGGCCTGTCAAATAGGGCACACCTCGCCCACCGTGGCCGCGACGGGTTGCCAGCAGTTCCCGCCGACCGGGAACGCGCGGATCGCGCAGTGGCTGTCAGAGCGCCCCTGACCGCACGGCGACTTCGTGAAGCCGGCCACCAGGATCGCGGCAGATGAGTGCGTTCGCCGTCAAGTGCCTCCTTCGCCCATAGCTGGGCTATGTCCGGGCCGGCTCTCTTGCCTGACGGGGGGGTGCCCCATCGGCCGACGGTGGAGATGCCCGTAGGTTCCAGGTCGGCAGCATCCGCGCGAGTTGACGGGGGCCGGTGATGCGGATCTCTCCGGATCGAAGGGCGTCGGTCCACGCGAGTTTCGTCATATGCCAAAGGGTCAGGGTCTTCGCGCTGGTCTCCACGACGAGGTCCTCGTCGAAGCCGGGCGGTTTCGTGCACACCTCGGCATCCGTGGGATTGACGACTAACCAGATGCTGCGCCTGCCCGGTGGCTGGTCCGCGAGCTCGAACCGCACGACGACTCGTCGGTCGGGGAGATTGGCGTGGGCCAGGTACACCGTGGACCACGTCCAGAGCAGGAATCGCGGGTTGGTGTGCTCGTCGCGTAGCTCGACCCATCGCTCGCCCCAGGCACCGAGCGCGGAGAGCACGGGCCAAAGCTCCTGGCCGGCCTCGGTCAGCTCGTAGCGCGCCCGGCCAGGCTTGCCCGTGGGCCTGGCTTGGATGATCCCGGCCTGGACGAGGTGGCGCAGCCGTTGGGTCAGCACGGTGTGCGAGAGCCCGGGTGCGCCGGCTAGGATTTCGCCGTAAGTGCTGCAGCCAGCGTGAATGTTGCGCACGATGAGGGGTGTCCAGCGTTCGGCGAAGATCTCCGCGGCCCGAGCTATCGGGCAGTACTGACCGTACGTCCTCATCCCCTCAGTGTCCGGCCGATCGCGAGGGACCGTCTAGAGCGGATTTAGTCCTAGCCGTCCGTCCACGTGCGGTTCACGCTGAACGCATGGAACAGACGCAACGAGCGGGTAGCGGGTCGCGGTGGGGTCCCTTGTTCGGCGCAGGCGCCGACGTCTGGGCGGACACCTGGGAGGGCTCCCGAGGCTGGGGAACATCCGTCTACGAGCACGTGCTGCAAGAGGCGGACATTCGAGCCGGGACCTCAGTCCTCGACTGCGGATGCGGCGCCGGACGCTTTGTACGGCTCGCGGCCGACGAGGGCGCAAGGGTCGCAGGCATCGACGCGGCCAGCGCGTTGGTGGAGATCGCGAGGAAACGCACTCCCGATGCTGACCTCCGCGTCGGCGACTTCGAATCGCTGCCGTGGCCGGATCGCACCTTCGACGTCGTCGCCGGGTTCAGCACCTTCCAGTTTGCCGACGACCACGCGAGCGCACTTCACGAGGCGTCGCGGGTGTCTCGCGGATCAGTCTGGGTAGCCATCCCGACTCGGTTGGCCGACTCCGGGATCCCGCAGGCGTTCGCGTCGTTGATCGATCTGTTCCCGGCAGGGGTGCCAGCCAGCCTCAAGAACAGCGGGATGTACGCGCTATCGGCACCGGAGCGGCTCGAGGGGGTGCTCGAGGCGGCCGGACTCCGAGCAAGGACTGACGACATCGTTGAGTCGACAGTCGTCTTCCCCAACGTCGAGACCGCAGTGCGCGCGTTCCTCAGCGCCGGGGCGACCGCCCTTGCCGTTCAGCGATCCGGCCGGAGAGCCGTCGAGCAAGCGCTCACTGAAGCACTCAGGCATCTCACCGACGACCTCGGTACGGTCACGCTGCCTGGATGGTTCCGGGTTGTCGAGGCCCGCGAAGCCTCCGGTCCATAGAGTCCCTTGACAGGCGCTGCTCGGGCACCTGGGTTGCTTCTGTCCAACCGAGGTACGCGAGTGCCCGATGAGCGTTTACCTGAACTCGGCATGGCAGGGCACCCACCAGAGCACAGCCGTGTTCACGGCCTGCCTGATCTGCTCTGGGTTCCGCACTCTCACCGCATGGTCTTGGTTGCTCGTCGGTTGTCAGGTCAACGTCACCAGCGCAGCTCGGATCACATCGGGGATTGGCTGCGGCCGGCGCGTGGTGGCGTCGACGTACACGTGCACGAACCGACCAACGGCGTGCGGCGCCGGATCGATGGTGCCGTCCGGACTCTCGCGGAACACTGCCAGCTGGTAGATCACGCTGGTGCGCCCGCGGTGCTCCAGCCCAACACCTACCTGCACGACGTCTGGAAACGACAGCTCACGCAGGTATCGACATGAGGTCTCGACGACGACGCCGAATGCCGGCAGCGCACGGATGTCGGTCCCAGTCGCGTCGATGAGCCAGCCGTTGACCGAGTCGTCGAACCAGTTGTAGTAGACGACGTTGTTGACGTGGCCGTAGACGTCGTTGTCCGCCCACCGGGTGTGCAGCCGGCGAAGGACGCGGAAGGCGCCCGGCGTGGGCAGCGGGTCAACTGTGGACGGCCGCTCGCGCCGCTCTTCGCCTTCAGCTCCGACGACCTGCACGAGGTCACGGTACGGGGGTTGACCATTGGTCCCGCACCGCACCGAGGGTCGTGCTGCCGGCTGCGCGGTGCGGTCCGGACGGATCGGGGCGTTCTCGAGAACCGGGGAGCTGGGGCCGGCTGCGTCATAGCGATGGTATCCATGAAGGTGTCCCGCGCTTTCAGGTGCGGATGCGTCGGAGCATCGTCGAGCCCGAGCCGCTTGATGAACTCGGCATACAAAGTCCCGTTCCAGAGCCCCGACCGCCATGTACCGGCTGTCCGCCGTCTCGTGGTTGCCGTAGTACGGGGCGCCGACATCAATCAGGCTCGTCCCCCGAGCGCTGCAGAGTTGCACCTGGCGGCAGAACATTCAGACTGTCTGAAGGCAGCGCAGCAGGCAGCGCCCGCTCCGTCGACCAGGTCGGGACGACTGGCGTGCCAGCGGTGAAAACGTGATCGGTTGAAGGGTGGCTCGCGTGCGCATCCAAGCGGCAGTCTTGAACAGGTCCGGCGCAAGCAGGCCATATTCGACATCCGGGCCGCTCGAGGTCACAGAGCTGGAGCTCGACCCGCCCGGCCCGGGCGAAGTTCTCGTCCGCGTCGAGGCCGCCGGGCTGTGTCACTCCGACCTGTCGGTCGTGGACGGCAACCGACCCCGGCCGCTGCCGATGGCGCTTGGGCACGAGGCCGCGGGGATCGTGCTCGAGATCGGTGCAGGCGTCTACGACGTCGAGCCCGGCGATCACGTCGTCTGCGTCTACGTGCCGAGCTGCGGAGTCTGCCGACACTGCTCATCGGGTCGGCCCGCGCTCTGCGCCTCCGCGGCCCGCGCCAACGGCGCTGGCGACCTGATCCGCGGCGGCAGCCGACTGCGAGATCCGTCCGACGGTCGGGAGATTCGTCACCATCTCGGGGTCTCTGGTTTCGCGAGCCACGCCGTGGTCGATCGCAACACCCTCGTCGTCATCGAACCTGATGTGCCGTTCGAGGTCGCTGCACTCTTCGGCTGCGCCATGCTCACCGGGTTTGGCGCCGTGACGCATACCGCCGACGTTCGCCCCGGCAGTGCGGTCGCGGTCTTTGGTCTGGGGGGTGTCGGGCTTGCCACCGTCATGGCGGCGGCGTCCGCCGGCGCACAGCCGGTCGTGGCAGTCGACCCGATCCCCGCCAAGCGGCAGCTCGCGCTCGAGCTGGGCGCAACTCACGCATGTTCACCTGACGATGCCGACGATGTCGTTGCCCAGGTCGCACCAGGTGGCGTCGACTGGGCCTTCGAGGTCGTCGGTTCGGCCGCCGTGCTCGAGGCCGCATATGCGCTCACTGGACGCGGCGGCGGCACCGTCGCCATCGGCCTCCCCCACCCCGATGCAAAGCTCGTCTTGCCAGCACTGAGCATCGTGGCAGACAACCGCTCGATCCTCGGCTCATACATGGGCTCGGCCCAGCCCCAGCTCGACATTCCCGTGATGATCCGGCTGTGGCGCTCGGGTTGCCTGCCCGTCGATCGCCTGACGAGCGACGAGCTGCCGCTTGGCCACATCAACCGAGCCCTCGATGCCCTGGCCGACGGCACCGCGGTTCGTCAGGTTCTCCGTCCGGCGCACTAACCAAAGCACGGCGATCAATCCGAGCCGGGACCTAGCTGATGTCCATGACGTCGATCTGGCTGGCGTACTTCTCGGCGATCGGCCGACGCTTGAGCTTCATGGTCGGAGTCAGCTCGTCGCTGTCGGGGCCCACCGCAGGCGGGGTTGACTAGAGAAGCGCCTGACAGCGACCACAGGGACCAGGGACACTGCACGCGAGGAAGTGTCGTACATCGTGGGGGGGCCCCGGGCAATGGAAGCACTCGCAGACGACCCACGACTGGTCGTCCCGATTCGGACGCCGGACCAGCGGCTGCGCGTCTTCGTGTCCTCGACGCTCGGCGAGTTGGCCGACGAACGGGCCGCTGTTCGACGAGCGGTCGAGGCGCTTCGGCTGACGCCCGTCATGTTCGAGATGGGGGCCCGACCACACCCACCACGCGCGCTGTACCGCGCATACCTCCAGCAGAGCCAGGTCTTCGTCGGCCTGTACTGGCAACGGTACGGATGGGTCGCGCCCGACGAGGCGGTGTCCGGACTCGAGGACGAATACCTGCTATCAGACGGGATGCCGCGTCTGGTCTACGTCAAGCGACCGGCCTCCGACCGTGAACCGCGACTCGGCGAGCTGCTCACGCGCATCCAGACCGACGACCAGCTCTCCTACCGTGCGTTCGCCGACACGGAGGAGCTTGAGCAGCTCGTGAAGGACGACCTCGTGGTCCTCCTCAGCGAGCGGTTCGCGGCAACCGGCAACGCACCAGGTGGCGGGTCGTGGCACCCAACGCGTGTGCCCCTTCCGTCGACCCCGACGTTCGGGCGCGACGCCGACATGGCCGCGGTCATGGCGGCTCTTGAGTCGGGGACCCGGCTGCTCACACTGGTGGGACCAGGCGGAGTCGGCAAGAGCCGTCTCGCGCTTGAGGTGTGCCGGCGGGTGCAGTCCCGCTATGCCGACGGGGTCGTCTTCGTGCCGCTGGAGTCGGTGACTGAGCCCGATTACGTGATGCGCGTGTTCGCCCGCAGCGTCGGAGCCGCCCTCGAGGGGAATCAGCCGGCGCTGGACGCCGCGATGAGACGCCTCAACGGACGCGCCTGTCTGCTCCTGGTCGACAACTTCGAGCAGGTCGTCGAGGCCGCACCCGAGCTTGGCAGGCTGATCGACGCTTGCCCGGGCGTCCAGGCGCTCGTCACAAGCCGTCGACCGCTACGGTTGCGCGGCGAGCGGGAACACCCCGTCGCGCCGTTGGACGTCCCGCCGGAAATCAGCACACTCGTGCCCGGGCAGCGCTTCTCACCCGAGCAAGCCGAGGCGTTCCCGTCGGTCGAGTTGTTCGTCGGCCGAGCGCAGGCCGTCCGACCCGACTTCCACCTCGACGGCCGCAACGGGAGTGACGTCGCCACGCTGGTCCGCTGCCTGGACGGCTTGCCGCTCGCTCTGGAGATCGCAGCCGCACGCACCCGGGTCTTGTCGCCGGGTGCCCTCGTCCAACGCCTGCTGAAGGACCAGGGGGTTCTCGGGACAGCAGCCGTCGACGTGCCTCTGAGGCAGCGGACGTTGCGCACCACGTTGGAGTGGAGCCACAGCCTTCTCACGCCGAGCCAACAGCGGTTGTTCGCAAGAATGAGCGTCTTCCCCGACGGCGCGACATTGGACGCGATCGACGCCGTGTGTGGCGACGCGGAGACCGACGTGGTCGAAGGCGTGTCGGCCCTGCTCGAGAACAACCTCGTCCGGCAGGCGTCCGAGGCGGTGGACGGGCAGCCAAGAATCGCGATGCTGACAACCGTCCACGGGTTCGCGCAGGAGCAGCTCGACGCATCTGACGAGGCCGATGTCCTCCGCGCGAGGATGGTCGACTGGTTCGTCGGGCAGGCCCAACTCGCCGACACCACCCTCGACCGGGCGGCACATCTGGCGTGGCCAGAACTCTTGCCCGATCTGCGAAACCTCCGCGCCGTCGCCTGGCTGCTGGTCGCCGATGGCGACTGCGCCCGCCTTACCGGCTACATCTGGCACCTGTACGCCTTCTTGTGGCAATCCGGACTGACCAGCGGCGCCCTTGAATGGATCGAGCGCCTGAACGATCTCGAATGCAGCCACGCCGATGACCAGCACCGCGCCCGGGCAGCGGGCCTGATCGCGATGGTCCGCCACCAGACCGGTGACTTCGACGGTGCGATGGAGGCGCTCAGCCTCGTCAACGTTGAGGCGGTTGAGGCCAGCGACCCGGCCGCGGCCGCGGTTCTCGAACTGTGCCGGGCCGTGACTTTGCCGTACTGGGACCGGATCGACGAGGCGCTCGTCGCGGCCGAGAATTCGGTGCGGGCAGCGCGGGCGTCCGGCTTCGCTTTCGCGGAGGGGTATGCGCTGGCGATCCAGGGTCTGGTCTCGCTCCTAGGCGGCGACATCGACCGTGGACTCGAGTTGAGCCGTGCTGCGCTTGATCTCGGCTCCGAGCTCGAGCTCGTGACCCTGATCGCGCAGCAGCACGGGATCTTGGCGCTGCACGCGGCAGGTCAGGGTGACGTCGCACAGGCCCGGTCCGGCTTGCGTGTCGCTCGCGACGTCCTCGGTGGCGACCGCGGCATCAACGAGCTGACGGCCCTGCTCGGCCACGCAGCCGTACTCGCAATGGTCGAAGGGCGGCCCGACGATGCGGTCCGCGCCCTGTCGTGCTCGGACGTGACTCTGCGACGACTGGGCCTGGGTAAGTGGCCCCTGTTCGAGCGTATGCGCGCAGGGATGGACGAGGCTGTGGCGGCGCAGGTCGGGGACCGCTACACCGCGCTCGTCGCGGAAGGGGCCGCGGCCGAGCCGTGGGCGTTGTTTGACCAGGTCGTGCAGGTCCCGATGAGCTCGGTCCAGGCTGCCGACCTCCGTCAGCCGGTTTCGACGTACTGACCCTGCGGTCCTAGGCGCCGGTAGGAGCAGTCGGCGGTTCGACCCGTCGTGCGGGTTTCACGCCGTATGGATCGTGCTGCGCTCGGCCCATCGACCACGCGCTGCAAGGCCGGCAGCTGTGTTTGCTGTTCGTGTCTCGGGTCGCCCATCGACTGCATGCGCCCCTGTCATGCGCGCCGCCCGCTCATCGGAAGAGTAGTGATCCGTCGAGCCGGCTCTGGCGCCCGTCGGGTCTGCGGACCATCGTTGCGGCATGGCCACGGTTGATCTCGCGACGGCGGTCGAACGGACGCCCCTGGTCGGTCATGTCGGTAAGTCGGGCGCCGGGCTCGAGCGGGTGGTGCTCGCCGACGGTCGGCGGCTGATCGTGAAGCGGCTCTCAGCCGACCGGGACATGATGATGCGGCTGACCCACGACACTGTCGGGCGGGAGTACCAGCTGTGGTCGCGGGGCATCCTCGACCAGCTGCCGGACGGTGTCGGTCATCCGGTCATCGACGGGTGGATCGAACACGACGCAACCGTGCTCGTGATGCGTGACCTCGGGGACGCCGTGCTCACCTGGGACGATCGGCTGTCCCGGGCCGAATGTCGGCGGCTGTTGTCCGCGTTGTCGACGATGTACCAACACTTCCTCGGGCGCGCCCCCGAGGGCCTGACCGCGTTGACCGACCTGATCGGCATGTTCGCGCCGCATCGCATCGCCGCCCCTCGCGGATGGGCCAAACGACCTGCCCCCGCTGGTGCTGCGCGGCTGGGAGATCTTCGCCGACACCGTGGAACCGGCCGTGGCCCGTCCCGTCGCCCGACTGCTCACCGACCCGACGCCGCTGGCGGACGCGCTGCTGAACCGCCCAACCACCCTGATCCACGGGGACCTCGCCACGGTCAACCTCGCCTTCGAGCCGGATCGGGTCACGCTGATCGACTGGGGCATGCCGGCCGCGGCGCCGGCGGCGGTCGACGTGGCCAGGCTGCTGGTCGGCTGCGCCTCGGTCATCGACGCGACCCGCGAGCAGGTCATCGACGACTTCCGCGAGCTCGCGGGTGCGGCATACGACGAGCAGGCGATGCGGCTCGCGCTGCTCACATCGCTCGTCTGGCTGGGCTGGAACAAGGCGCTCGACGCCGCCGACCATCCCGATCCGGTGATCAGGGCCCGGGAGCGCGCCGACCTCGACTGGTGGATCAACCAGGCCGCCATCACACTTGACGCCGGGCTATTGGAGCTGTGACGCGTCCCTCCGCAGCCGAGCGTCCCCTCGGCTCACGGGTGCCAAGCCCGCCGGCTTCGCTGGAGACTCGTCACCCCAGCTGCGCCAAGAGCGGGTGCGGGAGTCAGGTTGAGCAAATGCCGGGATGCAGTCGGTCATCGAGGACGTAACCCCTGTCGGCCCCGCAGCCTCATGGGCGTGCGGTGTCCGAGCAAGTCTCCCGGTGGACGTCCGGGCGGTTCAGAACACGCGACCTCGGTCTGTGCATGCATCGCCACGGTAGGGAGCTGTTCAGACGACCATGGGTGTCGCACCGATGGCAGCCATGATCGCCTCGCCCTCAGGACGCGCGTCGCCTCCGGCGAGGATGAGCGTTCGGGCGTTTTGGTACCGGCATCCGGCGGCGTCGAGGGCGGCGGCGATGGCTGGGAGCCGTTGCGTATCGCCGGCTGCGATGGCTTCGGCTCGGTCGACCAACGCCGATGCGATCGGGTTGTGGCTGACGATGAATCTTGCCCGTTCGAGGCGTTCGCGTCGGTCTGCCTGTTCGGCCAGCACGGCGGCCTCGGCCCAGAGGGCGGTGTACCACTGCCGCCAGGCGCCGTCGTGCAACTGCCAGTGACGGAACATCTGCGGTGCGCCGGTCAGCCTGGCCAGCGCGTCGTCGAGCTCTCCCCGGTGCAGCGCCACCAGCCCGTCGAAGACCCGCATGTATGCGGCATTGTCTCCGAACGCCGCCACCGCCCGCCGCATCTCGGCGAGGATGCCGAGCCACTCGTGGCGCGCCTCGTCGTCGCCGCGGATGCCGTACACCATGGCCGCCGCCGATGCGGCGAAGGCGAAGCCAGAGATCGCGGGGCGGCCGGCCTCGATCCATCCCCGCCGGAATTGGACGGCGAGGTCGACCGCCTCGTCGAACTCGCCGGCGACGGCTGCCGTTGTGAGCAGCCACACGACGGCCAGGTGATCCGTCTCGCGGAAGAAGGGCAACTCGCGCCGCAGCTGGGCGTAGTGGCGAGCCGCCTCGAGGTTCCCGACGGCGAGGTACACCATCGGTGCCATGTGCAGCGTGTCGGTGTACTCCCACGCCATCTCGACCTCGTGGGCCCGGGGTGCAAGCAGCTCGAGACGACGGCGGACTGTGGCGACGGCACCCTCGTACTCGCCGCCCACGAGCCGCAAGGCGATCAGCGAGTCGAGGGCGGAACTCTCCAACCGGGCATCGCCCACACGTCGGGCGAGCTCGACGGCACGTTCAATGAGCTCACCCGACAGCGGGTCGCGCTCGTCTTGAAAGCCGATCACGTTGAGCATGGCCGCCTCGACGTGCGGATCACCAAATGCCAGCGTCCACGCCTCGTCCAACAGGGCCTGTTGTTCGCCGGGCGGCGCCAACTCGGACATGACGCCTGGTGCGTACAGGATGAGCTCGGCCGCGGTGGCGAGTTCCACGGCGGCGCGCCGCCGGTCACCGGCCCGCAGGGCCGCCTCGGCCGAAGCGCGGTACAGCCGAACCGCCTCGTTGCCGACTGCCCGGCCCCAGGCCACGGCCGCTGCGAGGTGAAGGTCCTGGGCCGCTTCGGCGGGATCGGCGGCCAGCGCGGCCGCCTCCTCATACCGCCGCTGGGCCTCGCTCGGCATCCCCCGGGCGAAGGTGAGCTCCGCGAGCCGCACGGCCAGCTCGTGGGCGTCGGCCCGTTGATGCGGCTGGCCGGCGGCCCAGCCGAGCCCAGCCCGCAGGTCGTCGGCGACCTCGTCGAAGCCCGCGCCGGTGTCGCTCCTCGGCCTTCAGCCGGGCGGCGGTCGTCAGGCACCAGCGCACGTGACGTCCTCGCACCTCGGTGTGCTCGCCGACCTCGACCATCCGCTCCGCGCCGTACTGACGGATCGTCTCCAGCATCCGGTAGCGGGTGCCGCCGGGACCGGCGGCCACCACCAGCAGGCTGTGGTCGACGAGGCGAGCCAGCGCCCCCGCCACCTCCCCCGGCAACAGTGGTGCCTGCCCGGTCACCGTGATCGCCGCCGCGGACGTGAACGGTGCCGCGAACACCGACGCCCGTCGCAGCACAATCTGTTCCCTGTCGTCGAGCAGGCCGAAGCTCCAGTCCAGGGCCGAGCGGACCGACCGGTGCCGGTAGTCGAGCCGGGGGCCACCGGCCAGCAAGCCCAGCCTGTCGGCCAGGCCCGCCTCCAGCCCGTCAAGCCCGAACGCCGCCACGCGTGCCGCCGCCAGCTCGATCGCCAGGGCGATCCCGTCGAGCTGGTCGCAGATCGCCGCGATCCGGCGCCGGTCGTTGGGGTACGGCGAGGACCAACCCGCCATGGCGGCCCGCTCGACGAACAACGCCACCGCGTCGCCCTCGCGACCGTTCTCGTCGACTGAGAGGCCCGGCACCGAAAACACCGTTTCGAACGGCACCCGCAGCCGCGCGCGGCTCGTCGCCAGCACCGTCGTCTTCGGGCAAGCGGCCAACAGCCGCTCGACGAAGCCCGCAACCCCGTCCACCAGGTGCTCGCAGTTATCCAGCAGAACCAGTGCCTCCGCCCCGGCGAGCTTTGCGACCACGGTGTCGGTCGGCGAACGCCCGGGCTGTTCCCCGAATCCAAACGCACTCGCCACCCCGGCGCCGACCATGGCGGTGTCGGTGACCGGGACCAGATCGACATACCACGCGCCATCCGCGTAGCGGCCGGTGACGTCGGCCGCGACCGCGACCGCCAAACGGGTCTTGCCCACACCCCCCGGGCCGACCGCGGTGACAAGCCGGTGCCGGGTCAATTCGTCGGCGAGGGCGGCCCGTTCCGCCTCCCGACCCACGAACGGACGTCAGCGGCGAGGGCAACGACGGGCTCGCGATCCGGGCCGCCTGCAGCACGATCCGCGACCCCGATCGAAACGGCCAGGTCGGCGAGCCCCCGGCGGTCCGTCAGGCCGAGCTTGCGCAACAGCGACGAGACGTGGCTCTCGACCGTCCGCACCGAGATGAACAGGCGCCCCGCGATCTCGGCGTTCGTGAGGTGGTCGCCAACCAGGGCCAGCACCTCAGCCTCGCGGTCGGAGACGCCGGCGTTGATCAGCAGCTCGGACTCGGCCATGACACCAGGCAGGATCCGTGGTCGATCCGTAGCAGATCCGCGGCGGAGATCGACATGTCGGGCCATCGCCAGCACGGCAGTGACGGCATGCCGGCACGATACGACCGACCAGACCGCGGAAGGGAACGAACTCCGGCCAGGTCGAAACCCTCGACGTCAGCGAGGACAAGCGAATCGTCGGCGACCTGCGCAAAGACACGACGGGGCGCTTGACTCATGGACCCGTGCTCCCGTCAACGGGCCGCGTCGACCTCAAGCTGCCGGCCGAGGGTGGGTACGTCGAGATGCTCGCGTCGCTCGAACGAAAGTCCCGACCCAGCCGCGAGGTCACGCAGCGTCGAGGTCACCCACACCTCGCCCGCCGGAGCGCGATCCGCGACAGCCTGTGCGACTACCACGCCATCGCCGGAGATGTTCACGCCGCGCCGGGCGATCTCGGCGGTATGCAACCCGACCGACATGTGGAGGTTGCCTGCAGCCGCCCGCTCGATGAGCGCCAGCCCGCATCGAACGGCGCGAGCCGGGCCGTCGAACGTGGCCAGAACGCTCGCGCCCTCGGCGACAGCGTCCACCCCCCGGTACTCGTCCTGAGATTCTCGCAGGAGGCCACGCAGCCACGCTTCGTCGATGTTCTCCTCGACCCTGACCGCGAGCAGCGTCGCGAGCGATGAGTCGGTCGGCGTGGAGTACCCCAGCGTGCGGACGAACTCCTGCACGGGATCAAGGATTTGGTCCGGATCGACAGCGATGAAGTGGTCGGTGCCGTCGAGTTCGATGAATCGTGCGCCCGGAATACGACTGGCCAGGTACCGGCCCTCGGCGACATTCGCGTCGACGTCGTGGCGGCGGTGCAGCACAAGCGTCGGCGCCTGGACGGCGCCGAGCACGTCGCGCACGTCGATCAGCGAAGCCATTTCGACAAGGGCACGTGCCGCGCCGGGACTTGTCGCCGCACGACATCGCTCTCCCCACCACCTGGCGAGCTCCTCATCCGCGTTGGGGCACATGTGGCGCATGTCTGCCTCCCACGCCCAGTCCTGCTCGAGCTGCGCCGCGTACCTCGCCCGCTCCTCGGGACGGAAGCCCCACGGATAGTCCGAAGCCCACAGCCGCCTGGCATAACTGGAATAGATGACGAGGCCGTGGACCCGCTCCGGGTAGCTGGCCGCGTAGAGGATCGCCATCGGCCCACCCTCGGAGTACCCGAACAGCACCGCCCGCTCGGATCTCGCGGCGTCCATCACCGCTGACACGTCGCCCATCCGTTCCTCGAGATCGGGAAGTCCACCGGGACGGTCCGACATGCCAGTTCCACGCTTGTCGAACCTGATCAAGCGGGAGAAGGTGCCGAGGCGGTGCAGGAAGTGGGCGTGCCGTGGCTCGGTCCAATCGAGCATGAGGTGCGAGACAAAGCCTGCGACGAGCACGAGATCGACATCGCCTGAACCCGTGACCTGATAGGCGATGTTGAGGTCGTCTCTCTTGGTGTACCGGATTGAAGAGGCGGCCTCGACGGCAGTGGCGGTCGCCTCGTCGGACTCGTCATCCCCGCCGGGCCACAAGTCCGCGGACCTGCTTTCCCGATCGTGGCCGATCTCGTCGAGCGACGCGGCCAGGTCGGCGAGCGTCCGGCGGTCCGTCAGGCCAAGCTTGCGCAGCAGGGACGAGACGTGGCTCTCGACGGTCCGTACCGAGATGAACAGACGCCCCGCGATCTCGGCGTTCGTGAGGTGGTCGCCGACCAAGGCCAGCACCTCAGCCTCGCGGTCGGAGACACCGGCGTCGCTCAGCAGGTCGGACTCGGCCATGACACCAGTCAGGATCCGTGGTCGATCCGTAGCGGATCCGTGGTCGGCACGGATGCGCCGAAACCCCACCGGGATGACGGTGAACTCATTGCCGAGCTCAGCGCGAACACCATCACTCGATGAGCGCCGACGTAGCCGCCGTCCAGCCCAACCGGCGGAAGCAGTCGCCCGTCCACACCTGCAAAGGAGACCACGACATGACCACAACCGACACCCCGATGCGCAACGGCGTCGACACCGCGACACTGTTCGCCACCCTCGACGCCGTGAAGGCCAACCCCGAGATCGCCAAGTTCCAGTTCCGGGCGACCAACCGGTGGGTCAGCGGCACCCACAACCGCTCGACGATCCACGGTTTCTACGGCGCCGGCCAAGAACTCACCCACCGGCAGGTGTCGACCTTCGACGCCGACCACCCGGAGGTGCTGGTCGGGGCGGACAACGCACCGACCCCGGCCGAGCACCTGCTGCACGCCCTGGCCGCCTGCCTCACCTCCGGGCTGGCCAACATCGCCGCCGTCCGCGGCGTGAACCTGACCTCGGTCGAGTCCACGGTCGAGGGAGACATCGACCTGCTCGGCATCCTGGGTCTGTCCGACCAGGTCCGCAACGGCTACCAGCAGATCCGGGTCAGCTTCCACCTCGAGGGCGACGACCCGGAGAAGCTGCGCAGCGTCGTCGAACAGTCCCGGCTGCGCTCGGCCGTCTACGACGTCATCACCAACGGCGTGCCGGTCGC
Source organism: uncultured Actinomycetota bacterium (assembly GCA_963836025.1). Lineage (GTDB taxonomy): Bacteria > Actinomycetota > Actinomycetes > JBEVHX01 > JBEVHX01 > JBEVHX01. The sequence continues at coordinate 79,213 of CAWIIE010000014.1, forward strand.
CATCGACGTCAGCGTCTGAACGCGCACCCGCCGATCGCGACTGCGCAGCGGTACTCAAGGACCTCGATGACCACCCACGCGACCTCGCAATACGACGTGGTTGTCGTCGGTGGCCCGGCCGGCCGGCGCCGCCACCGCGATGCTCGTGGCCCGGGCCGGCCTCAGGGTCCTGGTCGTCGATAGGAGTCAGTACGGTGCCGACGCGCTCTCCACCCACGCCCTGTTGCGCGGCGGTGTTCTGCAGCTCGCCCGGTGGGGACTGCTCGACCAGATCGCCGACGCCGGCACACCGCCGGTGCGGTGCAGCGTGTTCCACTACGGATCGAAACGCATCGAGGTGCCGATCAAGCCGCAGGCCGGTGTCGACGCGTTGTACGCCCCACGCCGCACCGTGCTCGACCCGATCCTGGTCGACGCGGCCCGAGACGCCGGCGCCGAGATCCGATTCGGGGTGAGCATCACCGGCCTGCGCCGGGCCAGTAGCGGGCGGGTGACCGGCGTGGTCGGTCATGACGCCGACGGCGAGCCGTTCGCGGCCAGCGCCCGGATCACCGTCGGAGCGGACGGCATGAGCTCAAAGGTCGCCCGAATGGCCGGAGCACCGGTGGACCGGGCCGGCCGCAGCGCCGCCGCCTGCATCTACGGCTACTGGGATCACCTTCCCGTCCACGAGTATCAGCTGTTCTACCGGCCCGGGGTCGCCGCCGGCTTCTTCCCGACCAACGACGCTCAGGTATGCGTGTTCGTCGCCTGCCCGCGCCAGCGGTTCCGCTCCGAGGCACGGCGGGCCTGGCGCAGCTGTACGCGCGACTTCTGGCTGCGGCCGCCCCCGGCATACTCGATCCTGCTGTCGGCGCCCGGGCTCCGAAGCGGCTGAAGGTGTTCGCGGGCAGACCAGGCTTCCTCCGCCGGGCACACGGCGACGGGTGGGCGCTGGTCGGCGACGCCGGCTACTTCAAAGACCCGCTCACCTCTCACGGCCTCACCGACGCCCTCCGCGACGCCGAGCTACTGGCCCGCGCGATCATCACAGCCGCCACCGGACAGGCAGCCGAAGAAGTCGCACTCGGCACCTACCAGGCCACCAGGGACCGCCTCTCCGAGCGGCTGTTCGCCACCACCGATGCGATCGCCTCGTTCTGCTGGGATCTCGACCAGATTCCACTGCTGCTACTGCAGTTGAGCGACGCGATGAGCGAGGAGGTGAGCCTCCTCCACGACCTCGAGCCGAGCGACGCCGGCATTTGCCGAACGCCAGGAGGCGGGGCTCAGACGTGGCCAACCTCGCTGCTCGACAAGCGGCCTCTGCGTCGCGGGACGTCAGTCGCCCGGCACAACTGAGTTCCTGACCTACAGAAGGCGGAGCCGCTCGATGAGCTGCGGCACATCTTCGCGGGCGGTGATCTCGGCGTAGCGATCCGTGCTGGCCGACACGGCCCGCTTCTGACCCCGAATCAGACGGTCACGGAATCGGTTGCTGTCGTTCCGCGTCGCATCGTCCGCATGGTTCACACGTATCGACAGCAACCGAGAACAAGTTGCTGCGTGCTGAAAGATGGCTTGTCCTAGGCGCAAACCGTTCGGTTACTGGGGCACTTCCAACAACGCGCGAGTCTGCAGAGGCGGGAACACTGACCGAGAACCAACTGACCGACATTCGTCCGTGGTTGCCGAGCAGCGATCGTCACTCGCTGATCGGGTTCTCCTTCAAAAGGATCTCTCGATGACGATGGTCGCCATCGTCACTGTTCGCGCAGACTTTGAGGCTCGCGGCAGCATCTCGCCGAGTCTCGTTGAGATCTGGTGAAGATCCGCGACCTGTCATCTGTTCGGGCGGCTATTCGGACGGAATGGGCAACACACAGCATGCTCGCCTCGATCTAGGGTGACGGAGCCGCGGCGGCCCGATCGCCGCGAACGATCGTCAGGAATTTCGGATGGGGACTGCAAGGATCGGCAAGTTCGCCGCCTCCGCGGCTGTCTGCGTCGCGGCCGGAACCGCGGCCGCATTGCTGCTCGGGGGCCCGACGGCCATTGGAGACGCGGGCCCGTCCGGCAGCAACGGCAGTCCATCCGCAGGCGCGGAGCCGTCCGACCGCCGCAGGCGCGGAGCCGTCCGGACCCAACGACAGTGCATCCCCAGGCGCGGAGCCGTCCGGACCCACCGACAGTGCATCCGGAGGCGCGGAGCCGTCCGGACCCCAACGACAGTGCATCCCCAGGCGAGGAGCCGGCCGGCAACAATGGCTTCGTCACGGTCAGCAAGCCGAGCGTCGACTGCACAGTTCAGGTCGACTTCTACGGCTTCGACGAAGGCGACCTCAACGCGGATCTGACCTTCTGGGCCCACCCGCCGACTGCGCCGAACGGCCCGTTCACCACCGAGCTCCTGGTCGACACCGTCTTCATCGGCGAGGACGACAACTCCGGGGCCGCCAGCGAGGCCGGCCTCGACGCTTCGCGCACCTACACACTCGATCTCTCGGGCATCGAGCCCCACCGGGTCAAGGGCTGGCACATCAGGCTTGACGTGCGCTCGGACGGGTCGCACGGCGCCAACCTGAAACACAAGGTCTTCTGGGTAACAGGTTGCGAGCGCCCTTCCCCCGCACCCTCGCAGACCTCCTGAATCCGAAACCTTCGATCGGTCGCGCACGTTCGCGTGGTGGCGATCATCGGCTGCTGACAATCGAAGTCATCGACGACGGCCGCTCCAAGACCGCCGTGCTTGAAGACGTTGGTCAGGCCCTCCTGGACGATCCGGTATGCGGTGAGATCGACGCCCGGCGGCGGCGGACTTCCCGGGCCCGACACATCGAGCGTCACACGGAGCCCGGACATGCGCGCGTGCGCCGCGAGCTGCGGTACGTCGCTGAGCAGTGGACGGTGACGGCGAGGCCGAGACGTCGCTGTCGCGTAGCACGCCGAGCACCCGTCGTATCTCGGTGATCGACAGCGGCTGGTCTCCTCGATGACCCCTAGCGCTCGCCGAGCTTCAGCGACATCCGCTTCGAGACGTGGTGGCCGATCCGGCCTGAACCGCGATCACCGACATCGCGTGCGCCACGACGTCGTGCAGCTCCCTAGCGTTCCGTAACCGCTCGGCGCTGGCGGCGGCGCGGTCACGCTCATCACGTTCGCGCTCGAGCAGCAATGCACGCTCCTCCAACGCCGCCCACCGGGCACGACGCCGCGGCACGTTCTCACCGGCCAGCCATGCCGCAGTCAGCGCGAGGAGGGCGCTGACCCAATCCGACGTGCGGCCGCTGTAGCTCGCCAGCCGCAAACTGACCGGCTGCTGGCACACGCGTTTGTCGAAACGGTGGTCCCATGCGAGCACAGCTCGTGCCAAAACGCCGTCATCATGGACCGACGAGCACCGCCTGGGGGACGGCAAGCCGGGCCTCCGAAACGGGACTTGACGATATCCACGCTTCGCGGCATTTCAGTGCGTTCGATGCCGAGATGGTGCACGATCGAGTGGCGTCAGTGCCGGCTCACCTCGAGCCCTGTGCGGGCAAGAATCGTGGGCATCGCCTGGATCCGGGTGAGGTTGTACTCGTGCCATTCGGGCTTCAGTTCATCCCACGGGACAAGCTGGGGTGTCACTTTCTGGCGGGCTTCGCGCACGTTGCCGTACCGCCACCCGTCCGCGCCGCGTCGAGCACGCCACCGGTCGTGGTCGCGCTCCGCGAGCCGGCAAATCTCTTCCGGCGTGAATGCCACGGTTGGCCCGCCCCAATGTCGCAGGGGCAGCAGCTCGAAGCCGTGCTCCTCTAGTGCGTCGCTGAGCCCGTCGGCCGCCTCCCGGGCGGCCTCGCGCTCCTCGTCGGTGAGCTCCGACCATGGCGGGTCCACAACGCCGCGCGCCGCGGCCCGGATGAGGTGGTCCTCGTACAGCGCCCGGGCGAGCTCCTCGCGAATGCCGCCGTCCATCAGGGCCGGCGAACAGGTCCGGTCGAGCAGCGGGAACAGGCGCAGGCCAGGGAAGCGTGGGTCCCCGTCCTGGTCGTCCATGCCGACCGACGCGCCCACGCCAGCGTCGCCGCGGGTTCGGACCACCACCGGGATGGTGGGGTCGTCGATCATGCGATGGAGGAATATCGCGGTAGCAAGGGCCGTGGACTCATCGTCCAGCGCGACGGCGACCAGTTGCGGCCGGACCTCTGCCAGGCGCTTCATGAGCTCCGCCACCCCGTCCCGTGTCGGCGCCTCGACGTCGATGGTAAGCAGGCACGCAGAAACGGCGTCGACCAGGCCCGGGTGCTGCATCTCCAGCGCCTGCATGCGGCTGGGCGCCGCCACGTCGACAAGGGTTGCGGTCAAGGGTCCGTCGCCGACTTCCGCCCACTGCTGGGCCGCCACCAACAGCACGGCCCGTCCGAGCTGGCCCAACCCGACCACGACCACGTGCGGTTTCCTGCCCGGTTCGAATGCGAGGTGTTCGGCGACAAGCGCACGGGCGCCGCGTTCGTGCATGTTGAAGAACTCGACGCGTACCGTCTCCTCGCCCCCAAGGCCGGAGCCGAGCAGGAACTGGGTCAGCTCCGCGTCCTCGAGGTGCACCGAGCACCGCAGGTCGACGGCCCGTCGCTGGCGGGGCACCCGTCGGGCCGCCGCGGCGATAGCGACATTAGTCGCGTCGCTGATGCAAAGGGCGACCAGGCTCGACGCGCGGTCCAGGCGCACAGCCCGGAGGACGGCCGGGTCGGTTGGGTCACCGGCGAAGACCGGGACGTGGTGCGCACGGAGAGCGGCGATGCCGGAGCCGTGCGCATCCTGGTCGACACCGACCACGGGGCGGTGCTGCTCGGCCAGCGAAAGCGCAAGCCGGGTGCCCGATGCACCCAGGCCGCATACGACCGTGTGCCCATGAAAGCCGCTGAGCCGGAAGCGCTCGAACTGCTCACGGAACACCACCGACGCCGCCTGGAGCAGCGTCCCCATCGCCATGACCGGTGCCGCGAAACGGGCCACCTCGAGGCGCCAGTTCAGGTCGCCGTCGCCGCCGTCGTACGAGAGAACCGCGAGCTGGAGAGTGAGGTAGAGGTTGTCGAGGAGCGTGCGGTCGAGCGCTGCCTCCTTCGACTGCGCCAAGAACCCGGTGAAGCCCAGGACGATGAGCACCACCCACGCGACCGCAAGGAGGTACCACCGCCGCCGCTCGTCGGACAAGAAGCCCACTCGCAGAGTATGGGCGGATCGACGTGACTACGGTCGTGACATCGAGATGCACCACGAATGTGCCAAGCCCCGGCGCCAGGACGTCACATCACGGAACGCGGATTTTCATCGAGACTTGACGGCCAAGATGTCGTCGCCCCCCGAAGGGTCCGTCGGTCACGACGTCGTCGACCACCCGGCCCAGGCGCCGGGAGATATAGCGCTGGTAGCGGGTGTACTCGTTGCGCTGCAGCGGCTGACCAACCAGGCCGGCGCCCTCATCGCCATAGAAGACACCGCCAACCGCGATGAAGTCCGGGTCGGCCTCCAGTCGGGCCAAGGCGGTGTCGAGGAACTGCCGGAACGATCGTCGTGTCGGCGTTTATCACCATGGCCACGTCACGCCGATCGGCGGCCGGGAGCAGGGCCCGCCAGTGCCTGGTTGAGCGCGCCCGCCTTCTTGTCGGTGTTACCGCCGGTGATAAACGTCCGCGCCGTGCGCGAGCGATGTCCGCCGTGTCGTCCGCACAATTGTCGGCCACCACCAGCACCCGATCCGGCGGCTGCGACTGCGCCAACAACGAGTCCAGCGCCGCGCCGATCCGCAGCGCCTCATTGTGCGCCGGGTCCAGCACCGTCAGGCGAAGAGTCTTCTCGACATCCCCGGTGGCGGTCGGCAGCTCGGTGAGCGGAACGTGCGGCTCACGATCGAGCTGCAGCAGGCTCACACCGACCGGACTCAGGACGCGGCTGCGAATCCGGCGGGCCTCCTCCGGCAGAGGCGCCGGGATCCGCCGATCCTGGCCAGCACGCCATCGCCGCTGCGGTTCGCAACGCCGCGAACCCGACGAAGAAAAGCGCCGGCCCCGAGCAGCGCGGCCAACACCAGCGACACGGCCGGCACGTCAAAGTCGACCCCCGAGCGGAATCCGCCCAACCTCGCTCCCGGAGTCCTCGCCGAAGGCGATCCAAGCAGCCAGGGCCAGCAGGCCCAACCTCACGCCACCGAGGATGGCGGCGATCCGGGCTGAGCCGGGCCACCCGGCGACGAGGAACCGGCACAGACTCGCTCGACAAGCCGACACCTCCGTGTGCATGGCCGCCTCAAGGACCTCGACCATCGCTCAAGAGATGCGCCACGGCTCGACCCCAGCTGCTTCTGACGCCCGTCGGCGCCACCTCGCCGGGGGTGTCTCCCAGTCCGTGAGGTCGTGGGAGCTGCGGCACCGCGATGGCGCCGGGCGGTTCAGCGCGGCTGTGGCGGCCAGCGTTCACCGCCTCCGGTCTCGATGTGCGCGAGAACGGCCCATAACCTACGCTTGGGTAAGTTACGCAACCGTAGGTCTGGAGGACCGATGGCGACAGCCACCCACGACGTCCGGCTGATGCGCGAGCTCGAGCCGGTGGTCGAGCGCGAACTCGACCGCCACCTCGGGGTCGCCAAGGACTGGTTCCCGCACGAGTACGTCCCATGGGGTGAGGGCTCCGACTTCGACGGCCCGTACGCCGGCCAGGCCTGGGACCCGGAGCAGTCGCGGATGGACGAGGTGTCCAGGAACTCCCTCGAGCTCAACCTGCTGACCGAGGACAACCTGCCCAGCTATCACCGCGAGATCGCCGACGTCTTCGGTCACGACGGTGCCTGGGGCACCTGGGTCGGGCGCTGGACCGCCGAGGAAGGCCGGCACGCCATCGCGATCCGCGACTACCTGGTCGTGACCCGCTCCGTCGACCCGGTCGAGCTCGAGCGTGCCCGCATGCAGCACATGACCACCGGCTACACGTCGACGGTGGACGGCAGCATGCTGCAGTCGGTCGCCTACGTGTCCTTCCAGGAGCTGGCCACCCGCATCTCCCACCGCAACACCGGTCGGCATACCGGCGATCCCGGCTGCGAGCGGCTGCTCGCCCGAATCGCGGCCGATGAGAACCTGCACATGCTCTTCTACCGCAACCTGCTCGACGCCGCCTTCGACGTCGCCCCGGCGGAGACGATGCGTGCGGTCACCGACGTCGTGCGCGACTTCGCGATGCCCGGAGCAACCATCGCCAACTACACCCGCCGCTCGGTGCAGATCGCGATGGCCGGCATCTACGACCTGCGCATCCATCACGACGAGGTGCTCGCACCCGTGCTCCGGGCCTGGAACATCTGGGACCGATCCGGCCTCGGGCCCGACGGCGACGCGGCCCGGGAGGAACTCGCGATGTTCATGTCCGGCGTCGACTCAGCTGCCGCGCGATTCGAACAGAAACGCGCCGCCCGCCAGCAGCGGCTGGCCGCAACAGCCTGACCACGCGATCGTCCCCCGCCCGCAATTGCACGAGTCGTCTGACGATCCGGCAGCGCAACAACAGAGAGCCGAAGCAGGTCCCGGAAGAATGTCGGCAGCACCGGCCAGGAAGGCGCAGTCGCGAACCACCGACGCCCCCAAATCGCTGTCACCGTGGCGCTCCGTCGGCCGCTTCCGCGGAGCTTTCCGGCGTTGGATGCAGCGAAACCCGAGGTGGGACATGGACGTGTCGATCATTGTCGGACTGCGTGGCGGTAGCGAAGGCCGACCTGTCCCCCGGTGATCTGGACGCTGTGGCCGGAGAACCGGGTCAGGCTCCTGGTGCCCGAAGGCTCGACGGTGGCGAGTTGCTCCGCCTGGCTATTGGTTGGCGTGGATCGGTGTGGGCCTGGTCCGTTCGTCGCGGAGACCGGTCCCAGAACCACGGACAAAAAGCAAGCGACCGCCCTTCGGGACGCGACGCGGCCCTCCTCCGGCTCTCAGACTCACCGGGCCTCCGGGAACCGGACTACAGGCCGGGTGGTGCTCGACGCGTCAGTCGAGGTTCGAAGCGCTATCACCTATGCCACGTTGATCAACGTCGTGGCCGTGGTGCCGGTGCTGTTCCTCGAGGGGCTGACCGGTGCCTTCTTCCGACCGCTGGCCCTGTCGTACGCGCTTGCGGTGCTGGTGTCCATGGTCGTGGCGCTGACTGTGACACCGGCCATGGCGCTGCTGTTGCTCGGACGCGCACAACTCGGAACCCGGCCACCGCCGCTGGTCCGCGCGCTCCAGAGCGGCTATATCGGCGTCTTGTCACGACTCATGCACCGGACCCGACTCCTCGCTACGGCGTTCGGCGTGGTCGTGGCCGCGGGCCTGCTGGCCGTACCTGTGCTGGGCCAGTCGTTGCTGCCCGACTTCAAAGAGCGTGACTTCCTGATGCACTGGCTGGGGACGCCTGGGACCTCCCACCCCGAGATGATCCGCATCACCACCCAGGGCAGCAAAGAACTCCGCAACATCGACGGCGTCCGCAACTTCGGCGCGCACATCGGCCAAGCCAGCAACGCCGACGAGGTCGTCGGCATGTACTTCGGCGAGAACTGGATCAGCGTCGATCCGGCCGTCGACTACGACCAGACGTTGACCAAGATTCAGGAGCGGTGGACGGCTATCCCGGCCTGTTCCGCGACGTGCAGACATACCTGAAGGAACGGATCCGTGAAGTGCTCACCGGGTCCAGCGACGCAATCGTGGTGAGGGTCTACGGCGACGATCTCGACCAACTGCGGACGACCGCTGAGGAGGTCCGGGCGAAGATGGCGGCCATCCCCGGCACCGCCGAAGTGCATGTCGCGCTGCAGGTAGACGAACCTCAGATCGAGATCACCGTCGACCTGCAGAAGGCGCAGCAGTACGGACTGAAGCCAGGCGATGTCAGACGAGCCTCAGCGGCCATCTTCGGCAGCGAGGAGCTCGGCGACCTCTGGGTGAACAACCGCGTCTACGACATCCGGATCTGGGGCCTCCCGCAAGAAAGGGGCGACCTCACCGCGGTCCAAAACATGATGCTCGACACGGCGAACGGCCAGCAGGTCCGCTTGGCCGACGTCGCGAACGTCGCGATCCAGCCCACACCCAACCTGATCGAGCATGAGAACCTCTCGCGATACCTCGAGATCAGCTCCAACGTGCGAGGCCGCGACCTTGGAGCGGTCGCTCAGGACATCGAGCGGGCCGTCGCCTCGGTCGACTACCCGACGGGCTATCGCCCAGAAGTGACCGGCGAGTTCGCCGAGCGGCAAGCAGCCCAACAGCAACTTCTGACCTGGGCCGCCGTCGCCGCCGTGGCCATCCTGTTCCTACTCCAAGTCGCGTTCCGAAGCTGGAAGCTGGCCCTGGTCGCCTTCCTCACGTTGCCGGCCGCGCTCGTCGGCGGCGTACTCGCGACCTACTTCACCGACAGAACGATCTCCCTCGGCTCCCTCGTGGGCTTCCTGACCGTGCTCGGGATCGCCGCCCGCAACGGCATCATGCTGATCAGCCACTACCAGCACCTGGAGCGCGAGGAAGGCCAGACCTTCGGACCTGAGCTCATCCTCCGCGGCGCCAAGGATCGGCTCGCCCCGATCCTCATGACCGCCCTTGCCACGGGACTGGCCCTCCTGCCGCTGGTCGCCGCCGGGAGCATCCCCGGACACGAGATCGAGCACCCGATGGCCATCGTGATCCTGGGTGGCCTGGTCACGTCGACCCTGCTCAACCTGTTCGCCGTCCCGTTCCTGTACCTGCGGTTCGGATGCGTGGGAAAAGAGCAGACAGCGCAGCCGGGCTAGTCGTCGGGGCGTTAGCTGGGACCATTGAGAATGGTGGCGCAAGCTATGCGAGCCGACCTCGATACGTAGTCACGATCCCCGCGCGGGAACGATCCACACCGGCAGGAATCACAGAGCAGGCGTCACTTGTCCGGAACGTCGCCGAGACGGCGACGCACCGCGCAACGTACCGGGTCATGCTCTTCATGACGACCCCATCGTTGGTTGGGGCTGGGGTTTGGTGTCGGTTTCGGGGAGCGGTACGCGCCGGAACCACAGCCACAACGTCAGGTCATAGCCCGTCTTGATCACACCGGCGAGCAGGAAGGGCAGCCCGACCGCGACGCTTTGCGCGGCCGCGGCGACGGGTGGCCCGAAGGGTCGGCTCAGGTAACGCGCGGCGCCGGTGTAGGCGGCGGCCGCGGTGCGTTCGGCCGGGTCGACCAGGGTCATGACGTATGCCTGACGGGTCGGCACGTCCATCTGGGAGAACACGGTCCTGGTCGCGAGCAGAGCGATCGCCACCGGCAGGGTCGGGGCGAAGGCGACGCCGGCGAGCAGGACGTGACAGGGCAGGTGGGTGAACACCATCGTGTTGAGCAGCCCGATCCGGTCGGCCAGCAGCGGAGCCACCAGGAAGGACGCGGTCTGCAGCAGCCCGAGCGCGGCGAAGGTGACCGCGACGGTGGACGCGGAGGCCTGGAAGTGGGCGGTCAGCCAATAGGCGATGAACGCCGACAGCGCGATGCCGCCGGCGAAGGAGTCCACCGCAAACAAGGCCGACAGGCGGGTGACCGCCCCCCGGGACCGGGTGAGCCCGCCGGCGGGCAGATTCGTTCGGGTCGATACCTCGACGCTCTTGCTGAGTCGGCTGGCCAGCCACGCTCCGGCGAGACCGACCGGGACGAACAGCAGAAACCAGCGCTGGTCGACCGGCGCTCCCGCCCACACGTCTCGGGCCCGCGCCGGGAGCGCGGCCGCCAGTGCCCCAAGGGATCCGGCGAGCGCCGCGACGGCGTTGTACAACCCGAAGCCGTGCACCCGTCGCCGCCCGGCGAGATCGGTGGCCAGCATCGCCTGCTCCAAGGATGTGAACGGCCCGGACTCGATCACCTCCGTCGACAACGCCCCAAACAACCCGGCCAGCATCAGCGGCCATGCGGCATCGGCGAACGCGAACACCACCCCGGTCATCGCGAGCAGGAGGTAGAGCGCGGCGTAGCTGCGGCGCCGGCCGAACCGATCCCCGTGGCGGGCCACCAGCAGCGACGCGAACGCGGTACCGGCCACGGTCGCGGACAGCACCAGCCCGGTCCGCAGGTCGCCGAGCTCCAAGAGCGCGAGGCTGCGCCCGAGCAACACCGCGCCCAGGCCGTACGCAAAGGCCCGGATCGCCTGCCCCGCCAGGACGAATCTCACGTCACGGGGCAGTCCGCTCATGCCGGGTCGCGACCCAGCAGCGTCGCCCGGCGGCGGTGTTCGTACAGCCCGTCGAACATCACCCTCGCCACCGCCAGCACATGATCGTCGTCGGTGACCATCGACAACCCCCGGCACAGCACGTCCAGGCCCACAGCCTCGGGCGCGTCGAACCGGTCATCGCCGAGGTCCGCCTCGTGCACGATCCGGGCGATGTCCCACAGCACCGGATCGCTCAGGTCGTAGCGGCGCAGCATCGTCTCGAACGAGCAGTCCCCGCCGTGGTGAGACAGGTCGACGCCGCGGATGTCGAACGGGGTCGCATCCGCGGGAACCTCGTCGGGATCATCGACGAAGACAAACACAGCATCGCTGTCGATGAACCGTCGGATCAGCCACGCACACGCCGCCCTGTCGACGTGGACCGATGCCCTCGTCACCCATCTCACGACGGCGCCTCGACCAGCTCACCCAACGACGAGATCGCCAGCCGGGCCTCATCGCGTTCCGGCGAGGGGAAGAAGTCTCGCCGGGTGACCCGGTGCAGCTCCCGGCGCAGCCGAGCCAACGTTCGGCGGCGGGCGGTGTCGGGCTCGGAGCGTGCGCTGGTTGCGTCGTCGATCAACCGGCGGTACTCGGCGGTGGTCGCCGCGGCCATCCGAGCCGCCAGCGCCCGCTCCTGCGCGGCCGAACCCAACCGGCCCAGCCAGACGGTGGCCTCACCTCCGGCCTCAACGACCTCATCCGCCAGCCACTCCAACTGCTCGCGCGTGCGCGCATCCGCCGGCAACGCCACCAGCCCATCCAGCACCTGGACCACGCCCAGGCGCCGCAGCTTGCGCCACACCGCGATCCGCGGAGTCGAAGGTTCGCGCGGGATCCGGTACGCCAACAGCACCCACTCCACGCGCCCGGCCACCCGGCCACGCTAGAAGAACCCGCGTCGCTATGCAACCACGGTTACAGTCTTGTGGTCGGTCGTTCGCCAGCGCCGTCCTCGCGTGTCAGCAGCGGTGTGAGGCAGTGCGCGGCTTCGTACAGCCGTCGTCTGATGCCGAATCAGACGGTCGCGGAATCGGTTCTGGGGTTGCTGCGCGCGGGCGCGGTGCGCCTCCGCCTCCGCGGTGCGCCTCCGCCTTCGCGGTGCGACTTTTGCCGCACTTACCGCGGAGGTGGCGTGAGGTTGTAGCGGCGAATGATGTCGGGCAGCCAGGACGGCTCCGCGAACTCTAGGCCGTAACGCTCGGCGATTTCGAGGCTGGCCTCGGGTGCCGGCGGGCCGCTTGAGATCAGGGCGGAGAGCTCGCGGAAGAAGTCTTCGAACCCGCCGGGACTGATGATCTCGATCATGCGTGCGGGTTCCGAGCCGGCGTTCCACATGGCGTGCACTTCGCCCCGGGGCTTGGTGATGTAGCCGCCGGCGCCGAGCACGACCTCGCGGTCTCCGGAGCGGAACCCGATCTGTCCCTGGGTGACGATGGAGTATTCGTCCTCCCGGTGATGCAGGTGCGGGGGCACCAGAACCCCGACATCGAAGGGATGCTCGACCACGGAGACCATGCCGTTGGTGTCTCGGGTGTCCAGCTTCCAGACCACTCCGAGACCGGGCAGCAGACCGCCGGAGGTCCCCTCGCCGGGACGTCGGATCGTGAGCGGAGGTGCGCTGGTGTCCATCATGATCGCCCTTCTACAATAGGTTGGTGGTACGCTGATGTTCAATGAATATGGCGCCGATGGATTTGGATGTCAACATTTTGGGTGAACAACTCCGCTCAACGAAATCGCAGCGCCGCGCCTACCGGATGACGAACCGCGCGGACCAGGTCGACCGGACCCGCGATCGGATCATCGAGGCCACCGTCGAGCTGCATGGCTCGCTCGGCCCTGCCCACACCACCGTCTCGGCGATCGCGCAGGCCGCGGGGGTGACCCGGCTCACCGTCTACCGGCACTTCCCCGACAACGACGCCCTGTTCGCCGCCTGCACCACCCACTGGGCCGCCCAGCAGCGCATGCCGGATCTTGACGCGTGGCGGGAACTGCCCGACCCGACGGCTCGGCTCCGTTTCGCGCTCACCGACCTGTACCGATTCTTCGGCGAAGCCGAGCAGATGCTCACCCGGAGCTCGCGGGACTGGGACGACCTTCCCGAGTTCGTCCGCACCATCAGCCGAGAACGCGAGCAGGCACGCATCGACGCCATTCTCTCGGCCTGGCCCCGACACCAACGAACCGCGACCCGTCGAGGCCTGATCGGACACGCCACCGCATTCCGCACCTGGCGATCACTGTGCATCGAACAAGGCCTCAGCCCCAACACCGCCGCCGCCGCGATGGTCCGAATGCTCGGGTAGCCACTCCCCTCGACCGGATCCACCCGTGCCCCCGGGCGGCGACACCGCGGTTCCGCGTCCAGCTGCGGCGCCGGACAGCCGGGAGCACGGCACCCGCAGGTCGCCGGTCGCAAGTCATGCGCGCGCATGACCGGCACCAAGCGCAAGCGTGACGGTACGAAGTCGGCGACACGGGAATGCGCTGTGCTCGACAGCGCCCAGGCCGTGGCTGTGTCAACCTCGCTTGGCCCCACTGCGACGGCTTGATTGGGCCCCAGTCTCAGTGCCCAGCGTCCCTTGTTCGGTAACGTCCCTGAAGGTCACCCTGCAGCGAGCATCGGGAGACGCCATGGGTCCAGTGACGCTCCTCGGGGAACGTCGTGTGGCCGGGTCGCTGCTGGTGGCCGGCTTCGCGATGCTCGCGGTCGCCGCTCTCCTGTATGGCGACGGGTCCTATCCCGCTGGACATGCGTGGCAGAGCAACTCCCTGACCGTGGGACTCGTGCTGACGCTGCTCGGCCTCGCGGCCTTCCAAGTCGTGCTCACCGACGCAGGGGACCGCCTGCTGGCCCGGTTGGGCACGGTCGCGTATCTCGTCGGTGTCGTGCTGTGGATCGTCGGTGATGCCATCGAGCTCGCTGGTGGACGGTTCATCTTCGAGCTCGAGCGGGACTACGTGCTGCTCGCATGTCTGGCGATCGCGGCGTTCGGCGCTGCGATCCTGCGGACACGGATCCTGCCCCGCTGGGTCGGCGGAATCGCAGTGGCCTGGGCCGTCGTGTGGACAGTCCTCTATCTGGCGCGCATCGGCGAGGCCCCACTCGCCCCGAACCTGATCTCCGCTCTGTTCGGTGTGGAGCTCCTCGTCCACCGCTCTTGATGCCTGGTCGCCGCGACGACGTGTTCTGCTCGCTCCGCCGCGACGAACGGCGGCGCCCTGATGCCGGCGCGGCGGACCAGGGCAGCCCCTCGTCCGTGTCAGGTTGGCGGCGTCTGTCCTCGTCGGCTCCCGGTCGGACAAACGGTCTCGCAGGCGTGGCACCTGGACCCGCCGCGGGCGTGTCCAGTCAGACCCTCCAGGCCCAGCTGGCCGGTCGGCGGTCGGCTCGGAAACGCAAGCTCACGCCAACACGCCATCGCATCCACCGCGTGCGCCACGCGTGACAGGGCAGAACTACACCGCGCGCCGGGTCTTGGGGTGTTCGACCGGGGTGGGGTCGCGGGCCGCCTGGACCCCTTGCGACCCCACCCGCTTCCACGCTGCGCACGCGCGGCGGGTCGCGTAGCAAAGCTCCGAGGTTCGACGTGCTGAGTGGTCGCGCGGATGCACATCGCCGGGGTGGAAACTCAAGCCGGTTCGGCATCGTCTACAAGGTCACTTTGCGGTAGGCGTGGAACCCACGTGGAGCCCGCTCCTTATGGATTCACTTCGCGTGCATGCCAAGCGGCAGGCTGTCGGCACATTCCGAACGGTCGGTGGGAGCTCGCCTGCTGGGGCGCGTACGCGGTGCGGCTTCTCGTGATCCAGGGGCAGCCCCCGTCCGGTGACCCGACTCTCGCGTGGCTCCGGTCGGCGGCGACAGCCGGGCAAGCCGGCATCTGCGTCCCCCTCCACAGGCGCAGGCCGTCTACTCCTGCATGCGCTCAACCCACTGCGCCCGCCATTCCGGTGCCTCGAACGGCTCGGCGTAGTAGCGAGTGTCCCGCCAGATCTTGTCGTCCCGGAACTCGATGATCAGCGCGACCTGGTGGATCTGCCCGCCGTAGTCGGATCGGGCCTCGACCACCCAGACGTCTCCGGACCCGACCACTCGGCGCGGTTGGATGGTCGGCGGGTTCGGGTATGCCTCCTGGAACGCGCGCATGTTCTCCCGCCGCGGATGCGCTCACCGGACTGGGGCATCTCCATCACGTAGTCCGGATGGCGCAGCTCGAACTCGGCCTCGGGGCTGAGGTGTTCCAACCGCTCGAAGAACAGGTTCCGTACCTCTTGCTCGTTCACGTTCCCACCTTCGTCGGCCCAGTCTGCTCCCTGCGATGACCGGAAATGGCGCATACAGGGCGCGGTCTCGAGTCGGCCTCCTCGTGTTGGCGTCGTATCGATTGCTGAATCGACATCTGAGCAGGTTTAGTCGCTTGTCACCTCCTGGCGGCGTCCTTTGAGTCGGTAGCTGTCGCCTTTTGAGGTTGATGATCTGGGCGTGGTGGACGAGTCGGTCGACCATGGCGGCGGCGTCGCCGAAGATCTCGGCCCGATGAACTGAGGGACCGTCAGCGCGGCCGGACTGTCACGAATCCTTCGTGGTTGCTGTATCCGTGTTGTCCTGGTGGACTCGGGGGGCTGACGAGTGCCGATCCGCCGCCACCTCTCCAGCCCGCGTAGATCCCGGTTCCGTCGATGATCGACCAGCGACCTGTGCCCACCAGGTAGCCGCCACCACCGGCCGAGACGAAGTCCACCTGAAGGCTGATCACCAGCGTGCCCTGACTTCCCTCGAGAGTGTCGATCGCCCGGAAGCGATCGACGCTTTGTCCGTTGATGACGCGTGCGATGAAAACCGGCGTGGGGCCGCTGGTGAAGGTGGCCGACCCAACGTCGCTCGTCGGTGAACCTGGGGTCAGACCGCGCAGCACAAACGAGCCGGTGGGCCCGTCAAGCGGCATGGTGATCTCGATCGCCACGCGCTGCCTCGTTGAGACAGCTTGCGTTGGCTCGTCAACCGCGATCAACACCAAGAGTGCAGCCGCAGCCACCCCGACCAGGCGGCGCGACCTAGCGAGCCTGACATGGCTTCGCGCCGCGGGCTCATGTTCCATCGACTGGCGGTGCATCATCTCCTACCTCCCGTGGTTGCTGGTGATGCGGGGATTGAGGAAGGCGACCAGGTCGCCCAGACAGCGGAACGCCTCGCGGCGCCCGGTTCCGACGTGCTCGACGTAGCCGCGCATATCCATACCGCTGGTGTTGGACTCGCCGGCCAAAGCCCAGATCTGCACAACAAAGGTCTCCATGGCTGATCCGAGGACGCTGTGACGGGGTGGGTGAACGGCTGCACCTGATGTGAGCAGGCGACGCTTAAGCCCGGCCAAACGACCGCCAAAGCGTCGCTAAACGGTGCTACTTTCCGGGAGGGAGAAGCGCGTTGGACTTTCGAATCCTCGGGCCGCTTGAGGTCGAAGACGACGGCCAGGCACGACCGCTGGGCGGGGCAAAGCAACGCGCGCTGCTGGTCCTGTTGCTCGCGCACGCCAACAAGGTCGTCTCGCGTGACCGCCTGATCGATGACCTGTGGGGTGATCACGCCCCGCAAACCGCGACTTCGGCCCTCCAGGTCTACATCTCCGAACTGCGTAAACGGCTGGGCGCGGAGCGCATCCTCACCCGCCCCCCGGGCTACGTCCTCAAAGTCGACCCGGAGTCCCTCGACCTTGGCCGATTTGAACGACTCGCGCGGGAAGGGCGCACTGCACTTGCCGATGCCCAGCCGCAAGCGGCGACACGCCTACTGTCCGAAGCACTGGAGCTCTGGCGCGGCCCCCCTTTGTCCGACCTCGACTCGTCACCATTCGCCTATGCCGAACGCCTGCGCCTCGATGAACTCAGACTCTCGGCGGTTGAGGACCGGGTCGAGGCCGAACTGATGCTCGGCAACCATCGGGACGTCGTCTCCGACCTGGAGGCGCTCGTCAGCCAGCACCCCTACCGCGAGCGGCCGCGAGGCCAACTCATGCTCGCCCTCTATCGCTGCGGGCGTCATGCTGAGGCCCTCGACGCATACCAGAAGGGGCGGCACCTGCTCGTCGAGGAGCTTGGGCTCGAGCCCGGCGCGTCGTTGCGCCGGCTCGAGCAGGCGGTCCTGAACCAGGACCCAACCCTTGACCTGTCGACGGCCAGCCCAGCCAGCAGCCGGCCGCGCACAAGGCGCCCCCGCTGGATGCTGGTCGCACTAGGCGGAGCCGTCATTGCCGCCGCCACAGGCGCAGCAGTCGTGCTCAATGGCTCCGACCCGGCCCCGACCGTTGTTCCGAACTCACTGGTGAAGATCGACCCGACCACGAACACCGTGGAGGGCGTCATCCCAGTTGGCCGATTCCCAGGCAAGGTCATCGCCGGGAACGGGTTCGTCTGGGTCGTCAACATCCAGGACGAAACCCTCACCCGGGTCACCCCCCGCACCGGCAATGGGGAACTGGTCGGCGGCCTGAGAATCGAAGAGCCAACCGGCATGGCCACCGACGGTCGCGGACTCTTCGTTGGCAGCTTCGCGAACAACGAGGTCGTGGTCATCGATCCAACAACCCTTGACGTCAAGGAGCGCATCGAGCTGCCCGGCAGCACCGCGGCTTTCCTGGCGAGCGGCGCGGGCTCCCTCTGGATCACCCAGCCGCCGCCTGGCTTCGATCAGACCGTCCCGTCGTCGATCGCACGTGTCAGCTTGCTCAACAATGGATTCGAGCAAAGTTTCGAAGCCCCAGCGGGTGTGTTGCCAGGGCAGATCGCGTTCGGAGCGGGCGCGGCGTGGGTCGCCAACGTCGGCGACCGAAGCGTGTGGCGGATCGACAGCGAAACCAATCAGCTAAAGCAAATCCAAGTCGGTAGCCAACCCACTGATGTGACCGTTGGGTTCAACTCGGTCTGGGTGCCGTGCATAGGAAGTAGTGCGGTCTGGCGCCTCGACGCCCGAACCGGCGACGTGCAAGCCGTCATCCCGACCGGCGACCAACCGCTGGCCGTGGCCGTGGGTGCCGACGCGGTCTGGGTCACCAACCAGGCCGACGGCACGCTCGCGCGCATCGACCCCACGACGAACTCCGTGGTGACGACCATCCGCCTCGGGTTCAACCCCCATGGCGTTGCGGTCACCGACGAAGGCGTATGGGTCGCCGTCGCCGATGGCCTCATCTAAACCAGTAGGCGGCTCGCGTCATCGCCTGGTCCCCACAGGATGCGCCCCCGGGGACCTTGCGGGACCGTGATCAGCCACGCTCCGAACGCCGACCATGACGTATGCAGTCTGCGGTGCCCAGCCGAGTACGAACCCGATAACCACGACCTGACAGACGGACGACCCTTGGGCTGCCATGTGCGGGCGTGCCGCCACAGCGACTTCGCGGCCCACGCTGACCGGCGTTGCTACCTCCGCCCGGTGAGCAACTCATCGTCCGACACGACAAGCAGGCTCGGACCGGATTGCATTGCGTACGCAAGGACACCGGCTCTGCGGCATGGCCGTCCTCGAGTGCTCGGCATTGCCGGATCGCCACCCGCGCAGGAGCGGCACTTCTGCGCGCGCCACGCCTCACCTGACACTGATGTGGTTGGCGGCGTCACAACCCGTTGACACCCTCGCCGACGAGCACGACTCCGATGACCGTGAAAACGATGCACATGATCGCGGCGTTGTTCACCTGCAGCCAGTCCTTAGCCACGCCAAGGGGAGCGAGGACCCGCTCTCCCACGACCAGATGGAGCAGCAATGGGACGGCGACGGTGCTGGAAGCGATCAACGTGAATCCGACCACCCAAGCCAACCTGGTGGCAGCGGCGAGGTCCTCGGAGCCAATGGACAGGCCCGCGGCGGCCGCGAGCAGCACGATCTTCGGATTTGCGGCGGACAGCAGCAACCCCAGACCCAGGGCCCGGCCCGGAGTCGCGGTCCGGATGGACTGCATCCATCCCGGTACGGGCTCGGATCGGGCCCGGGTCAGCCAGCGCCGGCCCGCCACAACGATCAAGATGAGTCCGAGTGTGATCCGAGTCCAGGACACCCAGGTTGGCGCGTAGTCGCGGGCGTCTACTACCTCGGCGAGCAACACGAACACGGTCGTGGCCGTGGCGATGCCCAGGGCCCATCCAGCCAGGAACGCCGCGGATGTGACCCGAGCGCGCTGCGTGAACAACAGAAGTATCGCGGGGATGATCGGAAACGGCGACGCGGCGATTCCCACCGCCAACAGCCATATCTCGCTCATGCGTGCTCAGGGCCCTCTCGGGAGGAGTCTGGTCGTAGACAACGCACGCGTAGATCACCTAAACAGAGCACGCTAATGGCTATCGGGCGCCTTCAACCGCATCGTCTGACGCGCGATCAGCAGCCTTGGGACCGCCTGCTGTTGTTGTTGCCCGCGCACGATGCGGTCCTGATGACGGCAGCAGACTCCCCCGCACCAGCGTGACCGTTTCACACACCCGGCTGGTGACCGGGCGTGGCCGTCATCAACCAACCAAAGTCCTCGTCACATCTATGCGTCAGCGATCGTGGGGCGGCGATCGAATGGCAGCCTGCGGGTCCGGACGCGGCCGCGGACCAAAGTGACCACGGCACCGGCCTTCAACTCGGCCACGACGCGTGGCAGCACCTCGACCAACAATCGCGCCTGGTCATCGGGTGTCATCTCGTTCACGTGTCGAAAGAGCACGAAGGACGGCTGCGAAAGTTCCAGCCTGGCAAGCAACGTGCCGAGGCCGTTTCGCTCGAGACAACGACGCGTTCTTCTTCGGCCGCGAATCGAAGGATCTCGGCATCGGTCGCGGCCAGCTTGCCAACGTCAGCCACATGCACGACGTCAGGGCCCTCGGCAATCAATCGGACAGCGACGCGTGGCGACAAGTTCGCGTCGAGGAGCAGCCTCACGCCGCGGTGATCGGCAACTCGCGCTCGGACACCGCAGCCGCAGCAAACCGCAACGCAGCCAGCACGTCCTCCCGCTCCAAGTAGGGGTAGTCAGCCAGGACATCGTCGGTGTCCCGCCCGGCGGCCAACTGCCCGACAACGGCACTCACGGTCACACGTAGCCCCCGGATGCAGGGCAGGCCGCCCATGACCTCCGGGTCCACCGTGATCCGCTCGAATGCCACCCAGTCATCGTAAGGGCCGCCTGTCCCACGAGCCGTTGCCACGGCGGATGCGACCTCAAGCAGGGCGCAACGCCCCTGCAGGCTTCTGACCGAAACTCAGACGTCGGTCGTCCGAGTCGTGGCGTTGCGCTTCGTTGCGTTGGGCGGAGCCGTCACCAACCGATACCAGTGCGCAGCAGCGACCATCACATGGACTGAGGCAATGTCGGCCGGCTAACGATGGGCTAGGAAATGCCAGCGGCTTGCCAGCGCGACAACGCGCCAAACGGGCAAAGCGGTCGGACGATCCAACACGATTCGGCATCAACGCTGTTCAAATGAGTGGAGCTAAGGGGACTCGAACCCCTGACCTTCTGACTGCCAGGGCGATCCACGCCATCGCGGATAGTTTCGTTTCGGATCCTCCAGGGCGGTGACCTGCGTTTTCGTGTCATCCGGCGGTCCATCTCGACCACCTGGAGTCGGTACGTCCGGCCCGTTGGACTGCACTTCCTAGCGAATCCCCCGCGCGCCCTCCACTGCGTGCTCACCTGTCCGGGTAGACCCAACCCGTCCATCCGCCGCGAGCATTGTGTGGCGGATCAATGCCACGTCGTCCATCCCGTCCCGGCTGGTCGAGCCGATATCGACGACCCAGCTGCGCGAGCTCGGCAAGGATGAAGGAGCGGGGCCGGTCAAGGACTCCTGAGCGTCTTCGGCCGGGGGTGGACGGCTTACGCCGGCCCGGTGGCCACTCCTTGCGGGCTGGATCCGGCGGTCACCCGGTGGCCCGCGCCGAGAAATCCACCGCCAGGAAGTCAGTGACCAACCGAACGACAATGTCGGGCTTGTCCATCGGCAGGCTGTGCTCGGCTCCGGGCACGATGCCGAGTTGCGCGACGGGGATCGTGCGCACCAACGCCACGGCGTGCTCGGGTCGCCGTGTCCGGGAAGAAGCCGATTCGGCCTGGGGTGGCGGGACCATGCTCTGGCGCTTGCGTCACAGGGTTGAGTGCGGCCGCCGTAGGGTCGCAGTGTGCGGGCGGACGTGGGTCGCGGGCCGGAGTTGGTCGTGCTCGTCGACGACGACGGTCGGCCGTGCGGCTCCGCGCCGAAAGCCGAGGTGCATCACGGCGACACCCCCTTGCACCTCGCCTTCTCGTGCTGGGTCTTTGACGACCAGCAGCGGACGCTGCTCACTCGACGCGCCGCCGCGAAGCGCACCTGGCCGGGTGTATGGACGAACGCGTTCTGCGGCCACCCGGCGCCGGGAGAGCCCCTACAGGACGCGGTTCACCGGCGCGCGCTGGACGAGCTGGGCACCCGGGTGAGCGACCCGGAGCCTGTGCTGCCGCACTTTCGTTATCGGGCGGTCATGGATGACGGAACGGTGGAGAACGAGGTCTGTCCGGTGTTCCGGGCCCGGCTGCTGGCACCGCTGGCGCCGAATCCATTGGAGGTCGAGGACGTGCGTTGGGTGGCGTTCGCGGACCTGATCGGGCAGGTCGAGCAGGACGTCGGGACGTACAGTCCGTGGATGCGAGAGCAGCTGGACGCGCTCCTGGCAGGGGAGTAGCCGATGCGAGCGGTGGTCCAGGACGGTCACCGCTCCGCCGAGGCGCTCGAGGTCCGCAGGCTCGACTTGCCGGTGCCTGCCGACGACGAGGTGCTGGTGCACGCCTGCGCGGCCTCGACGGAATCCCGACGTGTGTACGTCTCGACCAGTCGGGCCTAGCCGTCGGCCACGCATCAACCACGTCCAGCGCCAGTCCGAGCGGATGAGCCGGCTTGCCGAACTGCCGGTGCCGCTGCGCGACGTCCTCGCCCGTGCTCGGCCCTTGAGCATCCGGCTCCGCGCACGAACCACTCCGTGATCCGGTCGCACCGGGAAGCGGTCCCTCACGCTCCAACGAGGTCCACCAACGTTCGCACCCGACGGCGCCGAGGACGCTCACCCTGACCGCAGATCTGCCATCGCGTTCGCGCACAGACCCGAGAACCAGTCCTCGATCAGTTCTCGTACCTCGGCCACGAACGGGACCACACCGTTCTTCCCTTTCCACGATTCGCCGGGACGTGTCGTCCCTGATGGGGCACGGCTCATGCTCACCTCGCACCGATGGGGCTCGCGCCTGGACCTGAGTCAGATCGGGACTGTGCGGCTGGTTGCGCGCAGCGCACTGGATTCACGTCGCGGTGCACGCCTGATCACGCAACCCTGGCCCCTGTCTTGCCGGAAGCGGGGTCAGAATTGCGGGATCGTCGCCGGCATTGGAAGGCGCCGGAGGCTCGCCGACCGCTGCCTTAGCGGCACGCAGGTCACGTCGCAGCCGAATGTCCGCCGTGGCGCGGCTAGCCACACAAGCTCATCGCTGGGAGGAGTGACCGGCGCTGGCGAGCACTCCCCGATCGTCTTCGTGGGCACGCCGATCTCCGCCAGTTGGTTGGTCGCCGACCGCGTCCGCGGCGCCCGAGCAGCTCACCGTCCGAAAATAGGGTCCCCAAGATCCGAAGACCATCAAAAAGTTGGAAGACGAAGTGGATGACCCAGCGGCTCTCAGAAGAAGTCGCCGAGGTCCACGCCCATTGTGCCCTTAGTCGGTCGGTACGCCCCGTCGGAGCGGAGCGGTATTAGCGCGGACGAGGTCGACCTCCCGCGCACCCCCCTGTGTTAGGACCGGTGGAGAACGGACATGGCAAGCCCACGGTCCGTGAGGCACCGCACGACAGGGTCCTGAACCGCCCGACTCCGGTACCGCGTCGACCACTAATGTTGCGCGCCATGTGTTGTTTCGTTCTGACGCTCGGACTGCTCGGACCACGTGCGGCCTTTCTCGCCACCTGGCTGTTCACGGACCGCGTGCAATTCGCGTTCTCCGGCGGTGTCTTCGTGCCGCTGCTTGGCCTGATCTTCCTGCCATGGACCGCCCTCGCGTACACGTTCGCCTGGACGCCCGTCAACGGCGTGTCAGCCCTCGGCTGGGCGGTCGTCGGCCTCGGTTTCGTCCTCGATGTGGCGACCTACTCCAGCCGCGCCGCCGGCCGCCGCTACAACTCACGCAGCGCTTCCCTAGCTTGATCGATTGAATCCTGGTTCTGCCGTGTCGTCGCCTTGGATCGACCAGCCGCGGCCCGCTCACCCCATCGCAGAACGGACACGCGCGTCAGCGGTGGGTGATCGGCAACCCGCCCTCGGACAGCGGCACTGCGAACCGCAGCGCAGCCAGGATGTCCTCACGCTCCAAGTACGGGTAGTCGTCACGAGCTGGGTGTGGAAGTCGATCGCTGTCCGTGGGACGACCAGCATGTGAACTGGGCAACGTTCGACTCGGTCGTCATCTGTCCACCTGGGACCACACCTTGCGTCGAGACCAGTTCTGCGGCTGGGCCGAGTCGGTGGGGTCGCCGACTGCACAACGCCCCGGATGTCGTGCGCTGAAACAGCGACAAGCACTATCTCGCCGAACTAGCGACGGCCGGGATAAAGGTGGTTCCGACCGTATCCGTGGAGCCGGGCGCCCCACTCCCGCCCGGTCCATGACAAGGTCGTGAAGCCCACCATCTGCGTCGGAGCCAGGGACTCGGGACGGTTCAGCGAGCGCAGGCAGCACCGAGCGGTGAAGTTGATCGAGCGGATCCAAGCCAAATGGTCGAACCGCGATGAACCCGGTCGGCCTGGTCCGATTTGAGCCGCCGCGCATGGGTGGCCACCAGCACCCCGACAGGATCTCGACCAGCTCATCGGTCACCACAACCTCGACCGGCTCACCGGCGAACGTGGCGCCGACGACTAGTCGAACCCGGCCAGGGAGATCCGGCCGACGCCGTTCACCCGGCGGCTCACCCCGGCCGGTCGGGACAGCTCCGGGCGCCGCGGCCGGGCACGGTCACCGGATCGTGGCCGGCGGCCGGCCGCAGCAGGCTGATGCGGCCGCTCGGTGTTGTACTGCACCACCCGCGCGTCCAGCGCCGTCTAGGCTTCCTCGATGGTTGCGTGCTTGCGGTCGTGCTCGGGAGAGGAACTCGGCGCGGATCGTTCTATGCAGCTGCTCGATCTCGATCCTGTCCGGCGCGCGCACATGACGCTGTTCGCGAAGGTCGTGGACCTGCTGCGCGATCGAGGGGACGACGATGTCGTGGTGTTCGGCGGCGGGATCATCCCGGACGCGGATGTCCCCGAGCTGGAGTAGGCAGGAGTAACCAATGTGTTCACCCCCGGCAAGCCTGCACAGGACATCGTCGCCTGGGTGACGTCGACGTTGGGGCAGGACGCCACAGCCTGAACCTTTTCGCGGATATGGACGTTTGCCGGATAGGTGGATGCAACCAGCCCGGCGAAGGTCCACCCCGCAGAGAGGACGATGGCTGGATGGTGGCAGCGCGGGGCGCGCGGGTGCGGCGCTGGTGCGTCGTGGTTGGCTGCGTCGCTGTGCTCGTGGCGACGCCACCCGTCGTCGCCGCGTGGCCGGTCTCCGCGCCGCCGGACGAACCGGTCGCCGCCGTGCTGCGCGGCATTCAAGACTCTACGGGCGTCCAGCATGAGGGGTATGCGGTCGCGAACGCGACGCTCGGGTTGCCCGAGCTGCCACGGCTGAACGAGGTCGCTGACCTGTTCAGCTCGACGACCCGGCTCAGGGTGTGGTGGCAGGCCGCGGATGCCTGGCGGATCGACGAGCTGACGCCGTTCGGCGAGCGCGGCACGTACCAGGCAGCCAACGCGCTGCTGTACTGGGACTCCGACGAGCGCCGCATCACGATCCAGACCGTGTCGTCGTTGCTGCGGCTGCCTGCCGGGACCGATCTCGAACCCGGCCAGCTCGGTCGCCGGTTGACTTCGGAGGCCTCAGCCGAGGATGTGCGACGCATCGCTGATCGCCGGGTCGCGGGTCGCTCGGCCGTGGGGCTACGCGTTCGACCACACGACGGCGCCAGCTCGGTCGAGCACGTCGACATCTGGGTCGATCCCGCGACTCACCTGCCGTTGCGCGTGGAGGTCACGGCCAAGGAGGGCTCCGGTCCGTCGGTCGTGAGCGCATACCAGGAGATCACGATCGGCAGCGCAGGCGACGTAGTGCTGCGCAGCGCGCCGGACGCATCCCGCGAGATCGTGCATGTGCCCGACGTCGCCGCCACGATCGACCGGTTCTCGACGTATGTGCTCCCGCAGCGACTCGCCGGGCTGCAACGGCAGCAGCGCACGAACGCCGTCCGGCTCGACGCGGGCGTCGGCACCTACGGAGACGGACTGAGCCTGCTGGTGGTCGCGCCGCTGCCCCGCGACTTCGGCCGGGCCGCATTGCGCGCCCTGACGACACCACCGCCCGAGGGGTCGCTGCCGGCCGGCGCCCGTGCCGGCGTCGCGTCGACGAGCTTGGTCAACGCGCTTGTCGTCGGGTCGCGTCGAGACTGGTATGCGCTCGCCGGAACGGTGACCATCGACGTGCTGTTTGAAGCCGCCCGCGAGCTGCTCAAGAACCCGCCGCGGAGACCCGAGTCGTGAGCGTCGACGCGGCCATCACAACGACGAGGCTGGTCAAGGACTTCGGCAAGGTCCGGGCCGTCGACGCCATCGACCTCGACGTCTCCGCCGGCGCGCGGTACGGCTTCCTCGGCCCGAACGGCTCTGGCAAGACCACGACGGTCCGGATGCTGCTCGGCCTCGTGCACGCGACGTCCGGCGAGATCACCATGCTGGGACAGCCGATTCCTCGACGGACCGGCCAAGTGCTGCGGCTCGTTGGCGCACTGATCGAGGGTCCGGCCGCATACGGGCACCTGTCCGGACGGGCTAACCTGCGCGTGTTCGACGCGACCGCGGCCGGCAGCTCGCGGCCGACCAGGCGCGCGCGCATCGACGACGCGCTCGAACGAGTCGGTCTGGCAAGGGTCGGCCGGCGGCCCGTCCGGCAGTACTCGCTGGGGATGCGGCAACGACTGGGCCTGGCAGCGGCATTGCTCCGGCAGCCGACGCTGCTCGTGCTCGACGAGCCAACCAACGGGCTCGACCCGCAAGGCATCCACGAGGTTCGTGAGCTCATGCTCGAGATGAACCGGAACGGCACCACACTGTTCCTGTCGAGCCACTTGCTGGCCGAGGTGGAACAGGTATGCACGCACGTCGGGATCCTCGACCGCGGTCGACTGGTGCGGCAGGCCCGCCTTGGCGAGCTGACGGGACCGACCGGTCGGGTCGAGGTCGTCTCCCGCGACGTCGACCGAGCGCTCACCCTGCTCGATGGTCGGGTACTCACCCGGGACGGCCTCCGGCTGGTCGTCACGGCGCCCGACGCGGCGGAGCTGAACCGCATGTTGGTCGCCGCCGGCGTCCGGGTCGATGAGCTCCGGCCGGAGGTTCGCACGCTGGAGCAGGTCGTCCTCGAGGTCACGTCGTCCGGGTCCGACAGGTTCGACGGGGTCAGCGACGGAGTGTCGTCGTGATCGGCGTCGAGGTCGGCAAACTGCTGCGCCGCCCGCGCACGTGGATCACGATCACGCTGTTGGCCGGTCTCCCGGTTGTGGTCGCGATCTTCCTCGCGGTGACCAAACTCGGACCACGGCCCGGGGAAGGCCCGGCTTTCCTGTCGGCGGTGCTGAACAACGGCACGCTCTTCCCGGCGGCGGCGCTTGCGATCGTGCTGCCGCTGTTCCTGCCGATCGCCGTCGCGGTCGTCGCCGGCGACTCGATCGCGGGCGAGGCGTCTGGTGGAACGCTGCGCTATCTGCTGGTGCAGCCGGTCGGGCGGACTCGGCTGCTCATCGCCAAGCTGATCACGGTCGTCGTGTTCACGATGCTCGCGGTCGTGCTCGTCGCCGCGGTCGCCTACGTCGTTGGCACCCTACTGTTCGAGACCCAACCGTTGCCAACCGTGTCGGGTGGTGAGCCGCTCAGTGCGGCGGAGGCGACCAAGCGGATTGTGTATGCGGTGCTGTACGTCGGCTGGTCGATGCTCGGGGTCGGGGCGTTCGCGCTGTTCTTCTCCACGGTCACCGACTCGCCGCTCGGGGCAACGCTGGGAGCGCTCGCGGTCCTCGTCAGCAGCACGCTGCTGGTGACACTGCAGGCGGCCGGCTCGATCGGCCCATACCTGCCGACGCGGTACTGGTTGGCGTTCGTGGACTTCTTCCGGCAGCCGATCTTGTGGCACGACATCAGCCGAGGTGTCGCGCTGCAAGCGATCTACATGGCCGGCCTGCTGCTGGCCGCATGGGCGAACTTCGCAAGCAAGGACATCACGAGCTGACCACCGCTGGCAGGTTGGCTGTGCCGTCGATGACGTCGGCCCAATACGGCTCGTTGAACCCTGTCACCCAGGATGCCGAGGACGCGGCCGAGGAGACCGGACTGACACCGGCTCCTCGACGCCACCGAAACCCCACCCGAGGATCGCATCGTGCGCCGGGTCGCGCGCCAGGGATTCGCGACCTGGGGTGTTGTGTTGACGCCGAACACGTGGCACCCGGAGCCCACTCTCACCGTCGCCAGCGCGTGGTGGCATCCGGTCGGGGTGCGGGACCCGGCGATGCAGCGGCCTCGACACGGCTGCCGCTCGTCACGGTCATGGCTGTTGTGGCGGCGACCGTGGAGGCATCCAAGACCGACCCGACGCCGATCTTCAGTCCTTCCGCTGCAGCTGACCCGAGCCGATGCGCACATCCGCGCCGGGTCAGCCGCCGCCGAGTTCCACCAACTCCGCGCAGCTAAGTTGGTCGCCTCCGGCGAGTGCGTTCAGCACCAGCCCGACGACCGCCGGGTCGCGCGGCAAAGCCGCGTGCGTGACCCGACGGCCAGGGCAGACGGCTTGGACCTCGATGTTGGTCGCGCCGTCGAGCCGGCCGCTGCTCGGCGGGGTGACCGTCTCGTCGTCGACCGTCCAGACGGCGGTCCAGTCCGGACCGTCCGGCGACTCGTCGTCGGCGTTCAATGTCTGCAGGAGCTCGCTGTCGGGCCGCAGCTGCTGGCAGGCCGGCGGACAGCCAGAGCCGAGCAGCGCGTTCGCGAGCGCGGCGACCCCGGCGCCGTGGTGCGGGCTGCCCAGCGTGACCACCCGCCGGGCGAATTGATCGCCACCGCCCTCGGCCACCCACAAGCGGGCGACGACTCCACCGGCTGAGTAGCCGACGATGTCTACGCGGTTCACCCCCGCACGCTGCATCGCGGCATCCGCGGCGGCGGCCAGAACGTCGGCCTGCTCGCGTAGGTGGCCGGTGCCGTCGCCAGGAAGCGCGACGATGGTTGCGGTGCGCCCGGATGCACTCAGCGCGCTCATCAGCGATCGGAGCGCTCGATCATCGCCGCCGAAGCCGGGGACCAGGAGCACCGGACCTGGCCGGTTGGCCCCCTCGCCTGACGCCCGGACGGTGCCCTCGGAACCATCCAGTCGCCACGCCAACAGCGCGAGGACGGCGGCCGCCACCGCCAGCAGCCCGAGCACGAACACCCGTCGTGGTGGACTCAACCGGGCGAGCATGAGACCGATGGTGTCCTACCCGAATCAGGCATCGATGAGCTGCAGGGTGCGGTCACTGCGGCTTGCGACGAACAATCGGCCGGTCGCGCTGTCCACGGTCACCTCGTTGGCCGTCGAACGGTCGGGAGCCGAGCCACCTCAATCGGCGGCTCGGCTGCGACGTCCAGCCCGACGACCTCGTTGCGCTCGGTCGGTGTGACCCACACCCACTCTGTCGCCTTTCGTAGACAAGTCCGTACGGCGTGCCCGGAAAACTTGACCTCCGCCGCGAGTCGCAACCTCGGCCCGCCCAGTGCCGCCGCCTTACCAGCCTGGCCCTGTCCGTGTCTTCGTGCCCGACAATGACGAGCGCCGAACCGCAGTTCTGGGCGGACGTCGACGACCACAGGGACGGGACCGATGCTGCGTGCATGTGGCGACCGCGTGACACGATGTTGGTATGGACATCGAGTTCATCGCAAGCGTGAGCGTCATCACGCACGACGTCGAGTGGAGTCGCAAGTTGTTCATCGACGCGCTGGGACTTCCGCTCGACGCTGCCGCTGGTGACTACTTCCAGAGCGAAGAGATCGAGGGCAGCAAGCACTTCGGCGTATGGCCCCTCCGCCAGGCGGCACAGGCCTGCTTTGGAGCAGACGAGTGGCCGGTGGATCGCCTCGTTCCGCAAGTCAGCGTCGAGTTCGAGGTCGCGAACGCAGCCGCAGTGCAGGCCTCGGCTGACGAGCTCCGGCGATCCGGCTTCGACGTCCTCCACGATGCCCGCACAGAACCGTGGGGCCAGACGGTGGCTCGGCTTCAGTCGGTGGACGGCGCTGTCGTCGGCATCTCGTTTGCTCCCTGGCTTCACAGCTGAGCGCGAGTGCGGACTTCGGGACCGGCGCGCACTGCTTACCGACCACCTCGTGGGTCGCCGATGTCGCGCCCCCCATCGCCGAGCTTGGGGGACTGCTCGACCCGCACTCGCGCTCCAGTGCTGCATCCCGCAAGTGCGCCAGATTGCCCGATCGGGAGCGGCTATTTCGAGCGCCGAGCGGCAGATATGGCACGTCCCCGACCGGCACTTCAGGGCGCTCACACCTCCCGAATCTCAAACAGGAAGATTGTGGATGCCAGCGTCTCAGTGGCCGTGTTCACGTCTTGGAAGTCTTCGGCGTCCAGTGCCGTCATCGCATCCTCGAGGGTGGGGAAGTCGGCTTCGAGGATCCAGCCCGCTTCTCCGGCCTTGGCTCCCGGACCCATGAGTGAGCCCACGCTGCGCGTGATCGGCTGGCTGCCTGCACTGGATTTGAACGACGAAGCGATGCCCTCGATCAGAGCGTCTACCTCGACCGGACCTGCTGACTTGGGGAAGATCACCAATGCCCTGTACACACGTCGACGGTAGCGCTCGAGTCTCCGGTGCGAGGCCGATCAACCGCATGCTCGATCGCGACGGCGAACGCCCGGTTCGGGCGGTGCGCCGATGAGCGCCGAATGCCCGATATCGCGTCCTCAGGTCAGCAAAGGCGGATAGAGAGGCCGCTCGAAAGGCCACGCATCGCTGGTGAGCCAGTCGGCGATCGCGCGTCTGAGGGCATCGTCGAGGGTGGCCTCGAACTCCCGTACCCACGACTGCACGTTGGCGTCATGTACGCCGTCGTCAGCCGGGTACACGTAGACGCAGCCGATAACGTCGTCGCTCGAATTGAGAACGGTGAACGTAAAGCCTCTCCGATCGACGAAGTCTCGGGCATGCCGCTCCAGATCAGCGCGGTTCTCGTCCACGCTCATCTCCCGAGGCCAGTTCCCATCGGGGAAGCCCGGCGAGCGTCGAATGTGGTCCATGCTCGACGTCCAGGCTGCGTAATCGCGCTCATTGTGCTTCGGGCCGAGAGGCTCAAGGCGAAAGTCGTGAGCCGTGAAGCCGGTCGGAGGGTCAAAATCGGTGGGCACGAATGAGGCGGGCTCAGACACTCTCCTCCTTTGCAATGGCGCGGCGGCCAGGAGAGGTCAAGCGTGCACGACGACCCGTGGAGCCGGAACATTAGTCCTCATGGTGATGCCTGGTCCGCCAGTTCGGTATCGGCACCTATGCGCGGTTGCCCTGTTGCTCGCAAGCTGTCCTAAGCGGCGCGGCATACCGCGGGGTATGCCGCGTCCTGGGACTCGGTGAAGACGGTGAGTCGGCGTTGGAGTCGGTGTCGCGTGCTGCTCCTGCAGCATCTATGCCAACTCCGCCCTATCGCTGACGCCGCGCCGAGCCATCCCGGACCTCCGATACACGACGTCCGGTGGGTTCGTCACCCTGTCGGGCCCTGGCCAGGGTACGCACCCCCATGGGACCTTCCGTCGTACAGTTCCTGTTCGGCGTGGCAGCGTCTGCACTGCTTCCATGTTCGGCCGCCCGTGCGCCTCGTCGTCCATGCATGCATCCCCAACTTGCAGCGCAGGCTTTTGGTCATGACGACCTCCACTGGTGGACCGCTGTCGTGGCGTTCAGGGCGTGCCACTGGGGACGTGGGACAGCACCCAAATCGTATGCCGAATCGGTTGTACGGCGGTGAGTTCGTAGCGCTGCGCGAGGAACTCCTGCTGGGGTCCTTTCGTGATTCCAACCGGGTCAGGGTCGACGACCGCGTCATGATCCGCCGTGATCGGCGGCCACCCCTGCCTGCGTCGCGCCAGGTGACGGACCAACCACCAGCCCGCTTGCGCGCCACTCATCCACGCGATGCTCGATCTCGGCCCATGTTGCGTCATGGTCGCTGAGGGAATCGACGTCGTGAGGATGCCAGTGAATGCCCGCGAATGCCGGATCGTTCGCACGCGATGTATTGGCGCTTCCTGCGCGCAAGCCCTGCGCGGCCGAGCACACCCTGCACATGACCCGGGACGATCCAAAGCAATCGCGCGTCTTGGTCGCGCCGGGCTACTGTCGCTCGGGCCGGCCTACCCTCGGCCGTCAACTTCGAGCACACGGGGTGTGTCGTCTCGCTGGAAGGAGCAACGCCGTGCGTGAGCTGCTGATCGACTTCATCACGTCCCTCGATGGGTACGCCTCGGCCGAGGGCTGGCCGGGATGGTGGGGTCTGCAGGGCCCCGAGTACCTGCGCTGGCTCGACGAGCAGTCCGACCCGAGTGCCACGACGCTGATGGGCGCGGCGACCTACAGATTGATGTCGGGCTTCGCCGCCGGCGAGACCCCGCCGGGGACGGAGGATTTCACCAGCGATGAGCAGGACTCAATGGCCGGGCTCACGCAGGCGCCGAAGGTGGTGTTCTCGACCACCCTGGACGAGCCGCTCACATGGGCGAACACAACTCTGGTGCGAAGCGACGCCGCCGCCGCGGTGCGAGCGATGAAGGCCGAGGACGGCGGGCCGTTGCAGACACTCGGCAGCGTCTCCCTGTGCCGGTCGCTGCTCGCCGCCGGGCTCGTCGACCGGTTCCGGGTCGTGATGTTCCCGGTCATCACCGGTGCCACCGGCAGCGAACGCATCTACGACGGTTACCCCGACGTGGCGCTCGACATGACCTCCAGTCGCACGTTCGACGACCGGATCCAGCTGGTCGAGTACCGTCCCAGAATCCTCGAGCACCCACCCACATCGAAGCCGGAGCGATAGGGCCCGGCTCGGCTGGCGTCCGCGACCGGCGCAACTCGCTCGTCGGTGGTTCACGCTGCCGATGCATTATCCGCCGGTAGTGACGATCACGGCGCGCCGCAGCAGCGCACAACGCCGGACGCGAACGCGTCCGGGGTCGATCGGTCATCGGAGCAAACACTCGGGAGGGCTCTCGAAGGCAAGCGTCTTCAGGTCGAGCGGGCCCTCGAGCCCCGCGTCCACGGAGCCTCTGCTAGTTCTGCTTTCTCAATCCACCGGGCTAGAACAGAGAACGTCGCCAGATACTCCAGGGCCTCCTGCTCGGATGGCTCGGAGAGCTCACCATGCTCGTGTGCCAGAACGTTCCGGATTGCCTTGAAACAGCGTTGGCCGAAGGCGACGGCTCCATCCTGAACACTTCGGTACGTAGCGCCACCGTCGTCATCTATGAGACGTAGACGGGGCTTTCCCTCTTCGGGTTCGCTGCGGGAAAAGGCCTGAGCCACAGCGTCAGCTTCCGAGACATCTCGCCTCGACAACCTTCGTTGAAGTTGCGCGTTGACGCTGCGCGCCGATGTCGAGACGGCCTCCGCGCAATGACCACTGGCCCAAAGTGCGCTCGCCGCTTCCAGACGACTGGGTGAAGTCCAGCGGCTTGGAGTGACGGGCCGCTCTCCCCCAAATTCTCAGCGATCTCGTCAGAGCGAATCAACTCGGCCAGCGCCCTCTGCGCCGCTTCCCGATGCCTGTGCCACTCGAAGGTGTGCTCGCGGGGACGGTGCTGCGCCATGAGGGAAGCACCCGGTCGAGAATCTTCTCGACGACGACGGCCTGCGCGACGACCACATCTCGTGGAACCGTGGCCCGACTCTGGGTTGTGATGAATCCACCGCCGCTCATATTCCGTGGCAGCGTCAGCTCGACGAACACACGCAGCTGGTCCTTAACCCACTCCGGGAAGGTGTACGCGGGGCGGCGCGGTGGCTCGATCTCCAGGAACTCGCCCGAGAGGTGAAACAGGTCCCCGTCCGGTGACTGCATCGCAAACCGGTAGGCGCCGCCCACGTCAAATCGAGCTCGGTCACCCGCGTCGTGAAGCCGTGCGGCCCCCACCAGGTCGCCAACTCGGCAGGCTCGGTCAGCGCGCTGAAGACCCTCTCACGCGACGCCCTCACAGTCGCTCGCAGTGTCAAGGTTCGTCCGGCCGAATGCTCGCTCATGGCCAACTGTTGCACGTCGGCGCCACGCGGCCGTGACCGATCTCCAGCAGCGGCATACGAGACCCGGCGGTGCCTCCGACACCGTCGCGACAACCGGTATTGGCGCTTCTGCGCGGGTTATCTTCTCGCCGCTCGCGGCGATATGACATTGGGTTCCGCCTCGAGCAGAGGGCGCGGGCCTTGCCTCGTTGAGTCAGAGCGACTCTGCCTTGTGGAGCACCGATTGGAACTGCCTTCGCAGGATGTGTGGTCCAGCGATCGGGATCAGTGCGCCGGCGAGCCTGCCCAGGAATGACTTGGGCACCCGGGTCAACGTCACCTGCACGTCGGTGCCCCCGGCAGCCGACGTGAGCTCGTAGCGCCAGCCGCTGGTCGGTCCCCACAGGTTCGAGTCGAGGGTGTCAATCGTGACCGTGCCAGCGGCGGGGTCCCAGGCGTAGCGTTCACGCTCCCAGCCCATCGCAGTGCCCTCGGTGACCTCTGCCCAGTCAGCGCCAAGCTCGTGCACCGTGAAGTGAGCCTCGTCGATGTTCGGCCACCGACTGGCCCGAGCAGGACCAAAGTCGGTCAGCACCGCCATGACATCCCTCGGCGACAAGCTCGAGTGGACCGTGAACCGTGTTGTCGGCATGGTGTCTTCCAAGCATCCAGTGGCGGCGACCGCCGATCGTGGCCACATCATCCGCCCTGCCCGGGTCAGCCCACAGCCGATGTTGTCGCCATGGGTTGACGCTGTGACCGCGCGCCGGTGACGGCCAGAAGAGGGCTGGGCGGATCGCGAGCGGCAGCAACGACCGAGACGATGTCCATCCGCCGGA
Source organism: uncultured Actinomycetota bacterium (assembly GCA_963836025.1). GTDB lineage: Bacteria > Actinomycetota > Actinomycetes > JBEVHX01 > JBEVHX01 > JBEVHX01. The sequence continues at coordinate 113,647 of CAWIIE010000014.1, forward strand.
TCCATCCACGCTTTCGAAAGCAATCAAAACGGTGAGCGCCCCGAGCAGCAGCACGGCTGCCGACGCTGTGGCGATCAGCTCGTCACGTGCCTCGAACCGCGGATGAAACCGGCAAGCCGCGTTGAACCCCGTTCGGCGCCGACTGGTCGCCGACCACGACCCAGGCGATTACGTAGACGAGTACTGTGATGTTGTACACCACGATGATCAGCGCCTACCGGTAGCGCATCCTCGCCGGCGTCACGGCCTGGACACCGGCTGCTCGGCCGCCACGACAAGAGCATGACGCGGATTGCTCTGACCTCCAGCCAGCGGACGGATCCCGAACGATGGTTGAGCCGCGCAGCGAGCCGCCATGGCGCTTGCCCGACTGGGCTGCGCCCGAACGAGGGCGCATGACCGGCACGTCCGGTACGCAATGCCGACCCGTAGGTTGGAGGGGTGGAGGACGGCACGTCGACGCTTTCGCGACAGCCCCGTGCCCCCACGTTGGCGCAGTGTGAGGTGGTGGAGCTGCGCCGCTACACCTTGCGAACTGGCCAGCGTGACGAGCTCCTGGCCGTGTTCGAGGGCCATCTCATCGAGCCGCAGGAGCGCGGTGGCATGGTGGTTGGCGGGCTGTTCACCGACCGCGACGATCCGGACGCGTTTGTTTGGTTCCGGGGCTTCGTCGACATGGAGGCGCGAAGGCGGGCGCTTCACCGCTTCTACGACGGCCCGGTCTGGGCTCAGCACCGCGACTCGGCCAACGCCACCATGGTCGACAGCGACAATGTGCTGCTGCTGCGGCGCACGCAGCCCGAACACGCGCTGCCTGCCCCGACTTCACCCCGCGCGCCCAGTCATGCCTTGCCCACCTCGACGGCCTGGGTGGTGGTGACGACATACCTGCACCACGGCGACCCGGCGCTAGAGGCGTGGCTGGCTGGACAGGTCCACGACGTTCTACAGACCGAGTTGCGGACCCTGGTGGCTATGTGGCGTACCGAGCCGGCCGACAACACCTTTCCCCGGCTGCCGGTACGCCGGGTCAACGCCGTCGTCTGGACCGCCGGTTTCGCCGACCAGCAGATCTACCTGCAGGCGCGGCACCGATTGGAGACGAGTCACCTCTGGAACCACGAAGTGAGGCCCCGCCTGCAGACGGAACTGTCCGGCTGCGAGCACCAACGCCTCCAACCCACATCACGCTCGTCACACCTGTGACGTCCCAATTGGTCCGCCTGCGCGACCTTCCCAACTCTGCCTTCCGAGTTCCCTGCGGTCCGCCGCACCGTAACCGCGACATGTAGAACCGGTCGCGAGGGCCGCGCGCAGCATTGGCGCTTCTGCGCTCCACGACCGATGCTTCAAGTCATGTTCGTGCGACTCGTCGTTGATCAGGCGAGAAAGCACAGGGTCGGGGCTGCGGGTGATAGAAGGCGCTTGATCGGGCGTCCGCAACTGGAGTGGCAATAAATTGGACGACTCCGCGTGATGCCGTCGGAGGGCGGACCTGACCGTGCCGTGGCACATCCAAGCGCGCCCGACCTCCTGTGTTGGTACCGGCGGTGTGGTGAACCACGATGTCGGTATGCGGCCGCCGCTTACCGTCGAGGTTCCGCCCGGCTTGCTCGCGATGTTCAATCCTGACCCAAGTTGGGTGGCGTGGCTGGACGACCTGCCTCGAGTCGTCCGTGAGCTGTTGCACGACTGGGATCTGTCGGTCGACGGCCGGGCTCGTCACGGCGCGTCAGCGATCGTCGTCCCGGTGCGCGACGTGGACGGTGGCAGGCACGTCCTCAAGGTCGGCTGGCCGCACGAAGAAGCTGAGCATGAGCATCTGGCCCTGCAGGCACTGCACGGCAACGGCACGGTCCTGCTCCACCGGGCCGACCCGCGCCGAGGGGCGCTGCTTCTCGAGCGGCTGCAGGCTGATGTCTCGGCGGAGTCGTTGCCGGACCGCGAAGCGTGCGAACTCGTCGCCCGGCTGTACGCGCGACTGCACGTCCCTTCGCTGCCGCAGCTGCGTTCGCTGGCGAGCTTCGTTCAGCGATGGACGGAGGGTCTCGCGGCGCTGCCGCCGAGCGCGCCGGTCCCGCCCCGCCTGGTCGCGCACGCGATCACGTTGGGCCGTTCGTTCGTCGACGATGACGCGACCGTGGGGACGATGATCCATGGAGACCTGCACGGCGGGAACGTCTTGGCTGCGAACCGCGAACCCTGGTTGGTCATCGACCCGAAGCCGGTATCCGGTGACCCGCACTACGAAGTCGCGCCGATGCTGTGGAATCGTTGGGACGAGGTCACCGCAACAGGGGACGTCCGATCGGCCATCCGTCGACGGTTCCACACGATCGTCGACATCGCCGGGCTGGAGGAGGAACGAGCCCGGGACTGGGTCATTGTGCGCCAGATGCACAACGTGCTCTGGGCGATCCAAGACGCCGAACGCGCAGGACAGCGCTTATCGGCCGAGGACCGCGAATGGATCACCCGGAGCGTTGCGATCGCGAAGGCCGTCCAGGGCTGAGCAAACTCGTCGGCGCCGGCTGCTCGCCGGTGGGTGTCGTTCAGCCGTGGACGCGCAGCCGAGCCATGCTTCTTTTCCCCGCCAGCGCCACCGGACCTTCGGTGTTCTCGAGGAGCGGCGCCGGCGCCTCGTTCCTCGGCGTCCCGGTGGAGAACGCACACCTGCCGGGAAAGCCGTGTCCCCTCATGCGTCTGTAAACGTCCATTCCCGGTTGTCGGCCACCCGCGCTAGTGATGCTCCCCGGGCGTAGTCAAGCCGGGATCTGATGCGGTAGGTCGGGGAAGACCCTGCGTGCGATGAAGCCCTTGAGGGACCGCACGACTTCGCGTCGATAGTCCGCCACCGCACCCGGCTTGCTCGTCACATCGGCAGCTACAGGGACTGATGCGCTCAAGCGGCCGCACGTAGCGGCACATACGAGCGGATTGACGAACGCCCCCAAATGGCGCTTCGCGCGCGGGGCGGGCCGCCGGTGTTTCCGTGCGGATCGCTCGACCGCCTTTGTGACATGGAGCAGTCAAGGGTTCATGTTGCTCTCGGGCAACTGTCGACTGGTGCCTGGAGGCAAACCGCCTCGCGTTGACGCCGGGTTCGGCGTCATGCTCCGCCTTGTGAGATTCCGCGCACGAGCAGGCCAGGTGCCGCGGTTGCCGGAGCCTCCCAGCGAGTCGCGTAGTGGTCGAGGAAGATCTGCCCGACCAGCTCGCCCCGGCTGCGCACTCCGGTCTTGTCGAAGATCGACTTGAGGTGGTCCTGAACGGTGTAGGGCGAAAGGGAGAGCGCGCGTGCGATCTCCTTGGTGACCCGTCCCTGCACGCACTGCATGGCCACCTGACACTCTCGAACGGTCAGGCCGTACGCCAACGCGATCACTGTTGCGACGTCCTGGGGAGTAGCCGGGTGAATGATCACCGCGGTGCGTCCGTCGGATTCTCCGCTCAGCCGGCTGCCGTACAGCAGCAGCCACGCGCCGGAGCGGGTGCGCACGCGGACCCGGGCCGCCAGCTCCAGCGGGTCGGTGCCGGGTGCGATGGACCGGGCGCGGGCCGCGACTGCCTGCACGGTCTTCGACTCGCTCGGCGGGCTCGGCGGAGGGTCTTCCACCAGCTCGCCGATCCAGCGCTCCGCGGCCGTCGAGATCGACTCTGGCCGGCCCTGCGCATCGAACACGACGACGCCCGGGCCGTGGTCGACCGGCCCGGCGGCGTCCTGCGGTCCCGGGGGCGCCAGCAGGGAGCGACGAAGGCCGGCTCCGATCGCGGGCGCGAGCGCGACCAGTGCGCGGACCTCTGCGTCGGTGAACCAGGGTTGGTCGGAGTAGCGCAAGAATGCTGCCGCCCCCCAGTAGATGCCGTCGACCACGATCGACACGCGCAGCTCGTCGCCGAATCCATAGGCCTGATGGGATCGGTGCCGGGTCGAGCGGGACAGGTCGCCATGGGTGTCGATGCTGGTTGCCCCCGCGATCCGGCCGCTGCGCGCGAGGAACGACCATTTGTTGACGTCCTCGACGATGTACTCGTGGTGGGCCAGCCATGAACCTGAGCAACCGATGTTTCGGTTCACGCTGCCCGTGAACAGGATCGTCCCTGGGTCGACTGTGTGGCAGCAGTAACCATCGAAGGGGATGACGGTCGCGAGCGCGTCCGCAACCGCGGCGCTGTAGTCGACCCAAGTGAGTCCGCGCGAGCCCAGGCCCTGGATGTCGTCGCGGACCCGCGGTGCCAGTCCTGCGGTCATTCTGGGAGGGTACGGCGATCGCATTGCCAAGGGGCACCCCAGAATCGTGGGATGGCGGTCGGCTACCTCTTCTGTTCACGCTCAACGCATGACGACCCTGAGCGCAGACCCTGACGTCCAGCACATGGTGACGCCCGAGCGCATCTTCGAGATCGCGCAGGGGTTCATGGCGAGCAAGCACCTGTTCGCGGCGAGCCAGCTTGGCCTGTTCGAGGCCTTGGCCGAGGGACCGGTGGACCTCGACGGCCTGGCGGCACGTACTGGCCTGTCGCGTCGTACGGCGCGCATCAGTGCGGACGCCATGGTGGCGATCGGCCTGCTCGAGAGGCAGGGCGACCGCTATGCGAATAGCGCGCTGGCCAGCACGTTCCTGTCCGGGCAGGCCCAGGCCGACCTCCGGCCCCTGCTCAAGTTCTGGGATCGGCTGAGCTATCCCGCCTGGCAGGATCTCGCAGGCGCCCTCGGCCGAGGCAAGCCCGCCCACGAGATCTTCGAGATCGACGACGAGCTGGTGCCGGTCATGTCCGCCGGCATCGCGGCGGCCACCGCCGGTGCCTGCCACGCCCTGCCCGAGGCCGCCGCGCTGCCCGCGGCCAGCCGGGTGCTGGACGTCGGCGGAGGCACGGGTTCCTGGTCGACCGCCCTAGCGGCTTTCGACCACGGGCTCACCGCGACGGTGCTAGAGCTCCCCGAGGTCGCCCGTGTCGCGCGAGATGAGCTACGCATCACGGCATACGCCGACCGCGTCGACGTCTGCGACGGCGACGTCCTCGTCGACGAGTTCCCGCGCGGCTACAACGCCTTCCTGCTCGCCAACCTCGTGCACTACTACGCGCCGGAGACCAATCAGTCGATCCTGCGCCGAATCCGGACCGCCGCCGAACCCGGCGCCAGGGTGCTCATCGCCGACTTCTGGACCGACCCGACCCACACCCACCCACTCCCTGCTGCGCTCATGGCCGGCGAGTTCGCGATCCATGTCAACCACGGGGATGTCTACAGCGTCGAAGAGGGCGCCGAATGGCTCGCGGACACCGGATGGAGGCTGACGGGTCATCGTCCGCTCGCAGGCCCGATCAGCCTCGTGACCGCCGAGGCGGTGTGACCGCGCACCCTGCGCGCGTTGGGCTCGGCCGCTTCCGAATAGGTCGGGCAGACAACCGCCGACCCTGTCATCCGGTGCTACCCACCCAGACAGGGGTCGCATCGATGGTTGTGTGCTGACAGCCGAACCGATCGGTAGTGCCGGCTATCGCGCGCCAACACGCTGCATCGTCTGACGCCAAATCACACGGTCCTAGGACCGTTCGCTGTCGTTCCGTCTCGCTGCGTCAGCATGGTTCGCACGAACCGACCGCAACCGAGCGCAAGACGACGAGGCGAGAACACGCAGCTGCTGGTCAGTTTCGCGATCACCTGGTCAGGCTCGGCGGCGGGGGATGATCTTCGCCAGTGCCAGCGTGGCGTAGATGAGGGTGTTGATCGCGACAAAGGTCGCCAGGGCTTGGAACCATCCGGTCTGCAGCGTCTCGGCCGGGAGCAGGATGCCCGTGTGGATGCTCATGCTTCGGCTTTCTGTTGTGGGACGTGGTCCCAGCCGGACGCGCGGCCGGTGGCGATGTCGAACAGCGATTTGACGAAGACGGCTTGCAACACCAGGTCGTAGGCAATCTCAATGACCAACGGGAACGCGATCGCCCGGCCGCGCCAGCCGACCGCCCAGACGGTCACGACTCGTTCGATCACGAAGATGCAGCCGATGGCGCCCCAAAACCAGAGGATCTCGAGGCCGTCAGCGGCGAGCAGCGTGATCAGCATCAACAGCAGGTAGGAGTTGAGCGCGATCGTGCCGTAGCCGATGCCGAGCTGCTGCAGCCAATAGATCAGCGTTGTGCGGGTCAGGCCGTAGGCGCCGATGTTTTCCAGCGCGCCGCGCTGCCAGCGCATCCGCTGCCGCCACAGCAACCGCCAGGTGGGCATCAGCTCGGTGGTGTTGCGGCATTGCATCGGGGAGATCATCTTGGCGCCGAGCGTCTTCAGCGCCAAGGTCAGCTCGTTGTCCTCGGTCAACGCCAACGTGTCATAGACCTGGCCCGGGTCGCCGGGAATCAGGGTGCCTCGCGCATCCGCGACGGCCTGCAGCGCGTATGCGCGAATCAGCGATGCGGTTCCGGTGAGCACGAACACGCGGCCCAGGCGCCGGGAGATGTAGCGCTGGTAGCGGGTGTACTCGTTGCGCTGCAATTGACCAACCAGGCCGGCGCCCTCCTCGCCATAGAAGACACCGCCCACCGCGATAAAGTCCGGGTCGGCCTCCAGCCGGGCCAAGGCGGTGTCGAGGAACTCCGGGACGATCGTCGTGTCGGCGTCCATCACCATCACCACATCACGCCGATCGGTGGCTGGGAGCAGCGCCGCCAGTGCCTGGTTGAGCGCGCCGGCCTTCTTCTCGGCGTTACCGCTGGTGATAAACACGTCCGCGCCGTTCGCGCGGGCAATGTCCGCGGTGTCGTCCGTACAGTTGTCGGCCACGACAAGCACCCGATCCGGCGAACGCGACTGCGCCCACAGCGAGTCCAACGCTGCGCCGATCCGCAGCGCCTCGTTGTGCGCCGGGACAAGCACCGTCAAGCGAAGCTGTGCTTGGCCGTCCTCGGCGGGCTCCGGCAACGCGGTGGGCGGAACCTGCGGCTCACGGTCGAGCTGCAACAGGCTCACGCCGACCGGACTCAGAACCCGGCTGCGAATCCGGCGAGCCTCCTCCGGCAGCGGCGCCGGGATCCGCCGGTCCCTGGCCAGCACGCGCATCGCCGCCGCGGTCTGCAACGCCGCGAACCCGACGAAGAAAGCCGCCGCTCCGACCAAAGCTGCCAACAACAACGACACCGCCGGCACGTCATAGTCGACGCCGAGCGGAAGCTGCCCAACCTCACTCCCGGAGTCCTCGCCGAAGGCGATCCAAGCAGCCAGGGCCAACAACCCCAGCATCGCACCGCCGAGGAGGGCGGCGACCAAGCTGAGCCGGGCCACCCGGCGACGAGGAACCGGCACAGACTCAATCGACAAGCCGACACCTCCGTGTGCATGGCACCTCAAGGACATCGATTATCGCCAAGAGATGCGCCACGGCTCGACCCCAGCTTCTTCTGACGCCCATCGGCGCCACCGCAGCGGCGTGGCTGGGCGATTCCGGCATTCAGGCGGTCGGGCAGGGTTTCGGGTTTGCGCGGAGGGAGCAGATTGAACTGGGTGCCGGCAGGGGTCGTTCCCTAATTGGTGGAGGCAGCATAAGCACACCCCATTCGTTGGAGGCAGCATGAACACCCCCCGCTCAATCGTGGTCTTGTCCGTGTTCGCTGCGCTGGTTGTTATGCCTGGCGCTGCGTTGGCCGCGCCCACGCCGGGCGGTGAGACCGAGGTCACGGTTGGCAGCGACGACCGCTTCTTTTCGCACAACAAGCAGAACGAGCCCGGGCTGGCGGTCAATCCGGTCAACCCGGCGATCCTGGCGTCTGGGGCGAACGACAACATCGATATGGAGCGGTGCAACGCGGGTGACCCGCTGACCTGCCCGTTCACCCCGGGAGTCGGGCTGTCCGGGATCCAGTTCTCCGTCGACGGCGGGGTCAGCTGGACCCAGCCCACCTACACCGGCTACTCCGCGCGCAATGCCTCCTGCCGGCCGACCCCGCCGGCGGCCACGCCGGGCTGCGTCCCGGATACCGCGGGTCCGATCGGCACGCTGCCGTGGTACTTCGAGACCGGCATGGTCTCCAACGGCGACCCGGAGGTGGTGTTCGGGCCCGCCCCGGACGCGGACGGTGACTTCGCCTGGGCGAATGGCCAACGGCTGTACTACGCCAACATCGCCACCCCGTTCCCGGGCAACCCGGGCTTCCGCGGGGACGCCGCGATCGCGGTCTCGCGCACCGACGACGTGGCCGCGGCGGCGGCCAACGACAAGTCGGCGTGGCTGCCCCCGGTGGTGGTCACCCGGCAGAACTCCGCGCTATTCAGCGACAAGGAGCAGATCTGGGCGGACAACGCCGAGTCCAGCCCATTCTTCGGCAACGTCTACGTCTGCAACGTCGGCTTCCGCGGCACCGCCGGGTCGGAGCCGGTGCTGTTCGCCAACTCCACCGACGGCGGGGACAGCTGGCGCACCCGGCAGGTGACCGCGGCGACCAACAACAACCAGACCGGCGGCCGGCAGGGCTGCACCATCCGCACCGACTCCGACGGAGTGGTCTACCTGGTCTTCGAGGGCTTCGACCGGCAACTCGGGACTGGTGTCTTCTTCCAGGCGCGGTCCTTCGACGGCGGTAACAACTTCGAGAAGCCGCGGGTGATCCAGCCGCTCGCCGGGATCGGCCAGTTCGACCCGGCGCAGGGCCGGTTCACCATCGACGGCATCGCCGGCGCGCGGACCAACACCTTCCCGAGCATGGACATCGCCAACGGCGCCCCCACCGGAGCCGACGCCACCGATGAGATCGTGGTCAACTGGTCCGACGACCGGGCCGGGCTGAACCAGGAGCGGGCCTACCTGATCCGCTCGACCAACGGCGGCGCCAGCTACGGACCAATCCAGACGGTGTCCAGCGCCGGCGACCGGGCCAACCAGCCGGCGGTGGCCATCGCCCCCGACGGTACGGACGTCTACGTCGTGTACAACGCCTACCTGGATCCGTGGCGCAACGACACCACCTCCAGCCGACGGATGCTCGGCGTGGTCAACCACGTCGCCCCGAACGGGACCCTGACCGGTCTGCACCGCGGAGCGGTCGGCGACGTGCGCGGGTCCAGCGCGAACGGGCTCACCTCGGAGTTCATCGGCGACTACAACTACGCGGTCGCCACCCGCGCCGAGGGCATGGCGGTGTGGAACGACGCCCGCGACGCCGCGGTCTGCCCGGCGATCAACACCTACCGGCAGGCGTTCGTCGACGACGTCCGCGCCGGCCAGGCGCAGCCGATCGTCGGCGACCGGCCCCGGGACCGCGCCTCCGCCAACGTTGTGCCGAGCTCGCACTCCACCGCGCTGCGGCCCGGCCCGAACAACCAGTGCCCACAGGGCGGCACCACATCGTTCGGGAACACCGACCACTACGGCGGCACCTACACCGACCCGACCCCATAGCCAAAGACGCCCGGGCGATTACCCCGGGGAGTCGCATCCCCGGGAATCGCCCCGCCCGCGCTGCCCACGGCACGGACGGAGCGTCGCCGGCCGCACACATCCCGTAAATCAGCCGTCCGGCCCATCGCCCATGAGCACTACCGCGCTCACAGTGGCCCTCCGCAATCTTTTGCCCCAAATACGGAGGAACCATGAGGAAACGCTCGGCACTGCTGGTCGCCGGAGTGGCGCTCGCGACAACGCTCGGCAGCGCAAGCGCCGCGTCCGCCGACCCCAAGGGCGAGGTCGTTCCCCTCGTCTGCGACAACGGAAACACCTACCAGGCAGCCGTCAACGGCAACGGTGCGTTCACTCCCGCTCACGACCTGGCCAGCACCAGCATGCTGGTCCCCACATCCTTTGGGGAGTTCCACGGCACCCTGACCGACAGCGACGGCAACGTGATCGAGGAATTCGTCGATCCGCCGACGACCAAGGGCAACTCGGGCAAGCGAGCCCGGGCCACCACGACGTCGTGCACCTTCAGCTTCACCGAGTCCTTCGACGACCCGGACCTCGGCCCGGTCACCTTCAGCGGCGAGGGCTCAGTCACCGGATTCGTCACTCCCGTCCGCTAACGACAACCAGGTAGCCGGTGGTGCACCCGACGCCAAGCATCGGGTGCCGGGTGCACCCGCCGAGCACACTCACCACTTGGGCGCCACAACCGGGGCTCGGGTGGTCACAAGACATCGGCGGCGGGCCGGACTTCGGTTCGGGCTGACTGTCGATTCCGCCGCCGATCTGCACGACAACAGTGCATCACCCGTGCCCATTGGCCGCCCGCCTTCGGTGGAGCCAAATCCCACTCTCGATCAGCGCGGTTAAGCGCCGCGGCACGCCCTCGCCCTGGGACGCGCCGCGAGTTTCCGCGGACCGACCCGAGACCTCCGTTACGGCCTACTCAGCCCACACGTTCGGTTGATGCCGACACGTCGGGGATTCGGAAGATCACGCCCACGGCCCCCTCTTCCAATGGGGGCCGTGCCACGTTCCGGGAGGGGCACACCGTTTCGAACGCGGTGCGTTCAGCCGGCTACCGAGCTGCCCAGCTACTGGGGGATCACCCTGCCGCCTTTGCCGGCGGGCGCTACCGAGTGGTGACGGCAAAACTCCTAGCGGCCCTCGCCAGGGTGCCGGCGGGGCCGAACGCGAGACGTTCGTAGGTTCCTTGGAACGGCCGGCTCGCGTTGGCTGATTAAACCGTCCTGCAAAACGAAGGCCCCCCGTCGAGGAAGCGGGGGGCCTTTGCCGTGCAGGAAGGGACGCGTTTCAACCGTGTTCACATCTGCGCGTTGTGATCCGGGCGTTCGCGGCAAATCTGCGCCTTGTGATCCGGGCGTTCGCGGCAAGCGACGCGCCGTCATCATCTAATCGTCGGACAGCACCCGCTGGTAGACGAGGTGTACGGCGTTGTTTGAGGGGCGCACGACTCGTTGGCGATACAGCACCCGCGTGCCCGCCCGGAACAACGGGGTACCGCCACCGAGCAGCATCGGTGCGAGATGCAGGTGCAACTCGTCGACGAGGCCCTGGTCGATCGCCTGGCCGATGACGTCGCCACCGCCCATGATCACAACGTCACCGTCGTCGCCGCGGCGCGCGCCTGCTCGACGTCCCTCGCCGAGTGGCCATCCCCACGATCCCGACTCGCCGGCGAGGTCGACGTCGTCGCGCACATCTCCTCGCTCATCCGACATCACCCCACTGCTCGGCGCCACCCTGCTGAGCCCTCTTCTGCACGACACCCGATGGACCGGGCTGAGCCAGCGAGTGCTATGGACCCTGCTGTTCAGCTGGCTGCTGTGGACGGCCTGGCGCATTCCCGCGCAGGTCGCAGCGGCTGCGGCCTGAGGCTCCAGCCGGGGACACGGTCCATGATCGGCGCACCGACAGGGCCAGGTCAGGCGACCGCGGCTGCCGACCCGACGCTGGTGCCCGGACGACCAAGGAGCAGCCGAATCGCGGCCCCGAGCGCGACCCCGAGCGCGGCGCCGCCGACGACGTCCAACGGCATGTGCGCCCCGACGTACACCCGCGCCAGGCAGACGGCCGCGGCCAGCGCCCACGGAGCCCAGCGCCAGCGGGGCGGCAGCCACGGCGTCGTGACGGTCGCGATCATGGCGACGACGGCGGCGTGCCCAGAGACATAGCCGAGACCAAACGGTGACGAGTCGCGAAAAACGACGTCCTCGAGCAGCGCCCCCGGTCGACCACGGTCCACCTGGTCCTTGACCACCTTGGCCAGCCAGTACGCCAACATTCCGCCCACGAGGATCGCGACCGCGAGCCGGAACCGGCGAAAGATCGCCGCCGCCACTGCGGCTATCGGCACGACGGCAACGTTCCCGAGCTGCATCACCGCCCAGACGGCGCGGAACGGAAGGGTCACTGTGTCGTTCACCGCGCGGAACACAGCCTCTTCGACTGACGGAACTGTCGAGCCCATGGCAGCGACAGTGCAGACCGCGAACACGACCACTGCAGCCCCGAGCATCACCAGGTCGGACCGCGGTCGCACCAGGGCGGGCGGGCGCGACGCCTCGACACCGGTCACGCGGTCTCCGGCACCAGTGGGGTCCGCGGGGCCGTATTGGGCGGCCGACGCCATGAGCGGTTGCCCCGCCAGAACAGATAGGTCAGCACTCCCAGCGGGATAGGCAAGACGTAGGTCAGCAAGCGGTACACCAAGACCGCGGCAGTGACGTCATCGCGCGAGCCGCCTGCGGCGGCGAGGCCGGCGATGAGGGCCACGTCAACAACACCGACCCCGCCGGGAGTGATCGGAATCGCGGTCAGGAGCCGCGCGAACGCGAAGACGGCAAGCACCTCCTGCCAGGCGATCTCCTCCTGTGAGACGCCGATGTGACGCAGCGCGAGCAGCAGGACGAAGAACAGCGACAGTTGGCTCACCAACGTGCCCAAGGTGAGCCAATGCCAACGCGCCCGGACCAGCAGGACGGTCCGCGACCGGAACTTGGCGACCGCACGACCCCAGCCCTGCACGGGGTCGCGGCGCAGCACCCCCAGCACCTTGGAGACCGCACGACCTAGCGCCTCACCGACCCGGTGCGCCCACGCGTCGCTGCGCAGCAGCAATGCAAACAGCACGATCGCGGTTGCCAGCGCGACGACTCCGATGACGGCGGCGACGACGCGGCCGGTGCTGGCGCCGCCCTCGAGCGCGACGAGCGCGAGCGCGATGACTGGGAGTCCCAGCTTGGCGAAGTTGTTCCAGATTCCAGAGACCGACATGGACACCGTGGAGCGTGAGCGAGAGAACCCCCACGAGTCGTACATCGCGAACGTCATCGCCACGCCGAGTGCGGCGCCGGCGGGCAGCGTGTTCGCGACCGCCGTCGACGACTGGGTCGCGACGAACGCCTGGCGCGGCCGTATGCCCGGCATCGACGGCACGATGACGAACAAGTAGGTGACTAGATTCCACGCCGCAGCAGCGACGAGGGTCGCAACCTCCATCGGCGTCATCGCTTTGATCGAGGCCCAGACAGCCTCCATGTCGGCGAACTGCGGCAGGAAGTACGCGAGCACGCCGACGACGATGACCAGCGTGATGACGCCGGAGATCCATTGCCGGCGGCTGATCCGGATGCCTTCGCTTGCTGGGCTCGTCACCTCGGCGGCCGCCTCGTCGTCGGACGGGTGTGTCGACGGCTCAGTCATCGGGAGCCCTCCGGATCGAGGTGGAGCCGGTCGTCGGTGGAGTCGGCCAAAGCGTCAGCCACCGCTGCCGCTGGGATCGACCATCGTTGTCCTCCGATCGACGTCGTCCGACCAGCCTAATAAGCGCTCGCCGTCGCTCTGATTGCAGAGTCTCCAAAGAGCGATGTGCCTTGCGGGTGCCGGCAGCGAGCCTCATGCCTTTTACAGCGCATCCCCACCCAGGGACTGATCGATCCGAATCGTGAACGTCCTTGCGCCGGTTCTCTGGACGTGGTGGCAGTGTCGTTGCACCGAAAGACGCCTTCGGTCCTACTGCGCTGGGAGTCGTCAGCCCGGCCGCGCCAACGGACAGCTGCTCTTCGGTTGACGTCGTGACGGCGGCCCGACGCGGACGACTTGGACGATCAGGACCCGGTCGCGGACCTCGTCGACGATGCGGTCGTCGCCGTCCCGGACACGGGCAGTGTCCTTCGCGCGCCCGCCATCGCGACGCAGCTTGGAGGTCGCGGGGTTCGGCGAGGAGGTCGATCGCGGCGCCCCCCGCTGCCCCGCGCGGGGCAGACTGCCGATAGACCTGACCGCGCGGCGAGCGATATGCGAGCCGCCCGACCGTGCGCATGGCCGTGACGTCGTGGTGTTGTGGTCGGCTCGCCCTCCCGGCGGCGGCGGTTCAGCGTCGCCGCCGTGAAGCGATTCCTAGGGGCACTAGCGGGGTTGTACCTGCTCGCTGCGCTGATCGGGAAGGGTGCTTGCGGCCGCAGGTGTAGCCCGGTGCGGATGTTCGTCGGACTGCTGGTGCCGCCGGCGGGGGTTGTTCGCGTTCCGCTGGGTCTTTCCGTACGGGCATCGTTGACCACTCGAGGGGCGCACGTCACACCACCCGATCGTCGGGGACCTCGAGTTGCCATTCGAGTCCTTTCCCCCAGGGGTCGACACCAGCCAGAGCCTGCTCACCTACACCCCCGAGCCAGGCTCGTCCACGCACGATGCCCTGACTCTGCTGGCCGGTTGGGCCGCCGGCACCGCACAGGGCAGCCGCTCCAGCGGGCACCCGAGCGCGCTGCGACGGGGACACACCAAACGGGAACCCGATCTGCCCACCGGATCCACGGCTGCGCCCCCGAAGTTGCATAGCAGAACTCGAACACTGTCCAGGTAGGCGTTGGGCACCTCACCGACGTCCGGCCTGCATCCGCACCCGGACATCGGCACGAGCGCAATCGATCCGTCCGCTGCCATCGTTGGGGCATGCAGACCGTGTGCGAGGCCGCGGGTGGCGACGAGGGCCTGCTCCGCCTGGCCAGGGCGTGGCACGCCCGGGTGATGGCAGACGAAGTGGTCAGCCACGCGTTCAGCCACGGTTTCCACCCCAAGCACAGCGAGCGCCTCGCCGCCTACTGGGCCGAGGCACTCGGTGGCCCGACGACCTACTCCGATACCTACGGCGATGAAACCTCAGTGGTGCGCATCCACAGCGGCAACGGACCGCACCAGGAGATGGACCAGCGAGCCATCGCCTGCTTCGACCAGGCGCTGACCGACATCGGAGTATCCGACAACGACCCGCTCCGGGTAGTGCTATACGACTACTTCGCCTGGGCGACCACAACGACCATGTCCCGCTATCACCAGTCCGCGGACGAGTGCCGGCACGATCCCGCTAGACCTTCGAAGATCAGGAAACGCGAATGCTGATTTGCTGGCGGCAAGGAGACTGATCCTGGCCTAGCCGGAACGACGCAGCAGCCCCATCAGGAGTGACGCTTGGGACAAACCGCTTGTTCGCGCCCGGCTTAGCGAGCCGACCAGCGATACGGTGCGGCGCAGGGGCCACTGGGTGAGGTGCACATCGTGGAACTGTCTTCCGGCAAGGATGCGACGGCGGCGGCACAGCCTGGCGGGCAGCCCGCTGTGTCGCGCGCGACCGGACGACGACGGCGGCCTTCCGGGCAGCCGCCACCGTTGCCGCGTCATGTGCGGAGAAGCGGCCTTGGGTGGCTGCTGGCCTTGATCGCCCTGGCGGCCGTGTCGATCGCGATGTTTGCCGGTCGTTGGCGTGGGCCCGCAGTGACGGTGACGGTGGTGGACGACACGATCGTCCGCTGGCTGTCCGAAGTCGCCTTCCCCGGATATCTGGGGGTGATGCGTGGCCTGGCGGCGGTGGCGTGGCTTCCGTTGATCACGGCGGGGCTGTGGGCGCTGGTCATCGCGCTGCTCGCGTTGCGCAGGCTGCGTCACCTGGTCGTCTTCCTCGCCGCCTGGCTGATCGGCGGGCTGGTCTTCAGCCTGACCTTTCTCGCCGCGCAGCGACCACGCCCGTTCGGTGTGACGATCCGCGGGGATTGGCTCGGCTGGGCGTTGCCGTCGCTGGCCATGACCACGCTTTCGGCCCTGGCGGTCGGCGTGCTGTACACGCTGGTGCCGGAGGGACGCTGGCGCAACGTCGGCAAGTGGGTCGCTGCCGGACTGCTGTCGATGGTGGCTGTGGGCCGGATGGCGTTGGGCATCGAGGGGCCGACCGACGTGTTGGTCGGTGTCGCCATCGGGGTGACGATTCCGCTGGTCGCGTTCCGCTTGTTCACGCCTAACGAGGTGTTTCCGGTCACCTACCGCCGAGGCAGGGCTGCGCATCTCGACGTGGGAGGCGCGCGCGGGGAGGCGATCCGTTCGGCGCTGCAGGAGCAGCTCGGCCTGACCGTGGAATCATTGGCCCCCTTCGCCTTGGCCGGGTCCGCGGGATCCACCCCGCTGCGAATCCGGATCGCAGGCGACCCCGGCACCTGGCTGTTCGGCAAGTTGTATGCGGCCAGTCACCTCAGCGCCGACCGCTGGTACAAGCTCGGGCGCGAGCTGATGTACGGCCGGCTGGAGGACGAGAAACCGTTCCACTCGGTGCGCCGGCTGGTCCAGCAGGAGGACTACATGCTGCGGCTCTTCCGAGACAACGGGCTCCCGACGGCAGCGCCGCACGGGGTCGCGGAGCTCACACCCGAGCGCGAGTACCTGCTGCTCACGGAGTTCTTCGACGGCTCAGTCGAACTTGGCGACGTTGAGGTCGACGACGAGATCATCGACGCCGGCCTCGCGATCGTCCGCCGGCTCTGGGACGCGGGGGTCGCGCACCGCGACATCAAGCCCTCCAACCTGCTTGTTCGCGGGCAGGAGGTCCTGCTCATCGACGTCGCGTTCGCCGAGCTACGGCCGACGCCGTGGCGGCAGGCCGTCGACCTGGCCAACATGATGCTTTGCCTGGCGCTGCGGAGCAGCCCGGAGCGGGTCTACCAGCGAGCGCAGACCTACTTCACGCTTGCGGACATCGGTGAGGCGTTCGCCGCTGCGCGCGGCCTCGCGCTGCCATCACAGCTGCGGCGGGCCCTGCGCGCAGAGGGCCGCGACCTGCACGCGGAGTTCCTCGCTCTGCTGCCGGAGCGGCCACAGCCGGTACGGATCCAACGGTGGAGCACGCGGCGGGTCGCTCTCTGGGTGTGCGTGGCATTCGGTGTGTTTCTGCTCATCCAGAACAGGTCGTTCTTCACGCTGCAAGAGGCAGAATCGGCCGATCTGGACATACCTGCGCTCGAATGCAGCGAGTTACCGCCGATGTGGCTGCAGGCTCAGGCGGTCCCGTCGGCGTCGCTGGTGCCGTGCACCGGCCCGCTGGCGACCGGGTGGTCGTTGGCGCAGGCAAATGTCCGGCGCGGTGAAGCCACCCTGACGTTCGACCACGACCGTGGCGGCGAGGGCGCGCTGGTCGCGACCTTCCGGGAGAGGTGCGACGTCGGCGATGCGGTGGAGGTACCAACCTCCGACAGTCGGGTGACCCGCTTCCAGCAACAACCCGGTCGTACCGCCGCCGATGCCACCTGGTTCGAGGTCTTCCCCGGCGGATGCGTCACCGTCGTGGTGGATCACGATGCAGAAGAGCTTGACGTCCTGGGCGACCTGACGGCGCAGGCGCCCGGAGTCCTCGGTTTCACCAGCCGGCGGAGTCTGCAGGAGGAGCTGGAGCAGCGGTCCGACGGCAGGCTCAGCCTCGACCCAGCCAACTGACGACGCGGGTGGCGGCGGCGCACCGGCTTTGCAACGTTGGGCCGGTCGGGACTGGCTACCGCTGCTGGTGATCGGTCCCGGTTCGGCTGACGGCCGAGAGCCGATCGGGTGGCGCCAGCTGGAGCGGCGGCGCCAGAACACGTAGCAGGCCGCGCCGATCAGGATCGGCGGCAGGAATGTGAGTGCCCTGGGAAACAAGCACCGCGGCGACGATTCGGATGCGGGTGACGGCGTCGACGCCGAAGGACAACGCCGCGACGTAGCCGAGCTCGATAACGCCCAGCCCGCCGGGGGTGATCGGCACCGCGGTCAGCAGCCGCCCGAAAGCAAAAGCGGCGAGCCCCGACCCGCTCCACGAGGCGTTCCTGCAGGCAGGCGCGGCTCGAGTGGCCGTCCCGGCCCGACGAGCTACTCCGACAGCTATCGCGATGAGACCTCGGTGGTGCGGATCCACAGCGGCAATGGACCGCACCAGGAGATGGACCGGCGAGCCGTCGCCTGCTTCGACCAGGCGCTGACCGACATCGGAGTATTCGACAACGACACGCTCCGGGCGGTGCTACACGACTACTTCGCCTGGGCGACCACAACGACCATGTCCCGCTATCACCAGTCCGCGGAGGACGTGCCCGATGACCTACGCATTCCGCACTGGTCCTGGGACGGACAGCAGACCTAGGCCCCTCCACAATGCGGCGGTAAGGCCCACCTCGGCCGCGATCCGTTACAAGCGTCGCGGCGGTCTTAACGAGCCGACCATTCGCTTTGCTGGCCGTCGACGAGCACTTCGAGACCCCGCGCGCCACCTGAGCCGGGTTTACTCCTCCGGGGTGGCGGTGGTGAGCCGGCAGTGGCCGGCGTCGCACGCCGCCAGCGCGTCCCGGACGATTCGTCTGGTTCGGCGCAGTTCCGCCTGTTGCGCCTCGATGCGGGACACGACCTGCTCGAGGCGCCACCGCTCCGAGGAGCAGGTCGCGCCGCCGAGGTCGTGGGAGGCCATCGCGTCCACGACCTCGGTGACCGTCAGGCCGAGCAGTTGGAACTGCCGCGCCAACCGGACCCGATTCAGGTCGCGGTCGTCGAAGGTGCGGTACCCGCCCGGAGTGCGGGGTGCGGGGTGCAGCACACCGCGGCGCTCGTAGAACCGGACCGCGTCGACGGACACCCCGGCGGCCACCGCGAACTCCCCGATACGCATGCGTCGCTCGGTCATGTCAGCACCTCCACGCCCGTCGCTTGACTCTGGACCATGGTCCAGAGTCTACGGTCCTTCCATGACCAAGCTGCTGTCCATCGCCGCGCACTCCGATGCCCCGGTCGCCTGCGACATGACCGGCGCCGAGGACACCCTCGCCGCGCGTCTCACCGAGTACCGGCGCCTGTTCGACCACGCGCTCCTAGGCCGCGAGTCCAGCGACACCGCGACCACGTTCCGGTTCGCCGCACGCCCAGGCGTGCGCGAGTGGGTGCTCGACCTCGTTCGGCGCGAGGCCGCCTGCTGCCCATTCCTGTCCTATGAGGTCGACCGGGACGGCGAGCAGATCGTGTGGACCACCAGCGGTGGCCTGGGAGCCCCCGACATGGCCGCCCTCGACGAGTTCCTCAGCGGTGACGAGGCCGCGGCGGGCTCGTCCAGCGAGATCGCACAACAACTTCACGACCGCGGCGGCATCCCCGTCATCGTGCCGCCGAACAAAATGTGACCGGCCACATCTCGATCGAGCTCGACGGGCTGCCAGGGGCGGTCGGCCCAACGGCACCACCCTGCAGCCGGCCGCGGTGCCGCATCCCAAACGCCGCCCCGGCCTTGCCGCCAGGTTGCGCACATCCTCGAGGGCTGGGCTACCCGAACGATGCCGCGGAGCCTGGCCCGCCAGCGGAGGTAGACGCCGAAGGAGATGCCGACAAAGCAGCACCCGGCCGCCATCCGGACGCCCCGACGGCACCCATCCTTGACCGTACCGACAGGCTGCGGATCTCGGCAGGACCGTGCCTTCGAGCGCTCGGCATGCTCAATGCCAGCCGCTGGTCACCGGCACTCGCGGACGGATTCCTGTGTTGCAGGAATTCGTTGCGCTCGCCCGAGTGGTCACCGATGTCCGTAAGGGAAGACCCGTCGGAACGTCGACAGCCCATGGTGCCGACACCAGCACTCAGCCGAGCAGCTGCACCGTGAAACGCCGCGGGCTTCGACCATCTTCGTGACCAAGGCGGCCAGCAGGTACAGCCCCCAACAACGTCCCGACGATTCGCCCACTCCGACAGGTCGTAATCCCGTATGCGAGTGTGGCAGGGATGTTGGATTGAGGCCGGTGTCCCGTCCGGTTGACCCGAAGTAGTGGCTGGCGCTCCGGTTGCCTTGTAGGCGATCCGTCGCCGGGCGGGAGACCGACTTGGCACTCACCAGCTGGCGGAAGTGACCTAGTACGTCGTGAGTGTATGGATGGTATGTAGTATGTGGGGATGTGTTGTGGAGGATGTGGTCGGCGGTCTTGGTCCAGATGTAGGGCCTGGGGTGTCGTTCCAGGTCGTGATCCAGGCGCGGATGTCGGTGTTGAGGTGCGCGGACGAGCGGTGCGTGGAGCGCTGCAGCTTCTTGGTGGTGAGCTCGGCGAACCAGCGCTCGACGAGGTTGAGCGAGGAGCGTGCTGGTCGGGGTGAAGTGGAGGACGAAGCGAGGGTGCGCGTGCCAGCGAGCGTTTGATGTCGGGGTCTTGTGTGTGGAGGCGTTGTCGAGCACGAGGTGGAACGGCGAGGTCAGTCGGGGACTCGGTGTCGATGGTGGCAGGAACTTGGTGAACTCGATGGCGCGGTGGCGGGAGTGGAGTGAGCGGATGACTGGCCGGAGGTGAGGTCGAGGGCGGCGTAGAGGCTGGAGGTGCGTGGCGGAGGTAGTCGTGGCTGGCGCGGCGGGGGTGCCGGGCATCATCGGGAAGATCGGCGCGGTGCGATTCAGTGCCTGGATTGGGTCTTCTCGTCCACGCAGAGCACGAAGGCGCGCTCGGGTGGATTGAGGTAGAGCCCGACGACGTCGAGGACCTTGTCGATGAACGGCGGATCCTTGCGACAGCTTCCAGAGACTCGTGCCGGTGCGGCTGCAGCCCGAACGCCGCCAGATCCGCGACACCGCGGACTGGCGACATCCCCAGCTCGGACGGCGAGAGACCGGGTCGACGAGTGCGTCGCGTGCTTCGGCGTCGTCTCCAACGTCTCGAGTGATCACCGCCTCGACCTGCGCATCGAAGACCGTCCGCGGTCGGCCCGGTCGCGGCTCGTCGAACAGTCCCGTCCAGACGGTGCTCGGCGAACCGCGCCACGCCACTTGCGCGACGATGGCTGCGCGTGACGCTCGAGCCGTGCAGCGATCTGCGGTGTTCGCCCGAACCGTCGGCCGCAGGCGAGCACGATCCGCGACCGCGTCGCCAACGCCTCGCGCTCCTCGGCCGCCGCGCCCACGACACGCAACTGCGCACGCTCATCATCAGACAACACGCAACGCATACGACGACAGGACTCGGCATAAGTTGAGTCTAAACCACTGACAGAGTATTATTGACTCACGACACTAGTGCGCCGTGTTCGAAGTGGTCTGACGGTTCGCCTTCTTTAGGATCTGGTCGGCGGTCTTGGTCCAGACGAAGGGGTGGCAGCGGTCGTTCCAGCCGTCGATGAAGGCGCGGATCTTGGCGTTGAGGTCTTTAACCGAGCCGAAGCTGCCGCGGTGGATGGCCTGGCGTTCGATGATCCCGAACCAGACCTCGACCAGGTTCAGCCAGGAGCCGGAGGTCGGGGTGAAGTGCACGATGATCCGTGGGTTGGCCGCCAGCCAGCTGCGGACCTCGATCCGCTTGTGCGCTGCGTAGTTGTCCATGATCAGGTGCAGCTCGGTGCCGGTACCGTCGTCGGGGTAGGCGCGGGCGATCTGCTTGAGGAACGCCAGGAACTCCTGGTGGCGGTGCCGCGGCTTGCACGCCGCGGTGACCGTGCCGGTGGCGACCTCCAGCGCCGCGAACAAGGTGGAGGTGCCGTGCCGCTTGTAGTCATGGGTTCGCCGGGCCGGCAACCCGGGCCGCATCGGCAGCATCGGCGCGGTCCGGTCCAGCGCCTGGATCTGGGACTTCTCATCCACGCACAGCACGATCGCGTTCTCCGGCGGGGCAAGGTACAGCCCGACCACGTCGACCACCTTGGCGACCAGTTCCGGGTCGGTGGAGAACTTGAACGTCTCCACCCGCCACGGCTGCACCCCGTACTCCCGCCACGCCCGGGCCACGGTGGCGTTCCCGATCCCCAGGTGGGTGGCCAGCAGCCGAGACGACCAGTGCGTCACCCCGTACCTCCTCGGCGGGGGCGCGAGCGTGGCAGCGACCACCGCACCGTGATCGACCGACCTCGGCCGGCCGGAGCGCGGGTCATCGTCCAACCCGGCGATGCCGTGGCTGGCATACCGGTTCCGCCAGTCGATCACCGTCGGCCGCGACGTCCCGACCTTCGCCGCGATCGCCGTGTTCGACTCCCCGTCCGCGGCCAGCAACACGATCCGCGCCCGCTGCGCCAGCCCCGCCCGCGCCGAAGACGACCTCGTCAACCGGGCCAGTTCCTCTCGATCACCATCACGCAACACCAAGGCCGCCGCCGGACGATTCGCCATGACCCAATTCTGGCCCAACCAGAAGCGTCAACCTATTAATGACACGCTTCACTAGTAGGAGCCTGTGCGAGAGGCCCCGTCCCTGTCTTGTCCGACCCTCCGGCTCGTGCGCGCCTTCCCGTTCAATCCGACTGAAAGGGATGGCATGACCACGATCGCATCCGCGTCCGGTGTTGTCACCGGCGGCGTGGACACCCACCTCGACACCCACGTCGCTGCGGTGGTTGATCACCTCGGCGCGGTGTTGGGGACCACGGCGTTCCCGACGACGCCGGACGGCTACCGGCGTCTGCTGAGCGCTGGATGCGCGACCTCGGGCTGCTCGACCGGGTTGGGGTCGAGGGCACCGGCAGCTACGGCGCCGGCCTGGCCCGACACCTGGCCCGCGAGCAGGTGCACGTGGTCGAGGTGGACCGGCCGAACCGGCAGGTGCGTCGCCGGCACGGCAAGACCGACACCGTCGACGCGATCGCCGCGGCCCGCGCCGCGCTGGCCCGGACGGCGGTCGGCACTCCGAAGGCCGGCGACCGGTCAGGTCGAGGCAATCCGCGCGCTGCGGCTGGTGATTCGCAGTGCGCACAAGGCCCGCACCCAGGCCACCGAACCAGCTGCACAACCTGGTGCTGACCGCGCCCGAGGAGCTGCGGCAACGGCTGCGCGGCACCACCACGCAGACAGCTCGTGGCGACCTGCGCCGGGCTGCGGCCCGGTGACGGGGAGGACCTGATGTCGCTGATGAAGCTGGCGCTGCGCGAGACCGCGCTGCGCATCGCAAACCCTCGACGCCCAGCTCGCCCGACTCAAGCCACGCCTGCGTGTCGCTGGTCACCGACGGTGGCACCAGAGCTGATCGCCCGTCCCGGCATCGGGGCCGACACCGCCGCCGCGCTGCTGATCGCTGCCGGTGACAACCCGGACCGGCTGCGCTCGGAGCAAAGCTCCTTCGCCGCGCTGTGCGGAGCGAACCCGATCCCGGCCAGCAGCGGCAAGGTCACCCGGCACCGGCTCAACCGGGGCGGCGACCGACAAGCCAACGCCGCGCTGTGGCGCATCGTGCTCGTCCGGATGGGCCACGACCCACTCACTCGCGACTACGTCGAACGACGCACCAAAGAAGGGCGAACCAAGCCCGAGATCATGCGATGCCTCAAGCGCTACGTCGCCCGCGAAGTCTTCGACCTGCTACCTCGAGAGCATGCTGCTTGACAGTAGGAGCATCGCCTATGCACGCCTGAGGGTCAGACGTGCGTCATCAGTGTCGTCGGGCTCATGGAGTTCAGGTCGTCCATGAGGCGGCCGTAGGTGACTTGCACGCCAGGACTAGCAGCGTCCGCCTCGTGCGAGCGAAACGACTCTGATGTGCAGGGACCGCGCGATCGAGAACTGCGTCCAGTTCCGCGCTCTGCGGCCGACAGGGCGTCGCCGCGGGTGGCAAGTAGTCCCGCCCGCAACGCATAGCAGGCCCACCTGGTCGTTCATTGGAAGACGTTACCGCGCGCAATCACCACGGCGTTCGACGACGACTCCGGGTTTCTGCCGATGCAACTCGAGCGCAAGAGGCGGCGTAGCCTTCGCCGGTCAGTCTTGGCGCGAAGGTGCCTCTGGCGGCCCACCTGACGCCGGCCCTCCCGCGGCGGGGGAGCTGTCGGCTCCTAGTACTCGAAGAAGCCGCTCCTCGCGGCTGTAGTGGCCGACCGAGTCGAAGGCGTATTTCGCTCGCAGTCCCGCGCTGAGATCACAGTCGGCGATCAAGGTTTCCTCGTGTCCGTAAACAGGCTCGGCGACCACCGTGCCGTCGGGCGCGACGATCATCGTGCCGCCCCTGGTGACGAACTCGTCTCCGTCCGTGGGCACGGTTTCCACCTCAACGGGGTGGTCGCTACGGCGACTGAGGCCGCACACCGAAACCACCCAGGTGCCGGATTCGAAGGCGATGGTCTGCATCAGGGCAGGCCATACCGCGCTGTCGTCCATCGTCGGAGCCAGCCAGATCTGCGGTCCCTGCCGGTAGACCGCATATCGCGCCAGCGGCATGAAGTTTTCCCAGCATGTCAGTCCGCCGAGCCGTCCCACGGGCGTCGCGACCACGCCCAGGTCGTCCCCAGCTCCTATTGCGTGGAACAAGCGCTCGTGATGCGTTGGCATCACCTTGCGGTGCCGCAGCAATAGGCCGCTTGGCCCGAAGAGAAGCATCGTGTTGTACAGGCTGCCGGGCCTGTCGTCCTCACGCTCATTGACGCCAATCGCCAGATGAACATCGAACTCGCGGCACACACTCGCCAAACGCTCCGCCAGCGGCCCGCGGACATCAACGGCGCTCCGCCACATCCGCTCGAAGAGCCGGTCTGTCTTGGATCCGAGTCCGACCGGGTCAGCCGCGACATCGGGTAGAAGGACACGAAGCACTCCGGGAAGACAACCAGACGAGCCCCCTTCGCGGCCGCCTCCTTCGTCAACGCGATGGCCTTCTCAACGCTTGCCTCCGCGTCGAGAATTACTGGGGTTGCCTGCACAGCGGCCACCCTCACGGGTTCGAGCACCACCATCACAAGAGCGTCCCACCAGCCGCCCAGGCTGAAAAGGGACCACCTGGGCAGGAGGCGGTCATGTGCGGGTCGTGCCGCGGAAGACGGCTACATCAGCGCCGCGATCGAAGGTCTCGCGGCCGACGCCCCGGCTGCGACCAAGGCACTCGCGTTCGCAGTCCGACATGTGCCCAGGGCAATGCTGCGGGCTCGTGGTGTCGACTTCTTCATGGGCGACCCCTTGCACCACTACATGGAAGTCGGACTGCTTCGCGGGTCCCAGGAGCGCCCGGAAGGGACGTACGACAATGTCGAGGACACTCACCCCACGACGCCCGCCGCCGTGGAACCCCTGGCGACCGCACCCTGAGGCCGCCCTCACGGAGGTGACGGCGACCCGGCGACCGCATCCGGGACTGCTCTGTCACATCGCTTCCTTCACCCAGAGGGCGGTGGAACGCCTGAGCACATCGCGCTCCAGCACCAGCTCGGCGTTCTCCCGACGCAACCGAGTCAGCTCCGCGCGCTCGGACTCTGACAGAGGCCTGATCGCCGACCTCGCGCGCGAGCCGGTCCCGGTTCACCCAGTTCCCGAGCGTGCCCTCGTTTACCCGAGCTCCCGAGCGACCTGCGCAATCGGCTTTCCGGTCTCCAGACACGATCCGCACCGCGCCCTCCGGGAACTCAGGAGTCTTACCTCCTGCGTGTCTCAGGCATAGCCTCCCTCCTCAGCGGCGATGTCTCCACGCTACGAGGGAAGCCCAGTCGAAGCCGAGTTCTACCGTCACCACAACACCGCCGCCGAGCAGCCGCTCGCGGCTGAACCGACCCTGTAGCCACCCGGGCGATTCAATGAGGTACAACCTGGCCCGGCTACGCCTCAACGGACTGATCGAACGACAGCCCGGCACGAACACCTACCAGCTCACCGCCGACGGCCAGCGGGTCGCGATCTTCTACACCAAGGTTCACGACCGGGTGCTGCGCCCACTCCTGGCCGCTGATAGGCCACCCGCGGCCCCAGAGCTGCGACGCGCGCTGACCACCGTCGACCGACACCTCCACGCCTACGTCGACAGCGCAAGCCTCGTTAACGCCGCCTGAAACTCAAGACAAACACATGAGTCCTAGCGACCAAGGATCGCTAGGCGGTCGCCAATGCCGCTTAGTTCCTCACGCGACTTGTGGATCAGCAAGTCGGCGTGGCAACCGTGCTACACCCTCACGACCTCACCGTGTGTCGGGTCGACAGGATCCGCGCGGACGATGAATCCGTCCGGCCAAGTGCGCACTTCGTTGAGTCCTGGGTCGTCGAGATGCAGCACGCTCGCCCGGTCGAACTCGGCGTGGTCGGTGAAGGTCGTCTCGTCGAACTGGGCATCGCCGGCGAAGGTCGCCCCGCCGAACCGCGCCAGGGTGAAGGCCGCCTTGTTGAACCAGACGCTGCGGCCGAATTTCGCCTCGCCGAACGAGGCGTTGCGTGCGAAGCTCGCCTCGAAGAACCCGGCGTCAAAGATGAAGGTTGCCCCGTCGAACGAGGCGTCGCCCTCAATGGTCACGCCGTTGAACCCGGCGTCACCGGAGAAGGTCGCGTAGCCGAACCAGGCGCTGCCTTCGAAGGTCGCCCCGGCGAACGAGAGGTAGGTGAAAGTAGCGCTGATAAACGCGGCGTCGCCGGAAAATGTCGCCCCAACGAACAAGGTGTTGCCGGTGAAGCTCGCCCCGCCGAACTCGGCGCGGCCGGTGAAGGTCGCCCCGCCGAACGACGCGTTGCCAGTGAAGGTCGCGTAAGCGAACGAGGCGTCGCCGGCAAAGGTCGCCCCGGCAAATGACGCCTGCACAACAGAAGCCTTTGTGAGGTCAAGCTGCACGAGGGTGGCGCCGGTGAGGTCAAGGCTGATCCGGGGCCAGAAGTTCTCGTCCGGAGAGGACGGGCGTAGCTGCGCTCTCTGCCGAAATGTCATCGGGTCGGATGAGGTGGGCGGCGAGTAGGCGTTGGACGGTCTGACGCACTTGCAGTTCCTGGGCCGAATCGTGCGCTTGCTGGACGCGCTCGACCTCGGTAGGGATGTCGGACCGGGCGGGGAGCGTGTAGGGCATGCGCAGGTAGGCGCAGAACACATCAACAATGGCCTGCCGACGGTGCGGTTGGCCCTGGGCGAGGGAGTCCAGGGAGTACAGGGCTCCGAGGCGGACCGGGGCATGATCGTGACCGAGCTGCTCGACGGCCTTGGCGTAGAGCTCTCGGTCATAAGTGCGGTCCTGCTCGAGACGGTTTTGCCGATAGGTGCGATAAGTAATGACGAGGCCACCTGCCACTGCCAGCCCAGCGAGGGCCTGCACCAGTGTGGTCCGGACGTCGTTCTTGGCCTTCAGTTCCTGCTCGGCAGTGAGGTTCCGCTGCGGTTGCTGAGTGAGCAACCACGGACCTAGGACGAGCACGAAAAAGATGAGCAAGATCCCTGCAAGGATGCCCACTGTCCAAAGAGCCGTGGTCCGGGTGTCCAGCCTTCGCCTCTCCGCCATCGGTTCCCTCTCCAAAATGCTCCGCTGCCCCATTCCAGGTCCACCACGCTTCTGCACGGTCGGGTAGCCAGGACCACCAGCCAGCCTGGCGCCCGCCGCACAGTCTCCTTGACCTGGTTGTGGATGCCGGCCACGAGGCCGTCGCGGGCCATCGGCCCGACCTGCGTCGCCTCATCGGTCGGGTCGCCCACCCCCAGCCGCCGGGTGGCCGCGACGAAGGTCGCGGTGAAATTCTCGGCGACCGGCGCCTCCGCGATCGGCCGCTTGCCCAGACGCTGCTCTGACCCGCGTTGTTGAGGCGTGCGCGGACCGCGGTGCGGCAGCCTTCTGTACGTCGGCGTCGGCGAGGACGACGAAGTCGTCGGAGCCGGCGAGCTCGAGGACGGGGTTGGCCGGAGACGCTTCCGGGTTTCCCGGTGTGAACACGCCTTGGGCGGGCGCGGGCAGCGTTGGGCCCATGGCCGAATTCGACATCGACGAGAAGTCGGGTCACCGGATGCAACTTCGGTCGCTCTCGGGTTCCTCGGCTTGAGGGTCACAGTCTTGCCGATGCGTGCAATGCCGCGCGGCATTAGTCGGCGGCGAGGAACGCGTGCACCTCCCCCAGGAAGATGGGCCAGGCTGGCTCGTCCTCGAGCAGGATGTGGTTGGTCCCGTCCAGGGCCACGAACGTGGCGCCGGGGATGAGTTCGGCCAGCAGCCTGCCCTGCTCGAACGGGGGTCGCTGGTCGTTTCGGGCATGCAGCACCAGCGTGGGTGCCTGCACCGAACGCGCGGTGTCGCAGATGTCGATGTGCCCGGTCACCTGCAGCAGTCGGGCCGCGTTCTGCGGCGACGTCGAGCGGCGCTGGAGCTCGTTGAAGTCGTCCCACAGCTCCTTCGAGCCGCCCGGCATGAACTGCGACGTGAACACCTGCCGGAAGGACGCGTCGTCCTGGCCCCACCCGACCCGGGCCAGTTCGACCTGCAGCGCGTGCAGCCGACGGGCGGTTGGGCTGTTCCCGCGCGCTTGTCGGCCCTGCGCGAAGGCGCCGTACAAGCACGAGTTTGCGGACGCGCTGTGGGTGGCGCGCGGCGTATTCCACCGCGACAGCGCCGCCCTGCGAGACGCCGAGCAGATCGAACTGCGCGAGGCCGAGCGCGTCCACGACGGCTTCGAGGTCGGCTACCCACGCCTCGAGGGAGTAGGAGGCATCCGGCACGTGCCACTCCGAGAGCCCGCAGCCGCGTTCGTCGTATCGGATCAGTCGGTGCTGTGCCGACAGTTCGCGCCACCAATGCGCCCAGACCGGGCTGGCCCAGTCATAGTCCAGGTGGGTCAGCCAGTTGGCGGCCTTGACCAGTGGCGGCCCCGTCCCGCTGGTCGCGTAGGCGAGCCGCACGCCGTCGGCGGCGCGGCAGAACCCCAGCCGCTGTGTGGCCAGGCCCGCATGTCTGGGCGAGGCGGTCGACCGCGGGGCGGCCGCCGCGGGCACACCCACCGGGCTGTCCAGGGCCTCCACGCGCAGGGCGAAGCCCTCCGGGCTGAGCCCGATACCCAGCTCGTCCTCGAGGATCCGTTCGATCTCACCGATCTGCTGCAACGCACCGGCCCGATCGCCGCGGGCCAGCATCGAGCGGGCGACGCCGAGATGCGCCTCTTCGTCCGTTCGGTCGAGCCGCACCAGCTCCGGCCAGCGGCCGGCCCGCCGCAGCAGCTCCCGGTGGACCGCCTCCAGGCGCCGCCGGGGCTGCGCCGCCCAGGGCGCGTACAGGTCGTCCGGCAGCAGCCCGACGCCGAACATCGCGAGCGCCGCCCCGGCCCGACCGGGATCAGGAAGCCCGTCCTCGGGCGCCGTGAGCTCGGCCGCCGCCGCCTCGACCATCACCGTGTCGACCTCGACGTCGGCCTCCGGGAACAACGTGACGAACTGGTTGCTCAGCACCACGCACCCGGGAACTCCCGTGCCCCGGCGGGCGTAGTGCGCCGCCTTGTGCAGCCGGTTCGCCGCGTCGTCGGAGGGGACGCCGGGCCACAGCGCGTCCATCACCTGCTCGCGATGCAGCCGTCGCCCGGGGGTCAGCGCCAGAAGCTTCACCAGCGAGGCAGCACTGCGCTGGGGGAACGCGGAGCCGGTCAACCGCCGGCCGTCGATCACCACCGCGAACTCGTCCAGCAGGTGGATCCACACGTCCACGTGCTGACGGTATCCGCAGTCAATCGGCGTGTCTGCCATCGACCAGACGCCGCGGCAGCAGGTCCCGCGCCGGTTCCCGACCGGATCGAAGGTCACCCGCACCCTGCGGTGCGCCCAGTCCGTAAGAGGGTTGATCGCTTCGTCGAGCCCGTGGTGGCGAACGGCCCATCGGTGTCGTTCAGAGGGGACTGGCGCTCTCGTTCGCGGTTCACCTGTCGTCGGTGCTCCTCGGGGAGCTTGCACAGGGCGTCGGGCAATCCGACGACGCGTCGGCCGGCACGGGACTTCGTTTCGTCGAAGCCGGCGCGGCGACGGCGGCCAGCGTTCATCCGCGCCCGGTCTCGATGTGCGCGAGAACGGCCCATAACCTACGCTTGGGTAAGTTACGCAACCGTAGGTCTGGAGGACCGATGGCGACAGCCACCCACGACGTCCGGCTGATGCGCGAGCTCGAACCGGTGGTCGAGCGCGAACTCGACCGCCACCTCGGGGTCGCCAAGGACTGGTTCCCGCACGAGTACGTCCCATGGGGTGAGGGCTCCGACTTCGACGGCCCGTACGCCGGCCAGGCCTGGGACCCGGAGCAGTCGCGGATGGACGAGGTGTCCAGGAACTCCCTCGAGCTCAACCTGCTGACCGAGGACAACCTGCCCAGCTATCACCGCGAGATCGCCGACGTCTTCGGTCACGACGGTGCCTGGGGCACCTGGGTCGGGCGCTGGACCGCCGAGGAAGGCCGGCACGCCATCGCGATCCGCGACTACCTGGTCGTGACCCGCTCCGTCGACCCGGTCGAGCTCGAGCGTGCCCGCATGCAGCACATGACCACCGGCTACACGTCGACGGTGGACGGCGGCATGCTGCAGTCGGTCGCCTACGTGTCCTTCCAGGAGCTGGCCACCCGCATCTCCCACCGCAACACCGGTCGGCATACCGGCGATCCCGGCTGCGAGCGGCTGCTCGCCCGAATCGCGGCCGATGAGAACCTGCACATGCTCTTCTACCGCAACCTGCTCGACGCCGCCTTCGACGTCGCCCCCGCGGAGACGATGCGCGCGGTCACCGACGTCGTGCGCGACTTCGCGATGCCCGGAGCAACCATCGCCAACTACACCCGCCGCTCGGTGCAGATCGCGATGGCCGGCATCTACGACCTGCGCATCCATCACGACGAGGTGCTCGCACCCGTGCTCCGGGCCTGGAACATCTGGGACCGATCCGGCCTCGGGCCCGACGGCGACGCGGCCCGGGAGGAACTCGCGATGTTCATGTCCGGCGTCGACTCAGCTGCCGCGCGATTCGAACAGAAACGCGCCGCCCGCCAGCAGCGGCTGGCCGCAACAGCCTGACCCATGCGATCGTCAGCCGCCACTGCGACGCCAGCACCGACGAGGCCCGGCGCCAACAACCTCTCAACACCCGAGTCAACATCAAGGTGGGCGGCGAGTTCGCCGGCTCCGACTCGATTTGGGCGGGACAACAGGATTAGATGGGTGGCGGGCCGGGAAGTCTGGTCGGCACTCGTGATTGCTCCAGTGCGAGGGAGTCGCGGTGATTGTCCGGGGGCCTGCCGAGTCGTCAGATGCGGGCGGCCGCGCGGCGGCAGTGCTCGGTTTTGGCCGCCATGGCCCATTCCCCACGCACACCGGGAGACGGCGGTGTGGGTGCTGCTGACCGGAGAGGGCGACATCCGCGTCGAGCGGGTCTCTGCCCCGGACCGGGTTCTCTGCCGTGTCAGAAGCAGGCAACTCGACCGTCAACTCGCCGATGGGGCGTGTCCCGACGCGAATATGTCTCTCGCTCTTCGCGCGAGGCTGCTGATGAGACCCACCACTCGCAGTCAGCTGGCGCGGAGCATCGCTAGGGTTCTGGCGCAGGCGAGTGAACCCCGCCGCCGCTGGCCCACACGAGGCTCGCGGGTGCCCGTCGCCAAGGGCAACGTGGTCGAGGCAGCACCCTCGCTGGAGGCCCTGTCCGACCGGTTACGCGGCCCTGTTCCCGTTTCGGTTCGGGGCATGGCGTCGGTCGAGCTGCTTCTTGGCGATGGAGTTGGCCCGGTCTACAACCCCCACTGCCCTCGACAGCTGCGCGACATGGTTGACGAGGCCCTCAGGTCACTGGCCCAGCTCGACGGCGACTGACGGCGGAGACGGGGACGCGCCAGCCTGGTCGAGTCCGGAGGCTGTACCCTCAGCCCGGTCGCCGCATGCCTCGCGAACGCTGGCAGATCGTGCTTCCTGCACCGTGTGCCTCGACCATGCATGTGGCCCGGCTAACTGGCGTGTCACGGCAACCAGATCCGGCACAGAGCCGTTGGTGGTTGCCGAGTCGCTCAGCAACGGTGCCTGGCCCAGGTCCGGTCAGGGCGACACCAATTCGCTCGGCCGGTCAATCAGCTGCTCGGGCAGGCCGCCCTGTTGCTCCGCTGTCATGGCGGCGATCATCTGGCCGAACTGCGCGGAGTCCGGCGGCATGAACGGCTCGGCGTCCGGGACCGTCTCCAGCACCTTCAGGAACTCCTCGATCGGTGTTCCGTCGGCGGCTGGCAGGTGTGAGGAGAAGATCCGGGTCGGCTGGAGCTGTCGGACCCGGTCGAGCACCTGCCCGAATTTGGTGCGGTCCACGATGTGCGCCCAGGGTGAGTCGGCGGTGGCCCAGCCGACCATGCCGCCGGCCAGCGCCTCCGGTGGCAGGTCGGCCACGCTCTGTGTCGCCTCCGGCAGGATCGCCCCGAACGCGTCCACGCTGAACAGGGCGCCGGTGGACTGGTCCAGCACGCCGATCGACAGCGGGTTGTCGAACAGCGGCGGCGCGACCGCGGTCAGCGTCCGGTCCCCGACATGGATCTGGTCGCCGACGCGGATGGCATGCACGCGTTCCATCGGGACCGGCCACCACGAACCCATCCGCAGCGCGCCCATCGCATGCGTCACCAGCTTGGCGTTCGGTGCGGCCTCCATGATCCGCTGGATGCTGCCGGTGTGGTCGGCGTCGTCGTGGGTCAGCCACACCCACTTCAGAGACTCCAGGTCGATGAGCGAGCTCACCGCGGCCAGGAAGTCCTCACCGTCGACCCCGATCCCGGTGTCGATGAGCACCGGCTCCTCGGCCATCAGCACAAAGGCATTGATCGGCAGCACCCCCACCCCGGGCATGGCCAGATTGGCCGGCAGGACGTGCACGTCCCGAGCACCTTGATAGACAGCATCCATGGCTAAACCTCCGCGATCCATAGGCCTATGGCTTCGGATCGCCGGCGGCCCCCCGCCGAGAGTTGTACCACGGCGGTCCGAAGGCGCCGCTGATTGACTGCAGGACCGTTGTGGGAGTGAGGCGATTCGGGGTGGGATGAGCCTCTTCTCCGTAGCCAACAGCGGCGAGTCCAGCGGCCTTCGCAACGGATCGACTTCGCCCCGAACGGCATTCATGAAGGGGCGGGTTTCGTCAGGGTGTTCCTGAGCGTTCTTCGGCCTGGGCGGCTGCCTTGGGGGCGCGTCGAGCCAAGGGGCGGGGTCAACACGGAGCCCCCCGCAGCGCGAAGCGTGAGGGCGAACGGTGTTGACGCCGTCCCGGGTCGACGCACAAGCCGCGTCGGGTGCAGGGGGTTGTGTCTCTGGCTCCACTGCCGTTGGTCGTGATCGGGGCAACCGGGGCCTGCCACGGCTCATCGAACGGCTACTCGGCCGGCCACAGCCATCCAGCGCGTCGGCAGCCGACGAACCGCCACACGAGCCATAGGACCGGGCGCTTGCGCACCCAGGTGTCACTGCAGGGTCAACGGCGTCAGCATCGACGATGCGTGAGCGAGGTCGCGACACCGCGTTGAACGCCAAGGCCAGGCCCACCGGTCGTGCAGCACGCGGAAGGTGTCGGCGGCGCCGGTGAGCAAGTCCTCACCCCGACCTTGACGATCCACCGCGTTGATCGCACCGACGGCACCCACGCGGTTGGCAGACGTGGGCGGCGGCCCCACGTTCTAGATGGTCCGTCCGGTTGCGCCAATGAATCCCGGCCAAGTCTTTTGCGTTCGCGGCTGCCAGGACGATGTCACCGGCCCTTCGCCCTGTTCAGCACGTACTCAGGCCGTCCCCTTTAGCGTTCTGGTCGACCATCATGGGCGGAGAGGGGCGGATCATGGAACGACGGAAGCGCACCCGCGTAGCTGGTGTCGTTGCACTGGGGTTGGTACCGCTGCTCGGGATCGGACTCGCGCAAGCATCGAGTGGCGGCGCAGGTGCCACGCAAGCCACGGCCCAGAAGGCGATGCCCTTCGGAGATGCTCGGCTGAAGATCGAGTTCAACGCCACTGACGGCGATGCCGGCCTGCAGATCTTCGTTGACGCCGAGCCCTGGCGGAAAGTCACTATCACCAACCCACAGGGTCGAGAGGTGGCCCGGTTCAAGGCCGAGGACGTCATCAGGAACTTCGGCCTGACCGAGCTGTTCTCGGAGAGCAGCGAGCCGCCGTTCGTCGAGTTTCCGTTCGAGCAGTTCAAGCAACTGTTCCCCCAAGGCCGCTACACCTTTAGCGGGACCACAGTCGAGGGTCAGCAGCTGCAGAGCGTCTTCCGGTTCACGCACAAGGTGCCCGACGCACCGAACATCGTGACGCCGCTCGAAGCATCCGTGGTAGCCCGGGATCAACTGGTTGTCTCGTGGGAGCCGGTCACGACGCCGCAGCGGGTCAAGGTCGCGGCCTACCAGGTGCTCGTCGTGGCGGACGCACCGGCGAAGGGGAACCCGACACGGGTGCTCGACGTCATGCTGACCGCGGACACGACCCGGTTCCCCGTTCCCGCGGAGTTCCTGCTGCCCGGTGCGTACAAGACCGAGGTACTGGCGATCGAGAACGGTGGAAACCAGACGCTGTCCGAGGTGGCGTTCACGATCCGGTGACGCTGCCACTCGCGGGCACACGCTGGCGCCCATCTGACGCCCGCCCCAGCATGCCGTCAACAAGATCTGAACTTCAATTGGGACTCAGCGGCCGAGCAAGCTTCTGACGCCAACTCAGATGGCGCTGGAACCGATCGCTGTCGTTCCGTCTCGCTGCGTCCGTATGGTTCACACGAAACGGCAGCAGGCGAGCGCAAGTTGCCGCGTGCTGAAGGATGGCTCGTGCTGCGCGCTAACCGATCGGTTAGCGCGGTGTTAGCGCGATGCCTGCCAATCGGACAAACCGGGCGGACGATCTAACACGATCCGACATCAACGCTGTTCAAATGGGTGGAGCTAAGGGGATTCGAACCCCCGACCTTCTGACTGCCAGGGCGATCCACGCCGTCGCGGATGGTGCCGTTTCTGTTGCATCAGCCGATGACCTGCACCTTCTGGTGGTCCACGATCGACCACCTGGGGCCGGTTCGTCCGGTGGACTGCACTTCCTAGCGAATCCCCCGCGTGTCCTCCAGCGCGTTCCGACCAGTCCCGCGAGACCCATCCTGTCCATCCGGCGCGAGCAGGTTGCTGCCGGGACGTGCCATGTCGTCCGTCCACTCCGGTTCGCCCCGGCCGACGTGGCGACCGGGCCGCGAGATCGCCAACCGAGCGCACTCATCGCGCGGCCTTTCGACCCTGGAACGGGTCCACTGACGCTGCACTTGAATCAGGATCAGCCTGGCTTCAGGTTGGCCTGTCCATACTCGCGTTCACGACATCACAAGACGTGGGGTTGCACCGATGACCTGGATCGTGCGCGGTGGGAAGGTGGCCGTGGCGGCCACGCTGGCCCTGACCAACGCCGGTTGTGGTGGTGACAACGCACCGACGGCCGGCACGGGCGAGGAGACTGCCGGCGCGGGAACCGAGACTGGAGCGAGCTCGTCGCCGACGCCCGTCGTCGATCCGGGTGACGGGGGCGACTACCGGCCCGATCTAGATCCGCCGAATTTCGTCGACGTGGTCTGCAACCCCTACCTGCCGTTCAAGCCCGGCATGAGGTGGGTGTACGAAGGGGCAAGCGACGGCGACGCCGAGCGCACTGAGATCGTCGTCACCACCGAACGCCGTGACATCCAGGGCATCTCCGCGACCGTCGTCCGGGACACCGTCTCCACCGGCGGACGGGTCGCCGAGGACACCTACGACTGGTACCCCCAGGACAAGGACGGCAAGGTCTGGTACCTCGGCGAGGACACAACCGCCTACGAGGAGGACGGGACGACCAGCAAAGAGGGGTCTTGGGAGTACGGAGTCGACGGCGCCCTGCCCGGCATTGTCATGCAGGCACACCCCACCGTGGGGAACAGTTACCGGCAGGAGTACTACCCGGGGCACGCAGAGGACGCAGCTGAGGTGCTGCTGGTCGGCGAGACCAAGAAGATCGGCATCGGCGAATACACCGACGTCGTGGTGACCGAGGATTGGAACCCGCTCGACCCGGAGATCATCGAGAACAAGTACTTCGCGCCCGGAGTGGGCCTGATATTCGCTGAGCACACGGCGGGCCCCGCGGAATCCGAAGAGCTGGTCGAGTTCACACCCGGTTCCTGATAGCTGGTCAGGCGTGAAGACGCACGATCGTGGATGACTGCGAAACTGTGCGGCCCGCGATACTGACGACGACACCACCCACGCTCCGAACAGCGGCACGGCTGGACAAGCACTGCCGGTGCCCCCGAGCACCACCGGCGGCGGGCGTGCGACCTGCACCCACCGGATCACGTGCTGACCGCGCCATACACCACGACGTGGACTTGACCCCAACGCGGCCCTCCGACGGGGATGCCTGATCATCCCCGCCCGCAACGGCACTTGTACGCGGTCAATGGCTACTCGACAGCGACTGCCGGGGCGCCGCGGTAACTGTGAATCAACTTCGGAGTCGGAGTTGGCAGCGTTGCAGCTGACAGTGGTGAGGCTCAGAAGCAGTACCGCAATCGCGACTCGATGCCTCACCCTCATCGGTAGCCCTGACCGCCCTTTCGGGTCGGCCCATCCGACGCGCCGTCAGCTGCAGTCGGGATGGGCTAGTGAGCTGCCAGGTGCTCGGGGATGAACCGACGATGGCACCTCCCGGCGGTCGTTACGCTCCGAGAACTCAATCCTGTCGATCGGGTCCACGGAATCGATCTCGAGGACGTGGCTGGGTTGGCACTGTGCCAGAACTGTGCCGACGCGCCCGCGTTCGCGGGGTCATACAAAGTTTGGTCCACGGAGGTGATGGTCGGTGGAGGTCCGATTCCTGAGCCAGTCCGCGATAGCCGTGCATCAGGTCGCTGAACTGCCCGCGTTGCTCGAGCGCGACGACGGCTTCGTCTGGGTGGACATTCCCACTTTCGACGACGAGCAGGCACGCGTCCTCGCCCATCGGTTTGGCTTCCATGACATGGCGCTTCGGGCATGTCAGGAGCGCAATCACTTGCCGTCGACGCACGCATACCAGGAGTACATCTTCACCATCCTGCATGCTCCGCTGCCGGGTGCCGCCGGGCACGTGCACCTGCTGGAGATCGACCAGTTCGTCGGTCGTCGCTACCTGGTGACGGTGCATGGCCCGCTCAACCCTGACGTCGCGATCGAGCGCGCCCTTGAGGAGACCCTGGCGGTGCTCAGCCGGATCGAGCGCGGGCGCTTCCGTCCGTCATCCCCCGCCGAGCTGTCCTACGCCATCGTGACGGCCGTGGCCCGGCGCCAACGCGGCCTGGTCACCACGGTCGCGGAAGAGGTTGCCGCGCTCGAGCGACGGGTCATGGGCGACGACCTCCGCAACCCCGAGCAACTGCTCGAGGAAATGTTCCTGGTGCGCCACGAACTGCTGACCGTGCGCACCATGGCGGCCCAAAGTCACGACATCTTTGCTCGGCTGGCCACCTTGGGGCGCTTCGTCCCCGTCGAGGACAAGCCGATGCTGCACGACCTGGCCGATCAGTTCGACCGGATCCGCAGTCTCAGCGACGGCGAGAAGGAGTTCCTCTACGGCGTCATCGACCTGTACCAAACCCGAGTCGCCACCAAGATGACCGTGGCCGTGGAACGGCTCGCCGTGCTCGCCGCGGTCACGTTGCCCATCACCGCGCTGGCGTCGATCTTCGGCATGAACGTGATCGTCCACGACCAAACCCAGCCGGTCCAACTCGTGTTGATCCTCGTGCTGATGATCGCGATCAGCGGCCTGCTGCTGCGCTGGACCAAACGACAAGGCTGGTGGTAGTCGCCTACTAGGACTTGCCGTTCTTCGACTTGCCCTTCTACGCTTGCGCGTTCGAGATCTTCGCAGCCCGCTTCCTGGACATGCCCTTATCCCTCAAGGCCGCCTTGAGCTGGCTGACATCGACAACCGCGTGTTGACCGATGTTTGCGACATACGTCGACGAACTGCGCAGCGAACACCGCTTGACCGATTACCACCGGACCGCCTCCAACGCCGGATCACGCGTGGGCGCCCGCAGGCAGTCATCTGACACCGAATCAGACGGTCCTGGAACCCG
This sequence comes from uncultured Actinomycetota bacterium, assembly GCA_963836025.1. Taxonomy (GTDB): domain Bacteria; phylum Actinomycetota; class Actinomycetes; order JBEVHX01; family JBEVHX01; genus JBEVHX01. The sequence continues at coordinate 151,120 of CAWIIE010000014.1, forward strand.
TTGCTGTCATTCCACGTCGTCCGTATGGTTCGCACGAATCGGAACCAAACCTGGATGAGCTGGCCATCAGCTATGGCCGCTCAGGTGTGTCCCTACTGGTCGGGTGTCCCTTTCAGGGATCCGGACACCAACGCGCTGGAGAGCTTCTGCCCGCCTGGCACCTGACCGACGCCGCCGGCCGTTTCTACGTTCGGTCGGCCCGACGGGGCCAGGACTGGATCGGCGTCAGGGGTCACGATCGGGATCGAGAGCTTCATGCGGGTGTGCGCGGCATCGCGGGTCACGTCGAGTGTTCCTTCGAGGGCTGTGACCCGGTCGGAGACGGAAGCGTGCTCACCCACGACGCCCTCAACTCTGACGACGATGATCAGCTCGTTGTCCCGGGTGGCAGCGTGGATGGTCGTCGGCCCGGTCTCGCTCGCGCGCGCAAGCAGGAGGTATGCGGTGGACTCGATGACGTCGTCGAAACGCTGGCGCGGCATGGCCTCGACGTGCAGGCGCCTGCTCTCGCCGAGCGCACCGAGCGCGGCGGCCAGTCCCGAGTCCTTGAGGAGCACCGGGTAGATGCCCCGAGCTAGCTGCCGCAGATCCGAGATGGTCTGCTGCAACAGAGCCTCCGCCTGGTCGAGCTGCCGACCGGCGTCGGTGGTACGTGAGCGCAGAAGCCGCAAGGCGAGCGACAGCCCGACCAGTCGCTGCTGCGCCCCGTCGTGCAGGTCACGTTCGATGCGGCGACGCTCCTCGTCACCGGCTGCGACGATACGCGCACCGGACGTGCGGAGGTCGTCCATCTCGGCCAGCGCTTCGGCGTGCAGGCGTTCGTTCTCCAGCGCGAGGTGCAGTGCCGATTCGATGTTCGCCGCCGCCTCTCGGCCGTCGAGCAGGCCTGGCCGATGAACGAGGACGGCGACCTCGGTCCCGTCGTAACGCAGCCGCGTCATGACTCGGCCATCCGCCGGTGGGAGCTGAACGGCGTTGGCCAGCGCGTCCACGTGGCGGCGATCACCGTCGATCGGGTAGGCGACGAGCAGGTCGGGATCACCCAGTCGGGTGGCGATCGCCTGCCGAAGTTGGCCGGCAGGGGCAGTGCCACCCAGCTCGACGACCAGCCGGGTCAGGGCGCGGTGAGCGACTCGGCCACGCACGACGTCGATGATCACCGCCGCACCGATCAGCGTCAGGAGGGCCGCCTGGGCGAGCCACAGCCAAGCATCGCGCTCCTCGCCACCGAGGAAACCCCGGTCGAGGCTTGCCACGTAGGAGACGAGAACCACGCTCAGATAGCCGAGCGAACCGGCGGAGACCAGAAGCACCGACTGTCGACGCGCAGGGCTCGCCTGGAGGAACCGCCACGTGATCGCTGACAGTGCGGCCGTGAGCCACACGACGCCGAGACGGACCCCAGTCAAATTAAGCTGGTCATAGAGATCCGGTCGATCGGCAATCAGCAACAGATTGTCGGCGCATCCGACACATCCCTGGCCTGCCGGGTCGAAGACCGCGGCTGACGCGGCGCCGAGCACGACAATCGTGATTGCGTAGCCGCAGGCAACGACGACGCGGCTCGTCCACGCCCCGAGCCGACCCGACGGGTATGCGAGTCCGAGATGGACCACCACTGCCGGGCACGCCGCATACAGCACGAGCCCAGTCGTGAACAGCAGGCTTGAGGAGATCGCGGGGTTGTCGAACTCGGCAAGCAGCCACATGATTGCGACCGCGTACACCACGAGGGCGGTCGCATACCGCCCCCGGACGTACGACACGACCAGGGCCGCGACCAGGAGCGACCAGCCGGCGGCCAGCAAGGCGGTCGTCCCCCAGGGGGCTGTTGCGGTGAAGGAGAAGCCGGCCGCTGTTCGGGCGATCGCGAATGCGGCCAGGCTCAGCGCCAGGCCTGCACCGAGCAGAGCGAGCCGGATCGGCATCGATGACTTCTCCCAACCCCCACGCGACACCGTCGCGTCCACCAGCATTGTGGCGGGAGAGGGCTATCCCCGATGTACTTACGCCAGAGGGGGGTTTGGCCCCGATGTCGCGACCCGGCAGCGTCCCTAGCGTCGGTGGCATCGACAAGGGGGTTTCCGATGAAGAGAACCAAGCAACAATCCTGGATCGCCGCCGTGGGCCTACTGGGTCTGCTCGTCGGCACCGCTGCTTGTGCAGCCCCGGATCGCGCCGGAGGGAACGCCGACGCCGACGCGACCGTGCTGACCTTCGCGCAGCCAAACGAAGGTGCGCCCCAGGCCCAGCTGGTTGCCTGGGCCGAGGAGGTCGACCGGCTCTCGGGGGGATCGGTCCGGATCGAGTTCAAGAACGGCTGGCGCATCGGTGAACCAGATTTCGAGTCGGGGACCATCGCGGATGTGCAGGAGGGCGATGTCGACATGGCGTGGGTCGGTGCGCGTGCATTCGACCGGATCGGCGTGACCAGTTTCCAAGCCCTGCTGGCGCCGATGCTCGTCGACAGCCATGACATTCAGGCGAAGGTGTTCGAGGAAGGCATCCCACAGGAGATGCTCGCCGGCCTCGGCCAGATCGACGTTATGGGGGTGGGGGTCCTACCGGGACCGATGCGGAAGGTGCTGGGGGTTGAGAGGGCGTTCACGACGCCCGGCGACTTCTCCGGCGCCGTCGTCGGGATGCAGGACTCAGCGGTTGCTGAGCGATCTTTCGCGGTACTGGGTGCCTCGACGAAGAGCCTGCCCAGCGGTGCAAGCATCAATGGTGTCGACGCCTACGAGCAGCAGCTTTCGTCCATCTGGGGCAACCACTACGAGCTGTCCGCCGGCTTCGTGACGTCGAACCTCAACCCCTGGCCGCGGCCGCTTGTCATGTTCATCGGTAGGACGGCCTACGACGGTCTGTCTGAGAGTCAGCAGCGGGCCCTCACCTCGGCAACCGACCAGGCGATGCTGACAGCACTCGATGCCGCGCGGGCCGAAGACTCCGAGTTCGTTGCCGATCTCTGCCACGCCGGCTTGGAGTTCACTGCGGCGTCACTTGACCAGCTTGGCAGTCTGGAACTGGCCTGGCAGCAGGTCTACGACGAGCTCGGCACAGACTCAGAGACCGGCAAGTGGATCGACCGCATCAAGGTGCTCAAGGAAACCCTGGGTGCCGGGCCGGACACAGCCGAGTGCCCTGAGGATGACGCCGCGACGCCCGTGGCCGGGTCGCAGGATCTGCCCAACGGTACCTACGAGATGACCCTGACGCCCGACGACATCCGAGCCGGCTGCAAGCCTGGCGATCTTGGCGCTGAGAACCTCGAGCCGCTGACCGAGTTCGAACAGACCCTGTTCGTGAACACCGTCAAAGACGGCACGATCACGCAGTTCTCTTACTACGGCGGCCGCGACGGCGAGCGCGACTTTGGCTGGGGCGGGAGCTTCCGGACCTTCCGGGACACTTTCGAGCTCACCGACGACGAGGGTGGGGTGCTTCCTGCGACTTGGTCCTTTGACGGAAAGCAGCTCGTGCTCAGCGACATGCGGACCGAGTGGTGTGACAACAAGACGGTCTGGACGACACACCCGTGGGTGCTGGTCACCGTGACCCCGGCTGCGTCCAGTGGTGCGTCCAGTGCATCCAGTCTCGAGGGCACCTGGACGACCACGGTGACCGAGGAAGACTGGGCCACGGCGGGGTTGAGCAACCTCAGCGACCAGGCCGGCGTGTTCACCCTGACCTTCGCGAACGGCCTGGTCACGCTCACCCAGCCTGACGGCGTGATGGGCTACCGGGCCAAGTACAAGGCGTTCCGGGATCGACTCGAGACGAGCGGACATGAGGATGTGCTCACCGCGACCTGGTCGGTGACCGGCGACACGCTGAGCATGAGCGGGATCAACAGCGGTGGCTGCACCGATTGCGAGCCATACGCCGTGGTCTGGGGTACGCACCCCTGGACCAGGCAGTAGCAGCGAGATGAATCCGCGCGTCGGGGACAGTCCTGACGCGCGGACCCATGTCTGCTGTCAGCATGGCGCGGTGGCCCCCACGTTGTTGATCGCCGACGACCACGCGGGCTTCCGGTCCTTCGCGCGTGCGCTGCTGGAATCCGAGGGCTACGACGTCATCGGCGAAGCCGAAGACGGGGCGGCCACGGTCGCCGCTGCTCGGCGACTCGATCCGGAGATCGTGCTGCTTGACATCGCGTTGCCCGACATGGACGGCTTCGCTGTCTGCGAGCAGATCACCGCCGGCCGCCGGGACCGACCCATCGTCGTGCTCACATCGAGCCGAGATGCCGAGTCGTACCGCGACAAGATGCTGACCAGCCGCGCGCGCGGGTTCATCCCGAAACAGGACCTCTCCGGCGCAACCCTCGCCGCGTTGACAGGCTGAGGCGATGCCCGACTGGGTGATCCGGGCCAGCGACCCCCTTGTCGGCGTGACGCTGCTCGCGTGCGGGGCGGTGGCGTGGAGCCGCCGGCCGCGCAGCTGGGTTGGCCTGCTCATGGTCGCGGCCGCGGTCTGCTGGTTCCTCGGCAGCCTGCTCGCCGTCGCGGTGTTCCTGCACCGGGGTCCGATGGTTCACCTGCACATCTCCTACCCGACCGGTCGAGTACGGCGGCCCGTCGCCATCGCGACGGTGATCATTGCCTATGTCGCCGCGCTGTTCGAGGCGGTTGCAGGCAACGCCTGGATCACGCTCGGACTGGCCCTGCTGGTCGCGGTCGCCGCGCTCGATGTGTACGTGCGAACGTCGGGGCGAGCCCGCAAGGCCGGCGGTCCCGCGCTCGCCGCGGCGCTGACGTTCGCCGGAGTGCTCGCGTTGAGTAGCGCGAACGTGATCCTGGACTGGGGCGCCGACCGGGCCGTCCTGTTCACCTACAACCTGGCCGTCTGCGCCGTTGCGGTTGCCCTGACAACGGACCTGTTGTGGGGGCGGTGGTCGGAGGCCACGGTCGCCGACCTCGTGACACAACTCGGAGGCCGCGGCGACACCAGTGGCCTGCGCGGCGAGCTTCAGCGAGCGCTCGGCGACCCAACACTCACGCTCGGCTACTGGTTGCCCGAGCAGCGCCGATACGTCGACGACGACGGACTCCCGCTCGATCTGCGGGACGACCCGCGAGCTGTCACCGCCATAGAGGAATCCGGTCAACCCCTCGCCGTTCTGGTCCACGACCCGTCGGTCCTCGACGACAACAAACTGGTCGACGGTGTCACGGCAGCCCTGCGGCTCGCTGTCGTCAACTCGGTGATGCGGGCGCAGGCACAGGCGAGAGTCAGCGAGCTCGCCGCCTCCAGGCGACGCGTCGTCGAAGCTGCCGACGACCAGCGTCGCGCGCTTTCGGCCGAGCTTGCTCGTGGTCCCCAACGGCAACTGACCGAAATCGCCAGCCTGATCCGCAGCGCGGAGGTGGGGATCGGCGAGAGCTGCCGACCCGATCTGGCGATAGCCCTATCTGAGGTGCGCGGGGCGCAGCACGAGCTTCACGAGCTCGTCCAGGGCATCCGGCCGTCAGCGCTCGAATCGGGTGGCCTCGCCGCAGCCCTGCCCGCCCTCCTAACCCGAGCACCCATCGCTGTTGACCTGCAGGTCACCCAACGGCGGATGCCTCCCGCAATCGAGGCGGCGATCTACTTCGTCTGTGCCGAGGGCCTGGCCAACATCGCCAAGCACGCCGACGCCCAGTGCGCCTCGGTCGATGTTTGGCTGGCGGACGGCGTGGTGGTGATATCTGTGCAAGACGACGGGATAGGTGGCGCTGAACCAGCCGGCTCGGGACTCAGGGGCCTCGCCGATCGAGTGGCGGCGCTCGGTGGCCACCTGTCGGTCGGTGACGAGGCCGGCGGGGGCACCCGTCTGGTGGCCAGGATCCCTCTGGCGGTTGGGTCGTGAGGGTCGTGATCGCTGACGACTCGGTCCTGCTCCGGGATGGACTTGCGCGCCTGCTGTCCGAGTCGGGCTGCACAGTAGTCGGAACGGCTGGAGACGCCGATGGGCTACTGCGCGAGGTCGCCCTGACCCGCCCGGACGCCGTGATCGTCGATATCAGGATGCCGCCGACCCACACCGATGAAGGGATCGCGGCGGCGCGCCAGCTCAGGAGCGCTCGACCACAACTCGGCGTGCTCGTCCTCTCCCAATACCTGGAGTCCGAGTACGCCATGCGGCTGATCACCGATGCACCCGAACATGTCGGCTACCTACTCAAGGAGCGGGTCTCGAACATCGCAGTCATTGTTGATGCTCTGCAGCGAGTGGTCGAAGGCGAATGCGTCGTCGATCCGACCATCGTCTCGACACTGCTCCGCCGCCCCCGAGACCCCGGACCGCTCGACGGCCTCACGCCTCGCGAGCGTGAGGTGCTGGCGCTGATCGCTGAGGGCCGATCCAACGGGGCGATCGCCAACAGGCTGGAGATGAGCCCGAAGACGCTGGAAGCGCACGTGCGCCAGATCTTGCAGAAACTGGGCATCCACGAGTCACCCGACGACCACCGCAGGGTGCTCGCCGTCTTGCGGTACCTCCGAGCCGACGCTCACGGTTGACAGACTGTCGGCGCCAATGCATGGAGCCGATTTCCGGCACAACCAACCATCCGGTTGCCGGTCGGCGTCGTCAACGAGACCTCCATGGTCTCCCCCACCATGAGCTTGCGCGCCAGGCGCCCCCGTTGCGCCGCGAACGTTGTATCGGGTTACAGATCTCCAGCAGGGTCGGCACGCGATGAACAGTTCCCCGAGCGACACCCCGATCGGGCGCGAGGCGGGTTCGCGTCGACGTGGCTGCGACCGAAGCCACAAACGCGGCGGCCGGAACCGAGCCCTGCTGCTGCGCCTGGATGAGACCGAGTACGCAACTCTTGGTCGCGGCAGCTCAGCAGTCCGGGCTCACACCCACCGGATACACCGCCGAAGCCGCCCTTGCCTGCGCGGGCGCATCCACGCCGCCGGCGCCGGATTCGGTCCGTGCCGTCCTGCTGGAGCTGGTCCGGCTGCGACATCAGCTACGCCAAGCCACCGCCGATCTGCGCGGGATCCGGAGGTCGCCGGCAGACCCCCGGTAGCGCTCCTGCACGTGATCCGCGTGCTCTACGACGCGGTGGCGCGCATCGACGCATCCGCCGAGCAGTTGACACCGAAACACCGGGTCTGCAGTTGGCCTCGCTTGGTCGGAGACGATTGAAACCGGCAGGCCTCCGGGAGTCCCGGCCGATCCAGTGCGCGCGCTGGATCCGGCACTCGCGTGCGGGATCGTCATACGCGCTTGAGCGGCACCTAGCGATCGCGGCGTATGCCCCGGCCATTCCGTTTACAGCGACATGTACGGGGAGAAGAGCTGGACCGGGCCGTCGGCAGAGAACCGAGCCCTGAGTTCCGGACTGGGGTCGCCGAGGAGTTCGCCGTAGACCGTGCCCGTGGCGATGATCGGTTCCATCAGGTGCGCGAGGTGCTGGCCGTGTTCAAGGAGAGCCTGCGAGTCGCGGTACCGCTCGACGACAATCGCCTCGGATTCGTCGGCGTTGAAGTATGTCTCGTAGGCCAGCGTGCCCGTGTCCTGTGCTTTGACGATCTCCATGCAGAGGGCAGAGAGTCGCTTGAACTCCTCGACCTGGCCTTCGTGGAACTTGAATCGCGCGATACCGGTCAGTTCGCTCATATGCTTTCCCTCCACCGTTGTCAATCGGCCACATCTGACCGCAACAACAAGCCTGCATGTTCCGGGCACACGGCATCAACCACAGGTGGACAACATTCGTCGCAAGCCATGCCCAGGCCACGTCCTAGAGCCTGCAGTAAGACCCGATGCCGAATGCCGGCTCTCGCGCTGCTTGGGGGTCTGTCAGAGGAACGGTGTAACCGGCGTTCATCTACAAGGTCTCCGCCGCTGGCATCCGGTCGGCGAAGGTGATGGCGAATGCGTTCAGGGCCGGCTTCCAGCGAGTGATCCATCGTGCCTGCCCCAACCCCTTGGGGTCCAGGGATCGAGTGACCAGGTAGAGCGTTTTCATCGCCGCCTGCTCGGTGGGGAAGTGTCCCTTGGCGTTGACCGCTCTGCGGTAGCGGGCATTCAACGACTCGATCGCGTTCGTGCTGGACAGCACGCGGCGGATCTCGATGTCGTAGTCGAGGAACGGGATGAACTGCTCCCAGGCGGCGCGCCACAGTCTCGGGATCGCCGGGTAGCGTCCGCCCCACTTCTCCTCGAGATCCTCGAACGCCGCCCAGGCTGCCTTCGCATGCGGTGCGGTGTAGATCGCCCGCAGGTCCTTGGCCAGCTGTTCCCAGTACCGCTTGGAGGCGTAGCGGAAGCTGCCGCGGATCAAGTGGATGATGCAGGTCTGGACCGTCGCGAGTGGGAAGACCGTGTTCACCGAGTCGGGTAGCCCGCTCAGCCCGTCGCAGACGACGAAGAACACGTCCCGCACGCCGCGGTTGCGCAGGTCGGTGAGCACCGCGAGCCAAAACTTCGACGATTCACCGCCGGTATTCGAGCCAGCCCACAGCCCGAGCACGTCCCGGTGGCCGCCCAGGTCGACGCCGATCGCGGCGTAGAACAGCTGGTTGCCGACCTGCCCGTCACGGACCTTGACCCGGATCGCGTCGATGAACACCGCGGCGTAGACCGGCTGCAGCGGTCGCGACGCCCAGGTCTGCATGTCTTCCACCACCCGGTCGGTGATCCGGGACACGGTGTCCTTCGACACGCTGGCGCCGTAGACCTCGGCGAAGTGCGCGGAGATCTCCCCGGTGGTCAACCCGCGGGCGTACAACGACAGCACCACCGCGTCCACATCGGACAGCCGGCGCTGCCGCTTCGCGACGATCACCGGCGCGAAGGTGCCGTCCCGGTCCCGGGGCACCTCGACCTCGACCGGGCCGGCGTTGTCGGTCAACACCGTCTTCGACCGGGCGCCGTTGCGGGAGTTGCCGCCGTTGCGGCCCTCGACCGCGTGCTTGTCGTAGCCGACGTGCTCGGTCATCTCCTCCTCCAACGCGGATTCGATGACCTGCTTGGTGATCGACTTCAACAGCCCGTCCGGGCCGGTCAACTGATCACCCCTTGCGCGAGCGGCCTTCACCAACTCGCGGACCGCGGCCTGCTCCACCTCATGTGGCGTGACCGCCTTCGTCGCTGCCTTCTCAAGCGAGCCCACGCCCGCCAGTGTCTCGGTCATCCAGGACCGGCCTTCCCGCCGAGCCACCTCGGCGTGTCGGGCCAGTTACACCGTTCGTCGGACAGTCTCTTGCGCGCGAGCGGATCGCGTCAGATCTGGAGGCCCAGTGCCGACAGCGCCAGAGCGGGTGGGCGTAGCCACCGCCTGTCTGCCAGGGCTGCGCCTCTCCGGCGACATGCCGTGACGATCGCCCGAGTGAATCGTGCAGGTTTGCTGCAGAGCTACGTCCCCTGCTGCAGAATGCGGATGGCGTTGCCGAAGGGATCCCGAACGCCCATGTCAGTGCCGTAGAAGTGCTCGGTGGGCTCCTGGGTGAAATCGGTGACACCGCGCTCGCGGAGCGTGTTGTACATAGCGCGTGCGTCATCAGTGATGAAGACGAGGCCGCCCAGGGCACCTTTGCTGATCAGCTCGCGGAGTCGCTCGGCCGTCGCTTCGTCATGGAGCGGCGGGCCGGGCTGCTCGAGCGAGATCTCGGTCGCCTGATCGCCGGGAGCCCGCACAGTCAGCCAGCGGTAGTCGCCCTGCTGCACGTCATTACCCTTCTCGAGCCCAAGCTTGTTGACGTAGAAGTCGAGCGCCTCCTCCTTGTCGAGGACATAGATGGAAGCGACATTCAGCCTGCTGATCATCGTGTTCTCCTGCGCCGTTCCTGATGAAACGACCCCAATCCTAAGGACCCGTCACCGGGGCGGCTTCTCCAAAACTGCTCGCTGTTCTGGCCGCCCAACGCTGCTACGAGGGCGTAGCGCGGCGAGCTGGACACAGTGCGGCGCCACGATCGGGCCGTGCCCCCTGCGATAGGCGCTCGGCGATTCGCCGACAATTCTCCGGAAGGTTCGGCTGAAGGTCCCAAGGCTGGTGAAACCGACCGCGAAGCAGACGTCGGTGACGGTGCGGTCAGTCTCACGCAGCAGGAACATCGAGCGCTCAACTCGCCGCCGCTGCAAGTAGCGGTGGGGCGTCTCGCCGAAGACGGAGCGGAAGCAGCGGCTGAAGTGGGCTGGCGAGATGTGGGCCACCGCAGCGACCGCTCGCACGTCGAGCGGCTCGGCGTAGGCGCGATCCATTGCGTCTCGGGCGCGGAGCAGGCGTCGGTTGAGATTTTCAACTTCGCGGCTCACCCGCCGACGCTACGCGACACGGTGCCATCGCTCTGGATTCGATCACGCCGCTGTCGGTAACCGAGCCACAAGCGTCGGCGGCCAGGCCCCGACGTCGTTACCCGCCTCGCGGCGGAAGGACGCACCTCCGGAAACGCCCGGATCGCAGATCCGTACGTTGCGGGGCGACACCTGGTGTAGCACTCTCCGTGGTCGTGCCGGTCGTTCAGGTGTCGCTGTCGAGGTTGGACAGCGCTGCACGCACGAGGGCTTGCGCGGACGAGAGCATGACCTCTGCGGCTTCGTCGCGGGTCAGTCCGGCAACATCGACGAGCCAGACAAGTGATTCGATGCCGACAGCGCTGCGCACGGCGACTGCGAGCCGGTGTATTCCGGCATCGGTGAGCTGCGTTCTCGCTGGCGCCAGCGCATCTTCGAACCAGCCGATCGCCCGGCCCTTTCGCAGCGGCAGTTGGCTCGGCAGGGTCGAGGTCTCAAGCGAGAGTCGAAGCATCGTGCGCTGTTGCGGCTCGGAACTCAGCACCATCTCGATGAACGCACGCACGGCGACGAGCAGTCGAATTTCCGGGTCATCGCCGCTGTCGGACGGTAGTAGCGAGGCGAGGTTCAGCTCCGGGTGGGCGGCGGCGAGCAGTTCCCGTTGGCTGCGGAAGTAGCGATACGCCGTCGTACGAGAGACCGAGGCAGCCATCGCTGCTTCCTCGACGGTCGGGACCGACCCGCCCTGGGAGATCAGCTCACGGGCAGCGGTGACCAGATCGTTGCGGGTGCGCCGCTTCTGCCGACTGCGGCCCGATTCCTCGTACGCCGTTGACATGCACCTCACGGTACCTTAGTTTCTTTATGGGACTTGTGTCCCACCAATGGAGAGGTCGGCTGAAATGGAGACATTGGCTGCGACGGTCCGCGACCGCGGTGAAGGCGAGAGGCGCTGGTTCTGCGGGGGCGGGTTGCACACCTGGCTGGCCACCTCAGAGGAGACCGGAGGCGCATTCCTCCTCTTCGAGTTCGTCGGCGAGCAAGGCAAGGTGACGCCCGTTCATATTCACCCCGTCTCGGATGAGACGTTCTACATCCTCGAGGGCGAAATCCTCCTGGACCTCGAGGGAGAGCGCCGCAAGCTGACGACCGGCGGGGTAGTGGTGGTCCCCCGCGGTGTGCCGCATGCCTTCATGGTCACCTCGTCGCAGACCCGCTTCCTGACGATCCAGACCCCGGGCACCGATGAGGCGTTCTACCGGCTCGCCAGCGAACCCGCTCCCGAAGGGAGCCAGCCCATCCCCGTCGACTTCGACAGAATTCGTGATGCCGCTCTGCAGACGGGTGCCATTGAAATTGTGGGGCCTCCGCCCTTCTGAGGGCGGGAGCGGTGTCGTGATCCGGGCCCACATCGTGCGCTGAAGCACAACGTCCGCTCATCGGCCAGATCTGGTTAAGGGCTGGAGCCACACATGCTTGTCATCCGTCCGGCGCATCTGACGATGCCGAACGGGCGCGTCAATGTGGGCGGTAAGACGCGAGACTTGTCGGCAGAACCGCGGGCTTCCAAGCGCTCGGCAATGCCCGGCTATCGAGCGGGCGTTGCAGTCGTGCTGACCAGCATCGCGGACGTCTGAGGGAGACCACGACGCGCCGGCTGCTGTCGTTGCCCGCGCTCGATGCGTCCTGACGACGGGAGCGGACTCCCCGCACGAGCGTGCTCGTTTCACACACCCGGCTCGTGACCGCCTCGTGGCCGTCATCGACGAACCAACAGTCCACGTGACCTCTGTGCGTCAGCGATCGCGGGGCTGGCGATCGAATGGCAGCCTGCGGGTCCGGACGCGGCCGCGGACCAAAGTGACCACGGCACCGGCCTCCAACTCGGCCACGACGCGTGGCAGCACCTCGACCAACAATCGCGCCTGGTCATCGGGTGTCATCTCGTTCACGTGTCGAAAGAGCACGAAGGACGGCTGCGAAAGTTCCAGCCTGGCAAGCAACGTGCCGAAGTCCGTATCGCTCGAGACAACGACGCGTTCTTCTTCGGCCGCGAACCGGAGGATCTCGGCATCGGTCGCGGCCAGCTTGCCAACGTCAGCCACATGCACGACGTCATGGCCCTCGGCAATCAATCGGACAGCGACGCGTGGCGACAAGTTCGCGTCGAGGAGCAGCCTCACGCCGCGGTGATCGGCAACTCGCGCTCGGACACCGCAGCCGCAGCAAACCGCAACGCAGCCAGCACGTCCTCACGCTCCAAGTAGGGGTAGTCAGCCAGGACATCGTCGGTGTCCCGCCCGGCGGCCAACTGCCCGACAACGGCACTCACGGTCACACGTAACCCCCGGATGCAGGGCAGGCCGCCCATGACCTCCGGGTCCACCGTGATCCGCTCGAATGCCACCCAGTCATCGTAAGGGCCGCCTGTCCCAAGAGCCGTTGCCACGGCGGATGCGACCCCAAGAAGGGCGCAACGCCCCTGCAGGCTTCTGACCGAAACTCAGACGTCGGTCGTCCAAGTCGTGGCGTTGCGCTTCGTTGCGTTCGGCGGAGCCGTCACCAACCGATACCAGTGCGCAGCAGCGACCATCACATGGACTGAGGCAATGTCCGCCGGCTAACGATGGGCTAGGAAATGCCCGCGGCTTGCCAGCGCGACAACGCGCCAAACGGACAAAACGGTCGGACGATCCAACACGATTCGCCATCAACGCTGTTCAAATGAGTGGAGCTAAGGGGACTCGAACCCCTGACCTTCTGACTGCCAGCCAGCCTGGTGCGGATCCAGGTTGTGTCGGTTGAGGCGACTTGGGCCGTTGACCAGCAGTTTTGTGTTTTCGCCTGGTGGAGGTTGGTCCGCCCTGTGGGTCTCCTTCCGTGCAGTTGCTGTGCGTTTCCTAGCGCGCGGTTAGCGCGCCGTCCGTGTCGTGAGGGTGGTTCGGGCGCCCGGCAGCGACATGTTCGCGACCTCTCGACGCCGTCGGCCGTGCAGCCATGTCCATTGATCCCTCACCCGCGTTCTACGAGTTCGATCGACGTTGCCGAGCCCGGCTCGCTGCTCGTCGGGGACCAGCGCTTCGCGCTCGTTCCCGACTGGGTCATCAGCGCTGAGTTGTCCGACGCCAGCTTCCGTGTCTACTCCTTGCTGCTGCACTTCGGCAACGTGTCCGGTTGCCGGATGCTGGCACGGCGCACGTACTGCCTGCTCTGGGTGCTTTCCTGCGTGGTTCGAGTGATCGCGGCATGCCCGAACGGGTCGCCGGAGTCGACGTGAGCGGTCGGGAGCGACGCGGTGCGGACCGAGTTCATCGTTCGCCGAGACGGCGCCGAGCCGTACTCGTGCGCCTGGGCGACGAGGAGTATGCGGCGATCGCCGCAGCGGCCGAACTGGGTGGTTTGACCGTGGCCGGGTACACGGCCGAGAGCGCGCTTTCACAGGCTCACGGTTGCGCCACCCGAAACAGCGACCCGCTACGAATGGCTCTCAAAGAACTCATCGACGCTCGGACACAGGTCCGCAAGTACTCCAACGCGCTGCGCCGAGCGTTCGAGGAAACCGGCACCGCCGGCGAAGGCGGTCTCGTGATGGCGGACCTCATCAACAGCACAAGCATCACGGTCAACCGCATGGACGAGGCCGTCGCCAGTGGTCGTGCACTCGTTGAGGCTTGATCGCTGAACCTGGAAGCTCCGCTGCCCGCCCGCACCTGCTTCGCCGTGGGCGAGCTCCCGTTCGGGGCGAGAGCTGAATTGGACGCATCGCCTACGCACCAAGCGCAACATCCTCATGAGGCTCCACGTCCTGAGCACCGGTGGGTCGATCGACAAGCTCTGCACGATCGCCGGACAACTGGAAGTCGGCCCGCAGACTGCTTCAACGATCCTCGAGCAGGCCGCGGTCACCTTCGAGGACTCCGTGGAATCAGTCTTTGCCAAGGACAGCCGGACATCCACGAGACCGACCGAGGACTCATTCGCGAGCGCGTGCGGTCCTGCACCACCGGCCATGTGCTCATCACGCATGGAAGCGACTCAGCGGTTCGAGACGGCCCAACATCTTCAAGGCATCGACGACAAAGTCGTCGTCCGCACCGGAGCCATGCAGCCCAGCCGCATGCGCGACACCCACGCTTACGTCAACGTCGGCGTGGCCGTCGGTGCCCTGCAATGCCTGCCGCCTGGCGTGTACATCGCTGTGAACGGGCGAGTCTTTGATGTGATGAACTCTCCAAGAACAGATCACCTGGTCGCTTCGAAAGCACAACTGCGTCTTGGCCGACCCAGACCAGCAGATCGATTCGCGACACGCTCGTTGGCTGATAGCGCGCAGCCTGACACCCAAACCCCAGTTCATCGCGGACGTGGTTGGAACTGCTAATCGGCTAGCCAGTCGGCTAACGGCTGTGACGCCGTCGCTTGTCGCCGCGGGTGGTCTCGGGGTTGGCTCGTTCCGCGCGGTTAGCGCGCCATCCGTGTCGCCCGGCTCGTTCGGGCGCCGGACAGCAGAAGGGCCGCTCCTGCTGGAGCGGCCCTTCTGCGTGGTTGCTTCGGATCAGCCGATGACCCGGACCCAGCGGGTCAGATTCACCTCCAACACCTCTTCGCCGTGGGACAGGCAGAACTGGAGCCAAGCTTGGCCTCGCTCAAGCTGCCCGATGCCGTACTCAAAGGTGCCGATGGTGAAGGTGTCGATCTGCCACCGCCCGTTGCAGGTGAAATTGGTGGGATGGCTCTGCCACCAACCACCGGCGGTCTGGGCCACCACGGCGCTGCTTCCGGGCTGTTGGAGGCGGGGGTCACGGCTGCGGTCGCCCACCTGCTTGGCCGAGACGAACAGGTGCTCGCCCTCCTGGCAGTTATAGAGGGCCGTCACCCTGGCGGTGTCCCCGGTGATGATCACCGGCCCGATGATGTGGGCCTGCGGCTGCAGGGAACCGTGCGCCGATGCCGGAGCCGCCAATCCAACGACCCCGAGGAAAACCGCCGCCGCAACAGCGACGGCACGGATCTTTCGCATGAATCATCCCCCCTGGATGTATTCCGGGTGTGCGTCCGCTCACCCGGGGCGGACAGTAACACCCGTGTCGACGGCTAAAGACGGCATGACAGGTCAGGTACAGCAACCTTCCGGGAGGGGCGCCACCGGCCATCAAGCCTCGCAATTTCAGGTCGCGAACCGTCACGTCGGCGTCTCGACGGCTCTCTCAAGGCCGCGCGCTCTACGACGAAAACACCGCCTCGGCGCACGATGCGACCGCCGCTCTTGACTCCTCGAAACTCGAGATGGCTGCCGGGACGCAGCCGTCATTCGCGACTCCAGCCCGACCGAGCGTGCGCACGTGCGTGACCACCGCGACGATCGTCCCGGCGATCGCCAACGCCAGCAGAACCCGGATCATTAACGCCCAACCCTCGGTCACGTCGAATGGGAACAGCTGCCAGATCCGGACCTCGACGACCGAGCTGAACAACGTCGTGGCCAAGGCGCCCAGCGCCCCGAACCACACCCGCTCAATTGCAAGTGCGGCCACGCTGATGACGATCCCGACCACCAACGATGTGTTGATCAGGCCAGCCTGGCCATGTCGTCGGACAGGAATGGCGCCACTTGCCAGCCCCGGCCAGATGTTCACCGCCCAGAGGGCGATCACGTTGGCCACCGCGCCCACGACGAAGTCGGCGCGTTGCCCAGTCCTGCTCCGTCGCTCCGCGGTGTCCAGGTGCTGACGGTCCAGTGCGGCCACACTTCGACGCTAAGGACCGCACGCCGCAACAGTTAGGGACCAACGTCATCGCCGACCACGGCGAAGGTCCGGAACTCGCAGCAGTCATTGCCGACAAACACTCTGGTCGGACACCGCACCAGATCGCGGCATGATCAACCGACCCAGCCCTACGGAGAAGCTGGGCGGGCCATGCTGCCTTTGTCGGCGAGTGACATGGGCTGCGAGGCCATGGCGCTCGATGGACGTGTTCTGCGGCTCCGTGCGGCCCAGCCAACGGACGAGCAGCTGGCGCGCAGCGTCAACAGCCGGGTGAGCGGCCGCAGCATCTCCTGCGCTTCTTTGCCCCCGGACCGGCGGACCGCGGATCGCTACGCGCGGAGCTTGTCCTGCCGGCCGACGATGACCGGTTCGCGTTGGTCGCGTTGCTCGGCGATGGGGCTATTGGGGTTGCTTGGCTACGAGTGGACCAGGCCGCAGAAGCCGAAGACGTTGCTGTGGAGAACACGCAACACGGCAACGGGATGGGACGCCCCTGCTCGCGCACTTGGCGTCGCACGGAAGGCGGCATGGCATTCGAGATTTCGTGGCGATGGTGCTGCCCGAGAACGCTCGGATGCAGCGGGTCTTGGGACTCCGTCTTACTGACCAATTAGACGGTGAGCGCACTCTCAAGGTCATGGACCAGCGGAAGCGGCTCGCTGACGTCCGTCGGTCACACAGAGCGCGGTCGTGATCCAACGGCGGCCGAGTGCGCCCGCAGACCCACGTCCTCGGCACTCAGCCACCAGTCACCAACGTGCTCGACCAGGCCGTCGCCCATATCACCCCACGGGTGTCCGCTGGCTCGCACCGGCGGCCCGTTCTCCTCCCGGACTGAGGGGGTCGACCGGCCCCCCAGGTCGTGACTTCCGGCCCCCGCGATCGCCGGGTCGCGGCCGCAGACTCGTCGTGACCACGAGAGGCGGGATCACGATGAACTTGACTCAGGCAGAGCTCGAAATCGCAGTGGGGGCGGCAATCGCGGCCCCGTCGGTGTTGAACATCCAGCCGTGGTTGTTCGAGTTCTCGGGCGATCGGATCGACGTCCGGCTCGACCGCCGCCGAAGGCTGCCGGCGCATGACCCGGACGACCGCGAGCTGTGCATCTCCTGCGGGGCTGCGTTGTTCAACCTGCGGCTCAGCCTGGCCGCCTTGGGAAAGGAAGTCAGCGTCACATTGACCGACGGCCAGGGCGACGGCGACCTTCTGGCCAGCGTGTACATCACCGGATCGGCCGTCGCAGCCGGGGAGGATCTGATCCTGTCTGACGCCATCCCGCGGCGACGGACCAGCCGGGTGCCGTTCTACGACACGCCGATCCCGGACGAGGTGCGAACCCGGCTGGTGGCCGCGGCCGCGACCGAGCATGCCCTGTTGCACTTCACCTCCGGATGGGCCCAGCAGGACCTGGTCCACCTGATCCACCAGGCCGACAGCGCGCACCGGTTCGACCCGGCGATCCGCGCCGAGCTCGGTAGGTGGGTCGGAATCGAAGCAGACGAGGGCTTGCCGTCGCGGGTCCTGGGGCCGAGGCCGAAGAACCCGACATCGGTGATGCGTGAGTTCGCCCCGGAGATCGGGTTCCGGCGCGAGGCCGGTGACTTCGAGAAGAACCCGGTGCTGGCGGTCCTTTCGACGCGCGGTGATGAGGTGCGGGACTGGGTGATGGCCGGGCAGGCGTTGGAACGCGTGCTGTTGACCGCGACCGCGGACGGGCTGGCGACCTCGTTGAACAGCCAGCCGATCGAGGTGGCATCCCTGCGTTGGTTGACGCGGGACATGGCCGGCCCGATCTCGATGCCGCAGGCGGTGATCCGGCTCGGCTACGGTCCGCGTGGTCCGGCGTCGCCGCGTCGGCCGGTGCGTGACGTGCTGGTGATGCACGACCCTGTTCCTCACGACCCGCCGGCAGCAGGGGAGGTCGTGCGACATTGAGCCAGCGTCGGTTGGGAGGGCTCGGATGATGGACGAAACGGCCTCGTCGCTCGACCGGGTGTCCGCCTTGCTCGACGCGGTCGTGTCGGTCAGCAGCGATCTCGACCTGCCGAGCACGCTGACGCGGATCGTTCAGGCGGCGTGCCGCCTGGCGGGTGCCCGGTACGGCGCTCTCGGGGTGCTTTCACCGGACCGGACCAGGCTGAGCCAGTTCGTGACCGAGGGGGTGAGCGACGACCTGCGCGCCCGGCTCGGGCATCCGCCCGAGGGCCACGGCATTCTCGGCCTGCTCATCGACGATCCGCGGCCGGTGCGCCTGCATGACATCACCGCGGACCCTCGGGCGTATGGCTTCCCGGCCGAGCACCCGCCGATGCGCAGCTTCCTCGGTGTGCCGGTCCGGACCCGAGACACCGTGTTCGGCAACCTGTACCTGACGGAAAAGCTCGACGGCACGGACTTCACCGACGACGACGAGGACGTCGTGGTCGCCTTGGCCGCCGCGGCCGGCACCGCCATCGAGAACTCGCGGCTGTACATGCAGGCAGCACGGCGGCAACGCGCGCTGGAAGCAGCGGCCGAGGTGACCGATGCGGTGTTGGGCGACCTCGGGCGCACCGACGCGCTTCGGCTGGTCGCCCAGCGAGCACGAGAGCTGACCGACACCGACTTCGTCGCCGTGCTGCTGCGCCAGCGCACCGGGGACTACAGCGCCGCCGTGGTGGAAGGGGAGGCCGCTGCCGGCCTGACGAGCGGGCGCCTGGAGCTCAAGCACGGGGCCGCCGGCCAGGCGGTGGCGAGCCTCAAGCCGATCATCCTCAGCGAACGCCTGGAGCCGGACGCTGTGTTCGGGCCGGGCGCGGTGGACGCCGGGTGGCCGGCCGTCGGGCCGGCGCTGCTGGTCCCGATGACCTCAGGCGAGCACGTGCTCGGCCTTCTGGTCGCAGGTGCAACCACCGGCGCAGCGGGACCAACCCTCACCAGACGACCTCAATGTGATGTCCACGTTGGCCGGGCACGCCGCGCTCGCGTTGGACCGGGTCAGCGCCCGCGAGCAGCAGCAGCAACTCATCGTGTTCGAGGACCGGGACCGGATCGCCCGCGACCTGCACGACATCGTCATCCAACGGCTGTTCGCGACCGGCCTGCAGATCCAAGGGACGATGCGCCTGGTCGAGGAACCGATGGCGCAAGACCGGCTCCGGCTCGCGGTGGAGTCCATCGATGCCACGATCGACTCGATCCGATCCACCATCTTCGAGCTGCGTGGTCGCGCCGAGCCGCAGAGCCTGCATGCGCAGGTCCGCCGGGTTCTCGAGGACGCCGAGGCGCAGCTCGGGTATGCGCCGTCGTTCCACTGGCACGGTCCGATGGAGTACGGCGTCCCGGAGATCGTGCGGCCGCACCTGTTGGCCACCCTGCGAGAGGCCCTGTCCAACGTCGCCCGGCACGCGAACGCATCCGCCGTTGATGTGCGGTTGGACGTCGGCGACCAAATCGTGCTGCAGGTCAGCGATGACGGTCAGGGCATGCCACCGACGACCCGGCGCAGCGGCTTGCTCAACCTGTCGGAGCGGGCCGCCGCGTTCGGCGGGTCACTGCACGTGGATCCTCGACCTACGAACGGCACCCGGCTGCGGTGGTCCGTCCCGGCGTCCGGGCTGGCTGACAGCTAGTCCTGCGCTGGGCGCCTGAACAGGTTCGAGGCATACACCGCGGCCTGGGTGCGCCGCTCGAACCCGAGCTTGGCCAACAGGCTGGAGACGTAGTTCTTGACGGTCTTCTCGGACAGGAACATGACTTCGCCGATCTGGCGGTTGGTCAGCCCTTCGGCAACGTGCCCGAGAATCTTGCGTTCCTGGTCGGTCAGCCCGGCAAGCTCGTTGTCTGCCGATGGGACTCCTTCGCGGATGCGGGCCAGCACCCGCGCCGTGACCGCGGGGTCGAGCAGCGAGTCCCCAGCCGCGACCCGCCGAACCGCGCCGACGAGATCCGAGCCCTGCACCCGCTTGAGCAAGAAGCCCGATGCGCCGGCCATGATCGCCGAGAACAACGCCTCGTCATCGTCGTAGGACGTCAGGATCAAGGCCGCGATGCTGGGGTCCCGTGACCGGACCTCGCGGCAGACCTCGATGCCGCTGCCGTCCGGCAGGCGGGCGTCGAGGATCGCGACATGCGGGCGCAAAGCGGGGATGCGTCGGCTGGCGACCAGCGCCGAGTCGGCCTCACCGACCACCGTGATGTCGGGCTCGGCCTCGAGCAGGTCGCGCACCCCGCGCCGGACGACCTCGTGATCGTCCAACAGGTAGACGCGGATGGTGTCGCTGGCCGGGTTCGAGTCGGACACGGCAGCCTTTCTACCGCTTGGCGACGGCGCACGCTCAACACGTCCGGATCGCCCTGGGCTAGCTGCCGGGCGGACAGGCCGGACGTCCCTGCTCTCCGGGACCGTCGGCCCTGTCCGTGCGAGGTCCCCACCGGCAGCCTGAGTCGGACAGTCGTCCTCGGGAGGTCAAGATGGTCGACCGCAGAATCGTCGTCGGCGTCGACGGCTCGCCGCAGAGCAGGGCCGCGCTCGCCTGGGCGGCGGACGAGGCCACCCGGCGCGGAACTCGCCTGCACCTGCTGCACGCCGCCAGTCCGGTCACTTCGGACGTCGCGTCTGCGTTCGAAGACATGGTCAAGGCGGGCGAGCAACTGCTCGATGCCGAGTGCCAATTCGCGGGGACGGCCGCGCCGGGGGCAAAGTTGACAAGCGAGCGCTGCGTCGCATCAGCCACCCAGGCTCTGCTGGAGGCCAGCGAAAGTGCCGAACTGGTCGTCGTGGGATCCCGCGGACGATCCGCCGCGGCCTCGTTGGCGCTCGGTTCGGTGAGCCTGCATGTCGCGGCGCACGCCGCGTCTCCGGTCGCGGTCGTCCGCGGCGCCGCCGACGCGGCCGCGTCCGGCGCCGTCGTCGTCGGAGTGGACGGCTCGGCGCCGTCCCGGATCGCCGTCGGCCTGGCGTTCGATGAGGCGGCGATTCGCCACACCTCGGTGCTCGCCGTGCGCGCATGGGACGACTTCGGCGCCCGGATGTCGGGGCGGGGAGCCGACTACTTCCACGACATGACCGAGCAGGCGCGCCGCGAGGTGGAACAGGCGTTGCGCCCGTGGCGCGAGAAACACCCCGAGGTCATCGTGCAGACGCAGGTCCGCGACGGCCACCCGGTCCCCGCGCTGCTGTCCGCGTCCCGACGCGCACAGCTGGTCGTGGTCGGATCGCGCGGCCGCGGGGAGTTCCTCGGCATGCTGCTCGGCTCGGTCGGCGCGGCCCTGATCCGCGAGGCCGACTGCCCCGTCATCATCAGCCGCTGACCATGGGGGGTCGACCATGAAGCAATTCGCCCCACGGTCACGGCTGCGCCCGGTCGCCGTCATCACGTCCGCGGTCACCGTCCTCACGGTGTGGGCGGCGCTCACCGGCGTCGCAGACCGCGCCTGTACCCCGACGTCCCGTGGGCGGCCGAGGCGATGCGCGGCGGCGATCTGGTCACCCTCGTCGTCGCCGTCCCGCTCCTGGTCGTGGGCATGATTCAGGCGATGCGTGGCTCCGGGCGAGCCGCCGTCCTGTGGCTTGGGATGCTCTGGTACCTGGTCTACGCCTACGCGTTCTATGTCGTCGGCGCGGAGTTCAACGACCTGTTCCTGGTGCACGTGGGCATCGTCGTCGGAAGCGCCACGGCGCTCGGCCTGCTGCTGCGCCGACTCGACGCAACGCGGCTCGGATCATGGCTGGCACCGGCCACGCTCGCTCGACCCGTCGCGGTCTTCCTGCTTGCGGTGGCCGCCATCATGGCGGGGCTGTTGTCGTGGATCTCGCTGCGGTTCGCGGTCACCGGTGATCTGCCGGGCAGCGTTCCGGCGGAGGGGTTTCACACCGTCTTCGCGGTCGACCTGTGCCTGCTGGTGCCCAGCCTCGTGCTCAGCGGGCTGCTGTTGTGGCGCCGCGTCCCGGCCGGGTATGCGCTCGCTGCTGCGGTCAGCGTGTTCGGCGCGGTCTACCAGCTGAACCTGATGTCCGCCGCGGTCTTCCAGTCCGCTGCCGACGTGCCCGACACCACAAGGCTTTCGGTTCAAGGCGTCGCGCTGACCGTGCTTTTCGCCGGATCAGCCGCCGCGTTGATGAGGCGTCCGGGAACCAGTACGCAATCTCCGGTGGGCCGCTCCTCGACCCTTGAGGTCGTGACCAAAGTCCCTGCGGCGCAGGACTTTTGAGGGCAGTCAAGGCGGACGATGTCCGGCACGGTGGAGTCATCGGCAAACGGATCGCATCACGGTCATCGGAGGTAGTCATGTCATCGTTCGTGCAACACGAGCGACCCGAACACCGGCGTCACCAAGGGCGTCGCATCATCGGTCGCCACTGTGCCGTCGGGTCGCTCAGCGGCCATCGGGATGTATGCGCTGTCCGCGTTGCGGTTGGTCATCGGCTGGACGTTCCTGTGGGCGTTCCTCGACAAGACCTTCGGCCTCGGCTACGGCACCGAGTCGGCGGACAGCTGGCTCAACGGCGGATCGCCGACCGAAGGCTTCCTCGGCTTCGCCGCCACGGGACCGTTCCAGGACTTCTACAACGGCATCGCCGGGGACGCCTGGGCGGACTGGCTGTTCATGCTCGGTCTGCTCGGCATCGGCGTCGCGATGCTGCTCGGAGTCTTCATGCGGATCGCGGCCGCGTCCGCTGCCCTGATGTACCTGCTGATGTGGACGGTGGTGCTGCCGCCGGAGAACAACCCGATCACCGACGACCACATCATCGGCGCACTGGCCGTCATCGTGCTGGCCGCGTTCTCAGCCGGCGACGTGTTCGGGCTCGGCCGGTGGTGGAAGTCGCTGCCGATCGTGCAGAAGTACCCCTGGCTGACCTGACCCGAGCCGGGAGACCCGGAGGGCAGCGCCCAGCCAGCGATGAAAACGAGGAACGGCCGCCGCGGCGGCCGTTCCTCCTTTGCGACCCTGCGTGGGCCTGGTGACAGGAGCAATGGTCAGCCGGATCGGGACGTTCGGCACATGCCACGCCGCGGGGAGCACCCGATGCTTGGTGTTGGGAGCACAGTGAGAAGAGGCGATCAGCGTGGCCGCTTACGTGGCCATCGCCGATTCCGTTGTGCTCTGGCGGCGCCACGGCTGCGAGGCGGACCGGGTATGCGTTCCGGCACGCACTGGCGAACGCGTCGCCGGCCCGAGGCGGTGCGGGCTGCGCGCCAGCGCCTCCACGAGATTCAGTGTCGCCAAGTACACCGCGACGTCGACGATCACAGGACGACGCTGCGCCGGATGGTTTTACGTGGCACCGTCCCCGCCTTCCATCACGCGGCGACCGTAGCGATCTCATGATCGGACAGCGTCGCGGGATCGGCCCATACCGAGCGCACTCAGCGCGGCAGAGGCTGGCGTTCTTGTCTGGTTTGCGGCGCTGGGCGTCGACCAGATCTGCATTCCAACGCCATGCCAAGTTGCGATGCTTGCTCGGGGGTCACTCAAGGGTCTGGGCCGAGACGCCGATGAGAGATAATAGATGGGCGATCAGCACGAACTGCGGCGGCCACCAGGCCAATCTCCACGCGGAATGATGATCGCAGGCCTGATCATCACCGTCGTGAGTGCCTTCCTGGCTGTGGTGTGCTTCTTTGCGACTGTGTTCGCAGCCAACCCATGTGGCGCGTTCGGTGATGCCTGTCACGATTACGGCACCGTCCCGACCGGCTTCTTCGTCATGCTGGCGCTCACCTTCCTGGCAATCGTGGCAATGATCGTCGGCCTTGTGCTCTGGGTCACAGGCTTCACTCGGCGGAACCGACAGGGCTGACTGCGTGTAGAGGGGCAGTCGGCGCGAAGGCCGAACGGCGGTGGTGTGCGGGCCGCGCACACCGAGAGCAGACCGAGTAGTCGAGCTCGGTGCCGTCGACCAGACCGGGTGAACGGTCCTCATTGCGGGGGAGCCTGCACGCCGAGAATCCCGGCCAGGACCTACGCCCAATGCGCCGGACCGGTCGCGTCCGCGATCGTGATTTGCGTTCGATGCTCACTCGACAGGCAAACCGCGGTTCGGGTAGTCCGCGGATGCGAACGGCGACGACGTTCGCTCACCTCGACGGCGGCTGGTCGTCGGTGTCCTCGGCGAACGTGAGGAAATACCCGCTCGGGTCCCGCACCACGAGTTCCCGTCTTCCCCAGTCGCGGTTCTCAATCCCCCATTCGAGATCGATTACGTCGCGGAGTTCCTCATGAATGGCGACAACGCTTTCCGGATAGAGGTACACACAGCCGGTCATGGTCGGGGTGCCAGGCCAGGGCGTTTCGCCGGCCAGAAACTGCAAGACGAGGCCGTCTCGGGCCAACTCACACCACGTCGGATCGCCGCCAGGAAACTGATCGCGCAACTCGAAGCCCGCCGCCAAGTACCATCGAATCGTTCGGCCATGTCATCTGTCTTCAGGATGGCAACAGCGCGGTCCCCGACCATGACTCCGAGGGTAGAACGCCCCGCGCACAACCCGACCTGATGTCCGCCCACGTCGGCCCGTCACCGGACAGAACATCAGCGAATGAGCGGAAGTTCCGGCGCTCCCCCGTCGTCGCGCCAGTGGCCGCCAGCGCCGTGCTCGCGTTGGCTCCCTCACACCGCTGCGCACACATCGGGCGCTGCTTCGCAAGCCGGGTCGAGCAGCGGATGCGGCGGACCGCGACGGGCCTGGTCGGCTGGGGGGTCGCGCTGGCCTCCCCCGCGCGCCCGGGGTGAGCCGGCCCCCGCGTACCGCGGCGAGTTCGACGGTCTTCTCGCCTTCGAGACCGTGGGCGGCCCGAAGCCACGTGGATGCTTGTCCACAGTCCATGCCAGGATCGCCTCTGGCCAACACACCTGGTGGGCCTGGTCAGCGGTAGCGCATCCGCTCGCTGACAGTGGTGAGGATCTTGTCCTCGATCCGCGGCTGTTGCCGGAGCAGCTCCAGGAAGTCGTCCTTGTCGACAATGAAGAGCTTCGTCGGTTCAGTCGCCGTCGCCGTGGCCGTGCGCCTCCCGCCGAACAACAGGGCGATCTCGCCGAGGTAGTCACCCTGACCCAGCTGCCGGAGGTGCCGGCCGTGAGAGCTGATGGCGACGGTTCCCTCATCGATCACGAAGAACTCGTGGCCCTCGCCGCCTTCCTCGGTGAGGACCGAACCGGGCTCGGCCTCCCGCTCTCGGACCAATGCGGCAAGCGCGGCAAGGTCCCGCGGGGACAGCCCCGCGAAGAGCGGGATCCGTGCCAGCGCCTGCACCTTGGGGTCGGCCATGACTCGGGAATTGTAGGAGCCAACGTGGCGCATCCACCCTCGCGGACCCAAACTTCCGGCCGCGGCGACGATGATCAGAATGATGCCGAGGACCTCGACGATGCTCAGGGAGTCTCCGCGGATGACGACTCCCGCCAGCGCGGCGACGCCGGGTTCGAAGGCGAGGAGTAGTCCGAAGGTCGCCATCGGAAGCGTCCGCAGCGCGATCGCCTCGAGGCTGAACGGGATGAACGTGGCCAGGACACCCGCGAGGGCCAGCGTGGCGAGCACCGAGGCCTCGGCGAGGCCGGGCCGGGCGAACGCGATGCCGGCGGGTGTCTGCAAGACGGCAGCGATGATGAGGGCTACGGCTAGCCCATCTAGACCTTGAGCGTGCTGGTTCACCCGCTTGCCGACGATGATGTACGCCGTGAAGGCGGTTGCTGCCGCGAATGCGCACACCAAGCCGACCGCGGTGACGTTGCCGTTGAGCCCTCCAGCCAGGCTCAGGGTCAGCGCACCGGCGGCCGCAATCCCGACCAGAGCCAAGTCAACGGGTGTGCGGTTTCCCCAGGCGGCGATCGCCAGTGGCCCCAGCATCAGGATCGCGCTCACCACGCCCAGGGGCGCTTTCCAGATCGCAAGGTAAGCGAACAATGTCATACACGCGAGCGCCAGCCCGTAGGCGGCGACCGGGCCCATCTGGTCGCGGGTAATGGTGCTGAAGCGCGGCCTGATGATCAGGCCGAGCAACGCGGCGCCGACCACACTGCGGACCCACACCGCCGAGGCGGGGCCCGCTTCCGCGAACGCCGTGGCCGCGACAGCCAGGCCAACTTGCAAGCTCGTGCTGGACAGCAGCACCAGGCCGATCGGTCGCCAGGGTTGGGTCGTCATTCGGCTCCGTCGACACAGACCCGGACTGCCCGCGCAGCTCGCTCGACCACCTCGGGCTCGCGCGCGAGCGCGATGCGCAGGTAGCGATCACCCGCGCGACCATCTGACCAGTAGAAGGGACGGCAGGGGACGGAGTGCACCCCAAGCCGCAGCAGCTGACCCCACAGTCGGGTGCCGGTCAACGGGCGGGAAAGTCGGAGGCGCGAAACGCTGACCCGAGATGCGCCATCCGCTGGGACTGCCTGGTCGCAACCTTTCAGGGCTCGGGTCAGCACGTCGCGATTCGCGGCGATGCGCGCCTGCAGCTGCTGCAGCCCACCGGCCGCCATGTCGAGGGAGAACCTCTCCACCAGCGCGACCGAGAACGCCGGGGCGGTGAGCAGGACGTCCGCAGCGACCTCCGCGAGGTCGAGCCGTGCGTTCTCGGACCACGCCAGGAACCCCAGCTTCACTCCCGCCGTCGGCCACAGCTTGCCGGTGTCCTCGACGATGACGTACTCGACGCCGGTGCCGTCCAACAGGGCGTAGGTGTCGAACTGAGCCCGCGAATCGAACGCGCGGAAGCACTGATCCATGAGTAACGGCACGCCACGGTCCGCGCACGACTCGGCCAAGAGCTGGAGGCGCCCACCTGACAAGACCATCCCGGTCGGGTTGTTTGGGCTGCCCACGAAAACAGCCTCGACCTCAGGGTGCTCAGCGAGCGGGTCACCAGACCCAAGCAGCCGCTCTGACAACGGCACCAAATGCAAGCCGTGGTCACGCATCAAAGCGGGGATGCAGTCGATGACTGGGTGAATCAGGCCCACCGTGTTGACTCTGCGTGCTAGGGCAGCCGTTGCAACGATGGTGGCAACCGTCGACGAGTAGAAGCTCACTATGCGACCGCTACCCACCGGCGCCGACTCTTGACCAAGCGCATGCAAGAACGCTGCCTGCGCCCGAATCTCCAATGCGGCGTACGGCGTACGGACCGCCTCGTCCATCAGCTCGGTCAGCTGGCGCAGGATCGCGGCTTGGCTCTCGGTCGGCGCGAAACGCGGATAGCCTTCGGCCACGTTGGTCTCGCTGCCCACCGCCAACAACTGCATCTGCGTGAGCGAAGTCGCGCCGCTCACCGACCCGCCCGGCACCGACCCGCCCGACAAAGAGTCGGACGCCCCACCCAAGCTGTGCCCACCACCGGCCTCACCCTGCGGGCAGTATCGCGGCGACCGATCGAGGAGGGCAACGATCTAGCCGGGAAACCGGGTACGGTCTCGCCCAGGGCCAGCAGCCGATGCGGCAGATGCTTGCCGACCCCGTTGCAGCCCTCCACCGCCCACGACCTACTCCGGAACCGGCGGGCCAGCTCGGACAAGTTCCCGATGACCCTCAGCGCTGTTCGCGCACGTCTGCTGGACTGGCACCTGACGCCGCGCAGTCGAGAGCGGCCTGTACGTCGTCGACGATGTACCGCACGCCGACCACCCTGTCGTCTGTCTCGGTCACTGCGGCGTTGTCCCTTCTTCGGCGCGATGACATGGTTTCGAGGACTTGATGGACTGGGAGGCGGATGTTCGGCGCCAACCCCGTCGGTGTCAGGCCCCAAGCGAAGACTCTGCCCGACTGACGCAGTCGGTCAAGGAGAGGCGCCCACTCGGCCACACCGTCGTCTGCGCTCGCTAGTGCCGGTGCAGTTGCGCGCAAGAGCGGCACATCCGGCGCGCCGGTCAAACCGAAGGGACGTGCTCAGTCCATCAGACTGGAGCCGCCCTCGTTCGGGCACCTCGCCGCGCTCCCACGGCCCGGAGGCAAGCGCCGAAGGGCCCACGCGTAAGCGTCCGCGCAGGCGTCGACGCATGACCCCTGCGGCGTGACCAGGAACGTCACCACATCGCCGTTGACCTTGATGTCGACGACGAGGTCGCCGTCGTGGCCGAATTCGGCGGAATGCGACGAGAAGCTCACGCCGTCGTCATCGACCGCCTCGAAGTCCCCGCTGTCGACTCCTCGCCATTCTCATCGTGCGAGCCGAACGCTCCGTCGGCCGTGAAGACATGGTCGTGCTCCAACGGCCCGAGCGCTCCTGCGCACACGTCACGCCCGGTTGGTCTTCCCTTCCTCTCATAGCCCGCCGCATGTGGCACAACCGGGCCACGCGTGTGCGGTTTCTCGGACACCCAAATTGCCCGATGAGGGCGTCGGCGCCCGCTCGGCTGAAACGACGCAGGAAGGTCGCTACGTGATGTCTTCGGACGACTACCTCTCGACGTATGCCGTGAGGGGCGGGATGACCCCGTGCCTCTCCATCGCGGCAAGCAGTTCCGGGGGTGGCGAGGCGATGACGGCCAGGAACGCTTCGACGTCATCGGTCTCGGCGGAAACGGCGGCCTTCTTGCTCCCATCGGCCGCCACGTAATCGACGACGTTGGCACCGCCCATGCCACCGATGGCCTCAGCGCGCTCGGACTTGCCCTGCAGCCACGTGTCCACATCGGCAACATCGTGGGTGATGACTAGCTTCGGCATGCCGTCTCCTTCGTAGCGCGTCGTCGACTGGCGGCGCACCACGTTTATACCATCACCCTCTATCGGCTCCGGGATGACGAGGCCCCGGGCGTGCGACCTCCTGCAGGCCGACGACGCAGATGTGCCAGGTGCGAGCGGATCGCCGTCGGCTTCCCGCGCCCAGAAACCCGGCCAGTACCGGTCGTCCACAGGTACCCCGAACCGCCGGGGTCAGTGCGGGTGTCAGGTGCACATAGTGCGCCGCTCGGGAGCGGTTATGACGAGCGCCGAACGGCAGATGCCGAGCGCTCTCACCGCGGCATGGGCGGAACTTGAACGAGTCAGACAGATCGGGGCTGATCGCCATCTACGCCCGGTCCGAGGGCCGCACGGAGCTTCTCGAAGCTGTCCGTCCAGCCGTCTCGGTGCAAGGCGCGTCGTTCCTCAGTCGCGAACTCGCCCTGCGTGAGGTGCACCGCTGTGGCGTCACCCGCGGCGTCGAGCGACAGCGTGCCGACCGTGTCCCGGTCGTCGGGAGTCGGTTCCTCCCAGCGGAAGGTGTAGACGAGGTGACTCGGTGGGTGGATCTCGAGGAACTGGCCGGAGAGGCGGAACAGGTCACCGTCCGGTGGCTGCATCGAGAACCGGTAGCTGCCGCCCACCCTCAGATCGAGCTCGGTCACCAGCGTCGTGATTTCGTGCGGCCCCCACCCGGCAAGGTCGCGCAAGGCAGAGTCCGGAGCCGTCAGCGCCGACGGCCGCAGGTGCGCGGGCGCTCGGCAAGCGTCCGAGCCGACCTGCGCATCCTGGTAACCCCCCGACCGGATCAGAACCGCCGCCATGGTGAACTCCACGTAAGGCGGCACGAGCGCGAGCCGGACGTCGACCACCGGATTGCCGTGGCGGTCGCGTCGGCGGCGCACGACCGCCTCGGGCGCCGACACCCGCACGTTAGAGACCCGCCGACGGAGGCTGCCGTGCCGCATCCGAGGCACCACGACGAGCCGGTGCCGCAGGTCGGCCGCGGGACCGTCGTAGTCATAGCGGAAGCTCTGTCGCAGGACGTAGGTGACGTGCTCGGCTGTATCCAGGTCGACGCGGTCGAGGTCCACCAGCGGTTCGTCGAAGTGGGAACGCGCCCTGACGTTCACCGGGGCGTCCCGTAGTACGTCACGTAGCGATCTCCTCAGCCCAGACGTCCATCCGTTCGAGCACTGGGCCGCCGTACGTCGTCACCATCGCGACATCCGCCGCGTCACGCCCGCGGCCGATCACCACGCGGCCCTTGCGCGGAATGTTGTTGCGCGGGTCGAACGTCCACCACCGGCTGGCGAGGAAGACCTCCATCCAGGCGGCAAAGTCCATCGGCTCCGGAACCGGGTCGACGTCCATGTCCGGCAGATAGCCGAACACGTACCGCGCTGGGATGTTCAGCGCCCTGGTGTATGACAGAGCGACGTGGGCGAAGTCCCGGCACACACCGGCACCGGCCTCGAGCACCTCGGCAGCCGTGGTCAAGGATGTGCTGCTGCCGTGGGCGAAGTGCAGCTTTTCGTGGACGTGATCGCAGATCGCCTGCACCCGTCGGTATCCGGGCTGCTCGGCGCCGAACAGCTTCCAGGCCTCGTCCGCCAGCACGTCGGGGACCACATAGCGGCTGGGCAGTGTGTACAGCAGGGTCTCATCGGGAAGTTCGGCGACCGGTGTTTCGATGGCCTCGAGGTCGACCTCTTCGGTCGCATCGGGGACCGACACCTTGGCGTCGTACCGCAGGGTGGACCGCCCGGTCGGCAGCACGGTGCGCTGGCAGGCGTTGCCGTACAGATCCACGTACGGGGTCCGCGGCAGCTCCGGGACCGTGCCCCAGGAGGCGGCGAGCACCCGCGCGACCCCCTTGTCGTCCGGCTCCACCTGGGCAACAGCGGGGGTCGGCACCTCCGCGACATAGACGAACTCGCACCCCACGCGCACGATCCGCCGCGCCACCATCCCAGCATGGCCGACGCATGTTTCACCGGCGTTTCGACACGGCAGCCGCAGACCTCGGTCCCGGATGCCACCCAGCGCCAGGTCACAGTTCCCGCGGTCGCGTCGCTGCTCGCGATGGTGCCGTTCTTCGCCCCGGACCTGGACGTGCGCCGTCGCGCTGCCGCCGAGCGCGCCCAGCTGCGCCGTGCCGTGTAATGCTGAACGCAGACGCTGCCCGCCCCAACGCCGCCTCGGAGCACAGGGTGTCACGGTCGCGCTGCTCGATCTCGCGTTCATGGCCCTGATCGGTTACCTCGCCCTGCACCGCATCGTCTCGGCTGACCCATGGAAAGGACCCTGACCGGCGTCACGTCCCGTAGCAGCTTCGGGAGTCTGGTCCGGTCGATGCCGAGCACACCGTGCTGCTGCAGACCGGGCTGGAGCCAATCTTCCAGGATGCGGCCGACTTCGACCTGGAGCTGCTCGAGAACCGGACGCTCGACGGTCACATCCAACAGCTCATCTACCCACCCACCCTCCACTGACCTGTCCGGATTCGAAGAGGATGCGTCCTGCCTGCATCCATGCACCTCGCCGAGCCCCAACACATGCGCGGCGGGCGACATCGGCACAAGGACATGTCAGCGCATCCCGAGGGGCGCTCGGAATGCCGGAGACTCTTACGCGCTTCAGTGGCGCATACCGGGCGGTCATCGCGACATGGGCGGACATGCGCCATCCAAGGTGAACTCGCGCAGATAGAGCTCGTGCAGCTCGGATGGGATGCCCCCGTCCGCAACAACCTCGGTCTGCGATCGACTTCCTAAAGGGCTCGCCACCAGGGCATCGAAATTGCCGAGAGCTCGAACAGGAGCGACAAGGAGACGGCGCATACTGGCGCTGGTCAATGGCTGAGGGGAGGCTTGATGAGCGTCCCTGACGATCCAGAGCATTTGAAACGGCTCTACCTGCCGCCCACCGACCAGTTCGTCATCATAGACGTGCCCGAGATGCAGTTCGTAATGATCGAGGGCGATGGCGACCACGAGGCCGAGTCGTTCGTGGCAGGAACCGGGTGGCTCCAGGCCGCGCTCAATCCGATCAAGCGGATCGCCAAACAGCGGATGGGGGCGCGCTTCGTGGAGCCGCCGCTGGAGGTGCTGTGTGGGCCGATGACATGGCGGACTTCATCGCCGGGAACAGGGCGAAGTTCAAGTGGCGGCAGATGATCGTCACCGCTGACTGGGTCTCCTCGGCGATGCTTGATGACGCGGTGGCGGCGGCATCCTCTCGACTCGGCGAGCCGCCGGTGACGCTGCGCCTGGAGCAGTTCGACGAAGGGCGCAGCGTGCAGATCATGCATGTGGGGATCGAGAGCGATGCGGTTCCCACGATGGCCCGCCTCCACAACGAGTTCTTGACGGCTCACGGCCTCGTCGCCGTCGGCCGCCATCACGAGATCTACCTCTCGCAGGAATCTCGGGTAGCGCCGGAGAAGATGCGAACGGTGCTGCGCCAGCCCATCGCGACGATCCGTAGGTGAGGAAGCATCCCGCCCTGATCGGCATGCCGGTATCGCCGCACCCGGCACCCGTCACGAACGCCTGGGGTCCTTGCTCAGTCAAGGTGCCTTCCCGCACGCCGCGAGTGCTGCGCGGCAGAGTGGCATCGCTTCTGCGCGGGTGCTGGGTTCTTCGGTCGTCGGTCGACTTCGGCGGAGTCTGCGCTGCGTCGCCTCTGCAAGGATCATCAGACGCCGGTGAGTCGATCAGTTCTGGTAGGACAGGCCGGGTGGACGAGGCGGAGCTGCGGCGGCGTGTTGCCGCCAGTCCGGTGGCCCGCTTGGCGACCGTGCGACCTGATGGGCGCCCGCGCCTCGTCCCGATTGTGTTCGCGCTGTCCGGGAACATCGTCTACACCGCCGTCGACGCCAAGCCCAAGCGGACCCTGGCCCTGCAGCGGTTGGCCAACGTCCGCCACCGGCCGCGGTGCTCGCTGCTGGTCGACCACTACGACGATGATTGGACTCGGCTGTGGTGGGTGCGGGTCGACGGCGCCGCCGTGGTCGTCGACGACCCGCCGCCGGAGCACGAGGGGCTGCGGGCCCTGGTAGCGAGGCACCCGCAGTACCGGCTGGCTCCGCCCACGGGGCCATTGCTCGTGGTGACGGCGGACCGGTGGAGCGGGTGGTCGGCCACCTCTGTCTGACTAATGGTGTTCCGGAACGGGCGAGAGGAACTCGATCATGAAGCCTCGCTCCACCGTCGTAAGCCTCAGGGTCACCTGCAACATCGGGCACGGCGTAACGCTGACCCGTGGTGCTGCGGCGGTGAGCGGCCGCCAGTCGTCGTCGGCCGAGCCAAGCGGTGCGTAGCAGAACCAGCTTCTGATCGCCGGGTTGATCCGGCGCAGGACTGGCGGATCCGCGTGGATGCACATGTGGCCTCTGAACTGGATCAGTGATCGACTGACAAGTGGACAGTCGATTCCCAGTCGTTTGTGTCGACTCCGGACGGTCACCGATCCGCTGGATCCGTGGGCTGCCTAAATCGCTGGCCGCAAAGGGCCGCACCGTGTTCATCCCCGCCCGCGATGGCGCGGGAGGTTTGTCCTCGGCTCGGCATGACCACGACTCGCGGCGCGTCACTGGTGGCGCTAGGGCCGCCAGACGACTGGACTGTCGGGACGTTCCTCGATGGCCTCGCGTGTATCCCCACGAAGCCGGCCTCGCCGGCGCCAAATCAAGCGGATGGAGCTGGTGGCGGGTTGTACAGCTCCTGGACGGCGACGTCAATGTCCCCGCCACCAAACTCCACCGGCTCCATGTACAAGCGCGCCTCGGCCACCAAGCCGTCGCGGACGACCAGGATCGTGACCCCGCGCATCGCGAAAGGGGCCCCGTCCGTGTGGTGGCCGCGCCAGTCCCACTCACCCCACTCGGTCTCTCCGTCCACCGAGAAGGCAACCAGTTCCGAGGTGAAGTCCGGAACGCCCCCAAACACCGACTCCCAGTTCTCCACCACCTGCGTGCGCCCGGCAAAGGCACGCTTGGGGTGCAGCGGTTGGACGCTCTGGTAGCCCTCCGCGAACAGGGACGCAACAGCGCGCGGATCGTGCCTGTTCGTCGCGTCCCTCAGCCGTTCGAGCATGGTCGTCATGCCGACGAAGGTAGTCCCGCCGCCGCGAGAGGTCAGGCCGCTCAGCTGATCCGCCACGGTCGCGCGCCATGCCATGGCGCGATGGCCAGAGACCGGTCATCGCCAACGTTGCCTGGTCAATCGCCTTGGACTCGATCGCGAATGTCACGAGCCATCGCTCGGCATCCTTCGGTCGCGACGTGTCAGGTCGAAACTGGTGCCGCCTCAGGTCGGCGGATGTGCCGGGAGTCGAACTCGGATCACGGTGTGCCCCGGCTGCGAGTCGATGGCGATGGTGCCACCGTGCTTGTCTACGACGACGCGACGAGCGATGTCGAGCCCGAACCCGATGCCGTTCCCGGCCTGTTTGGTCGTGAAGAAGGCGTCGAACGCGCGTGCGGCGACCTCGGGCGGCATGCCCACGCCGGTGTCGGCGATCTCGACGAGCACACAATCCCCGCTGGGGCGCGTGGTCACCGTCAGGGTGCCGTGCCCGTCCATCGCGTCGACGGCGTTGTCGACGAGGTTGGTCCACACCTGGTTGAGCTCGCCGGCGAAGGCGTCGATCTGCTGGACGTCCGCGCCGTAGTCGCGCAGGATCGTGACGTTCTGCAGCTGGTGGCCGAGCACCACCAAGGTGCTGTCGATCCCCTCGGTGACGTCGATGCGCTGCAGGGTGGCCCGGTCCATCTGCGAGTAGGACTTCATCGCGGCGACGTAGGCGGAGACCCGACTGGTCGACTCCTGTACGTCCGCGATCAGCGCATCGACGGTGAGCGTGCTCGCCACCCACTCGAGCCCGGCCTGCAGCGCGGGCCCATCGAGCGCCCCGGCGAGCCGCTCGCACCAGGCGACGTCGACGTCATGAGCCGCGAGCGCCGGACCGATGACCCAGTCGCGGGCGACCGTTCTGGAGGCCAACCAGTCGGAGAGCTCGCCCTCGCGATCGCTCACCGTGAGCGGATCAGCCGTCGTCCTCGGACCGATCTCATCGCGCAGCGCAGTCAACGCAGCGAACTGCGGCGGCGAGACGGCGCCGCCGACCATCCGCTGCACCGCCGCCCGCACCTCGGCCATGGACTGCCCCAAAGCGCCAGCCGCGCTCGACGCGGCCGATGCAGGGTTGTTGATCTCGTGCGCGAGCCCGGCCGAGAGCGCGCCAAGGGTGACCACCGCGGCGCGCTGCCGCAGCTGAGCCTCGCCGGCGCGGACCGAGTGAAACAGTCCGTTCGTCAGATGGGAGATCAATGGAAGCCGCTCGAGCAACGATCGCAACACCGACGCACGGATCTTCAGGACGCGACCGGCGCTGGTTGCCCGCATCTGGCCGAGGTAGACCGCCTGGTCGTCCCACGCCCTATGCCCGCCGGCCCACTGCCCGGGATCGGTGAATCGCGCGAACACCACCTCCTGACCTCCGACGACGGCCACGAGATCGGCGGTGCCCTCGAGATTCACCCACCAGTGATCGGCCGGCGACGAGCCCTCGTACAGGATCCGCCCCGGCGTGTACCAGACCACCTCGCCATCCGCGAGAAGCCCGCGCAACTGCGGGTCACTCAGCCCTTCGAACAGCGCGAAGTATCGCACCTCCTCGACCGTGGGGGCCGTGTCCTCGGGCATCCAGTGAACCTCTCGGCAGTCTCGGCGTCAGCGACCAGCCGGATTCGCCGACGGTAAATAAGCCCGAATCCACGTGCGCTGATCGGGTGAGCGGGTCGTTGGGCCGGAATGCCCTTCTGCTGCAACAGAATCGATCTTGTCGGAGGAACGATTCGAAGCCAGCCGAAGGGCATCCGGTGGATGCGAGTCTGCCACGGCATCGGGGCTCGGTTCGACGACCCGAATCTCGTGTCGTGCGCGGGACTGGTCCCGACGATGGGACTGCCCGAGAACGTCTCACTGCGCGAGCTGGTCGGGATCCATCTAACGCTGCCGGACCGGTGACACTCGTCAGCCAGTGGCCGTTTGGCCGCTGCGCACCGGCGCCGATCATCTGCAATGATCCGAGGCCAGTCGCACGCTGCGGCCGGGCCGTCGACGACGAAGGCCCGGGGGATGAGGGGGACAGCGAATGAGCGAGACACGTGAACTACCGCTCGCGGATACGTCGGACATGATCGGGTTCCATCGGGTGTTCCGGGAGGCGCTCAGCTCCGCCCCGCGGCTGGTGGGCTCCGCGCCGGACGGCGACCTGAACCGGGCCGAGCAGGTGGCCGGCTACTACGACAACGTGCTTCGGCTGCTGCACGCCCACCACGAGGGCGAGGACGAACTGCTCACCCCGAAACTGGTGCAGCGGCAGCCGGACAGCGCCGACCTGATCCTGCGGGTCGCAGCGCAGCACCATGATGTGCTGGCGGCCCTGGCCGCCGCCGAGACCGCGGTCCAGACGTGGCGCGGCGACCCGTCGGCCGCGCGCCGCGACGACGCAGTCGAAGCGCTGGCCGCACTCGATGTCACCCTCGTCCCCCACCTCGACGAAGAGGAACGCGAGCTGCTGCCGATCGCCGCCCGGTGCATCAACGTCGCCGAGTGGGGTGAGCTGCCCGCGCACGGGATTCGCACATTCTCCGGGGACAAGCCGTGGCTGATCCTCGGGCTCATCCAAGAGCAGATGACCCCCGACCAGATCGCGGACATGGAAGCGCACATGCCGCCGCCGGTGGCCGAGTTCTGGGCAAGCGCGGGTCGACCGATGTTCGCGCACTACGTCGACGAACTGCGGAGCTGAACGCCGTTTGACGGCTATCACCGGACCGCGTCCAACGCCGGAGCTCGCGTGGCTCCCGCACGCAGTCATCTGACGCCAACTCAGACGACGTTAGTGCAGCGGGACAGGTCCAAATGCGGCTCGCCAGTCCCCTGCTGATTCGTGGCGACTTATGGCGGCCACCCCTTCGTCTGGGGTGGCCGCCCGTCACTCCTGGTTCGGCCTCTGCGCGTTTCGGACCTGTGTGGCTCGCCTAGTGGCAGCGGGCCTTGGAGAGGTCGAGCTTCGGCACGCCGGCGGAGTCGAACACGGTGTGCGCTTGGGCATGGAACTCGAAGACGGATCCGTCGGCGTTGGTGCCGCGACCGTTGACGGTGGAGCTGGTCTCTGCTTTGCCGATTGCCCCGCCCTCCTCGAGGAGAAGCCCGTTCCCGCCGAACCGGGTGGTGAGGGTGCCGGCCGCGTCGGGGGTTCCGTCGGCCGGCAGCGCATCCGCGGTGAACGTCGCGTGCAGCGTGCCGTTGAAGTGCACGGTGCCGTCGGCGAAGCCGACGAAATGGATGCGGCCGCTCTCGGTGACGGTGAGCTGCACCGGCTGCCCGGTGCACGGGTGCACGCCGATCGAGGTCTCGGTCTGGTTCACGAACATGATCGGTCTGGTTCACCACCGGCGGGCCGTGCCCGAGCGCGACCGCGGGGGTGAGCAGCAGCATCCCGGCGGCCGCGGCCATCGCGGCGCCGCCGATGATGGTTGTCTTCGGTCGGCTCATGGGAGCCTCCTTCCCGCCTCAGCGGCGATTGGATCGTGTGACGTGCGGGCCGATCGGATGCCCAGAGGAGCGGCCTCGGCCTGCCGTTCGGGCGCCGAGCCGCGCAGCGTGAGCCTGATGCTCAGCGCCAGCGTCCAGGCGAGGAAGGCCAGGAACGCGAACCCGGTCTCGGAGCCCAGCGCGGCCCCGTTCGCGACCAGCGCGGCGGCGACGGCCAGCCCGGACCAGCCGAACACCCGCGGGAGGACCCGGGTGCGCAGCACGACCAGCGACGCGGCGGCGACCATCAACGCGAGCGGCGTCATCGTGACGATGAACGAGACGTTGTTGATCTCGTGCAACGCGGTGTGCAGCGAGCCGTCTGGCAGGTCGCGCGCGGCGTAGCCGGGGCCGACGCCGGCCAGCTTCACCGACGTGTCGACCACGGCGGCGGCGAGCACGGTGGGCGCCAGCCACGCGCCCGGTCCCTCCGCGACGCGCAGCACACTGGTCAGGTAGGCCGCGAACGCCACGAACAGGCTCAGGCCGACGAGTTCACCGGCGACCACGACCGTGCCGCCGCCGGAAGCGGGTGAGGAAGAGCATCGGGTAGCGGCGGCTCTATTCAGGTCGTGACCCGAGACTGACCGGCCTAGCGCTCCGCCGTGCTAGCCGTCTCGGCAACGGTCGTCGACGCATAGCGGATGGAGCCGTTGCTTTCCTGGTTGCTTTCTTTGCTGCCGGGCGGAACAAGTATGCCGCGTGGTTGATCGGTCACCAGATCCTGTGCAGTCAGCCGTAACAGCCGGCAGCGCTGCTCGATGATTCTCAGGGCTTGCTGGATCGCGCGAATGTCACCCTGCATCGCCTTGTCCCAGAGACTGAGTTGCAGCTCGTCCAATCGGAGCATCTCCAGTGCCCGGTGTTCGTCAACCGCATCAAGCCGACTCTCAGCCAGGCTCTGCTGGACTGCACGCCAGGCAGTTCCACGGTTCGCGTAGCCCACCGTGCGAGCGATCTCGTCGTAGGAGTGTCCCTCGGTGGCCAGTCGGACCGCGGTCTCTCGGCGCCATGATGCGAGGGCTCTGCCCCGTAAGTTGGGCGGGACCGTGCGCTGATCGGGCGACATGGCTCCAGTGTCGGCGACCGACTGGTCGCAGACCACCGAGAACATCGCGTGTTCGAGCAGCGCCATCACGGGAAGCGGACAGAGAATAAGGGGTCGGTCTCGCCGCCAAGGCAGCCCCGCCTTCGTCGACGCACACCGCGATCAACGCGGACGAGAAAGAGTCCGGGACGGGACCTGTCCGCTGATGTGCCGTCGGCGATCCCGCGGGTGACGTCGGGTCGCTGGCGGCCCGAGCCGTCTAAGACCGGGACGGTGACGGCTCGCTCGTGGAGGGTCGCGGGGGCTGGGAGTAGCCGGTGGGCGTTCCGAGCGCTTTGGCGAGTTGGTCGGAGAGGGCCTCGGGGTCGGAGGGGTATGGCACGAGCACGACGATCGATGCGGTCAACTCCGGAACAAAGGTGAGGATCGCCCGGTAGCCCTCGATCTCGCCTTCGTGCCCGACGGCCGGCAGGTCCAGGGTTTCGAGCGCGGTCGTGCCCAGGCCGTATCGGTCGTCCTCGGTGTCGGTCATCTCGAGGACGGAGTTCGGTTCGACCATGTGCCCGCCGTACAGCAGGTACCCGGCCTTGGCGATCGTGAGCGCGTCGGCGGCGAGGCCACAGGCCGCCCAGCACGCGCTGGCCAGCGACCGGCTGGGCAGGTATGGGCCGCCGGGCAGGGCCGGCCAGCCGTCGGTGTCCGGCCAGCCCGGGACGGCGGCCGGTGCCGGCACCGGCGCCGGGTCCTGCAGCACGATCCGCTCCAGGTCCGCGGGCGCAAACAGGTCCTCGCGCAGCGCGTCGGCCAGCGGCCTTCCGGTGACGCCCTCGATGAGCAGGCCGAGCAGCAAATAGCTCGCGTTGCTGTAGCGGAAAGGCGAGCCGGGCAACAGCGGGTCGGTGACAAGCGCCAGAGTCTCCTCCGGCTCCCAATGCCGCTCGAGGTCCTGCGCGAACACAGTCGTCTGTGACTCGTCGACGTCGAGGATCCCGCTGCGCATCGCGAGGACCTCTCGCACCGTCGCACCACCGCTGGTGAGCGGGTGGGACACATACGTGGAGATCGGCGCGTCCAGGTCGACCAGCCCGTCCTCAACCAGTGTCATCACCTCGGCGGCGACGAACGGCTTGGTCACACTGGCCACCGACATCGCCGTGGGCGGCGTCAACGCCATCCCAGCGTCGTCGACGCCGGCGGCACCGGCCCACGACCCCTTGTCCGTGACGATCGCCGCGGTGAGCCCGGCGACGATCCCACGCTCCACCCAGCCGTCAAGCTCGGCCTGCAAACGCCGCCCGGTGGCCCGGACGAGCGGGCTGTCATACGGTTCCGGGAACTGCTCGCCAAGAGCCGGGGCGACGCTCGCCGTTTCCGACGCCGAGGTCGACGAGGGCGACGGCCCGCCCGAGGAGTCGCTCCCGCCGCAGCCGGTCGCCGCGACCA
This sequence comes from uncultured Actinomycetota bacterium, assembly GCA_963836025.1. GTDB lineage: Bacteria > Actinomycetota > Actinomycetes > JBEVHX01 > JBEVHX01 > JBEVHX01. Next base: position 190,866 of record CAWIIE010000014.1, read on the forward strand.
GCAGCGTGAGCACCGCCACCCCAGTCAGTCTTCGTCGCATCGTCCCCCCAGCCATTAGGCGTCGACTCCACGAACGGCTCGGCAATCTGAATACCGCCCTGCCGGTTGGACCTTCGGTCTCCCGGACCAGGTCACCAAGAGCCACTACTGCATCCAGCCGCCATACGGGGGCAAGTCCCTTCTGGACTTCTCACTCGCCTGCCGAGCCGTTTCATCGCCATCCCGCCGCCGCGCCTTAAGGACCAGTGGCACGACCAGCCAGACAAGCCCAGCAAGAACCGCGACGACAGCGATGAAACTGACGGATTCCACAGATCCCCCGTTCAGGCGACGTGCCTGCGAGCGTCGCGCTGATGATTCGTCCAGTGTGGCACGGTGTCACCCGCTACGACCCAATAACCACGGAATTGTTCCTTGACTGAGGCGTCTCGGGCTGCATCCACAAGCCGCAGCTGCGTCCTGCCGGGGCCGCTGAGGCCAAAGAAGGCGGACAGCAAGGCACGCATCCGCGGCGCAGCCGCGGGTTGTGTAGCTCAGGCCAAGGCAGCTATGACCGGCCGCCAAACGGGGCAGGTCCCGTTGGGCCTCACGCTGTTCGGGGGCTTCCGTGCTCATTGGCCCCGGCGACTGCGTGTGGCCTCGCCTGCTTAGCCGTTACTGGAGGTGGTGCCGGACCTGTTCCGCCGCTTATGAGAGGAGCGCGCAGAGGTCTGTTTGGCTGCCGCTGCCCGTGCTTTGCAGAGTAAAGACTCCGTTGGCGTCAACGGTGTAGACAAGCCGTCCCACATAGAGCGTGGTCGAGGGTCCTGCCGGTATGTCGGTCGGGAAGAGGATCAGCACGTTGTGTCCGGTGATGACAAACGTGGTGGTGCCGTCGCCGTTGATCGTCGTCCGCTGGACCGACCCGTTGGAGGGCAGCGCTAATACGTTGTCGTTGCTGAGGTTGGTGAATGTCAGGTCAAAGCCTTTACCCGCCGCGAGAGTTCGCACGACATCGCCGTTTTGATCAGTGAATTCCCTCATTATTCGGTTGTCTCCGGTGCCCTGTACAAGCACATCGAATCCGGCGCAAGCAAGACCAGCTGGTAGCAGAAACTCGAAGTCCTCCGCCGCTGCGGACGCTGGGACAGCGGTCGCGGTGCCCAAAGCGGAGACGAGTGCGAGCGCTGCCACCCGTGGCGCCAGATGCTTGGTTTTTCGGCTTTCCGTTACGGGCATGATGTCCTCCGTACTCGTGGGCTGTAGCCATCCCGGTTGGATGTCGTGCCCGTTGCAGCGACTGCAACAACGCGTGAACTACACCGTCGGCCCATCACTCCCCCTGGCACGCAACGCACCGTGGTGCCGGTGCCGATGGCGGCCGCAGATGCGAGCCAACCGGGCGACAGTCAATCGGTCCCCAGTCCCCCTGTCTCAGCTTTGGAACAATTGGGACGAAGTGCGCACGGATCCGCGCGGGCTGGCGACGTTGCCGCCGACTCAGCCGATCCCGGTTTCGATCGGGCTGGGCAACTCGACGGTCCGACTGACCGTGCATAGCCGGTCGTGCGATCGCCGAACCGCGTCCGGGAATACCGCCCTGGCTCGGTCACCCGCCTCGCCCGCCGGAAACGCCACGTTGAAGGTCACGGTGATGCCCTCGAGATGGTTGCCGGCCTCGTCGCGAACCTTCTGCGCGTCCACCGAGACCTCGAACCCTTCAGGCTCCGCTCGCCTCGTCGTGAAGATGTCGACGTCCATCGCAGTGCACGCGCCGATGGCGGTCAGGAGCAGTTCGATCGCGGAGAAGTCGACCTCGGCCGCGCCGAGGACGAGCTCTCCGCCGCGCGGATTGGCTGCGGTGAAGACGCCGGGCCCGGTGCGTCGAACAGATACGTGGCGGGCGCCGCTCGTGGTGGCCATGACCGAACCTTGCCAGGGGACGGCCGACAGAACAGTCTGCTCGACCTTCCGTCAGTGAAGGTTGGCCTCGATGGGTTGGTCGGCGGTAATCCTTGCAACGTCGGCGATCGTGAACCGGTTGGCGCTCTGGGCAGCGGGTCGCGACGTAGCCCCCACGGCCGGCTGGCTACTACACCGTCCGGTCGTGAGGTCCTCGAGCGGGAACTCGCCGTGCACCTCCCTTTTGGCTGCCCGTGTGTGCATACGCCTGGGTGCCGGCTCAGCCGTTGCCGCCCTGGTTGCCTTTGCGCGCATCGAGTGGAATAAGCATGGTGTGGTTGATCGGCCACAAGATCCCGCCAGCGCCGAATTTAGACACAAGGATGGTCGGGCGAGCGATCGGGCATACAGGCGCGTGAGGGCCCAGCCTGAGGTGTCGTGTGTGTCAACCGTCCGTCTGCCGCGAGAGGTGGAACTGCCCACGAGATGACCGAGGAAGCGCCGGAGGGCGACGCGTGGGCGACGATCTCCACCCGCCGGGCGGCATCCGCCAAGCTGCACGCTGCAGGTGAGCTCGACGAGGCGCCGTGCCTGGCCTGCGGGTATCCCGTCCTGAGCGAGCGGGGCGGCCACCACTTCTGTGTCGTCTGTCACTGGCAGGACGACGACGCGGTGCGCGACCGGCCGGATCGTCCGAGCGCGCTCAACCACGGCCTCACGCTGCGGCAGGCCGCAGTCCACATCGGCCGGGCTGGCGTCTTCGCCTCGCCGGGCTGGGCGCGGACCGCCCCCGAGTACTTCACGCCCGAGGTGCGGGCTGCCCGTGCAGCGCTGGTCGCCGCCTACGAGCGGCTGATGGCGGATCCGCGTGACGCCTCGGCCCGGCAGGACGTCCATGACTGCCGCGCCAGGATGATGTACGCGATCGTGAATGCGATGCGATGACAGACACCGACCACGACCGTCTCGTCCTTGATCAGCGAACACGTGGCGATGCCTGGGTCCCATGGGCCGGGCAGCCAATGGGACCCGATCCGCATCGCGGATCGGACCCCATTGAGCGACAACTCCGGCGGGGCGTTGCCCCACGAGCTGACGCCTAGGAGCCGGCCTCCAGGGTGCCTGCCCCGAGAAGTGAATAACTCCACGACCGGCCAGAGGTTGCGAGTCACGCGTACTCGCGACTCGCTCATTGCGCCACCCCCTTGGGGGCGTTCACGCAAATCTGGGTGCCTGCTCAGCCGTTGCCTTCTTGGGTGCTTTCAGTCAAGGCGCTTGATTTGCGCATGGCTCACGCTTGTGCGCATGGGCTGGACGAGATCCACGTCCGCATCGCGCATCGACACAGTCTGAAGCGCTCGGTGACGTGCTCGCGACCGGGCGGTGTCGCCACGGCGACGAGTCACCCAACAGTCGTCGTGGAGGACCCGCGCCGGGCTGCTGGGAACGTCTGCGGGGACGCCCGGTGGGTCGTAGGGTCGCAACGCGCGGCCTCGTGCGCACGCAGGGGGATGGGCTATGAAGCGGACGGTCTTCGTCGTCACCGCACTCCTCTGCTGCTCAGTCCCGGCGGTGGCCCAGTTTGCCGTTGCCCGACCAGTTGTCGGGTCCGCGCCGGTAGCAGCCCAGCCGGTCAACTTTCAGATGGATGCTGGAGCCCGACGCCGCCCGGGTAGGCCACGTGGCGTTCCTGCCCAGTGGGCTGTCGGCAAGTCGCCCCCTCTGCCCCGGGACTGAGCGATGCGCCGCGCCCTGATCGTGCTCTGGGCGGTCGTCGCCTTCACGGTTGCGTTGGCCGTGCCCGCGTCCGCGCGCAGCGCCGAGATCAGCGACGCCGATGTCTCGCTGCGGCTGGCGAACGACGGCAGCCTGCTCGTTGAAGAGAGGTTGACCTTCGACTATGAGGGACACTTTGAGGGCTCCTACCGAGACGTCGAGCTGCTGCACGGCGAGCGGATCAGCGACGTCTCGGTGGCCCAGGACGGCGAGACGCTCCGGCCGGGGGGCAACACCGCGCTCGGCAGCACCGACCGGCCCGGAGTTCGGGAGCGTGCAGCTCGGCAACACCTACCGGATCGTGTGGCACTACCGGGCGACCGACGAGCGGCGCACGACGACGATCTCCTACCGTGTCATCGGCGCGGTGATCGCCTATGACGATGTGCTCGATATCGGCTGGACCGTCTGGGGCGCTGATTGGGACTTCGACCTCGACCGGCTGACCGCGAGCTTCACCAACCCGGCGCTCGACCCCGGAGACCCGCTGTATCGGGTCTGGGGGCATCCGCGCGACGTCGAGGGCGAGACCGTGCGCGGCGAGGGGGCCGCGACGCTCGAGGCCGACCAGGTCGACAGCGGCACCGCGGTCGAGCTGCGGGTGACGATGCCGCGCGACCCGGCGCGGAGCTATCCGTCCGCACGCGAGGGCGCCGGTGAGTGGATGCCCGGGATCCTCGCCGAGGAACAGGCGCTCGACGAGGACTTCGACTCCCCCTGGAATCGATTCAAGCGTTTCGTCTTCGATTATCCGCCGGTCTTCGCCCTCGGGCTCGCGGCGATCTCGTGGCTGATCGTCGTCCTGCTCTTGCGGCTCACCCGCGAGCGCGACACCGGCGTTCCCGAGTACCTGACCGAGCCGCCCGACGACGCCGGCCCGGCGGTCGCGTACGCGCTCGCCACCGAAGGCGCCGACAGCGTCGACACGGTGCTCGCGACCCTGCTCGACCTGGTCGACCGCGGCTACTACGCGACCACCCAGGTGACCATTGGCCATAAGAGGCTCGATCTCGCGCTCGAGTTGGTGTCGAACCGCCCCAAAGGCGAGCTCGCCCCCCACGAACGGTCCGTGCTCGACTTCTTCGATCGGCTGCTCGACGGCAAGCGGGTGGCGATGAGTGAGCTGAAGGACGAGGTCCCGCAGCATTCGTCTGCGTGGCGGGAGCGCTGGGAGCGGATGACCGAGAAGCTCGACGCCGTGGACGAGGTGGAGGTGGTCTGGGACCGCGATCTGAACTGGGCGCGCTGGCTGACCGCCGTCGGCTCGACGCTCGCGTTCGCGTTCATGCTCCTGCTCTGGCTCGCCGAGAAGGACGGGTGGCGGCCGGACGCGGACTCGGAGCTCGAGTTCGCGTTCGTGCTCCTGCTCGCGCTCGCCAAGCCGGACAGCTGGGTGCCGGCCACGGTGATCACCTTGTTTTCGGTGATCAGGATCCTCGCCCTGCCGGCGGTCCGGTTCAAGCGCCTGGACGCCGACCACGTCGCGCGCACCGCCCGCTGGCAGGCGTTCGCGCGCTGGACTAGGGACTTCCCGGGGCTCGCCGACGACCCGCCGGCGACGCTCGACGTATGGAAGCGGATCCTCATCTACGGGGTCGCGTTCGGGACCGCCGAGCGGATGATCGCCTCGAGCCGCATCCCGGCGCCGGTCGCCGCGGACGCCTCGGCGGGGGGCCACTGGAGCTCGTACGCGTTCGTCGGCGGCTTCAACCGCACGACCTTCGACGGCTCGACCTTCAGCTCCGGGTTCTCCTCACAAGTCGCGCCGGAGAGCTCGTCGACCGGCGGCGGAGGCGGGTTCTCCGGCGGCGGTGGGGGCGGCTTCTCCGGCGGCGGTGGCGGCGGTTCCTGGTAACGCCCCGCCGCTACTTGAATTTGCCGAGCACGGTCCGGGCGTTGAACTCATCCTCGGCCGGCGACCTGGCGATGCCCTCGTCGACACCCGAGGCCGACCGGGGGCAACAACTTTCGCCGCACGGTGCATCGTGCCATCAGCTCAGAAGCGGGGATTGCCTGATTGCACACTGGCCAGTGATGGGCCGCGCACCATCCGGGCCATTACTCCGGGTCACGCGAGTGCGTCCATGGCGGCCCGAATCGCGGCGAGCGAGTCGCTTGGGGACAGCGCGATCTCGCTGAGCAGCTGGAAGTCACGTGTGTAGCGATACACCTCCGTCTCGGCATCGATGTAGGAGATGCGGGTCCTGTTCTCCAGGTAGACGACGTCGGGAGCCTCGGTTGCCAGGGAATCGAGGATGGAGAACGAGCCGGACGTCACCGGCGGAAGGCCGGCGGTGAAGGGCAGCACCTGAATCGTCACGTTCGGCAGGTCAGCGACCTGGACCAACCAACCCAGCTGTTCCAGGGCGACATCCGGATCGGCACTGCCGTCCAGCATGCGAATCGTGCGTCGCAGCACCGACTCGTCGATGACAGCAGCAAACTGCAGCGGTTCGGGGCGAACCTCCGCGTCGAGCACGCTTTGCCGGCGGCGGCAGACCTGGACCCGGCGGTCAGTCTCCGCGCTCGAAGGCTGCGCCCAGCTGGACTCGATGAGGTTCCTGGTGAAGCGGGGCGTTTGCAGCAGCGCATGGGGGACAAGGGCGCAATAGGTATGCAAGGCCCGCGAGCCGGCCTCGAGCCGGATCAACTGCGAATAGCCCGGCGACAGCGTGTCGGCGAACGCGTCCCACCAGCCTCTCGGGCGGGCCGAGGGCGCCAGCCGGCGCAGCATCTGCGCCTGCTCATCGGGCACCGCGTACAAGTCGAGCAGTCGCTCCAGGTCCTCCTGGCCGATGCCGATGTGGCCTGTCTCGATCCTGGACACCTTCGAGGCTGACCAGCCCAGGCGCGCGGCGACGTCCTTGCCCGGCAGCTGCGCGGTCATCCGCAGCCTGCGCAGCTCGGCGGCCAGGTGGCGCTCTCGTACCGATGGGCTGTCTCGATTCGACTCGGTGGCTCGTCCTTCCATGAGAAGTCTCCTTGCTCTATGCATGCAATATTGCAATCCATCTTGTGAACAAGCCTTACTGCGAGCAGTCTCAGGATCAACCACCCGAGGCCGGAATCCAAGGGCTTCGGCCAGGTTTTGGCCCTCGATGTCAGAAAGGAGCGACTGATGATCGACACCACCACGCTCGATGTACGACGCGGCCTGTCTGGCCGGAGGGTGGACCGGGCGATCGACACCGCGTCATCCGGTGGCAGGGACAGCGGCGGTGACGAATGGGTGGTCGCGATGGGCGCTCGAAAAAGAGCCTGGATTGTGACTCTGGTTGCCTGTGTCGCCGTCGCGGCGCTCGCGTCATGCGGAGCCGACGCGGAGCGATCTGAGACCACGGGCGAGGTGACCGCCTCGGGTGATGTCGGAGCCTTCGATGTGCGGGTCGGGGACTGCCTCAGCGAGGTGCCCGGCGGTTCGGTCTTCGCGACCCAAGTTGAAACCGTGCCGGCCGTACCGTGCCAGGAAGAGCATGCCGGCGAGGTCTATGACAGCTTCGACCTCGAGGATGCCGAGTTCCCGGGTGACGAGCGGACGGCGATCCTCGCCCAGGAGGGATGCGCCGAGCGGTTCGGGAGTTTCGTTGGCTTGTCGTACGGTCTGGCACGCTTCGAGATCTCGGTACTGACACCGTCCAGCGAGACCTGGGACATCGGCGACCACGAGGTGGTCTGCATCGTCTCGGACCCGAGCGGACCGCTGACCGACTCGCCTCGAGGGCTAGGCCGGGCCGCCGCTCCAGCCGTTGGTTCGTGCTGGGAAGCCCTCGGCACTCAGGTCGACTGCGCGGTGGCCCACGACGCTGAGATCTACGCGCTGGTGGACCTGCCCGACGGTGTGTGGCCGGGCCAAAAGACGCTCGACGCCGACTCGGAGCTGGCCTGTCGCGACAAGTTCGGGGTTTACGTGGGTTTGGCGTACGACCGGAGCGCCCTCGACTTCGCCTTCGTCACGCCGGTCGAAGCGTCATGGTCTGCTGGGGACCGCCTCGTCGGCTGTCTCGTGGTGGATCCAGACGCGCCACTCACGGGAAGTGTTCGTGGCAGTGGACGCTAACGATTCCGGCGCTGCTCCGGGTGCGTCGCGGCAGGCCGAGCCGTTGACGTGCCGGGTCGCCGGTGGCCCTCTGCTGGACCACTTCGAGCCGATACCGCTGGGGATCCAGGCCGACGCGCTCCTGACAGAGCGCCGCCGCCTCGTCGGCAGCGTCCGCCCGGACCTGGCCGAGCTCGACCATTCCGCGACAGATTCGACGCCCATACTCGGGCGAACCCGCTGCCCGTCAGCGGGTGCATTACGGATGCCGAGGCCTTCGCGCGGCCCATCTGGGCTGGCTCGCCGGCCGCGGTTAGGTCGGTGAACGTCCCGTGCGCATCACGCTGACACTGCCGCAGCTCGGGCCGGTGCATCCCGGCCAGGGTGGCGTTGAGTCGTTGGTGGTCGGATGGGCGGCCGAGCTGGCACGCCGAGGTCTGGACGTGACGGTGGCGTCCCTGTCCGCTGACGGTGAGGAGCACCGCCGCCGCTGCGACGACGGCTACGAGCTGGTGGAGGCGCGTACCGTCGCCGACCTGCCCATAGCAGCGGACCTGCTCGTGGCCAACAACCGACCGCACCACCTGCTGTGCGCGCTCTCAGGCCCGCGCAGCGTTCTGTTCATGCACAACTCGCCCGCCCCGAGCGCTGACAACGCGGTCCGAGTGGCGACGCCGTGGCCGCCAGCGGGTCGTTGGGACCCACGAGGGGCGACATTGATCCGACCGGGCAGTTATGTCGATAGCCTGCGCTCGGTCAATGGCCCCTGGACCCTAGTGGCGTGCTCGGCCTGGCTGGCCCGGCGAATTCAAGGACTCACCGGGGCTTGCGCGTCAGTGGTCCACCCGCATGTGGACACCATCCTTCGCCGCCGCCATACGTGGGCCAAGGCGCAACCCGCCGGTCCTTCTCTACTCGGGGCGGCTCGTCTGGCGCAAAGGTCTGCCTGACCTGGTCGGGCTCAGTCTGGCCGGCAAGTTGCCGGGGAGGCTGCTTGTGACCGACGAGGACGACGGCTTCGGGTCGGACACTCCGTGGATCCGGGCGATGCTGCTGGCCGCTGGCGTCTCGCTGATCTCGCGACGGCGCAGTCCCGTGACAATGGCCGCCCTCATGGCGAGTGTCGACGCCGTCCTGGTGCCGTCCAGTGACGAGCCGTTCGGGATGGTCTCGCTGGAGGCCCGGGCCGCAGGCACCCCCGTCGTGGCCTACCGCTCGGGCGGGCTTCCGGAGACAGCAGGAGCCAACCCGACTGGGCTGTATCTCGCCGACCAAGGCGATGCACTCGGCTTCGCCGAGATGGCCTGTCGAGCCGTCAACGGCGGCCCCCTGAGCGACGATGTCCGCGCCCAAGTGGCCCGGCAGTTCAGCGTGGGCCGCGCGATGGACCGGCTGCTGTCCATCGCCCAGGCGGGCAGTGTCTGAGCGAACAGGTACGCGGCTGCGGCGGGTGCCGGACTCTGGGCGGATCAACCCTAGGCAACTCTCCGGAGTTTCCGGCGAGCCGGAGACCAACGGCTGCGCCGACCGCATCAGGAACGATTCCGCGCGCTGTCGTTTGGTGGGCGCCGCAACGGTGCCAAACTGGACGATCCGGCGTACACGGGCTCGCGGGCTGCGTCACCTGACAGGGGGACCTCATGGGAGTTGTCAGCACCATTTTTCTCGTCCTGCTTCTTGCCGCCGGTGCGTGGCTGCTCGTACCGCTGGTACGCAAATCACGGGGGCGGGCTGGGGACGAGGCGGCCCAACGGGCGAGCGAGAAGGCAACGAGGGACCTGCCTCCGTGCGCCAACGGCTACGGCAGCTACTGATCCGAGCTCCGGTAAGCCAAAAGAGTCGCATCGGTGAACGTCCCCGCGTACACGGACTGCGGGACCACTGCCAGCTCGAGCACCTGGGCGGCCCTGATCCTGCGCGGGACGGACTGCCGATGGTGCCGCGGCCACTCCGAGCGATTCGAGGCGTCCTAGATGATCAGCGACTCGACCGGGGGCGGACTCCCCGAGAAGGAGCCTGTGATCCTCTGCGGGCTTGATCGCCTGGGCCTTCGGACTCTGGAGCAGCTGTGCGCCGCGGGGGCGACGGTCTGCGTCATCGCTGATCCGGGCTCGTCGCTACCGTCGGGCATCGAAGCTCGGTTCGTCACGGGTGACCCGCGCGAGCCGAGCACGCTGCGGCTGGCAGGGATCGAACGCGCATCCGCGGTCGTCCTCACCGGCGACGACGACGTTGTCAACCTCCACGCCGCGCTCGCCGCGCGGGAGCTCAACCCGGAGGTGGTGACGGTCGTGCGCGTGTTCAACACCGAGCTCGCCGCGCAGCTGGAATCGCTCCTGCCCGACTGCCGCCTGCTGAGCGCTTCTGCCCTGGCTGCCCCCGCGTTCGTTGCGGCCCTCGGTTTGCTCGACAGCGCTGTCGCCCGCCGTACGACCGGACGCGCGAGGACGGCCGAGTTGCGCGCAACCGTCCGCGGCCTAGCGCGCGATGGACGCTTCCGCCTGCTGATCGGCCTGTTCATCGCCACAGTTGCCGTGAGCACGATCGTCTTCACGCGCCTCTACGGGCTCACACCGATCGACGCCGCGTACTTCACCGTCACGACTGCGATGACCACCGAGTACGGCGACATCAACCTCTTCGAGGCAGCCTGGTGGTTCAAGCTGTACGGCGTCTTTCTCATGCTGGTGGGGGCGGCCATGATCGGCGCCCTCTACGCCTTCCTCACTGACGCACTCGTGTCCTCCAGGATCGCCCGGGCGCTCGGGCAGGTGCCACGTGGTCTGCGCGATCACGTCGTCGTCGCCGGCGTGGGATCCGTGGGGTACCGCATCGTCCAGCAGTTGGTCGCCGCCGGCTTGCCCGTCGCCGCGATCGAGCGGAACGAGCACAGCACTTTCGTCCCCGCCACCCGCGCGCTGCGCGTCCCCCTCGTCACCGGAGATGCAAGCCTGTCGCAGACCCTTGCCGCGGTGCACGTCGAGCGAGCGCTCTGCCTGCTCTCCGTCACAGACGACGACGTCGTCAACCTTCAAGCCGCCCTCAGCGCCCGTGCTGTCGCGCCGAGCCTCCCCATCGTCGTGCGGCTCTTCGACGACGACCTCGCCGAGCGCGTCGAGCGAACCCTCGGCATCCGCTCCCGCTCGATGTCTGCGATCGCAGCGCCCGCCTTCGCCGCGGCCGCCCTCGCCCAGCGCGCAGCCGGCGGCAACCCCTCGCCTCAGCCACTCCTCGAATGAGCATGACGTCGCCGTTGTCACACGCGCGCACGCTGCGCACCGGCGCGACGGCGCCATGCCCGGAGCGGTTCACTGGCGATTCGGCTCGGCAACGAACTGTGACCAGTGTGACCAGCCTCAGGTTCGAGCTGCTTTCGCTCAGCTAGGAAATTGAACGACTCACTCCGGCGGTCGATGGCGTACGCCGGTTCAACGCCTGCAAGACAGGATGCACTTCGCTTCGCGACCACTCGGCATACACGTCTGTCCTCGCGGCTCGCGGGTCTGTCATGGTCGCCGGATCAGCGTGGGGACGGGGAACTTAGGGCTACTGATCGGCGAGTTAGCCAGTAGTTAGCCGATCGTTGATCCAAATTTCCTCGATCGTCGGGTCGTCAAGGTAGCGCTGCAGCGGTCCCAGGCCGGCGACCGCGTCGTGGACATGCTTGGCGACCGCGTCCGGGTCTTCGATCGCGGCCAGGGTCCCGCGGGCGGCCCGCTCCTCGTGCTCGGAGACCACCTCATCGACGACGGCCCGGATCACGGCCGGGTCGACGGTCGGGTCCAGCCCGCGCCGGCGCACCAACTCGCGGACGTCGTGCTCGACCTGGTCGAGCACCCGCCGATTCTCGAGCTCGACCGCCATGGCCTGCCCCCGTGGGTCCCCTGTGGCGCGTCACCCGCGACGCGCGCGGTGGAGGGTATGCGCATCCCGCCCGCCAGGACAAACCGGACAACGCGCGCTGTGGATAACCCATTCGGCACGAGGCGGATGTGTGGACCGGCCTAGACGTATGAGCTAGGCGCCCGCCGGTCTCGATCGGCTCGGGTCTTCTCGCGGCGCCGATGTCGCGCCGTGTCCGTCGTTTTGTCGATCTGTTCCCAGGCTTCTCGGCCTGTTCGTGTCCACCGAGTGGCCGGATCGCGTTCACGTCCACCGACACCGACACCGACACCGAAGGCGGCACACGTCCATGCTGTGCATGGTCGTCCGCCTGCGCGACAGACTCGCCGTACAGGCACCGGTCGCGGTGACGTGCCCGGCTTGGTGCGATCGGAAAGGCGCTGAACCTGGGAGTAGGACTATCCGCACCGGATGGTGACCTGGCCGCATGATTCCCTGAGGGAGTGGGCCATCACGAGACCGTGCGATCCGGAGTCGCCACGAAGGCGTCCTGCGGTCGAGTCAACCCGCCGAGAAGGCGCTGGTAGGTCTCCTGGAGGGCGTCTATGCCCTCGATCTCGACCACGTCCACCCAATTCTTGGCGGTGGCGAGCATTGTGTGCCACGCGGAGGTGAGGCGCTGCTGGTAGCCGGCCAGCCCCCATTCCGACACTCGTTTGTCGATCTGGCTCGGTGCGAAGAACATCGTCGGTTTCGGACCTGGTGGCTGCTGCGTTGGCGGCGGGGCGTTCCAGTGGGCCATCCCGACCGTGCTGCTGTAACGCAGAGCTGGGCCGAACCGGCGGTGGACGGTCTCGCGGACGTTCGCGTTTCCGGCGATGTCGACGAACACCGTCGGTGTGGACGGATCTAGGGCCGTCAGGTCGTCATAGGTCAGCACCCGGTCGTAGCAGCCCAGGCTGGCCACGAACGCAGCATGCTCCGGTGAGGTCAGCCCCACGACGCTGGGTCGATCGCCGTCCCGGCTGGCCACGCACAGCGCGGTTCCGGCTGCTGTCTTCGACGACGCGCTGGACAGCACGAGCTGGGCCGCACCGAAATCGTCGTTGTCGGCAAGGAAGTCGTCGAGCACGAACGAGGTGACGAACAACGGCAACAGCACGGCTTGTAAAGCTTCAGTGTTGACCGCATACAACGGATCGGACCCGGTGCGCTGGTACCGGTTGTACACACCGGGCAGCCCGGACCGATGCGCCGCGGCGTCGGCAAAGCCGGAAGCACCGATCCGAGCCGGCTCGACGACAAGATGTGTCGCCATCGGCAGGAAGCCGAACACCCGCGCACCGATCTCCACCCCACCGGCGCGCGTAGCCACCACGTCGGCGAATCCCCACACCGGGATCCGCCCCCACCCCTCGGTCGCCGGAAAGAACCCCCAGTAACCGAGCAGATCACCGGCCACGCCGTACGTCACGTTGTTGCTCGTCAGCCCGAACCGATCCACCCGCAGCAACGCCTGCCCCTCGGTTAGCTGCGGCATCGATTCGTCCACGATCCGAGTGGTGCGCAGGTCGTCACGGCGCACTTCAAGACAACGTCCTGGTCGCTGCACCAAGTCAGCATCGCACCGGTCCTAGCGCCGGACGCCGCGGAAATGCCGACGTGCGCCGGCTAGCGCACGTCTGGAAGCGCATTACCGTCCTGGGCACGGGCTTGGCTCTGCCCACGAGGTCCTCGCATTTGCGTGGTTGCCGCATCGTGCGGGCCGGAGGCCGGCACGGGTCCTCCACGACTTCCCCGGACGCCCGCGCCGCACCCACGCACCATCGGCGCGCCGCATCCGCAAACAGCTGGGCCAACCCACCCCGCCGGGTCGAGCTCAGCGTGCCGGCCCGGTGTCCGGCCGCTGGTCGAGGTGGTCGGGCAGGTCGTCCGGCGACGCCTCGAGCCGGGCGACGAGTTCCCCGAACGAGTGCCGCTTCAGGGCAACCGTCACGGTGTCGGTGTAGCCACGGTCACCGCCGACGAGCTCCGAGATGCCGTGGTAGTCCAGCACCCTGCGCGCATCGCTCGGGACGCGCGCGAACACGAACTCGGCGCCCGCCTGGTGGACGATGTCGATGGCCTTGCGCACGGCCTCTGCAGAGGTCCAGTCCACTGTGTGGATCTCGCCGCCCTCGAGGACGAACAGCCGAACGGGTTCAGGTGGTGTCTGCATGAGCATCCGGATGTCCTCCACCAGGCGAGGCGAGTTGGCGTAGTACAGGTTCGCCGAGAACCGGTACACGATCAGTCCCGGCCAGCTCTGCTGCCCCGGCGCTATGTCCAGCTCTCGGCGGTTGCCCCGCTCGTCCACCGTGCGAACGATGTTGTGCGGCCGTGAGGTGTGCGCGAGGTGCGTGACGATCGAGGCGATGATCGCCCAGAGGATCCCGCCGCCCACGCCGACCAGCGCGACGAACGCCGCGGTCGACACGGCCACCCAGAACTCGCCGCGCTGCGGCAGGTGCCACAGCATCCGCAGAGTCGAGATCCTCATCAGGTGGATCGCGATGACGAAGACCACCGACGCGAGGGTCGCTTCGGGGAGGTTGTCGAAGACGCCGGTGAGCCACAGCAGCACGGGAAGGGTGATCACCGCGAGGACGACCATCGCCAGCTGCGTCTGTGTCCCGGACTTGTCGGAGATTCCCGTCTTGGTCGGCGAGCCGTTGACCACGAAGGACGACCCGAGGCCGTTCACGATGTTCGCGACCCCCAAGCCGGTGAGGTCCCGGTTTGCGTCGTGTGTGTCGTCGTGCTCAATGGCGAATGCGCTCGCGGTGGAGACGCTCTGCGCGACGCACACGAGCAGGACGATCAGGGCTGTCGGGACCAGCGCCAAGACGTCGGAGAGGGAGCCGGTGGGCACCTGGAAATTCGGCAACCCGGCTGGCAGGGCGCCCACCATCTCCACGCCCCGACGCTCCTCCCAGTCGAGCGTCGCGGCCAGGGCGATGCTGCCCACGACGGCGACCAGCGGTCCCGGGATCCGCGAAGACACCTTGGCCAGGCCCACGATCGTGACCACAACACCGATCGACAGGACGGTGTCCGCGCGGCTCGCGTCGGGGATCTGCGACAGGGTGTCGGCGAACTTCTGCCAGGTCGTCTCGCCCTCCGCATGGACGCCCAGCATCCCGTCGAGTTGGCCCACGGCGATCTGGATTCCGACGCCGGTGAGGAACCCGGCGAGAACCGACCGCGACATGAAGTCCGACAGGAAGCCGAGCCTTAACCACCCCGCGGCGAGCAGCAGGACTCCGGTCATGATCGCCAGGAGACACGACAGCGCGAAGAACCGCTCCGGGTCACCCACGGCGAGCAGCCCCACGGCGCCCGCGCTGATCGCCGCGGTGGCCGAGTCGGCACCGATGACCAACCGACGCGTCGAGGCGAACAGCGCGAAAGCCAGGACCGGGACCAGGCAGGTGTAGAGGCCCGTCTCCGGGGGCATCCCGGCGATCTTCGCATAGCCCAGACCCTCGGGGATCGCGACCGCAGCCAGGGTCGCACCCGCCACGAGGTCGCTGCTCAGCCAACTCCGCCGGTACGGCAGGATCCCGCTGCCC
Organism: uncultured Actinomycetota bacterium; assembly: GCA_963836025.1. Lineage (GTDB taxonomy): Bacteria > Actinomycetota > Actinomycetes > JBEVHX01 > JBEVHX01 > JBEVHX01. The sequence continues at coordinate 206,013 of CAWIIE010000014.1, forward strand.
AGGGCGGGCCCACTCCGCGTTCGGGCCTTCACCATGTCCGGACTGTTCACCACCCGGCGCTTAACCGCACCGGTTTCGTAGGGACTCCGATCCGTGAGGAGATGGAATCGGGACTGCCCCGGCACGTTTGACTTCTTGCCTGTGAGGATGCGTCCTCGCCGCAAGGATGATCGCCGTGCCAAAGGCGTTCCCGATCGAGTTTCGAAATTGACGTGGTCGCGGCGGCGCGCAAACAAGAGGAACCGATTGCAAGATCGCCAAGGACTTCGGCGTCTCGGAGTCCTGCCTGCACCGCTGGCTGCATCTGGGCGAGGTTGAGAACGGGGTCCGTCCGGGGGTTGACGCCGCCGAATCGGCCGAGCTGCGCGAGCTGAACGCGGAACCGGCGGCTGGAGCAGGAGAACGAGATCCTGGTACGGCGACACGCCCTTCTTCGACTCTGCATGCCGGCCTCGCCGGGCCCAAGGGGCGGGCGTCCCACTCCCGACAGCGGCAATAGCCTGCGGTCGCCCGCTCGCAGTGCGGCATGGTCGGGCGGATGTGGCTTCTAAGGCCGACGACCCGCGCTCCGCGGAACTCATCATCCCGGAAGGACGCCATTCGCCTTACGTCGGCGCCTGGCCCTCCGCACGTTGCTTGAGGGCTTCGTTGAGGTCTTCGTGGTGCTGCTGGATGGCGGGCCCCATCACGGCACGGAACACCGGGAAGAGGAGGCCAGTGACAACCTCGACGTGGGTGAGGAGTACGGCGCCATCCGGCTGCGAATCAAGGACGAACTCGCGGGTGCCGGCAAACAGCCAGTCCCCACCCACGTTGCCGTGCCAGCAGAGGCGACGCTCGGGCACGACCTCCGTCAACGTTGCCTTCACCTTGGCCGATGGACGACCTGGCATCGCCAGCGTCAGCTTCACGGTGCTGCCGAGCTGGGCATCACCGCTGATCGCGGGAACCGATGGGTTCCACTCCTTCCAACGGTCGAAGTCGATCAAGATCGCCCACACAACCTCGGCGGTTGCCGCGATGGGGAACGTGGACCGGTAGACCGCCATGTCAGGAAAACTAGTGGTGTGGAACACGCGCACGGTGCCCTGCCCGTCGGCGCGGGCCGCATACGGCAGGGTGCTGGCTCCCCGACAACAATGCCCTCGTCGTGCACCGTCAAGCCGGCGGCGGTTGAAGGCGAGCGCTAGGCCGCGAGAGCCGGGGCAGTCCACGACAGTCATGCCGGAATGCAGGTGAGGTGCCAGGGTCGCGACCGAAGTCCTCGGTGGCGAACGCTGGCCCGACCACGAAGACTGTCTCGCTGCCCTGCATTGCGACTGCGATGTCAGTACCGCATGACGCGACCGGCGCGAAGCCCTCAGGACCTCCCTCGCTGTGATGCCACCGTTCGCCCGAACGGACTCGATGTTGTCCGCGTGCGCCGCGTCTGAGTACACCGCGACAAGGTGGCCATGTTGCGCCCAGTCGAAACCGACAGCCATGCCTCCGTTGCCGGATCCGACCACCGTGACGTTCAAGGCCACTCCCAAGATCACTGGGACGGGATCGCAGTCCGCGCGTCGAAAACCCGACGCCCCACGACCCATCGCGGAGTCGCGGCGGTAACGCCCGAGGAGCGACTGCGGGCGGGCCCCGATGTCGCCGCGGAGTTCGTCTCCGGCATCCCAGGCGCGACGTGGCTGATGCCCGAGAGAAGCCAGCGGTCGAGCCGATCGAAAAACGACTGCGTCAGCTGGTCAGATGAACCACGTGCTGCTCCCGTCGGCTAATCGTCTCGGACGCGACCTCGACCAATCGGTGAGACAGCTCGGACAATGCCCGCGCCGTCGCCAGCTCGTCGCCGATCTCCGGTACGTCGGTGTCCCGAGGGTTCCGGCGGGCGGTGCCGTGTCCGCGTACTTGCTCCCCCGACTCCAGGGTCAAAGTGACGTCCGCGGTGGTATCCGACTCCCGCTCCACCAGGTGGACCTGGATCGGGAGCGTCCTGGTCTGGTTCATCTCCACCTCCGAAATGCGTCATGGTTCGCGCACCGACGCTGCTCCAGCACAGCCGACAGCGCAAGAGGGCGGGCCCTGGTGCATGTCCCCGCCATGCGCAGCCCGACTCGACCTCCGAAGAGGCCAGTCGTCCGGCGGCTCAAGCGCCACCAATGCCGCGCCCCGAGTCGCGGTCATGCCGAGCTGAGGACAAGCCTGCCGCGTCATCCCGGGTAGAGAGGTCCTGACCGAGCTGGTCGCCGCCGGCAAGGTCCCCTCGCGGCGGTCTATCGGGCGACGGCTCGCTCACAGCTTGGGGCGGGCCGGCCTGCCACTCTGGTCGCCATGACTCCTCGCGACCCCAGGGACGACCTGCACCGCTATCTGAGGCTGGCTCGCGAGGCGCTGCTGTGGAAGCTCGACGGACTTTCGGAATACAACATCCGCCGACCGATGACACCGACCGGCACCAACCTGCTCGGGCTGGTCAAGCATGTTGCGAGCGTCGAGGCCGGCTACCTCGGGGACGTCTTCGGTCGCCCGTTCGGTGAACCGCTGCCCTGGTTCGCGCCCGACGCCGAGCCCAACGCCGACATGTGGGCCACCACCGAGGAGTCACGCGAGCAGCTCGTCGCGCTGTACCACCGGGTCTGGGCCAACTCCGACACCACGATCGAGACGATGGACCTGTCCGCCGGCGGCGAGGTGCCGTGGTGGCCGGAGGATCGTCGCCAGGTGACCCTGCACCAGATCCTGGTGCATGTCATCGCCGAGACCAACCGGCATGCCGGGCACGCCGACATCGTTCGGGAGCTCATCGACGGGTCCGTGGGTCTGCGAGCCGACAACGACAACATGCCGCCGGGCGATGTGACGTGGTGGTTGGACTACCGCAGCCGGCTGGAGCGGGTAGCACGGGAGGTCGGTCAGCGCTGAGCCAGCTTCCGCTGTTCGCACCTTCGACGCGGACTGCCCGACGGGGCTCCCGCGTCCCGCAGCGGTGAGCGGTCGACCTCGCCGCCCCGGACCGCGGGCCACATCCTCACCCGCCCCGGGTCGGCCAGCCCTTGGCGCCGATGTACCAGACGGCCGACGTCAGGATCGCGAGGACGAGGAGGGAGAACAGAAGACCACCGGCCACCGGCAGGAACCACCCTGGTGCGCGCCTCGACCGGACGGCGACGATCTTCACCACGATGGCGCCGAGGACGGAACAGCCAATGAGGCCGTGCACGAACGTCCGCGTGCTCACCTTCTCGCCGTCCGGCAGCCGCCCGACCTCGAGACCCAGCGACCACAGGCAGTGGTAGGCGACGAACAGGACCAGCACCAGGGCGGTGGCCCCGGTGGCGCGATGCGCCGTACCCAGCCAGGAAGGCGCCCGGATCCCGAGCTTGCCGTAGATCCAGAGCGCCGTGACCACCTGGACGACGACGAGCACCCCGATCACCGTTGCGACCACGGTCTTCATGGCGAGGACCGTCGGGTAACCGAGGGTGGTCGTGCCTTCCAGGGTCGGGTCGTGCACGCGCCCGAACGCCCCGACGAGGAGCGCGACCACCGCTCCGGCCGTGAAGGCCGTCAGCGGGATCGTCATGCTCTTCGGTGCGGTGGTGTCCGCCATCGGCCCAGGATGCTCCGGGCACCGGCGGAATGGGAATGCCGATGCCGGCGGCTGGGACATGGGCGACTCGCTCAGCGCGGCTTCACGGACGCAGCGGCCAGGCCCGGCGACGGCCCGAACGCGGTCAGGAACCGGTCGCGGAACTCATCCATGCGCCACACCGGCGCATCCGGGCTGGGCAGCATCCCGTCGTCCCAGGCCCATGCCGAAGTCCGAGCCATGACGGCCGGATCCCGGGCGATGATCGTGATGGGGACGTCGTGCGAGGCGTGCGGCCCGGTGACGATCGAGGCGGGCTGGTGGTCGCCGACCAGGACGAGCACGAGGTCGTCGTCCTGCTCGTGGAACGTCGTCACGAACGAGATCAGGGCACTGAGCGAGTACTCGATCGACTCCGCGTACAAGGCCCTCAGCTGCCCGGCGTCCCCGAACACGTCGCGGGGTGCTAGCCCCTCGGCGGGCATGCCGTCGTACACCGAGCCGTCCCCTAGCTCGTCCCAGTCGAGCAGGCGTGGCAACGGGGTCCACGGCTCGTGCGACGACACCAGATCGATCTCCGCCATCACGGGCGCGTGACCCGGTGCCATCTCGAGGCGCTCGAAGGCCGCCAGCGTGTACTGGTCCGGGATCGCCGCGAAGCTGAACTTCGGGCCCTCGTACCCGACGTCGTGCCTGTCGTAGTCCGCGTCGAAGCGGTAGAAGGCCCGTCCTTCTGGCCAGGGATCCCGGTTCGACGGCACGTCGACGACCGTCCGCCACCCGGCCCGCGCGAACGCCGCGGACAGCGTGAACCGGTCGCTCGAGAGCAGTTGGTCGTGGCGCTGCTGGCTGTCGACCCACAACCCAGAGTGGAACGTCGCGTGGGCCAGCCAGCTGATCCCGCCGAACGTCGACGAGGTCAGGAACGCGCTGCGTGAGGAGAACCCCCCGGCCCGCAGGGTGGTCGTGCCGTCGTCGAGCAGATTCCTGATCTTGGGCGAGAAGGCCGATCCCTCCACCGCGACCCGACCGTAGCTCTCGACGAAGGCCACGATCACGTCCTTGCCGCGCAGCCCGGTGAGCAGGTCCTCCCCCGGCACCGTGCTCCAGGGGTCGTCGGCCGCCAGTTGGGCGCGGAACGCCGACAGATCGCCCAGGTTATGCGCGGCGGCGCGCGCCTGGACGACGGCCAGCTGGGCCGCCCCCCGGGACGCGAACGGGACTCCGGGGGTCAGTTGGGTGCCAAGCACGGCAGCCACCAGCCACAGGACGGCGAGTGAGCCGGCGATCCGGCTCGAGGCCGTACGACGCTGCGCCGCCGTCCGGCAGATCCGGATGACCGACAGGGTCACCGCTGTTGGCAGCGCGACGAAGAGGAGCACGGCGCCAACCAGGGCGCCGTCCGCCCAGCCCGGCCCTAGCGAGTCCCGGAGCATGTCGACGGCGGGCCCGAACAGCTTCCTGTCGGTCACCGGGTTGAATGGCCGGTGCAGCGCCTCGCGGAAGCCCAGGTCGAGCAGCCGCACGACCGCGAGCAGCCCGAGCAGCACGCCGGCGACCGCCGCGAAAGTCCGGACCCGACGCGGCGGCAGCAGGAGTGCGAGGCCGACGAGGACGAGTGCCTCGACCGGGATGCGCAGGAACGCCGCCGGAGTGAGCCGGATGAGCCGGTCCGGGAGCACGAGCGCGGACCAGACGATCAGGACGGCGAGCGCCGTCATCAACGCCGACACCACTGTGCGCCGCCATCCCGGTGACGTGCCCCCCGGTGTCCCGTCACCCATGGGTTCGACGTCGCCTCCGGACGCGGTGCGGTGGACGCGCCACAGCCACCACACCTCCCGTCCGAACGACTCGACGAGCAGCGCCCCCACCGCGACGAGCGCCAGGACGGCGGCCTCACGCGGCAGGACGCCCGCCGCCACGGTGGTCAGCACGATGCCCTGGACGGCCGCCACGACCTTGCCCCAGTAGCGCGGCGGCACCTCGCCGCGTAGCCAGGGGAGGGCCCGACGGGCGACGACCAGCACGTAGTGCGCCGACCCGATGGCGAGGACCCACAAGCCCAGCGAGCGGGCGACGTACACGCTGAGGAGGAGGACCAGGACCGCGTCGACTTCCATGTCGAAGCGTGCCCCGACGGCCGACGCCGTGCCGGTGCGCCGGGCGACCCGGCCGTCCACCGCGTCGAGCGCCAGGGCTACGACGGCGAGCGTCGTCAGCGTGCCCACCGGTACGGAGTGCACGAATGAATCGGCGACCAGGGCGGCGACGCCTCCGACGAGAACGGCCCGAAGCAGCGTGACCAGATCGGCCGGCCCCAGTGCCGTCGCGTTGTTGCGGACCAGCGCGCACGACAGCAGCCCGACCGCCAGTGCCCCGCAGCCGAGGCCGACCAGTCCCCCGGGCACGCTCACGCCGACCGTGTAGGCGAGCACCGCGAGGACCGCAGCCTGGGTGATCAACCCGGTCAGCATGCCCTGGTGAACCTTCAGGGCGGATCCTCCGTTTCGATAGGTACCGCATGTGACACGTCACGCGCGACGATGCGGTTCAGCTGATGCGTCGGGAGGTACGGCCGGTGACGGGAAACGCCCGTTCATCCTCGCAGTCCACACAGGCCACCCGGCCGGATCTCCGTCGCGGTCTCGTGACGACCGTCCACGTCGTGGTCCCCGACGGCATCGACGACAAAGCCCGGCCGAGCGGCGGCAACAGGTATGACCGGCGGATCTGCGACGAACTCGCCGCGGCGGGCTGGGACGTGCCGGAGCTCGTCGTGCCCGGCCCGTGGCCCCGGCCCGATCCCGCCGCCCTGTCCCGGCTGGCCGAGGCGGTCGCGTCCGTACCGGACCGCGGGCTCGTCCTGCTCGACGGGCTGATTGCGTCCGCCGCCGCTTCCGTCCTGGTGCCGGAGTCCGCCCGGCTGCGGCTTGTCATCCTGGTGCACATCCCCCTTGGCGGCGGCGCCGTCGCCGAGGAGGCCGAACGTGCCGTCCTCACGCAGGCGCGTGCCGTCGTGACGACCAGCTCGTGGACCCGCGAGCGGTTGCTGGACCGCTACCGGCTCCCGCCGGAGCGAGTGCAGGTCGCCCGTCCCGGCGCGGACCTGGAAGACGAGGCGCCCGGCACTCCTGGTGGCGGCCGGCTGCTCTGCGTCGCCGCCGTGGTTCCGCACAAGGGACACGACGTCCTGCTCGAGGCGCTGCGTGGCATCGCGCAGCTGCCTTGGAGCTGCACCTTCGTGGGTGCGTTGGACCGTGACCCGACGTTCGTCGACAGCCTCCGCCGTCAGGCCGCGGGGGCCGGCATCCTCGACCGGGTCCGTTTTCTCGGACCCCGAGTGGGCGAGGAGCTCCTTCGGGAGTACCGGGCGGCGGACGTCCTGGTGTTCCCGACCCGGATCGAGGCGTACGGCATGGTCGTCACCGAGGCCCTGGCGGTCGGCCTGCCGGTGATCGCGACGGCCGTGGGCGGTGTGCCCGAGGCGCTGGGCTGTACCGCGGACGGCTTACCGGGCCTGCTCGTGCCCCCCGAGGACGCGGGGGGCCTCGGCGAGGCGCTTGGCGCCTGGCTACGAGACGAGGGTCTCCGGGCCCAATTGCGCCGGGCGGCCCGCCTCCGAAGGACGACGTTGGGCGGTTGGGACGCCACGGCGCGACACCTGGCCGCGGCGCTGGCCTCCGCCGGCGATGGCGCGGGCCAGGCGGGTGCGCCGTGCGGCCCCGCTGCGAGTCGGCCGGCACGCCCATGAGAACCGCGACGCAGCGGGCCTGGGCCGGGGCACGCCCACTCGGCGGTGCCGCGATCCTCGCGGTCCTCGTCTGGCGACTGGGCACCGGCCCGTTCCTGGACGGTGTGCGCCAGGTCAGCGCTTGGTCGCTGCTGGTCGCCACCTCGATCACCGCGCTGACCACCGTCTGTTCGGCCTGGCGCTGGCAGACCGTCGCGCGCGGGCTGGGCGTCGGCCTGCCCCTGGGGACGGCGATCGCCGCGTACTACCGCTCCCAGTTCCTCAACGGCGCGCTGCCCGGCGGCGTCGTCGGGGACGTGCACCGGGGCGTGCGGCACGGCCTGGACGCCGGGGACGTCGGCCGCGGGCTGCGCGCCGTGGCGTGGGAGCGGACGGCCGGACAGGCTGTGTTCGTCATGCTCGCCCTCGTGGCGCTGCTCGTCCTGGACTCGCCTGTGCACCCCGTCATGGGATGGGTCGTAGCGGCTCTGATCGTTGGCGCGCTCTGCGTGGCTCTCGTGCTGCGGACTCTCCCCGGCCGCGGCCCGTCCCGGTGGGCCCGGGTCGTGCGCGCGGGGCGGGCCGACATCCGCGACGGGCTGCTCGACCGGCGGGCATTGCCGGTCATCCTGCTGACGTCCGTGGTCGTCGCTGCAGGCCACGTCAGCATCTTCCTGGTCGCGGCGTGGACGACCGGATCGGCCGCCTCGCCGGCACGGTTGTGGCCGCTGGCGATGCTTGTCATGCTCGCGATGGTCGTACCGCTCAACGTCGGCGGATGGGGTCCGCGCGAGGGCGTGGCCGCGTGGGCGTTCGCCCTCGCTGGGCTCGGCGCCGCTCAGGGCGTCGCCACCGCCACCGCATACGGTGTGATGGGACTCGCCGCGACGCTGCCCGGAGCGGTCGTGCTGGCCGTCGACCGGATCGGTCGAAACCTGAGCTCCGCGCCGCTGGGACACGAACACCGATGTCAGTGAAGCGGCCGACCTCCCGGTGAGGTGACGGCCGCTGCCGGTGTGGCGGCGTCGGCCACGTCAAAGCCCATCAGGACGTCGTTCCCGGCCAAGAACACCGACCGGTTGACCAGCCGGATGCCGTCGGCGACCCGGTCGACCCCGAGGGGCCCCACCGCCTCGACACCAGAACCGATGATGGTCGGCGACAGCGACACGACGACTCGGTCGACCGCCGCGGCGCGCAGCATCGAGGTGATGACGCGCCCGCCGCCCTCGACCAGCAGCGACGTGACCCCGAGGGAGCGCAACAGGCGCAGCACGTCGTCCATCTGGAGGCCCTCGGGCCCGGGGGCGACGTCCCGAACCGTCGCACCAGCCGCCGCCAGCACCCGGCGTCGCGCCGGATCGGCGTCGGGGCGGCACAGGATCACCGTGGCGGCGTCGTCGGACAGCGCCTTCGCGCTCAGCGGCGTTCGCAGTGTCGAGTCCAGGACCACACGCAGGGGCGATGCTCCCGGGATCATCCGCACGGTGAGCTGAGGATCGTCCTGCAGCAGCGTGCGTACTCCGACGAGGACCGCATCGCAGCCGGAGCGCATGGCATGCGAGACCTGCCGCTCCGGCTCCCCGCTGATCCACTTCGCGTCGCCGGTCCGGGTGGCAATCCGCCCGTCGAGGGTCTGCGCGTACTTCAGCACGACGTAGGGCCGGTCGGTGCGCGGACGCAGCGTGCCGAGCAGGCTCCCGATGTCGATCGGCACAGCGGGGAGCTCGTCCGGCCCGGACCCCATCGACCCGACGTGTCCGAGCCGCGCCTGCTTGGTCTCAAGGTAGGCACGGTTATGCCGGTTCGCGGCGGCGTGCAGGGGCTGCAGCGACTCGACCACGACTCCGTGACGCCGCAGGCCCGCTGCCTTGCCCGGGTTGTTCGTCAGCAGCCGCACCGACCGGACCCCCAGCGTGCTCAGGATGGCGGCCGCCTCGCCGTAGTCCCGCAGGTCGGCATGCAGACCGAGCCGCAGGTTGGCATCGACGGTGTCGGCTCCCGCGTCCTGCTCCACGTAGGCCCGCAGCTTGTTCACCAGTCCGATCCCCCGGCCCTCGTGGCCGTGGAGATAGAGCACGACGCCCCGGCCCTCGGCGGCCACGTTGCGCAGTGCCGACCGCAGCTGGACCCCGCAGTCGCAGCGGAGCGAGCCGAGGGCGTCTCCGGTCAGGCACTCCGAGTGCACCCTGGTCAGCAGGGACTCGCCATCGACGATCTCGCCGAACACGAGCGCGAGGTGCACGTGCCCGGAGGGACTCTCGAACGCCCGTGCCCTGAACTCGCCATACGGAGTGGGGATCGGCGCGGACGCCGCTTCGCGCGGCGCCCACCGGTCACTCGGCGACCGTGCAACATCCATGCGCCCGCTCCTCGCTCTCCCGTCACCGGGATCACGGACGCTACCGTCGCTCCGGTTCAATGAACACGGGAAGAGTCGTAAGGGGTGTGGCGACGTGCGGGCCGTCCGACTGCTGTTCGTCGCGCCGAGGCAGGTGGCACTGGAGCCCGTGGACCTGCCGCAACCCGGTCCGGGCGGGCTGCTCGTGCGCACGCTGTACTCGGGGATCAGCGCCGGTACCGAGTTGCTCGCCTACCGCGGGCTGCTGGACCCTGATCTCCCGATCGACGAGACGATCGGGTCGCTCGGCGGCACGTTCCGCTATCCGTTCCCGTACGGCTACAGCTGCGTGGGCGAAGTCGAGCGATCGGGCGGCACTGTCCCCGCGGGAACGCTGGTCTTCGCGTTGCATCCCCACCAGGACAGATTCGTGACCGCTGCGGACGACGTCATCGCAATGCCCACGGGAACCGACCCGCGACTGGCCACGCTGCTGCCCTACGTCGAGACTGGGCTGCAGCTCAGCCTCGATGCCGGGGAGGTGGCGCAGGAGACCGTCGTCGTGCTTGGTCTCGGAGTGGTCGGCGTGATCACAGCGGTGCTGCTGCAGCGGGCCGGCGCCACGGTGGTCGCGGCCGATCCGTCGAGAGAACGCTGCGAACTCGCAGTCTCGCTGGGCGTCCCCGCTGTCGAGCCGGAGGAGCTGCCGTCGCGCCTGCCCTCCCACGGCGTGCCGCTGATCCTCGAGCTGTCCGGCTCCCCCACCGCGCTCGCCGGTGCGCTCGACCTGCTGGCCCACGAGGGCACCGCCCTGGTGGGCTCGTGGTACGGCCGCCAGCAGGTCACGCTGCCCCTTGGCGGCGCGTTCCACCGGCGCCGGCTGACGATCCGCAGCAGCCAGGTGTCCACGATTCCCGCTGCCCTCTCGGATCGCTGGGACGTCGGCCGTCGCCGTCGGGTCGCCCTCGCCCTGCTCGGGGAGCTTCCGCTGGGCGCGCTGGCCACGACCGAATTCACGTTCGGCGAGGCGGCTGCGGCCTACCAGGCGCTGGACAGCCGGGAACCGGGTGTCTTCCACGTCGCCTTGCGATATCAATAGCGCCGTGTACGAGGCCGGGACGGCGCTGCAGGTGCGCGCCTTCCACGTCATGCCGGGGATGCCGCCCCCTGAGGGCGAGCGGCACTCGCACGACTACCGATTGGAGGTCGTCGTCCGCCGGGACGACCTCGACGAGCGCGGCATGGTGGTGGACCTCGATCGGCTGGACCAAGCGCTGCGGGGCGCTGCCGCGCAGGTCGACGGCGTGGATCTGGAAACGATCCAGCCTGCGGATGCCGAGGCGGTGACCGTCGAGGTGTTCGCCCGGTGGCTGCACGATCAGCTGTCGGGCGCGCTGAGCAGGCCGCCCGGCGTCACGCTCGCCGTCCGGATCTGGGAGTCACCGCTCGCCTTCGGCGGCTACACGGCGACGTGGTGAGTCCGGCCGGACGACGGTTCGCCCGGGCCGTGGTCGGGCCGTTGCCGATCCCGCTCGCGGACGGGCTACGGCGTGCCCTCGCGCCGGGCGCCGGGACCTCCCCGTCGGCCCTGGCGCGCCGGGCGATGCTGCGCGGTCTGTGTCGGGGCGGGATACCTCGGGCGGTGTCCAGCTTCACCCTGGTCGACAACCCCGACCTCGCGTTCGTCGCCGTCGACTCGCAGGTCCTCGAGCAGCTGTACTGGTGCGGCGAGCAGGGCTGGGAGCCCGAGCTGCTGCCTTGGTGGCGGGCGTTCTGCCGGAACTCGCGGTCGGTGCTCGAGCTCGGCACCAACGTCGGCTACTTCGCGGTGCAGGGCGCTCGGGCCGCCCCGGGCGTTCGGTATGTCGCAGTGGAGCCCCACCCCGTCTCCGTCGGGATCTGCCGGACCCACCTCGCCCTCAACGGCGTGACCTCCGTAGAGGTCGTCGAGGCTGCGGCGGTGGCGGACCCCGCCGTCACCGCCACCGCCCTGCATGTCCCGGCCGACCAGGCGGCCACCCCGACCATCGCGTTCCTGTCCTCGGACACGGAGCTCCCCACAGACATGGCACGCGACGTCATCGCCGTTCTCGACGTGCCCGCCATCGACGTCCGCCGGCTGCTCGACGGTGTGGACCTGATCAAGATGGATGTCGAGGGGCAGGAGCACGTCCTGCTCGCCGCCATGCGTGAACACCTCCGTGAGCGGCGGCCGACCCTGTTCGTCGAGGTCCTACCCGGGACGGTGCAGCTACGTGCGCTGCTGGCCGAGCTCTGCGCGACACACGGCTACCGGTGCTACGGCTTGAGCCGGCAGGGGGTCGTCGAGCTCGCGGGCGAACGGCTGGCCACCGTTCGGTTGATGGAGGAGTTCGGCTGCCAGGACGTCATCCTCTCCGCCGGTGAACTGCCGTCGCTGTGAGGCACCCCGTGTCGGGCGGTGCCACACGCCGCCCATCGGAGAGCAGGAGCCTCGACTGCTACCTATCCGGGTGCTCCGTGGGCGTGCGCAGCCGCTCGAGGCGAGTCCGCAACAGTGCCTCGCGGTGCGAATTTCCGTGCAGGCCCAGATAGCGAGCCCCGAAGATGGCCAGCAGCGCGTCGTCCAGGCGGCGGACAGCACCTGGCGGATACCGGTAGCCCATCCGGGCGTTGATTGCCGTGCTGTCGACGGAGGTCAGCAGTCCGGCGAGCTCGTCCAGCGACGTGATGCCCAGTTCGAGCAGCAGGCCGGAGACCCACCGGTAGTGGTCGGTTCGGGACCAGCCGGCGTCGGCGTACTGTCCGGCGAGGAATGTGGCGAGGTCCTGAGCGCTGATTCGGGGGTCGCGAGCGTCCGGCTCCGGCTGCCGGTCTCTAACCGTGGCCTGTAGCTGGTCGTGGATCAACGTGAACTCACGATCGGCGAGCTCCAGCAGCCCCGCGGCCAGGGTGAATCTCCGGTCGAGGTCCGGCACGTGTTCCTCGGGAACTGTCCCCTTGTAGCGGGTCGCGTGCTCGAACTCCGCCCATGCGTGCTGAAGCACCGTTCGTACCTGAACCTGGGCGCGCCGCGTATGCAGCGCTTCGTGCGCCGGCGGGGTACTCCATGCCGGATCGAGCGCAACCAGCAGATGCCTGCTTGCGTATCCGAAGCGGCCCTCACTCGCCGTCTCCTGACCCATGTCTCTGTCGTCGATAACCGTGAGTTGGTCGCGCAGCAGGTCGGCGACGGCTGCGACGTCGCTGTGCAGGTAGGTGATGACGCGGACGCCGATCTGATCGGTGATCTCGTCGAGGGGATCGGAGTACAGCGGTCCGCCGGCAGCCACGGTTCGATCAGCCTTGGCAGCGAAAGACGCCAGGCTCTTCGCCCGTCCGGTGACAGTGAGGTAGTTGATCCCTGCGTCGTCGAGCAGTGTGGTGACCAGGGCGACGAACCGCTCCGTCGCGTCACGAAGCTCGGGCTGCATCTCGGCGTACGTCTGCACCGCACGGCGGACGGCATCCTGGTCGACCATGCTCGGCTCGGGCGGTTGTTCAACGACCGGAGGCGTTCGCGGTGACGGCCGGTGCCCCTCCGGAAGCGTCGGTGTGACGATGTAGCCGGAACTGATGTCGCCGTAAGTGGTGGTCATGGAGGGCCGACGTTCGGCGAACATCGCCACGTAGGCACACACCACCGCGTCTACCTGGTCCTCGGCTCGGCGCAGGTCGGTCTTGCGTACCGCGGACTCGACCTGGGTCACCAGCGACTTCCACTGCTCGTTGGCATCGACGTGCAGCGGAAGAGTTGAGTCCCGAAGTTCTTCAAGCAGCCCCATCAGCCGCAACAGCTCCAGCCGCAGCTGCGACAGCGGCCGGCCGGTTTTGTGCTTGTACTTCAGTGTCCGCCCGAGCCGGAACAGCGCCACTGTCGCGGGATGCGGGTAAACCTCGATCGCTCGCCGACGCGCACGGGACGACGGGTCCATGTCGAGGCCGAGCGTCGTGACCAACCGCGCCCCGCGCGGGACATCCGCGAACTCGCGCTTGCCGGTGTTTGACGGATGCGCACCGGCGTCGAAGCGTGCGAAGTCGCGATTGAGCGCGGCCTCACACGGCCGAGCGCCAGTGGCGTTCTCTACCACCAGCGGGGCATCGATCGCGACGAGACAGTCACCAGCGACGTACGGCCCCAAGGAGGCCACGATGGCCTCATCCTCTCCTGCTGAGGACACATGGAGCAGGCGTCCCTCGGCATCCAGGACTGCCACGCCGCTGCGCCCGTCCTGACCCCACGCAAGGTCGACGCCGACAAAGAACATGAGATCACTCTGCCCTGACCTCGTGCACGGACCACCCGGGGTCAGCGCCCCCAAGCTCGTCGAGGTCATAACCCCACCGCACAAGAGGGCGGATGTCACTCCGCCTATCGGCGTGACATCCGCCCTCTTGCGGTCATCAGGGGGTGGCGCCGGACGGCACCAGGGTGCGGAGCACCCGCAGGCCCACCGACAGCGTGGCCAGGTCGTGCTGGTCGCCGGCGGCGATCTCGGACAGCGTTGCCCGGGTCCGCTCCAGCCCCTCGGCGTTGGCGGCCTCCCAGACGGCGATCCGGGCATCCGGGTCCTTCAGGTCCGGGGCCGCGGCGATCACCGATCCGGTCAGCGACCCGAGCGCGGCGTAAAGGTCGTACCGCAGCGCCATCCGGGCCAACGCCGACCAACGGTCGTCGCGGGGCAGCGCCGTGATCCGGGTCAGCGTCGCGTCGACCTCGAACCGCTCGGACAGCGCGAAGTACAACGGCCCCACGGTGTCGGGTGGCTCCCCGGCTCGGGCCGCGATCTCGACCACGTCCATCAGCGAGAACGAGTCGAGCATCGCGGCGGCGTCCAACGCCAGCTCCGACGGCGCGCCCATCGCCTCGAACTCCGCGACCCGGCGCTGCAGCCGGGCCTGCTCGGCGCCGCGCAGCCAGTCCGGGATCGAGGCGATCATCGTCGACACATCGCCGAAGTGCTCGATCTCCCCAGTCACGTCCACGAGTGACCGCCGGTTCTGCAGAATCCACCGGGTCGCCCGGTCGATGAGCCGGCGGCCTTCGAGGTAGAGCTCGTCCTGCGTTGCGGTGGGCACCAGGTTGTCCAGCGCCACCACCCGGTCGTCGTATGCGCCGACGCCGAAGATCCGCCGAGCGACCGTGTACGCGCGGGCGATCTGCACCGGCGAAGCTCCGGTCTCCTCCATCGCCCGGAACACGAAGGTCATCCCTCCGTGGTTCACCAGGGAGTTGACCACGCACGTGGTCACGATCTCCCGACGCAGCGGGTGTGACTCGAGCAGGTGGTCGTACTTCTCGACGAGCAGCGGCGGGAAGTACGACCGGAGCTGGTTCTGGTACCACGGCTCGTCCGGCAGGTCGGTCGCCAACAACTCGGTCGCCAGGGTCATCTTCGAGTACGCCACGAGCACCGAGAACTCCGGCGAGGTCAACCCTCGATGGGCCGCGCCGCGTTCCATGATCTCCACGTCGTCGGGCAGGAACTCCAGAGCACGGTTCAGCTCGCCGCTGCTTTCGAGGTGCTTGATGAAGCGTTGGTGCACCGTGAGCATCGGGTATGCCTGCGCCCGCGCGTTGCCCAGGACGACGTTCTGCTCGTAGTTGTCCCGAAGCACCAGCTGGCCCACGTCGTCGGTCATCGCAGCGAGAAACTCGTTGCGCTGCTTCGGTGTCATGTCGCCAGCGCGGACGACCTCGTCGAGCAGGATCTTGATGTTCACCTCGTGGTCGGAGGTGTCCACCCCGGCGCTGTTGTCGATCGCGTCGGTGTTGAGCTGCACGCCATGCAGGGCCGCTTCGACCCGGCCGAGCTGGGTCAGCCCGAGGTTGCCGCCCTCGCCGACGACCCGGGCGCGGATCTGCGCGCCATTGATGCGGATGTGGTCGTTCGCCTTGTCGCCGACTTCCGTATGCGCCTCCGTGGACGCCTTGACATAAGTTCCGATGCCGCCGTTCCAGAGCAGGTCCACCGGCGCCTGCAGGATGGCCTTCATCAGCTCGGCCGGCGTCATCGTGCTCACCGAGTCGGGCAGCCCCAGGACGGCGGCCGCCTCCGGCGTGATGGGCACGGCCTTGAGCGAGCGCGCATACACCCCACCGCCCTCGGAGATCAGCGACTTGTCGTAGTCGTCCCACGACGACCGCGGCAGGTCGAACAACCGTCGCCGCTCCGCGAACGACACCGCCGCGTCCGGTGACGGGTCGAGGAAGATGTGCCGGTGGTCGAAGGCGGCCACGAGCCGGATGTGCTCCGACAGCAGCATGCCGTTGCCGAACACGTCGCCGCTCATGTCACCGACGCCGACCACGGTGAACTCCTGCGTCTGGGTGTCGACGCCGACCTCACGGAAATGCCGCTTGACCGACTCCCACGCGCCGCGCGCGGTGATGCCCATCGCCTTGTGGTCGTAGCCGGCCGAGCCGCCCGAGGCGAACGCGTCGCCGAGCCAGAACCCGTAGTCGAGCGCGACCGAGTTCGCGATGTCGGAGAACGTCGCGGTGCCCTTGTCGGCCGCCACCACCAGGTATGAGTCGTCGCCGTCGTGCCGCACGACGTCGAGCGGCGGCTCGACCTTGCCGGTCACGAGGTTGTCGGTGACGTCGAGCAGCCCGCTGATGAACGTCTTGTAGCAGGCGATGCCTTCGGCCAGCCACGCCTCCCGGTCGGCCGGGTCGGCCGGCCGCTTCACGACGAACCCACCCTTCGCCCCCACGGGCACGATCACCGCGTTCTTCACCGCCTGCGCCTTCACCAGCCCGAGCACCTCGGTGCGGAAGTCCTCGCGCCGGTCCGACCAGCGCAGACCGCCGCGGGCGACCATGCCGAAGCGCAGGTGCACACCCTCGACCCGCGGCGAGTACACCCAGATCTCGAACCGTGGCCGCGGCGCCGGGAGGTCGGGCACCGCCTGGCTGTCGAGCTTGAACGACGTGTAGCTCTTCGGGTCGCCGTAGTCGTCGGGCTGGAACCAGTTGGTCCGCAGCGTCGCGTTCACCAGCGCAAGGTAGGACCGCAGGATGCGGTCCTGGTCGAGGCTCTCGACGTCGTCGAGCGCGGTCAGCAGCCGCTCCTCGATCATCTTGGCGTCCAGGTCGCGCTCGCCCGCATACGCGGGGTCGAAGCGAATGCGGAACAACTCGATCAGCAGCCGCACGATGGTCATGTTCGAGCGCAGGCAGTGCTCGCACGTACTCCTGCGAGAACGTCGAGCCAGCCTGCCGCAGGTACTTCGCGTATGCGCGGAGCACCGCGATCTCACGCCAGGCAAGTCCGCAGTTCAACACCATGGCGTTGAACCCGTCGGACTCAGCCCTGCCGGACCAGACCGCCGCGAACGTCTCCTGGAACCGGCTGCGGGTGGACTCGTCCTGCCGAACGGGGATCTGGGCGCGCAACCCGAAGTCGTAGATCCACGCGTCGGATGCGCCGCGACGCTCGACGGTGTACGGCCGCTCGTCGACGACTTCGACGCCCATTCGGGACAGCACCGGCAGCACCTCGGACAGCGACACCGGTTCGCCGAGCCGGTAGAGCTTGAACCGGTAGGTGCCGGGGTCACTGCCGTACGGCGAGTACAGGTTCATGCCCAGGTCGCCGTCGGCGGCGACCGCCTCGATCTGCTTCAGGTCGGCGACCGCCACCCGAGCCGGGAAGTCCTCCTTGTATGCCTCCGGGAACGCCGCGCCGTAGACCGGCAGCAAGGTGGCCGCCTGCTCCTCTCCGAGCTGTTCCAGCATTGAGTCGGCGAAGTCGTCGTTCCAGGAACGGGTGGCGTCGACCAGCCGACCCTCGAGGGCCTGCAGGTCGACGTCGGGAATGGCCGCGCCGCGGGGCACCCGGACGACGAAGTGCACCCGGGCGATGACCGACTCGGTGACCCGCGCCGTGTAGTCGACGGTCGCGCCGGCGAACGCGTCCCGCAGGATGGCTTCCATCCGCTGCCGGACGGTGGTGGTGTAGCGGTCCCGCGGCAGGTAGACCAGCGCCGACACGTACCGGCTGTAGTCGTCGCGTCGGACGAACAGCCGAACCTGGCGACGGCCCTGCAGGTGCAGCACGGACATCGCGATCGGGAACAGCTCCTCGGTCGGGACCTGGAACAGCTCCTCACGCGGATAGGTCTCGAGGATCTGGGTCAGGTCCTTGCCGCTGTGGCTGGACGGCGCGAAGCCCGAGAGCTCGAGCACCTCGCGTGCCTTGCGGCGCAGCACCGGGATGCGCATGACGCTCTCGGTGTAGACCGGTGAGGTGAACAGGCCGAGGAACCGCTTCTCGCCGATCACCACGCCGTTGTCGTCGAACAGCTTGACGCCGACGTAGTCGAGGTATGCCGAACGGTGCACGGTCGAACGCGAGTTGGCCTTGGTGAGCACGAGCAGCTTCGGTTCCCGGGCCTTCGCCCGGACCTCCGGCGGGAGCGTGGAGAACGAGCGCGACATGTCCTGGTCGGCCCGAAGGATGCCGAGCCCGCTGCCGGCGACCGCGCGCAGCACGTCCTCGCCGTCCCGCACCTCGAGGGCGTACTCGCGATACCCGAGGAAGGTGAAGTGGTCGTCGGCCAGCCAGCGCAGCAGCTCGAACGCCTCGGATACCTCGGCGTCGTCGATGCCGGTCGGCGGCGAGGCGGCCAGCTGGTCGGCGATCCGCATGGCGGCGTCGCGCAACTTCGGCCAGTCCTCGACGGCCTCGCGGACGTCGCGCAGCACGCGCTGCAGCGACGACTCGATCTGCGCGAGCTCGTCGGCGTCGGACTCCCGGTCGACCTCCACGTGGATCCAGGACTCGGTGACGAGCTCGTGGTCATCGGAGCTGCCCGCCGGCAGGTCGGTGATCTCGACGAGGTCGCCGGTGACAGTGCGGCGCAGCACGAGCTGCGGGTGCACGACGAGGTGGATCGACCGGCCCTGCAGGTTGAGCTCGGCGGATACCGAGTCGACCAGGAAGGGCATGTCGTCGGTGACGACCTCGACGACGGTGTGCCCCGCGGACCAGCCTTGCTCCTCGACGGTCGGGGTGAACGCCCGGACCCGCGACGTGCCCTGCGGTCGCGAGGCCGCGAAGGTCTTGTGCGACAGCGCGGCGCCGGCGACGTCGACCGGGTCCCGGCCGACGAGCTCCTCGGGTGCGACGTGCCGGTAGTAGCGCTCGAGGAAGGCTGCCCGGTCGGCGTCGACCGAGTGACCAACCTTGGCGGCGCGTTGCAGGAGGTCGTGCTTGGCTTCGTCGAGGCGTGTCTGCTGCATGGTCATCAGCCCATGTGGGGGTAGCGGTAGTCGGTCGAGGGAACGAAGGTCTCCTTCAGCGATCGCGTGCTGGTCCACCGAAGCAGGTTCTGCGGGGCACCGGCCTTGTCGTTGGTACCGCTGGCGCGTGCCCCGCCGAACGGCTGCTGCCCAACGACGGCCCCCGTCGGCTTGTCGTTGACGTAGAAGTTGCCGGCGGCAAAGCGCAGCCGGTGGGTCGCATCGGCGATCACCGCGCGATCCTGCGCGATGATCGAGCCGGTCAGGGCGTACGGTGCGACGCCCTCCATCTGGTCGAGCACGCGGTCGTAGTCACCGTCGTCGTAGACGTGCACGGCGAGGATCGGGCCGAAGTACTCGTTGCAGAAGACCTGGTCGTCGGGATCGGTGCCGAGCAGGACCGTCGGGCGCACGAAGTAGCCCTCGGAGTCGTTCGCGGTGCCGCCGGCCAGGATGCTCAATGAGTCGGTCGAGCGGGCGCGGTCGAGCGCAGCCGACAGGCGGCCGAAGGACTTCGCGTCGATCACCGCGCCCATGAAGTTGGAAAAGTCGCTGACGTCTCCTTGGGTCAGCGCGTCGACCTCCGATGCGAAGTCGTCCCGCATGCGCGCCCACACCGATTGCGGCACGTATGCCCGGGAGGCGGCGGAGCACTTCTGCCCCTGGAACTCGAACGCGCCTCTCACCAAAGCCGTGCGCAGCACGTTCGTGGTCGGCGCTGGGGTGGGCCAGCACGAAGTCCTTGCCGCCGGTCTCGCCCACGATCCGGGGATAGCTGCGGTACTGCTCGATGTTCTGCCCGACCGTGCGCCACAGGTGCTGGAACACCGCCGTCGACCCGGTGAAGTGGATCCCGGCCAGGTTGCGGTCTGCGAGGGCTACCTCGGAGACGGCGATGCCGTCACCGGTGACCATGTTGATGACACCGGGAGGCAGGCCGGCCTCCTCGAGCAACGCCATGATGAAGTGCGCAGCGAACTGCTGGGTGATCGCGGGCTTCCACACGACGGTGTTGCCCATCAGGGCCGGCGCGGTCGGCAGGTTGCCCGCGATCGCGGTGAAGTTGAAGGGTGTGATCGCGTAGACGAACCCCTCGAGCGGGCGGTGGTCCGTGCGGTTCCACACGCCGCGGCTGGACTGGGGCTGCTCGGCCAGGATCTGCCGGGCGAACGCGACGTTGAACCGCCAGAAGTCGATCAGCTCGCATGCCGAGTCGATCTCCGCCTGCGTCACCGTCTTCGACTGGCCGAGCATGGTGGCCCCGTTCAGGGTCTCCCGCCATGGGCCGGCGAGCAGGTCGGCCGCCTTGAGCAGGATCGCGGCCCGGTCGTCGAAGGCGAGATCGCGCCACGCCGGCGCGGCGGCCATCGCCGCATCCACGGCCTGCCGGGCGTCGTCGTGGGTCGCGCCGCGGGCTCGACCGAGCACGTGGTTGTGCCGATGCGGCTGGACGACGTCGAAGGGCTCGCCGCCACCAAGCCGGTGCTCGCCGCCGATCGACATCGTCAGCTCGACCGGGTCGCCCTGGAGCTCTTTGAGCCGCCGTTCGATCCTGGCCCGCTCGGCGCTGCCGGGCGCATACGAGAGCACGGGCTCGTTGACGGGCAGTGGGACCTGGGTGACGGCGTCCATGGGAGGCTCCGATGATCTCGACGTCCTTGGCGAGTTCCATCGCCATCGTGTCACGGAGACAGCAGGTCCGGGATCTCCTGCGTCGCGTACCACGACAGCTCGCAGGCGTCCGCCTCGCCGACCACGAACGCCGCGTCCTCGTCGCCCGCGTCCGCCCGGGGTAGCGCCTCGAGCGCGGCGGCGATCACCTTGGTGGCATCCGCCTCGTCCACGTGCACCGAGGCCATGGACCCGATCGTCGCCGCGGCGTTGATCACGACGTGCGCCCGGCCGGCGACCGGGTCCGGGTCGACCGCCGCCGCCGGTACGTCGGCGGCGATCACGACCCGGCGGCGCGGAGCCTTCGGGTCGCGGGCAAGCAGCCGCAGGGACATGCGGGCCGCCTCGGCCATCGCCGCATACTCGAGCTCGTCGAGGTCGTCGTCCAGGTACCACTCGCGCAGCGTGGGTGTGACTGCGCAGCCCACCAACGGGGCGGGACCGAGCTCGCCCTTGGCCAAAAGCTGCGACAGCGTGGTCCACGTCCCGGGGACGTAGACCCGCATCAGGCCGTCCAGGACACGTCGTCGGCGACCGCCCGCCGCAGGCCGCGCGCGGTGGTGCGCAGGGCGGTCTCCAGCACCTCGCGGCGCCGCGCCGGGTCCATCAGGTTGATGCCGATCGTCTCGAGGTCCTCGCGGCCCGGCCCGAGCATCACGACGGAGACCGCCCGGTTTGTGGCCTTCACCTTCGCCACCTCCCGCAGCATCCGGCGGGTGCTGCTTCGCCGCACGCCGCGCTCCAGGCGGCCCAATGTCGATCGCGGCTCGTCGTAGTCGAAGGACACCAGCGGCGCGAGCACGTAGACCTCGTCGAGGTCCTGGTCCGCCACCAGGTCCACCGAGGTCACGGAGCACATGCCGCCGTCCACGTACCGCCTGCCGTCCAGCTCCAGCGGCGCATACCAGCCCGGCACGGCGCAGCTCGCCTGCACGGCCTGAGCCAACGTCGCCGACGGCGCCTCCGGCCGGCCGAACGCGACCCGGCGACCGGTGTCGTAGTCCATGGCCACAACCCACAGAGCTGGATGCCGTGACCAGCCGGAGCCGTCGGCCGTCGCCGTGACGAGGTCGGCGACCGCGGCGAGCGAGCCACGTCCCACCGGCAGGATCGACGCGAACGCCGCCATCGGCGTGACCTGCTTGGGTCGCCGCAGCGAGTACCACAGCAGCTGGCTGGAGCCGATCCCCGGCCGTGGCAGCTGCGGCAACGCACCACCCGTCGCGCGGTCGCTGTCGAACGTGTACCCGGCCAACGGCCCGGTCGGGACGACACCGTCGAGCTGGTGCCGACGCAGGTCGTCGACCGAGACCCCGGCCCCGAGCAGGGACACCAAGACGGAGCCGGCCGACGTGCCGACCATGACGTCCATGTCTCGCACGTCGAGGCCGGCGATCTCCTCCAGCGCAGTCAGCGCACCGATCGTCCACGACGCGCCGAGCACGCCACCGGCGCCCAGCACGAGTCCCCGACGCGTCACCGCACGGTGGCTTTGAGCTCGTCGAGTGCGTTGACGATGAACCCGGCCAGGTCGTCGACGTCCGGCATCGCATCACGGTCGGCGTTGAGGCCGTAGAAGACGCCGCCGTTGTAGGACGTGAGCCCGATCGACAGCGCCTGACCCTTGGCCAGTGGGACCACCGGATACGGCGCCAGCATGAGCGCCCCGCCCGCATACAGCGGGAACTGCGGGCCGGGCACGTTGGTGACCACGACGTTGAACACCCGCTTCGACAGCCCCGACGCAACGCGGGCCCCGAGCGCATGCAGCGTCGGCGGGGTGAACGACGCGACACCGACGAGCGCCTCAGCGGCCACCGCCTGCCCGCTCTCCTTGTGCGCCGTCATCGCATACGAGACCCGCGACAACCGAATCACCGGGCTCACCTCACCGACCGGCAAGTCGACCAGGTATGCGGCGACGCGGTTGCCGCCCTTGCCCTGCTCCGCCTCGGTGCGGATGCTGACCGGCACCATGGCGCGCACCGTCGTGCGCGCGGTGACCGACTCCCCGCGACTGGTCAGCCAGTCGCGCAGCGCGCCGGACACGACCGCGAGCACAACGTCGTTCACGGTTCCGCCGTGCGCCTTGCGGATGTACTTGTAGTCGTCGAGCAGCGTGTCCGCGGTCGCGAAGCGGCGCGCGGTCCCGATCTCGACGTTGAGCGGGCTTGACGGTGCCGGCCGGGACGCGGTGCGGGCCACGGAGAGCAGACCCCCGACGCTGCCGGCGACCTTCCCGGCGGCCATCTTCACGTCCGCGACGCCGCCGCGCACGACGTCCACCACCGCGGTGGGCCGACGGACCACGTCGCCGACCGCGCTGGCCAGCAGCCCGAAGGACGTCGGCTCGTGCTCGGGCTCCCAGGTGTCCGGCGGGATCTCGCGCGGCTCCGGCGTGAGGTCGAGGATCACCTGGCCGATCTCGACCGCCGAGGCGCCGTCCACCATCGCGTGGTGGGTCTTGGTGAACAGCGCGAAGCGCCCGTCGGACAGCCCCTCGACCAGGTACATCTCCCACAGCGGGCGGTCGCGGTCCAACGGGCGGGCGATGAGCCGGCCGACCAGCTCGCGCAGCTGCTCGTCGGTGCCTGGGCGCGGCAGCGCCGAACGTCGCACGTGGTAGGTGACGTCGAAGTGCTCGTCGTCGACCCACACCGGGCTGGCGATGTTGCCCGGAACGCCTCTGAGCTTCTGCCGGTAGCGGGGCACGAGGGCGATCCGCTGCGTGATCAACTCAACGAGGTCCTCGAGGTCGAAACCCCCATCCGGGACCTTGAAGATGACCAGGCCACCGACGTGCATCGCCGTGGTATCGCCCTCGAGGTAGAGGAACGACACGTCCAGCGAACCCAAGCGTTCCGGCACGGCAACTCCTCCATTCAGGAACCCTCATCGTCGCATGGCCGTCGATCCTGCATACCCTGGTCATCCCCCAGATCCGAAGGAATCCTTGTGCGTGCGCGTCATCCCCTCGCTGCGGCGGTCGGCGCCGTCCTGCTGCTCGCCGGCTGCGGCAGCTCGGGTTCGGGTGGCGGCCCGAATGGGGACGGCGCCGCACCGCCGAGCCCGTCGGTCACGGCTTCCTCATCGCCGGCCGAGACCCCGAGCTCGACTCCCGTCCCGACGGTCCGGACGATCGAGGTCTCGGTGGCTGGATCGACGGTCACCCCGGCGCCTGCGCGCGTTGACGCGTCGCCGAACGAGCCGCTGCGGCTGGTCGTGACCGCCGACCGCGGCGGTGACCTGCACGCGCACGGGACGCAGCCGGAGCTGTCGATCCCGGTGACCGCGGGTCGAGCCAACCACGACGGACTTCCTGGCGCCGGCGCAGCCAGGCCTGTACGAGATTGAGCTGCACAACCCGAACCTGCTGCTCTTCCAGCTCGCTGTGCAGTGACGATCCTCGCCCATGGGGTGGGCACGAGGCAGGACCTGCCGATCCCCTTCTCGTATGCGCTGGCCGGCGCCGTCGTGGCCCTCGTCGTCTCGTTCGTCGCACTCGGCCTGCTGTGGCAGGAGCCGCGGCTGGTCGGCGGTCGAGCGGGTCGCCCGCTGCCGTCGGGATTGGCGCGCACTCTCGACTCGAGCGTCTTCCGCTGGGCGTTGCGGATCCTCGGCCTGCTGGCCACCGGTTGGGTGCTGGCGGCCGCGTTGTTCGGCCCGGACGACGCGCTCAACCCGACGGCCGGCGTGGTCTACGTGCTGTTCTGGGTCGGTGTGCTGGTCGTCGCATCGGTGCTGTTCGGCCCGGTCTGGCGGGCGTTGAACCCGTTGCGGACGCTGCACCTGCTGCTCACTCGGGTGGCGCGGATCGATCCGGCGGTCGGGCTGGAGCGCTACCCGCCGCGGCTCGGCCTCTGGCCGGCGGCGGTTGTGCTGTTCGCGTTCGTGTGGCTCGAGCTGGTCGCGCCGGAACGCGCAACGCTGCCGGTGCTGCGGACCTGGTTCGCGGTGTTCATCGCGGTGATGGTGCTCGGCAGCGCGGTCTTCGGCGCCCGGTGGTTCGACGGCGCGGACGGGTTCGAGGCGTACTCGAACCTGATGGGCCGGATGTCGGTGCTCGGTCGACGCGACGACCGGGTGCTGGTCACCCGCAGCCCGTTGAACGGACTGGCCGGCATCGTGCCCCGGCCCGGCCTGACCGCCGTCGTCGTCGTGCTGCTCGGGTCCACCGCGTACGACGGCCTGTCGAACTCGCCGTGGTGGATCGCGCGCACTCAGGGCTATGGCGAGCCGGTGCTCACCGGGACGCTCGGACTCTTCGGCATGGTCGCCATCGTGGCGGTGACCTACATCGGCGCGACGCTGCTGGCCGGTCGGCTCGGCGCCGCTCCCCGATCAACGTTGCCCGGTGAGTTCGCGCACTCGATCGTGCCGATCGCGCTCGGCTACGTGGTCGCGCACTACTACTCGCTGTTCGTCGTGGTCGGGCAGCAGACGCTGCAGCAGCTGTCCGACCCGCTCGGCACCGGCGCGGACTACTTCGGGATCGCCGACCGCGGCGTCTCGTATGCGTGGGTGACGCCGACGTTCGTGTCGACGCTGCAGGTGGTCGCCGTCGTCATCGGCCACGTGCTCGGCGTCGTGCTGGCCCACGACCGGGCCGTCCGGCTGTTCCCGCGACGGCAGGCGCTGGCCGGACAGCTTCCGCTGCTCGCGGTGATGATCTTCTACACCCTCGGCGGTTTGACGCTGCTGTTCGCGGCCTAGCGGCTCTCCCGCCGCGAACTCTGTGCATGATCACCGCCATACCCCCTGTCCGTGATCTTGCACGAAATCCCGGTTGGGGTGGAGTTCAGGCTGGCTAGGCACTCAGTGGCAGCCCGAACAACGTCTCCAGCTCCAGAGCGGTGGCCGCATACGAGGTGTGCTGGACGCCGACGAAGCCGATCGCGACGGCCGCCTCGACGTTGTGCGGCAGGTCGTCGACGAAGACGCACTCGGGCGCGGCGAGCCCGAGCTCGAGCAGCGTGTGCTCGAAGATCTCCGCATCCGGCTTGCGCATGCCCACCTCGCCGGAGATGACGACGACGTCGAACATCTCGTCCCAGCCGTCGCGCGGATAGTCGTTGCCCCAGCTGTTCGACAGCAGCGCGGTGCGGATGCCGGCCTCGTGCGCGCGCCGCACGAGTCCAGCCATGTCGGGCGCGTGCTCGAAGTAGCTGAACATGCGCGCAAGCAACCCGTCGGTCGACGTTGGCTGGCCGGACAGCCGGGTCAGGCCCTCGGCCAGTCGGGCCTCGAAGTCCGGCACCGACATCTCGCCGCGCTCGAGCGCGTGCACCGGGTTGAAGCGCGCCTCCAGCGCGACCTCCGGGCCGAACCACTCGCGCATCAGCGAGCGGTAGTGCTCGGGGTCGAAGTCGGCCTCGTCGGCCCAGCGCGCCACGACGTCGGGCAGCCCGGTGGTCAGCACGCCGCCCCAGTCGATGACGAGCCCGCGCAGGTCGCTCACCCGGCCATTCTGGTCATTGGCGCGAACGTTCAGGAGGCCCGTCGACGGCGGGCGGGTGCTTCCTCCCGCCCGCTGAGCTCACGTGCGAACGCCGCCAGCCGCTGCCGGGTCACCGAGCGGGGTACGGACTCGCTCAGCACCGTGCCGGAGCGGACCGCGGCATCGAGCGACTTCGGGTCGTCGGGCAGGAAGCAGTCGACCTCGAGGCCGGTATGCCGCGCCAGCGCCTGCGCGAGCTGCGCCTCCGCGCCTGCACCCAGCACGCCCGACCGGACCCGGTTGACGACGACCCGCAACTCGGCACCGGTGGCCCGCTCGCGCAAGCCCGGCAGCGCACGCACGAGCCGTGCGACGCCGACCGGATCGCCGGCCACCACCGCGACCACCACGTCCGCGGCCTCGAGTGCGGACAGAGTGGTGGCGTTGCGCTGCGGAGCGGCCGTGTCGTACACCAGCGCCTCGTCCTGCTCGAGACAGAAACCCGCGTCGATCACCGTCCAGCCGGCGAGTCGGCGGGCGACCCGCCAGATCTCGTCCAGGGCGGACCGCCGCAGCTCGACCCAGCGCTCCGAGCGGGTGGGGCCGAACAGCAGCTGCAGCCCGGGCAGGGCTTCCGGGGCCAGCCGGTGCAGTCGCGGAACGTCCAGCAAACCCCCGTTGGCGGCCCGCGCCGCCGCCGCGAGCCCGGGCGCCTCGTCGAGGACGCCGAGCAGCTGGGCCAGGCACGGCCCGTAGGTGTCGGCTTCGGCCAGCAGCACTGGCGCGTCGACAACGGCGAGCTCGGCGGCCAGGTTCAGCGCGACCGTCGTTCGGCCGGGCGAGCCGGCCGGACCCCAGACCGCGACCACCTTGCCGTCGGTGTCGCGCCCGGGCTCAGCGCGACCTCCGCGCGGATTCGTTGTCGTCGGCTCGGGTGCTCTCGGGCACGCTCGTCCGGACCGAGCCCGGCGATGCAGCGGCCGCGAGTCGCAGCACATTGGCCAGCTGGTCGAGCTCGACCGCGCGGCCGACGACCGCGTCGACCCGCAAATCGCGCACCCGCCGCTCCGCCGGCTCGCCGTCGACGACGGCGACGACCACGACACCGCACTCCTGCAGCCGCGCTACGGCATCCCGGTCGAACCTGCGGAGGTCGGCATCGACGACCACGACCTGCGCCGTCCCGGTCGACGCGGTGGCCAGCAGATCGGCCAGGTCCAGGCAGCGGCGGACCAGGCGCAGGCCCGGCATACCGGTCGCCCAGGCGGCCACGAGCCGCGCCTCCCAGGCCGCGCCTCCCCCGGCGAGCAGGACCGGGATCGAGGTCACGGCGTGTCCGCGAGCACGAGATCGACCGCGCCGCGCTGGATGCCGTTCACCGCGTCCAGCACGAGGTCGGGGTCGACCGCGAGCGTGACGCCGACACCGCCGACCGAGCCCAGCCGCGAGTTGTTCTCCTCGACCCGGTCGACGCGAGCCTGTTCGAGCACCAGCAGGGACTCGGGCGCGGCCCCGGGCTCGGCCGCATCCACCGTCACGTACACGTCGACGTGATCACCACGCGCCAGATCGGACGGGAAGTGGTGGCTCTCGACCGGCAACGTCACCAGCCGGAAGTCGGAGATCGAACGTTCACCGAGCGCGGCTAGCGGCAACAACTCACCGGCTGCGACGTCCCGCGCCAGGGTGAGCCCGATCGGCGAGTCGCCAGCCGTGCCGACGTAGCGATCGGCCGACGACTCCAGCCGCACCTGCGCGACGTCGAGGTCACCGGCGCGCAGCTGGCTGCCGGCGGGCAGATCGGTGGCGGCCACCCAGACCGGGGTCGTGTCGTCGGCGGCGGCGACCACCCTCGTCCCGACGACGACGGAGACGAGCATCAGCAGGACGCCGAGCACCAGGCGGGAGTCCCACCAGCGCGCCTTGGGCAGGCGTGCGGCGCGCGGAGTTTCCGTCGATGGCGGCGTGAGCACCGCGGTCATTGCGCCCCCCGAGGTTGTCCTGGGTTGGTCAACTGGCTTGGTCACTGGCTCGGTCGACATTCGTCGAGCCGCAGATATGGTGCGCGCCACCCGACGTCTCGGACAAATCGGATATCCACAGGCTGCGATCGCGCGCTCGGTTCGCGCTGATCGTTTTGGCACACTGCGGCGTATGCCGCCACGGTTCCTCACCCTGACCGACGTCGCCGAGGTGCTCAACATCTCGGCCTCCCAGACGTATGCGCTCGTCCGCAACGGCGAGCTCCCTGCCATCAAGATCGGCGGCCGTGGGCAATGGCGCGTTGAGGCGAGCGAGCTGGAGGCATACATCGAGAAGATGTACTCCGAGACCCGCGACTTCGTGTCCACGCATCCGTTTACCGGCGTCCGGGACGACGAGGACGCCGAGACCTGAGCCGCTGCCTCGCGGCCACCGCCCGGCGGATGCGCTCGTTCCTGACGCTCTTGGGGTAACCCGAACGCCCGGGCGGCCGGATCACCCCGACAACGTCAGGAGCGGGGCGGACATCCGCCGGGCGGCCCGGCTAGCCGCGGCGGACGGTGGCGATCGCGGTCAGCGGCACCAGCCGCGACGGCCGATGCGTTCGCCGATGTCGAGCGGGGTCAGGTCGACATGATCGGCGCCGACCCGATCGAGCCGCGCCCGCAGCCGCACCCCGTCCGTGGTCGCCACGACCACCGGCTCACGGTCCCGGGCCAGCCCGCGCAGCACGTGCCGCAGATCCAGCCGCTCCGCCACCCGACCCGCGGAGCCGGGTTCCTGCAGCGCGGGCCGGTAGCCCGTCGATGGCCTGGATCGCCGCAAGGGCGACCAGGACCTCGGTGGCTGGCGGGTCACCGAGCTCGAGCAGCAGCCAGTCCGGCCCGACGTCCAGCACCCGGCCTTGGAGCACCTCGCCGGCCACCCGGACGGTGATCGGGCCGTCAGCCGCGCGCAGCCGATCGGACAGCCGGATCCGGCCCCGCTCGGTCCGGGTGCGCTCCGCGACCTCGGCGTCCAGGTCGAGTTGTGCGGCGCTGTCGGCCTGCGCCTCCAGGTCCGCGAACAGCCGCTCCCAGCGGTGCACGGGCCGCACTCTACGGCGCCCCATCGCGCGCAGGCATTCGACTCTTGACACATGTGATAGAACGCAAACATAAGTAAACGAACAGAATGGAAGGAAAGGCATGCCGCGTCTCCGCGCCTTGACGGTGGCTCTGGTCGCGATCGCCGTGCTGGCCTTGTTGACGATGGCCGCGCCCACGGTCCTCCGGGATGCGGCGGTGGCCTCGGCACCGGGCGGATCGCTGGACGCCCTGTGCGGCGCGGTCGCCATGGTGGTGGCGTGGGTGCTGTCGGCCTGGCTGACGATGGGTGTGCTGGTGGCGGCCGGTGCTGCCCTGCCCGGCGTCCTCGGTGACCGGCTCAGCCGGGTCGCGACCCGGCTGGCACCCGTGCCAGTGCGGCGGGCGGTCGCGCTCGCGATCGGCATGGCGGTCGTCGCGCCGGTCGCGACCGCTCAGGCGATCGCGCCGGGGCCCGAGCCGCGGTACCCGGTGCTCGACCGCGTGGTGGTGCAGCCGGTTCCGGCCGCGCCGGCGGCCCCCGTGGTTCCCGCGGTCCCGACCCCGCCTCAGGCGCCCAGCGCCGAGGCGTTGTCTCCCCCGAGCGCGGGCATCGCGGCCGCCGCGACCGTAGTCGTGCAGCCGGGCGACTCGCTGTGGCGGATCGCCGCTGCGGCGCTCGGTCCTGACGCTTCGGCCGTCGAGATCGCCGACGCCTGGCCGCGCTGGTATGCGGCCAACCGCGCGACCGTCGGCGCC
Source organism: uncultured Actinomycetota bacterium (assembly GCA_963836025.1). Classification (GTDB taxonomy): domain Bacteria; phylum Actinomycetota; class Actinomycetes; order JBEVHX01; family JBEVHX01; genus JBEVHX01. The sequence continues at coordinate 235,849 of CAWIIE010000014.1, forward strand.
GACCCCGACCTCATCCGCCCGGGGCAACGGCTGCAACCGCCCACGGCACCCACCTCGGCGACCGGCAGCGAGGCCCAGTGACCACTGCGACGGTGGCCCAGCCGCGCCCGGCGGCCCCGGCTCCAGGGATCCGGCTGCGGGTCGTCCCGGCCCCCGACTGCAACCCGGCGCCGTCGGTGCCTGCGCCCGAGCCGGCTCCCGCCCGGTCCGCCGCGGGAGCGCGGTGGCAGCAAGACACCCTCGACCTGGTCTACACGCTGCCGTCGGGCCTGCCGGCCGTGCCGGAGGCGCCTCCCCGGCTGCGGATCGTGGCCGGCGCCACCAGCGATGACGGATCGTTCGACGTGAGTGCCTGGGCGTCGCGGTTCGTGCCGGCGCTCGTGGAGGTGCTCTCCGGGGATCGACCGGTCAGCCAGCTGATGCGCTGGACCGAACGCGAGGTCTACGAGGAGATCCGCCGCCGAGTCGAAGACCAGCCGCGGTCGTCAGGCCCACGCCAGGCGCGGGCGGCGGTGCGGTCGATTCACGTGTGCCAGCCCCGGCCGGACGCGGCCGAGATCACCGCCATCGTTCGAGCCGGCCGCCGCACCCGTGCGTTGGCGGTGCGGCTGGACGCGATCGAGGACCGCTGGCGGTGCACCGAGTTCGCCGTCGTCTGACCGGCGTCGCGCGAGCAACTGTCCATTCGCGGCAGCTACAAACCGGCAGACGCGGGCAAATCGGTCAGGTTGCGTCCGCGAGTGGACAGTTGGTCCGAACCCATGCCCGCCAACGGCCGACCGGTTGATCGACAACTCACGGTGACGCTTGCTCGCGTCGGCGGCTCAGCTGCTGCCCTTGCGCGCGGCCCGCGCGGCCCGCCGGCGTTCCGCCCGGCTCGCGTCCGGACCGAGGTCGGGCACCTCGCCGTCACCCGACGCCTCGTGATGCTCGACGCCGCCGGCGCCATCCACGGTCGGGGCGGTGTACTCCAAGCGCTGGGGCTTCGGTCCGTCGAGACCCTTGGCCACGAGCCGCCGCTCGGCGCCCACGCTGGTCGTCGCTGGTTCCTTCGGTGCCTTGGGCTGGGCCTCGACCGCGGGCGCCGACTCGGCGGCCGCTTCGACCTCGTCGACCACAACGGCCGGGGCCGCACCCGCGGCTTCGTCGTCTGCCTGCGGCGTCTCCTGGACCTGTACCTCGAGATGGAACAGGTAGCCGATCGACTCTTCCTTGATGCCGTCCATCATCGCGGCGAACAGGTCGTACCCCTCGCGCTGGTATTCCACCAGCGGGTCGCGCTGCGCCATCGCGCGCAGCCCGATGCCCTCCTTGAGGTAGTCCATCTCGTAGAGGTGCTCGCGCCACTTGCGGTCGAGGACCGACAGCAGCACCCGGCGCTCGAGCTCGCGCGTCACGGTCTCGCCCAGGGACTGCTTCGCGGCGGTCGTATGCGGCCTGCGCGTCGGCAGTCAGCGCCTGGATCATGAAGTCCGGCGTGAGCGCCGAGCGGTCCGGGCCGCCGGCCTGCTCGACGAGGTCGTCGACGGTGAGCTCGATCGGGTACAGCGTCTTCAGCGCCGTCCACAGCTGGTCGAGGTCCCACTCCTCGGGGAAGCCCTCGGCGGTGGCCGCGGTGACGTAGCCGGACACGGTGTCGTCGATCATGTGCCGCACCTGCTCGTGCAGGTCCTGCCCCTCCAGTACCGAGCGGCGCTCCGCGTAGATGACCTTGCGCTGTCGGTCGAGCACCTCGTCGTACTTGAGGACGTTCTTGCGGATCTCGAAGTTCTGCGCCTCGACCTGAGCCTGCGCCGACTTGATCGCGTTGGTGACCATCTTGTGCTCGATCGGCACGTCGTCCGGGATGTTGAACCGGGTGAGCACCGCATCGACCACGTTGCTCTTGAACAACCGCATCAGGTCGTCCTCGAGCGAGAGGTAGAAACGAGACTCGCCGGGGTCACCCTGTCGGCCGGACCGACCACGCAACTGGTTGTCGATGCGCCGGGACTCGTGCCGTTCGGTGCCGAGGACGTAGAGGCCGCCCAGCCCGGTGACCTCCTCGTGCTCCGCCTCCACTGACTTCTGCGCCTTCACCAGAGAATCCGGCCACGCAGCTTCGTACTCCTCTGGCGTGTCGACCGGGCGACAAGTCGCGCTGCGCGAGGTCGCCCGCCGCCATGAACTCGGAGTTGCCGCCGAGCATGATGTCGGTCCCGCGGCCGGCCATGTTGGTGGCCACGGTCACCGCGCCCTTGCGACCGGCCTGCGCGACGATCGCGGCCTCGCGCTCGTGGTACTTCGCGTTGAGCACCTCGTGCGGCACGCCCCGGCGCCGCAGCAGGGTCGACAGGTGCTCGCTCTTCTCGACCGATGCGGTGCCGACCAGCACCGGCTGGCCCTTCTCGTGTCGCTCGGCCAGGTCGTCGACCACCGCCTGGAACTTCGAGTCCTCGGTGCGATAGACGAGGTCCGCCTGGTCCATCCGGATCATCGGCTGGTTGGTCGGGATCGGCACCACGCCGAGCTTGTAGATCTGGTTGAACTCGGACGCCTCGGTCATGGCCGTGCCGGTCATCCCGCCGAGCTTCTCGTACAGCCGGAAGAAGTTCTGCAGGGTGACCGTGGCCAGCGTCTGGTTCTCGTCCTTGATCTTGACGTTCTCCTTGGCCTCGATGGCCTGGTGCATGCCCTCGTTGTAGCGGCGGCCGGCGAGCATGCGTCCGGTGTGCTCGTCGACGATGAGGACCTCGCCCTCCATCACGACGTAGTCCTTGTCGAGCTTGAACAGCTCCTTGGCCCGGATCGCGTTGTTGAGGTAGCCCACGAGCGGGGTGTTCACCGACTCGTACAGGTTGTCGATGCCGAGCAGGTCTTCGACCGTGCCAACGCCGGACTCGAGGATGCCGACGTGCGCTTCTTCTCGTCGACCTCGTAGTCCTCGTCCCGCCGCAGCCGAGCCGACGATCTTCGCGAACTCCTGGTACCACTTCGTCGCTTGGTCCGCCGGGCCGCTGATGATCAGCGGCGTGCGCGCCTCGTCGATCAGGATCGAGTCGACCTCGTCGACGATCGCGTAGTGGTGCCCGCGTTGAACCAGCTCTTCCTTCGACCAGGCCATGTTGTCGCGCAGATAGTCGAAGCCGAACTCGTTGTTGGTCCCATACGTGATGTCCGCGTCGTATGCGACCCGGCGCTCGGCCGGCTTCATCGAGGCGAGGATCACGCCCACCTCGAGCCCGAGGAAACGATGCACCCGACCCATCCACTCCGAGTCGCGCTCGGCGAGGTAGTCGTTGACGGTCACGATGTGCACGCCGCGGCCGGCGATCGCGTTCAGGTATGCGGGCAGGGTCGCCGACCAGCGTCTTCCCCTCGCCGGTCTTCATCTCCGCGATGTTGCCGAGGTGCAGGGCCGCGCCACCCATGAGCTGGACGTCGTAGTGCCGCTGGCCGAGGGTGCGTTTGGCGGCCTCGCGGACGGTGGCGAACGCCTCCGGCAGCAGGTCGTCCAGCGACTCGCCGTCGGCATACCGCCGCCGGTACTCATCGGTCATCGCCCGAAGCTCGTCGTCGGACATCGAGACGAAGTCGTCCTCGATCGAGTTCACCTGCTTGGCGATGCGCTCGAGTTTCTTGACGATCTTGCCCTCGCCGGCACGGAGGATCTTGTCGATGATGGCGGGCACGGGGTTTCTCTCCTGACAGGGGACAGCGGCGGCTAGCTGGCGGCGCGCCGAGACCCATCGTAATCGGATAGGGCCAGCCAGCCCTCGCCCGAGAGGATGAGCCCCGTGACAGAGCACCAGGAACCGTCCACCGCCCTCACGGCGGTCAGCGTGTCGGAGGGCGACGTCCTGCTCCGACCGGCGACCGCCGACGACGGCGCGAGCATGACGCAGGCCTGCCAGGACCCGGAGATGCAGCGCTGGACCACGATCCCGGTGCCGTACGAGGCGCAGCATGCGCAGCAGTTCATCGCCCGGATGGCGGCGATGGGCCCCGGTTGGCGGCTCGGGCGCAACCCCGGCTGGGTCGATCTCGCGGGTGGCCGAGCCACGCGCATACGACGGGTTCATCGACCTGCGCATCGACGAGCGCGCGTCCGCGGAGATCGGCTACTCGGTCGCGCCGTGGGCGCGTGGCCGCGGAGTCGCGACCACGGCGGTCCGGCTGGCCTGCCGGTATGCCTTCGGGGACGCCGGCCTGGCCCGGGTGTACTGGTACGCCGCCGTCGGCAACGACGCGTCCCGCCGGGTCGCCGAGAAGGTCGGCTTCCGCATCCTGCCCGGCGTGCTCCGCCAGATGCTGCCCACGCGGGACGGCGGGCGGGCGGACGCCTGGGTTGGCGACCTGCTCCCGACGGACCTGCGGTGAGCGTCGAGATCGCGGCCGGCGCGATCCAGCTCCGGCCGTTCCACGTGGACGAGGCGGCCGGAGCTGCTGCCGGCGATGGACGTCCCGGAAATCCAGCGGTGGAACCGCGTCGGGCCGCGCAGGCGAGCACTCGCTGGACGACCTGCGTCGCTGGATCAGGCGCGGTCGGATGACGCCGGCTCGACGTTGGGCTGGGCGGTACGCGCCGCGGTGGGCGGCGGCCTGCTGGGCCAGGTCTCGTTGCTGCACATCGACCGGGACCAGCGGGACGCCGAGGTCGGGTACTGGCTGCTGCCGCACGCCCGGGGTCGTGGCGTCGGCACGGCCGCGGTGCTCGCCGTGAGCCGGTACGCGTTCGGGGCGCTTGACCTGTTGCGGCTGCAGCTGTTTCACGCCGTCGAGAACACCGCGTCCTGTGCGCTGGCGACCCGCGCCGGATTCGCATACGAGGGCACGCACCGCCAGTCGCACCGCTACGGCGACGGGCTATGGCACGACGAGCACAGTCACGCCAGGCTCGCCAGCGACGAGGACAGCTGAGCGGCCAGGTCACCGCGCTGGACGGCGACGACGCGTTCCAGCCCGAGCCAGTCGGCCATGCTGCGCAGTTCGATCGCGAGCTCGTGGCTCGTATGCGCCGGCGCGTCCGCTTCGGCCCACGCCGCCTGGACGAGCAGGGCGGAGGCCGCCCGGTCGGACTTCAGGTCGACCCGGGCGACCAACCGGTCCCCGAGCAGGAACGGCAGCACGTAGTAGCCGTGCACCCGCTTCGGCGCCGGGACGTACAGCTCGACGCGGTAGCGGAAGCCGAACAGCCGCTCGGTGCGCTCGCGTTCCCACACCACCGGGTCGAAGGGTGCGAGCAGGGCGCGGGCCTGGATGCGTCGCGGCACGCGCAGGTCGGGCAGCGCATACCCGGGGTTGCGCCAGCTCTCGACCTTCATCGGGACCAGCGCGCCCGCCTCGACCAGCTCTGCGAGCCGGGCCTTGGCTTCGGTGACGTCGAGCCGGAAGTAGTCGCGCAGGTCGCGCTCGGTGGCCACGCCGTGCGAGCGTGCGGCCCGCAGCAGCAAGCTGCCGCTGGGCCTCGTCAAGCGACAGGTGTCGGCGCTCGCATGACCTCCGGTGGGAGCACCCGCTCGGGCAGGTCGTAGACCCGCTCGAACCCTCGGCGGGAGTGCGTGGTGATCTCCCCGGCCCAGAACAGGTACTCGCACGCGCGCTTGACGTGCGACCAGTCCCACCACGGCCCGGCCCGCCTGCCCTGGTCGGCCTCGTGCAGGTGGTCGAGGTCGCTGGCCGACGACCGGCCCGGAGTGGCCAATCTCGGCGAGGACGTCGGCCACGAACGACGGCTGCTCGCGGGCGATGCGCATCATCCCGCCCCACGCGCGCGTGCTGGCTTCGGCCATCCGCCAGCGCAGCAACGGGTGCAGCTCGACCGGCAGCAGGCTGGCCTCGTGCCCCCAGTACTCGAACAGCAGCCGCGGCCGCGCGTATGCGGCCCGCTCGAGCAGCTCGACCGGGTAGGGGCCGAGCCGGCTGAACAGCGGCAGGTAGTGCGCCCGGCGCAGCACGTTGACCGAGTCGATCTGGAACAGCGCCGTGTGCCCGACCACCCGACGCAGTGCCCGTCGGTCGGGCACCCCGGTCGGTCGCCGGTCGGCGAACCCTTGGGCGGCCAGCGCGACCCGGCGCGCCTGGGCGAGGGTCAGCCGCTCGACCGGACGCGGTGCGGGTGCGCGCATACCGGCACTCAACCAACCGCGTCCGACACCCTGCGACCAGTTGCAACGATGTGCCGCCGTTCGGCCTATTCGAAGCGGCGGCACATCGTTGCGAAAAGGGGGAGCGTCAGGTGATCTCGAGCAGCTTCTCGCGCACGGCGTAGACGACGGCCTCCATGCGCGAGTGCAGCTGCAGCTTCTCCAGGATGTTCCGGACGTGGTTCTTGACCGTGTTCTCGCTGATGTACAGCTGGCGCGCGATGTCCCGGTTGTTCAGGCCACGGGCGACCAGGCCGAGGACCTGGATCTCGCGGTCGGTCAGCCGGGCGCCTGGCGGCTGGTGGTGCTGGTCGGTGCGCTTGATCATCGACGCGAACTCGGTGAGCAGCTTTGACGCCATCCGCGGACTGATGAGCGACTGGCCCGAGTGCACGACGCGAATGGCGTCGGACAGCTCCTCGATGGCCATGTCCTTGAGCAGGTAGCCGCTGGCGCCCGCGCGCACGGCCGCATACAGGTCCGCTTCGTCGTCGCTGCGCGTGAGCATCACCACGCGGGTGCTCGGGACCGCGTCGAGGATCGCGGCGGTGGCCTCGATCCCGTCCATGTCGGGCATGGACACGTCCATCAGGACCAGGTCAGGCAGCAGCAACGGCGCCAGCCGCAGCGCCTCCTTGCCGTCCGCCGCCTCGCCGATCACCTCGATGTCGGGTTCGTCGGCCAGCACGGCAGCCACCCCGCGCCGAAGCAGCGCGTGGTCGTCGACCACGAGCACCCGGATGCCCAGGTTGTCCTCGGCCACGGCTCGCACACCTCCGGCGCGCAGATCCCCCCAGTCCCCACAGGATCTCCGCGCCCGACATCATGGCACGAATGCGCACCATTGGCACTTACCGAACGTGCGCGACGCGCGTCTCCTCCATCTGCAGTCGGATCACGCCGTAGTCATAGCCGCGCCGGCGATACACGACGCTCGGACAGCCGGACGCCGAGTCCACGAACAGGTAGAAGTCGTGGCCCACGAGCTCCATCGCCTCGAGGGCGTGCGCCAGATCCATCGGCGCCGCCTCGTGCCACTTCTCCCGAACGACCGGCGGGCCGTCGCCCTCGACTTCCAGCGGTCCGGTGGACGCCGCGTCAGCCGACTCCGCCGGTGACGCCGGCTCCGTCATCGCCGCCGGGACCTCGCCGTTGAGCCCTGCCCCGACCGCGGTCATCCGGCGATGGTGGTCGCGCCGCTGGTCTTTGGCCTTGCGCAGCCGGGCCTCGAGCTTGCCCCAGGCCAGGTCCAGCGCGCCGTACTTGTCGTCGGCCGACGCCTCCGCGCGAATGATCGGCCCGCGGCTCACGCAGGTGATCTCCACCCGATACGCCCGGTCCGCGAGTCGCGGATTGCTCTCCTTGGACACCTCGACGGCCGTCGCGATCATCTTGGGATCGAATCGCTCGACCTTGTCGAGCTTCTCGCGCACGTGTTCCCGGAATCGCTCCGAGAGCTCGAGATGACGGCCCTTCACGACGATGTCCACACAGTCCTCCCAGCCTTGCGATCGTGGATCACACGTGGGTCACGCCTGCCCTGGATGCGCACACACCGTGCGCGGGCGGCACCCGTCCGGCCGACCTGGTCTTCGACCCCACATCCGCCTGCCGAGGGTCTCGCAGCCCGGAGTATTCAGCGGCCACTACTCCCCTTCTCCCGGGTCGGAGGCCATCGGGACCTCCGGCGGGGCAGGACTTATCCCTAAGCCGCACCGTGATCGAGCGACAACAAGTCGCCTTACGTGGGCCGTTTCGCCTGCGGCTGGCATCGGCTTGTCGAACCGTCCCGATCCTCGGCGAACTCCGAGGTCAACCGGTCCGACGCAACCACGGACCCGGACGGGTGCCATAAACAGACGCTAGTCCTCTTGGCGTCCGGGGTCGACCGGTATGCGCCTGCGCGCGGTCGCAGCCACGCATACCGCCAGCGGCTGCACGCCGACGGTCCGCATCGCCCGAGCCGCCTCGACCAGGGTCGCCCCGGTGGTCACGATGTCGTCGACCACCACCACCGCGCGGCCCGGCAGCACACGGTGCGCCCACGGCCGCACCTCGAACGCATGGCTCAGGTTGGCCGCGCGCTCCGCCGCCGTGAGCCCCGCCTGGTCGCGGACCGGCCGGGCAATCTGGATCGCGCGCGCAACCGTTGCTCGCGAGCCGGCGCGGCAGAGCCGGCGCGCCACCACGCGGGTCAGGTCGAGCAGTGGGTCGCCGCCGCGTACCCGTTGGCTGTCCCGACGCGACGGCACCGGAACGAGAACGATCTCGCGTCCCAGGTCAGCCGTGGCCGCCGCCACCAGTCTCGGCGAGCAGCGGCGCGAGCACAGCCCGGACCGAGGCGCGGCCATGCTCCTTCCAGCCGAGCAGCAGCTCGCGGACCTCGCCCTCGTATGCGGCCCCCGCCCAGGTGCGCGGGAACCCGGGCGGCAGCGGGTCAGGCGCCACCTCGCGTCCGGGCCCGCCGAGCAGCGCCCGGCAGCCGCCGCAGACCTGCGCCCCGCCCGCCCCGCAGCCGGCACAGTCCACCGGCGCGAGCAGGTCCAGGACGGTCCGACCGAGCAGCGCAAGCGATGCCATGTCCTGGACCCTGCCGGACGCGACCGCGGCCGCCCGGGCCGTCGGCCGGCCCTGTGGACAAGTGGGCGCTGTCCGCAGGCTGTGGACACACGCGAATGTGGACGTTGGCGGGGTTGGGACGGCGTCCCAACCCCGCCAACGTCCACATTCGCAAGAGGTGGGGGAGCAGCCGATCAGCCGGGATACGTCGGGTCGCGCCCGGCGATGAGCTCCTGCCAGCCGGTGTCGCTCAGCTGCCAGATCAGGCCGTCCGCGGTGCCGGCCAGCACCGGCCGCCCGACCACCCCGGTCACGGTGACCAGGCCGGGCAGGGCACCGCCGAGCCGGGTGACCGCCCCGCCGAGGGAGACGATGAACGGTTCCAGCACACCGCCACGGTCGCCGATCACCACCACCCGGTCGGCGTCGTACCACGCCACGTCGGTCACCCGCCGAATCACCGGCGCGATCGGGCGCAGCGCCTCGACCGTTGGCGCGCCCTCACCCCGGATGACCCGGGCGACATAGATCTGGCCGCCGGCCACGACCGCGGCTCGCACGCCGTCCCGCGCGATCCGGAACGCGTCCACGTCCAGGCCCGCGATCTCGGGTGCGGTGGCGGCCACCGGTTGTCCGCCGACGCCGATCGTCCACACCACCGCGCCGGCGGATCCGCGGTCGACCGTCCAGGCCGTGCCAAGCGCGTCCCACGAGGGCGCGTTCAACCGGGTCCCGGTCAGGACCGCGGGCAGGCTCGCGCCGCCCTCGAGTCGGCCGAGGAACAGGGTCACGAAGTCCGCCGACAGCCCGGCGACGAGGTCCTCTTCCGGTGACACCGCCGGCCGCGTCAGGACGAGCTCGCCGCTGCCAGCGGGGCCGGGTGCCTGGATGGGCTCTGGCTGGCGCAGGGCGGTCAGCCGTCCGTCGACCACGCCGTATGCGGTCGCGTCCGACGGCAGGCCGTTCGGATCGAACCGCTCCCAGGTTTCCCGGGTCTGCACGGTCGTCGCGCCAGGCACCTGCAACGGCACGCCCTGCACGGTGATGCGTACCCCGGTGACGTCGGGCAGCTGACGCAGCGTCCACACCAACTGCGCGGACAGCGCCTGCCGCTCGCGAGCGTTCGCCTCGAGCACCTCCGAGGTGAGGTCCACCAGGGCGATCCCGTCCTCGACCGGCACGGAGTCGACCGCGAGGTTGGCGCCTTCGGGGAACGCGGTCACCACCGCGGGGGCCAGCCAGTCGGTGGGCCCGCGCAGCAACTCGGCCACCAGGGTCGCGGAGATGCCGGTTCGCTCGGGGACCACGACCTGGTTGGGCACCAGGATCGAGCCGCTGGGGTCGAGGAAGTACAAGTCGAACGGCCGGAACGCGCGTTCGACGTCCAGCTCGGTGAGCAACAACCCCTGCGGCAGCTCGGCGATCCGCCACTCGCTGCCGACCTGCCGCAGCACGAAGCGCGCGGTCGCGACCGCGTTCGCTGGGGCGGGCGTGTACTCGCGGCGCTCGCTGATCGACGCCACCTGCGGGCCGGTCAGCGTGCGGGTCGCCTCGCCCTCCTCGGTGAGGACGCTCTCGCCGGCGTCGTAGACGACCACTCCCAAACCGGGATCCCAGTCGGTGCGGCGTTCTGGGGCGAGGTACTCGCGGGCCACCTCGTGGTCGCCCTCGAAGCTCGCCGAGGCTTCGAGGAATCCGTTCACGACCTGGGTCGGGCTCATGCCCGGTCGCGGCGGGCGGGCAATCGTGCGAATCGACGGCCGCTCCTGATCGGTCCGGACCTCGGCGCCCTCGCGCACCGGGCCGGCCGTCGGGATCGATGCACACGACGTCAGGGTCAGCGTTGCGACGGCAACGAGGCCGAGGAGGGCGCGCGGTCGCATACGAGACATCACGCGCGCGTCCCTCGGAACGGCGCACCGATCGGCACCGGCCCGCCGGCCCGGGCGTCGACCGGCTCCAGCGGCAGCGGGGAGGACGTCATCATGCCGCCCGCCTTGCGCGGCAGGGTGAGCCGGAAGTTCGCGCCGTCGCCGGGTTGCCCCCAGGCCTGCAACCAGCCGCCGTGCAGCCTGGCGTCCTCGAGGGCGATCGACAGGCCGAGCCCGCTGCCGCCGGTGGTGCGCGCCCGCGCCGGGTCCGCGCGCCAGAACCGGTTGAAGACGAGCGCGGCCTCACCCGGTCGCAGCCCCAGGCCGTGGTCGCGGACCGCGACCGCGACCGCGTCCGACGAGACCGCAACCCGAATCTCGACCGGCCTGCCCTCGCCGTGCTCGACCGCGTTGACGACGAGGTTGCGCAGCACCCGCTCGACCCGCCGGGAGTCGACCTCGGCGACGCACGTGGTGTCGGGCAGCCGCATCACCAGGGCGCTGCCCTTGCGCTCCGCCAGGGGTTCGGCGGTGGCGACGGCGCGGCGGGCGATGTCGCGCAGATCGACCGGTTCGGATTCGAGCACCGCGGCTCCGGCGTCGAAGCGGCTGATCTCCAGCAGGTCGGTGAGCAACGCCTCGAAGCGGTCGAGCTGGTTCTGCAGCAGTTCCGCGGACCGGGACACGGCCGGGTCGAAGCCTTGGCGGGACTCGTGCAGCACGTCGGCGGCCATCCGCACGGTGGTCAGCGGGGTGCGCAGCTCGTGCGAGACGTCGGAGACGAACCGGCGCTGCACGCGAGAGAGGTCCTCGAGCTGGCGGATCTGCTTCTGCAAGGAGCTCGCCATGGAGTTGAACGAGGTCGCCAGCTTGGCGATGTCGTCTTCGCCGTCGACCCGCATCCGCTCCTCGAGCCGACCGGCGGAGAACTGCTCGGCGGTGCGGGCGGCCATCCGCACCGGGTCGACCACCTGACGGGTCACGATCCAGGCGATCGCCCCGAGCAGCACGACCAGGAACACTCCGGCGACGGCGAGGGTGCGCTGGACCAGACTCGAGGGTCTCCTCCTCCTGGGTGAGCGGGAACAGGTAGTACAGCTCGTACGAGCCGCCGGGCACGTCCAGCGGTGCCCCCACGACCAGGCCGGGCACGGGATCGCGACCGTCGGTGTAGCGCATCTCGGTATAGGTCCACGACTGGCGATCCGAGGTGGTGACCGCTTCCCGCAGATCGGGCGGGATGGACGACTCCGAGACCTGGTTCGACCCACGCTCGGGCAGACCCGGCGACGAGCCGAGCAGCAGCACCTCGAACAGCGACGGTCGACCCGCTCCCTGCGCGAGCTGCACGGCGATCTGGTCGACCAGCACCACCGAGGAAGCCGCGTCGGTGCTGTCGCTGCCCGCGACCAAGGTGGTCGCCTGCGACAGACCGGACCGCGCGGTCTCCAGTGACGATCGCTGCTTCGACTCGAGCAACCCGCTCGTGACCCGGCTGAGCAGCACCTGACCGAGCACCGCCACCACGATCAGCGACAGCGTGAGCGTCGTCGCCACCACCCGCAGGTGCAGGGAACGCCGCCACAAGCCCAGCAGGGTCGCGTATGCGCGGCTGAACCAGGCACCCGTCGCCAGCCGCGCCTCGTGCAGCCGTACGTCAAACGGTCGCGCGACGTCTTCGGAGGTCATGGCAGGTGGAGGTCAGAGTTGGTGGTCAACCGGCGCTAGCCGGCTCAGTTCGCATTGGAGTGGCTCGTCGTTGACTGGCCGGCCTTGTAGCCCACACCGCGGACGGTCACGACGATCTCGGGGCGCTCCGGGTCCCGCTCGATCTTCGAGCGCAGCCGCTGAACGTGGACGTTGACCAGCCTGGTGTCCGCGGCGTGCCGGTATCCCCAGACCTGCTCGAGGAGGACTTCGCGGGTGAACACCTGCCACGGCTTACGGGCCAGCGCGACCAGCAGGTCGAACTCCAGCGGGGTCAGGTTGATGGGCTCATCCCCCCGCGTGACCACATGGCCGGCGACGTCGATGGACAGGTCGCCGATGGTCAGCGTCTCGGGGGTCGGTTCGTGGTCTCGCCGCAACCGCGCCCTGATCCGGGCCACGAGCTCCTTCGGCTTGAACGGCTTCGGCACGTAGTCGTCGGCGCCCGACTCCAGCCCGACGACGACGTCGATGGTGTCGCTCTTGGCCGTGAGCATCACGATCGGGACGCCGGACTCGGCCCGGATCGCCCGGCACACCTCGATGCCGTCCTTGCCGGGCAGCATCAGGTCGAGCAGCACGAGGTCGGGCTTGGTCTCCCGGAACAGGGCCAGCGCTCGATCGCCGTCGGCGCAGAAGATCGGCTCGAACCCCTCTCCCCGCAGGACGATGCCCAGCATCTCCGACAGCGCGGTGTCGTCGTCGACGACCAGCACGCGACCCTTCATGGACATCATCGTGACATCCGACGTCCAACCGATCCCGCCCAGTTCCTCGGTTCGGCGTGGTCTGAGTCACGGTCGTGATCTCCTCGGCTCCGCTGCGCTACGCCTGCGTCGCTCCCTCCGCGTCACCCGGAGTGCCGACGAGCGGGCGGTGCGGGGGTGACACGATGAGCCCATGAGCGACCGCGAGGAGCCGCCTGGCGCACCGCAGCCCCCGGCCGCTGCGCCGGTCCCGCCGCCGGTCCCGCCGGTCCCGCCGGTCCCCAGCGGCTGGTCGACCGAGCAGCCGCCGGCCTGGGGTGCTCCCAGCGGCTCGCCGTATGCGCCGGACACCCCGCCGGCACCGCCGTCGCACGCATACCCGGGATGGGGCGGACAGCCCCAGCCGGCGTGGACCGGGCACCCGGCATGGAACTACGGTCCGCCGCCCGCGCCGAAGCCGGGCGTGGTGCCGCTGCGCCCGCTCGGCATCGGAGAGCTGCTGGACGGCGCGATCACCAGCATGCGGACGCATCCACGCGTGATGCTCGGCCTGTCCGCGGTGGTCGCCATCGCATCCTCCCTGCTCCAGTTCCTGCTGACCTGGTGGGCGCTGTCCGACCTGGCCGGGGAGGTGTCCGAGCTCGAGGACCCGGACGCCAGCGTCGGCGACGTCTTCAACGCGATGTCCGGAACATTCGCCGCGACCGGGGTCAGCGCCGTGGTGACCGTGCTCGCGCAGATCGTCCTCACCGGGCTGCTCACGGTCGTGGTCAGTCGACTCGTGCTCGGGGAGAAGGTCACGGCGGGCGAGGCCTGGGCCCGACTGCGCCCGCACATCTGGCGGCTGCTCGGGGTCAGCATCCTCGCCTTCCTCATCGTGTTCGGCGTCTTCGTGGGCGCGATCCTGCTCGGCGTCTTGGCGATCATCGCCGCCGGCGGCGTCGTGGGCGGGTTGGTGCTGGCGCTGGGCATCATCGGCGGCGGCGTGCTCGCGGTTTACCTGTATGTCGCACTGGCCCTCGCCGGGACCCGCGCTGGTGCTGGAGCGGATCGGCGTCATCGCCAGCCTCCGCCGGTCGCGCCGACTCGTGACCGGCAGCTGGTGGCGGGTCTTCGGCATCCTGCTGCTCGCCACGATCATCGCCTTCGTCCTGTCCGGGATCATCGCGATCCCGTTCCAGGTCATCGGCACCATCGTGGGCGGTGGCTTCGAGGACGTGGACGCGCCCTTCTCGATGGGCGCGCTCGTCATCACCTCGATCGGGTCGGTGATCGCGACGACGATCACGCTGCCGTTTGCCGCGGCGATCTCGGTGCTGCTCTACATCGACCAGCGGATGCGACGGGAGGGGCTGGACCTCGAGCTCGCGCGCGCGGCCGGCATACCAGGGAATCAGCCAGCGGCCGACCCGCGCACCGCGCCCGCAGGCCCCGCGGATCCACCGCTGCCGCCACAGACCTGGTGAGCCCGACCGACGTCCCGATCGACTGGGACCGTGAGGAGGCGGCCCGCGCGGCGGCCGCCGAGCTGTCGAAACCCGAGTACCGGCAGGACGACGACCCCTGGCCGCTGCGGGTGTGGAACTGGCTGCTCGAGACCTTCGACGAGCTGCTCGCCGACCTGATCGGCGTCACGCCCGGCGGCCCCTTCGGGCTCATCGTCCTCGTCGGCCTGCTCGTGCTCGCCGTGGTCGCGATCCGGCTCGGCTTCGGCCCGTTCGCCCGATCGTCGGCGGTCGAGCAGCAGCTGTTCGTCGGCCGCATACGGACCGCTGATGAGCATCGCCGCATGGCCGACGAGGCGGCGCTGCGTGGCGACTGGGACACCGCGGTCGCCGAGCGGTACCGCGCCATCGTCCGCGGGCTCGAGGAGCGCGGGCTGCTCGAGCCGCGACCGGGACGCACCGCGGACGAGGCGGCAGCGCGAGGCCGGCTCGGCGCTGCCCGAGGTGGACGTCGATCTGCGAACCGCGGCGCGCGCGTTCGATGACGTCCGCTATGGCGGGCGGCACGCCGACGCCGACGTGGACCGGCGGCTGCGGGACCTGGACGACCGAGTCAGGCTGGCCCGGCCCATGGTCCAGCGATGACGGCCGGCTCGGAGTCGTCCGTCGAGACGCTCACGCCCACGGTCCGCAGCGCCTGGCGGTCGGCGCGCACCCCGGTGCTCATCGGGGTCGCGGTCATCGTGGTCGGGACCGTCCTCGGGCTGCTGGCCCGCGGGTCGCAGGCGGGCTACCTCGACCCGGACGGCGTCGACGACCTCGGCTCCAAGGCGCTGCGGGTGCTGCTCGAGCAGCAGGGTGTCGACGTCGTGCGCGCCGAGACCGCGGACGCCGCGGTCCGCGCGCTCAGCGAAGCGGGGCCGGCGGTGACGCTGTTCGTGACGATCCCCGACCTGGTGGCACCGGAGCACGTCGCGCGGCTGCGTGACCTGCCGCAGACGACCGTTCTGGTCGGCTCGAGCGTGGCAGACGAGTGGGTCGACGGGGTGGCGGCGGAGGGCGACGCCGACGTCGAGCGTCGCGACCCGTCCTGCTCGGTCCCGATCGCCGAGCGGGCCGGCGATGTCGACCTCGGCGGGGCGACGTATCGCGCGAGTGGGGACGTCGGTCTCGACGCGGTCGGCTGCTATCCGGCCGGCGGTCGGGCGTCGCTGCTGTTCGCGCCGGACGGGGCGCGCACCGGCATCTTCGTCGGAGCCGCCGAGCCGTTCACCAACGACCGGCTCGCCGACCGGGGCAACGCTTCCTTGGTGCTCGGCCTGCTGGGGCAGCACGCGACGCTGGTCTGGTACCTGCCGTCGCCGGCCGACCTGACCGCCGAGGGCGGCTCGTTGACCGACCAGCTCCCGGACTGGGTGCCGTGGGTGCTGGCCCAGCTCGGGATCGGGGTCGTGTTCCTCGCGATCTGGCGGGCCCGCAGGCTCGGCCCGCTGGTGCCCGAGCCGCTGCCCGTGGTGGTGCGTGCGGCCGAGGCGACCGAGGGCCGCGCCCGGCTGCTGCGCAAGAGTCGCGGCCGCGACCGCGCCGCGCAGCGGTTGCGCGAGGCCAGCGTCCGCCGGCTTGGGCCGTTGGTCGGGCTGCCGCGTGGTGCCGCCCCCGACGCGGTTGTGGACGCTGTCGCCGCGCGCACGCAGCGCCCCGCGCCGGAGGTGCAAGCGCTGCTCTACGGTGCCTTCCCGGGGGAGGCACCCGCCGACGACGCCGCCCTCGTCCGCCTGGCCGACGGCCTGGACACGCTGGAGAGAGAGGTCCGCCGACTGTGACCGAGCCCCTGGTCGCGACCCGCGACCCCCGCACCGCGCTGCTGTCGCTGCGCGCGGAGGTAGCGAAGGCGGTGGTCGGGCAGGACGCCGCGGTCACCGGACTGGTCATCGCGCTGCTCTGCCGCGGCCATGTGCTGCTCGAAGGCGTGCCCGGGGTCGCGAAGACGTTGCTGGTCCGGGCCCTGGCGGCGTCCTTGTCGTTGGACACGAAGCGGGTGCAGTTCACGCCGGACCTGATGCCCGGTGATGTCACCGGGTCGCTGGTCTACGACGCGCGCACCGCCGAGTTCTCCTTCAAGGACGGGCCGGTGTTCACCAACCTGCTGCTGGCCGACGAGATCAACCGGACCCCGCCCAAGACCCAGGCGTCCCTGCTGGAGGCGATGGAGGAGCGGCAGGTGTCGGTCGAGGGTCGGCCACGGCCGCTGCCCGATCCGTTCGTGGTGGCCGCGACGCAGAACCCGGTCGAGTACGAGGGCACCTACCCGTTGCCCGAGGCGCAGCTCGACCGGTTCCTGCTCAAGCTCACGATGCCGCTGCCCGCCCGCGAGGAAGAGGTGATGATCCTGCAGCGGCACGCCGCCGGCTTCGACCCGCAGGACCTCGCCGCCGCCGGGGTGCGCGCAGTCGCCGGCGCGGCAGAGCTCGCGGCCGGTCGGGCGGCGGTCGGCGAGGTTCAGATCGCGCCCGAGGTCGTCGGCTACGTGGTCGATGTATGCCGCGCCACGCGGCAGTCGCCGTCGTTGTCGCTCGGGGTGTCACCGCGTGGCGCGACCGGGTTGCTCAAGGCCAGCCGGGCATGGGCATGGTTGTCCGGCCGCGACTACGTCACGCCCGACGACGTGAAGGCGTTGGCCCGGCCCGCCTTGCGCCATCGGGTGCAGCTGCGGCCGGAGGCCGAGCTTGAGGGAGTGACCGCCGACGGCGTGCTCGAGGGTGTTCTGGCGTCGGTGCCGGTGCCGCGCTGAGGCGCATACATGCATCTGACCGGACGCCTCGCGCTGTGCGCGCTGCTCGCGTCGCTCGCGGTGGGTGCGTTCGCGCCGTCGTGGGTTGGGCTGCTGGTTGTGAACCTGCTGCTGCTCGTCGCGGCGGGCATCGATCTCGCGCTCGCCGGCTCGCCGCGGTCGCTGCGGTACTCGCGTGCCGGTGACGGCGCGGTCCGGTTGGGCGAGTCGGCGACGGTGACGCTCGCGATCACGAACATGGGGTCGCGCCGGGTGCATGGCGTGCTCCGGGACGGTTGGCCGCCGAGCGCCGGCGCCGGCGCGGCCCGGCACCGCATCGACGTGCCGCCGCACGAGAGCCGACGGGTGGCGGTCGAGCTGCGGCCCACCCGTCGGGGTGACCGGCGGGCCGACCGGGTGACGGTGCGGTCGTTCGGCCCGCTCGGGCTGGCCGCGCGCCAGGCGTCGACGTCGGTGCCGTGGATTGTTCGGGTGCTGCCGCCGTTCCACTCGCGCAAGCATCTGCCCTCGAAGCTGGCCCGGTTGCGCGAGCTCGACGGCCGGACCGCGGTGATGGTGCGTGGCCAGGGCACCGAGTTCGACTCGCTGCGGGAGTACGTCAGCGGCGACGACGTGCGCTCGATCGACTGGCGCGCATCGGCGCGCGCCGCGGACGTCATGGTGCGCACCTGGCGGCCCGAGCGCGACCGGCACGTGCTCCTCGTGCTCGACACGGGTCGGACGTCGGCCGGTCGGGTCGGCGACGCCCCGCGCCTCGACTCGGCGATGGACGCGGCGCTGCTGCTCGCGGCCTTGGCCTCGCGGGCGGGTGACCGGGTCGACCTGCTGGCCTACGACCGGCGGGTGCGGGCGTCGGTCGAGGGCGCGTCCCGGACCGAGCTGCTGCCGTCGCTGGTCAACGCCATGGCCCCGTTGGAGGCCGAGCTGCTGGAGACCGACATGCGCGGGATGGCGGCCGCCGTGCTCGCGCGGACGAGTCGGCGCTCGCTGGTGGTGCTGCTCACGTCGCTCGACCCGGCCCCGGTCGAGGAGGGGTTGTTGCCGGTGCTCCCGCAGCTCGCTCGGCGGCACCGGCTGCTGGTCGCGTCCGTCGCCGACCCGCGGATCGAGGAGATGGCCCGCGCCCGCGGCGACGCCGAGGCCGTGTACGACGCGGCCGCCGGTGAGCGTGCCCTGGCCGACCGGCTCCGGGTGACCGCCGCGCTGCGCCGCCGGGACGTCGACGTGGTGGACGCTCCGCCGGACGTCCTCCCGCCCGCGCTCGCGGACGCATACCTGGCACTCAAAGCCGCCGGCCGCCTCTAGCGCCTCGCCTTCGTTCGCCTTGCCTCGCACCGCTTTCGTCGAGTTGTCAGGCGTTACGCGTCACCCGTGACGCGTTTCGTATGACAACTGAACAGGCGCACCCACCTGTCAGGCGTTTCGCGTCACCGGTGACGCGCTCCGTATGACAACTCGCCCTGCACGTGGGTCAGCCGGCGACCGGGAGCACGTCGGTGGCGGCCGCGCCTTCCACGTCGCCGGTGTGTCCGTATGCGACCGCGCGCCGGCCAAGCACCCAGACGTAGGCCAGGAAACCGCCGAGGGCAATGACCCCGATGCCCACCCGCGCCCAGGTCGGCAACCCGCTGGGCGTCACGAACGCCTCGATGACCCCGCTGACGAACAGCACGACGACCAGGCCGATCGCGATCACCCCAACGGTGCGGCCCTCCTCCGCCATCGCCTGCGACCGGGTGCGTGGCCCCGGGTCCACGAACGTCCAGCCGAGCCGCATACCAGCACCGGCGGCGACGAAGACCGCGGTGAGCTCGAGCAGGCCGTGCGGGGCGATCAGCCCGAGGAACAGGCCGAGCCGGTCGTTGGCGGCCATCAGCCCACCGATGAGCCCGACGTTGGCCACGTTCTGCCACAGGATGTACAGCACCGCAGCCGGACCAATCAGGAACGGGATGCCGCCGAGGATCAGGCACCCGGCCGCGACCCAGGCGTTGTTCGTCCAGACTTGCGCGGCGAACGAGCCGGCCGGGTTCGAGGAGTAGTACGCCTCGAAGTCCACCTCGACCAGCTGTCGGATCTCCTCGGGTGTGCCCACCGACGCCTGCACGGACGGGGTCGCGGCCACCCAGGCGCCGAGCACGAACGCGACCGCCGCGCTGGCCGCCGCGATCGTCACCCACCAGCGGCGCGCGCGGTAGACCGCCGCCGGGAAGGACACCGTCAGCAAACGCACCGCGTCCTTCCACGCCGGCGACCGCGTCCCGGCCACCGCAGAGCGCGCCTGCGCGACCAACGACGACAGCCGCCCGACCAGCGCTGGGTCCGGCGAGGCGGACCGGACAACCGACAGGTGCGTCGCCGTCCGCTGGTACAGATCGACGAGCTCGTCCGCCTCGGCGCCTGTGAGTGAACGACGCCGCCGAATCAGTTCCTGAAGGCGCGACCACTCGCCCTGGTGGGTGGCGACGTACGCGTCGATGTCCATCGCTGGGAGGATACGGCCGTGTCGATGAGCCCCGAGCTGGTGACCGGCGAGGCCGTGCCGCTCGAGCTGCGCCTGGCCCGGCTGCCGTCGCGGATGCTGTCGCTGAGCATCGACCTGACCCTGCAGTTCGCCGCGCTGTTCGGGCTGCTGGCCTTCTTCGGCGCGACATCGGGGATCCTGGACGACGCCATCGCCGCGGCGATCGCGCTGGTGCTCGTGGTCGCGGTGATCGTCGGCTACCCGACGGTGATGGAGACGTTCACCCGCGGGCGCACCGTCGGCAAGATGGCCTTGGGGCTGCGCGTCGTGCGGGACGACGGCGGCCCGGTCGGCTTCCGGCAGTCGCTGATCCGCGCGCTCGCCGGGTTCTTCATCGATATCTGGGTCACGTCGGGTGTCGGTGCGTTGATCTCGTCGCTCATGTCCAGCAAGGGCAAGCGGACTGGGGACATGCTGGCCGGCACGGTCGTCGTCCGCGAGCGTGTGCCGAACGCCTCGGCTGCCCCGATCTGGATGCCGCCGCCGTTGATCCCGTGGGCTTCGACCGCTGACCTGTCGCGGCTGCCGAACGACCTCGCGCTGCAAGCCCGGCAGTTCCTCGGCCGGGCCGGTCAGCTCGCGCCGGACGTGCGGGTCGCCCTCGGCGCTCGGCTCGCGACCTCGGTCGCGCAGTACGTGTCGCCGGCATCGCCACCCGGCACGCCCGCGGAGGCATACCTCGCCGCCGTGCTCGCCGAGCGACGTCGCCGCGAGCTCGATCGGTATGCCGCCGCGCCCCCGTATGCGCCCCGCCCACGTATGCGCCCCCGCCCACGTATGCCCCCCGCCGTCGATATGCGGCCCCGCCGCCCGCATATTCACCACCGCCCATTTCCGCCTCGCCCGCTCCCCCACGCGGGGGTGATACGTCCTCGCCCTCGTCCCCGGCGCCCGCTGCGCCGCCTCAGCAAGAGTCCTTCACCCCACCCTCGTGATCATGCACAAAAGTCGGCACTCGGCCTGGCGGAGTTCCTGCATGATCACCGTGATGAGACCGGTCGGGCTGGGAAGGTCGGGACCGTGAACGTCGCCGACCGGCTGGCGCGCGCCGACCCGAAGCGGCTGCTCGTGCCGGTGCTGGTCGGGGCTGCAGTCTCCGTCGTGCTCGGCGTGTTCGCCAAGGCGCACGACCCAGCACCGGTCGACTGGACGCTTGGCTTTGACTCGGCGCCGCAGATGAAGTCGGTGCTCGCGTCGGTCTCGTTGGCGCTTGCGCTGGTCCAGGTCTTCACGGCGCTGCGGATGTATCGCAGGATCGGCACCCGCCCAGCGAGCATCAAGGAAGTGCTCACCCACCGGATCAGCGGCGCGCTCGCGGTGCTGGTCTCGCTGCCCGTCGTCTACCACTGCATCTGGCAGTTCGGGTACGCGACCTACGACACCCGCGTGACTGTGCACTCGCTGGCCGGCTGCGCGTTCTACGGCGCGTTCGTGGCGAAGATGCTGTCGCTGAAGACCAAGCGGCTGCCCGGCTGGGCGATCCCGGTGCTGGGCGGCACCGTGTTCACCCTGATCGTCGTGCTGTGGTGGACGTCGGCCTTGTGGTGGTTCCAGAACTCCGCCTCCTACTAGCCCCGAAACCCCCGCAACGATGTGCCGCCGCTTCGATCTATTCGAAGCGGCGGCACATCGTTGCGGGACCAGGGTGGGTCAGATCACGTCATCAATGTCCTTCTCGGACACCAGCCGCGGGCGACGTGGGTCGGGTGGAAGCGCGCTCCAATGCAGTCGCTCCAGGATGATCGGCATCTCCGCTGCAGTCACTCGCTCCCGGAACAATGCGAGGGTCTCGCCGACCCGGGTGGCCGCCGGGGCGATGATTCCGTGGTACTCCAGCTGATGAGCAGCACTCGCGACCGCCTGGCAGGCCGCATAGTCGCCCACGGCGCTGAACAGATCCTCCTGATCGAGTCCCACACGGCTCAACGCTGTGCGGTCACGGAGGTCCAGTACGTCCCCGACGGCGACCTCGACGATGTACAGCGTCCTCGGCCGCACCAACTCGCGAGGGACTCCGGTGTCTTCGACCAAATGCCGGTATGCCTCCACGACGCAGGAATCCGTCGGCCGAGCGAGATAGACGACCGGGAATGCCTGACCCCACCGACCGCCAGCCGCTCCCGCGAACGCATCGCGGTTCGGAGCGGCGTGCCGGCAAAACTGCCCTTCAATGCGGGTGGGCGGGACCGATGCGACGGCTTCGGCCAGCGAACGGAAGCTCGTCACGCCTTGGGGCCGCCGGCCAGCATCTCGATCGCCTCGAGCACCCGCTCGAACTCCCCCTCCCTGAGGAGATCGAGCGGTCGCCGCCCGCCAAACCGGCGTTGCGGCGCGTGCAGCCAGATGTCGATGCCTTCGTCCTCGTACACGTCCGAGAGCTGCCCAACGATGTACCTCAGTTCGAGCAATCGATCACGTGGCTGACCGACAGGGCGACTCGATCCTCGGGCCCAGTTCTGCACCGTTCGCTCACCGACGCCCGTGACCCCCGCGATGTCGGACAAGGTCATCCCGCGACGCGTGTCGGCCAGGACGTGGCGATATATCGGCGAGCCCTCGGCGGGCGCCGCCGGAGAAGCTTGAGACAAGGGCACCGTCCTTTCGCTGTTGATTGCTGACTGTTTTGCGTACTATATTTCGTCTCAGTTTCCTAGTCAACGACCATCAGGCAGGCTGACATGCCTCTGTACGTGCGAGCCGCCTCCCAGGATCTGCGGCTCATCGAGAGCCTGTGCGCGCCGGCATCCCGGGCGTTCCAGGTCGAGTCACGCGCTCCAATGCACGCCGTGATCACCGATGCCACGGTCGCGGCTCGCAGCGATCGCCTTCGACGAGCAGCAGAGGCGGCGAGCCTGCCGTTCCTGATCGACCCGATGCACGCATCTGCTCAGCGATGAGCAAGACCCAGCCGGCACCTGGGCCCGCCTGCCTTATGGCGTGTCGACTCCTGTGAAACAAGACGAACTCGCATCGTCCGTCGCGCAGGACCGGCTCATCGAACAAGTCCTGACCTTTCAACGTGACCGCGGCGCGACGACCCTGATCCCGCCCTACGTATACGTGTCGGACCCGGACAGCGCCTGGTTCGAGCTGAGCGTTCAACTCGCCCGCCGAACGATTCACTATCTGGACAGGGAGGGAATCTCGCTACCGGTGGCCCCAGTTCTGGCAGCGTCGCTCCACCGGTTTGCGCCACCACAGGCATGGCAACTAGGCCTCGACCGGCTGTTGAGCATCTACACGCGACATGGGGCCACGGTTCATCGCTCTCGCCCTGTCATGGGCACGACCCAACTATGACGGCCCGCACACGCTGTCGATGTTTCTCACCGCCATCCGCCACGCCACCGACTTTGCCGAGGTGGTGGTCTGGCGGCAAGGCCAGTATGGAGCGGCCGCTGTTGCCGCCGGAGCCGTCGGTTACGAGACCGGCGCGTGCGGCGCCGAGCGATGCGACTTTCCGGCGATGGCCCGGGCGAAGCGTCCGTCGGACCGCGACACCGTCATCCCCTCAGCCGTCTACTTCGCCAGCTTCTTCCGGAGCATCCCGAAGCGCGCAGCACTGGCAGTTCTCGAGCACCGAGGCCTTCGAGCGGCCTTGCTCTGCCCGGACCCATCGTGCTGCCCGGACGGCGCGCGCAGCATGGTGACCGCGAGGCGCGAGCACGCGATCCGTGCGCGCTGGCGGGCCCTGGAAGACCTACGAGCCATGCCCCATCAGGCCTGGCAACTAAACAAAGTTGCACGTGACGCTGACCGTGCTGCGGCGGACGCACGCTTCGCCAACGAGGTTCTCGCCAATGCCGGGTTACCAACGCAGATACCCGAACGGAGCTTTCGCTCGCTCGCGGACGTCGCAGATCGACTTCGCGACGACAACCTTCCGCGCGCCAGCTGACCACCCGGTCACCCGCAACGATGTGCCGCCGCTTCGATCTATTCGAAGCGGCGGCACATCGTTGCTGAATGGCGGGAGCGGCCCCCGCGCGGGTCAGTAGCGGTAGTGGTCCGACTTGTACGGGCCGGCGACGTCGACGCCGATGTACTCGGCCTGCTCCTTGGATAGCTCGGTGAGCCGCACGCCGAGCGCGTCGAGGTGCAGCCGGGCCACCTTCTCGTCGAGGTGCTTGGGCAGCGTGTACACACCGGTCGGGTAGTCGGCGGTGCGGACGAACAACTCGATCTGCGCGATCACCTGGTTGGTGAAGGAGTTCGACATCACGAACGACGGGTGACCGGTCGCGTTGCCAAGGTTCAGCAGCCGGCCCTCGGACAGCACGATCACCGCGTGCCCGTCGGCGAAGTGCCAGGCGTCGACCTGCGGCTTGATGTTCTCCCGACGAATCCCGTCAAAGCGCGCCAGGCCGGCCATGTCGATCTCGTTGTCGAAGTGGCCGATGTTGCCGACGATCGCCTGGTGCTTCATCTGCGCCATGTCGGCGGCCGTGATGATGTCCTTGTTGCCGGTCGCGGTGATGAACAGGTCCGCGGTCGAGACGACGTCCTCCAGCCGCACGACCTGGAAGCCGTCCATCGCGGCCTGCAGCGCGCAGATCGGGTCGATCTCGGCGACCTTCACGATCGCGCCCTGGCCGCGCAGCGACTCCGCGCAGCCCTTGCCGACGTCGCCGTACCCGAAGATGACCGTGGTCTTGCCGGACAGCAGCACGTCGACCGCGCGGTTGATGCCGTCCACCAGCGAGTGCCGGCAGCCGTACTTGTTGTCGAACTTCGACTTCGTCACCGAGTCGTTGACGTTGATCGCCGGGAAGAGCAGCGAGCCCGCGCGATGCATCTCGTACAGCCGGTGCACGCCGGTCGTGGTCTCTTCCGTGACCCCGCGGATCCCGGCCGCGATCGTCGTCCACTTCGTCGGGGTGGCCGCAAGCGATGCGCGCAGCACGTCGAGGAAGACCGTGAACTCCTCGGAGTCCTCAGCCGTCGTGTCGCGCACGGCGCCGGCCTTCTCGAACTCGACGCCCTTGTGCACGAGCATCGTCGCGTCGCCACCGTCGTCGAGAATCATGTTCGGGCCGTCACCGTCCGGCCAGGTCAGGATCTGCTCGGTGCACCACCAGTACTCCGGCAGCGTCTCGCCCTTCCAGGCGAACACCGGCGTCCCCGCGGGAGCATCGATCGATCCGGACGGCCCGATCGCGACCGCGGCCGCCGCGTGGTCCTGGGTCGAGAAGATGTTGCACGACGCCCAGCGCACGTCCGCGCCGAGCGCGACCAGCGTCTCGATGAGCACCGCGGTCTGCACCGTCATGTGCAGCGAGCCGGCGATCCGCGCGCCGGTCAGCGGCTTCGACTCACCGAACTCGGCGCGCATGGCCATCAGGCCCGGCATCTCGTGTTCGGCCAGCCTGATCTCCCTGCGACCGAAATCGGCCAGTGAGAGGTCGGCGACCTTGTAATCAGTGGGCTGAAGGGTTCGATTCGTCACCCGGGCAGGGTACCCGGCAACGCGGGACATCCCGTGCACGCGCCGGTCGTCAGGCACTACCCGGGCTTGCGACGTATGCCGTGCCACGCCCGCGCAGCTCCAGCGCCTCTTCACTGCTCAGGTATGCGGACGCCCCGCGCGGCAGCGCCGTCGCACCGGCATACAGCGAGCCCGAGACGCACAACACGATCCGCGGGCCGACCGCGTCCTGCACGACCACCACGCCGTGTTCGACGTCGACCCGGCGCAGCGCGAAGTCCGGCGTCGGCGTGCGGTACACCCAGACACCGGCGGACTCCGGCGACGGCAGCACGACCGGCGGCGGCTCGGCGGAGAACTTCAGCACGGACAACAGCTCCGGCACGTCGACGTGCTTGGGCGTGAGGCCGCCGCGCAGCACGTTGTCCGAGCTCGCCATGATCTCGACGCCGGCGCCCGCGAGGTATGCGTGCAGGTTGCCGGCGGGCAGGTACACCGCCTCCCCGGGGGAGAGCGACAGGATGTGCAGCATCAGCGACGTGACAACACCGACGTCGCCGGGGTAGGCCTTCGCCAGCGCCAGCATCCACTGCAGCGGCGCCCGCCACGACGCCGGGATGTCGGGTCGGCCCAGCACCCGGCGCGCGGCCGCATCGACCTCGTCCACCAACTTCCCCGAACGATCCGGCGGCAGCGTCATCAGCGCGGTGAACGCGTGCCGCAGCCCCTCGGACTCGTCACCGGCCAGCAGCGGCTCGGTGAGCTGGGACAGCTCGGACACGCCAAGCCCCTCGACCAGCCGCCGGGTGGCGTCCGGTCGGCGGAACCCGCACAGCGCGTCGACCGGGGTCAGCGCGCACATCAGCTCCGGCTTGTGGTTGGCGTCGCGGTACCGCCGGGTGGGCGCGTCCAGCGGTACACCGGCCGCCTCCTCGGCCGCATACCCGGCCTGTGCCTGGGATCGCGACGGGTGCGCCTGCAGCGACAACGGCGCATCCGCGGCGAGCACCTTGAGCAGATAGGGAAGCGAAGGCTCGACGTCGCGCAGCGTCCGACCGTCCGGCAGCCGCGAGGGGCCGCCGGCGTGCGCGCCCATCCACAGTTCGGCCCACGGCTCGTCGGCGGGTGACGGCGCCCCGATCAGCGACGGGATGACCGTGCGCGAGCCCCAGGCGTAGTGCTGGACGACGTTGTCCAGCAGGACCGGACTCACGCCTGCGGTACCTCCGGCTCGGCGGCCAGAGCGGGATCGCGATACAGGTCCGGCTCCAGATAGATGACCCGTGCAACCGGCACGGCGGAACGAATCCGCGCCTCCACCGAGTTGATCGCCTCGCTGACGTCGCTGGCCGAAACGTCGCGCGGCACCGCGAACTTCGCGGCGACCAGCAGCTCGTCCGGCCCGAGGTAGAGCGTCTTCATGTGGATGAGCCGCTCGACCTCGGGGCCGTCGAGGATCGCCGCGCTGATGGCCGCGTTGTCAACCGACGAGGCGCCCTCGCCCAGCAGCAGCGACTTGGTCTCGATACCCAGGACGATGGCCACGACGATGAGCAGCACGCCGATGCAGACCGTGCCGATGCCGTCCCAGACCCCGTCATCGGTGATGGCGGTGGCGACCACCCCGAACAGTGCGAGGAACAGACCGATCAGCGCCGCGCAGTCCTCGAGCAGCACAACCGGCAGCTCGGGTGCCTTGGCGCGGCGCACGAACTGCACCCAGGACTGGCCGCCGCGCACGTGGTTCGACTCCACGATCGCCGTGCGCAGCGAGAACGTCTCGAGGCCGATCGCGACCAGCAGCACGATGACCGGCACCCAGTAGTTGTCCAGCGGCTCCGGGTGCTGCAGCTTGTGCACGCCCTCGTAGATCGAGAACATGCCGCCGACCGTGAACAGGATGATCGAGACCAGGAACGCGTAGACGTAGCGCTCGCGGCCGTACCCGAACGGATGCTCCGGGGTCGCCGCGCGGCGCGCCCGACGCCCGCCGACGAGCAGCAGCACCTGGTTGCCGGAGTCGGCCAGCGAGTGCACCGCCTCGGCGAGCATCGACGACGAGCCGGACACCAGGTAGCCGATGAACTTGGCGACCGCGATGCCCAGGTTCGCAAAGAGCGCAGCGAGGATCGCCCGGGTGCCGCCTTCGGTACTCATCGTGCGGTCCGCTCCCTCAGGTCGGCGACGTGCGGTGAGGTGTTGGGGTCGAGCCCGATCGCCAGCGCCAGGTAGGTCGACGCGAAGTCGGTGACCGCCACCAGGCTCGCGACCCGTGCCAGGTCGCTGGTGCCCTCGGTCTCGACCTCGCTGACCCGGACCCCGGCGTCGATGGCTCCGACGCGCACGGCCTGTGCCACCTGTTGAGTCTGCTCGTCTGCCGCGGTGTCGCGCAGCATGAGCAGTCGTATGCGGGTACCGCCGGACGCACCGCCGTCCGCGTACGGGTCGGCGAAGATGTCGGCCGGCTGCCGGGCGAACGGGCCGTCGAACGTGGCCACGACCTCGGTCGCCGAATCGGGCAGCACCCCGGTGACGGCCGGGTGCCGGGCGTTGCGCGCGAGCTGGGTCGCGGCCCGGACCGCGGCCACCCCGGCGAGGTCACTCGTCCCGAGCACCAGAGGCATCGACCCGGCCAGTTCCAGCGCGAGCGACTTCGCCGGGTTCACGAACGACTCGGAGGCGGGCCGCATCCGCTCCGCGACCTCGTCCAGCACGTCCGCGGTCTCGGCCAGCACTGCGGCGCTGACCTCGACCAGCTCGAGCGCGTGGGCGGCCGCGAGCACGGGGACGGCCAGCGCCCACAACGACGCCCGCGAGGTCCGCCGCGACCGGGACACCGGGACGTGCACGCCGTGGACCCGGGCCGAGGCGTTGGCGAGCGGTGAGTTGGCCGCCCCGACGGTGACCAGTCGGCAGCCCCGGCGGGCGGCTTCGGCGGCGACCGCGAGCGGACCCTCGGCCGCGCCGGACAGCGAAACCGCAACCACGAGATCGACCGGGTTCACCCAGCCGGGCAACGTCTTGGCGTGCGTCGCGATCACCGGCACCGGGGAGCCCGGCCCGGCGAGCGCGCCCAACAGGTCCGCGACCAGCGACGAGCCGCCCAGCGCAGCGATGACGACGGCGCGCGGTCGGCCGTCGTCGGCAACTCGTTCGATCCCGGCCTCGCGGGCCAGCAGCTCGGACTCACGTACCTGCGCGCCGGCGCTGGCCAGTGCGATCAGCGACTCCCCGGAGTCGGCCGCCGCCAGCGCCTCGGCGGAGTCGAGCAGCGCCTCGTTGACCGGAATGCTCATCCGGCGGGCGCGACCGGGTTACCGATGCCGTTCGGCCCGGGGGTTGCCTCGTCGAGCAGCATCACCGGGATGTCGTCCTGCACCGGGAACGTCGTCAGGCAGGTCGTGCACTGGATGACCTCGGCGTCCGGGTCATCGTTGGTGCCGGTGCGGACCGGGTCGTGCCGGTCGCAGGGGCAGGCCAGGATCTCGAGCAGGATCGGGTCCAGATTCATGCCGCTCCCCCACGGACGATCGCGAGCACCTCGTCGCGCACCTTCTCCATCGTGGCCTGGTCGCCGGCCTCCACGTTGAGCCGCAGCAACGGTTCGGTGTTGGACGGTCGCAGGTTGAACCACCAGTCGTCGGTCGTGATGGTCATGCCGTCCAGGTCGTCGACGGTCGCGCCCGCGAGGTCCGCATACGCGGCCCGCACCTCGGTTGTCTTTGCAGCCGCATCGGAAACCGTCGAGTTGATCTCGCCGCTGGCCACATACCGGTCGTATGCGGCGAGCAGCTGCGACAGCGGCCGGTCCTGCTCGCCCAGCGCGGCGAGGGTGTGCAGCGCAGCGAGCATGCCGCTGTCGGCGCGCCAGAAGTCGGCGAAGTAGAAGTGGCCGGAGTGCTCGCCGCCGAACACCGCGCCGGAGGTGGCCATCTCGGCCTTGATGTAGGAGTGGCCGACGCGGGTGCGCACCGGCACGCCGCCGTTCTCGAGGATGACCTCGGGGACGGCCCTCGACGTGATCAGGTTGTGGATGACCGTCGCGCCCGGATGCTTGGCGAGCTCGCGGGCGGCGATCAGCGCGGTGAGTGCGGACGGGTTGACCGGCTGGCCGCGCTCGTCGACGACGAAGCAGCGGTCGGCGTCGCCGTCGAACGCGAGCCCGATGTCGGCGCTGCTCGGCGACCACCCGCGCCTGCAGGTCGCGCAGGTTCTCCGGCTCGATCGGGTTCGCCTCGTGGTTGGGGAAGGTGCCGTCGAGCTCGAAGTACATCGGGACCACGTCGAGCGGCAGCCCGTCGAGGACGACCGGCACGGTGTGCCCGCCCATCCCGTTGCCCGCGTCGACGACGACCTTCAGCGGGCGGATCTTCGTCAGGTCGACGAGATCGCGCAGGTGGGCCGCATACGCGGGCAGGGTGTCGCGCTGCGAGACCGAGCCGCGCGGCCCGTCGTATGCGGGGATCGCGTCCTGCTCGATCATGCGTCGCACGTCCGCGAGCCCGGTGTCCTGGCCGACCGGGGCGGCGTATGCGCGGCACAGCTTGATGCCGTTGTACTGCGCCGGGTTGTGGCTCGCGGTGAACATCGCGCCGGGGACGCCGAGCGAGCCGGAGGCGAAGTAGAGACCGTCGGTGGACTGCAGGCCGATCTGGATCACATCGGCGCCGTGCGACGTGGCGCCGTCGGTGAACGCGCCGACCAGCTCGGGCCGGAGGGTCGCATGTCGTGCCCGACCACGATCGCTGCGCACGTCGTCGCCGCCGGCTCGCAGCACCTCGACGAACGCCGCCCCGACCAGCCGGGCCAGCTCGGCGTCGAGCTGGTCGGGCACCGTGCCCCGCACGTCGTATGCCTTGATCACGGCGGACAGGTCGCGCATGTCGCGCACACTATCTGCGCCTCGCTGGCTGACGTTGGTGCGCGCCGCGTTCGCTGCAGTGATCATGACGGAACCCGGCCGCGCGACGGCCGATCATGACGATCTCGGGCGCCCGTCGGCCGATCATGACGAACCTGGTCGCGTGACCCGCCGATCATGACGAAGCGCGGGCCGGCTTCGTCATGATCGGCGGGCGCCACCCGCCTCCTGCCCGCAGAGCGACATGTACGACTCGCATCGAGAGTTGTACGCTCTTGCTCATGGCCACACTCAACATCAGCGAGGCCCGAGCGACGTTGCCGTCCGCGGTCGAGCAAGCGCGCACCGAGGCCGTCATCCTCGAGCGATACGGCCGCCCGGTGGCCGTGGTCATCAGCCCCGAACGGTACGAGGAGCTGATGACCGCACTCGAGGACGCGGAAGACATCGCGGCCTTCGACGAGGCCATGGCGGAAGAGGGCCCGAACGTGCCGTGGGAGCAAGTCAAGGCCGACCTCGGTTGGGACTGAACCGATATCGGATTGAGCTGCGTCCGGCGGCGGTCCGCGCGCTGAAACGGCTCGATCCGCCCAGCCGCCGGCGCGTCCAAGGTGCCATTGCCCTGCTCGCCACCGACCCCCGGCCGCCGAGTGCGCGCGCCCTGCGCGGCCGGCCCGGGTTCCGCGTGCGCGTCGGCGACTACCGGATCCTGTACACGATCGAGGACGAGATCCTGCTCATCGTCGTTGTGACGGTGGGCCACCGGCGCGACGTCTACGACCGCTGAGCAGAGTTGGCAGCCCGCTGCCGCGTCCCACGAAACCCCGTCGCGGGCAGTCCGGCGTGAGCTCAGTGCACGACCGCAGGCGGAACGCTCTCGGTGGCGAGCGGTCGCGACTCCGGTTGCTTGCGCGGGAGCATCAACGCGGGGATCAGGGTCAGCACCACCAGGACCCACGCCACCCAGAAGGTGTTCGCGAACGCAGCCGCAGCATCGGCGAGCCCGCTCTGAACGTACTCGGGTGCGATGTCGAGCTGGGCGAACGCCTCTGGCTGGGTGTTCGAAAGGATCGCCGCGTCGGCTTCGGTGATGCCGTCCTCGAGACCAGGGATCTGTTCGGTGCCCGGGATGACCGGCGAGCGGTTCAGCTGGCTGGTCAGCACAACGGACATCGTCGCGATCCCGACCGAGCTGGCGATTTGCTGGGTGATGTTGAGCAGGGTGGTGCCGCGCGCCACCGAGGGTGGGGGGAGAGCCTTCAGGGCGGAGGTGAACAGCGGCATCATCGTCGCTCCCATGCCCATGCCCATCACGACGAGCATGGGGATGAGCTGGGAGTAGGGCGTGTCCTCGGTGACCTGGGTGAGGCCGAACATCCCGATGATGATCAGCGCAATGCCGAACGGCACGATCCGCCCGACCGGGTACTTGTCGACCAGCCGACCCGCGATCGGCATGGTCAGCATCGCACCCAGCCCTTGTGGGGCGATCAAGAGGCCCGCGTTGAGGGTGTGACTCCCCGCGGATTTGCTGGAAGTACGTCGGCACGAGCAGCAGGCCACCGAAGAACGCCACCGCGAACAAGGCCATGGTGATGACCGACACCGTGAGGTCGCGGTTCTTGAACAGCCGGAGGTCGAGCAACGGATGCTCGGGGCGGAAGGAGTGCCACACGAAGGCCACCATGAGCGTGGCGCCGAGGAGCATCGACACCCAGACCCGCGGCGCCGTGAAGTCGCCCCCGGTCGCCGGCAGCGACGACACGCCGAACAGGAACAGCGCCAGGCCCGGCGACATGAGCGCCATGCCGACGAAGTCGAACGACTCCGACGGCTCGGGCTTGTCCTTCGCGAGCACCCGCCAGGCATAGATCAGCGCGATCACGCCGAGCGGAAGGTTGATCAGGAAGATCCAGTGCCAGCTGGCCTCCTGGATCAGCCAGCCTCCGATGATCGGGCCGAGGATCGGGCCGAGCAGCATCGGCACACCGAGGATCGCCATCAGGCGGCCCATCCGGTGCGGGCCGGCCGCCCTGGTCATGATCATCATCCCCAGCGGCATCAGCATGCCGCCGCCCAGGCCCTGGACGACTCGGAAGGCGATCAGCGCGTTGATGCTCCACGCGGTCGCGCACAGCACCGAGCCGAGCGTGAACAACGTGATCGCGGTCATGTAGAGCCGCTTGGTCCCGAACCGGTCGGCCGCCCACCCGGTCATCGGAATCACGGTCGCCAGGGCAAGCGTGTATGCCGTCACCGTCCACGCGACGTGCGAGTACGCAATCTCGTTGCCCGGCGAGCCGAACTCGGCCTGGAACGTCGGCAGCGCAACGTTGACCACGGTGATGTCGAGGATCGACATGACCGCGCCGAGGACGACGACGCCGGCGATCTTGAGTACGGCGCCGTCGATGTGATCTGGGTGCTCGGTCTGCGGGGCCGACGCTGCCGCGTTCTGTTCCTGCTGCATGAAGACGGTAAGAACCCTTCCCGCGTCACGTATTCCCGCATCGCGGTCGTGTTGTGTTGATCACGCCAACCTGCGCCGCTTCGGGACGGGCGACGCTCAGCCGGATCGAGGAGCCCGTCGACATCCGCGCAAGAATTCGACCTGTGGGATAACGAACTCAGGGCGAGGAGCTAGGCCTCCGGGTCGCGCAGGACCCGCAGGTGCCCGCGGCGTCCGATCTCCTCCATGGTCGCTTCGCCCGCGGGGTATGCGGCCGCGTCGCCGGCCGGGCCGCCTCGCGAACGGCGTTGGCCAGGGCCTCGAGGTCGTCGGAGGACGGCGTCGTGGCCTCCGGGTCGGGTGCCAGCCGGACGACCTCCCAGCCGATGGGGGCGGTCAGGCGGCCGCTGTGCACCTCGCACAGGTCGTAGCAGTGCGGCTCGGCATACATCGCCAACGGCCCGAGCACCGCGGTCGAGTCCGCATACACGTAGGTGAGCGTCGCGGTCGCGGGACGACCGCACGCAGTGCGCGAGCAACGACGCCGAGGACTCACGCGCAGAACGTACCCGGCCCGTGCGCCGACACCCCGGCATTGACCCGCCACGTGTCCGGCGTCGCAAGATCGTTACGACGCGTCGGCGCCCGCTCTGGCCGTCGACGAGCGCCAACGCGACGTATCCGTGGCGGGTCATAGGCTGGCGCCGTGCGGCTGCGACCTTCCCGTCGACACCCCGCGCCACCCCCGCGCAGCGGCGCCGCGACCGCCGCGGCCGCGGGATCCGCGGCCCGTTGGCGCCGCCCGAGGTCCCGCTGGTGCGGTCGCGGGCCGAGCAGTTCGACGACCTGGTGCTGGACTCGGTCGAGCGCCTCGACGAGCACCTGCGGCGGCAAGCTGGACGGGGTGGAGTTCGTCGTCGACGAAGTCCCGCCCGACCCCCAGACGCCTTCCGGCGGACGGCGCGTGGGTGGACG
This sequence comes from uncultured Actinomycetota bacterium, assembly GCA_963836025.1. Taxonomy (GTDB): domain Bacteria; phylum Actinomycetota; class Actinomycetes; order JBEVHX01; family JBEVHX01; genus JBEVHX01. The sequence goes on from CAWIIE010000014.1 coordinate 269,288, forward strand.
ACCCGGTCCCGCTCGGGCACAGCTTCCGAGCAACCGGCGACACCAACCCCCGGATCGTGGTCTACCGCCGGCCGGTCGAGGCGCGGGCCGACGACCGGACCGATCTGGCAGCGCTCATCCACGTCGTGGTTGTGCAGCAGGTGTCCGACCTGCTCGACATCCCGCCCGAGGAGGTCGACCCGACGCTGCTCATCGACGACGGGACGACTGAACGTCAGCCGAGGCCGGTTCGCAGGTCCTGACGCGCGGCCGGCTGCACCACCGAGATCGGCGGCGTCCGCAACGGTTGCGCGGTGACGAGCGGCCCGCGCGCATCCCGCTCGCTGACCCACCTGGCCGCGTACAGCGGGTCCGACCCGTCGTCGGGCACCACAACCGCAGTGAAGGACGCCGCGTCCGGCGCGAGCGGCACGACCGATGTGGTCCCAGCCGTCACCTCGAACGGCGTGGCGACCGGCGCGCCGCCGTCTGGGGTGACGACCAAGGACCCGCGCACGCCGCCGAGCGGGGCGACGAGCAACAGCACCGTCTCCGTGCTGGGGTCGCGAGTCCCGTCCACCACGCTCGTCGGCCCGGTCAGCGGCGACGCTCCCGCCAGGTATGCGAAGTCCGGCGCCTCGCCGTCGGCGCCGCGGACCTGCCGCAGCCCGGCGACGATCGGCTGGTCGGAGTCGAGCAGCACGGACGCCCAGACATCCGCCGACACCGCGGACAGGTCCACGCTGACCAGCTCGCCCGGCGGCAGATCGACCACGTCCGAACCGGTCGGCGCGAACGTGCCGTCCGGGGCGATCAGCTGCAGGCGCACCAGGGCCGGCTCGTCACCGGGCGCGAGCAGGGTGAGCGTCCGCGAACCGTCCGGCGCGGGCGCCAGACCGGGCACGAGCACGTCGGTCGACGGTGCCGACGACACCGGCACCCAGTCGCTGCCGAGCGGGTCGAGCCCGGACGCTGCGGTGTCGAAGACGGCGGCGGAGACACTGCCGGTGCTCGTGGTGACGTGCAGCGCCAGGCTCGCGACGCCGGGCGCCAGCGCGTCGACGGCCACTCGCTCCTGCTGCCCGGGCGGCACCGAGATGCCACGACCGCCGGGCGCCTCCACCGGGCCGGCCGGCCCGATCACCTCGACGTTCACGCTCGCGGGCGCCTCGCCCACGTTGGTGAGGAAGACGGTGGTCACTCGGCCGACGTCCGACCCGCCACCGACGAACCAGAAGTCCGTCCCTGGCGCCGCGCACGCGGTGCCAGAACGTCCGCGGGACAGCCCGTCCGCCGCCCGAGTCGACTGCTGCGCTGCCAGCCCCGGCGCGGCCGCGCCTTCGGCGTTGACGACGGCCGGGGTCGCTTGCCCGTCGTTCGGCGGCGACCAACGGGTCACCGTCCCGACCGGGCCCAACGGGACCGGCTCCTGGGCGATCCCGCCGAGCCGCGCGATCGACCCTGCTCCATCGGAGTCGAGCTCGGGCAGCACATCGGCCGGCGTCAGGGTGCTCACCGCCGAGGTCTGCTCCGCCGACACGGCCGGCGACGGGCATACCAACGATGCGGTGGCGATCGGCACCTCTCGTATGCCGCTCGGCCGCATCGCCCGTCGGGGCCGAAACCTGAGCCGCCGCCAGCGTCACAACGACCAGCGTGAGCACCACAGCCCCAAGCGCGACCACCGGCCGCGGCGCCTTCACGACTCCTCCTCGTCGGGCCGACGCCCGGGCAGCGCGAGCAGGACAGCCAGCCCAACGACCGCCGCCTGCCCGACCAGCACGAGGCCGCGGCGGTCCCCCTCGCGAACGACCTCGAGCTCGCCCGCGTTCGTCGGCAGGTCGAAGGCCTGCGCCCAGCCCGCATACCGGCTCGGTTCCAGCGGCTCACCATCGAGCGACGCGCGCCACCCGTCGTCGGCAGTCTCGGCGAGCACGAGCTGCCGGCCGGCCGGTCCCGCGGTGATCTGCGTGGACACGGAGTCCGACGGCGAACGCAGCACCGCGACACCGCCGTCCTCCCGGACGATCCGCACCCGACCGGTCCGCTCCTGCACCTGCCAGGTCGGCGCCTCCTCGACGTTGGGCAGCCGGGTGATGCCGGGCTGCGCGTCGAGCCGCTCGACGATCGGGTCGTCCTCGCCGCCGCTGAAGACCACGTACGCCACGGCCAGGTCGGCCAGCCGCTGCTCCTCGTCACCGGCATCGCGGCCGCTCACCAGGTCGCGACCAGCGCATCGACGTGGTCGACCTGGTCGGCGTCCGGCGCGACGTCCGCCTCGCCGAGCACCGGTCCGTCGTCCCGGTCGAGCGACCAGGTGACGCCGTCACCCGGCCCGGGCGCGAGCACCAGCGCTCGCTGCTGCCGGTCGTCGTCCAGCAGCGCCGCAACCCGGCCGGGCAGCACGCCGCTGTCGCCGCGGACCAACGGATCTTCGGCGCCGCGCAGCACCCACGCGCCGGCGAGCAGCAGCGGCGCAACCGCCGCCGCGATCGCGACCACGAGCGCGAGCCGCTGCCACCAGCCGCCGCCGAGCGACGGCGCCCGCCGCGCGGCGAGCGCCGCCGCGAACACGACCGCCGCGCCCAGCAGCACCATGACCGGCCCGGTCCACACCCCTTGCGGTATGCCGGTCGACGGCGGCGTGCTGGTCGTTCCGGACAGCACCGCCGCGCCGACCAACGCGACGACGCCCACGACCCAGGTCAGCAGCACCAGGCGGCGACGGTCCGGCCGCAGCAACGCCGCCAGCCCGCATACCAGGACACCGACCACCAGCCACGGCGCCGGCGTGCCCGGCCCGCCCGGCGCGAACAGCGGCAGCTGCCACGCCGGCACCGCCTCGACCAGCTCTGGCGTCGGCGCCCCCATCTCGAGCGAGGAGCCGGCTCGGCTGCCCAAGCAGCTGGAACGACCACGGCAGCAGGAGCAGCACCGGGCTCAACGCGACCAGCGCCAGCCGCAGCACCGACCGCGCTGACTGCGCCGACCCGAGGAACGGGATCGCCACGATCGCCAGCACCACGGCCAGCGGCCAGACCACCGGCGCGAAGGACACGACGACGCTCAGCAGCAAGCCAGCGACCGCGGCCGCTCGGGTGCTCGTCGGCGCGCGGGTGGCCGCGAGCACGCAGCGGCGGCAGCAGCAGATGGACGACCACCGTGCCCAGCCGACCGGTCGCGATCGCCCCGGTCGCAGCGGGCAGCAGCGCGTATGCGGCCGCCGCCCACACCCTGACGAGCACATGCAGGCCCGACCGGCGCAGCGCGAGGTACGCCGACAGCCCGGCCAGTGGCACCTCGAGCAGGAAGAGCACATCGACCAGCAGCGACACCGAGCCGAGGAACGGCAGCGACGCCACGCCCAGCAGCCACAACGACGGCGGCGCGTCGACGGTCGAGCCGAGGGCGACCGGGTGCCAGCTGTCCCGGTATGCGGCGAACAGGTCGGACGCGCCCAGGTCGGCGGGCAGCAGCGCGCCCCCGTGCAGCAGGCCGCGCCCGATCAGCGGCCAGACCGCAACGAGGGAGACCACGAGCAGCCCGAGGAACAGGAGCGCGCCCGGGCGGACCAGCAGCCGCCGCAGCCGGGAGCGGGCGTCGACCTCTTCGATCGGCTGCAGCCGGCTCGTCGAGCGATGGCCCGTCGCGAGCTTGGCTGCCGCAGCCGGTCGGCGTTGCCGGCCACGACCGCGGAGACCGTGTCCAGCCCGTGCCTGGCCTGGCTGCCCCACGGCGCCATCAACGGCCGCAGCTCGCGCGACGGCACCGTCTTCGTGGCCCGTCGAAGGCGGCGCGCCCGCCAGACCCGGTCGGGGCGCAGCACGACGGCCGCATACGCACCGAGCTCCTCGACCGCGTCGCCGAACGCCTTGGTGAGGAACAGGCCGATGGCCCGCAGCAGCGTTGCGACCGTGAGCCGCAGGTAGGTCCAGGGCAGCGTCCAGGCCGCGCGGTTCGCGAGCAGCACGTGCAGCGCGGCCTCGCGCTCCGCCCGGTGCAGGCCGTGGCGCGTGGCGTCGCGACCGCGCCGCCGGTGGGTGGCGGCCTCGGCGTGGTGCACGATCGCGTCGGTCGCGACGACGACGCGGTGCCCGGCGAGGTTCGCGCGCCAGCCAAGGTCGAGGTCGTCGCGGAACAGCCGGATCCGCTGGTCGAAGCCGCCGAGCTCGTCCCACACGCTGCGTCGAATCAGCAGGCCGGCCGAGCCAACCGCGAGCACGTCGCCGCGACCATCGTGCTGGCCCTGGTCCTGCTCGCTGCGCTCGAGCCCGGTCTCGCGTCGGCCGGACCCGGCGATCGTGAGCCCGACCTCGAGCAGCCGGCGGGTGTCGGCCCAGCCGCGGACCTTGGGGCCGACGATGCCGACGCTCGGTGAGTCGTCGACCGCGGCGAGCAGGTGCTCGAGCGCCTGCGGCAGCGCGGCGCAGTCGTCGTGCAGCACCCAGATCCAGGTCAGTTCTTTCGGGTGGTCGCCGACCGCGTTCGTTTCGTCGGCGTATGCGATGCCGGCGGCGACTGCCGCGCCGAACGGAACGTGCCGGTCGAGCGTGACGACGTTCTGCGCGCCGAGCTCGTTCGCGAGCAACTCCGGCGTGCGGTCGGTCGAGCCGGTGTCGACGGCGACGACGACGTCGGGCGGTCGCGACTGCGCACCAAGCGCCGCGAGCGCGCCGGGCAGCCAGCGCGCACCGTTGTGCGCGACCAGGACCGCGACCACCCGATGCTCGTCGAAGGTTCGCGGTGCGGGCGGCGGCTCCGAGCTCGTCCTCATCGACGGCGAAGGGATTGGGGTCCGCGGGGAGCGTTGGGCCTTCGACCGGCGCGGCCCAACCGAGGTCGTCGTCTTCGTCGAAGCGCGAAGGGGTTGTGGTCCGCGGGAGGCGTTGGGCCTTCGACCGGTGCGCCTGCGTCAAAGCTGCTGGGGGTGCGGACATCGGGCCGGAAGCCTACGGGAGCCGCCTGAGCGGCTCCCCGCCATCCGCAACGATGTGCCGCCGTATCGGATAGACCGATACGGCGGCACATCGTTACGGCATGAGTGGTCGTGAGCGCCGCTCAGAGGTCGCTGGACAGCCGCACCGCCCGATCGCCGAGCACGGCGTCGGTCCAGACCCGGCTGCCGGGGGCCAGCTCGACGTCCGCGCCGACCTGCGCGCCGTCGCCAACGACGCACCCGTCGAGCCTGGTCCGCGGCCCGATGACCGCGCCGGCGCAGACCACCGAGTCGACCACGCGCGCGCCCTCGCCGATCCGGACCCCGTCCTGGATCACGGATCCGTCGACGACGGCGCCCGCTTCGATCACCGCGGCGGTGCCGACCGCGCTGCCGCCGCATACCAGCAGCGGTCTCATGCACCGAAGCGCCGTCGAGAACGAGCCGATCGCCGGTCGGCCCTGGCAGCGCGGGGCTCGCGAGCGCGCCCGTGACCAGGTCGCGCGAGCCGCGCACGAACGCCTCCGGCGTGCCGAGATCCAGCCAGTAGGCGGTGTCGACATAGCCCATGACCGTCGCGCCGTCGGCGAGCAGGCCGGGGAACGTCTCGCGCTCGACCGAGACGACCTTGCCCTCGGGGATGCGATCGATCACCGAGCGGCGGAACACGTAGCAACCGGCGTTGATCCGGTTGGTCACCGGCTCCGGCATCTTCTCCAGGAACGCCGTGACCCGCCCGTCGTCGTCGAGCGGCACGCAGCCGAAGGCACGCGCATCCTCGACCTCGGTGAGGTAGAGCGTGACGTCCGCGTCGTGCTCGGCATGCAACGACAGCTGCGCGCCGATGTCGTGGCCGCTGAGCACATCGCCGTTGAAGACGAGCACGGGCTCGTCTGCTTGCGCGCGCAGCCCAACGGATGCGTTGCGGATCGCGCCGCCGGTGCCGAGCGGCTCCTCCTCGGTGACGTAGTCGACGTCGAGGCCGAGCCGGTCGCCGTGGCCGAGCCAGGTCTCGAACACCTCGGCGCGGTACGACGTCGCCAGCACGACGTGGGTGACGCCGGCGGCCCTGGCCTGCGCGAGCTGGTGCGCGACGAACGGCACGCCGGCGACCGGCAGCATCGGCTTGGGGGTGTTCACGGTCAGAGGTCGAAGGCGGGTCCCCATGCCTCCGACCAGGAGGATCGCCTCCACGTTGCCCTCCTCCGGCTGCGTCCGCGGCAGGCGTGAGGGTACCTGTCGGACCGCCCGATCGGGCGTCCGAGGAAGGCGGCTGCGGTTAGGCCGCGCCGCTCTTCTTCAAGCGGCGGCGTTCGCGCTCGGAGAGCCCGCCCCAGATGCCGAACCGCTCGTCGTGCAGGAGTGCGTACTCCAGGCACTCGGCCCGGACATCGCAGGTGAGGCAGACCCGCTTCGCCTCCCGGGTGGACCCGCCCTTCTCCGGGAAGAAGGACTCCGGATCCGTCTGCGCGCACAGTGCGCGCTCTGTCCAATCGAGCTCTGCGTCGGCGCCGTCGTGCAGCGGGAAGACCGCGCTCATGACGAGCCCCTTTCTCCGATCTCGACCCAGCGTGTCATCGGAGGAATGACACGGTTGGAATTACACTCCGGTGCTTCTCGCGCGTCAAGGCTGCGGCGCGCGTTTGCGAGGATCTGCGGCATGCGGATCGTGGTCCCGGCGGGTGGCATCGGCGCCGCGCGCTTCCTGCGTGGGTTGTTGTCGTATGCGGCCTCCGCCGCGCTGGACGCCGAGGTGACCGTCATCGGCAACACCGCCGACGACATCTGGCTGTTCGGCCTGCGGGTCTGCCCCGACCTGGACACCGTGATGTACACGCTCGGCGGCGGCATCTCCGAGGACCAAGGCTGGGGCCGCGCGGACGAGACGTTCGTGGTGAAGTCCGAGCTGGCCGCATACGAGATGGAGCCGCAGTGGTTCGGCCTCGGCGACCGGGACATCGCGACCCACATCGTGCGCACGCAGATGCTGTCGGCTGGCTATCCGCTGTCGGCCGTGACCGCCGCGCTGTGCGCGCGGTGGAAGCCGGGCGTCGAGCTGTTGCCGATGAGCGACGACCGGGTGGAGACGCACGTCGTGGTCGACCTCGGTGACGGACCGAAGGCGATCCACTTCCAGGAGTGGTGGGTGCGGCTGCACGCCGAGGTGCCGGCGCAGTCGATCGTGTTCGTCGGCGCCGACGACGCGAAGCCGGGGCCGGGTGTGCTGGAGGCCATCGCGGCCGCGGACGTGGTGCTGCTGCCGCCGTCGAACCCGGTGGTGTCGATCGGCGCGATCCTGTCGGTGCCGGGGATCCGGTCGGCGTTGGTGTCGTGCTCCGCGCCGGTTGTCGGGGTGTCCCCGATCATCGGCGGCGCGCCGGTGCGCGGCATGGCGGACGCGTGTCTGTCGGCGATCGGCGTGTCGACTTCGGCATCCGCCGTTGCCGAGTCTGTATGCAGACTTCCTCGACGGCTGGCTGGTCGCGCCGGGCGACGGGTTCGCGCACGAGCGCATACGGGTGGAGGAACGGCCGTTGCTGATGTCGTCGGTTTCGGCGACGGCGGAGATCGCGGGCGCCGCGTTGGCGATGGCTGGAGTCGCTGTGACGTCGTACTCGGTCTTCGGCGTCGAGGGCATGCCGGAGGTTGCGGCGGGCGACGACCTCGCGGCGTTGATCCTGGCGACCGGCGTCGCGCTGGAGGACGGCGACATCCTGCTCGTGACGTCGAAGATCGTGTCGAAGGCCGAGGGCCGGGTGCTGTCCGGTGTGTCGCGCGAGTCGGCGATCGAGGCCGAGACCGTGCGGGTCGTGGCGGCGCGGCGCTGACACCGGGACGGTCATCGTCGAGACCCGGCACGGCTTCGTGACCGCGGCGGCGGGGTGGACGCGTCGAACGTTGCCGCCGGGTCGGTCGCGTTGCTGCCGGTGGACCCGGACGCGTCTGCGCGCGCGCTGCGATCGCGGATGCGGTCGCTCGCTGGCGTCGACGTCGGCGTGGTGGTGACCGACACGTTCGGCCGGCCCTGGCGCAACGGCCTCGTCGACGTCGCGGTCGGGCGCGGCCGGGGTCCTGGTGCTGGACGACCACCGCGGGCGGGTCGATCAGTTCGGGAACGAGCTCGGGCGTCACGGTGACCGCGATCGCGGACGAGCTGGCGTCGGCCGGCGAGC
>CAWIIE010000015.1:0-429144 GCA_963836025.1 uncultured Actinomycetota bacterium
ACCGCGACCATGCCGCCATCGTCGAGGCGTCGTCGGCGCCGCAGCGCGTCGCCTGGAGCGAGCAGGACGCGGACGTGCCACACATCTCGCTTGCTCGACCCGGACCAGACAGCACCGATCCAACAATCGGCTGAGGAGAGCACCATGGTCGACGAATACGACGTGATCATCGTGGGATCGGGTGCCGGTGGTGGCACTTTGGCGCACCGGCTCGCTCCATCAGGCAAGCGCGTCCTCATCCTGGAGCGGGGAGACTGGCTGCCCCGTGAGATCGAGAACTGGGACGCCACGGCGGTGTTCGTGGACAATCGATATGTCTCCAAGGACACCTGGTACGACCACGACGGCAAGGCCTTCCAGCCTCAGGTGCACTACTTCGTCGGCGGCGCGACCAAGTTCTATGGAGCCGCGCTGTATCGGCTGCGCACGCTCGACTTCGGTCAGCTCACGCACCACGGTGGTGTCTCGCCAGCATGGCCAATCGGCTATGACGAGTTCGAGCCCTACTACACGCAGGCCGAGCAGCTGTACCAAGTGCACGGTGCCCGTGGCGAGGATCCGACAGACCCCCCTTCCGACGCCCCTTACCCGTTCCCACCGGTGTCCCATGAACCGCGGATCCAGCGACTGTTCGACGACCTTACAAAGGTGGGCCTGCATCCCTTCCATGCGCCGTGCGGGATCATGCTCGACGAGGCGAATCCGGCATTCAGCGCGTGCATCCGGTGCTCGACCTGCGACGGCTTCGCCTGCCTCGTGCATGCGAAATCCGACGCTGACGTGATCGCCGTGCGTCCCTCATTGCGCTACGACAACGTCAATCTCGTGCGCAACGCCACCGTCCGAAAGCTGGAGACCGACCCGGCTGGGCGAGTCGTTACCCAGGTGGTCGCCAACGTCGACGGAGCGGAGCAGCGCTACACCGGATCGGTGGTCGTGGTCTCCGCCGGCGCAGCTAACTCGGCCAAGCTGCTGCTGGCCAGCGCCAACGACAAGCACCCGAACGGACTGGCCAACGGCTCTGACCAAGTCGGGCGCAACTACGTCTTCCACAACAGTCGTGCGTTCCTGGCCGTCTCGATGGAGAAGAACGACACCCGGTTCCAGAAGACCCTTGGCATGAACGACTACTACTTCGGCGACGACGACTTCGAGTTCCCGATGGGAAACGTCCAAATGGTGGGCAAGTCCTCCGCGCCCATGTACCGCGGCGAGAAGCCCCTCGAGACGAAGCTCGCGCCGACGTTCGCCCTCAGCGACGTCGCCGAGCGCGCCGTCGACTTCTGGCTATCAACTGAGGACCTACCGGACCCGGACAACCGCGTCACGCTCGACAACGACGGTAACGTCGTCTTGCGCTACACACCGAACAACCGCGAACCGCTCGAGCAGCTCTATCACCGAGTGAAGAAGCACCTGAGCCATCTCGGCATGCACCCCCACCACCTCATCCCGCGCGACGTCTACATGAAGAACGACATCCCAGTGGCCGGCTGCGCCCATCAGGCCGGCACAGTGCGCTTCGGGACCGACCCGGCGACGTCGGTCTTGGACACCGACTGCAAGGCCCACGAGCTGGACAACCTCTACGTCGTCGACACCAGCTTCTTTCCGAGCATCGGGGCGGTGAACCCGGCGCTCACGGCCATGGCCAACGCACTGCGCGTCGGCGACCACCTGCTCTCCCGGTTGTCCTGAATCGCTGAAGGCAGCCGAAGCCGCGAGCCCATGAGCCTCAACCAGGTGCTCCACCCGAGAGCACCGTCTGGGCAGCAGTACTCCATCGCCCACGGCGGCTCGCAGGTCTGGGTCACCCAGGTCGGAGCCACCTTGCGCAGCTACACGGTCGACGGACGGGAGGTGCTCGACGGCTTCAGCATGGCGGAGCGAGCCTCCGACGGCCGGGGGCAGGTGCTCGCCCCCTGGCCTAACCGGCTCACCGACGGTCGCTACCGGTACGGCGGCCAGGACTGCCAGGCCCCGCTCAACGAGCCCAGTCGTCACGACGCAATTCACGGGCTGGTGCGGTGGCTGGACTGGTCACCGGTCGCGCACGACGCCAGCACGCTCACGATGTCCTGCGCATTGCGACCTCAACCCGGATACGAGTGGCAGCTCGATCTCGAGATCACGTATGCGCTCGATGCGGCTGGGCTGACCGTGACCTTGCATACGGTCAACGTCGACAGCCGGCGGGCCCCTTTCGGAGTGGGCTTCCATCCGTACCTCACCCTCGGGACGAGTTCGATCAGACCGCCTCGACCTGACTGTCCCCGCCACCACGTGTCTCGACAGCAGCTCGGCCGGCCCGGCGATGGTCCCGGTCGCGACGACTGCGTTGGACTTCACCGCGTGCGCGCCGGATCGGATCGGCGAAGCTGGACACCGCCTTCGGTGGCCTTTCATGGGCGATGACGGGCGTGCCGTCTCGCGCCTCGACGACCCGGACAGCGGGCGGTCTGTCGCAGCTGTGGGTCGACTCGGGCTTCCGTTACCTGATGGTCTATACCGCGGACCAAGTCGGGCAGCCTGAGCGGCGGCGCAGGGCCGTTGCCGTCGAGCCGATGACCTGCCCGCCAGATGCCCTTCGATCAGGCCTGGATCTGATCGAGTTGGCCCCCGGAGAGTCCTGGCGCGGAAGTTGGGGCCTCACGGTGGAGCCGGCGGGCACCGGCTGAGCGACCGGATCAGCCGCCTCACTGACGCCTGGCCCGGACATCGCCTGGGCCGCGGTCAGGGTGCGACCCACGGTGCCTGCCATCCGCCATGATCGGCGGTCAGCGCCTCGGCGGCCTTCGGGACCCCATGATCCCGGGGCTGTACGCGTGGACTGGGGCTCGGCGCATCGAGCGAGCGGCTGCATGATGCGCCAGGTCTCCTCCACTCCGTCCTGCCGCGCGAACCGCGTGCTGTCGCCCATCATCGCGGCGTGCAGGAGCACCTCGTATGGCGTCGGCCCCTCGCCGCCTGCCTCGGCGAACTCCACGTCGAGATCGATGGTCCCGACACTGGCGACGTCGGCTCGACGGGCGTGCAGCATCACCCGGATGCCCGTGGACGGGTCGAGCTTGACGATGATCTGGTTGGGCTCCGGCATCCGTCTGGCCCCGGAAGAACCCCAGTTGTGGGGGCGCGCTTGAACACCAACCGCAGCTCGGTCTGCGTGACCGGCAGGCGTTTGCCCGTGCGGATGAAGAAGGGCACACCTGACCAGCGCCAGTTTTCGATGTCGAGGCGCAGGGCCGCGTAGGTCTCCGTCGTCGAGTCCGCGGCCACGCCGTCGATCCCGAGGTACCCGTCGTACTGCCCCGCACATAGTGGGCAGGGTCTGCCTCGACGACTGAACGGAACAGGCTGACCTGCGCATCCTTGATGGTTCTCAAGTCGCCGTCGCGACGGCGGCTCCATCGCTGCCGCCGAGACGACCTGCATCAGGTGATTGACCACGACGTCGCGCAGGGCTCCGACTGGATCGTAGAAGTGTCCTCGGTCCTCGACGCCGAAGCTCTCCGCCATGGTGATCTGGACGCAGGACGAGGTAATTGCGGCTCCAGAGCGGCTCGAGGATGGCGTTGGCGAAGCGGAGATGGAGAATCTCGTCCATTCCCATCTTTCCGAGATAGTGGTCGATGCGGTACAGCTGTGACTCGTCGATGGAGCGGTGGAGCTCTTCGGCCAGGGCGCGGGCTGACGCGAGTGTCATGGCCGAACGGCTTCTCCACGACGACGCGCGCATCGGTGGTCAATCCGGCATCGGCCAGGTTCTTGACGACCGTGCCGAACAGGAAGGGCGGGATCTCCAGGTAGAAGACCGGCGTGGCGGCCCCCTTGATCGCATCGGCGACCCGGCCATAGGTCGCGGCATCCGTGAAGTCGCCCGACACGTATGACGAGCCGTGCCGCGAACCGATCGAAGACCGCTCGTCCAGATTGCTCGCCGGTGCCGACGATCGACTCGCGCGCGCGCTGGACGAGCTGCTCGACGGTCCAGTCGTCCACCGCGACACCGACGATCGGGCAATCAAGCAGCCCGCTCGCCTCGAGCCGATACAGCGAACGGAATGTCATCACCTTGGCCAGGTCGCCGGTGATGCCGAAGACCACGAAGACATCAGCCGCGGCCGGGTGCTCGATGCTGCCCACCGGTGTCGTCATCCCTGCCTCCACGTTGGTTTCTCAACTAGACGTCAGACTCATGACAGGACACTGCACGAGTGACCGAACCTGTCTCGATCGGTACCTCACAGCTGTCGCACTTGGACATCCTGGGCAAAAGGTGCGCGACCTTGGTGGGGCGCGGCATCCTGGCCGCACCCCACACCAATGTCGGTCGGCCGGCGCTGGCCCGCATCGCCCTGATGGCATGAAATGCATGCGGGTGGCGCGACCGGGCGGATGACCGTTTGAACGCTCCACCACCCACGAGTACGTTCGGTCGAGTGCCGGGACAGGCGGGCGGCGGCCGGGCTCCGACCCGCCAAAAGCGACGAGAGACGTCTGCCGTCGCCCTCGTCGTCGCAGCGTCCTCGGCCCGAAACTCAGAACCCCGGTGGCGCGCCCAGGGATGGTCCGCCGAGCCGGACTTGTCGACCGACTGTTGGTGGCGGACGAGCCGGTCATCGCCGTCGTTGCCCCGGCCGGGTACGGCAAGACGACCCTGCTCGCCCAATGGGCTGAACAGCGGTACCCACGTGTGGTGTGGGTGTCGTGCGACGAGAACGACAACGATCCGGTCGCGCTATGGAGTGCGGTCATCGCCGGACTGAATGCGATCGCTCCGGTCGATTCGGCGGCAGCTCGACGTGCTCGCAACGAAACGGTGGCGGCGTCGGCGCCATCCCAAGTTTCGTGGCCGCGATCGAGTCGGTCGGCGAGCCGGTCGCCCTGCGTGCTGGACAACCTCGAGCTGATCACCAGCGAACGATTGTCGAGCCGCACTCACCGAGTTCGCGCTTCGGGTGCCGCTGGGGTGGCAGCTCGCGATGGCGTCCCGGGACGAGGCGCTGATTCCGGCCGCGCGGTTGCGGGCCGAGCGCCGGATCCTGGAGATCGGAGTCGGCGATCTCGCCATGTCGGGTCACGAGGCAAGGGCTTTGCTCGAGGGCGCCGGTGTCCGGGTGTCGCACGAGCGAACAGCGGAGCTCGTGCACCGCACGGAAGGCTGGCCGGTCGGGCTCTACCTCGCCGCCCTGGCGGTGAAGGCCGGCACTCCGGCGGCTGGGTTCACCTTCACTGGGGACGACCGGCTGATGGGGGACTACCTGCGATCCGAGCTTCTTGGCCGCGTCACCGCGACGCAGGCGGAGCTTCCTCCTTCGGACGTCAGTCCTCGACCGGTTGTCGGGACCGCTCTGCGACGCCGTGGTCGCCGGCACCGACTCCGCGGGCGAACTCAGGCAGATGGAGAGCCACAACCTCCTCATCGTGCCGCTCGACCGCCGCCGCGAGTGGTACCGGTACCACCACTTGCTGCGGGAGCTGCTTGCAAGCCGAGCTCCAGGTCCGGGCATCCGGACGAGGTGCCTGTCCTGCACTCGCGGGCAGCCGCCTGGTACCAAGCCAACGGCATGCCGGAGGCCGCGATCGAGCACGCCCAGGCCGCCGGTGAGGCGGACCAGGTCGCGACTCTGGTCCTGGAACTCATGCAGGGGGTATGGGCGAGCGGGCGCGCGGACACGGTGCAGCGCTGGATGGAATGGTTGAGAGACCGGCCGTCGGCCGCAGCACTATGCCGCCATCGCCGCTCACGGCGCACTGATCTTTGCCCTGATCGGGCGAACGAACGAGGCGGAGCGCTGGGTCGAGGTCGCCGAACGCCTTCCCGCCACGGGAACGTTGCCCGACGGCAGCACCGTCGCGGGAACGTTGGCATACCTGCAGAGCAATCCTGTGCCGCGACGGCCCGACGACCATGCGCCGCGATGCCCGCGCCGCTTGGGAAGGGTTGAGCCCAGACAGCCCGTACCGGGCGACGATGCTGCAGGTCGAAGGCGTCTCATACCTGTTGGAAGGGGATCTCGACCGGGCGGATGCGGTCCTCGCGCACGCCTATGACAGCGCGATCGGCGACGGCAGTCCGCCGTTGGCCGCTTTGACCCTGGCCGAGAGATTCCTGATCGCGGCCGAACGAGATGACCGACCGGTCGCCGACCGCCTGGTCCGGCGGGCGGTCGAGATCGTCGAGACCGGAGGGTTCGACGGCTATTGGACCAGCGCGCTGGTCTTCGCTGCGGCAGCCAGATCCGCGGCATACGGTGGCGACATCCCGGCCGCCCGCGGCTTCGCCCGACGGGCGGCGCGGCTGCGGCCGCTGCTCACGTACGCGCTGCCAGTGGTGTCGGTTCAGGCGCTGATCGAACTGGCTCGCGCGTATGTCTCGCTCGCGGAACTCGCCGGCGCTGGAGCCGTCCTGGAGCAGGCGTCCGGCATCCTGCAACAACGACCAGACCTCGGGTCTCTTGCGGCGACAGTCGAACAGCTGAAGTCGGTGGTCGGGCAGTTCGACGGCATTGCCAAGGGCGCGTCGGCGTTGACTACCGCGGAGCTGCGACTCGTTCCGCTGCTGTCGACGCACCTCACGATGCCCGAGATCGGAGACCGGCTCTTCATCTCTCGGCATACGGTCAAGACCCAGACGCTCTCGTTGTACCGCAAACTTGGCGTCTCTTCCCGGGGCGAAGCGGTGGCGCGGATCAGCCAGCTTGGCCTGTACGCGTAGCCGCTTCTTGCCAAGGACTCTCCAGCCTGTAGTGGATGCGCACCCAGCTAGGTCTTGGTCACTCGGAACGTCGTCGAGAGCTCGGTCGTCGAGTCGCCGCCAACCCAGACGTCGAAGGTCGAGGCATCGATGACCCAGTCCCGCACGGCTGCGTTCCAGTAGCGCCGCTCGGCGGGGCCAAGCGTGAACTGCACGGTGCGCGACTCCCCGGCGTCGAGACTGATCCGCTGGAACCCCTTGAGCTCACGGACCGGGCGGGACGCCGTCCCGTGTCGTTGATGGATGTAGAGCTGCGCGACCTCGTCCGCCGCGCGGGCGCCGGTGTTGGTGATCTCCACGGACACGGTCACGGACCCGTCGGGGCCGATCTCGTCCTGGTCGACGGTGAGGTTGGCGTATTCGAAGCGCGCATAGCTCAGGCCGTAGCCGAACGGGAACAGCGGCGTGCTCGCCTCATCCCAGTACCGACGCGCCTGGTTCTCGGGCTCGTGGGAGCGCGTGTGGGCATACCCGATCGGCACCTGCCCGACGGTCCGCGGCCAGGTGAAGGGCAGCTTGCCGCCGGGCGAGACGTCGCCGAAGAGCAGGTTCGCGACCGCCGCGCCGCCCTGGCTGCCGGGGTACCAGATGTCGAGGATCGCCGGGACGTGCTGCACGGCCCAGCGCAGGTCGAGCGGCCGCCCGTTCATGACCAGGAGCACGGTCGGCGTGCCGGTTGCGGCCACGGCTTGGAGCAGCTCGAGCTGGCGCCCGGGCAACTCGAGGGAGGACCGCGACGCGGCCTCGCCGATCATGTTCTGCCACTCACCGAGCACGACCACCGCGACGTCGGAGTCGCGGGCCAGGTCGACCGCGCGGCGGAGCTCTGCTTCGTCGTCGAATCCCTCGGGGTCAGCCGGGGCGTTGCCGGGGAACATGTCGAACATCGAGGGGAACTCCCGCTGCGCCGGGCGGACCCCGGGCGCATGGTCGACTCGCATGGCGTCGCCGACCTTGTCGCGGATGCCCTGCAGCACCGTCACCGTCTCGGCCAGATCGAAGTCGAAGACCCACGGTCCGAGGGTGTCCCGCGGGGAGTCGGCGAGCGGACCGATGACCGCGATCGACGTCAGCGATGCCATGTCCAGTGGCAGCAGGTCGCCCTCGTTGCGGAGCAGGACCGCCGACCGCTCCGCCGCGATCCGCGCCCAGACCCGGTGCTCCGGGTCGGCGAGCACCTCCCGGGCGTGGTCCTCATCGACATACGGGTCGTCGAACAGCCCCATCCGCAGCTTGGCTTCGAGCACCCGCCGCACGCAGGCGTCGAGATCCTCCTCGCTGGCTGCGCCCGCCTCGACGGCATCGGGCAGGTGCGCGTATGCGGGGTCGGCGATCGCCATCTCCAGGTCGATCCCGACGGTCACGGCACGAGCGGCGGCGTCGGCCAGGTCGGATGCGAAGCCGTGGGTCACGAGGTTGCGAACGGCGTTGGCGTCGCTCACCACGAAGCCCTCGAATCCCCACGTGCCACGGAGCACTTCAGTGAAGAGCCATCGGTTACCGGTCGCGGGGATGCCGTTCAGGTCCATGTATGCGGTCATCACGTTTCCGGCACCCGCCCGGACCGCCGCCTCGAACGGCGGCAGGTAGACGTTCCACAGCTCGGAGTCGGACAGGTTGACCTCGTCGTAGTCCCGCCCTCCGATCGCGCCGCCGTAACCGGCGAGGTGCTTGGGGCCGGCGATGATGCGCTCCGGCTCGCCGACAGCGGCTCCTTGGAACCCGCGGACCTGGGCTACGGCGACCGCTGCTCCCAGATACGGGTCCTCACCTGCGCCCTCGATCATGCGACCCCACCGCGGATCCCGGGCGACATCCACCATCGGCGCGAACGACCAATGGATGCCCACGGCCCGCGCTTCGCGGGCGGCGACCGCCTGACCCTGTTCGATCGTGCCGAGGTCCCAGGACGCGGCCATCGCGATCGGGACCGGGAAGATCGTGCGAAGTCCGTGGATCACATCGAAGCCGAACAGCACGGGAATGCCGAGGCGGTTGCCATCGATCGCGAGCTGCTGCAGGCGGTTGGTCTCCGCCGGGTCGGTGACGAAGAGCAGCGACCCGGCCGCGCCGCCGCGCAGGGCCGCCTCGACGTCGTCCGACTGGTTGGCGATCTGCGGATCGTCACCTGACTCGGCCGGGGAGTCCGGCACCGACCCGAAGTAGAAGTACTGCGTCAGCTGCCCGGCCTTTTCCGCCGTCGTCATCGCGGCGACCAGCTCGTCGACCCGCGACCGGATCGCCGCATCAGTCTTCTGCGTGAGCTCCGAGCGCGATGCCCGTTCGTCCACCATGTCGCCGCCTCTCTCCTCCGCCACGCCATCGGTGAGGACACGCACATCATCTCGGGTCAACGCGTGACGGCGGGCACGATGATTCCCACGATCAGAATCCCTGAACACGTCAGGTCACGGATGGCGCACTGTCGTTGATCAGTGTGATGCTCATTCCTGGTCCCATCGTCGACAGAGGGGCTACGCCAAGTGCATGGAGGCGCCATGACCACGTTCCAGGTGGGCTACTTCGTCGGCAGCCTGTCGTCCAAGTCGATCAATCGGGTGCTGTCCCGAGCGTTGATCCGGCTGGCACCGGAGGATCTGGAGTTCACCGAGATTCCGATCGGGAACCTGCCGCTCTACAGCCCCGACTACGACAACGACTACCCACCCGAGGCCAGGGCCCTCAAGGCAGCGATTGCATCTGTGGACGCGGTTCTCTTCGTCACGCCGGAGTACAACCGCTCGATTCCCGGCGCTCTGAAGAACGCCATTGACTGGGCGTCCCGACCGTGGGGGCAGAACTCGTTCGATCACATCCCGGCTGCGGTGATCGGCGCTTCCGTTGGTCAGATCGGCACCGCGATTGGCCAGCAGAGCCTGCGCGGCGTCCTCAGCTTCTGCAACGCCCGGCAGATGACCGCACCCGAGGCGTACATCCAGTACTCCCCTGACGTCTTCTCGGACGACGGCGAGGTCACCGACGACGCCATGAGGGAGTTCCTCCGGAATTACATGTCCGAGTTCCGCACGTACATGGGGATGGTCCTGACCGTCCTGCCGCGAGAACGGCAACGAGTTGACGACGCTTGAGGCCGTCATCGCCTCAAGGCCGCCCGAGGGACGGTGAGTGCAGGTGGAGATCCAGCCGAACCAACGGAGCAGCAAGGGCGCGGCAGAGATGTTCACGGGTGACGTCTGGTATGACGTCATCGCGCAGGGCCAACCACCGTCCCGGCTTCGGGTCAACGTGGTCCGGTTCGCGCCGGGCGCTCGGACAGCCTGGCACTGCCACGCGAACGGCCAGACGCTGCATGTCATCGATGGCCGCGGCCAAGTGCAGTCGCGCGGGGACGCGGTTGCGCAGATCCGCGCGGGCGACACCATCGTCACCCCACCTGGCGAGTGGCACTGGCACGGCGCCGCGCCGGACCATTTCATGGCCCACCTCGCAATGTGGGAAACCCTGTCCGAAGGCCAGCAAGGCCCGGAGACCGAGTGGGGAGACCACGTCAGCGACGACGAGTACCGCAGCCGTTAGCCAGAACCTGATCCCGAGAGGAATCTCAGTGCGCGGAACGATCCTGCACGCCCCCGGTGACATCCGCTTCGAGGAGCGTGCCGACCCAACGATCATCGAGGCCACGGACGCCATCGTTCGCACCGTGGCCACCTGCGTCTGCGGATCCGACCTGTGGCCCTACCGCGGCCAGGACACGTTCACGAAGCCGTGGGCAATCGGCCACGAGTTCTGCGGCATCGTCGAAGAGGTCGGCGATGACGTGCGGACCATCGAGCCCGGCATGTTCGTCATCGGCGGGTTCGTCGCCTCCGACAACACCTGCCCTCACTGCATGGCGGGCTTCCAGGCAAACTGCCAGCAGGGGAGCGGCTACGACGGCTGCCAGTCCGACCGGATCCGGATACCGCTGGCCGACGGCACCCTGGTGGCGACCCCGGATTCGCCGCCGGTGGACCTGATCCCGAGCCTGCTGACCCTGTCGGACGTGATGAGCACCGGCTGGCACGCCGCAGTCTCTGCTGGAGTGCAGCAGGGCATGACCGTCGCCGTCGTCGGTGACGGCGCGGTCGGCCTGTGCGGGGTGATCGCTGCCTCGCAGCTGGGGGCAGACCGCGTGATCGTCATGAGCCGGCACGCGACCCGCCAGAAACTGGCCGAAGACTTTGGCGCAACGGACATCGTGACCGAACGTGGCGACGACGGCGTCGCTCGCATCAAGCACCTCACCGACGACGTCGGTGCCGACGCAGTCCTGGAGTGTGTCGGCACCGGGGAGTCGATGCTCCAGGCCCTCCGCTCGGTGCGGCCAGGCGGCGTCGTCGGCTGCGTCGGCGTGCCCCATGAGGTGGAACTGCCGGCCCGGCGGATGTTCTTTGGGAACGTGGGCCTGCGCGGCGGACCAGCCCCCGTCCGGCAGTACCTCCCAGAACTCCTGCAACGTGTCTGGCAGCGGCGAATCGATCCCGGCAAGGTTTTCGACCTGCAACTCCCGCTCGAGCAGGTCGCCGACGCATACCGAGCCATGGACCAGCGCGAAGCAATCAAAGTGCTCCTGCATCCCTGACCCGGTCACTGCCACGTGCGTCAGAAGGGACTCGGCATGCAGTACACCCGCCTCGGTAGCTCTGGACTCAAGGTCAGCCGGATCACGCTCGGCTGCATGAGCTTCGGCGACACGGCTCGCGGATTCAGTGAGTGGGCCCTGGGCGACGAGAGGCTCAGCCGTTCTTCCAACAGGCCATCGAGCTCGGCATCACCTTCTGGGACACCGCCAACGTGTACAGCTTCGGCAGCTCGGAGGAGATCGTCGGCCGCGCGTTGAAGAAGTACGCCCGCCGCGAAGAGATCGTGCTCGCGACCAAGGTGTTCTTCCCGATGCACGATGGCCCGGGCGGCTCCGGGTTGTCCCGCAAGGCAATCATGGAGCAGGTCGACGCCTCGTTAACCCGACTCGGCACCGACTACATCGACGTGTACCAGATCCACCGATTCGATCCGGACACTCCGGTCGAGGAGACGATGGCGGCGCTGCATGACGTCGTCACGGCCGGCAAGGTCCGCTACCTCGGCGCATCTTCGATGTGGGCATGGCGGTTCGCAAAGATGCAGCACGCCGCACACCTGCACGGCTGGACCCGGTTCATCTCCATGCAGAACCAGTACAACCTGCTTGCAACGCGAAGAAGAGCGCGAGATGTTCGGCCTGCTCGCCGATCAGGGCGTTGGCAGCATCCCCTGGAGCCCGCTCGCGAAGGGCCGACTGGCTCGTCCCTGGGGCGAACACACCAACCGCTTCGACACCGACCCCATCGGTCGACGGTACGACATCGAGACCGACCGCCCGATCGTCGAAGCCGTCGCGCAGGTCGCAGCGGCGCGCGGCATCCCGATGGCCCAGGTCGCCCTCGCGTGGGTGCTGCGGAACCCGGTCGTGGTCGCCCCCATCGTCGGTGCCACCAAACCGCATCACCTCCCCGATGCGGTCGCAGCCCTCGACGTCCAGCTCAGCGACGACGAGGTCGGGATGCTCGAGGAGCACTACGGCCCACACCTACCGACGGCATTCTGACGCCGGTCGGGCCGACGGGATGGTCGTCCTGGTCGCGGGCTATCCAGGACGTTGTGCGCTCAGGCACATCGGCCGAGGCGATCTGCCTACGCTGACTCGGGTGGAGCAGGTCGTCGACTTCCTGGCTGACAACACGCTGCTGCTCCTGTTTCTCGTCGTGGCCCTCGGTCAGCTGCTCGGTTCGATTCAGGTCGGGTCGTTCTCGCTCGGGGTGGCCGGAGTGCTGTTCGTCGGGATCGGGGTAGGCGCGATCGACGCCAAGCTGGAGCTCCCAGAGCTGATCTTCGAGCTCGGACTTGCCCTGTTCGTGTATGCGCTCGGCCTGTCCGCTGGGCCAGCGTTCGTCGCATCACTGAAGGGCCCTGGCCGTCGCCGGATTGCCGGGGTGACGGTCGTGGTGACCGCCGGCGCCGCGGCCGCAGTGGTCGCGGCCTGGGCCATGTCCTTGACGGCCGGACAGGGCGCCGGCTTGTTCGCCGGAATCCTGACGAACACCCCGGCCCTCGCGGGGGTCGTCGAGTCGCTGAGCTCCAACCCGTCGCGGGGTGACCCCGCGGAGCCGGTGGTGGCGTACTCGCTTGCCTATCCCGGGAGCGTCATCGCCTCGCTCATCGTGATCGTGGTCGCCCGCCGGATCGCGCCCCGGTTGCCTGACCTCCCGCAACCACCCACCGCCGAGGGTGACCATCACGAGCAGATCATCAGCCGGGTTGTCCGAGTCAGCCGCGAGCTGGACATGCCGACTCTGGACGAAGCCGCATCCGGCCAGGTCCTCATCGGTCGGATCGAACGCAACGGCGCGCTCTTCGTCGCCGACCCGACGGCTGTGCTGCAGCCCGGCGACCTGGTCAGCGTGGTCGGCCCAGCAGGAAGGGTCGAAGCGCTCGCACCCACGTTCGGCGAGATCACTTCCAACCGGATGCTGCGCGACCGGAGCGGGCTCGATTTCCGGCGCATGTTCGTCTCCGATGCCTCGCTGTCGGGGAGCCGCATCGGCGACCTTCAACTGCCGGCGCGCTTCGGCGCGCTCGTGACGCGGGTCCGACGAGGCGACGTCGACATCGTGGGACATCCCGACGTCGTGCTCGAGCTAGGCGACCGGGTGCGCGTGGTCGCTCCTCCGGAGCGTATGCCGGAGCTGACGAGACTCTTCGGCGACTCCTACCGTGCGCTCGGCGAGGTTGACGTCGCCGGCTTCTCCATTGGGTTGGCCCTTGGACTCCTGCTCGGCGCGATCGAGGTGCCGCTCCCCGGCGGCGGCTCGTTCAGTCTCGGCTTCGCGGGGGGACCGCTCGTCGTGGGGTTGGTGCTGGGCACCCTCCGGCGGACCGGTCCGTTCCAGTGGCAGCCGTCGTACACCGCGGGCTTGACGTTGCGGCAGTTCGGTCTCGTGCTGTTCCTCGCCGGGATCGGGACCAGAGCGGGGCAGCAGTTCGCGGACACCGTGGCGTCCGCCGAGGGAGTGCAGATCGTGCTGGTCGGATTCGTCCTGAGCCTCTTGCTGGCGATATCCGCGATGCTCGCCGCGCTTCGCGTCGACCTGTCCTTCTGGGGGGCCTCGGGCTATCTCGGCGGGATCTTCACCCAGCCGGCCACGCTCGGGTTCGCTATTCGGCAGGCCCACAGCGAGGAACCCGAGCAGTCGTATGCGGAGGCTTCACCGTTCGCAATTCTGCTCAAGATCCTGCTCGCCCAGGTCGTGCTGCTCGTCCTGCTCGCTTGATCACGATCTGCGCGTCGAGATCGCACGTTTCTGGATGATTGCAGCGCGCAGATCGTGATCATCTGCGGATAGCCCCCGACGGCGCCGCGCAAATACGGAAGGCTGACCGACGTGCGCATCGTGACCACGTCCGAACTGCAGTCCGAACTGGCCCGCGTCCCAGCCGGTGCCCGGGTGGTCGCCAGCGGGAACTTTGCGACGCCGCGCCACCTGCTCGGCATCGTTGACCAGTGCCTGCCCACGTACCGCCTCAATCTGCTGAACGCGCAGCGCGGCCTGCCGGATCGGGACGGCGTGATCTGGGAGACGTCGTTCGTCGGGGTCGGGATGCGTCGGAGCCCGCGACTGGCCTTCGTGCCGGCTCGACTGTCGCTGGTCCCATTGCTGTTCCGGGGCAGCCTGCCCCCGGACGTGGTGGTGCTGCATACCTCAACGCCGCGTGACGGGCGGGTGTCCCTGGGGATCGAGGTCAACGTGCTGCCGGCCGCGGTCGAAGCCGCTCGCGCGCGGGGCGGCATCGTGATCGCCCAGCTGAACCCACGGATGCCGTTCACGCACGGTGACGCGCTGCTGGACGCGGACGCGATCGACTTCGCCATCGAGGCGGAGCAGGAGCTCGACGTCCCGTCCGCGGCACCGCTCGACGAAGTGGCGCAGCAGATCGGCCGGCAGGTTGCCCGGCGGATCGGTGACGGCGCGACGCTGCAGCTCGGAATCGGGGCCGTGCCCGATGCGGTGGTCCGTGGGCTCGCGCACCGCAAGGGAATGCGGGTATGGAGCGAGATGCTGAGCGACGGTGTCCTCGACCTGGTGCGCGGTGGAGCACTGGATGACCAGGCGCCGGTGGTGGCGTCCTTCGTCTTCGGGACGCCGGAGCTGTATGCCTGGGTCGACGACAACCCGCAGGTCCAGCTCTTGCGCACCGAGCGGACGAACGACCCGGCTGTGATCGCGACCAACCAGGGGATGACCTCGGTGAACACTGCGTTGCAGATCGACCTGTTCGTGCAGGCCAACGCATCCCGCATCGCCGGTCGGATCTACTCGGGGTTCGGCGGGCAGACCGACTTCATCGTGGGCGCGCTGCACGCGCCGGATGGCCAGGCGCTGATGGCGCTGCGGTCATGGCATCCCAAGGTGGATCAGTCGACGATCGTCCCGCTGGTCGATGAGCCGGTGACGTCCTTCCAGCCTTCGGCCGTGGTCACCGAGCAGGGCACGGCCGAGATCTGGGGGCGCGACGAGCGCAGCCAGGCGGCGGCACTCATCGAGCACGCAGCCCATCCAGATGCCCGCGACGACCTGTGGGAGGAGGCGCATGCGCTCGGGCTGGCCTGATCGATCCGAGCAACGTCAGGCGACTGGGATAGAGGCTGCCGTGAGCGACTCGCACTCGGACAGCGACCCCATCCGTGTCTACCTGTTGGACGATCACGAGGCTGCGATTGCCGCGCCCACTGCGGTTTCGAGCTCTGCCTGAGTCAAGTTCATCGTGATCCCGCCGCCTCTCGTGGTCACGACGAGTCTGCGGCCGCGGGCCGGTGATCGCGGGGGCCGCAGGTCACGACCTGGGGGGCCGGTCGACCCCGTTTCCCGCTAGCTGGGGCTGGGCGCCGGGGTTGTCGCTGCCGGATCAGGAGCCCCGGGTGACGGCGGCGGTGCGGTGACCGTCGGCGTCGGGCACCCCGCCGGTAACGGACTCGGGGTCGGCGCCGTGGTTGCGGCCGTGACCTGCTCGGGCGGGGCCAACGTGGTGAACCCGTCGCCGACCACGAGATCGACGGTCGCGTCGGCCCGCTGGTCGTCGACCAGGGTCGAGGCGGCGATGTTGAAGGAGACCAGCTGCGCATTGACGAGTCCGGTCGGACCGTGCCGAATCTCGGCCGGTGCGGGGATCGTCGCGTCCTTTGGGTCGTTGGCGACCTGACCGAGGATGAACCCGCGGGCCGCCATCTGGTCCGCGGTGGCGCGCGCCAGACCCTGTCGGTCGGTCGCGTTGTAGACGTTGATCGTGACCGTGTTGGGTGCCGGGTAGGTGATCACTTCGGGCACCGTCGAGGGGCAGTTGGTCGGCGTTGATGTGGCGTCGTCGTCATTGCGTTCGGCCCACCAAATGCCGACACCAATGCCACCGGCGAGGGCCAGCAGCGCGGCAAGAATCGTCGCGATCCACACCCGCCCCCCGCCGTTCTCGCGCGCTGATGCGCTGGGGGACAGCCGGCTCACGCTGGGTTCCAGTCGAACGCCGAGTCCTTGACGATCACCGCTCCACTGTAGGCGGCGCGGTGGATCGCGCCCCGTCGCTACGCTCCCGCCCATGGCGTCCCCCGATGACGATCTGGTCACGACGGTCCGATCCGGCTACACCTTCGACGGCGCCACGGTCGAGCTCGGCGCGCTCGTGCAGGACGGGCAGGCGTATGCGGACGCCGTCGTCCGGCTGCCGTTGGCGATGATGAACCGGCACGGGCTCGTGGCCGGAGCGACCGGCACCGGGAAGACGAAGACGTTGCAGCTGATCGCCGAGCAGCTGTCCACCGCCGGTGTCCCCGTCTTCCTCGCCGACATGAAGGGTGACCTGTCCGGCGTCTCGGTAGCGGGCCAGGCCAACGACAAGATCGCGTTGCGCGCCACCGAGATCGGTCAGGAGTGGGCGGCAACCGCATACCCGACGGAGTTCCTCACGCTGGGTGGACTCGGTACCGGCGTGCCGGTCCGAGTGTCGATGACGTCGTTCGGGCCGCAGCTGCTCTCGAAGGTGCTCGACCTCAACGAGACCCAGTCGTCATCTCTTGGACTGGTCTTTCACTGGGCCGACACCAACGGGATGGCGCTGCTCGACTTGAAGGATCTGCGCGCGGTCATGCAGCACCTGATGTCCGACGAGGGCCAACAGGACCTGAAGAACCTGGGCGGACTGTCGCGCGCGACCGCCGGCGTGATCCTGCGCGAACTCGTCGGCTTCGAGCAGCAAGGCGCTGATGTCTTCTTCGGCGAGCCGGAGTTCGACACGGCGGACCTGCTGCGCAGCGCGCCGGACGGCCGGGGAGTCATCACCTGCCTCGAGCTGCCGGCCGTGCAGGACCGGCCCAAGCTGTTCTCCACGTTCTTGATGTGGATGTTGGCGGACCTGTTTGACGACCTGCCCGAGGTCGGCGACGTCGACCAGCCGAAGCTGGTCTTCTTCTTCGACGAGGCGCACCTGCTCTTCAACGACGCGTCCAAGGAGTTCCTCGACACGGTGGCGCAGACCGTGCGGCTGATCCGGTCGAAAGGTGTCGGGGTCTTCTTCGTCACGCAGACGCCGAAGGACGTACCGTCCGACGTGCTCGGTCAGCTGGGCAATCGGGTGCAGCATGCGCTTCGTGCGTTCACGCCAGAGGACGCGAAGGCGTTGAAGGCCACAGTCTCAACGTTCCCGAAGTCGTCCTACGACCTCGAGGAGACCCTGACGTCGCTCGGCATCGGCGAGGCGGTTGTCACGGTCCTGTCGGAACGTGGTGCCCCGACGCCCGTGGCGTGGACCAGGCTTCGGGCGCCGCTGTCGTTGATGGGTCCCGCAGACCCGGCGCTTATGACCGCGGCCGTCACAGCCTCCCCGTTGCAGGCGGAGTACGGCGCGCTGCTCGACCGCGACTCCGCATACGAGCGCCTGACGGCGAGGCTCGCGGAGCCGGAACCCGCGGCGCCTCAGCCGACGGCGCCGCCAGTGGAGGCGCCCCCGCTGCCCACGGCCGAACCGCCGCCGAAGCGGTCGAAGCCGTCGGCCGCCTCGACGGCCGCCAAGGGCTTCGCGGTCGCCGCCGCGGCCACCCTTGGTCGCGAGATCGTGCGTGGGTTGTTCGGGACCAGCCGCAAGCGCCGCCGTCGGTGAGTGTGCGCGGGCACGTCTGCGGGCAATGACGCGTCATCACCAACAAGGAGGTTTCACTCACATGGGTTTCATGGACACGATCAAGGGCTGGTTCGCACCACAGTCCGCACCACAACCAGCACCAGCACCACCTCGTATGCCGAGCGCCGCGCCAGCGCCGCCGCCGGCCAGCGGCCGGAACCCGGACGAGGTCGCGATCGAGCGCTACCGCTACATGTTGCGGACAGCGCCGCCCGAGACGATCGAGCAGGCGCACGCCGAGGCGTTCGCCAAGCTGACGCCCGAACAGCGCCAACAGGTGCTCGCCCAGCTGAGCGCCGACCTGCCCGAGTCGGAGCGCGCGCGCTCGGCCGAGCCGCAGGACCTGGCCCGGATGGCGACCAGGGCCGAGATCAACCGGCCCGGGACGATGGAGCGCACGTTCGGCGGCCGCGGCGGCGCGCCGGGCATGGGCTCGATGTTCGCGGGCAGCATGCTCGGCACGATCGCCGGCGTGGTGATCGGCACGGCGATCGCCGACGCGTTCTTCATCGACGACGCCGGGACCGTTGACGCGGCGGGTGCGGGGGACACCGGCGGGGACGCTGGCTCGGAAGGCGGAGACGCCGGTGGGGACGCGCGGCGGTGGTGACTACGGCGGCGGCGGCGACTACGGCGGCGGCGGCGACTACGGCGGCGGCGGCGACTACGGCGGCGGCGGCGACTACGGCGGTGGCGGTTTTGGCGGGGGCGACTTCGGTGGGGGCGACTTCGGCGGGGTTCTGAGCCGCAACCTTGATCAACGCTCCACTTGTTGGGGTGGTGCTTCACGGTAGAACTGGAGCCCGACCCCGACAAGTGGAGCGGATGCTTGCTGGCGGAGGATATGGGATTTGAACCCATGAGGGGTTGCCCCCAACACGCTTTCCAAGCGTGCGCCCTAGGCCACTAGGCGAATCCTCCGCCGCAGAGGGTACCCGGCGCGGGCGGAGCCTCCCGAACGGGCACGTACACTGGCCGCCGACCCCTCGTGCGGCGCCATCCCGCTGAACTCCCCCAGGGCCGGAAGGCAGCAAGGGTAAGCAGGCTCTGGTGGGTGCGCGAGGGGTCCCTTTCGTCCACCGTCGGATTGGTAGACGGATCGTCGGCCCGGGGCGACGGATCGCCTACCGGTCCGCGGGGTGGGGGTGTCGGCGGCGCCGCATAGGGTCGGCGTCGTGCCGCTCAAGTCGCTCGCGCTGTACCGCCGCTACCGGCCGGACGTCTTCAGCGACGTCATCGGCCAGGAGCACGTCACCGGGCCGCTGCAGCAGGCGCTGCGCAACGACCGGGTGCACCACGCCTACCTGTTCTCCGGCCCGCGCGGCTGCGGGAAGACGACCAGCGCGCGCATCCTGGCCCGCTCGCTCAACTGCGTGCAGGGGCCGACCCCGACGCCGTGCGGTGAGTGCGACTCCTGCACCGACCTGGCGCGTGGCGGGCCCGGTTCGATCGACGTGATCGAGATCGACGCCGCGTCGTACGGCGGCGTCGAGGAGACCCGCAACCTGCGCGAGTCCGCGTACTTCGCTCCGGCCCGGGACCGCTACAAGATCTACATCGTCGACGAGGCGCACACGATCTCCGACAAGGGTTTCGACGCCCTGCTCAAGATCGTCGAGGAGCCGCCGGAGCACGTGAAGTTCGTGTTCGCGACGACCGAGCCGGACAAGGTGCTCGCGACGATCCGGTCGCGCACCCACCACTACCCGTTCCGACTGGTACCGCCCGGGCTGCTGCAGGATCACCTGAAGTCGATCTGCGACCAGGAGGGCGTTGCCATCGAGCCGGCGGTGCTGCCGCTGGTCGTCCGCGCCGGCCAGGGCTCGGTGCGGGACGCGCTCTCGGTGCTCGACCAACTGGTCGGTTCGGTCGGCCCGGACGGGGTGACGTATGCGACCGCGGTCGCCCTCCTCGGCTACACCGACGCCGCCCTGCTCGACGAGATGATCGAGGCGTTCGCTGTCGGTGACGGCGCGGCCGTGTTCCGGGTCGTGGACGCCGTGGTCGAGAGCGGCCATGACCCGCGAGGTTTCGCCGCCGACCTGCTCGACCGGCTTCGCGACCTCGTCGTTCTCGGCGCGGTGCGCGACGCCGAGCTCAAGGGACTGGTGCACGGGCCGACCGACCACGTCGAGCGGCTGTCTGCGCAGGCGGCACGCTTCGGGCTCGCCGAGCTCACCCGCGCCGCCGAGATCGTCGCCACCGGACTGACCGAGATGCGCGGCGCGACCGCCCCGCGGCTGCAACTCGAACTGGTCTGCGCGCGCATCCTCCTGCCGGAGGGCGATATGCATGCCGGTGGGCTGCACGCCCGTCTCGACCGGATCGAACGGCGGCTGGCAGTGGCCGGCGAGCCACCGGTCGCGACGCCCGCAGCCGCGTCGTCTGCACCGATGACGTCAGCGCCGCCGCCAGTCGGGCAGCCGACAGCAGAGCCCGGCGAGCCGACGCAGCGCCGACGACACCAGCGCCGACGACACCAGAGTCGCCCGGCCAGCCGCCCGCCCCGCCGCAACCCGGCGCATCGGCAGGTCCACCCGCACCTGATCGCGGTGCGGATGTCGGCGCGGTCCGCACCATGTGGCCGCAGGTGCTCGAACAGGTGAAGAAGCTGCGCCGGTCGGCGTGGATGGTGCTGTTCGAGAAAGCGGCGGTGCTGTCGGTCGACGACGGCCGGCTCACCCTGGCCATGCCGGACATCGGTTTGGTCAAGGGCTTCCCGGCCCATGGCTACGACGAGATCGTGCGGCAGGCCCTCATCGACGTGCTCGGAGTCGACTGGCAGGTCGAGGCGGTGCTCGATCCGTCGAGGGCGGCGACCCCAGCTACCCCGAAGGCCGCCGCGCCCGCGGAGCGCATACCGGAGAACGAGTCGAAGCAGTCGGCCGCCGAACGCGCGCGCCAGACGGTCGCAAATGCGGAGGCCGCCGCCAGGCCGGCCGACCAGGCCGCACCGGACGACCCCGATCTCGACGACGCGGTCAACCACCAGCAGCTGCTCGCCACGCAGCTCGGCGCGACCACGATCGAGGAGTACGACCAGTCGTGACCCCCTACCCTCGAATCGTCGGCCGCACCAGCTGCCGCCTCATCCGGGAGCCCTGACCCGCGTGTACGAAGGCGTCGTCCAAGACCTGATCGACGAGCTCGGTCGGTTGCCGGGGATCGGGCCAAAGGGCGCGCAGCGCATCGCCTTCCACCTGCTCGCAGCCGACCCGCAGGATGTGCGTCGGCTGGTCGACTCGCTGACCGAGGTCAAGGCCAAGGTCCGGTTCTGCCGGGTCTGCGGCAACGTGGCCGAGGAGGACGAGTGCCGCATCTGCCGGGACCCGCGTCGCGACCTCTCGGTGATCTGCGTCGTCGAGGAGCCGAAGGACGTCGTCGCGATCGAACGCACCCGGGAGTTCCGCGGTCGGTACCACGTGCTCGGCGGCGCGATCTCGCCAATCGACGGCATCGGGCCGGACGACCTGCGGGTGCGAGAGCTGATGACGCGGCTCGCCGACGGCGAGGTGACCGAACTCATCCTCGCAACCGATCCCAATCTCGAGGGCGAGGCGACCGCGACGTATCTGGCGAGACTCGTCAAGCCGATGGGCCTGAAGGTCACCCGGCTGGCGAGCGGCCTACCCGTCGGCGGCGACCTGGAGTATGCGGACGAAGTCACCCTGGGGAGGGCGTTCGAGGGAAGGCGGTTGCTCGATGTCTGACACCGAATCGACTGACACCGGATCGTCTGACACGGACAACGGGATCGAGGAAGTCGCCGAGTTCACCGCCGACGTCGCCGCGCACGCCGCGACGTTCGTGAGCGGCGTGACCGAGATCGCCAGCGGCGAGAGCCCCGAGACGGTGATCCCCGCCCTGTCCGTGCAACTGGCCCACATGCTCCTGGCCGGCGCCATGATCGGCGCCGTCCGCGACGTCGTGCCGAGCGAACGGTTCGAACCGGAGGCCGGGCCGGACCCGGATGCGGACCCACTGCGCGCGAACCTGGCGAACCTGCTCGAGGGCGTCGACGAGTACGCGTCGATCTTCGACCCGATGCTGCCGGACGACCCGAACCGCGGTCGGGTCTCCGACGACGTCGCCGACGTCGTCGTCGACCTCATGCACGGGCTGCGGCATTACGAGGCCGGCCGGGTCGACGAGGCGTTGTGGTGGTGGCAGTTCTCGTACCTGTCCAACTGGGGTCAGCGGGCGTTGTGCGCCCAGCGCGCGCTGTTGTCGATGCTGACCCACCAGCGCCTCGACGCCGACGACGTCGACGCTCTCGCCGCAGAGGCGGACGCGCTGCTCGCCGACCAGTAGTCAAGTGAGCGCCTGCCCCGCTCAAACCAACGCGCGAATGTGGACGTTGGCGGGTCCGGGACCGTGTCCCAACCCCGCCAACGTCCACATTCGCGGCCACCTACGCTGAGCTTGATTCGATCAGAAGGGCAGGTGACGACCGGAGGGGGTGCGCAGGTCGTACGTCCAGCTCACCCGTGTCCGCGCCGGCTTTGTCAGCTGCTGCTGCCTCATCTCGCACCTCCTCGGTCGGTCCGTCACGAGAATTGACTCCGGCCGGGCCGCCGAATTCATCGGTCCCCGTCTCACCAGGCGGATGCGAAAACCGGGGTTGAGCAGCCTCGGTAAACTCCCCGCTTGTGGCCTTGATCGTGCAGAAGTACGGCGGTTCGTCCGTCGCCGATGCGGACTGCATCAAACGGGTCGCGCAGCGGATCGTGGCCACCAAGAAGGCCGGCCACGAGGTGGTTGTCATCGTCTCCGCGATGGGCGACACGACCGATGAGCTGATCGACCTGGCAGAGCAGGTCAGCCCGTTCCCGCACCCGCGTGAGCTGGACATGCTGCTCACCGCGGGCGAGCGGATCTCGATGGCCGTGCTCGCGATGGCGATCTCGAACCTCGGCCAGGAGGCGCGGTCGTTCACCGGCTCGCAGGCCGGGGTGATCACCGACTCGGTGCACGGCAAGGCCCGGATCATCGACGTGACGCCGGGCCGCATACGAGGAGCACTCGAGGATGGGGCGGTCGCGATCGTCGCCGGCTTCCAAGGGGTCAGCCAGGACACGAAGGACATCACAACGCTCGGCCGCGGCGGTTCGGACACGACAGCGGTCGCGCTGGCCGCGGCGCTGGACGCCGATGTCTGCGAGATCTACACCGACGTCGACGGCGTGTTCTCAGCGGATCCGCGGATCGTGCCGTCCGCCCGCCGGCTGTCGACGATCACATACGAAGAGATGCTCGAGATGGCCGCCGCGGGCGCGAAGATCCTGCACCTGCGCTGCGTCGAGTACGCCCGGCGATTCGACCTGCCGGTGCACGTGCGCTCGTCGTTCAGCCAGCGCGAGGGCACCTGGGTGCGGGCACCCGTTGTCGAAGGGGATGAGATGGAGAACGCGATCATTTCGGGGGTCGCGCACGATCGCAGCGAGGCGAAGATCACCGTGGTCGGCGTCCCGGACAAGCCGGGCGAGGCCGCGGCGATCTTCCGAGCGATCGCCGACGCCGAGATCAACATCGACATGATCGTGCAGAACGTCTCGGCGGCCGCGACCGGGCGCACGGACATCTCCTTCACGCTGCCGAAGGCCGAAGGGCCAACGGGGATCGCTGCGCTGGAGAAGGTGCGCGAGCAGATCGGCTTCGAGTCGCTGCTCTACGACGACCAGATCGGCAAGGTCTCGCTGATCGGCGCAGCGATGCGCTCGCACCCTGGCGTCTCGGCCACATTCTTCGAGGCGCTCGCCGACGCCGGCGTCAACGTTGAGCTCATCTCGACCTCCGAGATTCGGATCTCGGTCGTATGCCGCGCCGACGCGGTGGACGCCGCCGTGCAGGCGGTGCACACCGCGTTTGGTTTGGACAGCGAGCAGACCGAGGCCGTGGTGTACGGCGGGACCGGCCGATGAGCGGCGAGGCGACGAGTGAGCGCAGCGAACGAGGAGCCGAGCGCGACCAGACGGGGATGACTGCGGGATTGACCGTCGCCGTCGTTGGCGCCACTGGCCAGGTCGGCGGCGTGATGCGCCGACTGCTCGATGAGCGGGACTTCCCGGTCGGGTAGGTGCGCTTCCTCGCCTCCGCCCGCTCGGCCGGCCGGACGTTGCCGTGGCGCGGCTCGGAGATCGTCGTCGAGGACGCCGCGGTCGCCGACCTGACCGGGATCGACATCGCGCTTGTTCTCTGCCGGCGCGACGTCGTCGCGCGCGTTGGCTGAGCGATTCGCTGCGGCCGGGGCCGTGGTTATCGACAACTCCAGCGCATGGCGGATGGACCCCGACGTGCCGCTCGTGGTCAGCGAGGTCAATCCGCAGGACGCTGCGGTGCGTCCCAAGGGCATCATCGCCAACCCGAACTGCACGACGATGGCCGCGATGCCGGTACTCCGTCCGCTGCATGCCGATGCTGGACTGCGCCGGCTGGTGGTGAGCACGTACCAGGCGGTGTCGGGCAGTGGCTTGACTGGCGTCGAGGAGCTCGAGACCCAGGTGCGCGCCGTCGACGGCGCGGACTTGAAGGCGCTGGTCTATGACGGCGAGGCGCTCGACCTGCCGCAGCCGAAGAAGTACGCGCGGCACATCGCCTTCGACGTCGTCCCGCTGGCCGGGTCGGTGAAGGATGACGGTTCGTTCGAGACCGACGAGGAGCAGAAGCTGCGCAACGAGTCCCGCAAGATCCTGGGTATCCCGGACCTGCTGGTCTCCGGGACCTGCGTGCGGGTGCCGGTCTTCACCGGCCACTCGTTGTCGATCAACGCCGAGTTCGAGCGGCCGCTGTCGGTTGCCCGCGCAACCGAGCTGCTCGGCCGAGCGCGCCCGGCGTCGAGCTGTCCGAGGTGCCGACGCCGCTGGAGGCCGCCGGGCGGGACCCGTCGTTCGTCGGCCGCATCCGGCAGGACCCCGGGGTGCCCGACGGTCGTGGGCTGGCCCTGTTCGTGAGCAACGACAACCTGCGCAAGGGCGCGGCGCTGAACGCGATCCAGATCGCCGAGCTGGTCGCCGCCGAGCTCACCCCCGCGCGATCTTGACAATGGCAGCAGCGACCCGCCGTCGCGGCGCTGTCAAAGTCAAGATCAACGCGGGTTTCCGCTGACTTGCTTGGACAGGGGTGACGGGAAGCGCGGGAGGACCCGGGTCCCCCCGAACCAGTCGGTGAGCCGGTCTGCTTCGTGCTCGATCGCGCGCGTGCCGTCGGCACCGACGTCCTCGAGCATCTGCAGCTCGACTGCGCCGGCGTCGTCTTGCCGCCAGCCGCCGACGATTCGTCCGTCCCACCACACGGTGGGTCCGGCGTTGCCGGCGGTGTCGAAGATCAGGCTCTTGTATGCGCCGAGGTACCACTCACGTTCGAACCAGCCCATCGTGGTCGGGTCGAGGGGCGGAAGCAGAGCGGCCCATGGTTCGACCGGGTCAACGGGGTCGAGGTCGTCGGGCAGCACATACCCGGTCACGCCGTCGAGGTCGACCTCGACGACGTTCAGGTCGGCCAGTGCGCGGCGGACCAAGGTCAGGGTCGAGCCGAGCCACCACTTGATGTCCGCCTCCGTGCCCGGGCCGAACGCGCGCAGCCACTCCTCGACCAGCCGCGCGACGCCGGCCGTGCTCTGACGGTCGGCTCGAGCTCTTCGCCGAGCCACGACCGCATCGATGCCCATCGCGGCCGGGAGACCGCCCAACCGCCATCATTCAACGCGCGGACGACCCGCCCCTGGGCGGACAGCACCGTGAGCACGCGCGGACCGACGGAGATCTGACCGCCCCACGAACGACCCTCGCCGTAGGTCATCGATCCCTCGAGCAGCGGGATCTCCTTACGCAGCTCCGTCGATGTGGCCTCGCGCCCATCGGCGAGCGCGACGAGCACCGCCTCGGACGCGTCGGCGAGCCACCGCTCCGCGTCCGGAAACAAGCCTGCGTTCAGCCACCTCGCGATGAGCCGGCGCCGCTCAACGTCTGCGACTCGGTCGCTGGACCCGCTCTGTGCGGCTCCCAGCAACTCCCGAGGGAAGACGAAAATCGTGCGGCGCATCGCCAGGTGCTTGATGAGCGAGCGCTCGACGTAGAGGGCGTGTTCGAGGTCGCCGATCTTCATCCCGTCGACGCGGGCCCACGCCGACAGGAACACGGTCGCCGGGTCGGTGCCATGCAGGCATACCAGACTCTTGGCGGCTTCGACCACGTCGGTGGCTTGCTGCCCCGGCGCCAAGCGATGACGCCTGGCCAGCCGCGTTCGGCGCTGCGCCACGTCGATGCTGTGCACACACCGGATGTTGCCAGGTCCGTCCGACAGGCCGGATCGCTCAGCCGTTCGCAACCTCCGAGCTCCCCGTCGCCGAGCACATCCCGCTGCGGGTGGGCCAGCCCAAGTGTGTTGCCCGTAGGGGCTGGGTTGCGCCCGGCCGTATCTCCGTATGTCGGCGGTCGCTCTCAACATTCCACAGCGGCTGGCGCTGCGGTCAACGGGGGTCAACGAGGGAGACGGGCATGTCCGATAACTACGGCGAGCAGACTCGCGCACCTGGCGAGCGAGACACCACGATGGGGTTCGCAGAGGCTGATGGCAATGTGGGTTCCTGGGAGCGGCCGGACGGAGTCGGCACGGTCTATGGAGCAGAGGGCTCTGTCAGTGTCCTCGACTACAACAGCACCAGCACCGACGGCGCGGACGCGACCGTCGCTGTGGGTGAGCTCAGCGGAGAGGCCTACATCAACGATCAGGAAGTCAGACTCGGCGTGGAGGCCAACTTCGTTGAGGTCGAGGCCACGTTCGGTGAGTTCGACCCGTACTCGAGCGGCGACAGTAGCGTCACGTTTGGGGCGTCGGTCGGTGCCGGGGCTGGGTTCTCTGCATCAACGACTGACGTTGACGGCGACGGCTTGATGGAGACGGGTTTCGGTTTCGACCTGGGGCCGATCTCCTTCGGTTACCGGAGCGAGGTCGAAGCCGAGGGCGGCACATGCGAGCCGGACGACGGCGGGTACTCCGACCCCGATGACGGCGGCTATTCCGACCCCGAGGATGGCGGCTACTGCGGCGAGGACGTTGGCTACGGCGGCGATGCTGAGTTCGTCGACGCCTGGTGACGGAGCGAGCTGAGGCCCCGATCTCGAGTTCCGTTAGAGGGCCGCTGCGGTGATCATGAACGCAGCTCAGGACGCCCGGAAGGCTCGGGAACAAGCGGCTGGTCGGCGAGGCGTATGCGGATCGCGCGGTACATCCCCGGCGTCGACTCCAGCACCGCGCGCCGCGGGTCAGGCACGTCGACGCGCCGCTCGACGACCAACGGACGCAAAGGTTCCAGCCGGCGGTCGGCCATGACGTCGTCGACGGCGCGACGGTCCCCGCCGAGCACGACCGCGTCGAGGGTGTCAGCGGCCGGCAGCAGGATCGATGCGGCCACCTCGGCGGCGGCGGCATACGCGACCTTTGCCTGACCCGCC
Source organism: uncultured Actinomycetota bacterium (assembly GCA_963836025.1). Taxonomy (GTDB): domain Bacteria; phylum Actinomycetota; class Actinomycetes; order JBEVHX01; family JBEVHX01; genus JBEVHX01. The sequence continues at coordinate 27,415 of CAWIIE010000015.1, forward strand.
CGTCGTCGAGCGAAGCGTTGTTGCGACCAGCCACCCGCGGCGCTGCGGCCCTGCACGTGTCGCGAGCCCACCTTGGACGCTACGAGTCGATTGCCTTCGAAGACGCCGGCCGCATACCCGCCGAGGCGCACGAGCAGCACCCCGACACGTCGGTCGCGGAGCGAGTGTTCGACCAGGCCGGCATACGGCCCATCGGAGCCGGACAGCGGCGGGAACGGCACCTCGCAGGAAGCGACTGCGCGGTCGGCCGCCGTCACCACGACGACCGTTCCGTTGTTGACCCAGGTGAGCGCACCGTGACGCGCAGCGAAACGCTCAAGCCAACCGGCGATCCGCTCTGCCGCGACGTCGACGGTCCTCACGCAGAGTCAGGGTACGGCGGCCTCAGGGCCACCGAGCCCGCGCGCGGGTCAGAGGACGTTGACCTCCACCTTCGAGATGCGCCCCTGATGCTCGAAGATGCGCGCCACGAGGCGCTTCGCGCACGGAATACACACCTGTCGACCGCCTGGCGTCTCCATGGGGCCGCCGACCGGCTTTCCGCAGAGCGCCTTCGTCGGGTCGCCGGGTGCATACAGATGGGCGTCCTGGTCCTGCCCAGTCAGACACGGCACGTAGTTCGGCATACCCGCAGTGTGTTCGTCACGGTGGATCGGTGTCTAGGTTCATACGCAGCGCAAGGCGGGCCGCCTCCGTGCGATTGGCCACGCCGAGCTTGCCCAGCAGGTTGCTGACGTGGACGCTGACCGTGCGTTCGCTGATGAACAACTTCCGGGCGATGACTCGGTTCGTGGCTCCGGTGGTCAGCAGTGACAGCACCTCGGACTCGCGGGGCGTGAGCCCGAACGCGTCCGACCTTGGCTGTCGAGCCGGCGGTGGCGGTTGGTCCAGGTCAAGACCGCCCACGGCCGCCAGCGTTCGGATCTCTGTGACGAGTGGTCGGGCCTCGAGCAGCTCGGCGGCGCGGAGCGCCTCTTCCAGGGTGGTCGTGGCCGCCGCTCTCGCCTGCCGCCGCAGGTGCACTGCCCCCAGCCTCAGCTGGCAGTAGGCGCGGTAGTACAAACGCTTCAGATCACCGTTCGCATCGGTCGCGGCACTCCACTGCTCGACGCTGTCTGTGGATGAGACCCGATCTGCCTCGGCCTGACACGCCAACAACAGTGCCGAAGCCACTGGGAGGGTGGTCCGTGCCACTGCGCCGCGCGCAACCTCCAGCAGCTCGCCAGTTGGGTCTACGACCGCCGAGCGACGCTTCGGAACCTCGGTCTCAGCGATGTCCGCCGCCGCCCGCAGCCCCAGCCAGCAGGCCTCAAGGAGTGGCAGCGCGTCGTCCTGGGCCTGCAAGCCAGGAAGCGAATCCGCGATGAGCTTCGCAGCCGCCGTCGGATCGTGCTCCCACAACGCCCGTTCCGCCCCGACCACCGAGAGCGCGGAGACCGCATACGGGCTGTCGGCGCCCAGCTCGCGGGCTCGTTCCAGCTGTCGGTCGGCTTCGTCGGTGTCGCCGCGCGCGACTGCGACTCCGGCAAGCAAGATCCTCAAATGCAAAGCGACGCCGCTCGCGGTCACGTCGTTCAACGCGTCGGTCGCCACCTGGACGGCTTCGTCCCATCGCCCCAACGTGACCAGCGACTCGACGTAGTTGTTCATCAGCGTCGATGCGAGTGAGATGACCGGTCCGTAGCGCCGACACACCTCCACACCTTCCGCAGCAGTGGAAGCGAGTTCCTCGTAACGGCAGGCGATCCCAAGTGCGAACGTGAGGTTGCCGTAGCACCGCACGACCAGCTCGATGTCGTCAAGCCGGCGAGCATCGGGCAGGCATTTCCTGAGCCCGGTCACCGCGGAGTCGACGTCGCCCAGTTGGGCACGCGCGACCGCCGCTGTGATCGAGGCGTGGACCCGCTCGCGCTCGGCACCCGCCGCGGTCGCGCGCTGTGCCGCCTCGAGCGCAGTGCTCTCCGCTTGCCGAGCCTGGCCCGTTGCCATCTGCCCGTGCGCCAATGCGGCGAGCACCGCTGAGTGCAGCTGGTCGTTGGTCGTGGCCGGCAGCAGCGCTTCGGCGCGTTGGTATGCGGCCAGCGAGGCACCCATGTCACCGGCGGCCCAGAGGACCTGCCCCTGGGCGTGTTCGATCCCGGCGCGGAGGTCTGGCTGGAGATCGTTGAGGTCCAGCGCCTCGCGCAGCAGCCCAAGGGCCTCGTCGAGGTCGCCACACCAACGGCTGGCCATCGCCGCCTCCCGCAGCAGGACGGGGTATGCGATGCCGGTCGCGACCTCAGGGTCATCGATCAGCGGCCACAGCCGTCGCGCTCCGGCGAACAAGTTTCGAGCGTCCGCGAAGGCCCAGATGCCAGCGGCTTGCCGTGCGCCGAGGACGGCGTACTGAATCGCGTCGGTGTGCCGTCCGCATTCCAGGAGGTGGAACGCGATCTGAGCGGCGCGACCCGGCCGCCCCGGGACGGCGGAGGCGAGAAGCGTGTCGGCCGCCCGCGCATGGGCGACGACGCGTTCACTCGGCAGGGTGTCGTCGACGACGATGTCGCGCAGCAGCGCATGCCGGAAACCAAGTGAGCCATCGCGCACCTCGACCAACCCTCGGTCGATCAGAGAGCGCGCGAGCGGGTTGAACTCTTCCACTGGAACGCTTGCTGCCTTGACGAGCAGTTGGTCGTCGTGCAGATCCCCCATGATCGCAAGCTGGATCAGCAGCGACCGCTCCGTTGCCGACAGGTCGTCGAGCGAGCTCAACAGGACATCGCGCAGCCGCGGCGGAACGGAACGAGCTTCGCGATGGAGCGCCAGGTGGAGAGCGAAGAAGGGATTGCCCTGGGACTGAGCGGTGATCTGGGCTTGAAGCGACGGCTCCGGCGGGGTGGGAAGGCCCTCAAGAAGTTGCTGCATCGCCGGGTCTGGGAGCGGACCCAGGCTGATGTCCGTCGTGTTGCCCAGCCTCTTGAGCTCGCCAAGTGCGGTTCGCACCGGTGACCGCGGCGACGCACCAGCCGGTCGGTTCGTCAGCCCCAGCAGGATGCGGTCCTGGCGCAGCTTGCGCGCCGCGAAGGCGACGAGATCCACACTGGCCGGATCCGCCCAGTGCATGTCCTCGACGACCACCATGACCGGACGTTGCTCGCTCACCACTGAGAGCACTTCGACGAACCCGGCGAACAGCCGAGTCGATGCCATGTTCGAGTCGACCGCTGAGACCTGCTCCGCGGCACCCGTCAGGGGGGCGACACCTCGCCATGCCTCGATGGGAACCGAACTCGGCAGATCAGGGAGCTGGCGCTGCAGATCGACGAGCAGATCGACCACGGGTCCGTACGGCAGCCGGGTTCCGCTGACGGGTGAGCATTGCCCGGACGTGATGAGGAATCCCTCGGTCAAGGCATGGTCGACCGCGGCTTCGACCAGCCGCGTCTTGCCGATGCCAGCCTCGCCGCTGACGATGACGGTCCCCGGCTGTCCCGTGCCCGCCGCTCGCAGCGCCTCGACCAGCAGGGTGAGCTGGTCCTCTCGACCCACCAGGCGGCCCTGGGGTGTGGGCATTTCATAAGAATCGCACGGAATGTCGGACTCCCGCGCAGGCGCGGAAGACCGGGAGCGCTCCCCGGTCTCCCGCGTCATCGTAGCCTGATCAGACGTGGATGGAGGTGTCGCCGCTGACATGCCAGCCGGTGACCGGTGAGGTCACGCCGCCGCTGGTCACGGTGAAGCGGACCCGGTGGTGCATCTCCTCGTACTGGTCCCACAGGTCGTCCGTGTCCGGCAGCTCGCCGATGATCACGATCTCGGTCGAGCCAGCGGCAGTTGGTGAAGTCGCGGACCCGGTTGGCTGGACCGATGAGGTCATCGCCACCAACGCCGTCGTCCTCCCAGCGCTCGTCGGTGATGTTGACCACTGCGCCCGGCCGAGCAGGTCACGTCGATCACGTAGTTGATCTGCTTTCTGCCGTTGGAGTTGAAGAGGCCGTTGTGACGCGGATCGTCCGTGGTCACCGTGCAGCCGCTGCTCGTGTGCGCCTGCGCTGGCATCGCCAACGCGAGCGGCGCCGCCAGTGCAGCAGTGGCCATGAGGCCCGTCGCTGCCAACCTTGCTCTGTTCATGTCCTGCTCCCTTGCTTGATGGGCCTCGGCGTCTCCGAGGTCCGGTGGCAGGCAAGGTTGGTCACCGCCGGCGCGGAAGTCCTGAGCACAAATGCGTAGATGACTCCAGCGGCGCGCTTAGGGCGAGCAGCGCCAATCCGATCGTCGGTGGGCGGTCGTAGGTTTGCCGGCATGGACCTGGTGCAGGCGCGGGAGTTTTGGCAGCCGCAGCCCGGCTGGCTCAATACGGCCAGCTACGGGCTGCCGCCGACACCCGCGTGGGAGGCCCTGCAGACCGCCCTCGAGCAGTGGCGGCACGGCGCCGAGCACTGGGAGGTCTGGGACGCGTCCGTCGGGCGGGCCAGGGCTGCCTTCGCGCGACTGGTCGGGGCAGACGCCGGCGAGGTCACGATCGGATCCGCCGTGTCGCAGCTGCTGGCGCCGGTCGCGGCGTCGCTGCCCACCGGGGCGCGAGTCGTCGTCCCGGACATCGAGTACACGTCGCTGGTCTTCCCGTTCCAGGCGCAGGCTGACCGCGGTGTTGAGGTCGTCACCGTGCCGCTGGACGCGATGCTCGACGCCATCGACGAGCGCACGTCTGTCGTTGCGGTCAGCGTCGTGCATTCGTCGAGCGGCGTGGTCACCGATCTCGCACCGCTGGTCGCTCACGCCAGGGCGGTGGGTGCGATCGTCGTGGTGGACGCGACGCAGGCCGTCGGCTGGCTACCCCTCGACGCGACGAGCGTCGACGTGCTCACGTGCGCCGCATACAAGTGGCTGATGTCGCCGCGCGGGACGGCGTTCATGGTCACGACGCCGGCGGTCAGGCAGTGGCTGCGCCCGATCGCTGCCGGTTGGTATGCGGATGCCGACGTCGCGGCCAACTACTTCGGCCTGCCGATGGTGCTGGCCGAGGATGCGCGGCGGTTCGACATCTCGCCGGCGTGGTTCTCCTGGGTGGGCTGCGCCCCGACGCTCGAGCTCATCGAGGAGATCGGGGTCGAGCAGATCCACGATCACGATGTGGCGTTGGCGAACCGGTTCCGCGAGGGACTCGGGATGCGACCCAGCGACAGCGCAATCGTGTCGGCGTCGATCTCCGATGCGTCGGCGAAACTGGAGCGAGCGGGGATCAGAGTGGCCGCTCGGGCCGGGAATCTGCGGGCGGCATTCCACCTGTACACGACTGAGGACGACGTGGACGCCGCAGTGAAGGCGTTGACGGACTAGGCCAACAGCGGCCGGACCTGCTCGGCAACGAAGCGCACGAACCCCTCCGGGTCCGGGTCGTCCGAGGTTGGTTGGAGGACGACCGTGGTCGCGCCAGCGTCCGTCCACCGGGTGACGGCTTGCGCGATGTCGTCGGCGTCGCCGGCAGCGCGGGTCTTCGGGTCGAGGTCCTCACCCGATTCCCGCTGTGCTCGATCGAGTCGTTCCTGGGCATCCGTGCCAGTTGCCGCGAGCACGTACACCACGACGGCGTGGCTGGTCGTCTCGGGCAGCCGCCTGTCCTGCCCTCGTTGATCCGGGCCAGCGCGTCTCGGACACCGTCCGGGCTCGTGCCGCCGGTGATGATCGTGCCGTCCGCAAGGCTGCCGCTGAGCCGCAGCGTCTTCGGTCCGGTCGCACCGGCGAGCAGCTTCGGCGGAGTCGTCGGCGGCCAGTCGAGGCCGGACCTGGTCGAGGTTGACGTAGCGGCCCGCATACGTCACCTCGTCGCCACCGAGCAGCGCGGCCAGGGTGACGAGGTGCTCGCGCAGCAGCGTCAGCGGCGACTCCACCCGCGCGCCGACCTGGGCCATCCAGTCCTGGACGCCGTGGCCGAGCCCGACCGACAGCCGACCGGGGAACAGCTCGCTAAGGGTGGCAACCTCCATCGCGGTCAGGGCCACGTTGCGCAGCGGTACCGGCAGCAGCCCGATGCCCACCCGCAGCCGGTCGGTCCAGGCGAGCGCGGCGGCAGCGGTGGCCACGCCGCTCTCCCGGAAGCAGTCCTCCCACAGCCACAGCTCCTCCAGCCCGGCCGCATCCGCCGCCTCCGCGATCGGGCGCAGCCGCGACGGTGGGAGTTGGGGGAGGAACACCGCACCGAGCGTCGTCATGACCGCATCCTGTCGGTTCGACAGCCGACACGACTCGTCCGGTTGGCTGGCCGACATGACGACTGTGACGCCAGACCCGGCGGACCCCCGCAGCATGCGCGAGCGGATGGAGGCTGGCGACCTCTACATCGCTCGAGATCCCGAGCTGGTCGCCGGCCGTCAGCGCGGGCAGAAACTCTGCCGACAGTTCAACGACGCCGAGCAGGAGTCGCCGGCGCAACTGGAGATCCTGCGCGAGCTCCTCGGCGGCCTCGGCGAGGAGTCGCTCGTGCTGGCGCCCTTCCACTGCGACTACGGCACCTACATCGAGATCGGGCACCACTCGTTCGTCAACTACGGCTGCGTCGTTCTGGACGTGTGCCGGGTGACCATTGGCAACCACTGCTTGTTCGGCCCGAACGTGCAACTGCTGTCGGCGAGCCATCCGGTCGACCCGGACGAGCGTCGGTTGGAGTGGGAGTACGGGAAGCCGATCACCATCGGGTCCGACGTCTGGGTCGGGGCTGGGGCGATCGTGCTGCCGGGGGTCACGATCGGCGACGCTGCCGTCATCGGGGCCGGGGCGGTGGTGACCAAGGATGTCCCGCCGCGGACCATCGTCGGCGGCAACCCGGCCCGCGTGCTCCGCGAGGTCTGACCTCGCGCGAATGTTGACGTTGGCGGGGTTGGGATGCCCTCCCAACCCCGCCAACGTCAACATTCGCGAAGTCGAAGCGGGTCGAAAACGGTGGACGCCGATCGTCGGGACGGTGAGAGGCTGGCAGGCAGGCTGCCGCCGACCGCACCCGGGAGGTCCCCGTGAAGTACCTGCTCCTCATCTACAACAACCGCGAGGCGTCCGAGGCCTGGCAGGCGCTGCCGCCGGCCGAGCAACAGGCGTCGATGGATGAGTACTGGGCGCTCGATGCGGCGCTCAAGGAGTCCGGCGAGTTCGTGAGCAGCGAGCCGTTGGAGGGCGTCGAAACCGCGACGGTGGTCCGGGTGCGCGACGGCAAGCGGACCACGACCGACGGCCCGTTCGCGGAGACGAAGGAGGTCCTCGGCGGCTTCTACCTCGTCGACTGCGACGGGCTCGACCGGGCGCTGGAGATCGCCGCACAGATCCCGGACGCGCGGTGGGGGACCGTCGAGGTCCGCCCGATCATGGACATGTCCGCCTTCATTCCCGACTCCGCCGCGGAGGCGACCGCCTGATCCCCGGCCGCGCATTCGAGGACCTGGTCCGTCGCGAGTCGGGCCAGGTCATCGGCGGACTCATGCGGCGCTTCGGCGACTTCGACATCGCCGAGGACGCGTATGCGGACGCGGTGCTGGCCGCGTGGGAGCGCTGGCCGCACGACGGTGTTCCGGCAAACCCCGGTGCCTGGCTCTCGACGACCGCCCGCAACAAGGCGCTGGATCGCATCCGGCGCGAGACCCGACGCCCGGACCTCGAGCGTCGCGCGTCAGCCGACCGGCTGGACGAGCCGCCGGTCGACGACCAGATGTTCGCATCCTGGGCGCTGGACGACCGGCTGCACCTGCTCTTCCTGTGCTGCCACCCGGCGTTGTCGCAGGATGCGCAGGTCGCGCTCACATTGCGGTCGGTGGCCGGCCTCACGACATCCGAGATCGCGCGCGCCTTCGTGGTGCCCGAGGCGACGATGGCCCAGCGCCTGGTCCGGGCCAAGCGCAAGATCGCGGCGGCCGGGATCCCGTTCGGGATGCCGTCGGCGGCCGACCTGCCGGAGCGGGTCGAGGCGGTCTGCGCGGTCGTCTACCTGGTGTTCAACGAGGGGTATGCGGCCACCGGCACCAACACCGTCGTCCGCTCGGACCTGTGCGCCGAGGCCGAACGGTTGGCCCGCCTGATGCACCGGCTGCTGCCCGACGACAGCGCGATCACCGGGCTGCTCGCGCTGATCGTGCTGCACGATGCCCGGCGGGCGGCGCGCCTGCGACCGGACGGTCGTTACGTTCCGCTCGAGGAACAGGACCGACGACTGTGGGATGCCGACCGGATCGCCGAGGGTGAGCGGCTGGCCGAGCAGGCCGTCTCGAGCGGTGCCCTCGGGCCGTACCAGCTGCAGGCCGCGATCGCCGCGCTGCACGCGACCGCGCCCTCCTACGACGACACCGACTGGCCGCAGATCCTGGCGCTGTACGACATGCACGAGCGGGTGGCGCCCGGTCCGGTGGTCACGCTGAACCGCGCGGTCGCGCTCGCCATGTGCGAGGGCCCGGCCGCCGCCCTGGCCGTCGTGCGCGACCTCGAGCAGATCTCCGCCGCGGTGCCCGAGGCTCGGCTGCTCGCGGTCAAGGCACACCTGCTCGAGCTGGACGGGCAGGTCGCTGCGGCGCGGGCCGCATACGGCGATGCCGCGCTGGCCGCCGCCACCGAACCGGAGCGGCGCTACTTGCTCGAGCGGCGCGACCGGCTCGACCGAGGTCGCCGGGCCGAGTCAGCGCGGCGCGATCCACACCTGAAGCGACGCGGCCAGCATGCGCGCCGTTCGCATCGAGCAATGCCGTTCCGGCGTGCAGCTTGCGGCCGTCGGCACCGAGCCGCCAGCCGACGACCACGCACGGCTCGCCCTCGTCGGGCAGCCGGACGATGCTGCGCGGTCATCCGGCCCAGCAGCTGCCTCGCCGCGCCCATGCGGGCTCACTGCGTATGCGCCGCAACAGTCGATCGCCGACCACACAACCGGGGCGCTCACCTCGCGGGCGACCCATGGCGCGGCCACGACGTCACTCCTGTCCATCGACCGGGCCCGGGTGGATCGCCAGGTTGTCGTGCTCCGGCCGGATGCCGCAGGAGAAGCATTCGGCGAAGACCGGGTCGCCCCAGCGGCACGTTGCGCGTGGTCGCGTCGGCCGCTTGACCTGGCGTGACTCTGGGCGGCTCGACGTCGAGCCGGCCCGGGGACGGCTTCTGCGATCACCTGCCCGTCGTGCGGCCAACTGTGCATGATCAACCCCGAGGGAGACGTCGAGCGGGGTGTCGAGCGGCGGGGGTAGGCGCAGCGTCACCTCGACCGCGCCGCGTCCGTCCTCGATCACGTGCTGTCATTGAGGTATGCGGCCAGCGCGCCGGCCGCATACCCGCCGTTGGCGGACGTCAGTGGCCCGCGAAAGCGACGGTCGATGACGAGCTGCGTGGACATCCTGCGCAGACTACGACCAGATCAGGCCGGCCCACGCGAAGCAGCCGAACGCGGCGATCGACGCGACCGTCCGCAGGACGTTGTAGCGGTTCCATCGGGACTCGAACGCTTCGCGCGTCGCGGCATGGTCGGTGTCTCCCGCGGCGTCGAGCGCGTTGTTCAGCGGGATGTTGAACGCCGCAGTCACCACGATCACCCCGATCAGGTAGATCGCGACGCCGGCGATGGTCCAGCCGAGGACGTCGCCCTGCCCGTCACCGAGCAGGGCGACGACGGTGGCCGCCCCGAAGACCAGCGGCCCGAGGTAGACGACCAGGAACAGCGGGTTGAGGATCGCGACGTTGATTCCCTGCATGGCGGTCACCAGCGTCCGGTCACCGGCCCTGGCCAGGCCCGGCATCACCGCATACGCGAAGGCGAAGAACAGGCCGGCGGACAGCCCAGCCGTGACCATGCTCAGGAGCAGAACGACGCGGGTGAGCACCGCTTCACGCTACCCAGACTCCGCTGGCCGCGGCGCGGGCGGCGAAGTCAGCGAAGTCGCGGGGCTCGCGGCCAAGGGCTTGCTGTACGCCGTCGGCCAGTGACTCGTTGCGCCCGTCGAAGATGAGCGTGAACAGGTCGGTGAGCATCTCTGCGAAGTCGGGCGGGAGACCTTCTTCGACCAGCGCCGCGCGGTACTCGTCGGCGGTGACCGGGATGTACTGCACATCACGACCGACGGCCGCGCTGATCTCGGCGGCCGCTTGCGCGAAGGTGAGCAGTCGCGGTCCGGTCAACTCGTACAGCTGGTTGACATGGGCGTCGTCGGTCAGCGCGGCGACGGCGACGTCGGCGATGTCGTCGACGTCGAGGATCGGTTCCGCGACCGACCCGGCGGGCAGTGCGATCACGCCGCTGCGGATGCTGTCGATCAGGAAGTTCTCGTTGAAGTTCTGAGCGAAGAACGCGCAGCGGACGACGGTCCACTCGACACCCGAGGCGCGGACGATGTCCTCGGCCGCCTTCGCCTCTGGCTCGCCCCGGCCGGAGAGCAGGACGATGCGCTGGACGCCGCGCTCGACGGCGAGCCGGGTGACCGTGTCGATGGCCTCGGTGGCGCCGGGCATCGCGATGTCCGGGTAGTAGGGGAGGTACATCTGGTCGACGCCATCCACGGCGGCCGCCCAGGTTGTGGGGTCCTCCCAGTCGAAGGGCGGCTGGCTGTGGCGGGAGCCGGCGCGGACCGGCAGGCCGAGCGCGGTGAGGCGCTCAGCGACACGGCGACCGGTCTTGCCGGTGCTGCCGACGACGAGGGTCAGGGGTGCAGTCGTGGTTGTCATGCGTCCAGGAAACCCGGTCAGTGTGAGACGGTCCATGCATGAGACGCTCGATCGCATACGAGAACGTCTAGGATGTCGCCGTGGACGCGTTAGTCGGACTGCTCGACGGCCCGCGGGCGCGGGACGCCTTCCTGCTGCGGGTGATGATGAGCCCGCCCTGGTCGATCGCGATCAGGGACGAGGCGCCGATCTCGGTGTTCTCGCCGTTCCAGGGGGAGGCGTGGGTGACCCCGCCCGGGGGCGGCGACCCGGTCCGGCTGCGCCCGGGCGACGTCGCGGTCGCGCGCGGCCCGGACCACTACGTAGTCGCCGACGCGCCGGACACCGAGCCGATGATCGTCGTGCTGCCCGACCAGGTCTGCCAGACCGTGGAGGGCGAGAGCCTCTCGCAGGCGCTGGACCTCGGCGTGCGGACGTGGGGCAACGACCCCGACGGCGAGACGATGATGCTGGTCGGGACCTACCCGGTGGCGGGGGAGATGGGCCATCGGCTGTTGTCGGCCCTCCCGCCGTTGCTCACGCTGTCGTCGGCGGAGTTCGACAGCCCGGTGCTGGCGTTGCTGGCCGCCGAGATCGTGCGCGACGAGCCGGGGCAGGAGGTGGTGCTCGACCGGTTGCTCGACCTGCTGCTCGTCTCGGTGCTGCGCGCCTGGTTCGCTCGGCCCGAGGCCGCGGCGCCGGGGTGGTACCGCGCGCAGAGCGACCCGATCGTCGGCAAGGCGCTGCGCCTGATGCAGAACACGCCCGAGCACCCGTGGACGGTGGAGCGGCTCGCGCGCGAGACCGGCGCGTCCCGCGCCACGTTCGCGCGGCGCTTCCAAGAACTCGTCGGCGAGCCGCCCATGAGCTTCCTCACCGACTGGCGGTTGACCCTGGCCGCCGAGTTGCTGCGTGAGCCACACGCCACGGTCGGCTCGGTCGCGCGACGGGTCGGGTATGCGAACCCGTTCGCGCTGAGCGCCGCGTTCAAGCGGGAGCGCGGCATCAGCCCGCGCGAGCACCGGGCACTCGTCGTCCGCGCTTGACCTGTCAGACGTTTCGCGCCACGGCTGACGCGTTCCGTCTGACAGCCGCATCCCGGGGCCGACGTGTCAGGCGTTTCGCGTCACCGGTGACGCGTTTCGTCTGACAGGTCAGTACGTGGGGGAGTCAACAGTTGATCGTGACGGTGTTGCTGATCGTGACGTACTCCGTGCCGATGAGCGCTTCCAGGTTCACGGTGTAGGTCCCGGACTGGAAGTACCGGTACCTGGTTTCGTTGTCGGCCACCCGTCCGAGCACCAGGAATCCATCGGGGTCGTACACGTTCCAGGTGAGGCCGTTGTGCTCGCCTGCGGGCACCTCCGTGCGGATGACTCCGCAGCCGTCGGTATGCACGGTCAGCGTGGCTTCCGGGGCGGGCGCCGGCGCAAGTTCGGGAAGCACAAGGCCGGGATTCTCCCGGAGGCTGGTGATCTGCTCGTCGTCGATGAGCGGCGCCGACGAGTCGTCGTCCCCGGGTAGCTGGCTCCCGATGAGGACGCCAAGGAACAGCCCGGCAAACAGCCCGGCAAACAGCCCCACCAGGATCAGTAAGACCGCCTCCACCCGCCCCGTCCGCATTCGCGGACTGTAGACGCTGACCTGTCAGACGTTTCGTGCGCCCCAGCGCACGCTTCGTATGACACGTCGCGATCAGGGGAGTGCGGACAGCGGGGCGGTCGACCGAGCGCCGTCCGCAGCCGTCCAGGTGACGGTCGCCGACCCGGTCGCCACGTCGGCGTCGAGCTCGGCGACCTGGTTGCCCGCCGTCCAGGTCGCGGTGATCCGCGACCCGCCACCGAAGACGGTGTATGCGCCGTCGAAGGCCGGGTGAGCGTTCCGGAAGCGGATCAGCCGGACCAACGCCTGCACGACGGGACGTTCAAGCTCCGTCGTGATCTCCGCGCGCGTGAAGTGATGCCGGTTGACGTCGCGGCCGACACCGGTGGCGGCCAGCAGCTCCATGTCGTTCGACCCGGCGAGCAGCCCGACGTAGTAGACCTGCGGCACGCCCGGCGTCCAGAACTGCAGCGCGCGCGCCAACAGGTAACGCTCGTCGTCGCGGCCGAGTGCGTCGTAGAAGGTGCAGTTGACCTGGTACAGGTCGACGTTGGATGCGGCGGCACCGGTGGCCCGGCGTGAGGTCCCGCCGCTGTTGTCGTGCATGGTCTCCACCAACGTGTCGATCTGCTCTGGCGTGAGCAGCCCGAGCTGCGTGCGGTCCTGCGCGTCCGCGCCGACGTCGATGACGCCGATGCCGTCGTGCGTGTCCAGCACGGTGACCGCGTTGGTCGGCCGGGCCGCGAGCCAGGACAGCAGCGGGTCGGCATCCGCAGCCGTCAACGCGTGCAACACCAACGGCGGCAGCGCGAAGTCGTAGACCCGGTCGACCTTCCGCGCGATCTCGATCTGCTGCCGGTAGTACGAGTGCACCTCCACCAGGACCTCGAGCCCGCGGTCATGGCACCACTCGGTCAGGGTGTCGATGAACGCGAAGGTCTCCGGCGTCATGAACGACGTCGACCCCGGCGACTTGACCGCATAGCCGACCGCGTCCAGCCGAACGTTGGCCACGCCGGCATCGGCGATCCGGTCCAGCACCAGTCGGAGGTATGCCTGCGTCGCCGGCGCGCGCACGTCGACGTCGACCTGCTGCGCGGTGAACGTCGTCCAGACCAGACGCTTGCTGCCGTCGGCCAGCTGGTAGGTGGTGAACGGCAGCCCGGGCCGCGGCCGGTACAGCCGGACGAGATCCTGCTCGCGGGCGCCATCGGGGAAGGCGCCGCCCAGGGTCAGGAACATGCCGTCGTACGGCGACTCCGATCCACGAGCCAGCCAGTCGACGAACTGCGGTGAGGCCGAGGACACGTGGTTGACGATGACGTCCACCATGACCGCGCGGTCCTTCGACAGCGCCGCGACGTCGTCCCACGACCCGAGCCGCTCGTCCACCTCCGTGTGGTCCACCGGGTCGAAGCCGGCGTCCGCGCCGTCGAAGGGCCGGTAGAACGGCAGCACGTGCACCCCGCCGAACAGCCCCGCCAGCGGTCCGTCGAGCAGCTCACGCAGGCCGCGGAGGTCGCCGCCGAAGCGGTCGGCGTAGGCGATCAGCTCAACATCAGCAGCCATGCCACGCTCCTCGGCCATCCACCTGGCGCATCCTTCCAGCCTGACGTCAAGAACGCGTCAAGATCCACTGCGAGCGTGTGAACGCAACGACAAAGTCGTGATCGCCCCACCGGGGATGGCCGCATTCTCAACGGCATGAACGACGTCCTCAGTCTCGTCATCGTCGCCGTGCTGGCGAGCATCGTCTGGCTGGTCGTGCGCGGCCTCGAGCGCCTCGGCGAGGACCGGTGAGCGCCGAGAACCTGGTCGGGCTGCTGCTCGCCGTCGGCATCGTCGGCTACCTCGTGTTCGCGGTCCTGTTCCCGGAGAAGCTCTAGATGTCCAGCACAACAGCCGGTCTGATCCAGATCGGCGTCCTCATGGCTGCGCTCGCGCTGGTCCACCGACCGCTCGGCGACTACATGGCCCGGGTCTACAGCGGCACCAAGCACAGCCGCGCCGAACGGGCCGTGTACCGGCTCGGCGGTGTCAACCCGGACGCCGACATGCGCTGGTCGGTCTACCTGCGCAGCCTGCTCGCGTTCTCCGTGGTCTCGATCCTGGTGCTCTACGGGCTGCTGCGCCTGCAGAGCGCCCTGCCATGGTCGCTGGGCTTCGAAGGCATGCCCCCCTTCCAGTCGCTGAACACCGCCGTCTCGTTCGTGACGAACACGAACTGGCAGTCGTACTCAGGTGAGGCGGCGGTCGGCCACTTCGTGCAGATGTCCGGGCTGGCGCTGCAGAACTTCCTGTCCGCGGCAGTCGGGATGGCGGTCGCCATCGCGCTGGTGCGCGGTTTCGCCCGTTCGCGCAGCGACTCGCTCGGCAACTTCTGGACCGATCTCGTCCGCGGCACCTTCCGCATCCTGCTGCCGATCGCGTTCGTCGGGGCCGTGTTGCTGGTCGCCGGCGGGGTCATCCAGAACCTGGCGGAGCCGACGACGGTCGAGACCCTCACCGGCGGCACGCAGTCGATCCCCGGCGGCCCGATCGCCACCCAGGAGGCCATCAAGGAGCTCGGCACCAACGGTGGCGGGTTCTTCAACGCCAACAGCGCACACCCCTTCGAGAACCCGCAGGCTTGGACGAATCTCCTCGAGATCTTCTTGATCCTGATGATTCCATTCTCGCTGCCACGCACGTTCGGCAAGCTGATCGGCGACACCAAGCAGGGGTATGCGATCGTCGCGACGATGGCGGTCCTGTGGATTGCCTCGGTGACCGCCGCGTTCGCATTCGAGACGCAGGGAAACGGCCCAGCCTTCGAGGCGGCGGGTGCCTCGGTCGAGGGCAAGGAGACCCGGTTCGGCATCCCGATGTCCGCGACCTTCGCAGCCACCACGACGGCAACATCTACCGGTGCCGTCAACAGCTTCCATTCCTCGTTCACCGGACTCGGTGGCGGCGTGCCGCTGGTCAACATGATGCTCGGCGAGGTCACCCCCGGCGGGGTCGGCGCCGGCCTGTACGGGATGCTCGTGCTCGCCGTGCTCGCGGTCTTCCTGGCCGGCCTCATGGTGGGCCGAACCCCGGAGTACCTGCGGAAGAAGATCCGCGCCCGCGAGATCAAGCTGGTCGCGTTGTACGTGCTTGTCACGCCAACGCTGCTGCTCACCGGTGCGGCGATCGCGATGGCGACGGAAACCGGCCGGTCGTCGATCTTCAATCCCGGCGCGCATGGTCTTTCCGAGGTGCTGTATGCGTTCGCCTCGGCATCGAACAACAACGGCAGCGCGTTCGCGGGCCTGGCAGCGAACACCGACTTCTACAACATCGGGTTGGCGGTCTGCATGTTCCTGGGCCGGTTCCTGCCGATCGCGCTGGCCCTTGCGTTGGCCGGCTCGCTCGCCCGGCAGCCGCATACCCCCGTCACCGAAGGCACCCTGCCGACCCACCGCGCCCTGTTCGTGACGCTGCTCGGCGGCACGGTGCTCGTGATCGGCGCACTGACGTACTTCCCGGCGCTCGCGCTGGGCCCGCTCGCTGAAGGACTCCTCTGATGGCTGTCGCCACCACCCCGGCCCGGGTCACCGCGGGCATCTTCGACCCCGCGATGCTGCTGCGGGCAGTGCCGTTGGCGATCCGCAAGCTCGACCCACGACACATGGCGCGCAACCCGGTCATGTTCGTCGTCGAGGTCGGGTCCGTGCTGACCACCGTGCTGGCGATCACCGACCCGAGCGTGTTCGCCTGGCTCGTCACGATCGTGCTCTGGCTCACGGTGGTCTTTGCGAACCTCGCCGAAGCAGTCGCCGAGGGCCGCGGCAAGGCACAGGCCGCGACCCTGCGGGCGGCTCGTCGGGACACCATCGCGCGCCGGCTGGTCGACGGCCGCGAGACCAAGGTGCCCGGCACGGATCTGCGCGTCGGTGACCTGGTCGTCTGCGAGGCGGGTGACGTCATCCCCGGCGACGGCGACGTCATCGACGGCGTCGCCAGCGTCGACGAGTCGGCGGTCACCGGTGAGTCGGCGCCGGTCATCCGCGAGAGCGGCGGCGACCGCAGCGCGGTCACCGGCGGCACCAAGGTGCTCTCCGACCGCATCGTCATCAAGATCACGTCGAAGCCGGGGGAGACGTTCCTCGACCGGATGATCGCCCTCGTCGAGGGCGCGGCCCGGCAGAAGACGCCGAACGAGATCGCGCTCGACATCCTGCTCGCCAGTCTGACGATCATCTTCATGCTCGCGGTGGTCTCGCTGCAGCCGTTCGCGGTGTACAGCGGTGCCGAGCAGTCCGTGCTGATCCTGGTGGCGCTGCTCGTGTGCCTCATCCCCACGACCATCGGGGCCTTGCTGTCGGCGATCGGCATCGCGGGTATGGACCGGTTGGTCCAGCGCAACGTGCTCGCGATGTCCGGTCGCTCGGTGGAGGCCGCGGGTGACGTGAGCACATTGCTACTCGACAAGACCGGCACCATCACCCTGGGCAACCGGCAAGCCACGGACTTCATCCCCGCGACCGGCGTGGACGAGACCGCGTTGGCCGACGCCGCGCAACTGGCGTCTCTCGCCGATGACACGCCCGAGGGCCGCTCGATCGTCGTGCTCGCCAAGCAGCGGTATGCGCTGCGCTCGCGCGAGGAAGGCCTGCTCACGCACGCGACGTTTGTGCCGTTTACGGCTCAGACTCGGATGAGCGGCATCGACGTCGACGGCCGGCGGGTGCGCAAGGGCGCGGCGAGCGCGGTCTTCGACTGGGCGCGCGAGCAGGGCGGCACGGTTCCGGGTGAGGTGTCCGCGATGGTGGATGCCGTCTCGGCGGCCGGTGGCACGCCGCTCGTCGTTGCCGACGGCTCCGCGGTGCTCGGCGTCGTTCACCTCAAGGACGTCGTCAAGGAGGGGATGAGCGAGCGGTTCGCCGAGCTGCGCTCGATGGGCATCCGGACGGTGATGATCACCGGCGACAACCCGTTGACCGCCAAGGCGATCGCGGACGAAGCGGGGGTCGACGGTTTCCTCGCCGAGGCCACGCCCGAGGACAAGCTTGCATACATCAGGAGTGAACAGGAGGGTGGCCGGCTGGTCGCCATGACCGGTGATGGCACCAACGACGCACCTGCCCTTGCGCAGGCCGATGTCGGCGTCGCGATGAACACCGGGACGTCGGCCGCCAAGGAAGCCGGCAACATGGTCGACCTCGACTCCAACCCGACCAAGCTCATCGAGATCGTCGAGATCGGCAAGCAGCTGCTCATCACCCGCGGAGCGCTGACCACGTTCTCCGTCGCGAACGACGTCGCGAAGTACTTCGCGATCATTCCGGCGATGTTCGTCGCGGTGTTCCCCGGCCTGGACCGGCTCAACATCATGCAGCTGGACTCACCGGAGTCGGCGATCCTGTCCGCGGTCATCTTCAACGCGCTCATCATCCTGGCGCTGGTGCCGCTCGCCCTGCGTGGAGTGCGCTACCGGCCCACGTCCGCTGCGAACCTGCTGCGGCGCAACCTGCTGGTGTACGGCCTCGGCGGTCTGGCCGTGCCGTTCATCGGCATCAAGTTCATTGACCTCCTCGTCCAGCTCATCCCCGGGATCGGTTGATTCACATGTCGTCCACATCCATCAGTGTCG
Source organism: uncultured Actinomycetota bacterium (assembly GCA_963836025.1). Lineage (GTDB taxonomy): Bacteria > Actinomycetota > Actinomycetes > JBEVHX01 > JBEVHX01 > JBEVHX01. The sequence goes on from CAWIIE010000015.1 coordinate 45,272, forward strand.
GCGCCCGGCGCGGCATCGCTGCGCTCCGCGTCCTCATCGTGCTCACCCTGGGCATCGGGCTGGCCTACCCGCTGCTCTTCACCGGCGCATCGCAACTTCTCGCCGGCGGTCGGGCAGACGGCTCGTACGTCGAGAATGCCGACGGCGAGGTTGTCGGCTCCTCGCTCATCGGCCAGTCCTTCGACGGGCCCGAGTGGTTCCACTCTCGGCCGTCAGCCGCAGGCGACGGCTACGACGCGCTGTCGTCCAGCGCTTCGAACCTCGCCGCCGACAACCCCGATCTGATCGCCCTCGTCGAGGAGCGGCAGGCGCAGATCGCGGAGGAGGAGGGCGTCGACATCGCGGACATCCCGGCCGATGCGGTGCTGGCCAGTGGCTCTGGGCTCGACCCGCATATCTCACCCGCGTATGCCCAACTGCAGATTGACCGGGTGGCTGCCGAGCGCGACCTCGACGAGGCCGTGGTCGCGGACCTCGTCGCGGACCACACTGAGGGCCGCCAGCTCGGCTTCCTCGGCGAGCCTCGGGTGAACGTGCTGCTGCTCAACCTGGCGCTCGAACAACTGGGACAATGACCAAGTGAGCCGCGGGACGCTGCGCGTCTACCTCGGAGCCGCCCCTGGGGTTGGCAAGACCTTCGCCATGCTCGGCGAGGGCCAGCGTCGGCGATCCCGCGGTACCGACGTCGTCATCGGCTTCCTCGAGACGCACGGTCGAGCGCGTACCGCGGCCATGGCCGAGGGCCTGGAGGTGGTGGCGCGGCGCGATCTCGTGCACCGGGACGCCCGGTTTACCGAGATGGACGTCGACGCCGTGCTGGCCCGCGCACCGAAGGTCGCGTTGGTCGACGAGCTCGCGCACACCAACGTCCCCGGCAGCCGGAACGCCAAGCGCTGGCAGGACGTTGACGAGCTGCTCGACGCCGGCATCGACGTCATCACCACGGTCAACATCCAGCACCTCGAGTCGCTCAACGACGTCGTCGCGTCGATCACGGGCATCCGGCAGCAGGAGACGGTGCCCGACGAAGTCGTGCGCCGGGCCAACCAGATCGAGCTGGTCGACATGAGCCCCGAGGCGCTGCGCCGCCGGCTCGCCCACGGCAACGTGTATGCGGCCGACAAGGTGGACGCCGCGCTGTCGAACTACTTCCGGGTCGGCAACCTGACCGCGCTGCGGGAGCTTGCGCTGCTGTGGGTGGCGGACCGGGTCGACGAAGGGCTGGAGCGCTACCGCGAAGCGCACGACATCGACAAGCCATGGCCTGCCCGGGAACGCGTCCTCGTCGCGCTGACCGGCGGACCCGAGGGGGACACCCTGTTGCGGCGCGGCGCCCGCATCGCCGGCCGGCAGCGCAGCCGTGAGCTCGTGGCGCTGCACGTCGTTCGCGGCGACGGGCTGCAAAGCTCGGCGCCGGATGCGCTGGTGCACCAACGCCAGCTCACCGAGGACCTTGGCGGGACCTTCCACACCGTGGTCGCCGACGACGTCGCCGCCGCAATCCTGGACTTCGCCGAGGGCGTCAACGCAACCCACATTGTGATTGGGGTGAGTCGGCACGGGCGCTGGACCAAGTTGTTCGGCGCCGACATCAGCGGAACCGTTGCGCGCGCATCCGAGGACATCGACGTGGTGCTGGTGACCCATGCCGGGGCCGGCCGTGGCATGGAGATCGGCCTTCGGCGCAAGCGCGTGCTGAGTCGTCGCCGGCTTGCGGTCGCCTGGCTGCTGGCGCTGGCCGGCCCGCCGCTGGTCACAGCGCTGCTGTCGCTCACCCGCGAGAGCCATGCCCTGCCGACCGAGCTGCTTCTGCTGCTCACGGTGGCGGTTGCCGTTGCACTCGTCGGCGGGCTGCTGCCGGCTCTGGTCGCGGCGATCTCATCGAGCCTGCTGGCGAACTGGTACTTCACCGAGCCGCTGTACACCTTCACCATCAACGAGCCCGAGAACGTCCTGGCATTGGTGGTCTTCGTCGTCGTCGCGTCGGCAACGGCAATGGTTGTCGACCTCGCCGCGCGCCGTACCCACCAGGCCGCTCGTGCCCAGTCCGAGGCTGCGGCGATGGGTGGTCTCGCCCGCACGGTGCTGTCCGGCCGCACCGGGGTCGATGATCTGCTCGAGCAGGCGCGGGAGACATTCGGTCAGCGGGCTGCATCTCTGCTGGTCCGTGGTGAGGACGGTGTTTGGTCCCCGGTGGCCGCGGTCGGTCCGGACGCGCCGACCGATCCGGACGACGCTGATGCCTCGGCCGAGGCCGGCGCCGATGAGGCCCTTGCACTGCGCGGACACACGCTGGCAGCGAGCGAGCAGGGCCTGCTCACGGCGTTTGCGATCCAGGCCGTCAACATCCGGGACCGAGCCCTGCTGATCGAGCAGGCGCATGACGCACAGCACCTCGCCGAGGGCAACGCGGTACGCACCGCTCTGCTCGCGGCCGTCTCTCACGACCTGCGGACCCCGCTCGCTGGCATCAAAGCGGCCGCGTCCTCGCTGCGAGCCGAGGACGTTGAATGGAGCGAGGAGGACGAGCAGGCGTTCCTGTCGACGATCGATGAGTCGGTCGACCGGCTGGATGCGTCTGGTGGCCAACCTGCTCGACATGAGCCGACTTCAGATGGGTGCGGTCAACCCGCTGGTGCGTGAGGTCGCGCTGGACGATGTCATCCCACTCGCCCTGAGTGGGATCCACGCGGACGCCGTCTGGGTGGATCTCGCCGAGGAGTCACCGACGGTCATGGCGGATCCCGGGTTGCTCGAGCGGGTCGTCGCAAACCTGGTCGAGAACGCGGTCCGACACTCGCCGGAGGACGTGCGGGTACGGCTGTGCGCCGGCGAGATCCAGGGCCGGGTCGAGCTGCGCGTGATCGACCAAGGTCCCGGTGTCCCCGATGCCGTCAAGGAGTCGATGTTCCAGCCGTTCCAGCGACTGGGCGACGCACCGAAGGGCGCGGGGGTCGGCCTCGGGCTGGCCGTCGCGCGTGGCCTCACCGAGGCGCTCGATGGGTCGGTGTGGGCCGAGGACACTCCCGGCGGTGGGTTGACCGTCGTGGTGTCCTTGCCCGCGGCGGCGCCGGCCGCGAAGGCGCATACGACTGGCAGTGAAACCGGCGACAACCGGCACAGCCGGCACCGACGCGCTCGAGGTGCGTGCGTGACTCGGGTGCTGGTCGTCGACGACGAAGCTGCGTTGGCCCGGGCGCTCGCGATCAACCTGAAGGCTCGTCGCTACGAGGTCGACGTCGCAGTGGATGGGCGCACCGCTTTGGATCTGGCCGCCCGCAAGCGCCCGGACGTCGTGCTGCTCGACCTCGGGTTGCCCGACATGGACGGGGTCGAGGTCATCGCCGGTCTGCGCGGCTGGACTGACGTGCCCATCATCGTGCTGTCGGCGCGGCAGCTGAGCGACGACAAGGTCGAAGCCCTCGACGCCGGCGCCGACGACTTCGTGACGAAGCCATTCGGGATGGATGAGCTGCTCGCGCGGCTGCGGGCGGCGATCCGCCGCGGTGCCGCGGCGATTGAGTCGGATACGCCCGTGGTCGTGACCACCGCCGACTTCACCATCGACCTGGCCGCCAAGCGGGCACGCCGGAACGGTCAGGAAGTCCACCTGACGCCGACCGAGTGGCACCTGCTCGAGGTGCTGGTTCGCAATCGCGGCCGGTTGGTCTCCCAGCGCGCCCTGCTGCAGGAGGTCTGGGGCCCGCAGTACCAGACCGAGACGAACTACCTGCGGGTCTACTCCGCGCAGCTGCGCCGCAAGCTCGAGCCGGACCCGTCGCGTCCGCGCTACCTGATCACCGAACCCGGGCTCGGCTACCGCTTCGAGGTCCCCGACTACCCGAATGTGACGTTGCGAGTGTCCACATCTCGCACGTCCGCATCGGCGGATCACTGGCCCTTGGTGAGGTGCAGCAACCAGTCCCGGTCCGTTCGGATGAGCGCGTACCGCCGCGAGCCGTGCTGGCCGTGCAGGGTGAACAGCAGCCGCCGCTCGCTGCGGTCGTGCTCCTCCCAGGTGCCGTGGTCAGCGATGAACTTGTCCTCGTCGGTGTAGTCGATGTGGTCGAGGTCGTGGTCGTCGACCTGCACAGCGAGCCGATCCGCCGACGATGTCGTCGGCAGTCCGCGCGGAACAGCCCACGACTTGAGCACGCCGTCCTCTTCCAGCCGAAGGTCGAAATGCGGGCGCGGTTTGCGGTGGTCGTGCAGGACGAAGCGAGGCACCTCGGCTCACGCCTCTCGACCGAGCTCGTCGATCACCTTGTCGATGCGGCGGTGACGGGTCTGCGGCGTCTTCGCACCCTCGATCGCGAGCACGTGGCGGCGCTTGTTGCTGTAGGAGAGCGTCTCGAAGTTGGCCTTCGCTGCCGGGTTGTAGTCGAGCGCAACCTGCAGGTCGTCCGGGACCTCTACAACTCGCGGCGCGGTGTCGAGCTCCATGTCGACGTCGACGTCGTCACCGGCGGCCAGGCCCGCCGCAGCACGGTGCTCTGCAGCGAGCGGGATCCAGAACTCGTCGCCGTATGCGGCCACCGTGGTCCGGTACGTGTAGGCCCCGTCGAGCGTTACGGTCACCCGCGGCCGCTTGCCTGACCCGAACGACACGACCACCGGCTCGGGTACCTGGATGCCGGTCGCCGTCTTCCCCCCGAGGACCACGCTGCCGCGGAAACGCATACGGCCAACTTAATGACGAACGGCCGGCGCTTTGTTTGAGAACACCGGCCGACGATCCGTCGGGTGGCGGGATTTGGACCCCACGACCTCTTCGTCCCGAAGCAAGCACCGCGCGGCCTGGACCATCGTTCCGTTTGCATAGTGCCTGCTAGAAGTGGCCGCAGCCATCCGCTGGAGTCCGTGACCGTCCGGGGCGATTGTCACTCAGTTTGGTCACTCACCCCGCCGGGCGTGCCGCCACGCAGCCCAGGCGCCGACCCCTGTTGCGGGATGGTCGGTCGCTAGCCGTGCGCCGGCCAGGGGTGTGCGGCTACAGCGGACGCAGTGCGTGCTGTGTCGCGAACTGGCCGATCTTGCGACCAACCTTGATGCCGGTCTCGATGGCGAAGCGGAAGTGGAAGCCGGCCAGCACTCGCGATTCGGCGTTCTCCAGCTCGGCCCGTGTGAAGGAGTCCCAGCAGCGCTGGGTCCCTGACGGTGCCGAGGTTGTCGAGACCATGCAGAACGAGAAGTCGTCGGTGCCTGTGAGCCGGCGCAGGATCTCTGCGGCCGCGGCGCCGAGCACGCTGTGTGTCGACGGGTAGTCGGGGAGCGGCGGCGTCGGGCGCAGGGACAGCCAGGTGGTATCGGGCTGGGTCAAGGGGTTGGCGTCGGTGTCGGCTTTGCGGATCGCCGTCACGGGCCGCCAGAACTCGAAATGCCGTTTCTGGTACCAGCCGACGACGAATCCGTCGGCCATCGCCATGTTGAGCAGGGCTTGCAGGCGCGCGGTGTCGTGCAGGTCATAGCCGTAGCGTGCCGACACTAGGTTGCCGATTCGGCTCCACCCGCTTGGCGACGGTTCGGCCCAGAAATGGGCGACGTGAGTCTGGTCCGGCGTCCGGCCGGGGCTGATGTCTTGGCCGATGAGCTTGACCTCGTTGTAGTCGTTGGCGTACTCATGGCTGGTCAGCGCGGGTGGCGGATCGGGTAGAAATTGCCCACGGTCGCGAAGGGTGAAGGGCGTCACGTTTTGAAACTGGGGTTCGAGCATTGGCGCGAACGCCGGCGGGGTGGGTTCCCACACTCCGAGTCCGGGTTCCGGGTTGAACGGATCTGGTGCGGCGTACCCGTCATCGGCGCGCGCATGCAGGATGGCGTCGCCGACTGCGCGACCCAGGGACACGCCGGCTTCTTCGGCATCACCGTCGGGAACGGTTGAGAGCGACTCGGCGAGCCGATCGTCGAGCGCGGCTTGGTTCGCCGGGAAGAAGGTGACGAGTACCTCGTGGGCTGCTGCTGCGGCGGCGGCCTCGGCGTCGGCGTGGGGGTCATGGAGTGTCGAGGCATAGGTCTGGAACCGCGGCTGGGCGCCGTTGACGGCGTCGTGTTGTGCGGCGTGCATGATGGCGAGGATCCGGGCGAGCCTGAGCGGGTTCCCGAACGGTTGGGCGCGGGCGATGTCGCTCCAGTCGCGGACGACCTCACCCGTCCATTGGCGAACGACTTCACCTGATGAAGGGGCCGGCGACGAGGCTGCCGTCGGTGAAGCCATTGCGAGCGTGAGCACTCCGATGCAGGCCGTGATGATGCGATGAACGGCGGTCATCTCTCCTCCTTTGGCGGCGGCGTCACCGTCGTGCGAGATACGCGTAGTAGTTGCAGGCGGCGAAGAAGGTGCCGTCACTGGCAGAGCGGCGCTGATCGGCGAGCCACGCGTCGAGCTGTGCGGCGGAAAGTTGACCGGTCGAGGCCGCCAGTGGCGCGTAGGTCTCGGCCAGGTTGAGCATGAACGTGCTCGATCCGGCTTCGGCGTAGACGTGTGCCTGGGTGGCGATCAGCCGCAGCCCGGCCTGAGGCAGGAGGCGCGGGAGCTCGCGCATGACTCGCGGCGAGCTCATGATCGTGGCCCGGACTGCGGGCTCCACCGCATCGCCGAGGCGCGGGTCAGAGCAGCCGAAGATCAGCGATGCGTAGTCGCCGTCGAAGACGGCCACGAACCCGCCGGGGCGGACGACGCGCGCTGCCTCGGAGATCACCGCGAGCGGGTCGCGGACGTGGCTGACGAGGGTGTGGGCGATGGCGGCATCGAAGCTGCTGGCTGGAAACTCGAGCGCATGCGCGTCGCCGACGGCGAACTGGACGATGCCTGCGACCCCTTCGCGGGCCGCGAGCTTCTCGGCTACCGCGATGAACTCCGCGCTCTGATCGATCCCGGTCACGGTGCCGGCGAATCCGTCGCGCGCGGCGAGCGCACGGGCCACGACGCCGGTGCCGCAGCCGAGATCCAGGACCGCTGCTGGGCGCGGCAGGTCGATCAACTCGAGGTAGGCTCGCGGTAGGCCACGAACGCCGGATCCTTGCCGCGGAGCTCGAGTCGTTGGATGAAGGTCTCGAGTGTCGCGGCGTCCTGCTCGTTGACGAACTGCATCGCGTCGCGAACCTGGAGCTGTGTCGCCATCGCCCCTCCCCAGTCGGGCATTATCGGTTGTGTTCAGGGCGCGCAGACGGAGTGCACGACGTGCACGGAAAGTGCACGTCCCCTCTCGTGACACCACGGCACGAGAGCTACAGTCGCGGTGAGGAGCGATGAGCGAGGGCGCAGTCCAGGGGCTCTGGCGCGAGGGCGATTATTGGGCGCTTCGGTTTCGCGGGCGTGAGGCGCGGCTGCGGCACGCCAAGGGCCTGGGCTATCTCGCTGTGCTGCTCGAGCACCCGGGTACCGACATCCACGTGTTTGAGATCGTCGCCGCCGCCGACGGGGCGGCGCCTCGCGAACCCAGCGCGATCACCGAACGGGGCGAGGACCTGCGTGCGGACGACGCCGCTGGTGCAGGACCGGCCCTGGACGCACACGCCAAAGCGGCGTATCGAGCGCGTGTTGAGGAACTGCGCGAGGAGTTGGAAGAGGCCCGCGCCTGGACGGACTTGGAGCGGGCGGCGCGGGCGCAGGAGGAGCTCGACTTCATCGCGCGCGAGCTGGCCCGGGCGCTGGGTCTTGGCGGTCGCGATCGGCCTATGGCATCCCAGGCCGAACGGGCCCGCCAAAACGTCGGGCGCGCGATCCACAAAGTGCGTGGGTCGGATCGCCGCGGCACTTCCCGAACTCGGCGCGCATCTCGAGCGTGCCGTCCACACCGGTGCGTGGTGCTCCTACCGTCCTGAGCCAGAGCGCGCATTCGCGTTGCTGTTGGAGCCTCCGGGGCCGGTGGCGAGTGACCCGTCCCCGCGCATCGTGACGTTCCTGCTGAGCGATGTCGAAGAGTTCGCGCGGCTGTTCACCCACGACCGTATGGGCGCGTCCCGAGCGCTACACCGCTACGGGGAACTGGCTGCAGCAGCCGTAGCGGAGGGCGGCGGGACGCTGCAGGAGAGCAGCGTGGGGGGCTCAACCGTTGCGTCTTTCCCGAGTGCCACGGCCGCCGTGGCGTGCGCGCTCGGGTTCCAGCGCGACATCGAAGACGAGGACTGGCCGGGGGATCTGCGCATTCGCGTCCGCGTCGCACTACACGCGGGAGAGGCCAGCCTCGGCGAGTCCGATGGGCGGGACATCGCCGTAGTCCGGTGCGCCAGCATCCGCGCGCTCGCGCACGGCGGCCAGGTGCTGGTCTCCGGGGCCGTTCGCGAGCTAGCAGGCGACGACCTGCCAGCAGGAGCGAGCCTGCGCGACCTTGGGGAGCACCGGTTGCGCGACCTGGAGCGGCCAGAGCATCTCTTCCAGCTCAACCACCCCGGCCTGCCGGGCGATTTCCCACCGCTTCACTCCCTGGGAGTGCGTCAACACAATTTGCCGCTGCAGCTCACCAGCTTTGTCGGGCGCGAGCGCGATCTCGACGAGCTCGCGACGCTGCTCGGCAGCGCCCGGCTCATCACCCTGACCGGGGCCGGCGGATCGGGAAAGACGCGGCTGGCAATCGAGCTCGCCGCCCGCAGGCCGCGCAGACTCCGGATGGCGCCTGGCTCGTCGACCTGGCTCCCGTGTTCGACGACCAGCTGGTCCTCAAGGCGGTTGCCCGGGTCCTCGGCGTGCGCGAGCGCCCGCACAGCAGTCTGCTCGACGACGTCCTCGAGCGCCTGCGCGAGTCCCAGATGCTGCTCGTGCTCGACAACTGCGAGCACCTGGCGAACATCTGCGCTCGGCTGGCTGAGGAGCTCCTGCGAGCGTGCCCGGAGATCCACCTGCTCGCGACCAGCCGCGAACCGCTGGGTGTTCCGGGCGAGCGAGTGTTCCGAACCGGCTCGCTCGCCGTCCCCGCGCCAGACGACACGGCCGACGCGATCGCGCGCGCCGAGGCGGTGATCCTGTTCGCGGATCGGGCGGCCACGGCACTTGACGGCTTCGAGCTCGATTCCGACACGGCCCCTGTGCTCGCGCATATTTGCCGAAGGCTCGACGGCCTTCCGCTCGCGATCGAGCTGGCCGCCGCCCGAACCGCGTCGCTGTCGCTGGACGATCTGGGATCGCATCTGGACGACTGCTTTGCGCTGTTGACCGGTGGCGCGCGAACGGCGCTGCCGCGCCAGCGGACCCTCGAAGCGACGGTCGCATGGAGCTATGACCTGCTCGGCGAACGTCAGCGCGGCCTGTTCAACCGGCTGTCGGTCTTCGCCGGAGGCTGGACGCTCGACGCCGCCGAAACGGTCTGCGCCGCCGGAGGCATCGAGGCCCGCCACATAGCCGCAGACCTGGCCGCGCTGGTCGACAAGTCGCTCGTCGTGCGCGATTCCCTCGAGAGCGGACGGACCCGATACCGCCTGCTCGAGACGCTCCGGCAGTACGGGCGCAACAAACTGAGCGAGACGAGCGACGCCGTCGCGGTCCGTGACGCCCACCTCAGCTGGGGCGTCGAGCTCGCCGAGGAGGCCGAGCGACACCTCGACGGGCTGGAGCAGGCGGCGTGGCTTGACCTTCTCGAGCGCGAGCTGGACAACCTGCGCGCCGCGCTCGAATGGGCGATCACCTCGCGCAACGTCGAGGCGGGCCTGCGCCTGGCCTCCATCACCAACGGCGCCATGTGGGTGTGGCGCGGGCACGTGCCCGAAGGCAAGCGCTGGGTGCAGCGCCTGCTGGACACGCCCGTCGAGGTGACCGCCAGCGTGCGCGCGAAAGGGCTGCTGGCCGCCGGACGGCTCGACTTCCAGGCCGGTGAATGGGCGCGCGGCGTGCAGCTGTGCGCGAAGAGCCGCGACCTGTACGGCGAGGCCGGGGACGCGGCCGGCGAGACGCGCGCACTGCTCTGGCTCGCATTCAATCGCTGGGGCACCGACGAGAGCCAGGAGGTAGGCGACGCCTTCGCGGCAGCCATCGACGCGGCTCGCCGTGCGCAGCGACCGTTGGAGACCGCGATCGCGCTCGGGTTCAGCAGCATGTGGTGGGCGCTCCGCGACCTCGATCGAGCACATGAGCTCGTCGAAGAGGCCGGAGTTCTGATCGAGCGGGCCGAGAACCCCAACTGGCTCGCGCACAGCTACGAGCTCCGGGCGCTCGTCGCTTACCTGCGAGGGAACATCGAGCAGGCCCGCGAGCTCCTCTCGGACGCACTTCCGATCTACCTCCAGATTGGCAACCGAGGCTGCAGCACCCACTGCATAGAGTCGACTGCGGCCGTGGCCGCCGCCGCAGGACGACCCGACCTCGGAGCGGAGTTGCTCGCCGCGGCCGAGCGGATGCGCGAACTGCTCGGCGTGGCGCCACCGCCGTACGAGCGCATCGTCCGCGAACGCGGCGTCAGCGCCGTGAAAGCGGCTCTCGAAACCGACACGGCCAGGGCATGGGAGCGCGGCCGTGCTCTCAGCTTCGAGGATGCAATGGCGCAAGCCCGCGCGCTCGTCGAGGCGCCCGCCTCCCCGCGTCTCAGGAACGGCTGACCGCTCGAAGGCGCGCCGACCGGAGCCCAGCGTTGTGGTCGCCCCGATTTGTCCTCCTCGGCATCGTGCGGTGGATCCACGCCACGCTGCACGGCCACTCTTCCCCGCCGATCCGACTCCGTAGTCACTCAGTTAGTCACCCAGAGAACGGAACGGGCCACTCCCAAGGCTTGGAAGTGGCCTCTGACCTGGGTCGGGGTGGCGGGATTTGAACCCACGACCTCTTCGTCCCGAACGAAGCGCGCTACCAAGCTGCGCCACACCCCGGTTGATCCTTGATCGAGCCGGGCCAGGATAGCCGTGATCCGAGGGCCACCCCAAACCGGTTCGGCGGGTCAAGCCGCGCGCGGTATCAGCGTGAGCAGGGTCGCCTCCGGCGGGCAGGCGAAGCGCACCGGCGCATACGGCGATGTGCCGAGGCCCGCGGAGACGTGCAGGTATGCGCCATCCAGCGACGAAAGGCCAGAGGCTCGGGCGCGTTCGAGGTCGCAGTTGGTGACCAGCGCGCCGAAGCCGGGCAGGCAGAGCTGGCCGCCGTGGGTGTGGCCGGCCAGCACGAGGTCGCAGCCGTCGGCGGCCATCTTGTCGATGACCCGGTGGTACGGCGCGTGGACGACGCCCAGCACCAGGTCGGCGTCCGGCGCCTTCGGTGCCGAGACCTCGTCGTACCGGTCGCGGTAGATGTGCGGGTCGTCGACGCCGACCAGGTCGATGGTGCGGCCGTCGATCTCGAACCGGGTGCGCGCATTGTCCAGATCGACCCAGCCGTCGGCGGTGAAGCCGTCGCGCAGGTCCTCCCACGGGAGGAAGCCGCCGTGCAGCCGCCGCTCGTCGGACGGTACGAGGTAGCGCGCCGGGTTCTTGAACTTCGGCGCGTAGTAGTCGTTGGAGCCCATGACGAACACCCCGGGCCGGTCGAGCAGCGGGCCGAGCGCGTCGAGGACGAACGGCACGGCGTCGACGTGCGCGAGGTTGTCCCCGGTGTCCACGACCAGGTCCGGCTGGAGGGCGGCCAGCTGCCGGACCCACACCTGCTTGCGGTGCTGACCCGGCGTCATGTGCAGGTCGGTCACGTGCAGCACCCGCAGCGGTCGCTGCCCAGCCGGGAGGCAGGGCACCTCGAGCCGGCGCAGCCGGTACGAGCGCGCCTCGGCGGCCGCATACGTGAGACCGGCGGCACCGACCGCGATCAGGGTTGCCGCTGATCGCAGCCAGGGGTTCGTGGGCACGGCGTCATTCCACCAGATGCTGCGAAGATGCTTGGCATGCCGGATGCACCAACGCTCAAGGACCGACTCCAGTCCGACCTGACCATGGCCATGCGATCACAGGATGAGGTGCGCAAGGCGACCCTGCGGATGGCGCTGGCGGCGGTCACCAATGAAGAGGTGTCCGGCAAGGCTGCTCGCGAGCTCAGCGACGCCGAGGTCGTGACCGTCTTGACCCGGGAGGCGAAGAAGCGGCGTGAGGCGGCCGAGGCGTACGACGTGGCCGGCCGAGCCGAGCTCGCGGACCGCGAGCGCGCCGAAGGTGTCGTGCTCGAGGAGTACCTGCCGGCTCAGCTGACGACCGCCGAGCTCGAGGCGATCGTCGACGCGGCGGTGGCCGCTGCCGCAGCCGATGGGGCGAGTGGGCCGAAGGCGATGGGCGCGGTCATGAAGCGCGTCCAACCGCAGGTCGCCGGCCGCGCCGACGGCTCGGCCGTCGCCGCGCTGGTCCGGGCCCGACTCGCCGGCTGAGCTCCCGGGCCGGGTCAGGCCGGCGGCGGCGTGATCGGCGCCACCGGCGGCAGCACCACTCCAGGCGGCAGGTTCGGGTCGACCGGGGGCGGCACGACCGGCGGCGGGGGCGGAGGCGGCGGGGGCGGCACGCCGTTGGAGATGCGGATCTCGACCGTCGAGCCGCTCTCGACGTTCGCCCCGTTGCCCGGGCGGGTGTACGCCACGGTGTCCTTCGCCGCGGTCGACCTGACCTGCTCCGGGTTGATCGCGGCGACCAGGCCGACCTCGGCCAGCAGCGCCTGTGCCTCGGCCGCGGTCTTGCCGAAGAGCCGGGGGACTTCGACGGGCAGCCCGGCGACCGAGCGTGGATCCAGCCCGGGGAACGCCGTGCCCGAGACGCCTTCGAGCGCGCCGAGCATGGTCAGCTTCCAAATCGGACCGGGCAACGTCGCGCCGAAGATCTCCCGGTAGTACCGGCCGTTGATCGTGACGTTGGCCATCGGGTAGTTCTTGCCGCCCCGCGGGTCCCCGACCCACACGGCGGTCGAGAGCTCGGGGGTGTAGCCGACGAACCAGACCGCGGCGTTGTCGTTCGTCGTGCCGGTCTTGCCTGCGGCCGGGCGACCCAGGGACAGGCCCTCACCAGTCCGCCCCGGATCCGCACCGTCGATCACGCCAGTCAAGATGTCGGTCACCGCGTCCGCCACGCCCTGCTCGATCACCTGGTTGCAGGCCGGTTGCGGGACACCGACGTTGGCCCCGGAGCGATCGACCACGGACACCAAGGCGCGGGCGTCGCAGTGCATGCCGCGGGCCGCGAAGGTCGCGTAGGCCTCGGCCATCGACAGCGGTGACACTGGGTCGGAGCCAAGGGTGAACGACTGGAAGCGGTTCAGCGAGCTGCCGTCTCCATGGGTCACGCCGAGTCGCTCCGCGAGCGCCGCGGGGTCGCAGATGCCGATCTCCTGCTCGAGTGCCACGTAGAAGGTGTTGTTCGAGCGCCAGGTACCGGTCCGAAGGTCGTACGTCCCGCCCTGCCCACGCACGGTGTACGGGGGCATCCTGCCCTTGGAGAGGCAGTCCCGGAACTCGGTGAAGGTCTGACTGCGCTCGACCGAGATCTGCTTGGTGAGGGGCAGCCGCTTCTCCAGCGCGGACGCAAGCGTGAACACCTTGAACGTGGACCCGGCCTGCATCCCGATGGTTCCGCCCATGGCCCGGTCGACGCTGTAGTTGTAGGTCGTGAGCGAGAGATCCTGGCTGTTGACTCCCCAGGAGCGGTTCTGCGCCATCGCCTTGATCGCGCCTGATCCCGGCTCGACGCTGACGATGGCCGTCGCTCGACCGCTGGGGTCGGCGCGCGGGATGGTGCTGTCGGCCGCGTTCTGGGCCGCTTGCTGCGCCTTGATGTCAAGTGTCGTCGTGATCGTCAGGCCGCCTCGGCGCAGCAACGCCGCGCGCTCGGTCTCCGTGGCGCCGAACGCAGGGTCGTTCTTCAGGATGTTCAGCACGTAGTCGCAGAAGAACGGCGCGAGCGCGGTTGCACAGCCGTTCGGCGTCTCGGACACCTTGAGGTAGGCCCCGACCGGAACCGCCACAGCGGCCTGGTAGTCCGCCTCGGCGATTTTCTCCTGGTCGCGCATGGCGCGAAGCACGACATCTCGGCGGCCCTGCGACGCCTCCGGGTTGCGCGTGGGGTCGAACCCGACCGGCTGCTGAAGCACGCCGGCCAGCGTCGCTGCCTCGACCAGGCCAAGCTCAGCGGCGCTCTTGCTGAAGTACCGCCGGGACGCGGCCTCGATGCCGTATGCACCGGCGCCGAAGTAGGCGACGTTGAGGTACCCCTGCAGGATCTCGTCCTTTGAGTAGCGCTTCTCCAGGCCGATCGCATACCGCATCTCGCGCAGCTTGCGCGCGACCGTGGGTTCGCGGGCCGCCTCGACTTCGTCATCGTTCGTGGCCGCGGTGATGAGCAGGTTCTTGACGTACTGCTGGGTGATCGTCGATCCGCCCTGCTGAATCTCACCGGAGGCGCGGTTGGTCAGCGCTGCGCGGACCGTGCCCTGCAGGTCGACACCCTTGTGCTCGTAAAAGCGCTCGTCCTCGATCGCGACAATCGCCTCGCGCATGACCGGGGCCACCTGCTCGAGGGGAACCGTGATCCGGTTCTGGGCGAAGACCTTGGCGATCTCGGTACCGTCCGAGGCGAGGATCGTCGACTGTTCCGGCAGGGCTGGTGTCTCGAGCACGGTCGGCAGTTGCTCGAAGTCGTTGGCGGTGCCGCGGGCGACCATGCCAGCCGTTCCGACGAACGGCAGCGCCATGCCGGCTGCCAGCACGCCGGCCAGGACGGCCAAGCCCACGAACAACGTGGCTCGGCCCAGGACGGTGGCTGGTTGCTTGCGTGGCACGCGCAATACGGTACGTGGCTCGGGCATGTAAGTCGCGTGACAGATGTCACGGGTGTGACTCAAGTGGCTGTGTCCATAGCCCGTTATGACTAGAGGAAATTGATACCTAAGGGCATGGTGGGCGTCGATCCCGAGTTCTACGTTCGCGATCATGGCCTGGGTGCAGGAGTGGATCGCCAAGGCAGCCTGCCGCGCAACCGACCCTGATGCGCTGTTTGTGCAGGGGGCAGCGCAGAACCGGGCGAAGACGGTATGCGCCGCATGTCCGGTGCGCACCGAGTGTCTGGCTGATGCGTTGGACAACCGGGTCGAGTTCGGCGTCTGGGGCGGAATGACCGAACGCGAGCGGCGCGCACTGTTGCGGCGACGGACCAATGTCGCGTCGTGGCGCCAGCTGTTGGAGCGGGCTCGCGACGACTACGAGCACCACGTCCCGGTCGGCCACGTAAAGGCGAGCTAACCCTTCCCGCGAATGTCCACATTCGCGAGGGCTGAGCTAGGACACCGCGAGCGCCTCGCCGACGGTGCGCAGACCGTCCAGGTCGTGCACGTCGGTCGCGAGCGCCGGCGCGCGCGCGATCCGCACCTTCGGATGCGCGGAGGTGAACCGCCCAACCAGCCGCGACTCTCGATCGATGACCCGCATCAGATCGGCGTGCACGCGCAGCATGGCAGCAGTCAAGGGGTGCTCGTCCTCGATCTGGTCGGCGCTTGAGACAGCTCGCTCGAGGCGAAGCTGAGTCGCGTCGCTGTGATGCACCCGATTGAGAACCAGACCGGCGAGCGGCATCCGTTCGCTGCTGAGGCGGTCCACGAAGAAGGACGCCTCACGCAGCGCATCCGGCTCAGGCACGGCCACGACGATGAAGGCGGTGCCCGGCGCCTGCAACAGTTTGTAGGTCTGGTCGGCTCGCTCGCGAAAACCACCGAACATCGTGTCCAGCGCTCCGACCAGGGTCTGCACATCGCGGAGCATCTCGGCACCGAGTACGCGGTTGAGCACGGTATTCACCACGTTGAAGCCGACCCCCACCGCGCGTGAGAACACCCGCCCTCCTGCACGCGCTGGTGCCATGAGCAGCCGAATGAACCGACCGTCCAGGAAGGAGCCGAGTCGCTGCGGGGCGTCGAGGAAGTCCAGTGCCGAGCGGCTCGGCGGGGTGTCCACCACGATCAGGTCCCACGTGCCCTCGGCGTCGGCACGTGCGCGGAGCTGGCCAAGCTTCTCCATCGCCATGTACTCCTGCGTGCCCGAGAACGAGCTCGACAACGATTGGTAGAACGGGTTCGCCAGCACCTGCTCCGCCTTCGCCGGATCGGCGTGCGCGAGCACGATGTCGTCGAAGGTCCGCTTCATGTCGAGCATCATCGCGTCGAGCTGCCCGCCGCTCTCGCCGGCGCTGATCCCCTGGACCGGTCGAGGCGTGTTGTCGAGCTCGGTCAGTCCCATCGACTGCGCGAGCCGTCGAGCCGGGTCGATCGTGAGCACCACGACGCTGCGGCCCTGCTCAGCGGCGCGGAGCGCGAGCGCGGCGGCGGTTGTGGTCTTGCCGACGCCACCCGATCCGCAGCACACGATGATGCGGGTCATCGGGTCGCGGATCAGGGCGTCGACGCTCAGCGCGGTCACCGCAGGCCCTGCCTCGTCAGCTCGCCAGCAAGCGTGTACAGCGCACCGACGTCGATGCCGTCGCGCAGCCAGGGCAGCTCCGCCATGGGGCGGTCGAGCGCGGACAACGTCTTGCGCTCAGCCGCCTCGAGTGCGACCCGCTCCGCAAGGTCGCGAGTCTGCTCGATCAAGGGGTCCGCGTATGCCGCGTCCAGCCCGGCCTCCTTGAGACCGGCCGCGATCTCTGCTGGGTCGACCCGTCCTTTGCCGACGGCGGTGAGCTGCGCCTTGGTGAGCGGAGCCGTCCGGACGCGGTTCACGATGACGGCGCCGAGGTGCAGCCCGAGGTCGGTCAGTTCGGCCGCGGCGTCGACCGTCTCCTGCGTCGGCATCTCCTCCAGGAGGGTCACGAGATGGACGACGGTTCGTCGAGACCGCAGCAACGACATGATCGATTCTGCCTGCTGTCGGACCGGGCCCACCTTTGCCAGGCCGGCGACCTCCTCGTTGACATTGAGGAACCGGCCGATCCGCCCGGTCGGGGGTGCGTCCAGCACCACCGCGTCGTACAAGCGCCGGCCAGACCGTCGCCGACCGACGGCCTCGTAAACCTTGCCGGTGAGCAGGACGTCCCGCAGTCCAGGGGCGATCGTGGTGGCGAAGTCGATCGCGCCGAAGCGCCTGAGCGCGCGGCCGGCCCGGCCGAGCTTGTAGAACATGTCGAGGTACTCCAGCAGGGCCGCCTCGGGGTCGACGACCAGCGCATACACCTCGCCGCGGTTGGCCGCCACCGCCACGCGCCGCTCCTCATACGGAAGCGGCGGGACGTCGAACAGCTGCGCGATGCCCTGCCGCTGCTCGACCTCGCAGATCAGGGTCCGTTGGCCGCCGGCCGCGAGCGCGAGTGCGAGCGCAGCGGCGACCGTCGTCTTGCCGGTGCCGCCCTTGCCGGTGACGACGTGGAGCTCTACCCCGTGCCAGTCGACGGGCCGGTTCGCCGCGGACCCGCTCGGCGTCGCCACGGCCCGAGACTAGATGGCGGTCCGTACAGTGCCGACATGACCGATGCCGCAAACCCCAAGTGGGAGTACGCCACGGTGCCGCTCCTGGTGCACGCCACCAAGCAGATCCTCGACAACTGGGGCGAGGACGGCTGGGAGCTGGTCCAGGTCGTGCCCGGCCCGAATCCCGAGCAGCTCGTCGCCTACCTGAAGCGGCCTCGGGCATGACCCCCGAGGAGCGGCTCGCGTCGCTCGGGCTGACCTTGCCCGCAGTGGCCGCGCCGGTGGCGGTCTACGTGCCGGCCGTGCGGACCGGGGCCTACGTCTACACGTCGGGACAGCTGCCGATGGTCGAGGGCAAGCTCGTCGCCACGGGCAAGGTTGGTGCGCAGGTCAGCCCGGAGCAGGGCAAGGAGCTGGCCCGGACGTGTGCGCTCAACGCGCTGGCCGCGGTCAAGGCGGAGATCGGCGACCTGTCCTCGGTGGTCCGGGTGGTGAAGGTCGTTGGCTTCGTGGCCAGTGCACCCGACTTCACCGGCCAGCCGGGTGTGGTCAACGGCGCCAGCGAGCTGCTCGGCGAGGTGTTCGCCGACGCGGGCACGCATGCGCGTAGCGCGGTCGGCGTCTCGGTGCTGCCGCTCGATGCTCCGGTCGAGGTCGAGCTGCTCGTGGAGGTTCGCTGAGCACCCAGCCGCGGGATGCGGCGACGGTCGTCCTGCTGCGCGAGGGGGCGGACGGTGTGCAGGTCTGGTTGATGCATCGCGCCTCGACGATGGCGTTCGCGGCCGGGATGGTGGTCTTCCCCGGCGGCGCCTGGCAGGAGGGGGACGCCGACCTCTGGGACACCGCCGTGCGCGAGACCTGGGAGGAGACCGGGGTGCGCCTCGACCGGTCCGCGCTGCGCCCGTGGTCGCGCTGGGTCACCCCGGGCGGATCGCCGATTCGCTACGACACGCGCTTCTTCGTGGCCGTATGCGATGCCGACGTGGGTCCGTCCATCACAGGCGCGGAGGCCGTGTTCGCCGACTGGAGCCGACCGGCCGACGCGTTGGCGTCGGTGGACGGCCGGGGACTGGTCGATGATGCCGCCCACCAGGGCGACGCTGCGGCAGCTCGCGACGTTCACCTCGGTGTCCGACGTGCTGGCCGCGGCGCCGACGCAGATGCCCCCGCCGTACGAGCCGGAGCTCCCGGTGGAGCCGGCGTGACCGCGCAGGCATACGTCGGTGGTCAGGCGACGCCGCGGGCCAGGTGCGTGCTGGCGCCGAACCCCGGCCCGATGACCCTCGATGGAACGAACACCTGGGTGCTGGCCGAGCCGGGCTCATCGTTGGCGGTGGTCGTCGACCCCGGGCCGGCTGACGAGAATCACTTGGCGGCGGTGCAGGCCTCGGTCGAGGCCGAAGGCCGACGGGTCGCGCTGGTCCTGTTGACGCATACCCACGCCGACCACGCCGCGGGAGCGCGGTCGTTCGCGGACCGCACGGGCGCCCCGGTGCGGGCGCTGGACCAGCGGCACCGCGGGGTCGACGAGGCGCTGGCCGCTGGCGATGTCGTCGAGGTCGGTGGCCTGGTCGTCGAGGCGCTGGCCACGCCCGGGCATTCCGCCGACTCGCTGTGCTTCGTGCTGCGCGCCGACGAGGCGGTCCTCACCGGCGACACCGTGCTGGGTCGCGGGACCTCGGTCGTCGCGCATCCGGACGGGCGGCTGGCGGACTATCTGGCTTCGTTGCACCGCCTGCGCGACCTCGCGTCCGCGAGCGGGATCACCACCGTGCTCCCGGGGCACGGGCCGGTGCTCGGGGACGCGCTCAACGTCGTCGAGGGATATCTCGCGCATCGGGCCGAGCGGTTGGCCCAGGTGGAGGCGGCGCTGGCGGCAGGTGACCGCACGGCGGCCGAGGTCGTCCGCCGGGTCTACGCCGACGTCGACCCGGTGCTGTGGCCAGCGGCCGAGATGTCGGTCCGCGCCCAGCTCGACTATCTGCGCGCCCGCTGACTCGGGCGAGCAAGGGACTTCGTGCATGATCACGGGGGTCCGAGCAGGGCCGGGGGGCCGGGGGGCCCGGATGACCCCACCGGTGATCTTGCACAAACTCAGCGCGCGCGCCGGTGCAGCCGGTCGAGGTCGAGCAGCACAACGCTGCGCTGCTCGAGCCGAAGCCACCCACGCTGGGCGAAGTCGGCCAGCGCCTTGTTCACTGTTTCGCGAGAGGCGCCGACGAGCTGCGCCAGCTCCTCCTGGGTGAGGTCATGCGTGACCTGCAGGCCATCCGGGCCGGTGCGACCGAACCGCTCGCCGAGGTCGAGCAACGCCTTGGCCACCCGGCCAGGGACGTCGCTGAAGACCAGATCGGCCATGGCCTCGTTGGTGCGCCGCAGCCGGCGGGCCAGCGCCAGCAGCAGGGCAGAGGCCACCTCCGGTCGACCGGCGAGCCAATGCTCCAGGTCGGCATGTCCGAGCCCGGCCAGGGTGGTGTCCGTCAACGCGGTCGCGGTCGCGGTGCGCGGCCCGGGGTCGAACAGCGACAGCTCGCCGAACATCTCCGCCGGGCCGAGGATCGCCAGCAGGTTCTCCCGACCGTCGGTCGAGGTGATGCCGAGCTTGATCTTGCCGTCGAGCACCACGTAGAGCCGGTCGCCCCGCTCACCCTCGCGAAACAGCACGGTGCCACGGGTCAGGGCTACGTCCGTCATCGACGCCCGCAGCGCCGTTGCTGCGTCCGCGTCCAGTCCGGCAAACAGGGGCGCCTCAGCCAGCACGTTGTCGTCCACAGGTCCTCCTGCGTCAGGCGTGCGCATCCGTCCAGATCGCGAGATCGTGCTCAGTCTGGCGCAGCGTGGCCCCGCGTGTTGGCCGGACCGGGCAGTCGTCAGCCCCCGCCCGTACGCTTCCTGCGTGGTTGACCCCGCGAGTCAGACGCATACGGCGCTGGTGCGCCGCGCGCGCCGGATCAATCGCGAACTCGCCCTGACCTATCCGGACGCGCACTGCGAGCTGGACTTCAGCACCCCGCTCGAGCTGCTGGTCGCGACGATCCTGTCCGCGCAGAGCACCGACGTGCGGGTCAACCTGACCACGCCAGTGCTGTTCGCCCGCTTCCCCGACGCCGCGGCGTATGCGGCCGCCGACCGCGCCGAGCTCGAGGAGCTCATCCGCAGCACCGGCTTCTACCGCAACAAGGCGACCGCCATCATCGGCATGGCGCAGGCGATCTGCGACCGCTACGGCGGGGAGGTGCCCGGCCGGCTGGCTGATCTGGTGACCCTGCCTGGGGTCGGGCGCAAGACGGCCAACGTGGTGCTGGGCAACGCGTTCGGCGTGCCCGGCATCACCGTGGACACCCACTTCGGCCGGCTGGCGCGGCGCTTCGGCTGGAGCGATCAGACCGACCCGGACAAGGTCGAGGCCGAGGTCGGCGGGCTGTTCCCCAAGCGCGACTGGACGATGCTGTCGCACCACCTGATCTGGCACGGCCGGCGCCGCTGCCACGCCCGCCGGCCGGCGTGCGGTGCCTGCCCGGTCGCCCGCTGGTGCCCGTCGTACGGCGTCGGCGAGATCGATCCGGTCAAGGCGCAGGCGCTGGTGAAGTCGTCGCCGAGCCTGGCGGACGACGCAGCGTGACCGCGCCGGAGTGGCTTCAGCCGTTGCTGCAACGCACGAGCAGTCTGCTTCCCGAGGAGCTGTCCCGCTTTGTGCCACCGGTGGACGGCGGCCGGCCGGGGGCCGTGCTGGTGCTGTTCGGTGAGGACTCGGACGCCGGGCCCGACATCCTGTTGATCGAGCGGGCCCACGACATGCGCAGCCACGCCGGCCAGCCGGCTTTCCCGGGCGGCGCGGTGGACGACGACGACAGCGGCCCGGTCGCGGCCGCACTCCGCGAGGCCGTGGAGGAGACCGGGCTCGACCCGGCCGGCGTCGACGTGCTGGCCGAGCTGCCCGCCCTCTGGCTGCCCCCGAGCGGGTTCGTGGTGACTCCGGTGCTGGCCTGGTGGCGCGAGCCGTCGCCGGTGTTCGTGCGCGATCCGGCTGAGGTCGCCTCCGTGCATCGGGTTCCGCTGGCCGAGTTGCTCGACCCGGCGAACCGGCTGCGGGTGCGCCACCCGATGGGCTACATCGGGCCGGCGTTCACCGTGAGCGGCTTGCTGGTATGGGGCTTCACCGCGATGGTGCTCGACCGACTCTTCGCTGCCGCCGGCTGGGAGATCCCCTGGGACCTCGACCGGGTCGAGGACCTGCCCCCGGGCACGATCCGGACGGCGCCATGAGCGTCATCGACCTGCTCCTGCTCGTCGCCGTGCTGGGCTTCGCGGTGTCGGGGTATCGGCAAGGCTTCGTCGTCGGCGTGCTCTCACTGACCGGATTCCTCGTCGGGGGAGCGGTCGGCTTGTGGCTCGCACCCAAGCTGCTCGGTGAGACCGACGGGGGGATCGGGACCGCGCTGTTGGCCCTCGGCATCGTGCTCGGGTTGGCCATCGGCGGTCAGATTCTGGCCACCATGGCCGGCACCCGATTGCGCGGCAGTGTCACCTCGCGGTTCGGCCGGGCGGCCGATGCGGCGGGCGGCGCGCTGGTCAGCGTGTGCGGCCTGCTGCTCGCGGCCTGGCTGATCGCATCGTTGGTGGTCCAGGTCGATGCCACCGGCGGCCTGTCCAGCCGCATCCGCGACTCGAAGGTGCTGACCACGGTCGACGAGGTGATCCCACGGGACGCCGACGGCATCTTCCAGTCCTTCGGAGACCTGCTCGACTCAACCGGCTTCCCGCGCGTGTTCGGCGCGCTGGCGCCGGAGCGGATCTTGCCCGTCGACCCGCCCGACCCAACGGTCGCCGCGGACCCGGCGGCTCCCGCGCAGAGCCTGGTCAAGGTCGTCGGGATCGCAGAGGACTGCCGGCAGCGGCTCGAGGGCAGCGGGTTCGTGTATGCGGCGGAGCGCGTGATGACCAACGCGCATGTGGTGGCAGGCGTTGAGCGACCGCAGGTTCAGGTGGCGGGCTCCGGCCGAGCACTGGACGCGCGGGTCATCGTCTTCGATCCCGACCGCGACGTCGCGGTGCTGGCGGTGCCGGACCTGGCCGCGCCCGCGCTGGCGTTCGGCGCACCGGCACGCCGCGGCGCGGACGCCATCGTGGCCGGCTTCCCCAACGACGGGCCGCTCACGTTCGGTGCCGCCCGAGTGCGATCGGTACTGCGGGCCGAGGGCGAGGACATCTACGGGCACTCGGGGGTCACCCGCGAGGTGTACTCGTTGCGGGCCAGCGTCCAGCCGGGGAACTCCGGTGGGCCGCTGCTTGCGCCGGACGGCTCGGTGCTCGGGGTCGTGTTCGCGGCGTCGGTCGACGATCCGGAGACCGGGTATGCGCTCACGGCCGCGGAGGTGGGCGGTCGGGCGGAGGAGGGCCTGGTCAGACCGAGTCGGTGTCGACCGGTCCCTGCGAATAGCGTCCACCAACCCGCGTTCCACATTCGCGGAAGAGGGCGCTAGACCGGGTTGCGGGTCTTGATGACCTCGATGGTCTCCTTGGCCACCACCATCGACCGTTGCTCGGTCTTGAACTTGTCGAACTGCTTCTTGCCGAGGAACGCCACGATGCCCGCGACGATCAGGTAGAAGGCGGCCACGATCAGGAAGCAAGCCCACAGCGGCAGGCCGGTCTCGCTCAGCGCATACACCAGGCAGAACGAGATGAGCAGCCACGCCATGACGGCGAGGACCGCCGCACCGATGAAGAACCCAATGCCCTTCCCGCCGGCCTTGGCACTAGCCGAGAGGTCGGCCTTCGCGAGGGCGATCTCCCCGCGGACGAGTGTGCTGACGTTCGCGCTCAGGTCTTGGACCAGCTGTCCGATGCTTGGTTCCGGCGCAGGGCTCGCCGATTCGAACGGTTGGGAGTTCGGCAGTGCCATCGAGGGCTCCTCCTGCTGTCTGGCTCGTGGAGATCCAGGCCTGACCGTACCGACTCGTGCGGCTGGTTCGTGGTCTATCCAAACGCGTAGTAGCGCAACCACAGGTACGGCCACGAGATGGCTACCGTGACGAACGCGACCACCAGGCCGTACCGGGTGAAGGTCCAGAACGAGATCGGATGCCCGTTGCGGGCGGCGATCCCGAGTGATGACCACATTGGCGCTGGCTCCGACGGCCGTAGCGTTGCCGCCGAGGTCGGCCCCGAGCGCGAGCGCCCACCACAGCGCATCCGCCTGCGGGTCCCCGCCACCCTGTTCGACGAGGCCCTCGACGAGTGGCGCCACGCTCGTCACGTACGGGATGTTGTCCACGATCGCGGACAGCACGGCCGACCCCCACAACAGCACTGATGCCGCGAAGAAGTACTGATCGCCGACCAATTCGGTCAAGCGCTCGCCGAGCTCGTCGATCACACCCGCCTCGACCAGCCCGCCGACCATGATGAACAGGCCCATGAAGAACACCAGTGTTCGCCACTCGACCTCCTCGAGGTACTCGTCGGCATCCAGCCCCGACACCGCGACCAGCAGGCCTGCGCCGAGCAGCGCGATGATCGACGGTTCGAGCCCGAGCGCCGGATGGAGGACGAAGCCGACCAGGACCAGCGCGAGCACAACCCCCGAGCGAATCAACAGGCCGCGATCGCGGATCAACTCGCGCTCGTCGAGGGACATGACTGCTGCGACGCGCTGCTCGTCGTAGGCGAACGCCGACCTGAACAGGAACCGGCACATCACCACGAACACGACGATCAGCAGCAGCACGATCGGCCCGAGGTTCAGCAGGAAGTCGTTGAAGGTCAAGCCCGCCCGGCTCGCGATGATGATGTTCGGCGGGTCGCCAATGAGCGTCGCCGTCCCGCCGATGTTCGACGCGAGCACCTCGGCGATCAGGAACGGCACCGGGTTCACGCCAAGGCGGGCGCATACCAGGAACGTGACGGGCGCGATCAACAGCACCGTGGTGACGTTGTCCAGCAACGCCGAGGCGAAGGCGGTGATCAGGACGAGCAGCACCATCACGGCGAACGGACGGCCGCGAGCACGCTTGGCTGCCCAAATTGCGAGGTAGTCGAAGATGCCGGTCTGCTTGAGGACGCTGACGATGATCATCATCCCGAGCAGCAGGAAGATGACGTTCCAGTCGATCGCGGTGTCCTCGGCGAAGAACGCGCTTTCCGCGTCCACCACGCCGATGAGCACCATCCCGGCGGCGCCGCCCAGCGCAGCAGCAACCCGGCTGACCCGCTCGGTCGCAATGAAGATGTACGCGACCGTGAAGATCGCGACCGCAAGGACATCCGTCATGCGCTGGCGGGTTTGTCGGGCAGTAGCTGCTCCAGCAGCGGCCCGACCCGGATCGCCCCGATCAGCTCGCCGTGGTCAACCACGGCGACGATGGGGCTGTGCACGCGCGCCATGACAGCGGCGACCTCGAGGGTGGTGGCGTCTGCGTTGACCACCGGCAGGTCCTCCGGGTCTCGGCGCGGCAGCACTTCCCGGACCCGGTGGTGCACGAGGCTCGCAAACAGGTCGGCGCAGGCCGCTTCGTCGAGTGCGCGGGCCAGCGCCGGGTCGTCCTGGATGTACGGCGGGATCAGGAAACGCAGAACCTGCGAACCCGGCAGCACCGTGTACGGATGCCCGCCGTCGTCGACGACGACCAGCCCGGGCAGCTGCGCCTCAGCCATCAGGCGTGCGGCCTCGAAGGCGTCGGAGTCGAGGCTGACTGTCGGGACGTCCACGGCCAGGTCACGGGCGCGCACTGGAGTCTCCTCAGGTCGTTGATTGTTGGTAGACGTCGGGGATCCCGTCGCCGTCGGAGTCGCGGGTGTCCTCCTCCTCCAGCTTTCGGTACACCCGGTTGCGCAGCCGCAGCAGGATGGCGGCCAGCACCGCGGCGAACACCGATCCGATCAGCACGGCCGCCTTGGCGTCTTCGAGCAGCGGCTGTCCTTCGAAGGCCAGCTCGGCGATGAGCAATGACACGGTGAACCCGACACCGCTGAGCAGCGCGAGCCCGGCCATGTCCTTCCACGACAGCTCCGGGTCCAGTTCCGCATGCGTCCACCGCGCGACCGCATACGAGCCCCCGAGAACACCGACGAACTTGCCGACCACAAGTCCCAGCACGATGCCGAGCGGCACCGGCTCGTCGAGCAGATCAAGCGGGTTGCCGTCGAGCGTGACGCCGGCGGAGAGGAACGCGAACGCGGGAACAGCGAACGCGGCCGACACCGGACGCAGCCGGTGCTCGAGCCGCTCGGCCGGTGAGTGGTGCTCGCCAGGGTCGGGCCGGACCCGGGTCAGCAAGCCGAGGAGGACGCCGGCGATGGTGGCGTGCACGCCGCTCTCGTGCACCAGCGTCCAGACCGCGAACGCGAGTGGCAGATAGATCCAGGGCGAGTGCACCCGACGTCTCTGCAGCACCGCGTATGCAGCCGCGCCAAGCAGCGCCAGCCCTAGGTAGCCGAAGTGCAGGTCGTCGGTGAAGAAGACCGCGATCACGGTGATCGCGCCCATGTCGTCGACGATCGCGAGAGTGAGCAGGAACGCGCGTAGCGCGGGCGGCAGGTGCGTGCTGACGACTGCGAGCACAGCGAGCGCGAACGCGATGTCGGTGGCGGTCGGGATCGCCCAACCGTCGCGCGCCGCGCCGTCGTCCCAGGTCACTGCGAAGAAGACCAGCGCGGGCACGACCATGCCGCAGACGGCGGCAACCATCGGCAAGGCCGCCGCCGAAGGAGCTGCGCAGCGTGCCGACCACGAGCTCGCGCTTCAGCTCGAGGCCGGCGATGAAGAAGAAGATGGCAAGCAGCCCATCGGCTGCCCAGGTCTGCAGGGTCAGGTCGAGGTGCAGGGCCTTGGGGCCGACGACGTAGTTCTGGAGGTCCTCGTAGACATCGCTCAGGCCGGTGTTCGCAAACAGCAGCCCGGCAATGGCCGCGGCCAGGAGCAGGGCGCCGCCGACGGTCTCGGCGCGCATCGTGTCGAGGATGAACTGGCGCTCCGCAAACGGCAGCCGACCCGAGAAGGACGCGCGCGCGAGTTGGCGGCGGACTCGAAGGCTCGGCCACGGGTGTACCTCCGCGTTGGAGCGGTCAGCAAACGGCCTGCCGACCAGACTTCCCGGCGCTCCACGTTCAGGCTAGCGGCTCACCTGTCCCTGGTGGGGCGCGCAAACGGGCGGGTGGTCAGTCCTCGATGCTGTTGCCGGGGAGCTGCTGGGAGATCAGGTCCATCACGCCGAGCTGTCGGTCAGGGTCGTCACGTCACCCATGGAGCGGTGCTCAGCGACGTCGCGCAGCAAGCGGCGCATGATCTTGCCGGAGCGGGTCTTCGGCAGTTCGGCGACGACCAGGATCTGCCGCGGTTTCGCGATCGGGCCGATCTCGTGCGCTACGTGGTCGCGCAATGCCTTCACCAAAGCGTCACCGTCGCTGGTGTCCCCGCCGGCCCGCGGGATCACGAACGCGACGATCCCCTGGCCGGTGGTCGGGTCGGTCGCCCCGACCACGGCCGCCTCGGCGACCGAGGGATGCGACACCAACGCCGACTCGACCTCGGTCGTCGAGATCCGGTGGCCGCTCACGTTCATCACATCGTCGACCCGGCCGAGCAGCCACAGGTCGCCGTCCTCGTCCTTCTTCGCGCCGTCGCCGGCGAAGTACATCCCGTCGAATCGCGACCAGTACGTGTCGCGGTAGCGCGTCGTCGTCGCCCCAGATGCCGCGCAGCATGGCCGGCCACGGCTCGGTCAGCACCAGGTAGCCGCCGCCGCCGTTCGGCACCGGCTGCGCGTTCTCGTCGAGCACGTCGGCGCTGATGCCGGGCAGCGGCCGCATCGCCGACCCGGGCTTGGTCGCAGTCACGCCCGGCAGCGGGCTGATCATGATGCCGCCGGTCTCCGTCTGCCACCAGGTGTCGACGACCGGCGTTCGATCCGCGCCGATGACCCGGCGGTACCACATCCACGCCTCGGGGTTGATCGGCTCGCCGACCGACCCGAGCAGCCGCAGCGACGACAGGTCGAAGTCCGCCGGGACGTCCTCGCCCCACTTCATGAACGTGCGGATCGCGGTCGGCGCGGTGTACAGAATCGACACCTTGTACTTCTCGATGAGCTCCCACCATCGACCCTTGTGCGGGGTGTCCGGCGTGCCCTCGTACATGAGCACGGTCGCGCGGTTCGCGAGCGGCCCGTAGACGATGTAGCTGTGCCCGGTCACCCAACCGACGTCGGCGGTGCACCAGAACACGTCGCTGTCCGGCTTCAGGTCGAACACGTTGAAGTGCGTGTATGCGACCTGCGTCAGGTAGCCGCCGGTGGTGTGCAGGATGCCTTTCGGCTTCCCGGTCGTCCCGGAGGTGTACAGGATGAAGAGCGGGTGCTCGCTGTCGAAGGCCTCCGGGGTATGCGCCTCCGGCTGGCGGCCAACGACGTCGTGCCACCAAACGTCGCGGTCGTCATGCCACGCGATGTCCTGGCCGGTGCGGCGCACGACCAGCACGTGCTCAATGGTCGACGTCTTTTCGACCGCCTCGTCGACTGCCGGCTTCAACGCGGCGGCATTGCCGCGGCGGTAGCCGCCGTCGGCGCAGATGACCACCTTCGCCTCGGCGTCCTCGATGCGTGACCGCAACGCCTCCGCGGAGAAGCCACCGAACACGACCGAGTGCGGAGCGCCGATACGTGCGCAGGCCAGCATCGCGATGGCCGCCTCGGGGATCATCGGGAGGTAGATCATCACCCGGTCGCCGGTCTGGACGCCGAGCTCGGTGAGCGCGTTCGCGGTCTTGCACACCTCGCGCTGCAGGTCCGCATACGTGATCGTGCGGGTGTCGCCGGGCTCACCCTCGAACTGGATGGCGACCTGGTCGCCGTATCCCGCTGCAACGTGCCGGTCAACACAGTTGGCCGCGACGTTGAGCCGGCCGCCGACGAACCACTTCGCGAATGGCGCGTTCGACCAGTCCAGTGTCTGGCTCCACTGCTGCGCCCAGTCGAGCCGATGAGCCTGCTCGTCCCAGAACGCCAGCCGGTCCTTCCCTGCGTCCTCGTACAGGCTTGGCTGCGCGTTCGCCTGCGAGACGAACTCCTCGCTGGGTGGGAAGCGCCGCTCCTCGTGCAGCAGGTTCGACAGGGTTTCGCTCGAGCCCTCAGCGGCCACGCTGACGCTCCTTTCTCGGTCGTCCGCCCGAGACTAGTGAACCGTCGACTTCTCCGCGCCGGCCCGGGTGCTCTATCACTGAGCCTGTGACGGACCCCTTTGCCGGCGTTGCGGCGCTGCCGGGCGTCGCCGCTGTCGCGGACCGCGCCCGCTCGGCGGTCGACAGCGTGCTGTTCGAACGGGTGCTCCTGAAGCGCGCGGCCGAGGTTGCGGCGGAGTGTCGGCTCGAGGCGGCCCGGTCCTCAGCTGAGCTCGAGGGCGCTCCGGCGAGCATCGCGGACCTGCGCAGCGGTGCCGCGTTCAGCCTCGACTCGGTCGGCCCGGTCGCGTCGGCCGCGGTCCGGGTGACGGAGGAATCCGCGCATCTGGTCGACGTATGGACGCGGGCCCCGGCACAGGCGCTCGCCCGACTGCACGCAGTCGCGGCGGTCGACCTCGCCGGCGAGCCCGGCCGCCCACGCCACGACGCCGACGTGCACAACCGGCTCGGCGCCTTGCTTGCCCTGCTGGTGCAGCCAACCGCCGCGCCCGCGGTTGTGGTCGCCGCGATCGTGCACGGCGAGCTGCTTGCGTTGGCACCGTTCGGCTCGCGGGACGGCCTCGTGGCAAGAGCGGCCTGGCGGCTGGTCCTCATCGGTCGAGGGGTGGACAGCAAGGCGGTGACTGTCCCCGAGCACGGCCTGGTGGTGCTCGGCCGCTCGGCCTACGCCGAGGCGCTGGCGGCATACCGACCGGCGCCCCGGACGGGTCTGGTTGCCTGGGTGACGCACTGCTGCACCGCGGTCGAGCTGGGCGCGGCCCGCGGTCTCGAGGTATGCCGCGCGGTCGCTGCCCGTCAGGCGTGAGTCCGCGAGCGCGGCCGGGCTGCGTGCGAACGGCGCCCCCGCGCGGGGAGCGCCGTCGCTGGTTCGTCAGACCCGGGTGACCAGGCGTGCTGTCATCCCTGACCGAACGGGTCGAGCCCGTGCGGTCGGCCCGTACATGGGCAGGTCGCCGCGTGGGTGCCCGGCTGCCGAACGCGGTCCGTGGGGCCGGAGACGTCTCCTCGGTCTCGCGGGCCGTGCCTTCTTCCTAACGGGCGGCGTTCATGATCGGAACCCTCTACCGGCGTGTCGTCTCGGGGTCGACCCGGAAGCAGGCGCGCTCGAGCGCCCGGTCGAACGCGTCCGCGGCATCCACGAGCACGGTCGCGCTCGCGATCGCCTCGTCGGGACGCGCGAGCTGGACGTCGAGCGCCACGTAGCCGGGGCTGGCCGCCGAGCAGGAGATGTCTACCCACCGGAAGGAGACGTCGAGGTCACCGTCGGCTGGAACGAGGCGGGATTCTGGACCCAAGTAACTGACCCCGGCCGGCAACCCGACGATGTCGACCATCCGCCAACCGCCAGGCATGTTCTCGAAGCGCATGCTGACGATCGTGTCTTGGTGGTCGGCCCGCATCTCCTCGGCTCGAACAGCCGAGATGAACGCATCCGCGCCGGTCACGGGCTGTGGCTCGGCAGTGTCCTCGGCGCGGTCATACACGAGGAAGGCCACCACCACCGCAGCGGCGACGATGACGACCGCGCTCGCAATGGCCCATCGAGGTGGCCCGATCCGGCGCCGCTCGCCATGACCCTCGTCGAGGGTCTCGGTCGTGAGCGGGCCGCCCGAGTACGTCATGCCGATCAGTCGGCGCGCGCGCGGCGGGTCGAGTACCAGGCGAGCCCGACGGCGGCCGCACCGACCGCGCCCAACGTGGCGGCCGTGAGCCGATTCGGCCGCGGCAGCCTGCGCCGCAAAGCCACCGGGGTGGAGAACAGCAGGATCTCCCAACCCACGCTCGGTTGCCACCTTGCGCAACTGCTTGTCGGGATTGACGGCGAACGGATGGCCGACCGCGTCGAGCATCGGCAGGTCGGTGAAGCTGTCGCTGTACGCGTAGCACTCGGCGAGGTCGTACCCGTGACGCTCCGCGAGTTCGCGCATCGCGACTGACTTGTTCTCCGCATACGCGTAGAACTCGATCTCGCCGGTGTACCGGCCGTCCGCCACCACCATCCGGGTCGCGACCACGTCGTCGGCGCCGAGCAGCTCGCCGATCGGCTCGACGACCTCGGTGCCCGACGACGACACGATGACGATGTCCCGGCCCTCAGCCTTGTGCTGCTCGATGAGCGCGGCCGCCTCGTCGTAGATCATCGGGTCGATGAGGTCATGCAGCGTCTCGGCGACGATCTCCTTGACCCGCTCGACGTCCCAGCCGGTGACCAACTCCGACATCGATGCGCGCATCTTCTCCATCTGGTCGTGGTCGGCGCCGCCGAGCACATACACAAACTGCGCGTATGCGCTGCGCAGCATCGCGCTGCGATTGATGAGGCCACCGCGGTAGAAGGGCCGGCTGAACGCGAGGCTGCTGGACCTGGCGATGATCGTCTTGTCCAGGTCGAAGAACGCAGCGGTGCGAGCAACCACGTCTCGAGGATAGGACTCATCCACAGGTCGCCGAACTACGTTGTTTGTCCACAGCAGCGAAGAGGGCGGTCGCACTCGACGGCGCTGTCGGTCAGGGTCGCGCCATGTCCACGAGCACCCTGCCCGGATCCGAGCCGCCGATCGACGCCAGCCGATCGCTGGTCTTCACCCACGATCTCGCGCTCGTCGAGGAGGTTCTTCGCGTGGCTGCTTCGATGGGGGTGGAGATCGAGGTGGTGGACGACGTGCCGTCCGTTCGGCGTCGTTGGTCAACCGCGCCCCTGATCCTGGTCGGTGACGACGTCGCGCCGGCGCTCGCCGCCACTCGGCCCACCCCTCGGGACGACGTCGCCGTGCTGACGGCGAGCCCGCGAGCTGGCCGGGTATGGGAGCTGGCCGCCGGCGTGCGGGCCGACACTGTCTTGACGCTGCCGGACGCAGCGGACGCGCTCATCGATCGGCTGGGACGCGTGGACGAGCCGCTCGGGCCCCGAGCCCGTGTGGTGGGCGTCGTGGGCGGCCGCGGAGGCGCCGGCACGAGTTCGCTCGCGGCCGCCCTCGCGGCGGTGGCCGCTCGGCGAGGCCATCGGACGTTCCTGGTGGACGCGGACCCGCTCGGGGGCGGGCTCGACCTCGCGTTGGGCTGCGAGGAGGAGGACGGACTGCGATGGCCGGACCTCGCGGAGGCACGTGGCCGGGTCAGTGCCCGCGCGCTGACCTCGCTCGTGCCGCGCGCGAACGGGGTCGGTGTCCTGGCGTGGGACCGCGGGGCGCCGTCGTCCGTCCCATCGGACGCGGTTGCCGCGGTGCTCGATGCCGCTGCTCGGGGCAACGATCTCGTCGTCGTCGACCTTCCGCGAGCCGGCGATGAAGCGGTCGTCGCGGCCGCCTCGGCCATCGAAACGCTGTTGCTGTTGCTGCCGGCCGAGGTGCGCGCGGTGGCGGCCGCTGGTCGGGTGCGCAGCCGGTATGCGGACCTGGTCGCCGACGTTCGGGTTGTCGTCCGAGGCCCCAGCCCGTCCGGCCTCGACGCGCAGGCCATCGCCGATGCGCTCGCCCTGCCGTTGGCCGGTGCGATGCGCGCCGACAAGGCGCTGCCGGCCTCCCTGGAGCACGGCATCCCGCCAGCCGGGCGCCAACGCGGACCGTTGGCTGCCTTGGCCCGGCGGCTCATCAACGAGTTGGCGGTCGGGCAGCCTCGACGGGCGGCATGAGCACCGGCACCTTCGTCGCGGGCGCGGTGGATCGGGTCCGAAGCCGACTCGTTGCGGAAGGCACGCCCGCGACGACCAGCGCGGTCGCGGCCGCGATCCGCGCAGACGGAGGCGCCGTCCTGGGCGATCGAGTCGTGCTCGACGTGGCCGACCACGTCCAGTCCTGGCTCGCCCGGGCCGGCCCGCTGCAGCCGCTGCTGGACGACCCGGCCGTGACGGATGTTCTGGTCAACGGTCCGTCCGCGGTGTGGTTCGACCGTGGTGACGGGCTGCAGCGCGCCGGCATCAACCTGCGCGACGAGGCGGCGGTCAGGTCGTTGGCGCAGCGACTCGCCGTCGCCGCCGGCAGGCGCCTGGATGATGCAGCGCCTTGGGTCGATGCCCGACTGCCGGATGGCACCCGGCTGCACGCAGTGCTGTCCCCGGTCGCGACGTCCGGTACCTGCATCTCGTTGCGGGTGCCGCCTCGGCGCCCGTTCGACCTGGACGACCTGGTGGCCGCCGGGTCGGTGGACGAGGAAGGGAGCCGTTTGCTCCGGGAGCTGGTCGAGGCCCGGCTGTCCTTCCTCGTGACCGGGGGCACAGGCGCGGGGAAGACGACGTTGCTGTCGTGCCTTCTGGGCCTGGTGCCGAAAAACGAGCGGCTGGTCCTGGTCGAGGACACTGGGGAACTTGCGCCTGCTCATCAGCACGTGGTCCGGCTCGAGGCCCGCCCCGACAACGTCGAGGGTCGAGGTGGGGTGAGTCTTCGGGACCTGGTCCGGCAATCGCTGCGGATGCGACCGGATCGACTTGTCGTCGGTGAGGTCCGCGGAGCCGAGGTCGTTGAGCTGTTGGCCGCGCTCAACACGGGGCACGAGGGTGGCTGCGGAACCATCCACGCCAATGCGCCGAGGGATGTCGTCGCCCGGGTGGAGGCCTTGGCGTTGGCTGCTGGGATGACGCGGGCTGCGGTGCACAGTCAGCTCGCCGCCGGTCTCGACGCCGTCATCCACGTCGATCGACGGGCGGATGCGACTGCTGGGTCGACGCATCGCTTCGTCTCCGAGGTCGGGGTGCTGGCGCGTCGGCCGGACGAGCTGGTGGAGGTGACGACCGCGGTCGTCATGCGTCCGGGAACGATGCCGCGGCGAGGACCGGCATACGAGCGGCTGCGCAGTCTGCTGACGGACCGGCGACGATGACCAACTCTCCGGTTGTGAGCAGTCATCGGTGATCAGTCTGGACATCGTTGCCGATCCGGTCGCCGTGGCAGTGGTTGCGGCGGCGGCGGTGGGTGCGTT
Source organism: uncultured Actinomycetota bacterium (assembly GCA_963836025.1). Taxonomy (GTDB): domain Bacteria; phylum Actinomycetota; class Actinomycetes; order JBEVHX01; family JBEVHX01; genus JBEVHX01. The sequence continues at coordinate 78,634 of CAWIIE010000015.1, forward strand.
GGCCGTGTGGGTGGCGGCGTCGCGGGGCGCACCCGGCGGCCGCCCACCTGAGCGCGGTTGCTCGCCGGCTGGTTCGCGAGGCGGAGCGCCGGGCGGGCGGCGCTGGCGGGTCACGCGGCCGGTAGCGCCGCTGGTGACGGCAGTCGTCGGGCTGGTGGTGCTGATCCAGGCTTCGGGGTCGCCGGCGCTGCTCGGGCCGGTCGCCGTCCTCGCCATCGCCGCAAGATCAGCGGTCCGACGGCGACGCGAGGCTCAGGCCGAGCTGGGACGACTGGACGCGTGCGGCGCGTTGCTGGACGGCCTGAGCGCCGAGCTGCGGGCCGGCCGTCTTCCGCGCGATGCCCTGGCTCGGGCGGTCGACTCGGCCGGGCTTGGTGTCGTCGCGCGGGAGGGGTCGGCGGCGCGCTCTGGGCTGGGGCGGGCGCAGATCGCCGCCGAGCTCCTGCGGCCGGTTGGCACCGCGGCACAGGTCGACGGCGATGTCCCGGCTGTCCTTCGCCGGCAGGCGCTGCTGCCGGGTGCGGCCGTGCTCGGCTGGTTGGCTGCCTGCTGGACGGTGTCGGAGCAGCGCGGAGCCGGGCTCGCGGATGCGGCCGAGCGGATCGCGCGGTCGGCGCAAATCGAGCGCGAGCACCGAGCAGAGACCGCAGCGGAACTGAGCGCGGCCAGGGCGACCGGACGGCTGCTCGCGGTCCTTCCGCTGGTCGGCATCGGTCTCGGGCACGCCATGGGAGCCGACGTCCTCGGGGTTCTCCTGGGCGGCACCCTCGGGGCGGTACTGATGACGGCGGCCGTCGTCCTGCTCGCCACGGGGGTGGCCTGGGTCGATGCGCTCGCCCGGCACGCGACCGGCGGGCGCTCCGGATCGTGATCGCGCTCGCCGGTCTTGCGGCTGCGGCCGCGATCTGGACGGCGACGTCCTCCTCAACCAGTGCCCGAGCGCGTCTGGGCCGGGTCGCCGTGGTCGCGAGCGGCGTGTCAGCTCCAGCGGCTGGCGGGCTCGGCATCCTGTTGCGGTCCCCGATCCCGGCGGCAGCCGCGGTCGGCTGCGCGACGCGCGCTGCTGCTGGGCGGGGCCGCCGGGCTCGCCCTCGGCACCGTGGTTGCCGTGGCCGTGGCTCGGTGGCTGTGCACGTTGGAGCCGCTGACTGCGCGGCGACGCCGCGAACGCATCGCGGCCGACCTGCCGATCGCAGCCGAGATCCTGGCGGCCTGCGTCGTCGCCGGAGCAAACGTGGCGGATGCACTGACGGTGACCGCAGATGCGGTTGGTGGGCCGCTGGGCGGATACCTGCGCGACGTGGAGCACCGGCTGCGACTTGGCACCGACCCACGGCTCGCGTGGCAGGCATCGGCCGGTGTCGAGGTCGCGTCCCTGGCGATTACCATCACCCGTTCGCTGGACTCGGGTGCTCCGCTCGCCGACGCGTTGCTGCGGGTCGGTGAGCAGTTGCGGGCTCAGCACACTGCCCACATGCGAGAGCGCGTTCGCGCTGTTGGAGTGCGCGCAGCTGCGCCACTCGGGTTGTGCTTCCTGCCGGCCTTCGTGCTCGTTGGCGTCGTCCCAGTCGTCGTGTCGTTCGCCCAGACGCTGGCGCCGGTGTCGCCGTGAGGTCGGGCCGCTCCGGGTTGTCCACACCTGCACGAACCGCGGTCTCTGTCCCCAGCCCCGGCGGCGGCGGTGGCGACCTGCTGCTGCCATCGCCAACCTGCGACCACCAGGTCGTGAGGACTTGGTCCAGCCGACAGGTGGTCGGACGCACGGGAGGTCGCCATGTCCGCGATGCGCGCCAAGCTCGCTGTCGTCAGGTCGGACGACAGCGGGATCAGCACGGCGGAGTACGCAGTCGGGACGGTCGCAGCCTGCGGCTTCGCGGGTGTGCTGTGGAAGCTGTTGAGCTCCGAGGCGGTGACGAATCTGTTGTTCGAGCTGATCAAGAAGGCGCTGTCATTCCTGTTCTGAGCGGCGTCCGGCCGCGGATCGGCGCTGCGCGCGCGCCGGTCCGTGGCCGTCGCGCCACCCGATTAGCGCGCATGGCTGATCCGGACGCAGGCGCGGTGACCGCCGAGACCGCGGTCGCCCTCCCGGCGCTGATCATGGTCATGGTGCTCGCCGTGTGGGCCGTCGGCGCCGCCGTCGCCCAGCTCAACGTCGTCGACGCAGCGCGGTCGGGTGCGCGTGCCGTCGCCCGCGGTGAGCCGGTGGCAATGGTCCGGGAGGCAGCGCTGGAGGCGGCGCCGCGCGGCGCGACCGTCGAGGTGTGGGCCGAGGAGGATCTCGTCCGCGTGCGGGTCTCGGTCACCGTCGAGGCGCCGGGGCCGCTGGGTCGGTTGTTCCCTGGCCTGCCGTTGCGCGCGAGCGCGGCCGCCGCGGACGAGTCGTGGTGATCATTATGAGGCGGCGGGTCCGACTCGGTGACGAGCACGGGCTGGCCACCGTCTGGGTGCTGGCGGGGTGCCTGCTGCTGCTCGCCGCGGCTGCCGCCGCCCTGACCTTGGCGCAGGTTGTGGTCCTGCGCCACCACCTGAGCTCCGCCGCCGACAACGCGGCGCTTGCCGCGGCCGCCCGCACCTTCAACGACGGTGACGGCTGTCGGACAGCCGTCCGGGTCGCCGCAGCGCATCGCGTGCGGCTCGACCATTGTGGGATCGAGGCGCACGGCTCAGCGGTGGAGGTCCAGGTGTCGGCACCTGCGCCCGGCCTCGTCGCGCGGGTCGTCCCGCGGATGGTCGCTCAGGCCCGAGCCGGGCCGCCGTGAGGGGTCGCCGGGTCGGTCCGCGAGCCGGTCGGATGGGGCGCGCCCGCGAGCAGGGCGTCGAGCAGCCGGATCGCGGCCGGCTTGGCGAGCGGCTCGTTCCCGTTGCCGCACTTGGGTGACTGCACGCAGGACGGGCAGCCGGCCTCGCACTCACAGGCCGCGATGGCGTCCCGGGTAGCCGTGAGCCACGTCGCCGCGGCCCGGAAGCCGCGCTCGGCGAAGCCGGCCCCGCCGGGGTGACCGTCGTAGACGAAGACCGTCGGAAGTCCGGTGTCCTCGTGCAGCGCGGTCGACACGCCACCGATGTCCCAGCGGTCGCAGGTCGCCACCAGCGGCAGCAGACCAATGGACGCGTGCTCCGCGGCGTGGGCGGCGCCCGGCACGTCCGCGGCTGGGACCCCAGCACGAGCGATCTGGTCGTCGGTCAACGTCCACCACACGGCGCGGGTGCGCAGCGAACGCGACGGCAGGTCGAGTGGCTGCTCGCCCAGAAGCTCGCCACTCATCAGCCGCTTGCGTTGGAACGACACGACCTGCGCGGTGACCTCGACGTCGCCCAGGTGCAGCCGGGCATCTCCCCAACAGGCCGTGTCGCGGGTGGACAGGATGCGGATGTCGGTGATCTCCCGAGCCGTCGTCGTGTAGTCGAGCCGGGCTGGGGCCATGAAGGCGACCCGCTCGACAAGATCCAGGGCGCTCACCAGGAAGGTCACGCCTTGATGCACGTACACCGCGCCGGCGTGCACCGTCCGGTCTGCGCTGCTGGCGTCCACGGTCCCGAGCAGCCGCCCGGTCGACTCCTCGACCAGCCGCACCGGCGAGCCACCGGCGCCGCGGAGATCGGCCAGGTCGGTTGCCCGCTCCGGCCGGGTCCAGAACCAGCCGGCGACCCGTTGCCGCAGCAGGCCACGGCGGACGAGCTCGTCCAACAGTGCGGGAGTCTCCGAACCGAACAACGGCTGGTCGGCCAAGGTCAAGGGCAGCTCGGCTGCGGCGGCGCACAGGTGCGCGCCGAGCACGTACGGGTTGTCCGGGTCGAGCACGGACGTCTCCACCGCGCGACCGAAGACTGCCTCCGGGTGGTGCACGAGGTAGGTGTCCAACGGATCGTCGCGCGCGACCAGGACCGCGAGTGCACCCGCGTGCGCTCGGCCGGCCCGTCCGGCCTGCTGCCACAGCGACGCGCGGGTGCCCGGCCAGCCGGCCAGGAGCACGGCATCCAGTCCTGCCACGTCGAGGCCGAGCTCGAGTGCGGTGGTCGCCGCCATCCCGAGCAACGACCCGTTCTGCAGTTGGGCCTCGAGTGCCCGCCGTTCCTCCGGCAGGTAGCCCGAACGGTAGGCGGCGACCGAACCTCCGAGCCCCGGCGCCACCTCGTTCAGCGCTGCCCGCGCCATGGCTGCCACGAGCTCGGCTCCGCGACGGGAGCGGACGAACGCCAAGGTCCGCACGCCTTCCACCAACAAGTCGGTGAGCAGGTCGCCCACCTCGGCGTTCGCCGAGCGCCGGATCGGTGCACCATGCTCGCCGACGAGGTCGGTGAGCGCCGGCTCCCACAGCGCGAACGCCAGCTCGCCGTGGGGCGAGGCGTCGTCGGTGACCTCGGCCACGTCGAGGCCGATCAGCCGCCGGGCCGACTCGGGCGCTTCCGAAATCGTCGCCGACGCCAGCACGAAGGTCGGCTCGGCGCCGTAGCGGGCGCATATCCGGCGCAGCCGACGAAGCACCGCGGCAACGTGCGAGCCGAACACGCCTCGATACGTGTGCAACTCATCGACGACGACATAGCGCAACGCCCGCAGGAACGACGCCCAACGGGCGTGCCCGGGCAGCAGTGAGTGATGCAGCATGTCCGGGTTCGTCAAGACGTATGCGGCGTGCGTGCGGACCCAGTCGCGTTCCTCGCGCGGGGTGTCCCCGTCGTAGGTCGCTGCGCGAACGTCGGGCAGGTCCAGGTCGCGCAGTGAGCGCAGCTGGTCGGCGGCCAGTGCCTTTGTCGGCGACAGGTAGAGCACCGTGGCACCTCGACCGTCCCATGCCCGAGCGCCCTCGAGCACCGCCGTCAGCGCGGGCAGTTGGTACGCCAGCGACTTGCCGGAGGCGGTGCCGGTGGCCACGACGACGGATCGGCCGGCGTGGGCGTGGTCCGCGGCGACCACCTGGTGCTCCCACGGTCGGGCCACGCCACGGCTCGCATACGCCGCGATGAGCTGCGGCGGAGCCCACGATGGCCAGTCGCTGCTGCGGCCGGAGCGAGCCGGGATGCGTTCGAGGTGCCGCAGTCGCGGGCGTCGACCCGGAGCCGTCAGCAGGCGCTCCAGCAGGTCGATCGGATCGACCGGTGGCGCTGCCATGAGCCGAAATCCTGGCACCGGTGGTTGAATCGCAGCGCGGGACCGCTCGGGAGCCCCGCTCGGAACCACACGATCATGGAGGCACCGTGGACCTGTCCCTCTCGACTCGGGACGCCGACGGACGGACCGTCCTCGAAGTCGGCGGCGAGATCGACGTCTACACGGCGCCTAAGCTGCGCGAGCAGATCGTGTCGCTGGTGCAAGACGGCCACCACCATCTGGTGGTCGACATGGAGGGCGTGGAGTTCCTCGACTCCACCGGCCTCGGGGTCCTGGTGGGTGGGCTGAAACGGGTCCGGGCACACGACGGCACGCTCGCGATCGTGTGCACGCGCGACCCGATCCTCAAGATCTTCCGGATCACCGGGCTGACGAAGGTTTTCCCGATCCACGCCACGGTCGAGGAGGCCATTGCGGGCGGCGGATCCGCACCGGGGGGCGCGCACGGCGACCCGCAGGCGGGCTAGGCCTCAGGTGGCCACCATCGAACTGCAGATCGCGGCCGTCCCGGCACAGGTCCGGACCGCCCGACTGGTCGCCGTTGCGGCCGCGCGACGGCTGGGAATCGACGAGGAATCGGTCGACGACCTGCGGCTGGCCGTCGGCGAGGCTGCCGCGCGGGCGGTTGCGTTGCATGCGGCCGAATGCCCAGACGAGCCCGTGACGGTGATCCTCGACGACGACGCCGGTCGGTTCGCAGTGACCGTGCTGGACCGCGGGCATCCGCTGTCCGCGCCGGAGGCTGCGCCGCGACTGGAGGAGTTGATCCCGGCGCTGGGCCCGGACGAGGCCGGCGCGGACGACCAGCCCGCAGACCTGGGCGAAGGCTTCGGACTCGCGGTGATCCGCGGCCTGGTGGACGACGTCGAGGTGCGTGCGCTCGACGCCGGGACCTCGGTCCGCATGAGCTGGCCGGTCGAGCCTGTGGCGCCGGCCGAGCCGGCGTCGCCCGACGTCCCGCAGAGGTCTCTGCTGGACCTGTGAGCCATTTGTGTGGTTTGGTCCCCCCCACGTTCGGGCTTCAGCACCTTCTCGCTTAAGGTCCGACCGCAACGTGCCCGGTTCGCCGACCTGCCAACGGTCGGCATTCCCGCGTGGGCTGCCTGCAGCCCGCACGGGTCCGACGCACACTCCTGAGGAGGATCGATGTCCGTGCAACACCTCGCTGCGGTGGGCGGCGAGCTGGAACTCGAGGGTTCGAACTACACCCTCGTTGTTGTCGTTGCGCTGATCGCGCTGGCTGCGCTCGCCGTTGCGGCGGTGCTGGTCCGACAGGTCCTCGCTGCCGACGAAGGCACCGAGAAGATGCAGGAAATCGCCGCGGCGGTCCAGGAGGGCGCCGCGGCGTACCTGACCCGGCAGTTCCGCACGCTCGCCGTGTTCGCGGTGATCGTCTTCTTCGTGCTGTTCCTGCTCCCGGCGGAGACTGGCTCAGAACGGATCGGACGCTCGATCTTCTTCCTGGTCGGCGCCGTCTTCTCTGCGATCACCGGCTACATGGGGATGTGGCTGGCGGTCCGGGGCAACGTCCGGGTCGCCGCGGCCGCGCGTGCCACGGGTGAGCAGAACGCGATGCGGATCGCGTTCCGGACCGGGGGCGTCGCCGGCATGTTCACCGTCGGCCTCGGGCTGTTCGGGGCCGCGCTGGTGGTGCTGATCTACAAGGACCAGGCGCCCAAGGTCCTCGAAGGCTTCGGCTTCGGGGCGGCGCTGCTCGCCATGTTCATGCGTGTCGGCGGCGGCATCTTCACCAAGGCGGCCGACGTGGGCGCCGACTTGGTCGGCAAGGTCGAGCAGGGCATCCCGGAGGACGACCCACGGAACGCGGCGACGATCGCGGACAACGTCGGCGACAACGTCGGCGACTGCGCCGGCATGGCGGCCGACCTGTTCGAGTCGTATGCGGTGACCCTGGTGGCCGCGTTGCTGCTGGGCCGGGCAGCGTTTGGCGTCGAGGGCCTGGTGTTCCCGCTGATCGTTCCGGCGATCGGTGTGCTCACCGCCGTCATCGGCATCTTTGCGGTGTCACCGCGGGCCGGCGACCGCAGCGGGATGACTGCGATCAACCGTGGCTTCTTCATCTCCGCCGGCATCTCGGCGGTCCTGGTCGCGATCGCGACGTATGCATACCTGCCTGGCACAATCGGCGAGCTCACCGGCATCAACCCGGCGTCGCCCGACCTGGTTGACGTGCTCGACAAGGACCCGCGCATCTTCGCGATCGCCGCCGTGATCATCGGCATCGTGCTGGCCGCTGCGATCCAGCAGCTGACCGGGTACTTCACCGAGACCAACCGGCGCCCGGTCGACGACGTCGCGAAGTCCTCGCTCACCGGGCCGGCGACTGTGATCCTGTCCGGCATCTCGGTCGGCCTCGAGTCAGCGGTGTACAGCGCGCTGCTGATCGCCGCCGCCGTCTATGGCGCGTTCCTGCTCGGCAGCGGCTCGATCCTGCTGTCGCTGTTCGCGATCGCGCTCGCCGGCACCGGTCTGCTGACCACGGTCGGGGTCATTGTCTCGATGGACACCTTCGGCCCGGTCTCGGACAACGCGCAGGGCATCGCCGAGATGTCCGGCGACGTGGACGGCGAGGGCGCGCAGGTGCTCACCCGCCTCGACGCAGTCGGGAACACCACGAAGGCGATCACCAAGGGCATCGCGATCGCGACCGCGGTGCTCGCAGCGACCGCGTTGTTCGGCGCGTTCCGCGACTCCATCCTTGAAGCCACGACGAAGGCTGGCGGGCTGGACGAGACGACCAACGACGTCCTGCAGTACATCGGGGTCCTCGACGTCTCGAACCCGCGCAACCTCGTCGGACTGCTCATCGGCGCCTCGGTCGTGTTCCTGTTCTCCGGCCTCGCAATCAACGCGGTGTCCCGGGCGGCAGGAGCGATCATCTTCGAGGTGCGCCGGCAGTTCCGGGAGCACCCGGGGATCATGGACTACACCGAGAAGCCCGAGTACGGCCGGGTGGTCGATATCTGCACCCGGGACTCGCTGCGCGAACTCGCGACACCTGGGCTGCTTGCGGTGCTGACCCCGATTGCCGTCGGCTTCGGTCTCGGCATCGGCGCGCTGGGCGCATACCTCGCGGGCACGATCGCGACCGGCACCCTGATGGCGGTGTTCCTGGCGAACTCCGGTGGTGCCTGGGACAACGCGAAGAAGTTCGTCGAGGACGGCAACTTCGGCGGCAAGGGGTCCGAGGCGCACTCCGCGACGGTGATCGGTGACACGGTGGGTGATCCGTTCAAGGACACCGCCGGCCCGGCGATCAACCCGCTGATCAAGGTGATGAACCTGGTGGCGCTGCTGATCGCACCCGCGGTCGTGCAGCTGTCGATCGGCGATGACGCCAACGCGTTCCTGCGCGCCGTGCTGGCCGTCGCGGCGGTGGCCATCGTCGTCGGCGCCGTGATCGTGAGCAAGCGGCGCTCGATCGCCGTGGCCGCCGAGCAGGCCCAAGGCGCCACCACCCCGTAATCCCCAATCCGCAACGATGTGCCGCCGCTTCGAATAGATCGAAGCGGCGGCACATCGTTGCGCATGGCCGCCCATGATCGAAGTGCCGGGACGTCGGTCTCTCCGAAGCGGCGGCACATCGTTGCGTAGCGTCGAGGGCGTGAGCATGGGATCGCACGCACCGCGGCTCGATGCGGAAGGGGTGTCCCGGCTGCGGGCTGCGCTCATCGACGCCGACTACACCGTCGACGGCGTGCTCGCGACGCTGGGGCCGATGGCGTATGCCGCACTCGGTCGCGAGGAGAGCGTGCCGGCCCTGCGGGTGACCCTGGGTGGCTCGAGGCTGGAGACGCTCATCAGGTTGTTCCTCCTGCAACACCCAGTCGATGCCGGCGTGGCTGCTCGCGCGCTGCCGGTCGAGGACTGCTTCGCCGGCGGGCTGGTGGAGCGCGACGGTACCGATGTCCGTGCGCTGGTGGACGTGCGTCCGTATGCGGCCGACGACGACGACTTCTACGTCGTGTCGGACCTCGGTGGTGGCCTCGGGGGAGCGCGCCGGACGATGCAGGCCGAGCACGTGCTCGGGGTGGGCGGGGCGTCGACGACGCTGGCCGGGCTCACCGTCCGCGAACCGTTCGCAACCGCGCTCGATCTCGGTACCGGCTGTGGCGTGCAGGCGCTGCACCTGTCCCGGCATGTCGACCGGGTGACCGGCACCGACCGCAGCCCGCGCGCGTTGTCCTTCGCCGAGCTCAGCACCGCGCTGTCCGGAATCGAGGTCGAGCTGGTGGAGGGCTCGCTGTTCGAGCCGGTTGCCGGCCGTCGCTTCGAGCTGGTGGTGAGCAACCCGCCGTTCGTCGTCTCCCCATCGGTTGGCGGCCGACGCTTCACCTATCGCGACTCCGGCCTGCCGGGCGACGAGGTCTGCCGCCGACTCGTTGGGCAGGCCCCGGCCCATCTGTCCGATGGCGGGTGGTGCCAGCTGCTGGCCAACTGGCTGCATGTCGACGGGCAGGACTGGCGCGAGCGGGTCGCGTCCTGGGTGCTGCCGACCGGCTGCGATGCGTGGGTCGTCCAGCGCGACGTGCAGGACCCGGCCGAGTACGCCGAGCTGTGGCTGCGCGACTCCGGTGACCAGTTCTCGCCGGACTACCGCGACCTCTACGATGCCTGGCTCAGTGCGTTCGCGGCAGACGGCGTGGTGGGCATCGGCTTCGGCTGGATCGTGCTGCACGCGGCCGGGCACGACCAGCCGTATGCGCGACTCGACGAGCTGACCGGGCCGGTCGACCAGCCGCTGGGCGCCGCCGTGGTCGACTGGTTCGCACGCCATGACTGGCTGCGTGACCACGACGACGACCAACTGCTGGCCGCAACCCTGGTCACCGACCCTCGTCTGGTGCTGCGCCGGGACTCCCGATTCGGGACCGAGGGTTGGGGGCTGAGTGAGCAGCGGGTGCTGCTCACCGAGGGTCTGCGCGGCTCGGGCGCCATCGACGCGGTCGGCGCTGCCGTGCTCGGTTCGTGCGACGGCGAGCCGCCCGCTTGCGCTCGTGCTGGACCAGGCTGGCGGACGCATACGAGATGAGCCGGGACGACATGCGACAGGGGGCGGTCGGGGCGGTCCGCTCGCTGATCGAAGAAGGCTTCCTGCGGCCGTCGGTTTGACAGAAGGCGGGCGGATACCGTCACACTCCGGCCGACGCACCCTCGAATCGGGTGCCGAGATCGCAACACCGAAATGAGGACAGATTGAGCGACAGCGACACCGCGACCACCTCTGACGCCCCAGCGCGGGGCGGACGACGGCTGGTCATCGTCGAGTCGCCTGCAAAGGCCAGGACAATCCAGGGGTACTTGGGACCCGACTACGACGTCGAGGCGTCCGTCGGACATATCCGCGACCTACCGAGCAAGGAGAACCCCGCGCCGGCGGCGCTCAAGGGCACCGAGGTCGGCCGGCTCGGCGTGGACATCGCGAACGACTTTGCGCCGGTCTACGTGCTGTCGAGCAGCAAGAAGTCCAAGGTCAGCGAGCTCAAGCGCAAGCTGAAGGACGCCGACGAGCTGCTGCTCGCCACCGACGAGGACCGCGAAGGCGAGGCCATCGCCTGGCACCTGCTCCAGGAGCTCAAACCGAAGGTCCCGGTCCGGCGGATGGTGTTCCACGAGATCACCCGCGATGCCATCCGGCAGGCGGCCGAGGACACCCGCGACATCGACATGCGCCTGGTCGATGCGCAGGAGACGCGTCGGATCATCGACCGGCTCTACGGGTACGAGGTCTCTCCCGTGCTGTGGCGCAAGGTTGCGCAGAACCTCTCGGCCGGCCGCGTTCAGTCGGTCGCGACCCGGCTGGTCGTCGAGCGTGAGCGCGAGCGGATCGCATTCGTCAAGGCGTCCTACTGGGATCTGGTCGCCGAGCTGGACCCGGGCGCGTTCGACGCCCGGCTGGTCACCGTCGACGGCCGCAAGGTGGCCACCGGCCGCGACTTCGGCGACGACGGGCGGCTGAAGAACGCCCAGATACTCGCGCTCGACGAGGCCGAGGCGCGCTCGCTCGCCGCCGCGTTACAGGACGCCGCGTTCGCCGTGCGGTCGGTGGAGGAGAAGCCGTATCGGCGATCGCCGTCCGCGCCGTTCATGACATCGACGCTGCAGCAGGAGGCGTCACGGAAACTGCGTATGACGAGCAAGGCCTCGATGCGGGTCGCGCAGGGGCTGTACGAGAACGGCCACATCACCTATATGCGGACCGACTCGACCACGTTGTCGGAGAGCGCGATCGAGGCGGCAAGGACGGCAGCCCGCGAGATCTACGGCGCGGACACCGTGGCCGAGACGCCGCGGCGGTACAACCGCAAGGTCAAAAACGCGCAAGAGGCGCACGAGGCGATCCGACCGTCGGGCGACCGGTTCCGCACCCCGGGCGAGCTGGCCGGTGAGCTGACCAGGGACGAGCTCGCGCTCTACGACCTGATCTGGAAGCGCACCGTCGCGTCACAGATGGCCGACGCCCGCGGCTTCACGGTGGTGGTCGTACTCGGCGCGACCGCCGCCGACGGCCGGGACGCGCAGTTCCGGACGACCGGCACGGTCATCACGGCGCCCGGGTTCCTGGCCGCATACCGAGAGGACCGTGACGAGGAGGCCGGCGAGGACGAGCGCGAGCGTCGGCTGCCGTCGCTCGCGGCCGGCGACCCGCTGACGCTGCGCTCGCTCGAGGCGGAGGGCCACGAGACCCAGCCACCGGCGCGCTACACCGAGGCGTCATTGGTCAAGGCACTCGAGGAGCGCGGCATCGGCCGGCCGTCGACGTACGCGTCGATCATGAGCACGATCCTCGAGCGCGGCTACGTCTGGAAACGCGGGACCGCCCTGGTGCCGTCGTGGATTGCGTTCGCCGTGATCACCCTCCTCGAGCGGCACTTCGGGGAGCTGGTCGACTACGACTTCACGGCTCGGATGGAGGAGGTCCTCGACGCCGTCGCCGGTGGCGACGGCGACCGGCTCGCCGCGTTGGGTGGCTTCTACTACGGCGACGCCGAGCGTGACTTCCGCGGGCTGCACCCGATGGTGTCCGGGCTCGGCGACATCGACGCGCGGGACATCAACTCGCTGCCGATCGGCGACGGCATCGTGCTCCGCGTTGGGCGCTATGGCCCGTACGTCGAACGTGGCAACGACGAGGGTGTCGAGCGCGGCAACGTGCCCGACGACATCGCCCCCGACGAGCTCACCCTGGACAAGGCGCTCGAGCTGTTGGCACAGCCATCGGGCGACCGGCTGCTCGGCGAGGACCCGGAGACCGGTCGGCCGATCGTTGCAAAGTCGGGGCGCTACGGGCCGTACGTCACGGAGGTGCTGCCCGAGGACGCCCCCAAGTCGGCCAAGCCCCGCACCGCGTCGTTGCTGTCAACCATGTCGCTCGAGACGGTGACGCTGGAGGATGCGCAGCAGCTGCTGACCCTGCCGCGGGTCGTCGGGGTCGATCCCGCGACCGGCGAGCAGATCACCGCGCAGAACGGCCGCTACGGGCCGTACCTGTTGCGCGGCAAGGACTCTCGTTCCCTGGAGTCGGAGTCGCAGCTGTTCACGGTGGGGCTCGACGAGGCGCTCGCGCTGTATGCGCAGCCGAAGACCCGCGGCCGCCGGGCGCCGGCCGGGCCGCTGCGCGAGCTCGGCCCGGACCCAGTCAGCGGCGCGCCGATCGTGGTGCGCGACGGCCGCTTCGGACCGTACGTCACCGACGGCGAAACCAACGCCACACTGCGCAAGGCCGACACCGTCGACGCCATCACCGTCGAGCGGGCCGCCGAGCTGTTGGCCGAGAAGCGCGCCAAGGGCCCGGCGCCGAAGAAGCGGACGGCGAAGAAGGCCCCGGCCAAGAACACGGCCGCCAAGAAGACCGCCGCCAAGAAGTCGTAGTCATCCGGCTCCACCTGTGGGGCAAGGGCTTCAGTTATACGTGGAGCGAAACCCCAACAAGTGAAGCGGGCGCCTGGACGGTCGGTGCGGCCGCATACGGTGGGCGCCGTGAGCGCCGACCGACCCAACGCACCGGGGTTCCTGGTCGCGCTCGAAGGACCGGACGGCAGCGGCAAGTCCACCCAGGCGCGGCTGCTCGCCGACCATCTGCGTTCGACCGCGCCTGGTCGCGAGGTCGTGCTCACCCGCGAGCCGGGCGGGACGCACGTCGGTGAGCAGCTGCGCGAGATCGTGCTCGACCCGACCAACACGCACCTCGCCGACGAGACCGAGGTCCTGCTGTATGCGACCGCCCGCGCCCAGCACGTCGCCGAGGTCATCGAGCCGGCCCTCCGCCGTGGAGCCATCGTGGTGACCGACCGGTTCGTGGATTCCTCCCTCGCCTACCAGGGCGTCGGTCGGGGGATGGCCGAGGCGGTGCGCGCGATCAACGGATTCGCAACCCGCGGCCTGCTGCCCGACATCACGGTCGTCCTCGACGTTGCCGCCGGCGACGGACTCAACCGGATCGTCGGCGGTCAGGACCGGCTCGAGGCTCAATCGGCCGACTTTCATTCCCGGGTGCGTCGGGCGTTTCTTGACCTGGCCGCCCGAGAGCCTGGGCGGTATGCGGTCATCGACGCGGCCGCTGACCCGGGCACGGTGCACGACCTCGTGCGTGCCGTCGTCGAGAAGGCGATGCAGCAGTGAGCGTGTTCGACACCCTGGTCGGTCAGGAGAAGGTGGTCGGCGAGCTGAGCGCCGCGGTCGCCGGGCAGGGCATGACGCACGCCTGGCTGTTCACCGGGCCACCGGGGTCGGGTCGGTCGACGGCGGCCCTCGCTTTCGCGGCGGCGTTGCAATGTGAGCGTGCGGGATGCGGCGAGTGTGCGGCGTGCCGTACGACGTTGGCGGGAACCCACCCGGACGTGACTCTCGTGGACCCGCCCGGTGCGCACCATCTGGTCAACAACATCCGGGAGGTGGTCGCTCACTCGGCACTGATTCCCTCGCAGGGCCGCTGGCAGGTGGTGATCGTCGAAGACGCCGATCGGCTCGAGGGCACCGACCTGCAGTGGCGGCCCGCCAACGCCTTGCTGAAGTCGCTGGAGGAACCGACCCCGCGCACGGTGTGGATGCTCTGCGCGCCGACGCTGTCCGACGTGCTGCCCACGATCCGCAGCCGCTGTCATCACGTCATGCTGCGCACACCGCCGATCGACGCGGTCGCCGAGCTGCTGAAACGGCAAGGCGTCGACCCGGCGATGGCGGCGTTCGCCGCACGGGTCAGCCAAGGCCACATCGGTCGCGCCCGCCGCCTCGCCACCGATGAGTCCACTCGGATCCGACGCGCCGATGTGCTTCGGCTGCCCGCCCAGGTCGGTGACCTCGCGAGCGCGCTGACGTCGGCCGCCAACCTGGTCGAGGCCGCCGATGACGAAGCCAGAGCGGCGACGGCATCGGCGTTCGAACGCGAGCGCGGTGAGTGGGAGCTGGCGATGGGCGCCGGCACAGTGGGCCGGGTACCCCGCGGCGGGGCAGCCGTGCTCAAGGACCTCGAGAAGGCGCAGCACCGTCGTCTCCGGCGCACTACCAACGACGTGCTCGACCTGGCGTTGCAGGACGTCCTGTCGTTCTACCGCGACGTGCTCACGCTGCAGCTGCGCACCAGCTCGCCCATCGTCAACGTCGATCTCGAGCGCGAGATCACCCAGATCGCCGCGCGTTCCACCGCGGCATCGACGCTGCGCCGGATCGACGCCGTGCTGGCCGCGCGCACAGCGATCGGCAACAGCGCCGCGCCGCTGCTCGCCGTGGAGGCAATGGCGGTCGCCTTGCGCACGGGCTAGCGTCATGGCATGCCCTGGGTCATGGCCGTCACCTTCACCCGCTACGGCCGGCTGTACTACCTCGACGCCGGCGACCACCGGCCGGCTGTCGGCGACCGGGTTTTGGTCCCGAGCGACCAAGGCAACGAGGTCGCGGAGACTATCTGGCCACCGCAGTGGGTGGACGAGGAGATCGGCGGACTGCTGCCGTGCGTCGGTCAGGCAACGGCCGCGGACATCGAGCGGGACGAGCGCTCGCGAGCCAAGCGGGCGGAGATCCGGCTGGCCGCCCAGCGGATGATCCGGCACCACACGCTGCCGATGAAGGTGTCGGGCGTCGACTGGGTCGAGCGCACCCGGTCCGCGACCATCTACTTCGCTGCCCCGCACCGCGTCGACTTTCGGCAGCTCGTGCGTGACCTCGCCAAGACCCTGGACTGTCGCATCGACTTGCGCCAGCTCGGTGCGCGCGACGAGGTGCGAGTGCAGGGCGGGATCGGCCCGTGCGGCCGGGAGACCTGCTGTTCGACGTTCCTCAAGGACTTCGAGCCCGTATCGGTGCGGATGGCCAAGGACCAGGACCTGCCGGTCAACCCGTTGCGCATCTCGGGCGCCTGCGGCCGGTTGATGTGCTGCCTCAAGTACGAGCATCCGCTGTACATGGACTTCAAGGCCGAGGCGCCCGCGATCGGCGCCCAGGTCGAAACCGACGAGGGCCCCGGCCGCGTGGTCGCGCACGAGGTGCCGCGCGGCAACGTCGTGGTCAAGCTGCACGCGGACGGCCGTCGGGTGGCCTGCCCTCATGCCAGCACGTGCGTGTCGCGGCAGGCGTTCGATGGCGCATACGGGGATGGCACGACGGGCAGCGGTCGGAGCGATGTCCTGGGTGACGTACCGTCTGGCGAGTGACTCGCCGCGCGCCTCGCCCGTTCCGCCTCGCCGCGGTGGTGGCTGCGCTGGCGCTACTGGTCGGCGGTTGCGGCGGCCTCTTCAGCGAAGACAACGACTCAGCTGCGCCGCCATCGCCGGTCCCGGCCCCGTCGGATGCCGGCACGGATCTGACTCGCTACTACGAGCAGGCGGTCGACTGGCAGGGGTGCGGCGATGGCTTCGAGTGTGCCGACATCGAGGTCCCGCTCGACTACGACGACCCGGCTGGGGAGTCGATCACCCTCGCGTTGGTCCGGCTGCCGGCTCGTGACCAGAGCGCGCGTGTCGGCTCACTCTTGATCAACCCGGGTGGCCCCGGCGGTTCCGGGGTCTCGTATGCGCGCATGGCTGAGACGGTGTTCACCGAGCCGCTGCTGGACGCATACGACATCATCGGCTTCGACCCGCGAGGCGTGGCCGACTCGACGCCGGTGGACTGCCTCACCGACCGCGAGCTCGACGTCTACCTCGCATCCGAGGCATCCCCGGACGACCTGGTCGAGATCCAGGGCACCACAGAGCAGACGCAGGCTTTCGTCGACGGTTGTGCCACCAAGTCGGCACGGCTGCTCCCGCACATTGGCACCGCCGACGCCGCCTGGGACATGGACGTCATCCGCGCGCTGGTCGGCGACGAGCAGCTCAACTTCCTTGGCGCGTCGTATGGCACGTACCTGGGTGCGGTGTACGCCGAGTTGTTCCCGGACCGCGTTGGTCGCCTGGTGTTGGACGGCGCGCTGTCGACGACGGCGGACATCGTCGAGATCGGGCGGCAGCAGGCGCTCGGCTTCGAGGGCGCGCTCGACGCCTTCCTCGCCGACTGCGCCGAGCAGGACGACTGTCCTGTCTCCGACGATCCCGCCGAGGCGCGCTCGCAGATGCAGGGGCTGCTCGACCAGCTCGACGCCGAACCGCTCGACGTCGGCTCGCGGCAGCTCACCGAGGCGCTCGGCTTCCTCGGGATTCTCGTGACGCTGTACGACGACGAGTTCGGCTGGCCGGCGTTGCGGGTAGGCCTGGCAAGCGCATTCGAGGGTGAGGGCGGCGTCCTGCTGGAGCTCAGTGACATCTACCTCGACCGCGAGCCGGACGGCTCGTACGAGGGCAACCAAAACGAGTCCAGCCCTGCGGTCAACTGCTACGACCGGCCGCTGACCAGATCGGTCACCGAGATTGCCCAGGACGCCGATCGATTCGCGGCGGAGTCCCCGTTCTTCGGGGAGTGGATCGGGTGGAGTTCGCTCAGCTGCGCGTTCTGGCCGGCCGATGCTCGAGGTCCCGCTCCTGCCGCACTGCGCGCTGCTGGAGCCGCACCGATCCTGGTCGTCGGCACCGTCCGCGACCCCGCGACTCCGTATGCGTGGGCCGTCGAGCTGGCCGAGCAGCTGGAGTCAGGGGTGCTGCTGAGCTTTGACGGCGACGGGCACACCGCATACAACCGGGGAAGCGACTGCATCGACGCCACGATCGAGGAGTACCTGATCTCCGGCACCGTGCCGGAGGACGGTCGTACCTGCTGACCGGCCTTGGACCGCAGGTACACTCGCTGTTCGCGCCTGAAGGACCTGGCGCACGCCGCCTTAGCTCAGTTGGCCAGAGCGACGCACTCGTAATGCGTAGGTCTGGGGTTCGATTCCCCAGATTCCCCAAGGCGGCTCAGAGGTTTGCGCAGGTCAGGGGCATGATCAACGATCTTCGGACCGATGCTGATGATCGCCGCGTGCGCATTCAGGAACACCTGGTACGCAAACGATCGTCGTCTCGGGTCGAGCAGCCGCGCACTCGAAGGCGTTACTGCTATGGGCTGCCACGGCGCTGTGGCGGACGAAAACCGTTGCAGGCCAACAGATTCTTGCCGCCTTGGGCCGTCGGCGTGGCGTCGCAGGTTAGGCGCAGGGCGACCGTCCCGTCTGATCGGCGGCGGTGACCTACGCATCGGGGGTGCGTAGGTCAGGCCGAATGCGTAGGTCAGGTCGCTCGCGTTGACTGCTCCGCGCCTGGGAACCGGTCCGAACTCCGTAGGCTCGTGTCAGCTCCAATCGAGCCGCTGGCTTTCGGCGCGCGAAGTGGCTCAACAACCACCATCGGGTTGACGGTGAAGTGGTCGCGGTGGCCTCGAGCGCATCCTTTGCGGTTGGCGCCGAGTCGGGCCTTGACCTAGGCGGTCTTGAGCCAGGCTCGAAGCGCCTCGCGGATCACTTCACTGGCGTTGGTGTGGTCGGCCGTGGCTCGTGCCTTCAGCGCCGCTTCGAGCTCCGGGTCGAGGCGGACCGGGACGACCTTTGCGGCGGCGGAGCCCAACGGTCTGCGACCACCGGTGCGCTTGAGCGCGGCCGCGTCATAGCCGTGCTCGGCCTCGCGGGCCAGTTCGTCGATCTGTGCATCGGTGACTTGGCGGCCCTTGGAGGTCCGCTGGGGTTTGGTCGTCATGGATTCCTCCTCACGGCAGTAGGTCGAAGTACTGGGGTCGAGCTTTCATCGCGTGAATCACGAGTTCGGTGCCGTCGTCGAGGAGCAACACAACGATCTCCAGAAGTCGTCCAGCGGTATCGAAACCGAGAAGCAACTCGCGAGCCGGTTTGTCGTCGTCAATCGGATAGCTGACCAGCGCGTGTGCCATCGCGTGCGTGATGTCGTCGTCGCTGACCCGGTGCCTACGGGCCGAGCGGTGGATCTCCACCGCAGCAATCGTATTACGAAACTGTCAGCCTGTCTATGCTTCAGCAGGCTCATCGGCCTGCGCGAGTCCAGGCTCGTCGGCGACCGCCACATCGGCCGACACATCCATACCGACCCGACCGGCGGCACCGTGACGAAAATGTCCTCGGTGAATTCATGGCCCCGAAAGGTCCCGAAAGCGTCGGAGATGCTGCTGGCAGCCGACCTCGTAGGCCTGTCGGAGCCAATCGGTGAGTTGGTCATCAATTTCCTGCGCGGAGGTCAACCGCACGCTGTGGATATGGGTGTACGGCGTCAGCGTCTCGACCTTGCGAAGCCGAGGGGACTCCACTCGGCGGGGAAGCCAGAAGCTCACGTCCAACCAACGTCTGCCGGGACCGCCCTCACCGACTACTCTCACCTCGCCAGGCACGCCGAGCGTCGGCCGTGAAGGCAGGCGCCGACTCGACCATGTCCGGATGCGCGCGGGGTTCACGTAGACAACACCCGGCAGCGGGGGCGCCAAGAAGATCGTCGGCACGACCAGGCCCGGCCTCACGGCTGCGCAAGCAACCGCAGTCCGTAGATAGCCCCGCGACAAACGGTGAGCTGATGCGCCCTGGGTAACCATCGAGGCATGGTGCGTTGGGATCCGGGCTCGCCTGGCGTTCTCGGTGACGCCTTCGGCTTCAACTCGATCAAATTGGATGGCCGCCATCGCCATGGGTAGGCGCCGCGATCCTGCTGTCCATCGCGGGCCGCCAGGTGGCAGTCAAGGCGGCGCGTGATCCCTGCAAGAAGAACGCCTAGCATGAAACAGATGTGCCTGCAGATCAGTGGAAGGCAACCTTCAGCGCCACGATGGCAACCCCGACGGTGACGTCCAGCGCGGTCGATAACAGTCGACGGCCTTTCGAGCTGTGCCCGATTCGGCCCGCCGTCCAGCCCCAGACGGCCAACGCCGCGACGGACAACCACATGGCGAGCAGGATGGCATCCGCCGTTTCCAGGACGCCGACCCCGGCCATCCCCAGCAGCAGCACTGGCCACAACGTGACGGCGATCAGCGGCCAGCTGTCCACAGCCAGCATCCGAAGATTGTCTAAGCCGGCTAGGCGCCCCAGTCGAATGCGTTCGGCCATCGAGCCGGCATAGACATGAGCGAAGAAGAGGACTGACGAGGTGCCCGCGACGCTCAAGGCCGCGTCGGCGGCGTCGGGCTCCTTCTCGCTGAGCACGGCGAGAACGCTGAGCACGATGATCGTGCCGTAGACAGCTTCGCGCAGCCGCTCAACGCCTCGGTGATCCGCCTCGCCATCGTGAGAACCGGGCGGGGTATCAACGGCGGAATATCCCTGCTGCCCTGCGCCTTTGTCCCCACCGTTGCTTCGGCGACTCATCCACCCAGCATTCGCTTTTCCCCTCACTCAGACCTGACCAAGTGGGGCGCCGGACACGAAGCCCGGCAGCCAGCGCTCGCGCTGCTCCTCGACGGTCAGCTCGACCAGGTACGGCGCGACGATGTCGGCGTGGATGCCGTGGCAGGAACCCAGCGACATCGCCGCCTTGCCGAGCTCCTTGCAGAGCACCGCGTTGTACCGGCAATCCGCGGCCGCGGAACCGCCGTACTCCTCGGGATCTCCAGGCCGAGCAGCCCCTGCCGGCCGAAGGCCAGCCACATCTCCCGGGGGAACTGCTTGGCCTCGATGAACTTGTCCCAGCTGGGCGTCACGTCGCGGTCCAGAAAGCTCCGCACCGAGTCGCGGAAGGATTCGGGGTCGCCGTCGATGGATCTCTCGCTTCATCACGCTCCTGCATTCAGGTGTCGGTAGAGATAGGGGCGGCGGTGTTCCTCAGGCAACTAGAAACCTCGGTGCTGCTTCGCAGAGGCCCGCGACGTCGCGGCCGGCCCGCATCACGGTGAAGTCCGGCCGCACGAGTGCGGCCGCAGCGGTGCCGTCTGCGAGCCACTTGTACAGGGGCGAGCCGGGTTGTACCTCGAGCACCTCGGTGCCGCGGTCCGCCAGCGAAGCTCGCTGTTGGGGGGAGAGCGGTACGCCGGTCACCAACACGAACCCGCCACGGGTGACGTCGTCGTACCGGGTGCCATCGGCCAGGAGCGCGTTCGGGCACAGCCGTCCGTTGAGTGACTTGCGGAGTCCGCGTCCTTCCACCAGTGCGGACCGGCGCAGCGGTGGTGTCTCGCTGTCGAGGAGCCGGTCGCGCAGGCCGGGGATCCGGTGCAGCCGTGGGGCGATGGCCTTGCGGAGCAGGTCCCCGGCCTTGCCACCTTGGGTCATGGAGACGCCGATGAGCTTGGCGAGCTTGATGAGCGCGCGGGCATGCGGTTTGCGCTCCACCTCATACGTGTCGAGCACGGACTCGGGCAGGTCGCCGGAGAGGACGCCGGCGATCTTCCAGCTGAGGTTCATGGAGTCGCGGAAGCCGGCGCAGAGCCCTTGTCCGATGAAGGGTGGGGTCAGGTGGGCGGCGTCGCCGAGGAGGAAGACGTTGCGGTCTCGCCAGCGGTCGGCCAGCTGCGCCCGGAAGTGGTACTCCGCGACGCGCACCAGCTCCAGCTGGTCGCACGGGATTCCCTGGACCCAGGGTCCGATGAGGGGTTGGAGGGCTTCGATGGACTCGAAGTCAGCGGCGGTCTCGCCCTCGAGGAGGCGGAACTCCCAGCGGTAGCGGGTCTCGCCGATGCGCATGTAGGTCGCAGCGCGCTGGGGGTCGCAGACCTGGTGCACGCCTTCCCACTGGTCGAGCTCGACCTCGCTGGCCACGTCGATCACCAGCCAGCGCTGCTCGAACTCGAGGTCCTCCATGGTCGAGCCGATCGCCGTGCGGACCACGCTGTTGGCTCCGTCGCAGCCCAGGACGTAGGTGGCCAGCACGGACTCGTGCTCGCCGGTGAGCCGGTCGGTGAAGTCCACCCGGACGCGGCCCTGGCCGTCCTGGGCGACGTCGGTGACCTCGACGTTGCCGCGCAGGTTGACCGTGGTCTGGTCCTTGAGGTTGGTGCGCAGCAGCTGCTCGAGCTCGGGCTGGTCGAACATGTTGGCCCTCGGGTGGCCGTGCCGGCCGCGGTCGCCGGCCCGGTCGAACACCGCGAACACCCGGTGGTTGCGGTCGATGAGCTGCAGCCCGCGGGTGGGCCGGGACACGGCTGCGAAGGGCTCGGCGATCCCGAGCCGCACCAGGACCCGGTAGATCTCGTCGTCGAGGTGCACGGCCCGCGGCTGGGGGTACACACCGTCCCAGCGGTCCAGGACGAGGCAGTCGACGCCGTACTGCCCGAGAAGGGTGGCGGCGGTGACGCCGACGGGGCCGGCCCCCACGATGACGACCGGGACAGGGTCGGCGCTCGTGTGTGGGGAGAAGTTCATCGGAGCTCTCCGAGCACGAGGAGGAGGAAGGTCAGGGTCACCAGACCCAGGACGAGGGCCGGGGCGATCTCGCGCACGCCGTCCCCGTTGCGCAGGTGCGCCACGACTGCCCCGCCGAGGAGCATCAGGAGTCCCGCGGCGGCGAGGGCGCCGATCACCGGGACGAACGCGCCGACGAGCAGCCCGAGGACGGCGAGGATCTCGAGCAGGCCGATCCGCCGGTATGCCGCGACGCTGAAGCCGACGTGTGCGGCCTTGTCGCGCATGGCGGGCACGGCGGCGAGCTTGGCCGAGCCGAGGGCCGCGAAGGCGACGATCAGGAGGCCCGCAAGAATCGGTGTTGGGGTCATGACAGTTCCAATCTCCAGGTGAGTGCGAAGCGGTTGAGTGACTTCCTTGACCGAGGCCTGGTCGGCGCTCGGGTCCAGGTCGACGACGATGACGACTGTTCCGTCCTCGACGACTCCGTGGACGTCGGTGACGGCGGGGGTGCCCCGGAGCGCGTCGGCGACGGCCTCACGGGCGGCCTCGGCGCGCAGGGCCGGTTTGAACGGCTTGCCCACGGGCGTGACAGGGAGTGCGTCCAGCACGGTGACGGACCTGGGGGCCGCGGCCTGCTCGGGCACGCGCTCGGGCCGCCCAGGCACACAGTTCCTCGGGGGTCGCATCGGCGCCGGGGGCGAGGGTGACGAACGCGACCGGCACCTCTCCGGCGTGCACGTCGGGACGACCCACCGCCTGCGCGGCCGTGACCGCCGGGTGTGCCATCAACGCGTTCTCGATCACGGCCGGGTCGATGTTGTGACCGCCTCGGATGATCAGATCCTTGGCGCGGCCGGCGAGGTGGACGAAACCGTCGTCGTCGACCCAGGCGAGGTCGCCGGTGTCCAGCCAGCCCTGGCGCAGCTTGCCCAGCCCGTCCAGCACGGGCCCGGCGGGACCCCGGTCGACCACGTAGCCGGGGAACACGGTCGGGCCGCCGATGGCGAGCACCCCGACCTCACCGGTCGGCAGATCGGCCCATTCACCGTCGGCATTGACCTGGATGGTCTTCACCTGCTGGTAGGGCAGACGCTGGCCGACTGATCCGGGGACCGGGTGGTCCACGAAGCTGCGGGCGCTGGCGCAGGTCGCCTCGGTCAGGCCGTAGCCCTCGAGGAGGGGCACCCCCGTGGCTGACTCGAACCTCTCGCGGACCGCCTTCGGCAGGGGGGACGCGCCGACGAGGGCGAATCGAAGGCTGCTGATGTCGGCGTCAACGGGGCGGTCGGCGAGGACCGCATAGATCGTCGGTACGCCGCTCATGAAGCTGATGCGGTACCGCTCGACCACCTTCCAGAAGTTGGCGAACAGCTTGGTGTCGCGGTATCCGAGGGGTCCCGCCCACACCGCCCGCTGCCCCTTGAACAGCGGCGCGAGCAGGGTGACGACCAGGGCGTTGACGTGGAAGAGGGGCAACGCGGCGAAGGCCACCGACTCAGAGTCCAGAACCCCGATCGCGGCGATCATCCAGGCGTCGGTGACCTCGTTGGCGTGGGTGTGCGCTGCGAGCTTCGGCGTGCCCGTCGTACCACCGGTGTGGAAGAGAGCGGCGAGGTCGGTGGCCGAGGGTGGCGCGCCCACAAAGCGGTCGTGTGGCTGCTCCGCCGCCAGCGTGGACAGGTGGCCGACCCGCACGCCGTCGATCGGGCGCAGCTCCGCCTCGGCCGCGCTGCCCCCGGTGGGGCGTAGGGCGAGCAGGTTCTCGATCCCGGCCTCGAGGGCGATGTCCCGCGCGTTGTCCCAGACCTCGGGTGCGAGGTCCGAGCCGGCGGCCACCAGGACGCGTGCACCCGACCTGCGTAACAGTTCGGCGATGTGTTCCCCGGACAGGCCGCTGTTGATCGGCGCGGCGATGCCGGCGAGTTCTGCCGCCAGCGTCGCGGTGATGAGCTGGTCACAGTTCGGGGCCAGTAGGGCGACCCCGTCGGTGCGGCGCACGCCGAGTGCGTGGAACACGTTGGCGTAGCGGTGCACGTCGGCCAGCAGCTCGGCGAAGGTGCGCTCCGTCGGCTGCTCCCACCGATCACCGTCCGGCAGCACGGACAGGGCGACCCGGTCCGGCCACAGGCGGGCGGCCCGCACCAGAAGCTCGTAGGTCGTGCCGGGCAGGCCACGGTCGGTCAGGGGGATGTCCTCGATCGCCGCGAGGTCGCGTGGGCCGTCGTACGTCGGCCAAAGAAGGTCACCCATCAGGCGCTCCGGACGACGGTGCGCTGGCGGCCGAGGTCGATGGCACCGTCGTCGGTCCCGATCGCGAGCTCGACGATGTCGCCGTGCTTGAGGTACTTGGGGTTCTTGGCCTGGCGCTGGAAGAAGAGCTTCCACTTCAGTGCGGGCGGCAGAAGTGCGGCGATGATCTCGATCGGCTTCGGCGGCGCGCTCAGCGCGGTGCCCTCCGGGGTCCCGGTCAGGAGCAGGTCGCCCGCGTCGAGGCGCTGGAACCGGCTCAACGCCTGCAGCGCCACCAGCGGGGAGTAGATCATGTCGTCATCGACCACCGCGTCCTGGCGCAGCTCGCCGTTGACCCACAGGCGGAGGCGCAGGTCGCCGAACCGCTTGAGCTCGTCGGGGTCCAGGAGCACGAGCGAAGGTCCGACCGGCGTGAACGTCGGGTAGGACTTGGACTCGAAGAACTGGGTCTTCGGCAGTTGCACATCGCGGGCCGACACGTCGTTGGTCACCACGAGGCCGGCGACGAACGAGGTCCAGTTCGTCCTCGGTGACCTGCGTGCCCACGGGCAGCTCTCGGCCGATCACCAGGCCGATCTCGACCTCGTAGTCCAGGCAGCGCACGTGATCCGGCCGGACGATGTCGTCGAACGGGCCGCTGATCGAGCCCGACGTCTTGCGGAAGAAGGTCAGCGGGATGGTCTCAGGGTTGAAGCCCGCGTCCTTTACGTGGCTGCCGAAGTTCGTCATCTGGGCCACCACGCGGCAGGGGGCTGTCACGGGGGAGAGCAGAGCGAGCGTGGCCTCATCGACGGTCTTCTTGCTGCTCGACGCTGTGTGGAGCTTCTCCGGTTCTGCGAGGAGCTCGCGGGTGGTCGTGGCGTCGGTGTCGACGCGGGCGGCGCCGCTGGGCGTGCGGACCCACCAGGCGTCGGCGGTCCGAAGGATGGTGATGCTCATGAGGTGGCTACTTTCAGGAGGCCGCGAAGGCGGGTCAGGTCGAACTCGTTGTCTGTCGCGCAGCGCGCGAGCCGTCGACACCAGCTCGCGCAGGGCCTCGGGCCCGGGGGTGAGGCCGAGGAAGTCCTTGGTGGCCGGCGGTCCCCACTGCGCCAGCCCGGATGCCGTCATCGGTGACCAGCCCGGCTCCAGGGTGCAGTCGAACAGGTCACCGTCGGCGAAGTGCTCGACCAGGAGGCCGTCCGGGTCGCGCCAGTAGTCGAAGATCTGACTGCCCTCGATGTGCCGGCCGATCCCCCAGGAGTGCTGGAAGCCCTGCTCGCGGAGGTACTCCCCGCCCGCCGCCAAGGCGTCGAGATCTCCGACCTGGTAGGCCGAGTGCACGTACCGGTTCCGCGGACCGAGCGTCATCGCCAAGGTGTGGTGGTCGGTCGGGGTCGCGCCACGGTCACAGCGGATGAAGCTCATCGTGGGCCCCCGTTCACGCTGGCCCTCGTAGTACTTGAAGTCGCTGACGATGAGACCGAGGTGTTCCAGGTACCAGTTCAGGGTCTCGAGGTACGTCGTGGTCTGGAGCACCACGTGGCCCAGTCGCTGGATCCTCGCGGGCTCACGAGGCGGGCGCTGCGTGCCGTTCGTCCGGGGAGTTTCGTGACCGAAGTTGAACACCTGCGTCGGCTGGGGCGGCAGGGATGCGAGCTCGTGGGTGTCGGCGACGACCCGGACCTTGACCCCGCTCGGGTCGGTCAGGTCCACGGTGAGCCCGCCGATGCTCTCCGGCAGCTTCTCGACCTTCGCCCCGGTGGCGTTGGCCAGCCGCACCACGTCGCCGGGATCCGCGGCCCGGAAGGCCGCACCCAGGTACCTCGACCGCGGTCCACGGCGCACGATCACGCAGGGCGCGCCGGCGTCGGTCCCGCGCAGCTGGAGCTCGTCCGCCGTCCGGCTGACGGTCGTGAACCCGAACGCATGCGCGAACCGCTCCGAGGCCGCCAGGTCGGGCTTGCAGAACTCGAGCCAGGCCAGGTCGAGCACCTTGATGACGGGGTTCTTCGCACGACCCGGGTGCTCGCCGCCCAGCGCACCCTGCTCGCTGTGCAGGTCGTTGTGGGTCCCATGGTGACTGGTCATCTCTGCTCCTCAGTGCGTTACTGACGATATCGTCACTCACGAACCTATGCTCAGTCAAGCGCAAATGAGGAAATCGTCATTTCTGACTGAACCGCGCTAGGATGGATGTGCACAACCCGCCGAGGACGCCGAGGAGTGGTCGTGAGCAACGCAGCAACTCAGGAGCCCAACCGACTGGACCGCCGCAAGGCCCGGACCCGGGCAGCTCTCATCCGGGCTGCGCAGACGCTCATCGCCCAAGGCAGGACGAACGTGCCGATCCTGGAGATCACCCAGGCCGCCGACGTCGGGATGGGTTCCTTCTACAACCACTTCGAGACCAAGGAACAGTTGTTCGAAGCTGCTGTCGAGGCAGTGATGGACGGCTACGGTCAGCTGCTCGACGACCTGACCAGAGGCATCGAGGACCCCGCAGAGGTGTTCGCCTGCAGCTTCCGGCTCACCGGACGGCTTCAACGCAGCGAGCCGGAGCTCAACCGGATCTTCCTCAACAACGTGCTCCGGCTGCTCAGCGCCGACAGCGGCCTGGCTCCACGTGCCCGGCGCGACATCAAGGCCGCCGTGGATGCCGGCCGCTTCGACGTCGAGGACCTCGACGTCGCGGTCACGATGACTGCCGGAGCCCTCATCGCCCTAGGCCAGCTGCTGCACGACCAGCCGGAGCGCGATGTCGAGGAGACCACCGACCGGATGACCGAAGAGCTTCTGCGCATGTTCGGCGTGCGGGCCGCGGCGGCTCGTCGCATCTGCAGGCTGCCGCTACCCGACCTCGCGGCCCCCACGGCGTCATGACGTCACGGTTGTGCTGCCGACCAACTTCATCGGCTCCGCAAGGGGCGTGGGCGGACGTGTAGGCATTCGCGTGCTTGAGGGGCATCGGGGGCAATCCAGACGCTCATCGTTGAGGAGGGACATCGCCGTGTCATCGCCTTCAGATGATGAGAACGATCCATGGATTCGGTACGTCGATGTCGACGGTCTGCGGTTGCGGACTTCCGTGCGGGGAAGCGGGACACCGCTGCTGCTGCTCACCGGCATCGGGGCGAGCCTGGAACTGTCCGTTCCCATCGAAGACGCACTCAACCCTCACGGTGTGCAGACCCTCACCGTGGACGCGCCCGGCACCGGGAAGTCCTCGCATTATCGGCGGCCACGCAGGATGCCCGGGTTCGCGCTCACGGTGGAGCGGATGCTGGACGCGCTCGGTTACGACCGGGTCGACGTTCTCGGCGTGTCCTTCGGCGGTGTCCTCGCCCAGCAGCTCGCCCACCGGGCCCCCCAGCGCATACGCCGGCTCGTTCTCGCCTCCACTGCGGCCGGCGTGCCGTTCCTCGGCGGCGTTCCAGGGTCACCCCTGCCCCTGCTCGCACTTGCGACCCCGCGCCGCTACCAATCGCCGGACTACTACCGACGAATCGCCGGAACGTTGTACGGCGGGCAGGCCCGCCACGACCCCGAGGGGCTGCTGCACGGTTCGATTGCGCGGTTCTCCGAGGCCCCATCCCTGCGGGGCTACCTGTACCAGCTCTACGCGATCAGCTTCTGGACCGGCCTCCCGTGGCTATGGCGGCTGCGCCAGCCCACCCTGGTGCTGATCGGCGACGACGACCCGATCGTTCCCGTGGTCAATGGCAGGATTCTCACCTGGCTCATCCCGGATGCCCGGCTGGAGATCATCCGGGGCGGGGGGCACCTGTTCCCCTTGGAGCGGCCCACCGAGATCGCCGCGCTCGTCGCCGAGTTCCTTCACCGCGACGACAGTGGTCAACCGGCCGCCGCGGGGGGTGCCAGCAGCGCGCAGAGTCCCGCCAACGGTCCACCCCACGCTCACTCACTAACGTTCCGAGCTCGAGGATTCTCGCTGACGGTCCACCCTGGAGGGTTCGTCGACCCGATAGCCCAGCCACGGCGCCGGACGCCATGTTCGATCATGGCAGCGCGGACGACGAGGGGTCAACCCGCCGCGAGGCAAGCGACGGACGTGGGTTAGGCGGCTCGGAGTACCGCGGTCCGAAGCAGCCGTCACCGCTGAACATGTTGCGGCACGAAGCGCAGCGACGAGCCGCTCGGCGTCCGGTTCCCGGATCCGACATCGTCGCGCCGAGAGTGATCGGCTCGGAGCAGTATGCGCTGGTGGCGGACACGGTGGCGTGCCACTGCTCATCGTGCTCGACACGCTGTCCACGGTTCGATCGCGGAGAAGCTGCTAACTGAGGATTTCGTCACGGAGACTTGCTTCTCCGCATCACTGACGATATCGTCAGTAGTGCAGGAACATACCAAGTGCCCTCACCGGGCCCAGAACCCAAGGTGGTTACTCATGACGCAGCACACGGATTACTCCGCGCGGCTGGATGATCTGCAACAGCGGGTCGCGACGGCCAGGTCGGCGGTGCAGGCCGCCGCGGCCGAGTCCGATGCACAGCTCAGGCAGCGGATCGATCGGGCTCAGGCCGACCTGGACCAGTCAGTCGAGAACGCACGCCAGGAGGACTCGCAGGCCGCCGACAGCGCCCGGGCGAAGTGGGCGCAGCTGAAGGCTGACGCCGCGGCCAAGATGAGCGACGTCAAGGCGAACATCGACAAGCGGACCCGCCAGGTGGACGCCAAGGTCGCCGACGCCGACGCGGCCTTGGCAGAAGCGGACGCCGCCGAAGCCCTCGACTACGCCGATTGGGCGGTCGAGAACGCGGAGCTGGCCATGCTCGACGCGATCCACGCCCGCGCCCACGCCGACAAGCTCGCCAAGGGCGCAGCCAACTCGTAACCCCAATCGGACTGGTGGGAATCAAGCCCCAGTTCTCCTGACAACACTCGCGCCGCGCGGGCAGGAACGGTTGACGCCTTGCCCGCGCGGCATCACCCAAAGAAAGGTTTGCAATGACTACAGATGTGAAGACCCCGGACCCGCTGCGCGACACGGTCCGGGCCGGCGCCCGGGAGGCGTCGGCGGCCTGGTGGTGGCTCTTGGCCCTTGGGGCGCTGTGGATCTGGTTCGGCATGTTCGTGCTGTCGTACAGGGTGGGCAGCCTGGTCGCGGTGGCGGCGTTCGTCGGCGTGGCGTTCCTGTTCGGCGGCATCACCCAGCTCGTGGTGGCCAGCCGGGTACCCACGATGCGCTGGCTGTCCATCGTTGGCGGGATCCTGGGGGTCGCCGCCGGCATCCTCACCTTCGTCTGGCCAGACATCACCCTCTACGTCGTGTCGATCCTCGTGGCCTGGTACCTGATCGTCTTTGGCATCATCCACATCGTCAGCGCGCTGGCCGGCCCCAAGCTGTCCTGGTGGTGGACCGGGCTGCTGCTCGGCATCTCCGAGCTGGTGCTGGGGGTGTGGGCGGCCGGCTCCTGGGAGCGCTCGCTGATGACGCTGGTGACCCTGGTCGGAGTGTGGGCCATCTGCCGCGGGGTGAACGAGATCTTCGCCGGCTTCACCGTGCGCCAGGTCGGCAAGCAGGCGGAGCAGCTGGTCGCCTGACCGCCGCCCGAGCGGCCAGTTCCGCCAGCGCTCTCGCGACGCACGGGCCGCCGCGGTCTTCAAACGGCCAGCGCCGGCTCGCGCCGGGCACGGAGCAAAGGAGCAGAGATGGGAGCGGGCCAGCCGAAACCGGTCAACCCGGCGCTGCTGCGGCATCTCCAAGAGCGCAGCAAGCGCCGGGAGAACCGGGCTGCCGACCAGATCACGCGGTTCGCCGGTTCGATGAAGTTCGTCTACATCCATGCCATCTGGTTCAGCTTGTGGATCGGCCTTGGAGTCGAGGATTATCCGTTCGGCCTGCTGACGATGATCGTGTCGCTGGAGGCCATCTTCCTGTCGACGTTCGTGATGATCAGCCAGAACCGCGCCGACGAGAAACGCCAAGTGATCGCGGACCAGGCGTGGCGGACAGTCCAGGAGGAGGAGCAACAGAACGAGAGGCTGCTCCGCCTGTCCAACGAGATCCTCGATCTCACCAAGGAGATCCACGCGGCGAGCGCGACAGCCGCGCCGGCGAGTCGGCCCGGAGCTCAGTGAACAGATTCAGGTGACACATCAACTCGTACGTGAGGCCTTGCTCATGTGAGTTCCCCAGATCGTGACCACCTCCGCACCGCTCACCCGCGCTCAGCTGCCCGACGATCTGCGGGCGGTGGCCCTCACGCCGCGGGACCCGTTCTACCGCGACCACGCGCCGACGTTCTTCCGAGGAGGGGCGCCGGCGGTCATCCTGCAGGCCCAGCACGCCGAGCATGTGCGCTCCGCCGTGCTGCTCGCCGCCAAGCACCCGGACCTGCCCTTCTCCGTCCGCAGCGGCGGCCACGGCGTCTCCGGCCGCTCGACGAACCATGGCGGGATCGTCCTTGACCTCGCGGCCATGAACGACATCGCGCTTCCCGACCCCGGCAGGGGCCTGGTGCGCGTCGAACCGGGCGCCCGATGGCTCGACGTCGCACGCACGCTGCAGCCGCACGGGCTGGGCATCAGCAGCGGCGACTACGGCGGTGTCGGGGTCGGCGGGTTGGCCACCGCAGGGGGTGTGGGCTGGCTGGTGCGCGAGCACGGCCTGACCATCGACCACGTCCGCGCCGTGGAGATGGTGCTCGCGGACGGCTCGTCGGTGCGCGCCGACGCAACCACCCTGCCCGACCTGTTCTGGGCAGTCCGCGGCGCCGGGTCCAACTTCGGGGTCGTGACCGCGTTCGAGATCGCCGCGTCGCCGGTCTCGGCCGTGGGGTACGCGGAGTTCGTGCTGGTGGCCGACGACGCTGCCCGCTTGCTCGTCGACTGGGGGGCCGCGCTGGAGTCCGCGCCCCGCAAGGTCACCAGCTCGGTGATCCTCGGGCCCACACGCCCCGGCCAACCGTGTTGTGGCGCAGGTCAACACGGTCGTGCACAGCGAACAGCC
Organism: uncultured Actinomycetota bacterium; assembly: GCA_963836025.1. Classification (GTDB taxonomy): domain Bacteria; phylum Actinomycetota; class Actinomycetes; order JBEVHX01; family JBEVHX01; genus JBEVHX01. Next base: position 109,672 of record CAWIIE010000015.1, read on the forward strand.
CGATGAGGTCCGCGAGCTGTTGGCGCCTTTCGCCGCCGTCGGGCAGCTGGCCCAGCAGTCCGCGCAGGTGGTGCCCTACCCGCAACGTGATCGACAACGTCTACCCGGGGCCGCACCGGGGGGTGGGCGCGCCGCACGCCCGGGCTGGCGTGGTCCGGCACATCACCCCCGACCTCGCGCGTGGTTTCGCCGAGCTGCTGGCCGGTGGTGAGGCGTACTACTTCCAGATCCGTGCCCTCGGCGGCGCGGTCGCCGACGTCCCCGCCGACGCCACGGCGTACGCCCACCGAGACGCCAACTTCCTACCGGGGGCACTGGGCCGCAGCCGGGACGGCATGAACCGCGAGTGGGACCGTCTGCGTCCGCACTTCGACGGGCTCTACGCCAGCTTCGAGACGGACGACCGGCCGGGCCGACTGGCCGAGGCATTCCCTCCGGCGACCTTGGCCAGGCTTCGCGGTCTCAAGCGCAGCTACGACCCGCACAACCTCTTCCGCGACAACTTCAACATCGACCCCGCGGGGGTCGCGGAAAGCGGGCACACGTCATGAACGAACCGATCACCGCCGACCTGTCCGGGCAGACCACCGTCATCCTCGGCGGCACCGGCAACATCGGCGAAGGCATCGTCCGGGCCCACATCGCCGCCGGCGCCACCGTCGTCGTCCCCAGCCGCGACGCCGATCGCATCGAGGTCGTCCGCCAGGCCCTCGACGGGGGCGCCGACCGACTCGTCGGGATCGAGGGCGACACCCAGACATTCGACGGCATGAGTGGAATCGCCGAGGAGACCGTCGACCGTGCTGGCCTGCCGACGCACATCGTGGCCAGCATCGGCGGCTGGTACGGCGGCCAGCCGGTCTGGCTGACCGACGAACAGGCCTGGAACACCTACTTCGTGGACCCCAGCCGGGCCCACTTCGCAGCCGCCCGCGCCTTCATCCCGAGGATGGCCGACGGGGGCAGCTACACCATGATCCTCGGCCTGTCCGCCTACCTCGGCATGCCCGCGACCGGCCCCAGGGCCATGCACGGCGGAGCCCTCCGGATGCTGCGCCAGACCCTCTCCACCGAGGTCGGCCAGCAGCGGCGGGTCAACAGCCTCGCCTTCGCCCCGCTCCTCAGCCGCGTACGACCGCACGGAGACCCCACCTGGCTCCAGCTCCGACGACGTCGGTCGCCTCACCCTGCGCCTCGCTACCACCCCGACCGTGACCGGCCAGGACTTCCAGGTGCCCACCGTGGCCGACTACACCGCCCTGATGACCAGCGGGTTCACAGCGGCGACGGATCTCGGCCGGCTCGGCATCCGCGCTGCCGGGTGAGGACGCCCGACGATCGGCAGGCAGCGGAATCAATGATTGAACTGCATCAGCTCACAAAGAGATACGGCGACAAGCTCGCCGTCGACGCCATCAGCGCCACCATCCGGCCGGGTGTCGTCACCGGCTTCCTCGGTCCCAACGGGGCCGGCAAGTCGACGACGATGCGAATGATCCTCGGCCTGGACGGGCCGACTTCCGGAGCCGCGCTGGTCAACGGCCGACCATACGTTTAGGCGCCGGCCCCTCGGTGCCACGGTCGGCGCCGTCGTCGGTGAGCTCCGTGTCGTCTTTCGCACGACGTCCCCGTCGCGCTAGGCCGGCGAGTCGATTTGTCGCAGACTCCTGCATGGGTGCGATGTGCATTGGCGCGTTGAAACCAGCAGGCAGCCCTCTCTTACGCTCGGGGTGTGCACGCAGACAGGTACATCGATCGTCAGGCCGACTTCAAGGTAGTGGTCACCTCGAGATTGTGGGTCGATCCGGGACGGCCTCAACGCGGTTCCTCCTCGCGCTTCGCGCTGCGGGGGCTCCGTGACCCCGCCCCTTGGCTCGACGCTGCCCAAAGCCGTCCGCGCCGGCCGAACAACGCGTAGGGAAAACCCTTGCCCTCACTAGCTCCGTCAGGGATGCCCGATCGGTATGCCGATGAGAAAGCCTGCTGCCGAATGTCCTTGCGTTCCCCGTCGTCTACTACAGCGTGCTTTGCGCGGACGGCGTCGTCGCCGGATCGCGCCGCGCGTCTTTGGCGGTGTGTCCCGGCGCAACCCGGCTGCCGAGCCGGAGCCAGGTTCACCCGCGCCGCCGTCCCTCAAGTGCTACTCGTACCAGCTGTACGCGGCCGCGGGCTGAACGAGCCTGTTCTGGCTGCAGCGGATCCGTCAGCCCACGCTCGTGCTCGCCGGCGACGACGACCCCAACGTCCCCGCGCAGAACGGCTGGCTCCTCGGGGCGCTCATCCCAGAAGCACAGCTGAACGTCGTACGCGGGGGCAGGCACTTGTTCCTGCTCGAGCATGGCGCCCGTTGCCGACCACTTCCTGTCCCAGTGACGTCACGCCCTGCCCAGTGCAGCTGACCGGCCAGGCGACTCGCGTCGCCCTCGTTCGCTAGGGTGCGAGGCGCGATCACCCGACTGGCCGGGCGGGTGCGCGAATCCGGTCCCGGGACCAGGAGCGCGGCCATGATGAGCAACGCCCTGCGCGTCACTGCCGAGGCCGAGCGCCAGGCAGGCAAGGCCAAGGCGCTCGGCGGATGACAGCGCCGCCCCGTCGTCGGGCGGACGAGGTCGCGTCACCGCGACGCGGCGAGGGCCCTTCCCCGACGACCGCCGAAGCCGCACCACGCGCGACGAACCCGGTCATGCTGATGAACCCGAGGTCGGGCGGCGGGAAGGTGACGAGGTTCGGGCTCGCCGATCGCTGCCATGAGCTCGGTGTGGAGCCGGTCGTGCTCGGTCCCGATGATGACCTGCTGCAGTTGGCGGAGGACGCCGTCGCGCGGGGGTGCGACCTCCTCGGCATGGCCGGCGGCGACGGCTCCCAGGCGCTGGTCGCCTCCGTCGCGGCCCGCCACCGCATCCCATTGGTCGTCGTCCCCGCCGGCACGCGCAACCACTTCGCCTTGGACCTCGGCGTCGGAACCGGCGTCGTCCGCTCGCTGTCGGCGTTCGTCGATGGCGTCGACGGCCAAGTCGACCTTGCCGAGATCAACGGCCGGGTGTTCGTGAACAACGCGTCGATGGGGGCGTACGCCGAGCTGGTCCGGTCGCCGAACTACCGCGGGGCCAAGTTTCGCACCGCCGTCGAGCTGCTGCCCGACCTTGTGCTCCCGTCGGCTGCGCCCGTCCACCTGCGGTACAGGCTGCCGAGCGGCGAGCAGGCCACGACCGCGCAGGTGCTGCTCGTGTCGAACAATCCGTACCAGCTGTCCACGCTGCGTCACGGCGCGGGTCGCCCGCGACTCGACCGGGGCGTCCTTGGTGTGGTCTCGGTAGCGGTCCCCGGCCGCGCGGAGGCTGACCTGCTCGCCAAGCTCGACGCGGCCGCGCAGAACGAGCGGTTCCCGGGGTGGCACGAGTGGACGACGACGGAGTTCGACGTCGCGTCGGGGCAACCCGTCGCCCTGGGAGTCGACGGCGAGGCGCTCACGCTCGACGCCCCGCTGCACTTCGTGACCCGGCCGCGCGCACTGGTCGTCCGCGTCCCGCGGCTCCGGACGACGCGGCGTCCGAAGCCGCTGCTGGCCGCCGGCGGCCCGCGGCCGTCGCCGTTCGCCGCGCTGTCGCGGCTGGCCGCAGGTCGCGAGGGCTGAGGTGGACGAGCGGGCGGACGAGGAGGCGGTCCTGCCCGACCGCGTTGCGTCGTCGGCGGTCGGCGGCAACGACCCGGTCGAGGACTGGCTGGCCCGGCGGCTCGTGGAAGCGGGCCTGGCGGAGCCGACCGACGCGCTGGTCCGGGTGCTGCGTCGGCTGGGCCGGTGGGACCGCCTGACGTACGTGGCCGTGGCCGGGATGTCGACGCCATTGCTCGATGAGCCGATGCGGATCGCGTCGCGGGGGGCCGACCACTCCAAGCCGTGGTTCGCCACCGCGGCGGTGGTCGCGGCAGTGGGCGGTTCGACAGGCCGCCGGGCGGCGCTGACCGGGTTGGCGGCCGTGGGTGCGACGTCCTTCGTCGTTAACCAGCCGATGAAGCTCGCCGGGTCGCGACGGCGGCCCGACCGGCTCGCGATGCGCGTCCCGGTCTCACGGTGGGTCCCGATGCCGTCGTCGACGTCGTTCCCGTCGGGGCACGCGGCGTCCGCAGCCGCGTTCGCCGTCGCCGTCGGGGACGTCATCCCGCGCCTGCGCCTCCCGCTGCGGGTCGCGGCTGCGATAGTGGGCTTCTCGCGCGTCTACACGGGCGTCCACTACCCCGGCGACGTCATCATCGGCGCTGTGACGGGAGCCGTCATCGGGCGAGCGACGTCCCGCGTCGCCCGGCGAATCACGCGGCCCACCTGATCGGCAGCCTACGTCTCCATTGCCGGCATCGGCACGCGGGCGAGCTGCGGGCGTCAGTGGCTCCGACGCCGAGCAGGCGCAGGCACGCCTCGGTCAGTTCGTCCACCGAGTTGTCGTCGGCGCGTCCCGGCTCGCGCTCGCCGACCCGCAGCAGACCGAGGAGCCCGCCAGCGACGGCGCTCAGCGCGATCTCAGCATCCGCAACGGTGAAGCCGCCGGCGGCCTGCCCGGCCCGGATTTCACGAAGCGCAGCAGACCGAGGAACGCGCGCGTCGAGCATCCCCACGTCCGCGGCCCGAGTGATCTCGAGGACGGGAGCGTTGAGTCGCCCAACCGCGATGAAGGACTGCGCAGCTTTGATCAACACTGCACGGCCGCGTGCCGTGCGACGCGCCGGGCGGGACGGGCAAAGGTGGCCATGCGCTCACGGGCCATTCCCCAGATGCGGTTCTGTCAGAACTGACGACTCTTTCATCTAGCCACTCACTGAGGATTTCGTCATCTGCTACTTGACGATGGTAGCATCATGAGTGACAATATCATCATTCTCAGAGGAGCGACGGATGACTGATCACCGGGACGCCCATAAGGACCGCGAGCGCGACGCAACTTCGCATTCGGCGCTGCAGCGGCAGATGGGCGAAAGCACAAGTGTGGACGACCGGTCGGGGGGACGGGCCGAGCCGTTCGACGTCCTGCTCGCCGCCGCCGCCTTGGGCACGCCTCGCCGCTTCTTTCCCGGCGTAGCCGGGGCCAAGCTGGCTTGGGGGCTGGCTCGCCGGCCAGGGACCGTGGCCCGGCGTGGATGGGCACTGACAGCGGAACTCGGCCGAATCACCGCTGGCACCTCGACGATCGAGCCGTCACCGCGCGACCGACGTTTCACCGACCCCGCCTGGGCCGGCAATCCGCTGTTGCACCGCCTTGCCCAGGCCTATCTGGCGGGGAGTGAATCAGCGCAGATCCTGCTCGAGGATGCGGACCTGGACTGGGCATCGGCGCAGCGGATGGGGTTCATCACGGAGAACCTCGTCGAGGCAGTGGCGCCGTCGAACTTCCCGTTGACCAACCCGGAGGCACTCAAGGCGGCGATTGATACCGGCGGGCGCAACTTCGTCCGCGGGGCCGTCAACTTCCTCAGTGATATGTCGGCGCCGCCGAGGATTCCCAGCATGGTGGACTCGGCGCCCTACCGGCTGGGCGAGAACATCGCAGCGACTCCCGGAGCGGTGGTGCTCCGGACCGAGATGTTCGAACTCCTCCAGTACAAGCCGGCAACGGACACCGTACTCAGCACCCCGCTGCTGATCGTTCCGCCGATGATCAACAAGTTCTACGCGGTCGACCTCGCACCGAGCCGCAGCATGGTGGAGTTCCTCGTGCAGCAGGGCGTGCAGGTGTTCCTGGTGTCGTGGCGCAACCCGGACGCACGGCACCGCGACTGGGGGATGGACCGGTATGCCCAGGCCATCCTCGACGCTCTGGACGCGGTCGGGCGGATCACGGGCGAAGAGCGGGCCGTACTCTATGGTGCTTGCTCCGGCGGCATCCTCGCCGCCATGACGGCTGCGCACCTGAGCGCCAGCGGACAGGCCGACCGGCTAGCCGGGCTGACGCTGGTCGTGACCGTCCTCGACCAGTCCCGAGCTGGCCTGGCCAGCTCCGTCGTAGACCGGCGCACGGCGGAAGCGGCGGCCGCGGTGTCGGCTCGGAGGGGCTACCTGGACGGACGGACCCTCGCCGAGGTGTTCGCCTGGCTGCGGCCCGGAGATCTGATCTGGAACTACTGGGTGAACAACTACCTGCTCGGCCGGCAACCGCCGGCGTTCGACATCCTGTTCTGGAACAGCGATGTGACCAGGATGCCAGCGCGGCTGCACCGCGACTTCCTCGAGATGTCGGTCGAGAACTCCCTCGTCAAGCAGGGTGAGGCACAACTGCTGGGAACACCCGTGGACCTCAGCTCGATCAAGACCGATTCCTATGTGCTGGCCGGCTCGCGGACCATCTGTGCGACTGGGAGTCCTGCTACCGCACCGCGCACCTGCTCGGCGGCCAGACCCGGTTCGTTCTCTCCACCAGCGGGCACATCGCCGCGATCGTCAACCCGCCGGGCAACCCCAAGGCGAAGTACCAGGTGTCCGAGCAGAACCCGGAGAACCCGCAGCGCTTCCTGAAGGAGGCGCAGCAGATGGACGGGACCTGGTGGCACGACTACGCCGATTGGCTCAGGGAACGTTGCGGGCCCGAGATCGCCGCCCCCAGCGAGCTGGGCGGCGGCGGCCTGGAACCCCTTGCCGACGCACCTGGCACCTACGTCCTCGAGAAGTAAGAGCTTCGAGAGACTGACGACATCGGGCAAGCCGCGGACGGACCACCTCCTGATCGCGAGCAACTGCTCGACATGCCTCTGACGGAGAGCACCCGATCGCCGGCCCGGGGAACCCGGCAGCAGCGGGCTACAACCCCGCTCACACACAAACAGGAGGTAGGGACATGGCAGACATGACCGGACAGGTGGCGCTCGTCACCGGCGGCGTGCGGGGCATCGGTCTGGCCATCTGCGAACGGCTCGCCCGCCGCGGCGTGGTCGTCGCAGCCGGCTACTCGCGCGATAAGGAGGCCGCCGACCAGTTTCTCGGCGCATTCCAGGACCGCGGCGGCACGCGTCCACCAAGGGAACATCGGTTCTCCCGAGGACTGCGAGCGAGTCATCCAGGAGGTCCTTGACCAACACGGGAGGCTCGACATCCTCGTCAACAATGCCGGCATCACCGTCGACAAGACGGTGCGGCGGATGACGCCTGAGGAATGGGATCGCGTCGTGCAGGTCAATTTGTCGGGTGCGTTCTACCTGTCACGGGCGATCCTGCAGCACATGCTCGACCGGTCCTATGGCCGCATCATCAACATCAGCTCGGTGATCGGCTCGTCGGGCAACATCGGCCAGGCCAATTACGCCGCTGCGAAGTCCGGCATGTTTGGCCTCACCATGAGCCTCGCACTGGAAACCGCCCGCAACGGCATCACCGTCAACGCCGTGACGCCGGGCGTCATCACCACCGACATGACCGCGTCGGTGCCGGAGGAGGCAGCGGCGAAGGTACTCGCCAAGATCCCCGTGGGCCGTCTCGGCGAGCCAGAAGAGGTCGCGCGAGTTGTCGAATTCCTCGCCTCCCCGGCCTCGAGCTACATCACCGGCCAGGTTTACGCCGTCAATGGCGGCTTGTACATGTAGCAGCCCATGCATCGGCAGGGCATCCGTGATCGGAGCGCACTGTAGCGCGCTTCCCCCGCCGCCAACGCCGCGCCCGGTCACGGCGCTCGCCGGTCCCGAGGCGGATCGCGCGACCATGTCTCGCCGGCGCCAACCCTGAGCCAGGCCGACGGCAATCGCCTCGGCGTTGCGCGCCAAGTGTGTCCAGGCTTCTGGCCGACAATCACCGCGATCCGTCCCGCCGACACCGACGGAGACCGGACCGAGCCCGATCCGGCCCGGACCCCTGCGCCGACCGATCCTGCCGTAGCCGGACTACGTCAGCGGCGATGCGGCGGTCATCGCCCCGTTCATCAGGTCGTTCGCCGCGGCGCTCGGCAGGCGGCACCTGCAAGCCACATCCTCTTCCACAGCTGTAGCAAGGGGCCTATCGAGCCTGCGACTCGGTCCGCGCCCCACTCGCGAGGTCGTCGACGGGCCGGGCCGGTCACGGGTGAGTCGGGCACGCGCATCTTGGTGCCACTCGGCCGTGCCGCAGCACGGAAGAGCCGCCGGTGCTGGCGGCGGCTCTTTGGCGGATCTCAGTAGGGCAGGGTCTTGCCGGACGGGGTACGAAGGTCGACCGGAGCCGGACCCGAGCGCGGGACTTGTTTCGCGATCTGGATTTGCTTCACCGACGCTCACTCCTCCGGTCCGAACGTCAACTGCAACGAGCCCGACTGCGAAATGGATCTTAACTGATGATTTCATCAATGTAGAGATTATGATCACTCCTGTCAAGCCCTCGATAAGATTCGTGTCACGCTTTCTCGGTTGTCGCCTGGGCGCTCGGCGGGCTCGGCCTCGCCCGAGCTGTCGCCGTGGCCGGCACGCAGCGGCTGGCTCACCCCCGGCGCGGGCACGGTGGGCCGACTACGGGCGCATCGGGCTGCTCGAGTTCGCGGCGGTGTGATCGGCCTCGCCGCTGGGGGACTCGCGCCCGGCGGCGCGGCTCTCGCCGCCGCCGGCCTCCATCTCCTGCGGGGCGGCGCAATCGCGAGCCCATCTAAACGGGCGACGGTGCGGGCGGACGGGAGGGCTGCCGCGCAGGTTCCTGGCGCCGGATCCACCCGGTGCCAGGCCTGCGGGCGCGTCCCGGGCGGCAGCACACCCCCGCCAAACGCGGCTCCCATGGCGGTGACGGGCCCGGCGACGTCACCTGGTAGGAGCGCCCTGCCCAAACGCGGAGCTCGGCGACGGGCTGACGCCGTCCCAGGGGAGCTGTGGGCCGGTGCGGCGACCGGCGGTGCAGGTCAGCGGGGTGCGGGCAGCTTCGCGACCGGCAGCGGGGCGTGCGCCAGCCCGCGCGCCTCATCGAAGGGCACGCCGAGCATGCGCAGCAGCTGTTCGACCAGTTGATCACAGGCCGCGTCATCGACCAGGTCGGGATCCGTCAGCGCCATCTGCAGCGTGGCCAGCACCGCACCGGAGCTGGCGGCTCGGACTAACCGCGGCTCGGCCTCGAGGAACCGGCCCGATGCCATGCCCGCCCGGATATCGCGCAGCAAGCGCGGCGCCACCCCGCCCTCGGACTCCATGTAGTGCATCCCGTGCCGGACGAGCACCGCGGAAATCTGCGGGCGACTGCGACACAGCCGTAGCGTCAGCCGTGTCGACTGGGCGTAGGCCATGGCGGGGTCCTGGACGTCCATGCTGAGCCGGTCGAACAACTCCCCCAGCTCCTCCAGCACATCGTCGACCGCCGCTTCGAAGAGCTCAGTCTTGGTGGAGAAGTGGTTGTAGAACGAGCCGAACCCGACGTCGGCAGCATCGGTGATCTCCTGGATGCTGGCCTGCGTGGCGGTGCCGGCCGCGAGCATGACCCGTGCGGCGTCGATCAGCATTTGCCGTGTCCGCGCCTTGCGCCGCTCGCCCCGGGAGAGCGGTGCCGCTTCCCCGGCTGCCGGCTCCGACCCGGCGGTCATCACGTCAGCACCCTTGGGCGGAAACGCTTCCGATGGCTTCACTGTGACCCGGCTCTCCTGAGGATTGACGAGGAGTTCTCACATAGATGATGTCATCATCTCTGATCAGCGTCCTCATCGCCAGTAGCTCGGGGATGAGCCTCGCCACCAACACCTCCCCGGTGCGCCCGGTGAACCGTCACATGAACCTGCACAGCGAGCGAGGTGCAGACGAACCCCGGTCGCAGCGCCGAGCAAGCCGAGCACGCCGCCGCAGATGCACGTGGTGAAGGTGCCCTGGGCCGTGAGGATCGCGTCGGTCCGCGCGAAGGCGCACGCGACGAAGGTGACCGGGATCAGGAAAATGCGAGCAGGATGACTGTCGGGACGAGGTTGGGGCTTCCGATCGCGAAGATGACCGGCCCGGTCTCTACTGCATCGCCCCGGGTTTGCTACAGGTCGGTTGCGCCGCGAGCGGCTGCTCGACGGCCCGTTGAGTCGACGGAAGTATCCGGCTTCGACCTCCGCAGGGGTCCGATAGAACACCGTGGTCCAGCCCTGCGTGGTCATGTCCAGCCGATGTTGCCCCCGGTGCCCGTCACCGGCACCGAGCCGCCGAGATCGGCGGTCGCAGTCGGCGATGAAGCCTGTGGCGCGTTCGGTTTTGCCGCTGTGCCCGGCGACGATCGCGGCGCCCTGGCCGGCGAAGCTGTGCCAGATGGCCGCACCGATGCCGCGGGTGCCCCCGGTCACCAGCGCGACTCGCCCGGTGAGTTTGGTGCCTACGATCGGTGTGGGAGTAGGCCTCGTGTCGGCGGCAGCGACTCTCGCGAGAAGGTGGGGTGTGATGACGACCGACAACATCGGCCGGGGCCGAGGCACCGACTACTACTTGATCGCTGAGCAGCTGACCGAGTCCGAGATGGGCTATCTGAGGCGCGCTCAGCAGTTCGTCGACAACGACGTGCTGCCGGTGATCAACGGCTACTGGGAGCGGGCCGAGTTCCCGTTCGAGCTGGTCGAGAAGCTCGCCAAGCTGGACATCGTCGGCGACGGGATCGAGGGGTACGGCTGTCCGCCGATGAGCCCGATCGCCGCGGGTCTGGTGAACATGGAGCTGCACCGCGGTGACGGGAGCCTGGGCACGTTCCATGGCGTGCACTGCGGTCTGGCGATGAGGTCGATCTCAATGCTGGGGTCGGAGGAGCAGAAGCAGCGCTGGCTGCCGCCGATGGCCCGGTTGGAGAAGATCGGTGCGTTCGCGCTGACCGAACCGGCGCACGGGTCGGACTCGATCGCCCTGGAGTCGTCGGCGCGACGCGAGGGTGACGAGTGGGTGCTGAACGGCCACAAGCGGTGGATCGGCAACGGTTCGATCGCCGATGTCGTGGTCGTGTGGGCCCGCGACCAGGAGGACGGTCAGGTCAAAGGGTTCCTGGTCGAGAAGGGCACACCGGGCTACGAGCCGACGGTGATCGAGGGCAAGGTGGCGCTGCGCTCGGTCTGGAACGCGGACATCGTCATCAGCGACTGCCGGGTTCCCGAGGCGAACCGGCTGGTCGACGCTCTCTCGTTTAAGGACACCGCGGCCGTCCTGGCCGGCACGCGCAACACCGTGGCATGGGCATCGCTTGGGCACGCCGTGGCCGCATACGAGATCGCGCTCACGTATGCGAAGCAGCGGCAGCAGTTCGGCAAGCCGTTGGTTGGTTTCCAGCTGGTCCAGGACAAGCTGGTCGCGATGCTGTGCGAAGTGACCGCGATGCAGCTGTACTGCCTGCGCCTCGGGCGACTGATCGAGGATGGCCGGTTCACCGACACCATCGCCGCGCTGGCCAAACTGAACAACACGGTGAAGGCCCGCCAGGTGTGCGCCATGGCCAGGGAGATCCTCGGCGGGAACGGCATCCTGCTCGATTACCATGTCGTGCGCCACATGGCCGACATGGAGGCGCTGTACACCTACGAGGGGACGGCCGAGATTCAGACGTTGATCGTCGGGCGCGACATCACCGGTGTTGGAGCCTTTGCGTAGCGCCGGCGTGGACCGCGACATCCGGATCGTCGACGTCGACGGCCTGCGCATCCGGGTTGCTGCTCGTGGTGACGGCCAATGCCCCCTACTGCTCATCATGGGCATAGGAGGGTCACTCGACATGTGGGGACCGTTCGAGCGCCCGCTGCGCCGTCGCGGAGTCGCGACGATCTCGTACGACGCGCCGGGCACCGGCGGGTCGTCGCCGTACCCGTTCCCGAAGCGCGTCCGCGGGCTCACTGCCACCGTCGAGCATCTGCTCGACGCCCTTGGACATGACCAGGTCGACGTCCTCGGTGTCTCCTTTGGTGGCGGCATCGCGCAACAGCTCGCACATCAGGCACCGCACCGGGTACGCCGGCTCGTGCTAGCGGCCACCGCCCCCGGCCTTGGTGGGGTGCCCGGGCATCCACGAGCACTGATCGCCCTGGCAACGCCCCGGCGTTACATCGATCCTGCCTACCTCGCCCGGGTTTCCGGGCGGGTGTACGGCGGACGCGCTCGGCTGGACGCCGGGCTGACCGCCAGCTCCGCCGAGCGGTTCGCCAAACCCCCGTCGGTCAGCGGATATCTGGCGCAGATGTGGGCGATCCCCGGCTGGTCCAGCCTGCCGTGGCTGCACCGGCTTCCGCATCCGACGCTCGTGCTGGCAGGTGACGACGACCCGATCATCCCGCTGGTCAACGGACGCATCCTCGCCGCCCGCATCCCGAACGCACGCCTGCACGTGGTCAAAGGCGGCGGGCACCTGTTCCTGCTGGAGGAGGCCGAGCAGCTCGCGGACGTGGTCGCCGACTTCCTGGCGTAGGGGAGGGTCGATGCCGGCCGTGCTGTATGAGGCGTCCGGCGCGTCCCCAACGGTGCGTGCGGTACCGGGTCCACCCCATCGCCGGCAGGTGTCGTCGTCGTCCTGGCGAAGGCCACGGGCCTGTAGTCAACTCCTGACGATGTGCAAGGCGGATGTGCGGATCTCGACACCCTTCGTCGTGTGCCCACAGGCAGCAGCGAACGTTTCAGTAGGCGCGCAGCAGCTTCAGCGCCTGCGCGGCGATGTAGTTGAGGACCATCTCCTGCGACAAGGGCGTGTCGCGGAGCAGCCGCGCCGCCCGCCCCAGCCGCTCCACGTTGTACTGGGCACGCCAAGCTCCCTGTTGCGGTCAGACTGCCCTTGTCGTCAGGCGTCGGCCGACCCAATGGTCAAGCTTCGTCGGATGGCACCTGCGCTGCCTCGCTCGGTCCGGCTGAGTCAGTGCCCGCAACCTCGGCACCCGGTTGCCTGATGGGTATTCAGCAGGCTCTTCACCGTGAACACGCACGAACCGCAGACCCGCCCGGCGTCAGTCGTCCGGCACACCTGCGCGACGGACCGCGCGCCGGCGTGAAATGCCCGGGCCACAGACCGGTCGGTCACCGCATTGCACTGACAGATAATCATGGGAACCCCTCGCAGAATTTCATCGAAGCGCGTCGTCGGGCGGCGGTGCCTGGCTAGCTACATGCATGGGGGTGGTCGAGTTGCTTCGTTGCGTTAGGTCTTGACCAGAGAGTGCGGCACCTCGGTGGTGCGTGCGCGCAGCCATTCGCCGAGCGCCTTTGCCTGCGCATCTAGTCGCAGCGTCGAGGTGGCGCCGGTCCCGAGCAGTCCCCGGATGACGAAGTTGACCGCGCCGAGATTTGGGAATTCGTATCGCGAGATCGCCAGGTCCCGTGTTTCGGGAAGAAGGCGGCGGAGTTCCTCGACGGTGAGGGTCGACTTGAGCCAGTCCCAGGCTTGCCGGTCGCGTACCCAGACGCCGAGATTCGCGTCGCCGCCCTTGTCGCCGGAGCGGGCGTGCACGATGTCGCCGAGTGAGGCGACGACGAGCTCATCGGCGGTCCACGGCGGTAGCGGCGATTGGCCAACCGGCTCGGACTGCGGGCCGACCTCGCGTTCGCTGCCGTGTGGGTTGCCCGGTGCGAGGGTCTCGGTCGTGCCGTCATGGTGGTGGACCGCGTGGTCGAGCACCGCGTGGGCGAGCAGTGCGGGCCAGTAGACACCGAATGCCGACCCTGATTGTGGCGGGCCGAGGGTGTACAACCCGGGGTAGCTGGACAGGGCCAGCTCGACCATCCGCGAGGAGAAGGCGCGCCCGGCGGCCTGCTGCGTCCCCTGCACTGTGATCTTGAGCAGCTGGGTGCCGGCATTCTGGCTGTCGGGATCGGGCTGGGCCTGCCCGATCCGGTCGACCGCGACCGCGTCGAGCCCGTCGACGGCCTCGGCGTAGCGGTGGACGGATCGCTCGACGAGGGCGGCCTTTGCGTCGAGGTCGGTGCCGGTGAGCGCGAGGATCAGGCTGTTCTCCCATCCCCCCATCCCCGGTGATCGCGACCTTGGTGGTCGCGGGGGGCGCCGAGCCTTGCACGCCGCGGATCTGCACGCGGTCGTCGCCCAGGTCGGTGAGCTGGGCGGTGTCCAGGTGGGTGATCACGTCGGGGTTGAGGTAGGCGGGTTCACCGATCTCGTAGACCAGTTGGGCGGTGACCGTGTCGCGGGTGACGGCGCCGCCGGTGCCGGGGTTCTTGGTGATCACGCAGGAGCCGTCGGCGGCGATCTCGGCGATCGGGAACCCTGGCTCCATCAGGTCGGGGATGGCACGAAACCCGGAGAAGTTGCCGCCGGTGGCCTGTGGCCCGCATTCGATGACGTGTCCGGCGCAGACCGCGCCGGCGAGGGCGTCGTAGTCGCGCGGGGTCCAACTCCACCACCAGGCGGCGGGACCGACGACCAGTGAGGCGTCGGCGACGCGGCCGGTGATGACGATGTCGGCGCCGTTGTCCAGGGCGCGCGCGATCCCGAACCCGCCCAGGTAGGCGTTCGCGGTTAGTGGCTGATGCGGCCAGGACGACAGCGGTTCCCCGCTGGTCAGGTGCGGCAATACATGGCCCGCCTGCTGCAGCGCGTCGAGGCGGCCGAACACGTCGTCGCCTTCGATGTGGGAGACCCGCAGGTCGTAACCGCGGCGTCCGATCAGCTCGCGGGTCGCGTCGGCCAGCCCGGCGGGGTTGAGCCCGCCGGCGTTGACGACCAGCCGGATCCCGTTCCCGACGAGGTGCTCGAGCGCCGCGTCCAGGTGCTGCAGGAAGCTGGTCGCGTAGCCCTTGGTGCTGTCCTTGGCGCGCGCCTTGCCGAGGATGAGCATCGTGACCTCGGCCAGGTAGTCACCGGTGAGGACGTCGATGCCGCCGGCCCGGGCCATGTCGGCCATGGCCGCGGCCCGGTCACCGTAGAAGCCGGAGCAGTTCCCGACGCGGATCGGACGCTGCCCCCGTCCGGCTGCCGTTGTCATGCTGCCGCCCCCGCCGTCGACACGAGACGCCCGGTGGAGTGCTCGCCCGCGATCTTGCTGACCCATGCCGTGCCCTCGAACCCCACCTCGCCGGAGGGGTTCTCCTCGATGAGCTCGAGGGTCAAGCTGTCGCCATCGACCGCCGTCACGCGGGCGGTGTAGGTGAGATCGGCCGGCGCGTAGACCGGCCTGCGCAGGCGGTAGGACACCTTCGTGACCTGCCACCTTGGGCCGAGGCCCTCGGTGACGCAGCGCAGGGCGAGCGCCGCCCGCAGGTGGGAGTGCAGCGCGAGACCGGCGTGGCCCTCCTCGCGGGCATGAGGTCTCGTCGAAGTGGATGCGGTGCGGGTTCCAGGTGACCGCGCTGTAGCGGAACAGCTGAAACGCGGTAGCGGTGTGCCGGAGCGGTGGAAGCAGGTCTCCGACCTGAAAGGTGATGGACATTACGACTCCTGCGAGGGGTTGCGCAGCACGACGGTGCGCCGGTTGCGGTTGAGGACGGCGCCGTCGGCGGACGTGAAGGTGTTGAGGGTGGTGACGAAGACGCAGGGGCCGGAGCGGGTCTGCTTCGGCGTGACGGCCTCGAGGGTCGTCTCGAGCACCAGTTCCGTGCCGGCGGTCACCGGGTTGACCAGCTCCATCTCCTCGCCGGCGCCCATCACCCGAAGCCCGAGGTCGCCCCCGAGCGGCGTTTCCCCGTCGTTGGGGGTTCCGTCCGGTGCGAGCTGGGCCTCCGGGGTGCCGATGCCCCATTCCACGATCGAGGCGAGCAGGTTCGGTGGCGCCACCACGTCGGCGTGGCCGGCGGCCCGTGCCGCCTCCGGGTCGAAGTGGCTCGGGTCCGTGGCGCCGATCGTCATCGCGTAGCGACCGATGGTCACCGCGTCCAGCGTGCCGAGGCTGCGCCGCGCGAGCACGGTCCCGACCCGCGGTCTTGTCTGGGCGAAGTACGTCGCCAGCGGGGTGCCGGGTTCAGGCGTGAACGACATGCTGCGGCTCCCCAGGGGTGCGGTGGATGCCGGCCTGGTCGTCCGCATCGGCGGCTCGACGGAGCTCCGCGAGGATCTCCTCGGTGGACTGGCCGAGCGCCGGGGCGGCCCGCAGCGGTCCCGCTGGCGAGTCGCCGAGCCGCAGCGGGCAGCCCGGGACTGGCACCCGTCCCCGGCCCGGGTGCTCGACGTACTGGATCATGCCGCGCTGGATCAGGTGCTCGTCGGTGTCGACCTCACGGATCGACTTGACCGGCGCACAGGGCACACCGGCGGCCTGCAGGTCCCGCACCAGCTCGGCGCGCGTGCGGGTGCTGGTGAACGACGACACCTCCTCGTCGACCGCGTCGATGTTGGCGACCCGGTCCTTCGTCGTGCGGAACCTGGGGTCCTCGATCAGCTCGGGCCGGCCCAGCGCGGCTGCCACGCCGCGCCAGTGCCGCTCGGAGATGCAGATGATCGCCAGCCATCCGTCGCTCGCCGGGTAGATGTTGTACGGCGCGATCGCCATGCCCGAGTGCCGGTTCCCGGTGCGTTCGGGGAGCTGCCGCTCGGGGTCGTTGTGCAGGCCGCCCAGGCTCGACGCCAGCATCGGGTAGATGGTGTCGTGCATCGAGACCTCGACGATCTGCCCCCGTCCCGTGCGCTCGCGCTGGAACAGGGCCGCGCTGATCGCCGCGAACAGGTGGATGCCGCCGGAGAAGTCGACGAACGCGGCGCCGCCCTTGGTCGGCGGCCCGTCCGGCTCCCCGGTGGCCGCGGCGGCGCCGGACATCGCCTGCACCGTGATGTCCATGGCGGACATGTGCGCGTAGGGACCCGTGGACCCGTAGCCCTTGCCGGAGGCCACGACCAGGCGCGGGTTGTGCGCCAGGAGCCGCTCCGGGCTGAGCTGCAGGCGCTCCATGGTGCCCGGCGCGAAGTTCTCGATGAGCACGTCGGCGGTCTCCACCAGGTCGAGCAGCGCCTGGCGGCCGGCGTCGGTCTTCAGGTCGAGCACCACGCTGCGCTTGTTGGAGTTCAGCATCACGAACTCGTGGGACTCGACCGGGTCGTGCGAGCGGAAGCGCAGTGGCTCACCGCCCGGCGGCTCGACCTTGATGACGTCGGCGCCGAGCTGTGCGAAGAGCAGCCCGCAATAGGGGCCGTTGTAGATCTGGCCCAGTTCGAGGACCCGGACGCCGTCGAATGCCGGCATGAGTGCTTCACCTCTCCGATCTGTGTGCTGAGAGCGAACTTCCCCCGGCAGGTCTTCCGCCGGGGAACTTCTCCGACCTTCGGATCAGGCCTTGGTGACGGCGTTGACGCCGTTGGCGCCGCCAAGGATGTAGGGGAGCGGTCCGATGCCCTGCACCGCCGACGCGGTCTGGACGGCGTACTGAACGGCGACCGCGTCCATGACCGAGTGGAAGGTGCCGTCCTCGTTGAAGCTGACCTGCGCGCCCTCGATCCAGGCCAAGGCAACGGTGTCCTCGGTGTTGTCCTCCGGGCAGAAGAACGTGTGCGTCGAGCCGCCGGGCTCGTACAGGTAGGAGCCCGCCGTCTGCGGCTGATCCGGGTACTCCCGGTACTCCCAGCGGCCCTGGATCGTCCACACCTGAGCCGGACCGGTGTGGTAGTGCAGCGGCAGTTCGCAACCGGGCGCCAGGGTGGCCAGGAAGACCCACTCGCCGCGCTCGAGGTCCAGGCGCAGCGGCTGGATGTGAATGCCCGGGGCGACCAGGTCCTTGAACATAGGAATCTGGTCGATGTTCACGGTCAGCAGCTCGCCCTGCGGCAGGGCGATCACGGGCAGCGGGGCGCCGGTGCCGGTGGTGGCCATCCCGGGAGAGAGGGTTGCGGTCATGGGTCGGTCCTTTCTGAGATAGATCCGGGTTTCCGGATACAAAAACGGATTCCCGTACGGTACACGTCGCCAATGCGCCTTGACAAGACCTTTCTGGGTCGTCGAGGAGGTTGTTAGCGTCAGCGCATGCCAGCGCGCCCGCACCGCACCGTGGACCGGGTGACCGGGATCCTCGAGACCGTGTCCCTGAGCCCGCGCGGCGTGACCTTGGCCGAGCTGGCGGTCGCCCTGGATGCGGCCAAGACCTCCGTCCAGGAGCTGACCAACGGACTTCTCGCCCGCGGCTATCTCATCGAGGAGGACCACCGGTTCCACCTCGGGCCGGGGCCGTTCATCCTCGCCGCGCGCGCGAACAAGCTGGCCGCAGTGTCACTTGATCACCGGTTCGTCGCCGAGCTGGCCAAGGTCCTCGGCTGCACCGTCCTCGTCGGGGTGCGCGTCGGGGACGCCATGATCTTCACCGACCACGTGGGTGAGGAGTCACCCAGCCTGGCGTTCGCCGCACGCACGCACGCCCGTCGCCCCCTGTACACGAGCGCCGCCGGCAAGATCCTGCTCGCCAACGTCCCCGACGACGAGATGCACCGCCTCCTCGATCTCGCCGGCCCCGACCAGGCAGGTGACGTCCGGCAGTTCCTCGCCGAGCTTCCCGAGATCCGGTCCCGCCGACTCGCCTTCAACCGCGGAGTCACGATCGAAGACGCGTTTGTCGTGGCCACCCCTCTGTTGGCACCCGACGGCGGCCTCATTGCGGCGATCAGTGCAGCCGTCGACCGCGCCGAGGCGGATCGTCTCGACGAACTCGGCGAGGAGCTCAAGGAGGCAGTTGCCGTCCTCGGCCCGGAGTACGGCCTCAAGGGCGCCGAACGAATTGCCAGCGAGTAGAGCATCGGCCGCGAAACTCCCTGACCAACGGGCGGGCAGCTACCTGACCGCGGCACTGCAGCGACGTTTGACCCAAGCGAAGGCCGAGAGCCAGGGCACTTCCAGCGACGACGGCCAGGTCGAGGTCGACGTCCTCGACCTTGAAGCGGCCGGCGCGGCTCATGCCGCTCCTCCAATGCAGTCAGGCAGAACTGACGATTGTCTTCATTGGAGGAGGTGACTGAGGATTCCGTCATCTGCCTCTTGACGACGATAGCGTCATGGGTGACGATATAGTCATTCATGACGAAGGGACGCAGATGACTGCCCGCGCCCGCAGGGTCGCCGGTCAACGTCGCAACAGCGCGGCTGGATCGAGATCGCACCCGTGGGCAGCGCTGCGCCACCAGCCAGCCTGGCTGGCCAGAGCAGTCTTCACCTCGACACTCATCGTTATCGGACTGCTGTTGCTCGTGTACCTGCTGGCCAGTCTGCGAGGACTGTTCATCATCGTTCTGATCAGCTTCTTCCTCAGCTGCGCGCTCGAGGCGCCGGTGAACCGGCTGGCACGTCGCGGTTGGCGGCGCTCCAGCGCGACCGCGGCCGTCTTCGCTGCGGCACTAACGGTCGTCGCCACGTTTGTCTGGCTCATGGGACAACTCGTCGTCCGGCAGGTGACCTCCCTGATCGACCAGCTCCCGGCGTACTCCCGCGACGTCGCCAACCTCGTCGACGAGAGGTTCAACACACATCTGTCGTACGAGGACGTGACGGCTCAGCTGACCGGCCCAAACAGCCTGATTACGCGGTTCGCAGGACAGTTCGCCGGCAATGTCGTCGGCGTGAGCACGTCGGTACTTGGCCTTCTGTTTCAGACCCTTTCCGTCGCCCTGTTCACCTACTACCTCACGGTTGACGGTCCGAGGCTGCGACACTGGCTCTGCACTTTCATGCCGGCGAATCGGCAACGGGAGTTCATGCGGCTTTCTGACATCGCGATCGACCGGACCTCCGCATACTTCAACTACCGCATCGTGCTGGCGATGCTGTCGACCATCGTGCACTCGCTGTTCTTCCAGTCCGTGGGTCTGCCGAGCGCAGTAGCCCTCGGGTTCTGGGTCGGGGTGATCTCGCAGTTCATCCCGACGATCGGCACATACGTTGCGGCATTCCTACCGATTCTCGTCGCGTTGACCCAAGACCTCCGCACGACCGTGTTGGTGGTGGCCTTCATCATCGTTTACCAGCAGATCGAGAACTACGTGATCTCGCCACGGCTAGGTCGAAGCGCCCTCAAGGTCCATCCCGCGGTCGGGTTCGCTGCGGTCATTGCCGGTACAGCGATCCTTGGCGCCGTCGGCGCCGTGCTTGCTTTGCCGATGGTCGCCATCATCCAGTCCTTTGCTGGGGCATACGTCCACCGGCATGAAGTCATCCCAGAGATGCGGCAAGAAGCGGAGATCGCGACTGCTCGACCTGCTCACCACGGATATTCCGCCGTACGGAGGCGCTCCCGACGAGGTCTTCCAGCGCGCGCTGTATGACGAGCGGCTTCACCCGACAGGACTGAGCCTCGCTCGGCGACGCCTCCAATAGTCGCGTCGACTCCCGCATCACGATGAGCCTCGTAAAGTCTCAAAGGCAGCGGTCGGTGGCGCCTGGGGCCGGGCGCCGGAGCGCAAGCGAAACCACCGATCACGGCCCGCCAGCACCGCGAAGAGTGCTCCGGTGGCGAGCTCGACCAAGGGGTAACGCGCACTGACGCCGGCGCCACAGCCCACGGCAGCGCCGGGGCAGCAGCGGCCCGCTGACCACCGGCACGTTGTCGCGGGGGCGCGGCGTGACCACACGCAGAGCAGTGCGACGGGCCCGCACGAGGGACACGACGCGCGGCACCGCCCATTCGACCGAGTAGCCGTCATGTCGTATCGGCTGCATTGCCGCGACCCGGATCTTGGAGTTGTCACAGGGCGCGCGCCTCGCGCTGCGCGGCGCCGGGGGAGGGTCGCTGGGCGTATGTGGGGGCTTGTCGCTGCAGGCTCGTTTCGTATGGCGGCGCAAGCCGAACTCGGCTGGCGGGTTTGTGACCGACGTACTTGGCGATCCGGCGTTGCTGCGCCGCCGTGAGTGACACGGGCTCGCCTCGTGCGTGGGCCGTGCGGATGGAGATGAGCAGGCTGTCTTGTTTGGCGTTGTGCCGAAACCTTCTGGACCCGGCCATGACTGCCACCAGCGCTGCAGACTGGTCGGCAGATAGCGCGAGCCGAGCCAGGACGGGGTCACGCCGTGCTTCGCGCTCCCACAGCCCAGCCGCGCTGACGATGAACAGGTCGGCCAGGCGATCAACCGCTGAACGCGTCACAGCTTCGTCCGCACCGTGGTGGATGAGGAGATCGATGAACGCCGAATACCACGGCTCGCGATCCGTCATCAGCTTTGCCCAGGGCACGGCCAGCTGGTCCAGGAGGGGTCGCACGTCGTGGTGACCGACCTGCCGAATCACGCTTATGTCCACCGCGCCGCTCGGCTCGTGGCGGAATGCGACAGCCAACTCCGCCGGAGACGCCCCGAGCAGTCGTATCCGTGACGGCAGCAGGTGTCGGGCGCGGCCGCGCACGGCGCTCGCGCTGGTGAGAAGTTGCTGTGCCCTGGCGTCCGCGGCGACTTGTCGCTGCGCGGAGTACATCAGGTGGGCCCACGGTCGATCCGCATTCATCACTTCGGTGGTGTGCCCATGCAACACGATCCACGCGGCCGTCAGCACATCATCGGCGAGCCCGCGGTCTGCGGCGGCACCGGTCGTTGCGCGGACCCGAGCGGCGTTGCGGACGGCGTGACGCCGGATCTCGCTGAGCAGTTCCTGTCCCGCGGGCACATCCCAGGAGCGTGCTCGGTCGACCTGGCGGAGCGCGTGACGCAAGCCGTCGTCGGTTCGCACGTCGAAGGCCGTGTTCATGGCGCGGTGGTCCGGGTGTACCGGTTGGGGTGTTCTTCGGCGGCAGGCGCAGATCTTGTTCGGGGGGCTGCGCGGCCGTGACGCGCGCGGGCTTCAGTTGCAGTTTTGGTTGCAGTTCATTCCCGTACACGGGGGTGCAGGCAGGACTACCAAACCGCCCTGACCTGCATAGATGCAGGTTGGTGTACGTCGGTGAATACCGCGCGGCAAGACTCGTAATGCGTAGGTCTGGGTACCCGGCCGATTTCGGTGTTGCGGCGCACGCCGAATGCGTCGCGCTCTGACTCGCTTGGCTGTGGTTTCGCGACGTTGGCTTCGCGCGGTTCTTTCTCTTCCCGTTCGGCCGCTGCGCGACCAAGGCGGGGTTGATGGTCAGGATGTTCTGCAGTACGTGCGGGAAGCCCTCGGCGCGATCGACCCCCCGCACAACGCGTTGATACCAAGCCGTGTTGGATCATGCTTCGTGTGTCCGATTGGCTGGCATCGCGTTGACACCGGGCCAACGGTTGGCATGACGAACAAGCCATCCCTCACGACGCATACGCTTGTGGTCATTCACTGCCCATGCGTATTGGGCATGGCGGACGCCGCCCCATGAGACAGCATCGATCGCGACCTGGGCCTTTTGATTCGGCGTCAGAGGGCCGGGGTGTTCGGACAGGATTCACGTCATCCGCGCACTCTGGGTTCGCGTGCGATTGTGACGCAACCCGAGAAGGGTCTTCGGCAGCATCGCAAACGTCCGCGACGTGGTCCCCGAGAACGGCACCGCGGTCCCCGGCGTCGTGGGGAAAGTGGCGGCACGACTTTGCTGTGTGTGGCAGGCCATTCCGTCGGGTGCGACGCGCCGCCGTCGAGCGCGATCTGCGGTCCCTGGTGGATGCTGGCCACGAAAGGGCGGGGCTTGGTGGGTGCTCAGGGTTGGCGGCCGAAGTCGGCGTCCGCGGTGGCTTGGAGTTCGCGGATCTGGTCGGGGGTGGGACACCAATTGGACGTGAAGCCGGTGGTGTCCCAGCCGGCGAGGTGAGCGCCGGCCTGATAGGCGCTTTGGCAGAACGCGAGCAGCTTTGTCCGGGGGTGGTTGGCTGGTTCGGACGGTTTCGTATGGGAGCACCGCGAGCGAGCCGGCGCCGTATTGGATCCATTCGCCCGCGGCGAGCGGCTGGTCGCGCAGCCCGTCGGGTTCGGGGGCGGTGTAGGAGTAGTAGGTGGCGTCGCCGACGGTGTCGTCGCCGGGCCAGAACCCGAAGGAGATGACCTCGTGGGAGTAGGCCTCCTGGCTGACCGGATCGGAGTCGAGTCGTGCGGCGGGTCGGCCGGAGAAGCGGGTGACGGCGAGGTCGAGGCTGTGCCAGAACAGGTGCACCGGGCTGGTTTTGCCGTTGAACCAGCCGCTGAACTCCTCGAAGACGGTGTCGGACCAGTCGAGGACGTGGCCGAACCGCGTGACGGCGTCGCGGTCCCATGCCGCATGGTCGTGGTCCTGTGGAAACGGCGTTGTCATCGGGACGCCGAACGGCTGTTCCCTGATCGGGACGTCGATGCCGAGGTCGGCGAGGGCCGCGTGGATGCGGGCGTCGAAGTCGGCGACTGCTACGCCGGTCCCGAGTCCGAACGACTGGGTGCGGCCGTCGGCGGTTCGGATGACCAGGGCGTGCTTGAGGAAGTCGAGGGTGATCTCGAACGTGGTGCCGTGGTGATGCAACCGGCGGGTCGTCAGGCCGTGCACGTCGACGTAGAGCGGGGCGTTCCACCAGTGGTTGCGCGGCGGGGTGGTCGTGAGCCGGATCTTGCCCAGGATCTGCGCGTACAGATGCAGGGTGTCCTTCGTTGCCCGCCAGTCGGCCAGGCGCAGCTCCGGCAGTGTCATGGCTCGCCCACAACGAAAGCGACGTTGTCCAGGTAGCACCAGCTCCAGTCCTCTCCGGGTTCGGCGGAGCGGACTATCGGGTGTCCGGTGTGCCGGGCGTGTGCGGTGGCATGCCTGTTCGGCGAGCTGTCGCAACAGCTGATGTGCCCACAGGACTGGCACATCCGCAGATGCACCCAAGTGCCCCCGACGGCGAGACAGTCGGCGCAGCCGGCGATCACATCCGGCAGCCTCGTGACCGTGACACGCTCAAGATGCGAGCAAACCGGGCTCATCCGTGCATCACCTCGATCAGGGTGGCCGCGTCGTAGGCGCCACGGTGCACGACACCGTCGATGAACAGCGTCGGGGTGCCCAGAACCTGACCCGACGACATTCCGCTGTCGATGTCTCGTCGAATTCGGGCGAGGACGTCGGTCCCGATTCGGTCGCGGTCGAACCTGGTCAGGTCCAGCGCGAGTTCGGCGGCATATCGCCGCAGGTCGTCATCGGCGAGCGCCTTCTGATGGTGAAAGAGCACCTCGTGCATGTCCCAGAACCCGTGTTGGCCTGCGGCTGCCTCGGCGGCCGCGGCGGCCAAGAGGGCGTGTGGGTGGATCTCGGTCAGCGGGAAGTGCCGGAACGCGAAACGGACATCGCCCATCGAGCTGCTTCTCAACCTTCTCGATCTCGCGAAACGCTTGCCGTGAGTACGGGCACTGGTAGTCGCCGTACATGAGGATGAGCTGACCGGACGCTCGTCCGCGGACGTGATCGATCGTCTCGTCCAGCGGTTGCGGCGTCGGCCGGTCCGGGAGCTCGTCCACCGCCACGACGTCTCCTCTCCCTTGCGCAGGTATCGTCGCGCGACTCAGAAGCCGACCGGCTCTCGGATGAGCACGATGTGAATGCGGCCCGGCAGCTCCTGATGAATCTCCAGGATCTTGCCGACCGCGCTGTGCTGCCCGTATGCGGCCTGTGCCCTGGCGTCTTCGAGTACCAGGCTGTGCCGGTAGATCCGTTCCCGAGCCGCTTCCAAGGTGGGGACGAGTTTCTGCGCGCCGACAACGAAGATGACCTTGGCCGCACCCCAGGCGTAGGAGGCGAGCTGGCTGCCCGAAGCCGAGGCGATCACAACGGTGCCGTCGCGGGTGACCGCATGCACGCTTCCCAGCGCGTAGTCCGGCTGGCCGCCGATCACCTTCATCTCCTGCACCTGGGTGGCGAAGTCGAGCGCGAGCATCTTGTTGCGCGCCGACTCGAACGATCCGCCGCCGTTGACCGCGTCCGCGAGGCCGGTCTCCTCAAGCGTGACCGAGGTGTTGGTCATCACCGACGAGCCTCGGGGTATCCGGGCCAGGACAGCATCCCGGGCCGCGGCCAGATCGTCGACAACCTCGACGCTGAACCCGTGCTCCTCCAACGCAACCACGGTCGCCGCCAGCGTCGGCTCATCGGGCAACGTGGTGAACCGCTCAGATACGGCTGTTGCAGTCATCGGTTTAGGCCCTTCCAGGAGTCAACTTGAACCTTCAAGTCATCCAACAGTGCGCGCCATGACTTGAACTGTCAAGTGATCGACTAGACTGAACCCATGCCTCGCGCGTCCGACAAGCGGCCCACCAGGGCGGCGTCACGACCGAGCCGCTGGCTGAGCCCCGACGAGGAGGCCGCCTGGCGGGCGCTGGCCAGCGTCTGCCTGACGCTGCCCTGGGCGCTGGAATGCCAGCTGCAACGGGACGCCGGCTTGAGCTTCATCGAATACCACGTTCTGGCCAGACTGTCCGAAGAGCCCGAGCACACACTGCGGATGAGCGTCCTGGCCGACCTGACCCATTCGTCACTTTCCCGGCTCTCTCACTTGATGAAGCGGCTTGAAACCCGTGGGCTGGTTCGCCGCGAGCCAGACCCCACCGATGGCCGCTTCACCAACGCGATCCTCACCAAAACGGGCCACAAGAAGCTCGTCGCCAGCGCACCGGCCCACGTCCAGACCGTGCGATCGCTCGTGATCGACGCCTTCAGCCCGGACGAGCTACGCCAAGTCCACGATTCCTCCCGGCGACTCCTGCTTCGCATACCTGCGACCGGCGCGCCGTGAGGCGACATGCAGCGCGGCCGAGCCGAAGGGTCCGTCCGCCGGACCGGTTCCGACCGCAACCCGGCTGTCAACTAATTAGTCCGGCGATGAGGTTGATGGCGCCTGCCACGATCACCACACCGAACACATACGACAGCCCCGCGTGGCCCAGGACAGTTCGTCGGATCCGGGGATCGCGCACCGTGGTGTCGGAGACCTGATAGGTCATGCCGATGGTGAACGCGACGTACGCAAAGTCGCGGTACGTGGGTCGCGCTTCGGCGGCCGAGTCACCGAAGACGATGCCGGTGGTGTTCGAGCCGAAGTACAGGTGTGCGTAGCGCAGGCTGTACTGCGTGTTGGCCACGGTCCAGGACAGCATGACGGTCAGCACCGCAACGCCGACCAGCAGCGCCTGCCGCGAGCCGCTCTCCCGGCCCGCCAGGTGGAGGGCGAAACCGACACCGAGCAGGCTGGCCAGGCAGGCGCTGAGCAGCAGCAGCGCGGCGGAACCACGCGTCTGGTCCTCGACCGTGGCGAGGCGCTCGGTGTGCGTGCTGTCCGCTCGAAGGATGATCGGCCAGGCGGCGGTGAGGAAGGCAGCGGCCGCGGCGTCCCACCCCACGATCACGGCCAACTCCCACGCCGTGTACCGCCCGAGCACAATCGCGACGATGGCCCCGATACCGGCCACGATGACGGCTCGCCGAAGCGCTGGCGCGTGCCACCCCACTGACCGGTGATACAGCGTCCGCGACGGCATGCTCACCATGGTCGGAGTATCTCCGCTCAGCTCACGTCACGATCCGCGGCCCGCGTGAGCACCCGATCGGCGTCACCGGCTCACGCCACCCTCGCTGCGTTTCATGACCGGGCTTGGCCGTTTGACAGGACCGTGACGCTGGGCGGGCTCAGCCTGCGTTGCGGTGTTCAGGCTCAGTCTCAACGGCCGCTCACTCAGCTCGAGTTGGTTCTGTATCCGGGCCGACAGAGCCACCGAACCGTCTGGCATACCGCCTTTGCTTGACAATTACGAAACTAGTCGTATCGTTTCTCTAGACGCGCGTCCGTGGTTCGCGGGAGAGGAGACGCACATGCAGATGCAGCTGTCACGGCTCGGGAGCGCACAGCTGGGAGGCACCGGTCTGGAGATCAGCCGAGTTGGCTTCGGCGCGTGGGAGCTCGGGGGCGGTGGCCGGGAGTTCGGCGCGGGTGCACAGCAGGACCAGGAGTCGATCGAGACGATCCATCGGGCGCTGGAGCTCGGGGTGAACTGGATCGACACGGCGGCCTCCCACGATTTCGGACATTCCGAGGAGCTGGTGGGCCGCGCCCTGACCGGCGTCGACCAGCCCCCGTACGTGTTCACCAAGGGGTCGCTGATGCCCGGGTCGGGCGGCCGCCTGCTGCGCGGCCGGCAGCGCGACTCGATCCTTGGTCAGGCCGAGGCCAGCCTGCGGCGGCTCGGTGTGGACGCGATCGACCTCTACCAGATCCAGTGGCCGAACCCCGACGCGGGCATCGAGGAGGGGTGGTCGGCGGTTGCCGAGCTGAGGGAGCGGGGGCTGGTTCGTCACATCGGCGTCGCGAACTTCGACCTGGACCAGTTGCGGCGGATTCAGGCGATCGCACCGGTTGAGACGCTGCAGTCGCCCTACTCGCTGTTCGCGCGCGACGCCGAGGCCGGGATCCTGCCGTTCGCCCGCAACCAGGGCATCGGGGTCATCGTCTACTCGCCGATGGGTTCCGGGCTGCTTGCCGGCAGGACGACCTGGGAGCGGATCGTGAGCCCGCCGCGCGACGACTGGTCCGCGCGCGATGCGCGCGTCATGGAACTGCGGCTGTCGCGACACCTCGACCTGGCCGAGCGGCTCCGGACGGTCGCCGCCCGACACGACACCACACCGGGCGCGGTCGCGGCGGCCTGGACGCTGCGCAACCCGGCGGTCCACGGCGCGATCGTCGGCTTCCGGAGGCCCGACCAGGTCGAGGAGGTGCTCGACGCGGCCCGCCTCGAGCTCAGCGACCAGGATGCGGCCAACATCGAAGCCGCCGGCCGACCGGGGGAGAGGCGATGACCGCGATCGATCGTCGCGGTGACGGCGGGCGTGACGAATACCTGATGCTCGGCACCGCCCGCGCTTCCGGGTACGGCAACGCGGTTGTGATCCGTATGCTCGCCGACATGGTCACGGCGCCACCCGGTCGAACGCCCGGATCGGGGACCGCTTGACCAGCACCGCCGAAGCCACCCGAGCACCCGGACGTCCGCGCAGCGAACGGGCACACAAGGCGATCCTGGCGGCCGCGATGCAGGCCTTGCTCGACCAAGGCCTGCACGCGATGAGCATGGACGACGTCGCACGGCGCGCGGGCGTCAGCAAGGCCACCATCTATCGGTGGTGGCCCTCGAAGGAGCGGCTGGCGCTGGACGCGCTCGCCACCGAATGGGCAACCACGCCGTCAGCCGCCGAGCGGCACACCGGCAGCCTGCGCGGCGACCTGATGACCCGGTTTCGGCCCTGGCTTCGACAGTTGAACCGCAAGCCCTACGCCCGCGTCGTCGCCGGCCTGGTCGCGGAGGCGCAGACGAACCCCGAGTTCGCCGACCTGTACCGCAAACACTTCGTCCAACCCCGCCGCGACGCCACCCGCGAACTTCTCATCCGAGCCCGCGACCGCGGCGAGATCGCCGCCAACACCGACTTCGAAGTCACCCTCGACCTGTTGTACGGCCCCATCTATCACCGCCTGCTGCACGGCCACGCCCCGCTCACCGAGCGATTCGCCCGGCAAGTCATCGACAACGTCGTCACCGCGATCACCGATAACGGCCGCACCGGCCCGCAGTGAGCCCGCCCGGTTTGCCGGCGCTCACACGCGAGCCGACCACCTGCCGAAATCGGCCAACCGACACCTTGCGGACGACGTGCCGCACGAGGCCGAAGAACGCGTCGGGCTGCTGCGAGTCCCACGCCACGAGGGCCCTCTCGGCGTACCAGGCGCTATGGGTTTCGAGCAGATCCAGAAGAGTGTCGAGTACAGGCTCGACGAAGAACCGTCGAGCAAGTCGCCGATCCGGACCCGGGTGAACTCATCAAGCGGCCCGGCCTCCGGCGGGGTGCCCTCGGGCCGCAGGTGAACCGGAACCCCGCACGAGGTGACTGTCGGGAGAGGTGTCACGTTCACGGCCGCCAGCGTGCTCACCGGGCAACGGTGGCTTTGACGTCGGTCTGTGTCGCCGGCGGTCACGAGAAGGTCCGTGGATGCGGTGCGGGTGGGTGATACCAAGCCGTACCAACACGTTTCGCTTGCCTTGGCGGGGTACGCCCGGCGGGCTACAGTCGCGGGACCGGTAAACCGTCAACAAGGGAGCGGTGACGACGATGGCTGCTGAGACCCCGACGATTGTCCTGGTCCATGGTGCCTGGGCCGATGCGACGGGCTTCGACGCTGAGATCCGCGCCCTGCGGGACCGCGGCTATTCCGTCATCGGGTTCGGCAACCCGCTTCGCGATCTGGCTGGCGACGCCGCCTACTTGGCCGAGTTCCTGCGGACCCTGACCGGTCCGATCGTGCTGGTCGGCCACTCCTACGGCGGCAATGTGATCTCCGTCGCCGCTACCGGCAACGATCAGGTTCGGGCGCTGGTGTATCTCAACGGCTGGATGTGCGACGTGGGCGAGAGCCAGCAGCAGCTGCTCGAGAAGTTCGAAGGCAGCCTTGTGGGGCCTTCGATCAGGCCGGTTCCGTTCACCAACCCGGACGGGAGCGAGGGCACCGACCTCTACCTCGCCCCCGAGGCGTTCCGCGAGGCCTTCGCCGCCGATGTCGATGCTGAGACGGCCGCGGTGATGGCCGCGGCACAGCGGCCGTACGCCGCCGCCGCGTTCGCGGCCACGCCGTCGGCCCCGCCGGCGTGGAACACGCTGCCGTGCTGGTATTTGCTCGGTACCGAGGACAAGGCGATCCCACCGGCGCTGCAGCGGTTCATGGCCGAGCGCGCGAACGCGACGATCGTGGAGGTGCCGGCTTCGCACGTCTCGTTCGTGTCCCAGCCCGAGGCCGCGACCCAACTCATCCTGCAGGCCGTCGAGGCGACAGCCGCAGCCGGCTGACCAGCGCGGCTGACCGGCGCGCGTCGGCGTCCGGATAAGCGCCGAAAAGGTGTGAGAGACAACTAGGCATCCTGCGATGCCTGACGCCGCGACCAATCCACTGAAGACCTGTGACCCTGATCCCCGAGGCGGATGTCCCCGAGATCATCGAAGGCGATCGAGAACTGACGGCGGGAGATCGTGACACTCCGCGCAACGGAGCCCGACACCGATATCGACTCGGCAATTCAGCTGCCCGGCCCCGTTCTTCATTTCGCACGCATTCGCCAAGGTAACCGTCAAGAACCAGCAACTGCCGAACGTGATGTGCCCTCAGGTTCCGCCGGGCCGGGTACTCGTGGCCACCCGACCGTGAAGGTGACCAACAACACCCCGCGTTCGTAAACGTTCGGGTGCGATGACGAATACGGGTGAACGTCGGGAAGGGTGGATTGAAGAGTTGCCGTTGCGCACTGTAAGAGCGGCCGCATAACCCGACATCACCGATACGTGGTCGCCCCATCAGGGTCGTGTAGTCGCGTTCCGGCGTTGACAGTCCAGCAACGCCAGGTATTCGGGTCCCTCCAGGCCCCACCAGCCAGGTCAGCCCTCCGCTGCCGCGTAGCCGTCGAGCGAGGTGATGAAGTCCACCAACAGTTCTGGCATCGGATGTCCTCTCGCTCGTGGCACGTGAGCGCCCTTTCAGCCGCTCGCTGGCTGGTGCGAAGGCACGGCAGCCGTTGGCTTTGGTGCACGGAGCCTCGGTGACGGCAACCCCGACACACGTTCAGGCTGCCGTTCTACGGCGGGGGCCCACGCGATCAGTCGGCGCTGATCTGGAGCCGGATTGTGTTGCGTACCCAGCGCCTGTACTGGTCGAGCGACCAGCCTCGTTCGATGACGAGGCTCCTGTAGGTACCGACGTTGATGAGGCCCCACAGCATGTCCGCGAACGTGCCGACACGGATCTTCGGTTGCAGCGCGCCCTCTCGCTTGAGCCGGCGCCCGAGGTCGAACAACTCGCGGTAGCGTTCCTCCTCGCGCGGTCGCAAGGTCTGCTCGACCTCGGGGTGCTGCCGTCGGGCCATCGCGAGGGCCTCGTGGATCCGCCACACGGCGGCGGCGACCTCAACGTCAACGGCGATCGTCGCGTCGAGCGCATCCAACGCGCTCATCGTGGTCGTGATCGGATGCCGCTGGAGAACCGGGACGACGTCCGTGGCGTAGATGTGCAGATGGAGGGCAGTCAGGAGCTCGGCCTTGGACGAGAAGTGGAGGTAGATCGCCTGGCGTGAAACGCCGGCCTTTTTCGCGACGGCCCCGAGGCCGGCGCCGTAGTAGCCGAGCTCCTCGAACATCTCGCGCGCCGCGTCGAGGATCTGGGTCCGGGTCTCGGAACGCCCAACACTTGACATGCTGTAAAGCGTATGGCTACTTTACAGGCTGTCAAGTCTGACCGATGCCGGAGGAGTGGGTGCACATGGTTCGCTACTTGATCGTGACCTGGGACGGCGCGGGGAACCTCGGGCCGACACTGGGGATCACCCGCACGCTCGTCGAGCGGGGCCACGACGTCCGGATGATCGGGCACGAGACGATCGCCGAGCGGTGTCGCGATGTGGGCGCCCGATTCGTCCCGCTGACCCAGGGCGAGGGTTGGGATGCGATGGAAGATCCGGATGACTTCGAAGCCGAGGTGAAGCTCCTGATCGAGGAGCTCTGCTTCAGCTCGACAATCGCCCGGGACCTCGCGCGCGAGCTGGGCCGGGAGCCGGCCGACGTGGTGCTGGTCGACTGCATGCTGTTCACCGCGATCGACGTTGCGCTGGCATCGGGCAGTCCGACCGCGGCGCTATTCCACACCCCGTACGCGATCTTTCGGGGCGGGCCCCTCGTCGAGATGTTCGAGCCGGGCGTGGCGATCGCAAACCGGCACCGCGCTGAGCTCGGCCTGTCGGCGATCGAGAGACTCGGCGACATCCACGATGCGTGCGCGTACGCAATCGTCGCGGTGCCGAAGGAGTTCGAGCCCGACGTGCCGGACGCGGCCAACGTGCTGCGCATCGGACCCGTGCTCGACGCACCTCCGCTGTCCCGCGAGATCGACCAGGTCGACGTCCGCGACGGGTCGACGCCGTTGGTGCTGGTCAGTCTCAGCACGAGCGAGCAGGGCCAGGCCGACCTGCTGCAGCGGTGCGTCGATGCGGTGGCGCAGTTGCCGGTGCGCGCCATCGTGACGACCGGAGCCTCGATCGATCCCACATCCGTGAACGCGGGCACCAACACGCAGGTGGTGCGGTACGTGCCGCACGCCCAGATTCTCCCCTCGGCGTCACTCGTGATCACGCACGCCGGCTGCGGCACCACGATGGCGGCGCTCGGTCACGGTGTGCCGCTGCTGTGCACACCGATGGGCCGCGACCAGTTCTTCAACGCAGAGCAGGTCCAGACCCTCGGCGCGGGCCGGATGCTGATGCCCGACTCCAACAGCGACGCGATCGCACAGGCCACGTCGAGCATCCTCGGAGACGACCGCTTCAAGGCCGCCGCGAAGCAGATGGCCGTCGCGATCGGCGGCTACGGCGGCGCGACAGCCGCCGCGTCCGCGCTCGAATCGCTCGCCAAACGGGAGAGGATCCCCATGTCGTGAACCCCGGTCACTCAGCGGCCTGATCGTCAGCTCGAACGGGCCGTTCTCCGCCCCGAACCAGTTCATTGGCGACGCCGTCGCGATCGCCGCCATGGCCGACCGGCTCGGCTTTGAGGACACGCCTTGCTACTACTTTCGCGCACCATCCTGGTCACGCGAGTAGTTACATGAATGGCGGCAGTGCGTTGACTGCTGGACTACTCACCGGTCGTACCGTCCGCAAGCTCTCTAACGACATCGAGATGCCCGGCATGCCGCGCGTACTCCTGCAGCACGTGGACCAGGATCCAAGCGAGGGTCGGCGGCTCTACGCCCGCATCGAACCGACCGCCGACCGCGCCTCGAGCAGCCAGGTCGGTCCCGGTCGCGATCCGGCGGGTCGCTGAGCCGCCGGTATGCATCCGCGCGAGGAGGTCCTCGAGGGAGTCGTCCGCGGACGTGTGCCACGGCGCGTCGCGCTCTGCCTGCTCGTTGTCGCCCCACGGCCGCTCGACCGGCTCGGCGAGGAACCCCCAGCGCAGCCACCGGCGCTCCATAAACACCAGGTGCTTGAGCAGCTGCAGAGGCGTCCAACCCGACGGCACGACGCTGGACCGCAGTGCCGAGTCGTCCAGGCCCACCAGCTTGCGTTCGATCGCGTCGCGGTAGAAGTCGAGGGTGCCGAGGAGCAGCCGGGTCGGATCGCCCTCGGACGGCTGCGGCTTCAGCATGCGCTCGGAGTCGGAGTTCATGCCACCCATCATCGGTGTCGCTCGCACGACCGGAACTCCGGCCTTGCTCCAGCTGACAGCCGAACGGCGCCATAGCCGCACCCTTGCAAGCAACGTGTCGCCGGTGGCGATCCTGACAGGACCACGGACGCCTACGTGGTCGTCTATCGCGCCACCGATCAGGGCGCCCCTGCGCGGCCGCGGGGGCGGAGCGGCTGTTCGAGGACTTCAACGACCGGCTGCCCGGACCGGTGGATCCCGAGGCGTTCGCTGCCCTCGCGCGCGCGAACTGGGTCGAGTTCGTCGGTGCGCCGCTCTCGGTGTCCGACCCTCTCGAGCCGGCGTAGGCGAACCTGCCTCCCGGCCGCCACGATCCGCGCCGTCAGCCTGTGCTGCGGATGAGCTGGGTTCCGCGGACCAGGATCACGACGTGCCCCTGCGCGCAGGTGACGTCGAGCTGAGGATTGCCGTCCTGCCAGTGGGCCCTCGACGGAATCAAGGTCCGACTCATAGAGAATCCTGCGTGCATCCGATCGCCGAGCCGGGCGATCCGCGGGGCGATCCAACCGGTATCGGTCAGACCGCCTGGTCGTCCTGGGTATCGACGATCGGGTCAGCTGTGGCCGGGTCGCAGGGCCAGGAGCCAGCCAGGACGACGGGTGCGCAGTCACACTCGTCGCTGCAGGGCAGGTACGTGTGCATCCCGTGACCACAGCGCAGACAGGGCATGTCGTGCGAAAGGTGAAGGTCCTCGATCCACATGTCGGCTTCGTCCATCTCAGTGGTGTCGCCGGCGCGGTTGGCGACGACTGCCGGTGATTCGGACACGTGCTCTCTGCTGGATTGCCGTCTGTTGCCTTGGCAGCCTGTGAGCTCGCCGATGGCGGATCGACCGCCGTCGACGAACCCACCCGTGGCGAGGTCGAGGCGTCGCACTCGCCCTGCAGGCCCGACCCGGCGCACCCTTTACCCTCGCGGCCGGGCGGCACCGCGCTGAGCGCACGATCGATGGCGCAACGTGGAACCGCGTGGATCTCGACGCTGTGCGCGGTGCTCTCAACGCCGGCCAACCCTCCGCCCGAGAGCGTTCAGCTCATTGCGCAACGGCGGGAGCGAATGGCGGAGCTGCTGCCTGCCGCCTATACCTGCGCGGCGCGCTACCTGAGCCGACCGTTTGGGCCACCCGTGGCAGCGGCCGCGCAGAGCGTCGCGGTCGGGCTGCCCTTCCTGCTCTCCGGTGTGATCAAGACAGGTTATGACGTCACGTCGTGGCTCTGGTTCCGGCGCGTACCGCTCACGGAATCCGAAAGCGATTCCGAGCCTCGACCGACGAGGCGGTCGGCATGAATTGGTGCCCCCGCCCACGACCGCGGCGGCGCGACCATCCGCTAGTCCGGTGACTTCGACGTCGTGGCGCCGGCTTCCGCTCGTATGCGATGAGTGTGCTAGCCCTGTGCCGTTCGAGCCCGGATTGGTCGTCGATGTCGGCCGCGGCTGACTGGTACTTGACGGACGACAGGCAATTGTCGGCAGCAGTACGAATGCGGCGGATGGGCAGGCTGGCTGCCGCCGGACAAACAATACGATCGCCGTGAGTTGCGACGCCCGGGCGTACCGGTTGCCGCGCTCAGCATAACG
Source organism: uncultured Actinomycetota bacterium (assembly GCA_963836025.1). Taxonomy (GTDB): domain Bacteria; phylum Actinomycetota; class Actinomycetes; order JBEVHX01; family JBEVHX01; genus JBEVHX01. The sequence goes on from CAWIIE010000015.1 coordinate 144,197, forward strand.
AGTATTATACCCGTTATGCTGATGGCTGAGCGAACGTGAGCGTCCGGCATGCGCTGCTCGCGCTGTTGAGCGAGGGCGCCAAGTACGGACTCCAGCTCCGGCAGGAGTTCGAGGCCCGAACCGGTGAGGTCTGGCCGCTGAACGTGGGGCAGGTCTACCTCACGCTGCAACGCCTGGAGCGAGACGGCTTGATCGAGTCCAACACCCACGATGAGCCAGGTCCACAGAAGGCGTTCCGCATCACACCGGCCGGGGCGGAGGAGTTGGCGAACTGGCTTCGAACCCCGCCGGATCTGGCCAGCCCGCCGCGCGACGAGCTGGTGATCAAAGTGCTGGTCGCGACTCGCCTGCCCGGCGTCGACGTCCCCGAGATCCTGCAGACCCATCGCAGGCATGTGGTCGAGCTGATGCAGCGGTACACCCATATGAAGGCCGAGGCCAGCGACGACGATGTCAGCCTCGCACTCGCGGCCGACGCCGAGATCTTCCGGCTCGAGGGGGTTGTGCGCTGGCTGGATGCGGCTGACACGCGCCTGCATCACTCAACCGGCGATCACGACCCGACCGACACGGCCGTGGCGCCGCCGGCACAGATCCCGATGGAGCAGCCGGTATGAAGCCCGTCCTTGAGCTGCGTCAGGTGTCGAAGTCATACGGGGTCGGTGCCGCGCAGGTCCACGCCCTGCACGGGATCGATCTCGGGGTCGCCGGCGGCGAGATGGTCGCCATCATGGGCCCGAGCGGGTCGGGCAAGAGCACCCTGCTGACCATCGCGGGCAGCCTCGAGGATCCGTCCAGTGGCGACGTGCTCATCGATGATGTGCCGCTCGTCGCGTTGTCCCGCGAAGACAAGGCCCGGCTGCGCCGGCGAGCGATCGGCTACGTGTTCCAGGACTTCAACCTGCTGCCCGGCCTGACCGCGGTCGAGAACGTGGCGCTTCCCCTTGAACTGGACGGCGTCGGGGTCAGACCCGCTCGGCAGGTCGGTCGAGCGGCGCTCGAACGGCTCGGCTTGGCGGACTGCGCGGGCCGCTACCCCGACGACCTGTCCGGGGGAGAGCGGCAGCGGGTGGCGATCGCCCGCGCGGTCGTCGGTGATCGTCGCCTGGTCCTGGCCGACGAACCGACCGGCGCCTTGGACTCGGTCAGCGGTGAAGCGGTCATGCGGCTGCTGCGCACCGCATGCAAGGCAGGGGTTGCCGCGGTCATCGTCACGCATGACGCGCACTTGGCCTCGTGGGCCGACCGCATCGTGTTCCTCCGCGACGGCCGGCTGGTCGACCAGACGGCCAGCCTCCCCGGCCCGGAGACACTGCTCGCGCACGGAACGAGTCGATGACGTCGGAGGCGCCCGCTCTGTTCGTCCCGCATGCCGCGGCCGGGCGGGGCGGAACCGCCCGCCGGGCGGTTTCCCGATGGGCCTGGCGGATGTTCCGCCGGGAATGGCGACAGCAGGTGCTCGTCCTGGTTCTACTCGCCGCCACCGTCGCGGCCTCGGTCGGCGTCGCCGCGGCCGCATACAGCACAACCTCGGTGGCCGACAACGCAGAGTTCGGTGCAGCGAGTCACTTCATCCGCGTCGCAAACAGCGAGCCGGACGCGTTGGCCGCGACCGTGGTGGCCGCCAAGGATCGGTTCGAGAACGTCGAGGTGATTCATCACCGCGAGGTGTCGGTCCCGGGGCTGTTCGAGGCGGTCGATTACCGCAGCCAGGACCCGTCGTTGCCCCTTGGCCGCCCTCGGCTGACGCTGGTCGACGGGGTCTATCCGCAGGGGGACGAGATCGCGGTCACGGACGGGCTGGCGAACACCCTCGACGTCGGGATCGGGGGGTCGGTAGCCCTGGATGGGGTCGATCGCACCGTGGTGGGGATCGTCGAGAACCCGGCGAACCTGAATGACGAGTTCGGCTTGCGTGGAACCGCAGGCCGCGGAGGCCACCTCGGTGACCATCCTGGTCGACGCCAGCGATGACCTGGTCAACGGTTTCAGACCGCCGGGCGGCGGCGAAGTGGAGATCGGATCGCGGTTGGGGAACGAAGGCACGATTGCGGCCCTGCTCGCGATGGTGCTCTCCACTGTGGGCCTGCTGCTCGTGGCGCTGATCGCCGCCGCCAGCTTCGTCGTCATGGCCCAACGCCGGATGCGACACCTGGCCATGCTCGCGGCGATCGGCGCGACCGAGAAGCAGCTGCGCGTCGTGACCGTGACGAACGGTCTGGTCGTCGGTGTCGTCGCTGGTGTGATCGGCGTGACTGTGGGCCTGGCGGTGTGGTTCGGGCTCGCGCCGTTGGTCGAGGACGCAGTCGCCTTCCGGATCGACCAGTACGCCCTGCCCTGGTGGCTGGTGATCAGCCCCGTGCTGCTCGCCATCGTGGCCGCGACGGCCGCGGCCTGGTGGCCTGCGCGCAGCGTGGCGCGGGTGCCGATCGTGCGTGCCCTGTCCGGTCGTCCACCACAGCCGCAGCCGGCGCGGCGGGTTGCCGGGTGGTCCGCCGTCGCTGCGGCGGTCGGCGTGGCTTGCTTGTTCTGGGGTGGCGACCTCGCTGTCGGCGACCCGGCGACGTGGACGAACGCGGTCCTGATCGTTGCCGGCACTGTGTTTGTGGCACTCGCGATGCTGCTGGCGTGTCCGCCGGCCATCCGGATGCTGGCGGGTTGCGTGGGCGGGCTTCCGGTGGCCGTGCGGCTCGCGGTCGGCGACCTCGCGCGCTACCGCTCCCGGTCGGCTGCGGCGCTGGCGGCGGTCAGCCTCGCGTTGAGCATCGCAGTTACGATCTCGGTCTTGGCGGCAGCATCCCAACTGGGCCCAACTGAGGGGAACCTGCCAGACCATCAGCTGGTGGTGCGCGACTCCAGCGTCGACGGACCATTCGTCCCCGAGGACGGCGAACTCGAGCGGCTCGCCGCGGACGTCGACCGAGTGGTTGCAACCTTTGACGACGCTGAGCTGATCTCACTGGACGTTGCGATCGATCCGCGCAGCCGGCCGGACCCGTCCTTCGAGGGGCGGATCGCGGCGTCGCTGGTGCAGCGCGACGGGGACGGCTGGAGCGACATCAGCCTGCTATACATCGCCACCCCGCTGCTGGCTGGGATGTACGGCATGGATCTCGACGACCTCGACCCCGACACGGTCGTCGTCACACGCGAAGTCGGCGACTTCTCCATCCTTGGTCACGCACATGAAGACCGCTCAACGGTCGACCCGCTCATCAACATCGAACAGGTCAGCCCCACCTATGGTTCCTGGCCCGGGACGTTCGTCCCGCCGGCCGTCCTCGAGGATCGCGGCTGGGTCGCGGTGCCCTCCGGGCGGTGGCTCATCCAGCTGGCGGCACCACCCACCGACGAGCAGGTCGAGGCGGCGCGGGACATCGCGGCGCAGACCGGGCTGACGATCGAAACCAGGGATCGTCAGACAGGCCTCGGCAACCTACGGCTCGGCGCAACCATGACGGGCACACTCGTCGCCCTCGGCATCGTCGCAATGACGGTGGGACTCCTGCGCAGCGAGGCTGGTCGAGACCTGCGCGTCCTGGCCGCCACCGGGGCGACGAGTCGGACCCGCCGCACGATCACCGCAGCCACCGCCGGCGGCATCGCACTGCTCGGCGCGCTGCTCGGGATCGCCGGCGCGTACCTTGGACTCATCGCCGGTTTCGCCCACAACCTCGACACCCTGACCCCCGTGCCCGTCGTAAACCTGGTAGCAGTCGCGGTGGCCTTGCCAGTCCTGGCAGCGGCGGTGGGCTTCCTCATGTCCGGGCGGAACGTGCCCGACATCGCCCGCCAGCCCATCGAATGACGGCCCGCCCGAGCGTCCCGGTCTGACCGCCGCGGACGTCGTGGCCACCCTCCGACCGCAGTACACGCGTCAGATCCAAGACGCGTTCTACGGCGAACGCGGGAAAGCGGACACCGAGAGCCCGTACACCGCGTGTATGGGAGTTTGACCGGAAGCCTTGGACGGCCTGCTCGGTGTGATCAGTCAGGGCAGAAGCTCGACGTTCCGTCAATTCCGTGCACGCGGATCTACTGCCCATCGGGGCCCATCGGGGCCCATCGGGTGGCATCGACCACACCGACGACGGCCGGCAATCCGTACTCCCGGGTGATCACTGCGCCGTGAGTCATCAATCCTCCGACCTCCGTCATCAAGCCTGCGATGGCGGACAAAGAGCGTGTCCAGCTGGGGTCCGTGCGGGGCCGTGACGAGGATGTCGCCCGGTTCGAGGTTGTCGCGCAGGTGCTCGTCGACTATGGCCGCGACCCGTGATCGACCTAGCAGGCCCGGGAGGCGAAGTCAGCGGTGTCACTGCCATCCGAGCAAACTGCCGGATCGTGATCCGCTCAAGAGCGGCACTAACGGGCGGCCTTGAGCGGTCGCTTCCATCTCAGAGCTCCAGCCGCGGCGCGTCGTAGAAGGCGGCGGGGCCCTGTGCGGGGAGGTGTACGCCCAGGAATGTCTTCGGCCCGGCGGCCGAGTGCACGATCCGCACGGCGATGCCGTCGGGATCGACGAACTCGATCCAGCTCCCGTCGGCGTGGGTTCCGCAGGTCGAGTCGATGCCCCGAGCACTCGCGCGATCCCGCACGCGCTGCGCCGAGGCGGCGTCCCTGGCTTCGAGGATGACCGGGTGCTCCCCTCGCAGATCGGCACCGCGTGCCGTTTCGGATCGCAGCCGCAACGCGATCAGGTATCGGGCCTGCCAGTCGACCAGAGCGCAACCGGTCACGCCCTGGTCGCTGGCGAACTCGCGGACATATGCCAGGTCGAGGAGGTCGCGGTACCACCTGGCACTGCGGGCGAGATCAGTCACCGGGATCGTGACCTGAACGATCCCGAGGAGCTCCGGACTGCCGCTGGCAGCATCGGCCCCGGGGGCGTGTTGGGCGGTCATCGTCACGTGCTCCTTCAAGCAGGTTGTCCACGGCCCCTGTCCCGGCGTGCCGAGACGTTCGCCTGGCATGATGGACAGGTAGCATGTCGAAAGCCCACTATAGACAGGAGAGTTGTCGATTGGCAACACAGGCTGATCAACCGAGCCGAGCCCAGGCCGACAACACGGCGGTGCTGCTACGCGAGGCGTTCGCTGTCATCGACGGAATCGTCCCGCTCCGCCTCGCCGTCCGCGGGCACGGCGCAGTTCGGGTGGCTCACGGCGCCGTGTTCCAACATCTCGACGAACGGGGGAGCACCGTCAGCACGCTCGCGCAGAGAGCCGGGATGACCAAACAGGCGATGGCGGGGCTGGTTCAATACCTGGAAGGCCATGGCTACGTGCGACGCGTGCCGGACCCCGACGACCGACGCGCCAAGCTGGTGCAGCCGACGCGCCAGGGCCGGGAGGTGATCGCCATCGCCCAAGGCCTGGTGCCGGAGATGGAACGGCGCCTCATCGAGGCGCTCGGAGAATCGCGTTGGCACGCGCTACGCGACGACCTCCGCACGGTCCGAGACGTGTTCTCCACACACCCGTCAGCATCGACATAGCCGGCTGCCACCGGAGCGGACCGGCGCTGCACCGAGGTCGCCACGCATCGGGCAGCGTCCTGTCAGCAGTCAGCGGCCTTGCGTGCTGAACGCGCCCTGCCAGATCGATGCGACCCAAGCTGGAGGCGCGGCTGACGCGCATGCCCGAAGGCAGCACCACCCGGCCGCAGATGCGGCGCCGAGCGCCGGAGAACGTCCGCGTCCAGATCAGCGGACTCATGCCGATCCTGCACGACTGGCCGATGCGTCCTCTAGTAGCCGGATATCGATCGCAAGCTGCAGGTTGTCGGTTGGCGTCGACCGGACACTGCTCCGTGGTCACCTCGGGTCCAGGGCGTAGACGAAAAATGCACACGAGCTCCGACACTGACGAGAGTTGACCGCAGCCCGTCAGATGCGTTCTTCCAGGTCAAGCCGCGTACGCACAGCGAGGACGGCACATTGTCTGGGTCAAGTCCTGAGCGTCCTGTAAATGGGTGGCCTGGGTGATCATGCGGCGACGTTCTTGCGCCGGTCGCTCTTGCGGTCGTGGGTGCTCGGCGGGCGGCGGGTCGAGGCCGAGCTCGGCGCGCAGCAGCTGAGCTGGTGTCGTTCGAGGTCGCTGATCGAGACCCGGCACCAGCGGTCGGCGGCGCGGATCATGACGGCGAACACCAGCTTCATCGCGGAGCGTTCGTCGGTGAAGCGGCCGATGACCTTGGTGCGTCGGCGTTCCTCGACGAAGGAGCGTTCGGCGAGGTTCGTGGTGCGCACCCGGATCCGGTGTCGGACCGGGACGCGGTGGATCGCCAGCAGCGCGTCAAGGTCGTCTTCGAAGCAGCGCACCGCCGACGGGAACTCGCGGCGGTAGCTGGTGATCAGCCGCTCGGCGGCGGCTCGCGCGGCATCCAGGGTGGGCGCGTCCCGGACGGCGTAGACGTGCGCCATCACCTCGCTGGCGGCCTCATCGGGCAGCTTGGCGCGGATGTTGGCCAGCCGGTGGAACCAGCAGCGGATCCGCACCGATGCGGGGAAACAGGCCGTGATCGACTTGATCAGGCCCGGCGCGCCATCGCTGGTGATCGTGGTCGGCAGCCGCAGCCCGCGACCGAGCATGTGCCGGAAGAACTCCGTCCAGCAGGACTTCGCTCTCCTTGTTCCCGACCGCCAGGTGCAGCAGATGTTTGCGGCCGTCGGCGTCGATGCACCAGCAGACCAGCAGCGCCTCCTTCGCGCCGTGCCGGCGCAGCGCCTCGAACACCGCGTCGACGAACAAGTACTCCACGGCGATCTCGGACAGGTCGCGGCCGATGAAGGCTCTGGTAGTCCTCCCACAGCCGGTCGGTGATCTCGCTGACCGCACTCTTGGAGATCAGCAGCTCGCCGGTGGCGTCGGTGAACGCGTCCTCCACGTCCCGGGTGGACAGCCCGCGGGCGTACATCTCGTTGACCAGCCGATCGAGCACCTCGCTGTTGCCGTCCAGAAAGCTCATCAGCGACGAGCGGAACGGCCCGACGGCGCCGCGGACCTGCGGAACCGCCACGTCGATGAACCCTTCCGCGGTGCGCAGCCGGCCCCGCTCATAGCCGTTGCGCGAGCCGACCTGCTCCGCTCGTCGCGACGGTCATAGCGGCCGCGGCCGCCGAGGAAGTCGGTCTGCTCGCCCTCGAGCAGCTCCTGCACCACCAGCCGGGTCACCGTCTCCACCAACGCCGAGACGATGTTGGTCTCACGCTCAACACCACCCGCCAACAGCTGCGCCAGCTGCTCACGAGCGATCACGGACGGGGCTACCCTTCGCATCGGCCTGCTCCCATCGTCGGTCCTAGTCACCCGACATGATCGAGCAGGCCACCTCCATTTACAGGAACGCTAGGACGGCACCCATTGTCTGCGCGCTGAATGCGGCTCGTAATGCGTAGGTCTGGGGTTCGATTCCCCAAGGCGGCTCCGACGCGAAAGCCGCCTGACGCGAAGATTCGATCTCGCGGTCAGACGCGTCCACTGGTTATGAGGCGCGGCCGAGGGTGACTTCGTATCCCATGCTCTGGAGCTGGTGGATCGCGCACCCTGGTCCGTTCGGGGTGCAGCCGGGTGAAGTAGTCGGCTCCGGGGTCGCATGGACGCCCCCTCTTGTTGGGTATCTGGGTGTGGCAGCGTGCCGCGAGAGGTGGGCGCGCACCATCATAAGGACGGCACGATCATGAGTTCCCCGCGCCTACGGCGCATTGCCATCACTTCTGTCGCTGTTGCCGGCGGCGTTCTTCGCGCTCAGTGGCTGCGTGGACGTGAAGGGTGATGTAAACCATCGACGCTGACGCGTTGACGACCGGCACCATGTCGATCGAGGTCCCGAAGCAGGTCATGGCGTTCGCAGGGGTCACCGACCTGGACTCCTTCGAGAAGATGATGACCGAGCAGTCGGAGGACCCGGCGGCCTCCGAGGACCTCGGTGCGCTCGCAGACGCCGAGACAACGTTTTCCGAGACGTCGACTGCCTACGTCGTCGAGGCCGCCTTCGAGAAGGCGGAGCTTTCGGATGCCGACATGAGCGTGACCAAGCAGGGCGACTCGGTCTCGTTCGCGATGGCCAACGAGCAGGAGGATTCCGAGTCAACCGATGATGAGATGCTCGAGGGCGTTGATCAGGGCGAGGTCAGCATGACCGTGAGCTGCCCGGGCACTGGCACCGACTTCGAGGCATCCGGCAAGGGTGCGGTCGCTGAACAGCTTGACGAAAACACCGTTGAGTTCACCGCCCCGTTTATGACCGACTCGGCGTTCTCCGCGGACTCCAGCATCGACGCGACGACTGCTGCAGCCGTGCCCAATGTCGTGGGCTCGAGCAACGTGCCGTTGCTGATCGGCCTGGGCGTCGGGGCCGCAGGCCTGCTCGGTGTCGGTGCAGTTGTCATGCGCCGATGGAAGGACAGGTTCGAGGACTCAGCTGCTACAGCCGACCAGCCGTCCGCCGACGAGGCGCACGCGGCAGCCGACGCAGACACCGTGCCGGCGGCCGAGCCAGCCGTCAGCACGAGCTGACAGCCGCCGCCTGACAGCCCCACCGACCGACCGTCGGACCTCGCGCAAAACGAGGACAGAGGGTCATCGCCCGCTCCGTGCTTGGCAACGCGGGGCGGGCAGCCGGCGTCTGGCGTCAATGACGCCCCGCCGCTCAGGAGTAATCCTCGCGATCACGCGGTCGCTTCGCTCGAAGTGCTCGACCGCGCGGTCAAGACGCTTGGGCACGGCCCAGCATGCCGTGCTGCACGATCGGCCTGGACGGCCAGCGAGACAGTCAGCTCGACCTTCATCCAGTGAAGGTTGGCCCCCACTAGTTCGTCGGAGGTAATCCTGGCAACAAGGTCGGCGAAGGTGAACGGCTTGGCTTTCTGGTCAGCGCGTCGCGAGGCTGCTCTGGGGCGAGGGCATTGACTCTAGTGTCGACGCAGTCGGGGGAGCCCGCGCCTCAGCCGATCCGGGTTTCGATCGGGCTGGGCAACTCGACGGTCCGACTGACCGTGCACAGCCGGTCGTGCGATCGCCGAACCGCGTCCGGGAATACCGCCCTGGCTCGGTCACCCGCCTCGCCCGCCGGAAACGCCACGTTGAAGGTCACGGTGATGCCCTCGAGATGGTTGCCGGCCTCGTCGCGAACCTTCTGCGCGTCCACCGAGACCTCGAACCCTTCAGGCTCCGCTCGCCTCGTCGTGAAGATGTCGACGTCCATCGCAGTGCACGCGCCGATGGCGGTCAGGAGCAGTTCGATCGCGGAGAAGTCGACCTCGGCCGCGCCGAGGACGAGCTCTCCGCCGCGCGGATTGGCTGCGGTGAAGACGCCGGGCCCGGTGCGTCGAACAGATACGTGGCGGGCGCCGCTCGTGGTGGCCATGACCGAACTTTGCCAGGGGACGGCCGACAGAACAGTCTGCTCGACCTTCCGTCAGTGAAAGTTGGCCTCGATGGGTTGGTCGGAGGTAATCCTTGCAACGTCGGCGATCGTGAACCGGTTGGCGCTCTGGGCAGCGGGTCGCGACGTAGCCCCCACGGCCGGCTGGCTACTACACCGTCCGGTCGTGAGGTCCTCGAGCGGGAACTCGCCGTGCACCTCCCTTTTGGCTGCCCGTGTGTGCATACGCCTGGGTGCCGGCTCAGCCGTTGCCGCCCTGGTTGCCTTTGCGCGCATCGAGTGGAATAAGCATGGTGTGGTTGATCGGCCACAAGATCCCGCCAGTCGCCGAATTTAGACACAAGGATGGTCGGGCGAGCGATCGGGCATACAGGCGCGTGAGGGCCCAGCCTGAGGTGTCGTGTGTGTCAACCGTCCGTCTGCCGCGAGAGGTGGAACTGCCCACGAGATGACTGAGGAAGCGCCGGAGGGCGACGCGTGGGCGACGATCTCCACCCGCCGGGCGGCATCCGCCAAGCTGCACGCAGCAGGTGAGCTCGACGAGGCGCCGTGCCTGGCCTGCGGGTATCCCGTCCTGAGCGAGCGGGGCGGCCACCACTTCTGTGTCGTCTGTCACTGGCAGGACGACGACGCGGTGCGCGACCGGCCGGATCGTCCGAGCGCGCTCAACCACGGCCTCACGCTGCGGCAGGCCGCAGTCCACATCGGCCGGGCTGGCGTCTTCGCCTCGCCGGGCTGGGCGCGGACCGCCCCCGAGTACTTCACGCCCGAGGTGCGGGCTGCCCGTGCAGCGCTGGTCGCCGCCTACGAGCGGCTGATGGCGGATCCGCGTGACGCCTCGGCCCGGCAGGACGTCCATGACTGCCGCGCCAGGATGATGTACGCGATCGTGAATGCGATGCGATGACAGACACCGACCACGACCGTCTCGTCCTTGATCAGCGAGCACGTGGCGATGCCTGGGTCCCATGGGCCGGGCAGCCAATGGGACCCGATCCGCATCGCGGATCGGACCCCATTGAGCGACAACTCCGGCGGGGCGTTGCCCTCGAGCTGAGGCCTAGGAGCCGGCCTCCATGGTGCCTGCTGTCAACGGCAGCCGAAAACTGACCAGGTAGCGGCAATCGAAAATTGACCAGCTTCGGGGTCATGGTTCGTCGTTCGGGGTCGGACGCGGCCGAGGTCGCGGTCTTTGAGCCGGTAGCGTGCCGGATTCGGGTGAGCGGGTACTTGCCCCAGCGCGGCAGCACGTGTTTGGACAGCACGCCCTCGTACCGCGCTCGGGTCGTCGGCTTGAGATGCCCTTGCGTCCGCAACCAGGTCTTGGACCACTCTGCGAGCATGATCTGACCCGCGTCAGGGTCGAGGTAGGTCTGCTCGGCAAGTGCGCGCTCGATGATTGGCATGGTGCTGTGTCTCGCAGGCTGTGGGTCGGTTGACGGCACGCAGGCGGCGTCGACGAGCGAGGCGCCGTCGAGGGGTTCGACGGTGTCTCCATCACCCGAGCTCGGATCGCCGCTCGAAGGCACCTGGCAGGCCGGTCCGATCTCCGCGGCCGATGCCGAGGCGACGCTGCGTGAGCATGGGCTTGAGGAGTGGATTGAGGCGTTTCAGCCGCTCACCCCGGTCGCGGCCGACACGTTGTTGATCCTCGAGATCCGAGCAGGGCAGTGGGATCTGTCTGGCGAGTCCAGCGGTCATCCCGGGGTGGAGATCGACCATGACGCCGACTATGTCGGGAATGAGGTTGTCGTGACGCACGCCGACGGATCGAGAACCTTGCAGTGGTCCGTGGACGACGACACATTGAGGCTCGAACTGCTCACCACGGATATTCCGCCGTACGGCGGTGTTCCCGACGAGGTCTTCCAGCGCGCGCTGTATATGACGAGGGACTTCACGCGACAGGAGTGAGGGCGACTGCAGCATCACGATCAAATTCGTGGAGTCGTGAGGTGGCGGTCGGTGGCGCTTCCGGCCAGGCGCCCTCGAGTGCTCGGCATTGCCGAATCGAGCACGCCCGCGAGTGGCGCATCCAGGGCTGTCTGTTAGCTGGCCACGGTGGTGTTCTGTCCGGCGATGATCCGCCAGCCTCGCGGTCTTCGGATCCACACGTATGTTGGCCGGCCGAGGGTGGCGGGTGATGTCGGCTTGCCGTCGCTGTCCAGGTACTCCTGGTCGACGCCGGTCAGGGCCACGTCGGGAGTGATGAACTGCACGAGCCGGGGCTGGTAGGTGACGGTGCTGTCCTGCATGGCGCCGGGCAGGACCTGGCGGGTGAACTCGGCGATGTCGCCATACCCGATCAGTCGGCGGCCACCTCCTGTGACCCAGACCGCACCTTCGTCGAACAGCGCCAGGAACGCCTCGACATCCTCGCTGCGCTGACTTCGTTCCAACTCCGCGACCGCTTGGATCAGCGCAGCGACGTCCTGGGATGGCGCAGATGCAGGTATGACCGTGACCATGCCGTCATTCCACGACTTGAAGTGCTGTTCAGGTCAACTGTTGAACGGACTGCTCGGAGCACCCGTCGAGTCCAGGTCGCCCACAACGAGTTCCTGACGGCTCACGACCTCGTCGCAGTCGGCCGCCATCACGAGATCTACCTCGCAGGCAACTCGGGTAACGCCGGAGACGATGCGAACCGTGCTGCGCCAGCCCATCGCGACGACTGCCTAGGCGATTCTTCATCCTGCCGTGATCGGCAGCCCAGCCGCGCCGCGCCCCGGCCGCCGTGATGAAAGCCCGATCCGCAAACTGTGCACAAGGGCGCTCCCTGTCAGCGCCGGCGGCTGCCCGCAGATCCACCGTGGGCATCCCCGAGTGCTCCGTGGCGCCGGATCAGCCGCAGCGCAGGAACGGCTCTTTCGGGCGGAGGAGAGCGGTACTGCTGGCGCCGTCACCCCTGGGCGCTGAAGTCCACGTCGGCGGTGGCGATCGTGCCGGCCGTCCGGCCGGGTGCCCGGTGGCCGGACCAGTACATGTTGGTGTGCGAGATGACCTGGTCCGGCGGCGGCGCGCCCCATTCGCTGAGGTCCTCGGTGGTGTGCGCGTCAGCCACCAGGGTCGCGTCGTAGCCCCGCGTGATCGCCCCGTGCAGGGTGGACCGGATGCACTCGTCGGTCTGCGCGCCGGTGACGACCAGCCGGCCGACCTCGAGGCCGGCGAGCACCGCCTCGAGGTCGGTGTCCTCGAACGAGTCGGCGAAGGTCTTGTGCACCAGCGGCTCCGACGTCGTCGCGGCGGAGCTCGTCGACGTATTGCCAGGCTTGCGACCCCGGCGGCATCCCGCCTTCGTCGGAGTGCGCAACCCAGACCACGGGCACCTGCTCGGCCCGGGCCTTGTCGACGAGGACGGCGATGTTTGCGACAACCCGGTCGCGTTCGTGCGCCTCGCCCACCACGCCGTTCTGCACGTCGATGACGAGCAGCGCGGTCCGCGGCCGACCGGTGAGAGTGGTCATGGTGCCCTCCGTCCCTGCCAGTGCCTGCAGTCCACCGTAGGTCGGACGACTGACAGGCGGCCACCAATCTTTGCGGCGTCCCAGAATTCCGGATCGTTCCTGCGCGCCGAGCGGCATTCACGTATGTGCCACTTGGTAGGTGGCTGCGTGCACCTCGCTGACAACCGGAGTCGAGTCTCGAAGTAGCGCGTTCTCCGGACTCTTGCGCGATCCGGCGTTGACGCGTGCCTACGCTCGCGTCATGCGCGAGGACGTCGTGACCCTCCTGGACGGGCGGCTGGTCGAGACGCTCGAGGTTGGGGATCGGTCGGGTCCCGCGGTGATCCTTTTCGGCGGGACGCCGTCGACTCGAGGGTCCGCCGAGTTCCTCCGTCGCCCTGCCGAGCAAAGCGGTGTCCGTGTGATCGGGATCAGCCGACCCGGGTACTGCGGCTCCACTTGGACGACTCCGGGTTTCGCGTCGATGGCCGCCGACGCAGCGCAGGTCGCGGACCATTACCGCATCGACCGCTTGGCGGTGCTGGGGATGTCGGGCGGGGGTCCGTTCGCAGCGGGCACGGCGGCTGTTCTGGGGGATCGGGTCAACGCATTGGGACTTGCCGCGGCCGTGTCCGGCTGGCTCAACGACCCCGATCGGCCCGGTGACAGGGTTTTCGACCAGTGGGCCGCGGTGGCCAACGGCGGGGACGAACCGGCGGCGGTTCGAGGCATCTGCGACCCGTTCGCCGCCTGGCTCGATCCGTTGCTCGACAAGTCCGACGGCGACCTCACCGCGGAGTTCGATGACCCGCAGGATGCTGACCTGTACACCCCGAGTTCCGCCGCATCCTCGCCTCGGAGCTGCGAGCGACGGCGAACAGCTACGACGGCTACGCGTTCGACCGCATCGCTCACCGAACCTGGGACGTCGATCTCGGCGCGGTCATGGCCCGCACGTTGCTCTGGTATGGCAGCCACGACCATTCGGCGTCGCTGGGCCATGCCCAGTGGTATCTCGAACGTATCGCCCACGCTCAACTGACGGTGATCATGGGACGCGCCCACTGCGCTCCGTTCGAACGCTGGCCGCAGATCCTCACGACTTTGGTGTCGACTGGCTGAGCCGGCCGGCGGCTGAGGCGGTCGTGTCTGCGTCGTTCACTCCCCGTATGAGGCGACCCGTCGCGGGTTGATCCTGAGCAGCTCGCCCCCGTGGCCGGGTCCCAGCCGCACTACCCGCTCGCGCCCGCCGCGAGCCACACCGTCGACACGAGGTGACCGAGAACTCATGCGGTCCTCCGGCCGCGCCCGCTCATACAACTCAGCGCCCGGTTGAACTCATGGCGAGCCGCTCGCGGTCCCCCATGGGGATTCCACAAGCAGAGGGACCGAGGACATCGCGATCGACGATCACCGTCGATCGGTGACGTTGAAAGATCTTGTGGCCCATTCACGGCCGACGGGCACCCGATTGAAGATGAGGCAGCCCGCTCGAATCGTCGACCACGTTGTGCGTGGAGGCGACGCCACGAGCCGCCCAAGCGCGACTGCCACCGCTTAGGACACCATCCGGAAATGCCGGATCGATCCCGCGCGCCTAGCCGCACTTCGGTGCGCGTCCGTCAAGTTGGTGTTGGTGCACAGTCGAGGCCGCCGAAGAATGTGGCTAGGTGTCGACGTCGCGGTGCTGTGAGGCGTACCTACGAATTGCCCCCGGGGTTTGCAGAGAAGTCTCGAGGGCCGGATCGGCCGCCAGGCGCCTCCCGCGGGCGTCGGAGCTTCACGCTAGTCCTCGATGACGTCGAGCCCTTGCTCCCGGAGCAGCGCTAGGTGGTCCAGCATTTCCTTCAGCACGTTGGGGGCGTGGCCCTCCCAGGTCTGCACCTCTTCGACGACTCGCAGCGCAGAGCGGGTGCGGTAGGACTGCGTGATGTTGCCGGGGAACCTCTTGTTGGTCACGTTGGGGTCGTCCTCGAACGGACCCGTGGGCTCGACGATGTAGATGTGCCCTCGTTCCCCGCTGCCCGCGAGCGCCGTGGCTAGCTCCGCTCCCCAGGCGGCTGTGTCCACCAGCGCGGTGAAGTAGATGTTGTTGGACACGCGGCCCTCCTGGAAGTTGGAGCCGTGACCGGGGACAAGCTCTTCGCCGATTTCGAAAGTGGACCTCGTCCCGTGGTAGAACGGCCCCTCGATGTGGTCGCAGCGATCGAAGGTCACCGGGACGTAGGTGCCGTTGGTCTCACCCACAAGCATCTTCTCCTCATCCGTCACCGGCCGTTCTCCCGGACCGCCTCCGCTACCACCCGGCACACCTCCATGTCGAAGCCTCATTATCGGGTGGTTCGCTAAGTCGTTCCTTCGTAACGCATACGCGGATGTTGACCGACTGTTGACCCTAGAGGCGAGTACGAAGGGCACTTACCGGGTGGTCGAATGGGGCCGACATCGTGCGTTGCCGCACGGAGTCGCGGTGGCAGGATTCGTCGGATGGAGATCCGCCCGGGGTCGGCGTCGAACTGGTGGAGGCGATCATGAACGACCAAGCACTCAGCCCGGCCCTCCCGCCCGTGGTGGACAGAAAGACCTGGCAGGAAGCGCGGGAAGCACTGTTCGCACGGGAGAAGGCGCACACTCGCGAAGGGGACGCGATCGCGGCGGCGAGGCGGCGGCTGCCGATGGTGGAGGTTGACGCCGCCATCGAGGTGATCGGTGCTAACGGACCGATCACGATCCTCGACGTTTTCGAAGGCCGCAAGCAGCTCGTCGCGTACTTCCACGCCTGGTGGCCAAGCCAACCCGCCGCGGAGCAATGCGAGGGCTGCACGTTCTTCAACAGCCAGGTGCGCGAGCTTGCCTACATCCACTCCCGCGACGCCACGTACGCCACGCTCTGCAAGGGCCCGTACGAGGAGAGCGTCCGCTACCGGGACTTCCTGGGCTTGGACATGCCGTGGTACTCGGTCGAGAAGACGGCGGCGCAACTCCTGGAAGGTCGTGACTGGCAGCGCCACCATCTCGTCTGCTACGTCCGCGACGGCGAGCGGGTGTTCGAGACGTACTACACCGGCGGTCGCGGCGTCGAGATCATGGCCCCCACCCACGGGCTGCTGGACATGACCGTGTACGGACGCCAGGAGTCGTGGGAAGACTCCCCCGACGGCTGGCCCCAGCCCTGGGGTGACGCCAAGAACCCCGAGGTCTGGCGTACGAACGGACGCCCCATCGCCCAGTGGTCGCGCATCGAAGCCGGCCGCTCCGACGAGCTGACCTAAGGGTCAGCCGAGCCGCTCCTAGTCCGCCCGCTCAACCGCCGTTAGTGGTCTCCCGTCGCTCCGCTGTGCAGGACATCATGGCGATCTGAAACCGTCGAGAGGTGCCGGATGCAGAACGGCATTTTTAGGTCGCCCTGATTGAGGTATGCCGCTGCACCGATCGGCAGATGGGTGCGACAACGTGGCTGTCAGCGCGACCGCCCGCCGCTTCCACGGCCGCGGTGGGGTTCGGCGGCTATGACCGCACACCCGCCGCGGCGCTAGTCCAGCTGGGAGACCCCCATTTGCGTGAGCGCGTCGGCGACAGCGGCCATCGACTCG
The DNA here is from genome assembly GCA_963836025.1 of uncultured Actinomycetota bacterium. Taxonomy (GTDB): domain Bacteria; phylum Actinomycetota; class Actinomycetes; order JBEVHX01; family JBEVHX01; genus JBEVHX01. The sequence continues at coordinate 160,623 of CAWIIE010000015.1, forward strand.
ATGGAACTGTCATCCACCGGCAGATCGAGACTCGGCCCGTTCAAGATCGGTCGCACGTCGAGGCATTCAGCGCCATGGGCCGACGCGTTCTCACACATCGCCACGGTGAGCTCCTCGAAGAACAACTCAGACAGCGCTGCCGTCGTCGCCTCGTCCAGGCCCGGAAGCGTGGAACCAACGAAGGCGTTGGCGGCGTTGACGAGGCGCACGGCGGTCGGCTGACCCGACCGCAGCTGCTCGATCTCGCCAAGGATCTCGTCGAGGTCCTCGCTCCACGCTTGGCCCAGCTCGCGAACGCAATCGAAATTGTCGGCCCCTCCGCAGGTCCCGGCCGCGACGGCGTCCATGACGGCCTCGCCCTCATTCGGCCCGGTGGAAATCACGATGATGTCGCCAGACGCCACTTCGGTCCTGAAAGCCTCGTCTGTTCGCACTGCATCCAGGAGGCTCGCCATACCGCCGCCGAGAAGCTCGAAGCCGGGTTGCGCCTGCCCGGCGAGGTTCTTGAACTCGATCGTGCGCCCCGTGTCGGCCTGCAGAGCTTCGGCGTTCAGCTCGGGAAACGGCTGGCACCCGTTGCAGTGAGCGCCCTCCGGCCACGAGTCGCCAAGGGCGACGTAGGTCAGATCCGCCGTCGTGGACTCGCTGGCTGTGGTGCCCGAACCAGCCTCGGGGTCGTCATCACCGCAGCCGCCCGCCACCAATAAGCCGAGCACCACCGCTGCGATCGCGCCCTTAGGACCCATCACGCCCACCCCCCTCGCTCGCGCCGAAGCGCGACGACATAATGACCCGTTCTAGACCTGCTCTGCACCCACCCGGAAATCGCGCTATCGCGCGCTCGCCATCTGGTCGGCAAGTGTCGGCCGGCGTTAGCGGGCACCCACGTTGCGTTGATTCACGTCCGCCTCCGATGAGCGGTGTTCTCCGGCTCGGCATCCGGTGCGTGCAGCCCAGTCGCATCCGCCCGCCAACACGGACCGTGCACCGCGAGGTGCCGCCTACCGATCTTGCTCGGCGTAGCTGTGGGATAAGAATGGGTGGTCGCCTGGCGACGCCGTGGCGGGCGAAAAATCGCGATGGGCCGCCTGTCGAGGTTCCTTACCGGAGGTGGGGCGTGACGAGGCGATCCGAGGGGGCGTGGCTCGCGATTCAGCAGTCGGTAGCGTCCGCGGAGGATGGCTTCCGACTCCGCACCCGGCTTCGTGAGCCCACGCGAGAAGTCCGGCCCAGCGTCGCTGGTCGGCTGGCTCTTCGTCAGTGGATCGAGTCGCTGAACTCAGTTGGCGGCGCACGGGCCGTGATCCCGAGCGTCGTTGGCAGGGCCTGGACTTCTCAGTTGTGTCAGAACGGCGTCGACCCGAGCCACCGCTCCTCGGACGGCTACACGCTGGCCTATAGCCGGGGCGCGGCCGCGGCTTCGCCCTTCGCGGGCTGGCTCGTGGCAGCCGCGTCTGGCGCGGAGGTCCCCGCGTGAGCCCAAGGCGCGCCGGCCACGACGTCATCGTCCTTGGGCTCGGTTCCATGGGGTCGGCCGCGGCGCACCAGCTCGCATCTCGCGGCCTCAGCGTCCTCGGCCTGGAGCGGTTCTGGCCCGCGCACGACCAGGGCTCCGGGCACGGCGAGACCCGGATCGTGCGGCAGTCCTATTTCGAGGGCCTGGGCTACGTGCCGCTGCTGCGCCGCGCGTACGAGGGGTGGCACGCGCTGGAGGAGATGAGCGGAAGGTCTCTGCTGACGCTGTGCGGTGGCATTTACATCGGCGACGTGGATTCCAAAGTCTTCTCCGGCGCGCTCCGCTCGGCGAAGGAGCACGGGCTAGCGCACGAGGAACTGGACGCGGCACAGATTCGCGAGCGGTTCCCGGCGATGGGTCCGGCCGACTACGCGCTCGGCCTATACGAGGAGAACGCGGGTTACGTCCGCCCCGAACAGACGATCCTCGCGAATCTCGACGTCGCCAGACGGCATGGCGCCGACCTGCGCTTCAGCGAGCCCGTGTGGACATGGCGCACGACCCCGGGCGGCGGCATCGAGGTCGTGACCGACCACGGCACGTACGGCGCCGACCGTCTCGTCATCACACCCGGCGCGTGGGCGCCGGAGGTCCTAGCCGAGTACGGCTTCTCTCTCCGGCCTGAGCGACAAGTCGTCTATTGGTTCGGCCCGGACTTCTCGGCCGTGCCGTATGAGCATTGGACCGAGTTGCCGGTATACATCGAGGAGACCGACCACAACCGCGAAATCTACGGCTTCCCAATGGTTGACGGGCCCGACGGTGGGCTGAAGCTGGCGATCTTCAACACCCACGTCCTCGCCGACCCGAACGAGGTCGACCGGACCGTCCACCAACAGGAAACCGACGAAACCCGGGCGCGGGCACGGCAGCTCTTCCCGCACCTGACGGGCCCGCTTGTCAAGGCGATGACCTGCCTCTACACGACCACGCCGGACCGCGACTTCGTCATCGGGACGCTGCCCGATCGGCCCCAAGTCGCCGTCGCCTCGGCGTGCTCGGGACACGGGTTCAAGTTCGTCCCGGTCGTGGGGGAGATTCTCGCTGACCTCGCCACCACGGGGACGACCCCGCACGACATCACTCTCTTCGACCTCCAGCGGTCGGGGCTGCGCCTCCCTGAGTAGGCCGCGCCGAGGCCGCTGAATCTTCACGCATTGCTCAATGTCATCGAGGACCGTGTTGACACGGGCTCGACCGATTTCTGGTGCAACTCCTTCTCGCCCTGTTGTCGCGGCGATGCGCGACGCCAACCGCGACGGGATGACCCGCACACGGTCCTGGACACTGCCGTTCCCCATCCGCCATTGCGCCCTACCACGTCCTCGACCACGCCTGGGAGATGGCAGACAAGGACCTCACCGGCGAGGAAACCGACTGACGATGCGCGCGCCGAGACCTCCTAGGCCGTCGCCGCCTGGGCGGCGGGTAGCGCGCCTGGCTCCTCATTGCGCAGCCGGAACCCGATCCTGATCAGCCCGGCACTGAACAGAACGGCGCCGACCAGGAAGCCGACAGCGTTGGCCCGAGGGTGACTGCCGAACTCGGAGACCGGGCCGAAACCAACTGCTTCGAGAACGAGGAACACCGCGCATCCCACGGGCCAGCCAACGGCTAGAAGCCAATCGGCCAGCCCGGTTCCGGCGTGCGCGGCGTGGAGGCGTCGCACCGCGAGCGCGAACGCAATGGCGAGAGGAACGACACCGAACGGCCAAGCCCACGTCACAAGAACGAGGAGGACAAGGGCAACGACGCCCAGACCCATCGACCAGTACGCCGTCCCCGTATACGACCCGCCCCCACGCAGCAGCAAGCCGTTGAGGACCACGAGCGTCACGGCCGTCGATGCTCCGGCAAGCACGATCATGAGGACCCAGGCGCCTCCCCACCCGTCATCGACCCACAGGACAACCGCGAGGTACGGGAAGACCGCGATGGCGAGGCCCAACCAGCCGGCCGCTGCCCCCAGTGCGGCGGCGCCGGCAGACCGGGTCGTCCTGGTGGGCATGGTGAAACCTCCCGTCTCGGGTGACGCAAATGCGCGGGCCACCACACTCGGATCGCCGTATCGCTCCAGTGCCAGTGCTTGTGCGGTGGACGGGTCGTGGCCAGTTGACTCCAGCCGAACGGTGCATTCAACGAGGTGGTCCGCGGCCTCGGCGACGACGTCGTCGACCTGTGGATGCGACCGCAGCGTTGCGCGCAGATCGATCAGGTAGCTCGCGATCATGTTGTACGTGGCCACGGGACCCCTTGTAGGACCGCTCCAACCGCCGCTGAGAACGACTCCCACGCCGAGCGCTGCTCAGCGAGCGCGGCATGCCCGGACTCCGTGAGCCGGTACGTCCGACGGCGCCTGCCCGCGTAGTCGCTCCACTCGCTTGCCAGCCCGCCGGCCCGCTCCAGCCGGTGCAGGACCGGATAGACGGTGCCCTCGGGAAGGTCGAATGCGTCGCCGCTTCGCAGGCGGAGTTGTTCGATCACGCCGTAGCCATGCCGTGGACCCTCTGCCAGCACCGCCAGCACCAGCATGTCGAGGTGCCCCTTCAGCGCCTGACCCCGCATGCCTAGCAACGCTAGGCTCTAGTTATGCGAGGTGTCAACCCGCGCGACCGACCAGGTGAGAGCCGAGGCCATTCGCGCGTGTGCGGGTATCGCACTCACGCAGTTGCGGGCCGATGCGTTCGTGACTCTGAAGCAGTCGTCGGCCCCGCACGCAGCCGCGCCAATGAGCTAGTTGATCCTGTCGATCGCAAAGGCGGCGAGTGCACGGCGTGACCTTCCTCGCGGCAGCGGATTGTTACGTCGCAACCAGCGGCTGCGGCATGACCGTGGTTGATGGTCCTGCGGCAGGCTGGCTTCCCATCCGGCTCGTTTGCCTGGCCCCGCGAATCAACTGGATGTTGCGGGGGTGAACAGTTCGATGAGGCTGCCGGCGGGGTCGGCAAGCAGCACCTGGCGCCTCCGGGGCCCGCGACAACATCGCTGCGGAAGCTCAGTCCGGCGTCGCGCAGGCCATCGTCGGGTGACGATCGCGTTTGCGGCGCCGATCAACAGCGCGGCGCCAGCGGCCACCATCACCCCGGACTTGCCCCGACCGGCCAGGTGCGGGTTGCCGGAGTTCGAGCCGAAGCCCCACACCACCGCCGAGCCGACCAGCGCGGCGACGCAGCCGACCAGGCCGAAGGTCAGCAGCGCGCCGACGATCTCCTTCAGCTGCTCGAGGCCGGGCAGGCCGGAGGTGTTGGGTGTGACGCCCGGATCGGTTCCGGACGCGACGAACGTGAGGGCCGTGGAAATGGCGGGCATGCCGACTCCTCTGTCGAGTTCCGATGACGGCCGACATGGGGGAGTACCGAGACTGCGCACAAAAGACCCCACTCCGGAAGGTTGGTTGACACAGAGGGGTGCCAGGTCCGGACGATCCCTCAGTGAAGAGTGCGGCTTCGCAATCGCCTGGGCTGGGCCACGAATCCGATCAGGAATCGAGAAGCGCCAGGGTGCCGTCAGGCCTAGCCTTCCTTCGGATGGCCGGCATTCCGCCGAGCCTTGAACGTCGGAAGGCAGCCCGAAATGCCCGCGAAGAGTTCCAAGACCGAGTCCGACGGCTTCAGTGCCGAGGAGCGTGCCGCGATGAAGAAGCGCGCCGCCGAGCTGCGCGCCGAGGGCAAGAAGGGCGCCAAGAAGGCCGACGGGCTGCAGGCGGTCCTCGACAGCATCGCGGCGATGGCGCCGGAGGATCGTGCGCTCGCCGAGCGCGTGCATATGACGGTGACCGCGACCGACCCGGAGCTGTCGCCGAAGACCTGGTACGGGATGCCCGCCTACGCGGACGCGGACGGCAAGGTCGTCGTCTTCTTTCAGGACTCGGGCAAGTTCAACTACCGGTACTCGACCCTGGGCTTCCAGGACGCGGCCCACCTCGACGACGGGGACCTGTGGCCGGTGTCGTACGCGCTCCAAAAGTGGAGCCCCGTGGTAGAGAGGAAGGTCGTCGAGCTGGTGAAGGCCGCGATCTCCTGACCGTGCGGCCACCGCCGCTGAGCGCGCGGCCCTCGGTGAGCGACTTCGGAAGGCTCCGCGTCAGCACCCCGCCGTCACGACCCAGCGTGCAGAGCTCTGATCGCTTGCTCACATCCAGTCACGCGTGAACGACCGCACGCCCAGCGGCAAAGTCGGATCTTGCCGCAGAAGGGTTCTGCCCGATGCAGCCGATCCGTCCAGCCCAGAGTGGATCACGCGGATGCGGTGGATCGTGGTTCTAGGATCACGACTGCTGTCTCGGTAGTCCGCATGGCTGCGTAGCCGTCCAGCTGCCTGTCGATGTCACGCCACCTGGCCCACAGCCTTGACCGTTCCTCACCCTCGGCCGCGCGCGCCGTTACCGGTCTCGCCTGGCCGACCAGTTCGACGGTCGCCTCCGGATGTGCCCGCAGGTTGAGCCACCAGGCCGGCTCCGGATCGGCCCAGCCGTTCATCGCCAGGGTGACCAGATTCGGACCGTCCTCGAAATAGCCGACGATTACCCGGTGATCCCGGCCGGTGCGCCGCCCGGTTGTCGTCAGCCGCAATGTGCCCCAACGCCCGGGCTTGGGACGCCATAGCCCCACCCGGCCGCCGCTGATACGGCAGATCGCGCGGTGCAGTGACCACACGAGGCGGATGAACCAGCGAGGTGGAAGCCGCGGACCTTCAACGCCGTCGGACACCGTTTGACCCCTTCCGGTTCTGGTGTCGAGGCTAGGAGTCGAATGACCCACCAGTCCACGGCGGCGGAGCGCGTCACTCACTCGGTGCCTTCATCGGGGCGGTATGCGCCTTGCAGGGCGTCCCGGCTGTCGAACTTCAACGAGTCACCTGTCGCGCCGCGGCTGGACCAGGCCGTGGTCGAACGCGAAGACCACCGCGGCGGCTCGGTCGCGGAGGTCGAGTTTGGCGAAGATGTGGCCGATGTGGGTCTTGACGGTTCCCTCGCCGAGCACCAGGTGGCCGGCGATCTCGGTGTTGCTGAGGCCGGCGCCGATCAGCGCCAGCACTTCGCGCTCACGCGGTGTGAGCAACTCGACCTCGGGACCCGGGAGGGCCGGCGCTACGCCGTCGCGGTACCTGGCGAGTACCCGCCCGGTGACGCCGGGGTCGAGCCAGTGGCCGCCGGCCGCGACGGCACGGACCGCGCGCTGGAGGTCCTCGGCCGGCACGCCCTTGAGCAGGAAGCCGGCGGCGCCTGCGCGGAGGGCGCCGGCGAGGATCTCCTCGTCCTCGAAAGTGGTCAGCACGAGGACCGGCGGCGACCCCGGAACGGCGCTCAGCAATCGGGTTGCCGTGACGCCGTCGAGCTTGGGCATGCGCACGTCCATGACAACGACGTCGGGTCGCACATCGGCGACGGTCTCGACGATTCGCTCGCCGCTGTCCAGCTCGCCGACGATCTGGAACCCGAACCGCGGCCGCAGGATGCCTCGCAGTCCGGTCCGCACCAGTTCCTGGTCGTCCACCAGCAGCACGCGGACGGTGTCGTTCATGATGGCAGCACCGCCTCGACCAGCCAGCCGCCGTCGGTGGGCCCGGCGGTCAGGAGGCCGCCGACGCTCTCGGCCCGCTCGCGCATGCCGCGGAGGCCGGAGCCTGGGGTGGCCGCCGGGTCCGGCACGCCGCCGTTGCGAACGGTCACCGTCGTACCTTCCTTCGTCGGGCCGACCAGCACCACGACGGGTTGACCATGCGCGTGCTTGGTCGCGTTGGTTAGCGCCTCCTGGATGATCCGGTAGGCGGCCAGCCCTCGGGTGGGCCCGAGCACGCCGAGGTCCTCGTCGACGACGAGCTCGACGTCGGAGCCGGCGCGCCGGAAGGAGTCGACAAGCGCAGGGAGGTCACCGGTACCCGGTAACGGCGCGGCATGGTCGGGGGAATCTCTGCGCATCACGCCGACGGTGGCCCGCACTTCCTCGAGGCTCTCGCGGGCCAGCCGCTCGGCCTCCGAGAGCGACCGGCGTGCCTCGTCCGGGTCCTCGTCCAGGGCGAGTCGTGCGCTGCTGATGTGCAGCAGTGACACGGTGAGCGCGTGGCCGATGACGTCGTGCACCTCGGCGGCGATCCGGCTCCGCTCCTCAGCCCGGGAGCGCTCGGCCAGCTCGTCCTGCGCGGCCCGCAGCTCCTGCACGGTGAGCCGCAGCCGGCGGGCGAAGACACAGGAGATCGTCGAGAACGCGATGCCGACGAACCAGGCACCCCAACCCGGCTCATCGGTGTCCAGGAGCCACTCGACGACGGGTACCAAGGCGAGGCCGGCGCCCATGGTGACGGCCACGGGTGTCGCGGAGGTGAGCGCGACCCAGGCCGCGACGACGCACAGGCCCATCCAGGACAGGTTCGCGGACTGGTTGTGCCCCAGGAACACCAGAGAGCCGGCGGCGGCCGCTAAGCCCGCAATCAGCGGCCAGCCCGTCACGCGTCGCCAGGCGAGCACGACGCCGACGGCCACCGCCACGGCGGCGGCGGCGAGTGCCGCCGCCGTCGGCCGTTCGGTCATGAGCACGCCGAGGGCTGCAAACAGCGCGAGGGCGGCGGGTGCCGCAACTCGCGCTGTGCGTTCCGTCATGGGCACGACCGTAGGTGTCGTCGCCGGTGCCTCACAGAGCGGTACGCCGCCCGGCGAGGGCGGTGGCGGCCACAGCGATCGCCGCGACGGTGACAAGCGAGCCGGTGGCGTCGCCGAGGCCCAGCCAGGGCTCGCGGATCGCCTGGTTCGCCAGGGCTAGGGGCAGCAGGTCCGCGATCTCCCGCAGCGGGTCCGACATCACCGCCGGCGGCGGCCCGCCGACACCGAGCAGGAAGGACGGGAAGAAGAGCAGCAGCCCGATCGCCTGCGCCGCCCGCGCGGACGGGAGCACGGTGCCGAGCAGCACCCCGATGCTGACGAAGGCGACCGAACCGACGACAATCCCAGCGGCGACGCGGAGCGGGCTCTCGACGTCTGGGACACCGTAGACCGGCGCGGCCACAGCGAGCAGCAGAGCACCCGCGACCGCGATCGCGGTCAGCCCGATGATCAGCTGAGCGAGCGCGAACGACCAGCGGGGGAAACCCGACGCGGCGAACCGGCGCAGCACCCCCCGCTCGCGGTAGGAGGCGATGTGGACCGGCAGCATGATCAGGCCGGTGGCGCCGATGACGACGGTGAAGTAGGACGCGACGTACCAGTGCGACGGGTTCACCGGGAACGCCTCATCCGGCTCGGTCCCGAACGACCCACCGATGATCAGCATGGTCACGATCGGGAACACCAGCACGAACGTCAGGGTGAGTGGATCCCTGGTGAGCAGCCGCAGCTCGGTGGTGAGCAGTCGACGCGTCGTCGAGCGATAGCGCCGCGGTCTCGCCTGGGTGTCGGCCGAGCTGACGGCCGCGGAGGTCTTGGTGACGGTCGCGTTCATGACGCGACTCCTGTCCGGGGCTGGTCGGTGGGCTGGTCGAGCAGGGTGAGGAGCGCGGCCTCGAGGTCGGGGATCTCGACCCGCAGGTCGCGCGGGATCGGCCGGTGCGAACCGACGAGCCAGGCGCCGACGTGGGCGATCACCTCGCGGCCGCCTCGGACGGCCACCTGATCGTGGCTATGCGTGATCGCGGCGACCCCGGGTAGCCGGTTGAGCTGCTGCAGCGACCCGGCGGTGGCCGCGACACCGTCGGGCGGCAGGGTGAACCGCACCGTCGCCTCGCCGGCGTGCCGGGCGACCAGCTCGGCAGGGCTCCCTTGGTCGAGCACCCGCCCGTCGCGCATCGCAACCACCCGGTCGCAAAGTGCCTCGGCCTCGTCGAGCTCGTGCGTCACGAGCAGCACCGTGGTACCAACGTCGCGCAGCTGAGACACGGCCGACCAGACCTCACGCCGGGCCGCCGGGTCCAGGCCCTGAGTGAGCTCGTCGAGGATCACCAGCCGCGGCCGGTTGAGCAGCGCCAGCACCAGGAACAGCCGCTGCCGCTCGCCGCCGCTCATGCCAGCGAACGGGGCGCGGTGCCGGTGCGCCAACCCGAACTGCTCCAACAGCCGGTCACCGTCGATCGCCCGGCGACCCGAGAACAGGTCGACGGCCTCGGAGACCCGGAGCCGGTCCGGCAGCCCAGAACTCTGCAGCTGGCTGCCGATCTGCTGCCGCAGCCGGTCGGCGTCCCGGATCGGGTCCAGGCCCAGCACCCGGACCTGGCCCGAGTCCTGGCGGCGCAGTCCCTGGAGGATCTCAACCGTCGTGGTCTTGCCGGCGCCGTTGGCGCCGATCAGGCCGAGGACCTCGCCGGTGCGGACGTCGAGGTCGACATGGTCGACAACCCTCCGGCCGTCGTATGCCTTGGTGAGCCCGCGGACCGTGACGACCGGCTCAGCGGGGTGGGGCAGAGGTGTCGTGTTCATCCCCCTATTCCACGGCCCAGTGACCGCTGCACACATCGACCCGGAGCCAGAACTGCGTCTCTGCCCGTGGGTGGATCACCGGGGGAATAACCAGTCCCCGGCCAGACCCGGACCCGGGGCGATCGCCGCCCACAAGGCGCCCTCGGCCGCGCCGCCATGGCTGGACGCTCACAACCTCGACGCCATGTGCGAGTTGAGCTGAGTCGCCACCACGGACACACGCAGCAACCCGATCGGGTCGAGTCGATGCATGAACGGGCATCGCGGACCGGGATGCGGGAGCTGACCGTGCGGGCACATGCTGCCACGGGGCAGCACTCGGGAATCTCGGCGACGCCGCAGCGGCCGCGATGCTGGCCATCGACGGCGATAACCCCGAGCCGGCTCTGCTGGCCGCGGCGACCGACGCGCTCAGGGACCGTTCCCAGACCACAGCAGCGACGCTCGCGGAAAGACGAGGATCTTGCTTCGCCGACGTGGTGATGTCCGGCTCTGCTGTCAGAGTTCCGCCTGGGCTCGAGCCCGGCCATCCCGCGTGTTCGCTCGCCTGAGAGGTCAGCCGTTGGTCACCCTGATCCTGGACGGCGCCAGGTCCCTCCACCCAACTTGGCCGCGACTGTGCCGGGCGGGTGCCGACGACGCCTGAGTGCTGACCCACTGCGTGGACACAAGGCATCCGGCACATGAGGGCGGCGTACGCCATGCGGTGTTCGGCGTCGCGACCAGTGCCGTTGCAGAGTCACTTGCATCCGCGCGCACTTTGCGCCGCAGCACACGTGTTGCCGCTCACCCTCGTCGCTACGCTGCCGGTGTGTCCGAGACCCTCGGCCGCTTCAAGGGCTGGTTCTGGCGCCCGCCCCGGGCACACGGCGAGACGATTCCGGGCCGTACCGTCAGCTTTCTCGAGTTGTTCTATGACCTCGTCTACGTGGCCGTGATCGCTCAGGCGGCCCACCACTTGGCCGAGCACGTCACTGTTCGGGGAGCCATCGAGTTCGCGGTTGTCTTCGGGTTGATCTGGGTCGCCTGGGTGAATGGGTCGCTGTACCTCGAACTTCACGGCCGCGAGGATGGACGCACGCGCACGGTTGTCTTCGTGCAGATGGGGATCTTGTGCCTGCTGGCGGTGTTCACCGCCGAGGCGGCCGGCAGCAGCGGTTCCGATTTTGCCTTCGTCTATGCCACCTACCTGGCTGTCATGACCTGGCTGTGGTTCAGCGTCTGGCGCCAGGACCGTCGCGGCCACACCGAATTCCTTCGGGATGTCGGGATCTACGCGGCCGGGGTCGCCCTCGCCACGGTCGTGATCTTCGCGAGCGCATTCCTGCCCGCTGAGCAACGACTGTTTGTGTGGGCCGGCTTCGTGGTCGCGTGGCTCGTGCAGATCATGCTGATGGGGCGATCGGGGATGGGGCTGCGCCAGGGCGCACCCCCGACAGAATCAGCGGTCGAGCGGTTTGGGCTGTTCACGATCATCGTGCTGGGTGAAGTGGTGTTCGGCGTGGTCGACGGCCTGTCCGCGGCGGAGCCCGACTTCAAGACCATCTCGACCGGGATGATCGCTCTGGTGGTCGGCTTCGGTTTCTGGTGGATCTACTTCGACCTGGTCGGTCGCAGACTGCCGCGAGCCGACGACGGCGCCATCGCGAACTGGCTGCTGAGCCACCTGCCGATCACCCTGTCCATCGCCGCCGCAGGGGCGGCGATGATCAGCCTGATCGGACATGCCCATGACGTGCGAACCCCGGCGAGCACTGCCTGGTTGCTCGGCGGCGCAGTGGCGCTGGGTCTGCTCGCACTGATTCCCACCGAACGAGCGCTCGTGGATGCCGAACGTCTGGTGGGCGTCTATCGGCCCGTCACGATTGCCATGGCCGCGGGGGCCGCCGCAGCCCTGGCCATCAGCTGGGCACGACCAGCGCCCTGGCTGTACGCGTTGCTGCTCGTTGGTGTTCTCTCGGCGCTCTGGTCCCTCGCGGTCATTCGATTCCTGCGCGCCGACGCATGGGGTGGGGAGCGGGCTGGGAACCCGTGACCGCGGCCTACCGGGCGCTGGTCACTGGATGGCGGCGCCAAAACCGCCGCGGAATCGGGCTCCGGGTGGTCTCGATGCAACCGGGCCGAGGCGCCGGTCATCGACGTGCGCGTCTCGGATGGTGGCAACGTCGAACACGAAACGCGCAGTCGAACTACCCGTGAAGCCGCCGATGCTGGTGCGCCCGTGTCGTCGCGTCCCGGTTGTGATTCGCGTTCAGCTGGCGGTGGTGCTCTCGTTGCCGGAGTCGACCGCGCGCAGTCCGGCCGCTTCGTCAGGTCGGTGCTTGCCGGCGCGGGCGCGGAAGCCCGGGCCTACAGGGCGGCTCCGTGTTTCCGCGCCTCGGCGGCACCTCGCCAAGGGAGTTGCTCGCAGGTGCGGCGATCTGCTCGTAGGCGGGGCGTAGATCCTCGGCCGCTGTCGCTGGGAGCCATCCGGGCAGGAAATACGCACCGGCCTCGAGCCGCGCCTGTGCTCGCAGACTGGCCTGAACGAAGGCCGCTCCCGCTGTGTTGTCCACCGGTGCGATGGGCGAGGTCGGGGCCCAGCTCGCGGCGCGCACCTTCTCAACGGCAACGCGTCGTGCCTGGATCGCCAGCCGTGAGTGTCGACGAGCAGCCTCGTGCCGTGCTCTCGAAGGGTGCCAAGCAGTTCAGGCTTCCGCTCGGCCCACGCACCGTCGACGATCGCCCAGGGAAGGACGAGTGAGGAGGAGAACTCAGTCAACGACCTGACCGGGCTGTAGCGGCGCTGCCGCATCACCGCGGCAGTCTGCTGACCGGGCCAGCAACCGCGCCTCTACCCGAAACATGACGAGGCGAGTCGATTGGGAGCTGACCGTCGCGTGAGTCACTGCGTGCGTGATGCGTCGTCGCCGCTGACCCGGTGACTGCGGGCCGAGCGGTGGATTTTCCACCGCGGCAATCGTTTACGAACCGCGTTTACGTCGATGCTTCAGCCCGGCGAAAGGTCCCAGGCCACGCGCCGAAATGTCGCAAACAGAGCGCAGTTCTCGCGGCGCGCGGGGAACCCAGCCGGGCGCGGTGGTCAATCCAGCCAGATGTTGCCACTGCTCTCCGGAAGTGCGATTCGCCCGATCGCTTCGTCGCGGCACATATCGAGTAGGTGGGGATCGGCCGTCGCCACGGGGCCGTGCTGGGTGCGGGCCGTCTCGGCGGCAACACAGTCGGCCAGACTGACCGCGCGGTCGCGGCGGTGGTACTGGCGTGCACGCAGCAGACCCGCTCGCAGGCCCAAGTCGGCATCGACGGGAATGCCGTCAGCCAGACCCAGCTGCGCGAGGTCGAGTGCGGCGTTGTCCTCGGACACGCCGGTTACGCGCACCAGCTGGTCCACAACCTCAGCGACTCCGAGCGCTGTCAGGAGCGCCTCCTCCTGGTGAGCGAGGAGATCACGCACCGGTATGGCTGCGGGCTCACCCTTGAGCAGCGCCAGCACCGCGTACGAATCGAGGATGATCACAGGGTCTTGCGGCGCGTGGCGGACGCGTCAGCGGCACGTGCTTGCCGACGAGCACGGTCAGTCGAGGGACCTTTGCCGCGGTACCGACCCTCGAGGGCCGCGATCGGGTCATCCGGCAGCGGACGAATCACCACCCGATCACCCAGATCGACGACCACCACCTGATCTGCACGCCAGCGAGATCGCGCCTCTGCTGGGATCGACACCTGACCGTTGGCAGACACCTTCATCACGTAGCTGGCCGACATTCGGCGGCCCTCCGGATCGTTGTATGAGAAGCGCGATCCATAATACGGGACGGGCGTCAGTCAAACACGCTGAGCCGCTATGCCGGTGCGATGTCCGATTCCCGAGTTAGGAGGCGGCCTTGGTCGTCTGCTGCTCCGCTTGCTGGACGCCAGGTCGGTGCGCTGCGGTTGCGCTGCGGCGAGGACGAACGCGGGCGAGGGTGCGGACCGGTCTGGGGAGGCGGCGGTGGGCGGGGTCGCGGCTGGCGACGAGGAAGGCGACCAGGGCGAGCCCGAGCAGCGCCATCCAGCGTTGGTGGGCGCTGTCCCATTCGGCGCTGTCCGGCGGGGCGTACAGGATCAGGCGGGCAGGTAGGACGGCGGCCGCGGCCGCCAGGGCGAGCAAGGCGGGTGCGGCCACCACGCCGCCGCGGCGCTCAGGCGCCAGGCGCGAGCCGGCGGCAGCGAGCGCGAGGGTGACTGTGAGTAGTGCCGCCGCCTCCAGGGTGAGTGCGGCGATCGGCAATGGCAACTGCGGGTAGACGGACCGGACCCGCCAGACCACCGCGACCCACCAGGCGGCGGTGGCGGGAAGTAGCAGCGCCACCCGCAGCGTGCGGCGCAGCAGCAGTGATCCAGCCACGCCTTCGGTGGTGGGCTCGCTGGGGTCGTCGAGCAGGAATGCGTAGCCGAGCGCCGCGACGATCATGGCATAGCGCACCCACTGCAGCAGGTCCTCCGGCGCGAGGGGCAGGCCTGGCCGCACGGCGAGCGCGAGCAGGCCGAGGCTCACGGCGAAGGCGCCCAGCGCCGGCAGCCAGCCGACCGCGCGCGTGGTCGGCACCAGCAGCGCCGGGACCAGGCGGAGCTGGCGGCGGAGCCGTCTGGCCGGCATCAGCATCCCGGACCGGGGTTGCTGGTGTCGGATGGGGGCTGTATCCCGAGGACTTCGCCGAGCTGCTCGATGGTCGTGTCTGGGGCGGTCGCCAGATCCCAGTTTTGCCACAGGGTCTGGGCGATCTGGTCGTCGGGTTGGTCGAGCAGGGCGAGCGCGAACCGGCCCGCAGCTACGGTCCAGAAGGGATCGTCAATGGCGGGGTCGTGGGGTATCACGACCGTCTGGAGATTGTCGGCAGCCCAGGTGACGGCCTGCCGGATCCCTTCGGCTGCTTGCGGGCTCGCCTGCCCGCCCAGCCACAGGGCCACCACCGCCTGGGCACTGCAGGGGGACCACTGCGGCGTCGCCCCGTCGCCACTCGCCGGCGCAACGAGACGGGCGGCAACGCTGGCGGCAAGGCGCGCCTGCCCGAGGACGAGGTCCGGGCCGTCGCGTCCCCAGGCGGTGCCAACTGGGGCGACCAGGCGCACGCTGGAGGAGGCTGGCGACCCTCCGATGGCGTTGAGGACGTCCTCGTCGATGAGCCGGTGCAAGCCGACGCGGTGGGCCACGGTGACTGGCAACGCTTGGGCGGCTGCGGCCGGTGGCACGGCGGCCACCACCGCCCGGACCGTCGGTTCCCACAGGGCAATCTGCGGTTCGAAGCCGGGGAACACGCAGTAGACCGCCGGGTCGCGCCGTTGGCAGACCAGTTCCGCGGAAGGGTTGGTCACCACGGCTAATCGCTGGGCCGCCAGCGTCGACGACGTCGGCCTGGTCTGCACTACCGCCGCGCCGGTGGTGGCCGCCAGCGCTGCCACCAGGGCCACGGCGGTGACGACCTGGGCGCGGCGCGGCGCCCTCCCTTGCGTCTGGCTGCGCCACAGGGCCAGCGCGGCCACGGTGACCGCGATGCCCAGCAGGTAGACCAGGTGCCAGGTGGCCGGTCGCCCCAGCAGGTCGGCCGGCGGCGGGTCGAAGGGGGGCGCCGGCAGCAGCGTGCCGAGCCAGGTCCACGGCCGCTGGTCTTGCCCGCCGACCTGGAGCTCGGCGAGGGTCAGCGACCCCAACGCGAGCGCGACCAGGACCAGCGGGGCGAGCGCAACCGACCGGACGAGCAGGCCGAGCAGCACACCCAAGCTGCCGCCCAGTGCGATCAGGGCCGGGCCGGTGGCGGCTTCCGCGAGGAGGGGAGTACCGACCCTGCCGGGCATGCCGGAGAGCCAGGCAAGGTCGGCGACCACCAGGATGCCCCCGAGGGCGACCAACGGCAGCACCGAAAGCAGGTGTGCCAGCGTCCGCCGTGCCGGGCTCAGCCGGGTGGCGCCGTAAAGATCGACGGCGCCGTCACGGTACGAGCGCAGCACTGCCAGGTTGGTGGCCAGCATCGCCGCCCCGGCCAGCGCGGCCAGCGGTATCTGGGTGCCGATGTCGGCGTAGTGCAGCACGGGCGAGGTCCCGTTGCCCCGCCGCCACAGCTGCCAGACACTGACGGCGGTCGCGGCAAGCACGGCGGGGTGGCGCAGCAGCCGCCCACTCTCGACCGCTGTGAGGGCGAGCATGGACCGCCGGGAGCGGGCGCCGGCCGGCAGGGTCCGAGGCGCACCGGCGGCCGGCGGGCGGTCGTCGAGCTGAACGGTGGTGCTCACGCTGCAACCTCCTCGAACGGGTCTCCGCCGAGCAGCAGCAGATAGCCGTCCTCCAAGGTGGGCTCCAGCAGGTCGGCACCTGCCGGGGGATTGCCGATGTTGCGGTGCTGACCGGTGCCGGTGCGCCAGGCGCCCAGCGCGTCAGGATCGCGCTCGTGGCTATGCCAGACGTGCCCCTGGGCCAGCCCGGCCAGCTCCAGCGGCGTGCCCGTAAATCGCAGCTTGCCGAGATGCAGCACCATGACCCGCTGGCACAGCGCGACCACGTCCTCGGTCTGGTGGGTGGACAGCAGCACGGTGCGGCCCTCACCGAGCCGGCCGACCAGCTCGCGGAAGCGCAGCCGCTGCTCAGGGTCGAGCCCGGCGGTGGGCTCGTCCAGGATCAGCAGGTCCGGGTCGCCCAGCAGCGCCTGCGCCAGCGCGACCCGCCGCCGCATGCCGCCCGACAGCGCCTTGATCCTCTTGCCCCGCACCGCGCCCAGACCGACCAGCTCCAGCACTCGCCGCACCTCCTCGTGGCGGGCGCGTCGCTGGTGCAACTCCTTGAGGATGGCCACGTAGTCGACGAACTCGAAGGTCGTGAAGCGGGCATGGAAACCGGGTTCTTGGGGCATGTAACCGAGCCGGCCGCGTAGGTCCAGCCGCTGGTCGGTGCGCCGCGGGTCCAGGCCCAGCGTAAGGACGGACCCGGCGTCGGGCGCCGAGACCGTCGCAAGGACGCGCAGCAGGGTGGTCTTGCCCGCCCCGTTGGGACCGAGTAGCCCGGTCACACCCGGCGCCAATTCGAACGACACGCCGTCCAGGGCACGGGTGCGCCCGAATGCCAGCGTCAGGTCACGGGCCCGGACGGTGGGAGCAGGAATGGTCATCGCAGCCTCCTTGCGGCAAACCTGGGGGTGGTGTCGAAGCCGCGGTCGGCCTCGAAACGGCCGCGGCGGACCAGCACCACGACGGCGGCCAGCAGCGCAAGGGTGGCGAAGGCAACCTGCCCGGCCATGGAGAACAGGACCGACGACGGCGCCGGGGGGGCGACGGTCACCGTCACCGCGACGACCCAGGCGCCGGCGGTGACTCCGATGGCGCGCAGCGGTTCGACCGTCGTGGCAAGCGCCAGGCTGCACACGGTCAGCCCCAGCGCGGGCAGGAGCCAGCCGGCCGCGCCCCAACCGAACCCCGGCAGCAGGAGGCTCGCCGCCGCGGCCAGCAGGGTCGAGGTCCCCAGGACGGTAGCGGCGCGCAGCAGCAGCAGGCGGAAGCTGCGTAACGGAGCGGCAAGGCCGATCTCGTAGGTTGGGTCGACCCCGGGCCCGTAGGCCACCGCGATGCCGGCCAGCGGCAGCAGCGGCGCGATGCAGACGAACCACAGGTTGGCGTCCGCGCCGCCGCGGACCCAGGCGGCCAGCACCGCGAACGCCAGCGTCGCGGCCACGGCCAGCAGCCACGAGCCGCGCAGCGCCGGGGTGGCGGCCAGCACCCTAGCGGTATGGTCCGGCACGCCCAGGCGCACCAGCAGCCGCTCGACGACGCCAGCCCGGGGCACATCCACCGCCTCGATCAGCGCCGCCCGCAGGCGCCGCAGCCGCGCCGGGTCGACCAGCGCCCCCGCCTGGAGCCGGCAGGCGGCGCAGCTTGTCAGGTGCGCCTCCAGCGACCAGCGGCCCGCGGCGTCCAGGCGGCCGTCGCTATAGGCCCCCAGCACCTCCCCGTCCGCATGCCAGGCCCCGGCAGCATCCATCTCACCCATGGCCGTCCCTCCTTCCCGACTCATGCCAGCTCCTGACGTAACTGCGCCCGCGCCCGCATGGCCCGGGTCTTGACCGTGCCCGGCGGGATCCCGAGCAGCACGGCGGCCTCCCGGGTGCTCAGCCCGTCCAGCACGGTCGCTTGCAGCACCGCCTGGAGCTCCGGCGAGAGCCGGTTCAGCGCCCGGATCACCTCGCGGTGCTCCAGCGAGACCAGGGCCTGCTCCTCGGCGCTGGCCGCATCCGATACCCTCCGGCGTCCGAGCAGGCCCGCCAGCCGCTCCTGGGCCGCGCGGCCACGCTGAACGTCGAGTAGGCGCCGGATCGCGATCCCCCAGATCCAGGCCCCCACGGCACCTTCGCCGCGGAAGCGCCCGGCATCGCGCCACACGACCAGGAACGTCTCCTGCGCGACCTGGTCGGCCACGTCCAAGTCGGCGGTGCGCCGGCGCAGCCGTACCAGCAGCCAGGGGGCGTGCTGGTCGTACAGCGCTCCGAACGCCTCCGGGTCGCCCTCGGCGACCGCCGCCAACAGCTCGGCGTCGCTCGGGGTCCGGTCGGGCCGCACACTCACACCTGATTGTCGGCGCAGACGGCGCCGCGGTTCACGCGGGCCGCTGACCGGCCGCGACGTTGACATGCTCGGGCCGCTCCGCCGGGCCGGGTCCAACCGCGACCAGCAGTGGCTGCGCGATGATGCCGGCTCGTGCTGCTTCGACAGGCGTACCTGGGCATCACCAACGTGTTGGCGCTGCCGCGACGGCCGGCACTCGCCTCGACTAGTCCTCGGGGATCGGGCGCCCGGCGGTTTCCAGCGTGATTGATTCGGGCTCGGGGCCGCCCCGCTGGCCGGTGTCGAGGGCGTCGATGGCTGCGAGTTCTTCGGTGGTGAGTTCGAAGTCGAAGACGTCGAAGTTCTCGGCGATCCGTTGCGGCTTGGTCGACTTCGGGATGACCGAGCGGCCCTGCTGCAGGCCCCAGCGCAGCATGACCTGGGCGGGCGTCTTGTCGTGGGCCTGGGCGATGCCACGGATGGCTGGGTCATGCAGGGTGCTGTGGTGCTGGCCGTCGCGGTAGAAGGTGATGCCGCCGATCGGGGACCAGGCCTGGGTCAGGATGCCGTGCTCGATGCCGAAGGCCTGCACATCGCGCTGGGCGAAGTATGGGTGCGCCTCGATCTGGTTCACGGCCGGGACCACGTTGGCGCGCTCGAGCAGTGTGGTGAGGTGCTCGACCATGAAGTTGCTGACTCCGATGGCGCGCACCTTCCCGTCGGCGAGCAGCGTCTCCAGCGCGCGGTAGGCGTCCAGGGTGGCCTCGAAGGCCGTCGGCAGCGGCTGGTGCAGGATCAGCAGGTCGATCTGGTCGACTCCGAGCTTGCGGGCGCTCTTGTCGAAGCCATGCAGCGTCTGGTCGTAGCCGTAGTCGCTGATCCAGATCTTGGTCTGCAGGACGACCTGGGAACGATCCACCTCCGAACTGCGGACCGCTTCTCCGACCTGCCGCTCGTTGCCGTATGCGGCCGCGGTGTCGAAGTGTCGGTAGCCGGTCGCAAGGGCAGCTTCGACCGCGGCTCGGGTCTGGTCGGGTGGCGTCTGGAACACCCCCAAGCCGAGGGCGGGCAGCTCGACGCCGTTGTTCAGCGTCAGGGTTGAAAGAACGGCCATGATCTCTTCCTCGTATGCATGTGGGCTCGGGGTCGTTCAGACCCATTCCACCAGCCCCCCTCACGACGGTGGGTGCGGCATACCTGGTTTGGCTGACACCCGCCGGCTACGACGGCACCTCGACGCGCAGCATGGTGGCCGTCAGGGTGGCGCAGTGCACCTCTCGAGCATCTGCCGCGACCGCATACGCGTCGCTCTGGCACACCGTGATCGTCCGCCCGGATCGCACAACCCGTCCGCGCGCGAGGAGCCGATCGCCGTCCGCAGCTGCCAACAGGTTGATCCCGAAGTTGATCGTCAGCACCTCAGAGCCGGCAGGCATCAACGTCAACGCTGCGTACCCGCACGCCGTGTCGGCGACCGCAGCCGTCACCCCACCGTGGAAGAGACCTTGCTGCTGCGAAAGTTCCGCACGGAACGGAACCGCAATCTCGACACTCCCAGGATCGACGCGAACAAGCCGCGCGCCGTACAGCGTCATCAACCCCTGTCGCCCGAACGACGAGCGCACCACGGCCGCGAAGTCAGCATTGCTCGGAATCATGCCCGTCATCGTCCTGCACTCCCATCGCACGGCCGCGTTGGGCACACACCGCGCGATCCCGCATGCGAGGGGGTGACTGTCCGCCGTGACGCGACAACGCCAGCGGGCGAGCCGGCCGATCATTGATGGGTGCGCCGCCAGTACTGGCGCTTGCGCTCGTCGCGGACCACGACGCCGAGCTTGTTCACCTCGGTACGGAGCTCCGCGCTGTCGTGGTCGTTGCCCTTGCGTAACGCGTGCTCGCGCGCCTTGAGCAACGCGTTCGCGTTCCCGGGCAGGTCGGGCATGCCGTCCACCCATCGCTGGAACTCCTCCCGGTACGGGTCACCGTCCGCGTGCCACGGGTAGCGATGAGCACGAAGGGCCCGCTCGAGCGCAGGGGCTGCCAGGTCGGAGGTCTCCCTCGCGAGGTCCTCGGCCGACTCCCCCTGAAGGACCAGCTGCTTGCCGTCGACGAACACCGCGGCGACCCGGGCCCGGTCCACGGTCCGGGAGGACCCACCGCGGGTGAGCGTGACCCGGGTGTCGGCGACGGCAACGGCGAGGCTGTCCTGTTGCGCGAGGAAGGAGATCACCAGGCCGGCGCCGGCGCCCAGCGCAAGCGCGCCGACGGTCGCCTACGGCTCTTCGATGGATGCGACCAGCTTGAACGAACCCTGGAACGGCACCCAGGACAAGGACGCCACCCAATCGGCGATGGACTCGAGGGCCCATCCGGCGATGGCACCCACCAGTGGGAATCCGACCCAGATGATCACCCACGTCCACGGACCCTCCGCCACGACCGTCTCTTCGGGCCGCGACGTCTCGCCGGCTGCCATCGGCTCCTTCCAGCCCACGCGTCACGTTCTGGTGGCACCTGTGGCGACGCGGTTGATCACCTCGGGCACTCACGTCTGTTGGTCGAATTTGGCGCGTCGGCACCCTCGAGGGGCGCGTGTCGTCGCTGAGATCGATCGTTCGCAGCGTCGTCCATAGGCTCAGGCAAGCTCGGCAGCGGTCAGCGCGGCCCTGGGTATGTGCGCCGTCGAGGAGTGCGCCTGATCAGGCGAGGTGATCGGCTTGCTCGCGGTAAGCGGGGGTGAGCTCGGTCCAGCGGGTGCGCCAGTCGGCCCGCGCTCGTCCCGCGATATGAGCCGCGAGGTCCTCGACGTGTGCCTGCCAGCCGGCCCCGTGTGCCGCGAGCTCGTCGACGGGAAGTCCGCGCTCCTCGACAACCAGGCATGTGCGGTTGCCCTCGGCCACCAGTTCGACCTCGATGACGGTCTGGTCCTTCTGCCCCGGCGCCAGGGTCACCAGGAGTCGCCGTGGAGGTTCGCAGACCTCCACTCGGCCGGGACCCTCCCAGCCGCTGGTGAAACTCGCCTGGAACTCACCCCCGACGCGCAATTCGCCCTCGACCTCGGCGATCCAGCGAGCCAGCCGCTGCGGCTCGGTGAGCGCCGACCAAAGGTCGTCGATGCCGGTGTCGTAACGGTCCTCCATCCGGACGACGCCGGTGCCGTCCACGGATCGCAGCGTGCCCACAACGTCGGTGTCCGCTCGCGTGCGGTTGCTCATGTCCTGGTTCTCCTTGCTCTCTTCCCTCGTGCGACTTCGGTGTGCAGGGCATCCAGGCGCCGCTCCCACAGCGACCGGTAGCGCCCGAGCCATTCGTCGACCGGTGCCAGCTGCTCGGGACGCAGGCTGTACACCCGAAACTGCGCCTCCGGGCGCACCTCGACGAGGCCGGCCTCACGCAGCACCCGCAGGTGCCGCGAGACGCCGGGGCGGGCGATCGGCAGCAGCACGGCCAGGTCACCCACGGTGGCCGGACCTTCCCTGAGGGTGTCGAGCACAATCCGTCGGCTCTCGTCCGACAGCGCCTGCAGCACAGCGTCCATTGGTCCATGTGTAACAGAGTTGGTACGTACCTGTCTAGTTACATAAGGCAGGAGCACGAACAGCCGCCCACCCCCGGCGAAGTTGGACGTGGCGGGGTTGGGAGAGCCTCCCAAACCCCGCCCAACGTCCTCGTTCGCGGAAGTGACCTCGGGTCGACCTCCGGCGGTCAGCCGCCAGGCTGGTAGGTGGTGGCGAGTGGAGCGGCGAACAGCGGCTCCACCTCGGCCAGGCCGCCGTCGGCGGTGGCGTCCGGCCGGACCAGGTAGACCTCGCGGGCCGGGATCTGCCCGGGCTCGCTGAAGTCGAGTGGCGGGACCAGCCCTTCGGTGTCCACGTCCTGCAGGCTTTGGAACGCCTCGAGGATCCCGGCGCGGGTGAGGTCGTTGTTCTCGCACGCCGTCTCCAGGATCTGGGCCATGAGCTCGCCCTGGGCGTAGCCATACATCACGAACGCGGTCTTCAACTGGTCCGGGTATTCGGCCAGGAACGCGTCCCGAACCTTGGCGGGGCCGGCCGCCTCGGCGGAGAACGGCGCGACCGATGTCGCCACGAGCAGCTGCTTCTCCAGCGCCGTCTTGGCCGGGCTGCCCAAGAGAGCTGCGCTGAACGCCGGGCTGGAGGCGAGGAAGCTGGCGTCGTAGCCGGAGGCGGCCGCGACCCCGACCGCCGAGGCGGTCTGTGCCGGGGTGGTTGTGAGCAGGACGTACTCGACGCCAGCACCGCGCAGCGCGGTCACCTGACCGGACAGGTCGGCGTCGGTCGGCTTCACTTTGTGCTCGATGAGCTCGAGGCCGAACTCCTCGGCGGCCGCCTTGCTGCCCGCGGCCGCGTTCTCGCCGTAGTCGCCTTCCAGGAAGATGTGCCCGACCTGGTCTCCCTCAGCGAGGCCGTCGTTTTCGATCAGCCAGGAGATGCCGTTGATCATCTCCACGTCGTATGTGCTGCCGGTGATCACGACGTACGGGTTGGCCAGCAGGTTCGACGACCATGACGCCGCCATGGTGAGCATCTGGTCGGACTCGATGTCGGGCAGCAGGCCGGCGATCATCGGCGAGCCGAGCAGTTCGTCCAGGGCGAGGACCTCGTCCTTGACTTGGGCGTAGGCGGTGACCGCGTTCTGTGCGTTGTAGCCGTGGTCCTTCACGACGAACTCGACCTGTCGGTCGCAGACGCCGCCATCGGCGTTCTTGGTGTCCCAGAACAGGTTTCGGCCCTGCTCGGCCGACACCCCGGCGGCCGCGAACGGGCCGGTCCGGTCGGTGAGGACACCGAGCTTGATGGCCTCCGTGGTGACGCCGGGACCGGTGACGGGCTCGCCGCCGGCCGCGTCGGCGCCGCTGGGCTCCTCGGCCTTGGTGGTGCAGGCGGCGGACAGCAGCGCGACGGCAATTGCGCCGGCGAGCACGCCGCGCGTGCGCGGGTGGGATCTGTTGGTGGGGCGTGCGGACATGACTGTCTCCTCAGCTGGTTCTGGACAGGACTTGGCTTGCTCTGCGTCGCAGGCGGTTTCCGACGGCGGCGGCGCCGCCCGGTTCGAACAACAGCAGCGCGACGATCGCCGCGCCGAAGGCGAACTTGGCGGCCACACCGGGGCTGATGCCCTCATCGCCGGTCAGGGCCAGTCCGGGCAGGGCGGCCGCATACCGCTCGAGGATCGCCGGCAGGCAGGTGACGAAGACCGCACCGGCGACTGCACCTGCAGGTGAGGCCAGCCCGCCGATGACCACCATCGCGAGGTACTCGACCGCGAGCGCCATCCCGAACGTCTCGGGCACGATCCGGCCGAATGCCAAGGCGAACAGGACGCCGCCGAGGCCGGCGAACATCGACGAAACCAGGAACGCGTATGCCCGGTTCCTGGAAACCGGCACGCCCATGATCCCGGCCATCAATTCGCGGTCGCGGATCGCGCGCATCGCGCGGCCGGGTCGGCCGCGAACCAGGTTCCGACACGCCAGGTATGCGAGGACCGCGACGGCCAGGCCGAGGTACCAGAGCTTCTCCTCGCGCCCGAACGGCACGCCCAGCACCAGCGTTGTCTGGCCGGGAACATCGTCGAAGGACAGGCCCGGGAGTGAGAAGCTCGGCACGTTTCGGCCGTTGAACCCACCGGTCAGTCCTTCGGCGTTGAACAGGATGTGTTGGCCGACGAAGACCAGGCCGAGTGAGGCGACACCGAGGTAGATGCCGCGCAGCCGAGCGGCGATCGGGCTGAACAGGAGGCCGGCGAGGCCGGCCAGGAGCACCGCAAGCACGACGGCAACGACCGGCGGCAGACCGAGGCCCGCCTGGTCGCTCACTCCGACCGTCCGGGCGTCGGATGCCAGGTAGGTGTAGCCGTAGGCGCCGACCGCGACGAAGAAGGAGTGCCCGAGCGAGAGCTGTCCGGCCTGTCCGAGCAGCAGACCCAGTCCCAGCGCCGCGACGATCGCCGCGAACGCGAACAGTCCGAGCTGGAGCCAAAACGCGTCGACGTACAAGGGCGCCGCGAGTGCGATGACCAGGGCCGTCAGGGTGACCAGAATCCGGCCGACCGGACGCCGCCGCGTGCGGACAACGCCGAGATCGGGGAGTCGACTCGGTTGCGTGCTCGGCGACGGCCAGCTCTGGGCCGGCGTCGAATCTGTGATCAGACACGGTGCAGCTCCCGGGTGCCGAAGAGACCGGATGGGCGGACCAGGAGCACCGCGACCATGACCACGTAGGGCATGACGCTGTGGAACCCGAGTCCGAGGAACGACAGCTCGCTGGCGTAGCCCTGGGTCAGCACCTCGGTGACGCCGACGATCAGGCCGCCGACAACCGCGCCACCGGTGGAGTCCAGGCCGCCGATGATCGCCGCCGGGAAGGCTCGCAGCGCGACCGACGCGGTCACCGGCTCGAGACCGGGGGACGGAAAGACCGTCATGAACAGCCCGGCGACCGCCGCGAGGCCTCCGGCCAGCACCCACGCCAGCGCCGACACCCTCGAGCTGCGCACGCCCATGAGCGCCGCGGTTTCGCGATCCTCGGCAACCGCGCGCATCGCGACGCCCCAGGTGGAGAACTTGAACCACGCGAAGAACACCGCGATCAGCACGACGCCGATCACGAACGCGATGACGCGGGTCTGCGGGATGGTCACTCCGGCGACGGTGACGACGCTGTCCTGCCAGGGGTCGCCCATCGGCAGGATCTCGACGCCGATCCGCCGGTTGATCTCCGTGTGCAGGACGACGTCGACTCCGATCGTCAGGATGCTGGCCGCGACGACCGACCGCTTTGCGACCGGTGCCACCAGGAAGAACTGGATGAGCAGAGAGATGAGCGCTGCGCCGCCGATGCCGATGAGCACGGCCGCGTAGAAGGGCACGTCACCGGCGCCGCTCAGCCGGGCCGTCACGTATGCGCCCACCATGAGCAACGCCGGATGAGCGAAGTTGACGACCCCGCTCGCCTTGTAGACGACGACGAAGCCGAGCGCGAGCAGCGCATACACCGCCCCAAGCGAGACGCCGCTCGCGAGCAGCTGGAGGAGTTGGGACATGGCTATTCCTCTCCGGTGCCGAGATAGGCGCGCTGCACCTCGACATCGCGCTGGACCTGGTCGGGGGCGCCGTCTGCGATGCGGCGGCCGAAGTCGAGAACCGTGACCCGGTCGGCGATCGCCATCACCATCCCCATGTCATGCTCGACGAGCAGGATCGGGATCAGCAGCGCGTCCCGGATGTCCCGGACCAGCTGTGCCATCGCGGAGGTCTCGTGGGCGTTCATGCCCGCGACCGGTTCGTCGAGCAGCAGCAGCTCTGGTTCCACACTCAAGGCACGGGCGACCTCAACGCGCTTCTGGTCGCCGTAGGACAGCGCGCCGGCCGGCGCGTTGAGCTTGTCGCCCAGCCCGACGAACGCCGCGATCTCTCGGGCGCGAGCTCGGTGCCGTCCGTCCTCGCGCCGCACGCGTGGTAGCCCAATCGCTGTGGCGAGGTATCCCGCATGCGTCAGGTGATGCCGACCCAGCATCAGGTTGTCCTCGACGGTCTCCGACGCGAGGAGGGCGATGTTCTGGAACGTCCGCGCCACACCGAGGCCGGCGACGTCGTGCGGCTGCGTCTGGGTCAGGTCGGTGCCGCGGAACCAGACCGCGCCGCTCGCCGGGCGGTAGGCGCCGGAGACGACGTTGAACAGCGTTGACTTCCCGGCGCCGTTCGGGCCGATCACCGCGTGGATCGCCATCGGCGCAACGTCGAAGGACACGCTGTCCAGTGCGGTGACGCCGGAGAACCGGACGGTGATCTCGTCGACCGCCAACGCCGGCCCGGTGGCGAGGTCGCTCGTTGGCCGGCTCATCCCTCCCACCGCCGCAACGCCACGCGCCCTCCGGTCGCGACCGCCAGCTCGTGGTCGACGGCAGCCTCGGTGGCCCGCCCGAGATACAGGTCGCGGACCGTGTCGTCGGCCGCGAGCTCATCGGCCGGTCCGGACAGGGACACCCGGCCAGTCGTGAGGACGAACGCGTGAGCCGCGATGGACAACGCCATCGCCGCGTTCTGCTCGACGACCAGGACCGCCGTGCCGCGCGCGTTGATCTCGGCGATCACTCGCCCGATCTGGCCGACGACCTGAGGCGCCAGCCCCAGCGACGGCTCGTCGAGCAGGAGCAGCCGCGGCTGCGCCATCAGCGCCCGGCCGATCGCCAACATCTGCTGCTGACCGCCGGACAACAGACCGGCGCGCTGGTCACGGCGGTCGTGCAGGAGCGGGAACAGCTCGCAGACGAACTCCCGGGCCCTGCGCGTGGCCGCGGCGTCGCGAATGGCGAACCCACCGATGCGCAGGTTCTCCCCGACGGTGAGCCGCTCGAAGATTCGCCGTCCCTCGGGAGACTGCACCACGCCTGCGGCCACGATCGCGGCGGACGGGTCCCGGGTGATGTCGCGACCCTCGAACAGGATCTCCCCGTGGTCGACAGTCCCGCCGTGTTCGGGGAGGACCCCGGAGATCGCGCGCAGCAGTGTGGTCTTTCCAGCGCCGTTGCTGCCGAGGACGGCAACGACGGCGCCGGTTGGGACATCGATGGACACGTCCCGCAAGCCGGCGATGGACCGCCCGTAGCTCACCCGGAGCTCACGTACGGTGAGGATCGACATCTGAGACCTCCAGCGGTTGGCCTGAGGTCGCCGAGAATGCGGGGTCGTCAACCCGCCGAGTAGCCGCAAGTGGAGATCGCCGCCCGGACATCTCCACATGGAGATGGCGCGGGACTCACGGACCGAGGACGATGCCGGCCGAGGGACTAGGTTCGCGCGGTTGAGGGCGGCCGCGCCTAAGTGCTGGGAGCCCGCCTACGATGAGCGACGTGGGGAACCGCCAAGGTGCGGCCATACCTCCCGACGTCCTGCTCAGCCTCGATGAGGAGTACGCCAGCATCATCGCGCTCCTCGACGGGGCAGTGGCGATGCAGCGCATCCTGACGACGGTGCCGGAACTGGCCGGGGTCGACCTCGCGTGGGTCGGCGAGCCAGACGGCGACGACCGCCTCGTGCTGCACAACGCGGTCAACGCATACACCGACATCGTCGACGGCTTGGTCGTTCCGGTCGGCACCGGACTGGGCGGGCGGGTGCTCGCGCATCGTCGACCGTTGTGGGTCAGCGACTACGCATCCTCGCCGGCGATCACGCACCACTTCCGGGCGCAGGCGGAGACCGAGGGCGTGAAGTCGATGATCGCGGTCCCGATCATCCATGACGGTGATCTGCTGGGCGTGCTCTACGGCGCCAACCGCAACATGACCGACTTCGGCGACCGCACCGCTCGGGCCCTCGAACGGATCGCCACCCGGACAGCGGCCGCCCAGGTGGTCGCCGAACGTGCCCGGCACGCGGCCGAGGTCGCCGTGCACGAGGAACGCCGGCGCGTGGCCCTCGACCTGCACGACTCGGTCGGCGCGATGCTCTTCACCTTGCGCGCCGGCCTTCAACGGTTGTCCGACGAGCCACGCCTCGACGAGGACATCCGTACTCGGGTGAACGCCCTCGACCAGCAGGCCGTGGACGCCGCCGCGGCGCTGCGCGGTTCGTTGCGGGTTTTGAGCGCTCCTCCCGAGGAGGTGGCGCTCGGCGTTGCGCTCCGTGAGCACTGCCGAGCGTTCCAGGACCGCACCGGGGTCAACGCGCGCGTCATCACCTTGACCGAGCTTCCGACGCTGCCGACGTCGCGGATCAAGGTACTGACGGACGCCGCCCGGGAAGCGTTGTTGAACGTCGAGAAACACGCCGATGCGCGTTCCGTTGTCGTCAGCGTGTTCACCCTGCGCGACGGTGTCGCGATGACCGTCTCGGACGACGGCGCCGGTCTCGACTCCGACCCTGTTCGGGCGGACGGTCTGGGCCTGGCCTCGATCGCCGAACAGGTCGCGCGGGTCGGTGGCACGGTCACCCTAAGCACCAACGACGACTCCGGTGTGACGCTTCAGGCGTGGGTACCGATGTGACCACGACCAAGGTCGTCAACGTGCTCGTCACCGACGATCACCCGATCGTCCTGGACGGGGTCACGCTCGCGCTGCAGAGCACCTCCTGGCTGCGGGTTGCCGGGTATGCGCGCACCGGCCGCGAGGCCATCACGGCCGTCGAGCGGCTGCGCCCCGACGTGGTGCTGCTCGACCTGCGGTTGCCCGACATGCTCGGGCCCGAGGTGGTGCAGGCCTTGCGTGCGCAGAACACCAGCCCTCAAGATCATCATCTTCACCGCGCACCCGGATCACGCGGCCTTGGACGCCGCGCTCGCGGCCGGAGCGCATGGTGTCGTGGTCAAGGACACCGAACGCGACGAGCTGGTCGACGTCATCAAACGCGTCATGGCCGGCGAGCGCGTGGTCAGCGTCGAAGGCGGCGGCAGCAGCGGCGCGGCCCTGAGTCGCAAGCTGCGCGACCATGGGCTGACCAGGCGCGAGTACGACATCCTGCGTCGGGTTGCGATGGGGGAGACCAACCCCGAGATCGCCAACGCGCTCGGACTGACCCGCAACACCGTGAAGACCTACCTGCAGCGCACGTTGGAGAAGCTTGGCGCGCGCAACCGGGTCGAGGCGCTGTCCAGGGCCAGCCAGCTCGGCATCCTCTGATCAGCAGTCGCGGTCAGGCGATACTGCGCAGGTCGCGGAGCAGCCCCCGCCATTTCCCCGAGAGCGGCGGCGATCCCGTAAGCCAGGTCTGGCTCACTGTTCGCACCCGCGTCAAAAGCGCTCGGTGAGGTGCTCGCGACCGGGCGGCGGGTCATACGGCTCCGGCCAGAAGTCGGTGATCCTCACGATCCGTCCGTCCGTGACTTGGACAAAGACGATCGCCAGAGCCGATTCGTCGCCGACGGTCCACCTGAACAGCGTGCAGCCGTCACGATCGTCGCCGAGGATGACCTGCGGACTGATGTGCCAGTCGCCGGGGTACTCGCGGTTGAACTGGAGGTATCGGTCGCGGCCACGGATGCGTTCGCGCGACTGCGGCAACTCGTACACGACGTCGGCATCGAGGATCTGCGCGAGTGCATCCCAATTGCGGCGCTCGAGCCGATCGACCAACTCGCCCGCAAGCTTCTTCGCAGTGGCCACGTCACACCCTCGAAGTGGAACGGCGGCAGGGCTTAGACGCTGTCTCAACCATATGTGCATCCAACGGTTCTGACTCGCGTACTGCGGTCGGATGGATGGCCAGTACGTCCGCGACGGTCAAACCCGAACACCCGGGCAGACCATCATTCGATGGGCTGGCGGACGTTGTCGGGCACGTTTGCCCGCCCACGAGCCAGCCGACCGCCGCTGCCGAGACCGGCAAGTCCGGCTCGCAATCATCGTGACGCCGGGTCAGTTGTCGGACGCTCCAGGATCGCGACGATCTCGGCCTTGCCGCTCTTGGCGACGTTGGCCGCGACGAAGGCTTCGGCGAGTCGCCAGCCCTCGGCCGCGAACCCATTGATCGTCGCCTCCAACGTGGCGAGGTCGAACGTGCCGGAAAACTTCGAGTCGCGTTCGGTCAGCAGCCTGTACTCGAACATCTCGGTTCCTTCCTTGGGGTGGGCGGTGAGGGGTGGCGCCAGATGTCCGAAGGTAAAGGAACCTTTACTCGGTCGACGGGTCACTGGCGGCGCTGGAAGAAGGCGAGACTGATCGCATACGAGGTGCCGCCGACAACCGCCAGCAGCCCGTAAGCGCCGAGGTTCCCTTCGTTGACCGCGGCAGACACGATGGCCCCGACGATGGTCACCACGATGAGGACCAGGCCGGTGCACGCCAGCGCGTCTCGCTCGATGCTGCGCTGCCGTTCGTCACCCGAGCCCCGCATGATCGCGGCGGTGTCGGAGTCCCGCCCGGCCCAGACGTAGGCGACCACAGCCGCTACGGCATAGAAGACGGCGAGCCCGACCGCGAGCCCAGGGTCGCCGCCGAGCCAGGTCGCGACTGCGAGCCCTCCGCCGGCCACGACCAGGACGCCCGGGACTGCGTTGCGAAGGCCCCTGCTGGCGGCTCTGGTCATCACTTTTTCTCCCTGTCGTCCGTGTCGTCGTCGAAGATGTCCTCGATCGCCCTGTCGAAAAGTCGCGCGAGCGCAAAGGCCAGCGGCAACGACGGCAAGTAGCGGCCGTTCTCAATCGAGTTCACGGTCTGCCGGGAGACACCGAGAGCTGTCCCGAGCTCTGCCTGCGACATGCCTTCGCGGCTTCGGAGGTCGCGGACCCGGTTGTTCACGTGTCAAGCATGCTTGACAGCACGCCGACTGTCAAGGGAACTTGACATCCGGTCACTCGGCGCCATTGGCTCGCCTACCCGATGACGCGGTAGTCGACGAGCAAATAGCCAGTCGGTGAGGACGTGCTTCGGATCGACTCGAGCCGAATCGCCGGCAAGCCGTCGAGGAGCCTCCGCCCGCTGCCCGCGATCGTCGGTGCGATCACCAGCCTGAGCTCGTCGACGACGCCCGCGGCAAGCAGCGCCTGGGCGACCGAGATGCTTGCATGCACGCCGATATCGGCTCCGGGTTGGTTCCTCAGATCCCGCACGAACTCGACCAGTTCGCCGTCGACCACAGTCGTATTGGCCCACTTCCGATCGAGCGGCGTGGAGGTCGCGACGTACTTCGCGACCCCGTTGATGAACGTCGCGAACGGCTCGATGTCGCAGCCCGGCCAGAAATCGGCCCACTCCTCGTAGCTGCGCCGGCCGAGGATGACCGAGTCCTGCGCCGCGATGACGGCGCCGAGGTTGGCATCCATCGCGTCGTCCCAGTCGGCGAAGAACCCATCGGGCTTCTCTGCGACGCCGTCGAGGGACAACAGCTCGTACACGACGACCTTGCGCACGTGCAACACCTCCGATTGACGTGGACGCAATTGCATGGACGGCTCACGCGACCAAAACTCATCGGTGCGATCATCATGCGTTCGCCTGTCAGACAGCCTCGGGATGGCTAGTCGACGGTTACCCGCGCACCAACGCCGCGACGCGACCGCGGCGACGCCCTAGCCGCGGCGCTGCCTGCACGCGCGGCCGCCGGAGTCCGCTTCGGTACGCTGCGACAGGCAGAACACCGGCGACCCGCTGCGGGAGGACCGATGGCCAAGCCCCGCATCTTCCTGGGTTCGTCCGGCAAGCAGACCAAGCTGCTTCAGGCGCTGACGCGCGGGCTTGAGGGCATCGCTGACGTCGAGCCATGGACGGCGACTTTCAATCCCGGAACCACCACCCTCGGGCGCCTGGTCGAGCTGACTCGCGAGGTCGACTTCGCGGCGTTTGTCTTCGCCCAGGACGACTGGACCGGTGCAGAGCCGGTCACCTCTGACGCCGACGTAGCAGCCGCCGGTCAGGCCTCTCCGCGGGACAACGTCGTCTTCGAGGCCGGGCTCTTTGGAGGCGTCCTGGGCATGGAGCGAACCTTCATCCTGCACGCGAACGGCGCAAAGCTGCCGACCGATCTACTCGGCCTGACCTGCGTCCGGTACGGCGACGCCACGAAGGCCGCCGAGGTCAAAACCGTCAACCAGAAGTTGCGCAAGGCGATCGAGGACATCGGCGGTCTCTCCCGGATCGAGGGGCTGTGGTGGCAGTTCTCGATGACCGAGCGAAGCACCCTGGAGCCGTCCGCGGTGAGTCTGCTGCGCATCTCACGCGATCACGACCGCATGTTGGAAGTGAACGGCCGCGCCTGGCAGGAGGACGGCACCCTGTCCGCCCGCTACTGGAGCGAGGCGGCCAAGGAGAAGAAGGACGCCGCGGGCATCTTCTACGTCTGGCAGGGCGAACGCCCGCGCCACCCGAACGCACCGGCGATCCACGGAACCGCCGAGATCAAACTCGAGACAGCGGACCGCGCCTCCGGTTACTGGATCACCAGGTCGG
Source organism: uncultured Actinomycetota bacterium (assembly GCA_963836025.1). Classification (GTDB taxonomy): domain Bacteria; phylum Actinomycetota; class Actinomycetes; order JBEVHX01; family JBEVHX01; genus JBEVHX01. The sequence continues at coordinate 193,019 of CAWIIE010000015.1, forward strand.
ACGCCGATCCCGCCCTCAACGCCCGGACATCAGGCGTCTACATGCGTGCCGAGGCTGACGATCTCGCCACTCTGGACGGGCACGACAACCAGGCAAGAGCGGCACTGATCGCCAAGCGGATCGAGGACTGGAAGTTGATCGCGAACTCCTGAGGGTTCGAGACCGTGCGCACTGCTTTGTCATGTCAGAGGTCCCCACACCGGAGCGGCATTTCGGCGCGGTCATGCAAGACAAGATCGCAGTCGACTGTGGGGGTGTCGCCGCCGGACCCAGTCTTGCGGCTGTCGCCGGCCTGTCAGCCCTGAGGCGTTCGCGCGTGGCTGGTCGCCCACTCGAGCGCGTAGTCGGCCACCTGCTCCCAGTCAGGCTCGACACCGGTGAAGTGTGAGCGGTCCGGGAACTCGTAGGTCTCAGTCGTCGCCTCGGAGTTGCGGTACTTCTTCGCGTTCGACTTGTTGACCGCGGGCGGCATCAGGTGGTCCTTTCCGCCCATGATGAACAGCAGCGGAGCACGGTCGTCCAGGTCGTAGTCGACCCAGGTCTCCTGGTGGCCCGGCTTCCAGTTGGCGATCAGGCCGTAGGCAAACACCCAGTTGCCGGGCGCCGGGATGTGGAGGAGGTCGTACGCTGCGTCGGACTCCTCCCGACTGACCGTGTTGGTGAAGGCGTAGTGGAACTGCTCCTTGGTGAACCCCACCGCGCGGTGCCGGTTGGCCGGGTTCTTGAGGATCGGGAACAGGGACTTGATCTGGGACGGCGGGTTCACCCGCACGCCCTCCGGTGGTGCCGAGTCGATGACGACCGCGGCGGCGCCGAGGCCGCGGTTGACCAGGAGCTGGGTGAACGTGCCGCCGAACGAGTGGCCCATGATGATCGGCGCACGGTCCAGGCCCTCGATGACTTCCGCCAGGTGGTCGAGCGTGTCCGTGACGGACGCCTCGGCGATGATCTCGGGCTTTTCACGCAGCGCCTCCACCTCGATCTCGAATCCCGGGTACGTCGGGACGATGACTTGATGTCCCTTCGCCCGGTAGTACTCCACCCAGCGGTCCCAACTTCGGGCGGTCATCCAAAGGCCGTGGATCAGCACGATCGGCAGGGGATCGGTCGCCGGCTCGCTCATAGTGCTCTCCTCTCGATGTGGACGGCAGCAATCGTCTGCCCGTCAGACAGCGGTCGCAACACCCGCAGACATGAAATCGGGTGGAATGACGGTGACGCGCGGAGGGCGTAAGCGTCAGTGCCGCTCGGGGGAGTCGGCCATCAGCGTGATGATCTCTGCGGTGGCATCGGCGGGCAGCGGTCCATGCCCGAGCGCGGCGGCGTTCTCGGCGGCCTGGTCGGGGGTGCGGACGCCGGGCAGTGGGATGAGCGCGGGGTCCAGGGCCCACAGGAAACCCAGCGATCCCTGGACCAGGGTGCGCCCACCCACGGTCAGCAGGTCGCGGACGGCGTTCAGCCGGGTCAGCCAGTCGTCGTAGGCGTCGTCATCGAAGTAGCTCCACCATGGGGTGTCCAGCCGGACGTCCCCGGCGGCGGGTCGATGGCCGGAGTGGTAGTGCCCGCCGAGCAGTCCCATCGCGAGCGGTGAGCGGGCCAGGATTGCCAGCCCGTGCCGGTGGGCCGCGTCCAGGACGGCCGTCGTCCAGCCGAACACGTTGGCCTGGGTCTGCACCGTGACGCAGTGCGGTGAGCGGGCGAACACCTCGATCACCTGCGGGTCGTCTTGGGCGGTGCCGAAGTGGCGGACCTTGCCGGCGGCGACCAGCTCGGTCAGGACCGCCACGACCGACTCGGCGCCGGCCGCCGTGTCGACCCCGCCGTGCAGCTGGTAGACGTCGATCGCCTCGACACCCAGCCGGGTCAGGCTGGCCTCGCACTCGGCCCGGATCGCGTCCGGGCGGACGTCGGTGCCGGCTCCGGTACGGGAGTCCTCGTCGATCACCAGGCCGAACTTGGTGGCCACCGCGATCCGGTCGGCCACCGATTGCGGCAGCGTCGCCAGCGCCCGGCCGACCACCCGTTCGGAGTGACCGGTGCCGTAGCAGGGGGCGGTGTCGAACAGGGTGACGCCATGGTCGATGGCTGTGTGCAGCGCCCGGATACTGATCCGGTCGTCGACCGGTCCCCAGCCGGCGTCGCGACCGTCGAAAGTGAACGGACCGCCGAGGGCCCAGGTCCCGACGCCGAGCGCGGACACCGCCGGGCCGGTGCTGCCCAATGTGTGTCGCTGAGGTGCGGTGCCGGTCGTCGTCATGCGGATTCTCCTGATGTGTTCTGGTGGACGGTGAGGTCGGGCGCCGCGACCGGCCAGCCCGCTGGTGGCGGCGGGGGTTCGCGCCCCGCCTGCGCCGCGGTGTAGGCGGCGATCTTCCAGTCGATCACCGCCAGGTCGGCGACGAGCTGGTCGAGTCGGTGCTGCACCCGGACGCGGTGCGTCTGCAGCAGCTCGATCCGGGCCGGGCGATCGTCGTCGCCGGCCCGGACGAGGTCGGTGAACCCGCGCACCTCCTCGATCGGCATGCCAGTGCGGCGAAGCCGGACGATGACATCGAGCAACCCCAGGGTCAGCTCGTCGAAGACGCGGTGGTTGGCGCCGGTCCGGCGCAGGTCGCCGAGGAGCCCGGCCCGGTCGTAGTAGCGCAGGGTCTCCACGGGCAGTCCGGTCAGCCGGGACGCCTCCCCCATGGACATCCCGGCCATTGCCTCGGTCTTGTTCATAGCCAGCCAGCCTGCAACCCGGAGTGCACTCCAGGTCAAGCGATTTGGGCCAGGCACGAAACACGAGGCACGAGCTGTTCGACGTGTGGCCTCGTGCGAGGTCTTCAGGGAACGATGCTCACCCGCGCACGGGCTTCATGTCCGGAGGACGACTGCACAGGTCAGAAGCGCTCTCCGGTCGACTTGCACATGCCGGGCCGTGCAGCAGTGTGAAGACCGGCTTCGACATCTCTCCCTGGGCGAATCGAGTCCGCTTGATCTCACGCCCACCACCTATGCGCCCGTCGGAGACCCCGCGCTATCGCCGGGACTTTGGCGGTGCTGTCGACCACATCTCGGCGCTGCAGCGGGCGGCGTCGAGCGGCTGGCCGGCGGCCTCGAACAGCTTTGCGGCCTCCGAGAGGCAGTGCCGCGCAGTGTCCGGGTCGCCCGTGGCGCGATGCAGGTGGGCCTGGGCCTCGGCGATCGCCGCCTGCCATGCGGTGCCCTTCCACAGCGCGGCGGACTGCTCCGCGACCGCGAGGTGCTCGCGGGCGGCATCGAGGTCGCCGGCGTCGGCGCAGGCCGCCGCGGCGGGTACGGCGAGCATGACGTTGCAGAAGGTGCAGGCGTCTTCCTGGCCGAGAGCCGCGGTGGCCTGGTCTACGACGGCTCGTGCGCTGTCCACGTCGGGGGCGGCGCGAATCATCGTCCCGTACACGCGTTGCAGCAGGTGCAGCGCGATTGCCGACCAGCGGGCAAGCGGGAGCGCGTGGTGCAGCAGCCGGACGGCCTCGACGCGGTCCCCCTGCTCGAGACGAACCTCGGCAAGCCGCTGCAAACTGTGGGCCTCCCCAGCGGTCGACCCGATGTCGTGGTGCAACTCGGCGGCCTCGGTGAGCTCGGACTCGGCGAGGGTGAGGTCGCCCGACAGGAGCGCTGCCTCGCCGCGCAGCGCGGTGGCGAACGCGACCGCGCGCAGCACGCCGGACCGCCGGGCAGAGTCGCGCAGCGCCGCGGCCAGCTCGAGCACCTCTGCGTAGGGGGTGGGCCCATAGAGCAGGTATTCGGCTACGCAGAGGTGGCTGTCGAACATCGACCGGGCCAGGTCCGGCCGTTCGGCACCGGCGCGCAGTTCCACGGCGAGCCGGGAGAACCACTCCCCGCGTAGGTGCGCGACCATGCCCTGCAGTGAGATCAGGTCGTACATCCGCCAGTCGCCCGGGTCGGCCACCCCAAGGCGGTGGCGCGCCTCGTCCGCGGCGGACTCCGCCCCTGGCAGATCACCGGTCAGGTACGCCAGGATCCCGCGCTGGAGAAGCAGTGCGGCGTCGTCGGCGGACCCGTCCGGCTCCAGTCCCTCGAGCGCCTCGGCCGCGGTGGCGTAGTCGCCGGCGAACGTGGCCGCCCGGGCCAGTCGCGGCAGCAGCTGCCGCCGCGAGGCCGGGTCGTCGGTGGCGCCCAGTGCCTCCCGATAGGCGAGGACGGCGCCGGCGTCGCCGGTGGCCATCAGCATGTCCGCCCGCAGCGCGAGCAGCGGTCCGCGCTCGGGGTCGGCGACGTCGTTGCGCACCGAGTCGATCAGGGCTAGCGCGTCGCGGTATGCGCCGATCGCCGCGTCGCCGCGGGCGGCCTGCAGCAGGTGCGGCGCGGCGGCGGCGACGTCACCGGCCTGCAGCAGGTGGTGGCCGATCCGAGCCGCAGACGCACCCAGGCCACGCAGCGCGTCGGCGGCGGCGCGGTGCAGTGGCAGCAGCCGGTGCGGCGGCAGGCCGTCGAGCAGCGCGTCGCGCACCAGGGCGTGCCCGAACCGGTAGCCCGTGCCGGTGCGCTCGATCGCGCCGGCGGCGAGCGCCTCGTCGAGCAGGAGGTATGCCTCCGCTTCGCCGCGTCCGGACATGGCGGCGAACTCGTCGGTGTCGAACACAGCGCCCAGCACCGCCACCCGGGTCAGCGCCGCGGTCGCCTCGGCGCCCAGCCCGCGGAGCACCAGTGCGCCGATCGGGCCGGGCTCCTCAGCAGCCGAGGCGACGGCCCGCGCCAGCTCAACCGCCGCGAACGGGTTGCCGCCCGCCAGCTTCACCACCCGATCGAGCAGCACCTGGTCGCCGCGCACCGCCCGGCCGGCCAGCCGCCGGATGTCGCCGTCGGCAAGCGGCCCGAGGTCGAGCGGCGCCGACCTGCCGCGCCCGATGAGGCTACGGCGCATCGCGTCCATCGCGGGCCGCAGCGGCCACGGCCGGTGTGCGACCACGATCACGATCCGCTCGTCCACCGCCGCCCGAGACAGGTAGTGCAGCAGGCGGAGACTGGCCTCGTCGGCGTCATGGGCGTCGTCGACGACGAGCACGGCACCGGCTCCGGAGGCCGCTAGCCGGAGCAGTTCCGCGGCGCTGACGAACAGCCGCTGGTGCCTGCTCTCGCCATTCCACTCCTCGCCCGCCCCACGCAGCGCCCGCTCGATCTCGATGCGGTACTCGTCGGCGAGCCCGTCGAGCAGCGCCGGGTGCCGGCGGCACAGGTCCGCGAGCGCCTCCAGCGCCGGGGCATACGGCCAGGCCCCCTCGATTGCGGCGGCGACGCCGATGCCGACCCGAAGCCCGCGTTCCTCGGCGCGGCGGTCCAGCCACCGCAGCAGGGCGGTCTTGCCGATACCGGCAGGTCCCGACAAGAACACGGTCCCGCCATGCCCGGCACCAGCGGTGACCAGCGCACGGTCGAGGCGAGCCATTTCCGGGTCCCGGCCCAGCAGCGGCCGAGGCGCAGGCCGGGTCTCGACCGGCGCGGTGTCCAAGGCGACCAGCTCGGCGCGCAGGCTCGTGGCGGCCGGCCCGAGGCTGACGCCGAGTTCGCCGCGCATCGCGCGTTCCAGCCGCTCCAACTGTCGCAGCGCGCCCCGCCGATCGCCCTGTTCGGCGAGCCGCCGGGCCAGGGCCAGGTTGGAGTCCTCGTCGGCCGGATCCGCGTGCGCGAGGTCCTCCCATCGGCCGGCGCGGCGCAGCACTTCGCGGTGCAGGTGGCGCAGCCGGTCCCGGGGGGCCTGGGCCCACGCCTCATACGGGTCATCGGGCAACAGGTCGCCGGCCCAGAGGTCGGCCGCGTCCGCTGCGGCCCCGGCGTCGGGCGCGGCCAGGGCCTGCCTGGCGCCCAGCTCGAACAGCTGGGCGTCCACGGCGACGTCCGCATCGGGGAACAGCGCGACGCTGTCGCCGGCCAGGACCAGCGACCGGGCGTGGCCCAGCGCGCGGCGGGCGTAGAAGGCCGCCTTGTGCAGGCGAGGCGCAGCGTCGTCCAGGCCGACGTCGGGCCACAGCGCTTCGACGACCTGCTCGCGGTGCAGCGTCCGGCGCGACTCGAGCGCGAGGAGCTTGACCAGGGCCGCCGCCTGCCGGCGCCGCCACTCCGCGGCGGGGACGCCGCGGCCGTCCACGCGGACGGCGAAGCCGCCCAGCAGGTCGATCTCGACGCGCATCGGTCCTCACGCCCCTCCGTCCGCGAATGTAGCCGCCCCGACGACGCCGTGGCTCGCGCCCGGCCGGGTCATGCGATCAGGGCGGGCGGCCGGTCGAACCCGCCGATCGACTCGACCTCGTCGGCCATCACCGACGACAGACCCCGCAGCAGCGCACGGGCCTCCTCCGGGTCCCACCGGTGGGAGGCGAGCCGGTCGACGATCGGGTGCATCGCCAGCGCAAGCCGGTCCCGCGCGCTCTGATACTCGGCCAAGGCCCGCCCGGCGGCGGCCTCCGAGCCGGACCCGGCGACGACCGCGCTGGCGAGGAGCTCCGCGTCGCGCAGCGCGTCGGTGATCCCGTGCGCGGATAGCGGGTCCATCCACCAGCCGGCGTCGCCGACCAGCGCCCAACCAGGACCGTGCGCGCGGCGCAACCTTGTCGGCGGGCCGCGAAAGAGCTTCACCGGCCCGGCCGGCGGCCCATCCGTGCGATCGGCAAGCCCGCCGCCCATGCCGGCCAGCAGGACGCCGACCGCCTCCGCATGGGAGCGGTGCCGCAGGGCGGCTGTCAGCACGCTCGCCCGAGTGCCGATGAAGACGCACGCCAGCCCGTCATTCGTCGGCACCGCCCCGGCGGACAGCCCGTGGCCGTAATGCCAGTGGTAACCGTCCAAGCCCGCCGCGGGCCAATGCCCGTAGGCGTAGGCGCCGCTGTGGTGGCCCACGGCGATGGTCGGGGCGGCCACGCGCACGGCGACCGCCGAGCTGCGGCCGTCCGCACCGACCACGAGGTCCGCGCGCTCGGTCCAAGTCGCGCCGCGGTGGTCGCTCAACAGGACACCGTTGACCCGTCCGCCGCGGTCGCGAGTCACGTCAGCAACGGTCAGCCCGAAGCGGAAGCGGGCGCCGGCGCGCTCTGCCGCGTCGACCAGGATCCCATCCAGCACTGGGCGCTGCGGCGCGTACAGAGCGTCCACCCCGGCATGCGGCTTCAGGGAAACCGACAGCGATTCCGGGCCGTAGTGAAACGTCAGCCGCCGGACCGGGGCGGCGCCGGACGCCAAGACGCGGTCCAGCAGCCCCCAGCGGTGCAGCTGCAACACGCCGCCGCGCATCAACGCGTGCGCGTACACGGTGTCACTTCCGCGACCGGCCCGCTCCACCACAAGCACACGCAGGCCGGCGCGCGCCAGCAGCCGACCGGTCGAGGCTCCCGCAACGCGAGCACCCACAATCACGGCGTCCCACGGAGGATTGGTGCGCGGCGCGCGGGTGGCTGGCTGGGTGCTGACGTCTCTCCTTCTCACGCCGGCGACGTTACGAACCCCGCCTTCCCCGAGCATTCCCCGCGGATTCAGCTTTCGCCTCACAGACTGGCGCGACGCGACCCATCCGTCCCGCGCCACGGCGCCGAAGCCCTCCTGGACCGACTCTGCGGCGACAGGCGAGGAATCGACCCCATGCGACTGAAGCGCAGCTCCGGACAGCACAGGGACCACCGCGGAAGACACCGCGCGACTCGGCCACGCCGCCGACAGCCGTTGGTCCCGGCGGTGTCCCTCTTCATCGTCGCCCTCGCGGTCACCGTCTCCTCGGTAGCGGACAGCGCCTCTCCGACCGGCTCCTCGGGCTCCTCGGGCATCCCGGCCGCGAGCGCGCCCGCCGAGATCGGCTCCGGCGTGGTGGACGCCGTCGTCGAGCCGTACGTCGCTCCCAAGCACCTTGAGGCCGTGACCGTCGGCCCCGAAGAGGTGTCAGAGCCGGTACAGATGGTGCTCGCCAGCTCACGCTTGACCACCGCGCTTGACGAGAGCGGGATCCCCGACGTTGCCCTGCAGGCATACGTGCGGGCGGCGACCGTTACCGCCGAGAGTGACGCTACCTGCGGCCTGCGCTGGTCACTGCTCGCCGCGATCGGACGGGTCGAGTCGAACCACGGCCGGTTCGGCGGCAGCCTGCTGCTCAGCGACGGCTACGGGACCCGCCCGATCCGAGGCATCCCGCTCGACGGCCGGCCGAACGTCGCCCTCATCCGCGACACCGACGACGGCCGGCTTGATGGCGACACTTCGTTCGACCGGGCTGTCGGGCCGATGCAGTTCATCCCCTCGACCTGGGCCTCCGTTGGCGTCGACGCGAACAGCGACGGCAAGCGGGATCCCGACAACATCTTCGACGCCGCGCTCGGCGCCGCTGCCTACCTGTGTGCCGCCGGCGGCGACCTCACTGACCCGGACCAGGCTGCGGCCGCCGTGCTGCGCTACAACCACGCCGATGAGTACGTCCGCGTCGTCCTGGCCTTAGCCGCGTCCTATGAGCGCGGCGAGGCGGACATTGTGTCAACGGCCCTTTCCCTCTCCACTGACATTTCTCAGTCCGCGTTGTCGGGGCCGTCGCCGGATGGTCTCTCCGACGACGGTCCACCTGCGGCACCAGCATCCACCGACGATGCGCCGCAGTCGGCGACGCCGACGCCCGAGCCGACGCCCGAGCCGACGCCCGAGTCGGCGCCCGAGTCGGCGTCCCTAACGGCGCCCACACCGGCGGTCGAGCCCACGCAGGCGCCCCCGCGCCCGACTCCCGAGCCGACGCCCGAGCCGACGCCAGAGTTGCCGTCCCCAACGGCGCCCACACCTGTGGTCGAGCCCAGTCAGGAGCCCGAGCGCCCGACTCCCGAGCCGTCTGGGTCTGCCTCGGAGCCGACCAAAGCAGCCGAGCCAACCCAGCTTCCCGAGGCCTCCGAGCAGCTGGAGCCGACCCCTTCGCCGGAGTTCCCCGATGTGCCCCCGTCGAGCGCTGCAACGGACTCCGACGATGCCGCGGCCATCGGCTGGGCCCCCGCGATGCGCGAGGTCGTGGTTGGGCTGCTGGCCGAGCCGACCGCGGACGCCATGGTCGCTGGCGATGCAACCACGATGGGGGCCGACCCGGCGGACGAGCGCGAGGAGCTGGCCGAAGAGCAGCTGGCAGAGCGCTGACCGACCGGCGTCCGCATCGATTCCGTCAACTGGCCGTTGGCGTCGGTCAAGGCGACGGCTCCGCCGGCGGCCGAGGATCGTCGTCCCAGCGGCCGAGCGAATTCCGGCGACGCCCTGATCTAAGCCAGCGCGGCGGCCAGGCGGGTAGGGCACGAATGATCCCCGATCGCCGGACAGGTCAGTGCGACGTTGGTCGTTTGCGGCCCATGAGGTGGCGCACGATGCTCTCGGCGTGGCCATGCATGCTGACGAACTCACGGTGTCGGTTCGAGTGGTGCGACGACTGGTGCAGGACCAGTTCCCGCAATGGAGCAATTTGCCGATCGAGCGGGTCAGTTCGACCGGGACAGTGAACGCGGTGTTCCGCATCGGTGATTGGCTCTCGGCTCGCTTCCCGCTGCAAGCTGGAGACCTGGCGACTGTGCGCCGGTGGCTCGACGCCGAGGCCGAAGCGGCTCGAGCGCTGCTGGGTCGAACTCCGTTCGCGACCCCGGAGCCCGTGGCGCTCGGCGAACCGGGCGAGGGCTATCCGCTGCCCTGGGCGGTGCAGACCTGGCTGTCGGGGGTGACCGCAGCCGAGGCCGACCCCGGTGCGTCGGTCGCGTTCGCACACGACCTGGCGGTGTTCATCGAAGGAGTCCGTCGTATCGGGACACTTGGCCAAAACTTCAGTGGCCCCGGACGCGGCGGCGATCTGTGCTCACACGATGCCTGGATGGAGACCTGCCTCAAGCACAGTGACCGGCTCCTCGACACCGACACATTGCGGCGGATGTGGCGTGAGTTCCGTGAGCTGCCCAGGTCGGCCATCACAGACCTGATGACGCACGGCGATCTCGTCCCTGGCAACGTGCTGGTCACCAACGGACGCCTGGCCGGAATCATCGACGTCGGCGGTATGGCTCCCGCCGATCCCGCGCTGGACCTGGTTGGCGCGTGGCATCTGCTTGAGGCCGAACCCCGGCATGTCCTGCGCATCGACCTCGAGTCCGACGACCTCGAATGGGAGCGTGGGAAGGCGTGGGCCTTCGAGCAGGCTATGGGACTGGTCTGGTACTACGCCGACACGAATCCGACGATGAGCCAGGTGGGCCGACGCACACTCGAACGCCTCATGTCGGATGCCTGATCTCCTCGATGGTCCTGTTCGTGGTGTCGAGGACGATCCACCCTGGGACCGCAGCACGTGTCGAGTGCAGCAAGGGCGCCAACGGGGCGGCTCCGACGCACGTCCAACGGCATGCTGGTGCACGTGGTGAACTTCAGCGGTCGGGTGCGGCAATGGCGCGACGACAAGCCTGGCGGGCTGGCCGTGGTCGACATCCCGGCCGCACTGGTCGACTGACCTTGGCGGCCGACGGCAGATGCGAGTCACGGGCGAGCTCAACCAGGCGCCGTTCACCGGCAGCACGATGCTGGTCGCTGGCGGCGGCCTCTGCGTCGGCGTCAGTCGCGCGGCGCTGAAGGCAGCTGGTGCCGCGGTCGGTGACGAGGTCCGGCTGTCCATCACAAGCGCACCGGGCGACTGACAGCGTCCGCTTCAGCGACCGCTCAAGGCAGCGGCGGTACCGGCTGCGTGACCGAAAGCCCAGGCGACAGCGTGAAGGTCTCGTCGAAGTGCTGGATGCTGACCGGACCACCCTCAAGGAGGGTGTACGTGGCGTGCTCGGCTGTAACGTCGACGGACAGCGATGCGCCGCGCACCTGCAGGGGAAACGTCATCCGGCGCACGCGAATCGGTAGCCGAGGTTGGAACTTGACCGAGTCGCCGTAGTCCTGCAGGCCCGCGAAGCCATAGATCAACGCCGACCACGTGCCACCGGCCGAAGCGACATGCATGCCGTCGCGCAGGTTCTTGGCCCGGTCTGACAGGTCGACTGCGACGGCGTCGAGGAGGTAGTCGTTAGCGGCCTCCCAGTTGCCGACCCAGGCGGCTGCGATGCTCTGCATGGACTCCGAAAGGGATGAGTCACCAGTGGTCAACGGGTCGTAGTACTCGAAGATGCGCTTGCGCTGCTCGTGGGTGAACTGGTCGGGCAACAACACAGTCGCCAACACCACGTCGGCCTGCTTGATGACCTGGTGGCGGTAGATGAACAGCGGATGGAAGTGCAGCAGCAACGGGTACTTGTCGGGCGGGGTGTGCTCGAAGTCCCATATCTCGCGGTTGAGGAATGCGTCGTCCTGCAGGTGCACATTCGCCTTCGCGTCGAACGGGACGTGCATGCGTTCGGCGGCGCGAAGCCAGTCGGCCGGCTCCTCGGGCGTCAGGCCGGTCGCGTGGAGCAAGCGCGCGTAATGCTCGGTGCCCGCTTCCCGCGTGAGCTCGACCGCCTGAGCGGCCAGGCGCATGTTCTCCGCGGCCATCAGATTCGTGTACAGGTTGTTGTCCACCAACGTGGTGTACTCGTCGGGGCCAGTCACCGCGTTCAGGACGAACTCACCGTTCAGCTTTTCGGAGAAGAAGCCCAGGTCGAACCACAGCCGGGCGGTCTCGACGAGGATCTCGCTGCCGTAGCGGTGCAGGAAGTCCAGGTCGCCAGTGACTCGCACGTACTGCCAGACCGCATACGCGATGTCGGCGTTGATGTGGTACTGCGCGGTTCCGGCGGCCCAGTTGCTCGACGCCTCGTCGCCGCTGATGGTCCGCCACGGGAACAGCGCGCCACGGTGGCCTACCTCCTGCGCACGGACGCGGGCCGCGTTCAGGATGCCGTACCTGAACAGCAGCAGGCTGCGCGCCACCTCCGGCATGGTGTGGACGAGCATCGGCAGGACGTAGACCTCCGCGTCCCAGAAGTAGTGACCCTCGTAGCCCAGGCCGGTGACACCCTTGGCGGCCACGCCGAGGCCCTCCACCCGCCGGGTGGCCTGCAGGATCGTGAACAGGCTGGTCCGTACGGCCTGCTGTAAAAGGGGCGCACCCTCCAAGCGGATGTCGGCGTGCTGCCAGAAGGCAGCGGCTTCCGCCCGGTGCCGACGGACCTCCTCGGCATACCCGCGAGCGACTGCCCGATCCAATGTGGTGCTCGTGCGGAACACCAGGTCGGCAGGGTCCGACCGACCGTGGTGGTATGCGACCCACTTGGTGAGCACGGCCGGGCGACCGACCTCGGCCTCGACGCGGAACAGGGATCGGGCGAAGTCCTCGCCCACAGATGTGCCGGCGTGCTGGACGTCGTCACCCTGGATCTCGTGGTGCATACCGCAGGCGACGGTCAACTGGCTGCCAGTGGTCCGCATGGCGAGCAGCGCTCGGGCATCCGCGGTCTGGCCGACCAGATGCTCGTAGACGCCGCGGGCCACGCCGAGCCCACGCCGCGGGTCGTCCAGCGTCGCCTCGCTTCGGTAGTGGGTGACCAGCTCGGAGGACAGCGTGAGCGTCGCCGGCTCGTCGAGCGCAGTGACCTCGTACCGGATGCACGCCAGGTGGCGGTGCGCCAGGCTGACGAAGCGCGTCGACGTGACCTGGTACCGCTTCCCGCCCGGCGCTCGGAACACCACGCGGCGTTCCAGTGCGGCGTTTTCCATGTCGAGCACCCGCTCGAACTCCAACACCTCGGTATGCACGCACTCCAACGGCTCGTCGTCGACGAAGAGCCTGATCCGGGTGCCATCCGGAACGTTCAGGATGGTCTGTCCGATCCGCGCATACCCGAACGGCATCCTCGTCGTATGCGATCGGCCGGGTCTCGTAGAAGCCATTGAGCAGCGTGCCGGGCTGGTAGCCAGGGACGCCTTCCTCGAACGCGCCGCGAATGCCGAGGTAGCCATTGCCGAGCGCGAACAGCGTCTCGGTCTGCGCCGCGAACTGCGGGTTGTAGGCCCGCTCGGGCAACCGGAACGGGTCGCCGGGGTAGTCATCTCGCGCCGCGAGGATGCGCAGTGCGGCTTGGATCAGCCGATGGGCCTTCGGCCCCACCGGTTGTTCGTCGACCTCCTCGCTCACCAGCTCGGAGAGGTCCTCGCACCACGATGTCCGCGCCGTTTCGGGCGAGCGCGTCGGGATCATGCTCCCGGTCGACCCCGATCACCAGGCCAAAGTCGCCGGCCCGGCCGGCCTGCACCCCCGCGATCGCGTCCTCCACCACCACCGCCCGCTTGGGGTCCGCGCCGACCCGGCGAGCGCCCTCGAGGAAGCCGTCCGGCGCGGGCTTGCCGGGCAGCCCCAGTTCCAATGACGTCTCGCCATCGACCCGGGCATCGAACAGGTCGGCGATGCCCGCGCGCTCGAGCACCATCCGGCAGTTTCGGCTGGAGGACACGACGGCGGTCCGCAGTCCGAGCTGGCGCAGCTGCCGCGTCCACATCACCGACCCGGGGAACACCTCGACGCCGTTCTGCTCGATCTCCCGCTCGACGAGAACCTGCTTGCGGTTGCCAAGACCCCAGATGGAGACCTCCTCGACCGGCGAGTCGGGCGTGCCTTCCGGGAGCTCGATGCCGCGGGAGGCCAGGAAGTCTCGTACGCCCTCCTGACGGGGCTTGCCGTCGACGTGCTCGGCGTAGTCCTGCTGATCGCGGAAGGGCTCCGTCGTCGTCTGGTGTTCGGCGTCCCATTCCTGCAGGAACTCATCGAACGTGTGCTTCCAGGCCGCCATGTGCACCGTCCGGGTGGAGGTCAGCACCCCATCCAGATCGAACAGGACGGCGTCATAGTTCTCCGGCGTGACCAAGCTCTGCATCGCTGCTCCCGTGGGGTCCGGCGCGTGAACCCTACAAAGCCTGACCCCCTGCGGGGGCGGGAACGGCCACCCGGGGAGCTGGGGAGAGGTTTTCGGCCGGCCGTTCCTGGTGCTGCACTGTCGGATCAAGCCATCCTGAGCCGATGAGTGAGCGCAACGTCCTCGGCGGCGACCTGGAGCCGTGCGGCACGGACCCGATGACCGGGTTCTTCCGCGACGGCGGTTGCCGCACCGGCCCGGAGGACCTGGGAAGTCACACCATCTGCGCGGTCGTCACGGCGGAGTTTCTGGAGCACCAGCGCAGCATCGGCAACGACCTGTCGACGCCGATGCCGCAGTACCAGTTTCCTGGCCTGGTGCCTGGGGACCGCTGGTGCGTGACCGCAGCGAACTGGGCGCGCGCATACGACGCGGGCGTCGCCGCGCCGGTCGTGTTGGCAGCCACCAACCAGGCGGTGCTCGAGATCGTGCCGCTGAGGGCACTTCAGGAGCATGCCGTGGACGTCCCCGCCGACCCGAGCTCGCTCGAACCGTAAGCGAGCGTCGCATGCGAAAGCGTGCAGGCGAACCGTGCCTAGCTCACTGACTGAAGTGCCGCAGCGAACACTCGGCCCACGTTCTCCTCGGAGAAGAAGTCCACCGGTGACACCGCACCCGAGAGCCGCGGAAGCCGACCTCACCGCGCGCATCGGCGAGGTCGACCGTGCGGTCGCACTGTTTCGGCAGGCCGCCTACGCCGCCCGAGCCGACGCGGAGCGCCGGGCGCTGCTGGAGCGTGCCGACGAGCTCAGCGGCTAACTCGCTCAGCCGAGCTGGCCGCGGAGCGCGCCACCGGGGAACTCGGTGTTGTGCACGTTCACGTAGTAGTTCTGCCGGGTTGTCGCGGATGTCCGTCAACAGTGCGTCCGACACATCCTTGGCGCAACCGAACGAGAAACCGTTCGTCGGCGCGATGAAGTCGACAACGACTGGGCCGTTCACGCCAGCGGGATTGTTGTGGATGTGGGCCAGGGTTGCCGGCGCGATCTTGGCCACGGCCAGTGCGAAGCACACCTGATTCGTGCGCGGGCGAAGCACGACGGCCGCAGCACCGAAACCATCCTCGTCACCGGCGCCCGACTTCCTCTTCCCCGTCAAGGTGGTGAACAGGAAGGTCGGCGCGGTGGACGCGAGGCGGCCTGCGCGGGAGCGACGGCCAGCAGTGCTCAGCGCAGCCAGCGCTGCGGCCACCAGGCCGAAGATGCGTACGCGTGCTCTCATGACGAAGCTCCTCTCGTGGAGGGCGGCCGCGCCTCAGCGCGAGCTCAGACCCTCCGGGTCGGCTCGGCACTTCCGATTCATCAACGGAGCGGACCTGCGCGTGGTTCGACCGACACGCCGACGATCGGTTGGGAGTCGATTTTGTGCAAGATCACGGAAGGGGGTTGGGCCCTTCAAAACTGATCGTGATCTTGCACAAACTTCGAGGTCGGTCCGCGCCCGACTGGCCAGGACTCAGCCGTAGAGGGCGCTGAAGTTGTCCCGCAGCACCAGCCGCGACAGCTCGCCATCGCCGGTGGCCGCTCGCATCCGGGCGAGCTCGCCGGCGTAGTCGCCCCACGGCTCGTCGCTGGCGAACAGCAGCCGGTCGTGCCCGACACCTCGACGCTCGATTTCACTGACCAGCCACCGCGGCGCGAACCCGACCGCCCAGCTGGTGTCGGTGTAGACCTGCTTGCCCGCCTCGATCATGTCGAAGAACCGGCTGCCGATGAGCTTGATGTGGGCGCTCACGCCGCCGCCGAGGTGCACCAGGTGGATCTTCGTGTCGCTGCCGTACTTGTCGACGAGCTGGCCGATCTCGTCGATGTCCGAGGCGCCACCGGGTGAGGTGTGCACATGCACCACGAGCCCGTGTTGCCGCGCGGTGTCGAAGATCGCGTCCAGCTGCGGCGCGCACTCGGGGTCGGAGGGTCGACCGCCGAGCAGGAAGCTCGTCTTCAGGGCGACCACCCCAGCCTCGCCGGCGAGCGCCAGCGCCTGCTTGGTGAGCTCGGCATCCTGTGGGCGGGGCGACACCCACAGCCCGCAGCGGATCCGGTCGTCCGCCGCTGCGGCCTCGAGCACGAGCGCGTTGAACGAGAACGACACCGACGCATCCGGGACGCCGTAGTTCGGCAGGATCACGGTGCGCTCGGTGCCCTCGCGTTCGAGGTCGGCCAACAAGTCCGTATGCGTTGCCCGCGCGAGCGTGTCCGGGTTGACCGGCGGTCCGCCGTAGAACGCGAACGCCGGCATCACGCCGAGGTGTCGATGGGCGTCGTGAACCAGGTCGCTAGCCATCAGCGCAACGTACCTTTCTGCGAGTCGGACAGGACACGTGATGCGTGGTCGTAGACCTCGAGGTGGCGGCGTGCGCTCGCCGGCCAGCTGTAGCGGTGCGCGACTGCGCGGCCGCCGTTGACCAGCCGCTGGCGCACTTCGCGGTTGTCCAAGACGGTTCCGAGCGCCTCGGCGAGCGCGGTCGCGTCGCCCACGGGGACGAGCAGCGCGTCTCGTTCGGGCGCAAGGTACTCGCGGAAGACGGGCAGGTCGCTGGTCACGACCGGAACGTCGGCGCACATGGCCTCGAGCACGACGAGGCCGAAGCCTTCCTTCACCGACGGGAACGCGAACACGTCGGCGGCGGCATACCAGGCCGGCAGGTCGTCGTCCGGGACGGTCCCGACGAGCACGACGTCGTCGCCCAGGGTCAAGCCGAGTGCGGGGATCTGGGCGAGGACCCGCTCGCGGTAGTCCCGGTAGTCCTGGAAGGAATGGCCACCGACGACGGCTAGCACGGGCCGGTCGGAGCGACTGCTTGAGAGCTCAGCCACGGCACGGACCAACGTGTCGCTGCCCTTGCGCGGCTCGATGCCGCCGACCGTGAGCACCAGCGGCCGGGTCTCGGCGCCGACCTGCCGGCGCAGCTCGCGGGCTCGGGCGCGCGACCCGCTGCCGAACCGGACCGCATCCACCCCGTTCGGGACCACGGTCGCGAGCACGCCGTACTCCTCGCCGAGGATGCGCCGCCAGGCCTCGCTGACGACCAGCACGACATCCGGCTCGAGGATCGCGGCGCGTTGGCAGTCGATGAGCACCTGGCTGGTGAAGTCGTCGACGTGGTGCACCGTGCGAACCAGCGTGACCGGCGCGCCCGCGTCGCGCACCCGCGCGCCGGCGCGGGCCGAGATGCAGTCCTGCGCGTGCAGGATGTCGGCGTCCACGTCGGCCAGTCCGGCAGCCAGCCGGTCGATGCTGGCTGCGACCCGCTCCTCGAGGCTGCCGTCGGCTGACGGTCCGGGTGCGATCGACGACCGGAGCGGCCACCGGGCGGTAGAAGCCCGCGGCCGGGTCTCCGAGCCCGACGACTTGGACCGACGCGCCAAGCGCATACAGCGCCTCCGCGAGCGCGAGCGTATGCGCCACCCCGCCGCGCGGCTTGGTCGAGTAGGTGACCAGCGCGACCCTTGGACCGGTCATGCGCCCGCCGTCGCTAGCTCGGGTCGACCCAGCGCGATCGCGGCCGCCGCGCACGCGGCCCGGGCGTTCGTCGCGGGCACCACGCAACCGGCCGCCTCCAGCGCCGCGCGTTGGGCCGAGTAGCCCTGCGGGTCGCCTTCGGTGCCGAGGACATACGCCACCACCGGTATGCCGTCGGCCACCAGCTGAGCGCATACCGGGGCGAGCTGACCGGCGGGGTCTGCGTGACCGCCGTACCCGAGCACGACATCGAGCAGGACGACGCCGACCGTCGGGTCATCGCGCAGCTGCCGCAACATTGCAAGTCGTCCGCTCAGGTCGATCATCGGGTGCGGCACCCCGCGGGTGTACTCCTCGGCGCCGAGGTCGAGCAGCACATGGGCGCCGTTCGGCGCCGGGAGACCGAGCTCCGGGCGAAGCGGCTCGTTGGAATGCACCGGGCCGACCAAGTCACCGATGAGCAGCTGCGCCTCGTAGCAGAGGGTGCCGCCGGAGAACAGTCCGCGCACAGCCGTCCGCCCGGTTCGCGCCGGTTGCGCCTGCGAGAACCCATGGTCCGGCTGCGGCGGCGGAAAGCCGGCGATCGCGGCCGCTCGCATCGCCCCGCGTTCGAGTGTCGGTTCGACCGGGATGCCCGCGACCTGCGGTTGTCGCATCCCGAGGAACACCGCGACCGCAGGCGTCGTTCGGCACTCGGCGAGCACGCGCCCGGCCACCGCGGCGGATGCCGGCTTCGACACCAACAGGATGACGGCGGTCCCATCGTCCGCATCCAGGAGCCGCACCGCTGCCCGAGCCATCCGGCCGTCGACCGCGTCGGACAGGTCGCGACCGCCGACCCCGATGACCTGGGACACCGGCACGCCCCAGCGGTCGAGCAAGGTCGAGACCTCCTGCGCACCGGTTCCGGCCGCGGCGACCACGCCGACCGCGCCCGCCGCCCGCGGGGTCGTGAGCACGTTCGCGAAGCCCAGGCCGGTGCCGGCGAGGATCGCGGTGCCGGCACCGGGTCCCATGACGAGCCGGCCCAGTCGCACCGCCCGTTCCTTGAGCTCGACCTCCTCCGCGACCGGCACCCCGTCGCTGAACAGCAGGACATGCATCCCCGCCGACAAGGCGTGCTGTGCCTCGAGCGCCGCATACTCGCCGGGAACCGAGACCAACGCGACGTTCGCGTCGGGTCGGCTGCGGGCGGCTTCGGCCAGGCTGCGCGGGGGGCGCTCGCCCTGCGCCGGCGACGGTTCTTTCAGTGCGTCCAGTGCGGTGTGGCGGCCGGCCTGCAACGCGCGTTCGGCGCTGTCCGGGTCTGCCGCACGCACCGCGAGCACCAGGTCGTTCGCCCCGAGCTCGGCGATGTCGGGGGACTCGAACCCGGCCGTGGCGAGTTCGGACCGGCCGCGGGCGGTGGCGACAAACGCGCCCGCCCAGTCGACCCCCTCGACCTCCTCCATCGTGACGGTCGTCGCCATCAGCAGAAGAGAGTCGAGGTATGCGCCGCGGTGGACACTGAGCGCGGAGTGGGTCACGCCTGCGCCCGGGTGCGTCGGATAGGCGACGGCATGTGCACCATAGTGAACTCCGGAGGTGATGCCAGGCAATGGCAACGGTCGACCCTGAACCGTCCGGGCCGCCGCGATCGGCCGCGGACGCGGTTGCAGCCGGCCAGGCGGCAGGCATACCCGCGCTTGTCCGTGCCCGCTGGGAGCAGGCAGAGGCGCAGTTGTTCCCGCCGCTCGTGCTGCAGCCGGAGCTGTACCAGCGGGCCGTGCTGTTGCTCGCCGGCGTGCTCGACCGGCTCCGGGCGCTGGGTGATGACCCGGACGCCCTCGTCGCGGCCGCTTCTGACGTCGCCGACCTGGTGGCTGCGGTGGCCGACGAGCGTCGGATTGCGCTCGGCTGGGATCGATGCCGGCGAACTGGGTCAGGCCGCGTGCGCGATGCGGCAGCGCGAGATCAGCGCTGCCATTGCGCTGTTGCGGCGCCGCCAGCAGATGGCCGCCGCTCGCGACGCCGGTGAGTCCTGGACCGTGCTTGAGGAGTCCGGCGATCCGCGCGGCGACCCGTTCGCGCCCTATACCCGCCTCGAGGTGGATGTCACCAGCGGACGGGCGTTGCTCGTGACCGCACGGCCGGATGCGGACTTCCGGGTATCCGAGCACGCCGTGCGAGTCGTGCGGATCGATCTGGCCACCGGCGAACTGCTCGACCCCGAGGAACCCGCTGACGAGGAGGTCGTCACGGACGCTGACGAACGTGAAAGCCGCGCCCGCCAGCTCCGCGGCTGATGCGCCGGACGTCCCTTGCGCCCCCCTGGAGAGTGTCAGATAGTGAATGCCGGCCGGACCGGCGAGGAGAAGGCGGACGGATGAGCGCGCAGACGGTGCCGCCCGATTCGGTTACCGGCACGCCGCTCACGGCCGCCGAGCTGGCCCGGCTGCTGACCGCGCTGCAGAGCCACGGGCTGCACGTCGAGGTGCCCATCGACGCCCGCGCCGGCGGGGCCGGCCCGGCGGACGCGGGCATGCTCTACGTCGAGGGCGTCGCGACCACACTGCCGGTGGCCGCCGACTACGTGGCTGAGTCGCCGTACACCCTGCGGGGTGAGGACGACGGCGGGTGGGGCGTCTACGAGGGCGCCGTGCGGCTCGCGTCCGCCGCCCCCGCACCCCGGCCGAGGTACTACGACCTCACGACCGACGACGGGATCCCGTACTGGAAGATCGCCCTGCTCCACCTGGACTCGATGGCGAGCACGGTGCTCCAGACCTGCGCCTACTGGGGCAACGACGACCAGTGCGCGTTCTGCGGCATCGGGGTCACGCTCGCGTCGGGGCGGACGATCGCGAAGAAGACACCCGAGATGCTCGCCGAGGTTGCGGTCGCGGCGCGCGACCTGGACGGTGCGGTCGACGCGACCCTGACGACCGGCAGCACCGCCACCCCTGACCGCGGCGCGATGTATGTCGCGCACTGCGCCGCGGCCGTCAAGCAGGCCGCCGGTCTTCCGGTCCAGGTGCAGTTCGAGCCGCCGTCCGACCTCGATGTGATCGACCGGGTTGCGGACCTCGGCGTGGACTCCGTCGGGATCCACGTCGAGAGCTTCGACCCGCACGTGCTGGCGCGGGTCGCGCCGGGCAAGGCCCGGTGGGGGATCGAGGCGTACTTTGCCGCCTGGGAGCGGGCCGTCGCCGCGTTCGGTTCCGGTCAGGTCTCCACGTACGTGATCCTCGGCATGGGTGAGGACGAGCGGTTGACCGTCGAGGGTTGCCGGCGCGCGATCGACCTGGGCGTCTACCCCTTCGTCGTGCCGCTGCGCCCGGTGCCGGGCAGCCTGATGGAGCACCTGTCACCCCCACCGAAGGACGCCATGGAGCGGGTGTACCGGCAGGTCGTTCCGCTCTTGCGGGCGCGCGGCATGTCGGCGAGCGGGGTCACGGCCGGGTGCGCTCGCTGCCAGGCGTGCTCCGGCCTCGCGGCGTTCGAGCGGGCGGAAGGAGGTCCCGGTGACGGTCGTCGGCTTCTCCCGCTCAGCATCGCCGGTTGATCACTCGCGTCCGACCCGGGATCACGCGCTGGTCTGCCGTCCGGTCGACGGGCCGGACGAATTGGCCGAGCATCACCGCATCCGGATTGAGATCTTCGTCCGGGAGCAACGCATCTTTCCGGTGTCCGATGTCGATGAGCACGACCAGGACCCGGCCACCGTCCACCTGCTCGGCTTTGTCGACGGCGTCGCCGCCGGCACGGTTCGGCTGTACCCGCTGCGCGACCCGGTGCGCGACTCGCTCCTCGAGCCGCCTGGTTCCGGGCAGTGGAAAGGTGACCGGCTCGCGGTGCTGCCGGCATACCGCAGCGCCGGGATCGGCCGCCCGCTCGTGCGGCTCGCGGTCGCCACCGCCGGGCGGCTCGGTGGCACCCGGATGATCGCGCACGTTCAGGTCCCCAACACCCGGTACTTCCAGTCGCTGGGCTGGTCGCCCGCCGGCCCACCCGCGGACTACCTCGGCGTGCCACACCAACTCATGAGCATCGCCCTGCGCTGAGGACGCTCTTCCCCGGATGCGTCTTTACCTGGGCGGATTTGTGCATGATCACGGAGGGGGTGCGGGCCAGCGGCCCCTCGCCGTGATCATGCACGAAATGCCCGCGACGGTCGGCGCTTAGCGACGTAGATAGGTAACGCCGTCCCGATTTAGGTCGAACACAGTCTCGACGGCGTCGCCCTCGCGCAGCCGGACCAAGCCGGTCCCGTCGAGGTCACCGACGTGCGCGGCCTGCAGCCCGCGGCCGTGAAAGGCCTGCACGCATGCGGTGACCGTCGCCGGCTCGCAGGTCAGCAGGAACGCATACGCGGGAAAGCAGCCGAGCCAGGCAGCCAGCGTGACGCCGTCCGGTACCGGCAGCCGATCCAGGTTCACCGTCACCCCGAGCCGGTTCGGCTCGAGCAGCATCGCGAGCGACCCCACCAGCCCGGCCATGCTCACGTCCTTCGCGGCCACGGCCAACCCGGCCGAGGCGATGTCGGCCAACAGCCGGACGTCGTCAGCGAGCAGACCGGCGCGCTGCTCGAAGGACGGAAAGAACGGGAAGTCCGCGCGCATCCGGCCGTCGGTGCAGCACCCCACGACCAAGCCCTGCCCAGGTGCTGCGTGTCGCGCGGACAGGACCCGGTCCGCACGGCCGACGCCGAATGCCGACAGCGCCGGCGGCCCGTCCAGCTGGGTCAGATGACCGCCGACGATCGGCACGTCGTAGCGCGCCGCCGCCCAGGCCATGCCGGCCAAGATGGACCGGGTCATCTGCGCCGGGCCCACGACGGTGTCGACGATGGCCACCGGCCTGGCCCCCATTGCTGCCAGGTCGTTGACGTTGGCGAGCACGGCGGCGACGCCTGCGCCGTACGGGTCAGCGGCGACGAACGACGGCAGGATCGACTCGCCGCCCACCACCACGTGGCCGTCGCCGGGCGGCAGCACAGCCCCGTCGTCACCGGGCCCCGCATACCAGTCGCCCGCACCGAGCACGTCGGCGACAACCGCGATGTCGGCCTTCGCAACCACACCAGGCAAGTCGCGCAGCGTCGCCGCGAGCTCGCGAAGGTCGGTCACACAGCGCTCCGAACTCTGCGAACGTCAACATTCGCGGGGTCACCCGACGACGTGTCGGTTGCTGACTCGGTTTGTACCATGGTGAACGTCGAGCCCTCCTTTCTCATGCTGCCGCCGCGGGTGGACAAGCCTCGCCGCCGCGGCATCACGCACGTCCTGGACAAGGGCCTGCCGGTCAGCGACGTCGAGTCGTTGCTCGGCGTCGTCGGGCGCTACGTCGACGTCTGGAAGCTCGGCTGGGGGACCGCGTACCTCGATCCCGGCATCGCCGACAAACTCACCCTGCTGCGCCGGCACGGCGTGCTGGCGTGCACCGGCGGCACCCTGCTCGAGGTGGCCGTCCGGCAGGAGGTAGTCGACGAGTACCTGGACTGGGTCGAGTCCGTCGGGTTCCCATGTGTCGAGGTGTCCTGCGGGGTGATCAGGCTGACGGCGATGGAGCGGGCTGACCTGGTCGCCCGGGCGGCCGAGCGGTTCATCGTGCTGAGCGAGATCGGGGCGAAGGACCCGGACGTGCCGGTCTCCGCCGACGTCTGGGCGAGCGAGGCGGCCGCGGCCTTGCAGGCCGGCGCAACCTGGGTGGTCACGGAGGGCCGCGAGAGCGGCACCGTCGGGATCTACGAGTCGGACGGGCGGGTCCGTGAGCATGTGGTGGAGGCGGTCGCCGGCGCGGTGGGCGTCGACAACCTCGTTTTCGAGGCGCCCCGCAAGGACCAGCAGGCCTGGTTCATCAAACGGTTCGGCAGCAACGTGAACCTGGCCAATATCTCGCCCGCGGAGGCGTTGGGACTCGAGGCGTTGCGGCTCGGTATGCGGGCCGACACGTTTGACCTTTCGGCGCCTCGGATCACGGCGCAATGACGCGACCGGACCGCAACGGCCTCGGCGGCCGGGTCCCCTCCCGGTATCGCGAAGTCTCCGTGGCCGACGTCGACGTGCCGCTTGAGCCGGAACCGCTGCGCTCGTTGCTGACGACCCGCCCGGCCTACCGCCGCACGCGCTACCTGGTGGTTCGCCGCGGCGGCCAGACAGCGCTGGTCGAGCTGGTCGCGGCCGGGCGGACCGACCTGTTCACGCCGGTGACCGACATCGTCGTGCTGGCCGGGCCGCAGGAGACGGAGTACGTCGTCCGGCCGGATCTCGACACTGCGGTACCCAGCGAACTGGCCGGGGCCGCTCGTGAAGCCCCGGGGGCTCGATGTGTCGTCGTCGAAGGTCGATACGGGCACGTCAGCTTCATCCTGGACCCGGCGCCCATTCGGCTGCGCGTGCTCGATGTGGTTCCGCCACACCCGGCCAAGCTCGTGCACCAGGTGGAACGGTTGCTCGGCACGGCCGACGACCTGCCGGCCTTGCAGGTGGTCCCTGACGTATGCGACCTGGCCGACCTGCTCCCGACCGATCCGGCCGAGCGAGCGGCGCACTACCTGTTGCAGTGCCGTGGCGGCGGGATGGAGGTGGCGGGCGCGACCGTCTCCTATCTCGACGAGGTGCCCGAACGTCGGGACTGGACTCTGCTGGGTTGCGCGCGTTCCCGGCAGATTCACGACTTCTTCTATCCGGGCGGAGGGGCTCCGCAGATCGATACCTGTCCACGCAACCTGGGCCGCCGGTTGCTCGGCTCCGACGGCGAGAACCCCGACTCGATGGTGCTCACCAAGTGCTGCCTGCTGGAGGAGCACATCGAAAGCGAGGGTCGACTCGTGGTGGTGCCGTGGGGTGCCACATTCGGCCAACTCCGCAGCGCGCTGGCCACCGTGGTCGACGAGGTGGCGGCCCAGGCGAATGGGCGGGGTAGCGCGCAGGGGATGGCGCAGGGTGTCGGCGCCCGCCCGGAGGGCGAGTCATGACCGCCCGGATCGCGGACTCCGCGATGTATGCGCACCTGTGGGGGACGTCGCAGACCAGGGCGCTCTTCGAGGAGCGAGCCCGGATTCAGGCCTGGCTGGACATCTTGGCCGCGCTCGCCCGGGCGCAGGCAGCCGAAGGGATCATCCCGACCGACGCGGCCGAGGAGATCACCCGTCGCGCCAACGTGGACCTGCTCGACATCGATCAGGTGGCGAGCCAGACCCGGGCCACCGGGCACTCGACCCTGGGGCTCATCCAGGCCATGCGCGATGTGCTGCCCGCCGACGTCCATCCGTACCTGAACGTCGGCGCCACGGTGCAGGACGTCACCGACACATGGACCGCACTCGTGCTACGCGAGGTCGTCGCTGTTGTCCGGGCCGACCTGCTGCAGATCGAGGACCGGCTGCTGCTGCTCTGTCTCGAGCATCGCGACACCCTGATTGTCGGGCGGACCCACGGCCAGCCGGGTGCGCCCGTGACCTTCGGGTTCAAGGCGGCCTCCTGGGTCGACGAGGTCGGCCGGCATCTGGACCGGCTCGCCGAGGGGAGCGTGCGTTGGCTGGTCGGGCAGCTGGGTGGCGGGGTTGGCACGCTGGCCGGCCAGGGCCCAGCGGGACTCGCGGTTCGGCAACGCTTCTGCGCGGAACTCGGTCTCGCCGATCCGGGCATCTCGTGGCTCACGGCTCGGGACCGAGTCGCCGAGGCCGGCCTGGTCATGGCGATGATCACCGGCACGCTGGCGCGCATCGGCGGTGAGGTCTACGAGCTGCAGCGCCCCGAGATCGGGGAGCTTCGCGAGCCCAGCCGCGAAGGGGTCGTTGGCAGCATCACCATGCCGCACAAGCGCAATCCGGAGCGCAGTGAGCACCTCGACACCCTCGCCCGGCTGGTGCGGGCACATGCCGGTGTGCTGCTCGAGGGCATGGTCGGTCAGCACGAGCGAGACGGCCGGAGCTGGAAGGCCGAGTGGGTGGCGCTCCCGGAGGTATGCCTGCTGACCGCGACGGCCACGTCGCTCGGCGCCGAACTGCTCGCGGGTCTGGAAGTCGACGTCAGCGCCATGCGGTCACATGTCGACGACGACGTGTTGAGCGAACAGGTCCTCGCGCTGCTCACGCCGCGGCTGGGCCGGCACGTCGCGCGGCAACGTCTGCAGGAGGTCGCCGCCGACCGAAGGCCTGGGGTCGGCCTGCGTGCCGCGGTCGTCGACGCAGGTCTCCTCGCCGCCGACGAGGCAGCGGGGCTGCGGCCGGACACTGGTCACGCCGGCGCGATGGTCGACCTGGTTGTCAGCCGGGCGCGGACTCGGCCATGACCGCGACCCTGCGCCGCGGCCGACTCGCGGTTCTGCCAACGCCGCTGGTCGACGCCGAACGCCTGGCCAACGCGCTCGAGCTGCCCGGGCCACTGCTCGTCAAGCGAGACGACCTCACCGGGTTCGCGGTGGCCGGGAACAAGGCCAGGCCGCTCGAGGCGCTGCTGGCGGAAGCGGTCGGGCAGGACGCCGATGTCATCGTCACCGGCGGAGCGCCCGGCTCCAACTTCGTCCAGGCAGCCACGGCGGCGGCGGCGTATGCCGGCCTGCGCTGCATCCTGGTCCTGGCCGGCCGAGCGGACGGCTCTGCGCCCCCAGCACCCGAACCTGGCCGCCGCGAAGGCCTGGGGCGCCGAGGTTCGCTGGACCGGTGACGCAGACCGGGCTTCGGTGGACGACGCACTCACAAAGGTGGCCGACGAGCTGGCCGCGCAGGGCAGCGCCCCTATGTGGTCGCCCGCGGCGGGTCCACAGTCACCGGGGCGCTTGGGTACCACGCCGCGGTGGCGGAGCTGCTCGACCAGCTCCCCGCGGGGATGAACCCGACGGTGGTCGTCGGCTGCGGCTCCGGCGGCACGCTGGCCGGCCTGGTCGCCGGATCGGTGGCGCAAGGCCGGGCGCTGCGCGTCGTGGGCGCCTCGGTGAGCCGCCCCGTGGACGAGGCCGCCGCGCGGGTGCTGATGTTGGCCCGCGGGGTGGCGCAGCGGCGTGGCGAGCCGCTGCCCGAGGCGTCCGACGTCGAGCTCGTGGATGCCCGCGGCCCCGGGCACGCCATTCCGAGCCCGGCCGGCGTACGGGCCGCCGCGTTGGCCTTGCGGTACGCGGGCCTGGTGCTGGATCCGGTGTACACCGCGAAGGCGCTGGCCGTTCTCCCGGCGGTCGTGCAGGCCGGGCCGGCCGTGTTCTGGCATACCGGGGGCTGCTCGACGCCGTCGCCGACTGGATCGGTGCGGCGTCGCCGCAGTCGACGTCCGGAGGTCGACACATGACCGCTGGGCACCGGCTCGGACCGCCCGAAGGCGCCGCCGCGCCGAGCTGATCGAGTCCGGCTTCGCGCTCGAGAACGCGGACGCGCCGTTGCTGCACAAGGGCTTGAACCACGCCGACCTCGCGCACGTGCTCGACCTGCGGGCTCGGGGCGTCATCCCGGAGGCAGCGGCCCGTCGGCTGCTGTCGGTCTGTGCTGCGAGGCCACGAACATCCCGGCCGAGCAGTTCCCGTACGACCCTGCGTTCGGGGAGCCGTACAACAGTCGGGAGCGCGCCTTCGTCGAACAGATCGGGGACGACGCGGGCTGGCTGCACGCCGGCCGGCCGCGGCGCGAGGCGGTGCGGATCGCGCTGCGGCTGCACCTGCGCGGGCAGCTGGTCGACCTGATCGAAGCGACGGCCGGGCTGGTCGGAGACGCTCGCCGCCACCTCGCGCGAGCACAGCCGGACGTGGCTGCCGGACCAGACCTACCTGCAGCACGCCCAGCCGTCCACGTTCGGCCACTACCTGCTGTCCTTCGCGTACCCGTTGCTGCGCGACGCCCGACGGCTCGCGGACGCTCTCGACTGGACGAACACCAGCCCAGGCGGAGCCGGCTGCGTCAACGGCAGTCGGCTGCTCGACGACCGCGGACCGGTGGCCAACTTGCTCGGCTTCGACGGGCGTCATCGAGCACACCCGCGATGCGATGTGGCAGACCGATGGCCTCGTCGACATGCTGGCGGCCGCGGCCAGCCTGGTCGGCACCCAGAGCAAGCTGGCTGAGGACCTCGAGATCTGGGCGAGCAGCGAGTTCGACTACGTCACGATCGCCGACGGGTTCAGCCGAGCCAGCGTGCTCATGCCGCAAAAGCGCAATCCATACGCGCTGTCCATCATCCGCGGGGCGCTCGGGCACGCTGATCGGGCGACTGAGCGGGTTCCTCGCGGTGATCAAGAGCCCGTCGGCGCGCAGCGACAACCTGATCTACGCCTACGGAGAGGTGCCCCGGGCACTCGACCTGGCGTTGCGCACGACCCGGCTCACCAACGGGGTCATCCGCACCCTTGCCGTCAACCGTGAGCGGATGTGGCAGGCGCTGGAGTCGGGGTTCTCGCAGGCGACCGACCTGACCGAGTACGTGATGCAGACCTGCGGCGTCGACTACCGCACGGCATACCAGGTGGTCGGGATCGCCGTGCGCGCGGCGCACGAGGCCGGACTGCGCGGCCTCGAGCTCGACGGGGAGCAACTCGACGCGGCCGCGGTTGCGTTCAACGGGCGGCCGCTGGGGTTGACCGGCGCGGACCTGACCGAGGTGCTCGACCCGCGGCACATGGTGGAGACCCGCACCGCGACGGGCGGTGCGGCGCCGCCGGTCGTCGAGGCGATGGCCGCATCCTGCAGCGCGCAGGCGGCCGACCTGGTCGTCCTCGCGCGCCAAGCCCGCGAGGCGTTCGCCAAGGCGGAGACGGCGCTGCATCGCTGCTGCGCGAGCCGCCGCCCCGCACGAGGACGGCCGATGACCGACGAGGCGGCGTCCGGACGGCTGGCCCTGCCGACCGAGGTGGACGTGGTCAACGTCGGGCTGCCGCTGTTCGCGAGCGCGATCGCTGCCCAGGACCGCCCGGTCGTGCACGTGGACTGGCGGATCCCGGCCGGCGGCGACCCGGAACTGGTCGGCGCGTTGCGTCGCCTCTTCGGCCCGCTGACCGACGGCATCGACCGCGCCAACGCCGAGGTCCGGCATCGGCTGGACACCGGCGTGCCGATGCTCACTCGGGTATGCGCCGCCGCGGAGGGCGTCCCGGAACTCGACGGCCGGGTGCTGCTCCATCCCGGCCCGGCACTGGAGTGGCCCGACGTCTGCGACCCGCTGCGTCGGTCGATGCGGTCGGCGGTCGTCGCGGAGGGCTGGGCCGACGACCCGGGCCAGGCCGACGCCTTGCTCGAGTCCGGTTCGGTGACGCTGGCGCCCGCCAACGAGTCCGGTGTGGTGGTCCCGATGGCGGCCGTCGTGACCCCGACGACGCCGGGGTGGCTGGTCGAGCTCGCCGCTGGCGGCGTGACGACGTTCGCGCCGCTCGGGCAGGGGCCCGGCGACGTCGCGTGGTTCGGCAAGGACAGCGCCGGGCGCGATCGCCCGGCTGGTCATGCTGCGCGAGGCGGCGGCGCCCGTCCTGTCACGGCAGTGCGCGTCGAGCGAGCCAGTGGACGTGCTGTCGTTGGCCGCGCAGGCCGTGGCGATGGGTGACGACGTGCACGTCCGCACCCAGGCGGCGACGAACCTGCTGCTGCGCCACTTGCTGCCCGGCCTGGTCGCCGTCGACCACCCGCGAACGGCCGAGGTGGCCCGCGCCCTGTCCGACAACCATCTGTTCTTCCTCACGCTGGCGATGGCGGCGGCGCGGGCACTCGCCGCGTGGGCGGCGGCGGTGGCCGGCTCGTCGGTCGTCACCGGCATGTGCCGCAACGGCACGGAGTTCGGGGTTCGGGTCGGCGACGACCGCACCTGGTACCGCGCGCCGGCGCCCATGGTCGGGAAGGCGCTGTACCACCCCGGGCGCGGGCCGGCCGACGGCGCGCCGGACATCGGGGACAGCGCGGTGCTCGAGCTGGTTGGCCTCGGCGGCGCGGCCGCTGCGGGCTCGCCGGCGGTCGCCCAGCTGGTCGGGGGTTCGGCGGCGGCCGAGGAGATGACCGCCGAGCTCGACCGGGTCTGCGTCGGCCGGTCGACGCCGGTTCACGCTGCCGAGCCGGGGCGGCCAGGGCACGCCGCTTGGCGGTCGACGTCCGCGCGGTGGTCGAGCACGGCAGCACGCCGAAGGTGACCACGGGCATCCTGCATGCGACCGACGGCAGCGGACAGATCGGCGTGGGCGTCGCGGTCGCTCCGCTCGACGCCTTCCGCGATGCGCTGCTGGCACTCGACCGACGGCTCGCCGGCCGGTGATGTCTGCCCGCGCTATCCCGGGTCCGCGTCCAGGTGCTCGACCGTGAGCGGGGGCGCTACCCCGAGCGTGTTCGACACGTAGCAGACCTGGGCCGCCCGATCCAGGAGCACCTGCGTCTTTGACCGGTCCAGGCTCGTTCGGACGCTGACCTGGATCGCGGCGAACTTCAGCCCTTCGTAGGTGCCGGTCGCGGTGACCTCCAGGTCGGGCAGGTCCACGCCTTCCTTGCCCGCCGCCCACGCGACGGCGAGCGCATAGCACGAGGCCAGCGACGCCATGAACAGGTCGGTCGGCCGCGGACCCAGCCCGGTGCCACCGACCTGCGTCGGCTCGTCGACGACCAGCTGGAACCCGCCGGCCTCGACGTCGCAGTGCCACCCGCCCCGCCAGGTGGCGACGGCGCTGTTGGTGCCGCTCACACGGTCCAGGTGTTCAGCTGGAACGCGCCCGCCCGCCACGCGGTCAGCGCGGAGTCGAGCACGTCAAGCGGGTTGAACGCCTTGACGCCCTCAATCAGGTCGTCCTCGCGCATGCCGTACAGCGCCCCCATCGCGAACCGGCAGGCGTAGATCTTTGCGCCCTCACCCATGAGGGTCTTGAGCTGGTTGTTCATCGACAGGTTCCCGGGGAAGCCCTCGGTGCCGACGGACGGGTAGCCGCGGGTCGACGAGGCGATCAGCACCGCCGGTCCATACAGCACGATGCTGACGTCGAAGCCCTTGCGGACCAGCCGGGTCGACGTGAGCAGGTTCACCAGCGCGACGGAACCCTCGAACGGAACGCTGTGGATGAAGACGAACGCCTTCTCTCCTTCGTTGGCCTGGATGTCCTCGAAGACCTTCTCGCTGGTGTCATAGAGGACATCGCCCTCAGCAGCGCGCTCGATGGTGTTCGTCTTCGTGCTCATGCGGGTTCCTCCTGTGGATGCGTGACTCGGGCCGGGCGGCCCAGGTGGTCAGACGGCGGGTCCTCCCGCGGATGGCGGGGTGTGCCAGGTCTCCCGGTGGCTGCCGGGCATGAGTCGCATGACCCGTGCCCGCATCGACCAGGGGATGCGGTAGTACAGCGGGACGTAGACCTTCTGCCAGAAGACGTCGACCCCCTTCGGCGGTCGGGGCGGCAACGTGCCATAGCGGGTTGCGATCGTTCGTTCCGCCGCGGTCATGAGCTGGCGTTCGGAGACAACACGGACCCGCCGGGTGAAGCCCATCGTCAGTAACCCAACGCATTCTGGGCCGCCAACGCAATCGGCTCGTTGAGCGCGCCGATCGGCGGTGAGTACACGTTCTCCATCGTGGCCAGGTCGCGCAGCGTGATGCCGGTCCGCACGGCCATCGCGAGGAAGTCGGCGCGCTCCTTGATGCCCTCCCGGCCGACCATCTGCGCGCCGATCAGCCGCAGGCTGCCGGGCTCACCCAGCAGCTTGACCTTGATCGGCTGCACGTCCGGGTAGTAGCGCGCGCGGGAGATGCCCTGCGCGACGCCGAGCACGAACGGGATGCCGAGCGCGGTGGCCAGCGTCTCGCTGAACGAGACGCCGCCGATCATCCAGGTGCCGGCGACCATCCCCCACGGGACATAGACCGGCTGGTATGCGCGCTGCCCGCCGGCCGCGTTCACGCCGGCCACCTTGCCCTGCGCATACGCATGGCTGCCGGACAGCCCCTGGATCGGCACGTTGGAGACGCCGTGCGGGATCTCGGTGCAGTCACCCGCCGCCCAGACGCCGGGGACGCGGCGTCGCCATCCGTTCGTTGACGATGAGCCCGCCGGCTGAACCGCTCGGCATCCCGGCCGCCGTCGCGAGCCGGGAGTTGGCGACCTTGTGGGTCGCGACCACGGCGAGGTCGGCCTCGATGTCGCCGTCGGAGGTCTGGACCGTGCGCAGCGCACCGCCGCGTGCCAAGGAAGCCGGTGAGCGTGGTGTTGAAGTGCAGGGTCGCGCCCATCTCGACCCAGGAGTCCTCGACCGGCTTGGCGATGTCCGGGTCGGTCGCCATCGACAGCGCCCACGGGTTGGGGTCGATCAGGTGGGTCTCGATGCCGCGGTGCGCCAGCGCGGTCACCATCTCGAGTCCGAGCGGCGTCGCCTCGACCACGACCGCCTTCTTGCACCGTGTCGAGGACCTTGTCCCACTCCATCGCCTCCCGGATGTTCTTCACTCGGTACAGGCCGCCGAGATCGCTGCCGGGGACACCTGGGTCGGCGTAGTCGAACCCGGTCGCCACGATGAGGGAGTCGTACGGCACCTGCTTGCCCTCGACCGTCACCAGGCGTGCCCTGGTGTCGATGGCCGAGACGGCGGTCTCGTAGCGGATGTCGATGCCCTGGTCGATGTACTGCTGCTTGGTGCCGAGGAAAAGTCGCTCGAAATCCGGGATCTCCCCGCCGTGCACGTACGGGATCCCGCACGGGCTGTATGCGGCGTCCTGGAACTCGGTGTAGACGGTGACTTCGGCCCGGGGGTCCGTGCCCTTGGCCGCCCCGGCCGCACCCATGCCGGCGGCGCCGCCTCCGACGATGACGACGCGCCGAGCCATCCACGACCTCCGACACGACGACGTCTCTGACGACGGTTGGGGTGAGCGATGTTGAGTATGAGTGACGAAGCGTTCACCATCTTCAACATGCGGGTGATGAGCGTCAAGCCCTCCCAGCGCGCGGCCGGGCCGCATACCAGGAGGTCGTTGCCATGACGGAGGTCACGCAGATCGTCTCGGGCATCGGGCCCAAGGTCCGCACCCTTCGCAAGCAGGCCGGCCTGTCCCTGCAGCAGCTGGCGGAGCTGTCGAACGTGTCGGCCGCTGCGATCCACAAGATCGAGCAGAGCGGGATGGTGCCGACGATCACGACGTTGCTCAAGGTTGCGGGCGCGCTCGGCCGCCCGGTGAGCTACTTCGTCGAGGAGGAGGAAGTCAACTCGGACCCGACGGTGCACACGCCGGCCGGCACCGAGCAACCGATCTACACCTCGCATACCGGAATCGATCTCGAGGGGATCACCGGCGGCTACGGCCGGTTCATGCTCGCCGGGGCGAGAGCGACCGTGCATCCCGGCGCGACCAGCGGCGACAGTCCGCTGGAGCATCCGGGGGAGGAGCTGGTCTACGTGCTGCAGGGTGAGCTGGAGTTCACGGTGAACGGGCACGTGTTCCTGCTCGCCCGCGGCGACGCGCTGCACTTCCGAACCGTTCAGCAGCACGCGTGGCGCAACCCAGGAACTGAGGAGGCGGTCGCTCTTTGGATGGCGCTGCGTCCGCAGTGACCCAGCCCTGACTGTTCGCGCTCCCGGTTCAGGTTGGACGCAGTGAT
The DNA here is from genome assembly GCA_963836025.1 of uncultured Actinomycetota bacterium. Classification (GTDB taxonomy): domain Bacteria; phylum Actinomycetota; class Actinomycetes; order JBEVHX01; family JBEVHX01; genus JBEVHX01. The sequence goes on from CAWIIE010000015.1 coordinate 225,851, forward strand.
CGGGAATTCCCTGCGCAGGTCGTGTTGTTCAATGGGTTTGCGTCCCTCGCCCCCCACGAAAGGCCGCGATTGCCCGTGCTGACGAACTGGTCCGACGAACAGCTCACGAACGAGTTCGACCGCCAGATCACCAACCTGTTGGACAAGGGCTACCCCGCCCTGGCCGGCATGTCCGCCACCAGGTTTCGCGCCAAGCTCGATCGGCTCAGCGACCGGCTCGCCGACGTCGCGCCGTCGAGGACCAGCGCCATCCCCTTCGTCGTGGTCGTGACGGGCGACCTGGTCCCGGTGATCCCCGCGATCCAGGCGTGGCGCACGAACGACAAGCCCGGCTTCACCACCATGGAGGCGGACGAGATCAAGCGTTTCGGCCCGATCGACACGTCGAGATCCCGAATGCGGTCGCCTATCTCGCGACGGACATCGAGACCGGCGCCGACACGCTCAATATCACCCCGGACGACGCGCTGCCATTGATCCGAAAGCGTCGTCGGTCACCGCTCACCATCGACGAGGGCGTCGCTGTCCTGACCCACCACCCGGACGTGCTCGCCACGCACAACGCGTTCTCCCTGCTGGGCTCGCGTTGCGGAGACCGGCGGGTCACCGCGATCTGGTCGAGCGAGAAGGGTGACCAACGGGGTCGGCAACCGCGGTTGGGCTGGTGCTTCGCCGGTGCGCCGCATACCTGGCTCGGCTCGGCCTCGCTGCTGGCCCGGCTGGCCACCTGACCGCCAGGTACCCGCGCGGTCATCGCGTAGCCGCTGCCCCTCTGGCATAACGATCGACCTGAAACACCGATGGACCCGCCCCCTGCGAGAGGGCGGGTCCATCGAGTGCGCTGCCCGGGATCAGCCGCCGGGCTGGACGGTGCCGTTCACCGTGAGGGTGTACGGCGCATACTGCTGGACCAGCTCGGTCGGCTCGTCGTAGGCGACGATCGCGACGACCTGGCTGAACGGGGAGAAGCGTGCCAGCTGTCCACGCGACAGCGACAGCGAGAACTCACCGTCGTACTCGGCCTGCTGGACCAAGCTGCACGGAACCCTCGCGGATGCCGACGAGCTTGACGTTCCAGTTGTGCACATCGGTCGGGTTGATCTCGGTCGGCGACGAGAACGGCTCCAGGCTCGAGCCGTCGCTGATGACGGTGGCGCCGCCCAGGGTGATGTCGTCGATGAGGAGGCCACCCTCGTTGACGCCGCCGTCGCTGATGTACCGGAACGACAGCAGGATCGTCTGGCCGGCATACGCCGACAAGGTCGAACGTGTGCGGCTCGAACCCGTCGGTGGTGCCGTTCAGCGACGGACCCAGCGGGCCGTCGACGGTCTTGTCGCCGGTGATCGAGGTGTACGTCTCACCGCCGTCGGTGGAGACCTGGACGTAGCCGTAGTCGAACCCGAGTTCCGCGCCGTACTTGGCGAGCAGGCGCAGTGTCGGGTCAGTCGCGGGCACGGTGACCTCGGTGACCGCCGAGCGGTCCAGGTTGTTGCCGTTGCCGGACCACAGCACCGGGTTGCCGGGGCGATCCGGGTCGTTGGTCACGATCGTCCACTCCAACGGGAGCGTGGGGAGCTCCGCTGCGCCCTCGAACGACAGCGACCGCAAGTTGCGACCGGCGTCCCAGCGGGACGTAGTCGGCGCCGTTGGGAGCGGCTCCCGGGTCGTCGTTGATCTGCGGGTTCGCCAGGTTGATCGTCGAGCGCAGGCTCGGCGTAGTGACGTCGGACTTGCGCGCGCCGAGCACGACGCCCCTGCGGGAGTCGCCGACGATCTTGTCCACCAGAACCATCGTCTGGTGGTTGTGCAGGACGGTGTACAGGTCCGTCCCCTGCCCTTCGAGTGCAGCGGCAGGCTGGCAAGACCCTGGCGCTCACCGTCCTGGTGCAGGGCCGACATGAACTCCGTGCCATAGCGGTCGTACAGGTACAGCATGAACGAGTAGGCGTGCCCGTAGTCCGCAAGGAGTGCGTTGGGGTTGCCCTCGCCCCACAGGTTGAGCGAGTTCTCCGGCCCGCCGCAGTCGCGCGGATTGGTGTTGCCCGCGCCCGCGACTGTGCCGAAGCCCTGGTAGCAGTAGATGTGGCTGTCCGCCCCGAGCTCGGAGACGGTCTTGGTGGCATCGACGTAGCCGGTCAGAGTCTGCGCGAAGTCGGACAGACCCTCGTTGAGCCAGGTGGTCTCGAACGGGTCCGTGTAGTACTGCAGCAGGTGCTGGTACTCGTGTGCGAACACGCCCTCGTAGAGGAACGGACGCGCCGATCGGCTGGTGCACAGGTCGTTGGTCGGCTCGTTCGGCGGGTTCGCGCCGGTGCGGTGCAGCCAGTCGTAGGCGTCGATCGTCATGATGTTGCGGTCGAGACAACTCGTTGAACGTGGCGAAGAAGAAACCGGCGATATAGGTCGGGGACGCCGGGAAGTCGTAGAAGTTGTCGTCCCGAACGTTGTCGATCAGGGTGACGATCTTGTCGCCGTCGCCGGTGAAGTCGCCGCTGATGAGCGCGTTGGACCCGTCGCGATCCGGCGGCACGCTGAACGCTTCGGATTCCTTCGGGTACATGTTGGTGTCGAACTCGTTGACGAAGTAGGCGACCTGCTCGTCGGTGATCACCGTCGAGGAGGGGATCTGCAGCCGGCAGTCGCCGGCCGGGAACGCGATGTCGTTGGCGACCCAGACCTCGACGTGCTCCCCTACGCCGCGCAGCGTGTAGTTCTTGCGGTAGATGACCCCGTTGAAGTCGTCCAGGCCGAGCCACTGCCGGACGGTTCCCACCGGAGGGGTCGGTGCCGCTGCCAGGGCGCTGAACGACCGCGCCTGGGCGGACCCCTGATAGGTGGACGGGACTTCGACCGGCTGTCCGTCGAGGGTGAAGTCGGACCTGGTGAGCTCCCGGGTGTCGCTCGGCGGTGCGTCGCCGGGGTCGGCGGGCGCCGCGTTCGCGGCCAGCGCGGTCGGTACCACCGCCAGCATCGGGAGGAGAAGTACTGCTGCGAGCGCGCCCCGTGCGCGGCTACGCGTCATGTGACCCCCTTCGGTCAGGTGGCCCGGTCATGAGGGATTACCCCGTCAGAGGCGAACCGGTGCACAAGGTCCGGTCCTACCGCCAAACAATGGGCCTGACAACCGAGACCAGGTCACAATTCGCATCCCGGGCTGCTTGACTCGGATTGACCCGTCCGCCCCCGTGCAGAGGAGACCAGCCATGGGATCGGTAGCCCGCGTGACCGAGCTGAGCGCCAGCAGCGACACCTCCTTCGACGACGCCATCAACGTGGGCGTGCAGCGGGCCGCCGCCACCCTGCGCAACGTGACCAGCGCCTGGGTGAAGGAGCAGAGCGTCCGGGTCGACAACGGCCAGATCGTCGGCTACCAGGTCAACATGCTGGTGACCTTCATCCTGGACGAGTGATTCAACCGCGCGGCCGGTTTCGCTAGCCGGCGGCTCCGCGCATCTCGGCGACGAGTGAGTCCACCACGGCATGCAGGTCGCCGCCGTTCGCCGCGGCGACGGCCCGCTGGCGTTGGTAGCTCGCGCCGCGCTGCACGATGCGCTCGACCGAGGCGAGCTCGTCCACGCAGTCCAATCTCTTGGCCACGGGCGCCAACCGCTCCAGCAGCTCGAGCACGTCTTCCGTGACCAGCCGCTCGCGCCCGGCGGCATCGAGGATGACGATCGCGTCGAGCCCGTACCGCGCCGACCGCCACTTGTTCTCCTGGACGTGCCAGGGCGGCATCGTCGGCACGGTTTCGCCCTGGTCGAGCCGCTCGCTGAGCTCGTCGACCAGGCATTGGGTGAGCGCTGCGATGGCCGACACCTCCCACAGCGACGGCAGTGCGTCGCAGACGCGGACCTCGATGGTGCCGAACGTCGGCGCCGGCCGGATGTCCCAACGGATCTCGCCCAGGACGTCGATCACACCCGTGCCAAACATGTCCGCCACGTATGCCTCGTACTCGGCCCAGTCGTGGAACTGGAACGGCAGTCCGGCCGTCGGCAGCTGCTGGAACATCAGCGCCCGGTTGCTCGCATAGCCGGTGTTCTGGCCGCCCCAGAACGGCGAAGATGCCGACAGCGCCTGCAGGTGCGGGTAGTAGGACAGCAGGCCGTTCAGCACCGGGAACGCCTTGTCGCGTGCGTCCAGGCCGACATGCACGTGCACCCCGTAGATGAGCATCTGCCGCCCCCACCACTGGGTGCGGTCGATGAGCTTGGCGTAGCGCGCCTTGTCGGTGACGCGCTGGTTCAACCAGCTGCTGAACGGGTGCGTCCCGGCCGCCATCAACTCAACCCGCAACGGGTCTGTGACCGCCCTCAGCTCGGCCAGAGACTCGGCCAGGTGGGCCTGCGCCTGCGCGACGGTGCGGCATACGCCGGTCACGATCTCGACCGTGTTGAGCAGCAGTTCTTGTTTGATCCTCGGGTGTTCCTCGGCACCCTCTGGTCGGACGGCCTCGAGGACGGTGGCCGCAACCTGCCGCAGGTCGCCACTGTCGGCGTCCACGAGCGCCAGCTCCCACTCGACGCCCAGGCTCGAGCGCTCGGATGCAGCGAACGGGATCTCCACGTGGTCCATGCTCCCGGTTTGATACCAAGATCACCGTTTCCCGAGCGGAATCGTGCACAAATGCGCGATTCTGCTCGGCAGACGGTGATCTTGTACGGCTAACTGGCGCCCGTGGCCAGCGCGCGGCCCTGCTTGAGGAACTCGACGGCCGCCTCGACGGAGCCGACCTCGGTCCACGAGCGGGCGGCGCCGAACGGCGCGTTCCAGAACGGGTCGTCGCCGGGACCGGAGTACGGCCCGACGTACAGGTACGGCGCGGGGTGCCACTGATCCCCGGGGGAAGCGCCGTAGTTGACCTCGTCGACGGAAGTCGCGAGGTCGAAATGCTCCGGCCACAGGGTGATGCCGGCGTCGGAGCCGGCCGTGGCCAGCAAGGATTGCAGCGCGGCCTGCATCTGCTGCCACCAGTCGCTCAGCGCGTGGGCGGCCGCGGCGTCGATCGGCAGGGACGCATCGAGGTCCAAAGGGGTCGCCGGCGGGTAGACGTTCGCGGGCGCACCCGGTGTCACGCCGACGAACTCGGCGCACTCCCGCACGGTGGTGATCTCGCGACCACGGCTCGCCACCCCGGCACTGGTCCTGGTCTCGACGGCCAGGGTTGCGCCGTCGACGGCCACCCGTTGGTCGCCGTCGGGTGCCGCAAACCACGGCGTCGCATACCCGCCACTGGACAGCTCGAGACCGATCCGGCCGACGGCCGCGTACCGGGCCGGCGAGACGACGTGCTCGGCGAGCGTGTGCCACGAAAGCCGGGTGCGGACCAAGGTGTCCAGGTCGTCGTACACGGCGCTCAGCCTGGCAGGTCGACGTCGACCCGACGACTGGTGCGCGAGGTCTCTGCGAGCAGCACCCCGGTGAGCACGGTCACGGCACCGAGGATCTGCAGCGGTGTCAGCGCCTCCTCGAGCAGCACCCAGGCGACGGCGAACGCGAGGACCGGCTCGACCATGCCGATGACTGATGCGCCGGTCGCGGTGAGGTGCCGCAGCGAGCCGATGATGAGCAGGAAGGGCGCGACCGTGCCGAGCACGATCATCCACAGCGCCAGCCCCCAGACCGGCAGGGTCGGGCCAAGCAGGTCGGTTTCCTCGCCGAGGATCGACCACGGGAAGGTCCACCACGGCTGGATCAGGGTGAGGAACAGCGTCGCGAAACCGAACGCGTAGCAGGTGAGCGACACCGGGTCGCGGCCACGGCGCGAGACCATCCGGTCGCCGACCACGAAGTAGAACGCCAGCGACAGCGCAGCGAGGAAGCCGGCCAACACCCCCAGCCCGTCGAGGGTGGCGCCCTGCCACACCTCGGCCACCATCGCCAGCCCGACCATCGCGAGCGCGAGCGCCCACCAGAACCGCTGCCGGATCGGCTGCTTCTCACCGAACCGCGCCCAAAGCGCGATGAAGATGGGCGCGGTGTACTCGATCAGCAGCGCGATGCCGACGGGCAGCTCACGGATCGCGATGAAGTAGAAGACCTGGACAGCGGCGAATCCGACGACCCCGTACAGCGCGAGCACCGGCAGCTCGCCGCGCGTGACCCGCAGCCGCTCCGGCTGCCAGAGCAGCAGGCAGACCAGGATGATCACGAACGCACCCGCCGAGCGCAGCTCGGTCAGCCGCAGCGCCGGCATGCCCTCGAGCAGGATGCCCTTGGAAACCGTGCCGTTGACCGCGAACAGCGCCGAAGCGGCGCAGGCCATCAGGATGCCGAGCCGTCGGTTAGCTGCCCCAATACCCGGCGTGACGATGACGTCGGGCGCGGGCTGGCTCATCGCGGCGACGCTACCGGCCCGGTCCGGCTCGCCACGAATCGCGGTGTCAGGCGGGGTCGGCCCACCTCGGCGAGGTTGTCCGCGGCGGGGTCAGCGCCAACGGCAGGTGCAGCAGGCTGGGGCCTTCGGCCGTGGCTGCCCGAGCGAGTGCGTCGGTCAGCCCGCGCTCGTCGTCGATCCGCTCGCTCACGAGACCGTATGCGGCCGCGAGCGCCACCCAGTCGGGTCCATCCAGGTCGACCCCGTGCTGCGGCCAGCCGGCCCGCTGCTGGTCGTAGCGCAGCATGCCGTAACCGCCGTCGTCGACGACCAGCACACAGACCGGCAGCCGCTCTTGCGCGAGCGTGGCCAATTCGCCCACCGCCATCGCGGCCGCCCCGTCACCGCAGACGACCAGCGTTGGCGCCCCGCCGACCGCGGCACCCACTGACGCGGGCAGCGCATAACCCAACGTGCCCCAGCCGACCGGGTACTGCAGGCGATGCGGTCGCGGCTGCGCCGCATACCCGGCGACCCAGTAGCCGGCGACCGACATGTCGCAGATGACGTTGCCGTGCTCTGGCCAGGACTGTTCGACTGCGTCGAGCAGAGCGGCTGCGACCGCGGTGGCCGGGTCGGCGCGATGGCGCGCTCTGACATCGCGTTTCATTCGGTAGGGCGCGTCCGCCCAGGCCTCCCGTCCGCCGACGTGCAGCGCCAACGCATCGCAGGCGCGGGCCGCGTCGCCGTCCACGATCCAGTCCGGCGGGTAGTCCTCGTGCGCCGTCATGTCCGCGCGCACGCCGACGCGCAGCAGCCGGGGCGGCAGCTCCAACGTCCAGTTCATGGTCTGCATGCCCTCGAAGGCCGTGCCGATCGCAACCATTGCGTCCGCCTGCGCCAGCACGTCCCGCACGACCGGCTCGTGCGGCGGCACATCGATCAGCAGCGGGTGGTCGGCGCCCAGGATGCCGCGGGCGGCGAACGTCGTGACCACGGGCGAGCCGAGCCGGCGGGCGAGCGCGTCCACGTGCTCTCCCGCTCCGCTCTGCACGGCACCGCCACCGACCCACAGCAGGATGCGTTCGCACTCAGCCAGCAGTGATGCCGCCTGATTGACGCCGCGCGGCTCCGGGCGCTGCAACAGGTCGAGCCGCGGTGTCACCGTGCTGCGCGCATCGAGCAGGTCAGCGGCGATCCCGACGTACACCGGGCCGCGGGGCCACGACAACGCCGTGTGCAGCGCAGTCGCGACGTCGTGCACGGCTTCGTCGGGGAACTGCGGTACAAAACAACGCTTCGTCACCGCGCGGACGAGGTCCTGCTGCGCGCCGGGCAGGTCGTGCAGCAGTCGTCGGCCGGGTCGTCGAGCCGACAGCGGCGGCTCGCTTGCGATCACGAGTACCGGCGAGCCGGACGAGCTCGCCTCGCCCAACGCCGCCACGGTGTTGGCCAGCCCGGGCCCGCTGGTCACGACGGCCACGCCAAGTCCGCCGCTCGCGCGGGCGAGGCCGTCGGCCGCATACGCCGCTGTTTGCTCGTGCCGCACACCGAGGATGCGAGGTCGGCGCATGCTCTCCGCGGACCAGAACGGCAGGTTGTGCAGACCCGGCAGCCCGAAGACGTGCCGCACTCCGGCGGTGGCGAGCAGGTCGAGGATCCGCGCGGCGACGGTGTCCCCTCCTGCGTTCACGGCCGCACTCTCGCACGGCCAGGATGGGCGTATGGCCACCTACGAGTCCCGAAACCCCGCCGATCTCGACGATGTCGTCCTCGAGCTCGAGCTCGCGACCGCGGCCGAGGTCGTGTCGGCGGCCCGGGCGACCAAGGCGCGCGCAGCCCTCGTGGGCCGCGGTGCCGGCGCCGGCGCGCGGCCGGGTGATCGCCCAGGTCGGGCGCTTGGTCGAGACGAACAAGGAGTCACTGGCGAGACTGCTGACCCGCGAGGTCGGCAAGCCGTACGCCGAGGCGCTGGGGGAGGTGCAGGAGGTGGTGGACACCTGCGACTTCTTCCTCGGCGAGGGCCGGCGGCTGTACGGCCAGACGGTGCCCAGCGAGATGCCGGACAAGCAGCTGTTCACGTTCCGCGCACCGGTCGGGGCGGCGTTCATCATCACGGCGGCAAACTTCCCGGCCGCGGTGCCCTCGTGGTACTTGGTGCCCGCGTTGCTCTGCGGGAACACCGCGGTCTGGAAGCCGGCCGAGCCGGCGGCCGCCGTTGCTCGGGCGCTGGCGCAGTTGTTCACGCACGGCGGGGTGCCCGCGGACGTGCTTCGCGTGGTGGTCGCCGACGGCCCGGCGACGTACGAAGGGCTGTCTCAGGCGCTCGATGAGCGCCAGGTCGACAAGGTCGGCTTCACCGGCTCGACCGCGGTCGGCCGTCAGGTGTCGGAGCTGTGCGGGCGGCACCTACAGTCGCCCTGCCTCGAGCTCGGCGGCAAGAACCCGATGGTGGTGATGGCCGACGCCGATCTCGACCTCGCGGTCGAGGGCGCGCTGTTCTCCGGGTTCGGTACGGCCGGCCAGCGCTGCACCTCACTCGGCACGGTGTGGGTGCAACGCGCCGCATACGAGGAGTTCCGATCCCGGTTCGTGGCCGCCGTCGAGGCGGCGGCGGTCGGCGACCCCCGCGAGAAGGTGCTGTACGGGCCGATGATCTCGCCGGCTTACCTCGAGGCGCACGAGCGGAACCTCGGCCTGGTCGCGTCGCACCATGCCACGCACGGTTCCACCGGCGTCGGTCGGATCACCGCGGCCAACCCGCGGCGCGGCTTCGTCGGCGACCCCGATCGCGGCGTGTATGCGCACCCGACCGTCGTCGAGGGGGTTCGACCCGGAGATGGCCTGTATGCCGAGGAGACGTTCGGCCCGCTGGTCGGTCTCGGCGTGTTCGACGATCTGGACGAGGCGATCGAGCTGGCCAACGGGCCGGGGTACGGCCTGTCGTCGTCGATCTACACCTCGGACCCGCAGTCGGCGTGGCGCTTCCGTGGCGGCATCTCGGCGGGGATGGTCAGCGTGAACAACTCGACCTCCGGCGCAGAGGCGCACCTGCCGTTTGGTGGCAACGGCCTGTCCGGCAACGGGTCGCGGCAGTCCGGGGTGTGGGTGCTCGACCAGTTCACCCGCTGGCAGGCGGTGAACTGGGACTACAGCGGTCGGCTGCAGAAGGCGCAGATGGACGTCGCGGAGCTGCCGTACGACCTGGACTTCCGGCTCCCATGACCGCCCTCAATTCGCAACGATGTGCCGCCGCTACGGATAGGTCGAAGCGGCGGCACATCGTTGTCACCCGCATGCCGCAACGATGTGCCATCGCTTCGGATAGATCGAAGCGGCGGGACATCGTTGCGGTCTGGGAGGTGGGATGACGGACGCGGATGTCGTCGTGATCGGCGGCGGGGTGATCGGCTGCTCGATCGCGTTCCACCTCGCCGAAGCGGGCGTCGACGTTGTGCTGCTCGAGCGGGACTCGCTCGGCGCCGGCTCGTCGTCGAAGGCGGCGGGCGGCGTGCGCGCCCAGTTCTCCGATGAGGTCAACGTCCGGCTGGGGCAACGGTCGCTGGATCTGCTGGCCGACTTCGGGCGCCGACCCGGGTATGAGATCGACCTTGACCGGGTCGGCTACCTGTTCCTGCTGTCCCGTCCCGACGACGTCGCGGTCTTCGAGCGGTCCGTGCGGATGCAGAACTCCCTCGGCGTCCCGTCCCGGCTGATCTCGGTCGACGACGCGCTGTGCGCTGTCTCCTCTGGTATGCGCCGACGGCCTACTTGCGGCCGCATACAGCCCTGAGGACGGGCACTGCACGCCGGAAGCGGTCGTGCAGGGGTATGCGGCAGCGGCGCGGCGGCTGGGCGCGCGGGTGGTGACCGGCTGCGAGGTCACAGACATCACCCACGACCACGGGGATGTGGCGCGGGTGACCACCACCAGTCAGGGCGACATCACGACCGGCCTGGTGGTATGCGCCGCGGGCGCGTGGTCGCGTTCGGTGGGCGCGATGGTGGGCGTCGACCTGCCCGTCGTCCCGGTGCGGCGTCAGGTCGTTGTGACCGAGCCGGTCGACGGGGTGCCGGAGTCGTTGCCGATGACCATCGACTACGCGACCTCGTTCTACTTCCACCGCGAGGGCGCAGGACTGCTGATGGGCATGAGCGACCCGGCCGAGCCCGCCGGGTTCAGCACGCACGTGGATGACGACTTCCTCGCGCTGCTCGGGTCGGTGATCGAGGTGCGGGCGCCGCGGCTGGCCGAGGTGGGCGTCGCACATCGCTGGGCCGGGCTGTACGAGGTGACCCCGGACCACAACGCGCTGGTCGGACAGGCCTCGGCGCCGATCCGCTTCGTGTACGCCACCGGCTTCTCTGGCCACGGCTTCCTGCAGGCGCCCGCGGTGGGTGAGGTCGTGCGGGACCTCGTGCTGGGCCGCGTGCCGTCGATCGACGTGGCTGCGTTGTCCGTCGAGCGCTTTACCCAGGGTCGTCGTCGGCCAGAGGTGAACGTCGTCTGATCTCCTGCGTCGACCGGCGTCGCGGGGCTAGCGTCACCAGCGGAGGTGCAACATGCCAGGACTGGACGATCTGCTGGGCGGGCTGCTCGGTGGCGGCGACAAGGGCGGGGGCTCTGCTCAAGGCGGCGGTGGTGGTGGCCTTGACCTCGGAAAGATCGCCGGCGTTGTGCTGGGCGCGGTCGCCGGCAAGAAGATGGGCGGCGGGCTGGGCGGCATGCTGGCCGGAGCAGCAGGCGGCGGGATGCTCGACAAGCTGCTCGACGGGTTCAAGAAGGGCGGCATGGACACCAAGGCGGCCTCCTGGGTCGGCACCGGTGAGAACGAACCGGTGAGCGCCGACGAGGTGGAGCAGGCACTCGGCCCCGCGGCCATCGACGAGGTCGCCCGCGAGGCCGGGGTCTCCCGCGACGAGGCGCGGGAAGGACTGGCGCAGGTGCTGCCGACCATGGTCGACAAGATGACGCCGAACGGTCAGGTGCCCTCGGACGACGACTTGCAGGGGATGCTGAGCAAGGCGCTCGGCGACAAGGCCTGAGCGGCGTCAGCTGCAGGGCTAGGGGAGCAGCCCGTGCAGCCGAAGGTGGTCCGCGGCCTCCCCGCGGGCCAGCGGACGTGAGCGTCGGGCCGGGGTGTACCAGCCGCAGGTGCACCGCGCGACGGTGAACGGCCCGCCGTCTTCCACGACGACTTCGTGGCCGGCCGCAAGCGATTCGGCAGTGCTCGGCGGCGCCTGCTCGGGGATGCCGGCGGCATTTGCGGGATCGCTCACGAGGCGAACGTTATAGCCGACCTGCTGTCGACAGCCATCGGTATGCCCCGAGCGGGCCTGCGACGCGGCGGCCGAGTCCAGTTTCGGCCAGCCGGTTAATCGGCCGTTGGAACTGGCGTGCCCTGGTGAAACCGCAACAGCCAGCCATGATTCGGGTCCCGCACCCAGACCGAGCTGCGCAGCGATGTCCGATCGGCGGCGTCGACGGTGTAGGTCACGAGCACGACGCCGTCCGCCAGTCGCACCGGTGTGAAATCGCGGGCCTCGAGGTGCGGGGCGCTTCCGGAATCGGCGGCATCCATCGCCTTCGACCGCGAGCGCGTCGACGACCGCCGGCCCGTCCCAGGTGCGACCGGACGCGCCGAACTCGACGAAGTCCGGATGCAGTCGGGCCAGCACAGCATCCGGACGGGCCCGAACATTGGGTTCGAGCAGCAGCCGCTCGCAGGCCACGACTTCGTCGAGGTCTTCGTCGGGCATGGGCCGAGGCTAGAACGTTGCGTGGGAGGTGACGCATGGACCGCTTGGTGACATGAGGACGGCACAACTGCCGACCCGGTTGCTCGACGCGGTGCGCGCCCTGTGCGACGAGGCGTTCGACAGCTTCACCGACGACGACTGGGAGCACGCGCTCGGCGGGTGGCACGTCGTGCTGCTCGACTGGCGAGCTCCCACGAGCCCACGCGGCGATCGTCGAGCGCACGATCTTGGTCGGCGATCGGTCGCTTCGCACCGGATACGGCGAGGCGGTCGCGACCGCGCCGGCATACCAGGGTCAACACTTCGGAGCCCAGGTGATGGCGCAGGCCACCGCAGATCGTGCGACGCGACTTCGAGTTCGGCGCCCTCGCGACTGGTCGACACTCCTTCTACGAGCGACTCGGCTGGGAGCGCTGGCAAGGCCCGACGTATGCGCGGGACAGCGACGACCTCCGCCGAACCGAGGACGACGACGACGCCGTGATGGTGCTGCGGTTCGGACCCAGCGCCGCCGTGGACCTCGGTGCGTCGCTCACCTGCGAGGGGCGCCGCGGCGACGACTGGTGACTCAGGCCGCCGACGCGGACTGCGGGAACACCCCGGCCTTGCTCACCAATGACGGGGTCGGCCGGCCGAGCTGCTCGCCCAGCCAGTCGGACGCGGCGATGAGGGCATCCAGGTCGAGGCCGGTCGGGTGGCCGGACCGGTGCAGCAGGTACACCAGGTCCTCGGTGGCGATGTTGCCGGTCGCCTTCGGGGCGAACGGGCAGCCGCCGATCCCGCCGAGGCTCGCGTCCAGCACGGTGACGCCGACCTCGACGGCCGCCAGCGCGTTCGCATACCCGGTGTTGCGGGTGTTGTGGAAGTGCGCGCGCAACGCGATGCTCGCCGACCACCTCGCGCACGGCCTCGACCCGGCGGCGCACGTCCTCCGGGACGGCGACCCCGATGGTGTCGGCGAGTGCGATCTCCGAGACGCCCTCGATGCCCGCCACCCGGCGGGCGATCGCCTCGTTGCGCTCGATCGGTACCTCGCCTTCGAACGGGCAGCCAAACGCCGTGGACATCGTGACGCTGACCTTGAGGCCGGCGGCGGCCGCCAGCGGAGCGACCTGCTCGACGACGTCGACGGTCTGGTCGGAGGTCATGTTCTGGTTGCGCTGGGCGAAGGTGTCGGTGCTGGCCACGACGAGGTTGACCTCGTGGATGCCCGGGGTCACGCGAGCCCGCTCGTAGCCGCGGACGTTGAGCACCAGGCCGATGTTCGAGACGCCCGCACGGTCGGCCAGACCGCGGGCGACGTCCTCGCCGTCGGCCATCTTCGGGACCAGCTTCGGGTTGACGAACGAGGCGACCTCGGCGCGGGTGACGCCGGCGTCGTAGGCGCGGGTGACGATCGCGATCTTCTGGTCGGTGCGCAGGTCGGCCGGGTCGTTCTGCAGCCCGTCGCGCGCGGCGACCTCGATGATCTGAACCTGCGTCATGACTGGTTGCTCCTGGTCGACGTCGCTGCGAGCGTAACCGGCCGTTCAGAAGCGGAACACCTCGAAGCCGACCGCTGCCCCGACGCCGAGCCGCAAGCCGGCCTGCTCCAGGAACATCCGGACGAACTCCGGGTCGCTCATCGGATGGTCGCCCAGACCCTCGAGGTATGCGCGGTGCGCGCGCAGGGACTCAATCGCCTTGTCGACCGTCGCGGAGACGTCGAGCCCATGCGTGGCCTGCGGTGAGCCCGCAACAAGTGCCGCCTTCACCTTGTGCGGCATCAGCCCATGCTGCTCGACCAGATCTCTGAACACCCAGCGGTTGCCGGCGTCGCCGGCCGCCTCCAGCGCCGCCCAGCCGACGTTGCGGTGGTCGGGGGAGTTGAACGATCCCGGCATCCCCCAACCCTCGCGGTGGTTGAACAGCAGCAGCGTGTCCGGCCGGCGGCGGCGGATCTCCGCGGCCAGGTCGTGTCGCAGCGGCAGGCCGTACTCGATGACCCCGTCGGCGTGGTCGAGGAACTCCACGCGTTCGACCCCCACGACGGCCGCGCTGGCGCGCTGCTCCTGCTCGCGCACCCGAGCCGCTTCGTCCGGCGGCATACCGTCGATGCCCGCTTCACCCCGGGTGACCAGCAGGTATGCCACCGATTGGCCGGCCGCCGTCCAGGCGGCGACTGCCGCGGCGGCGCCGTATTCGAGATCGTCCGGGTGGGCGACGATGGCGAGCACCGAGCCGACCTCGACGTCGAGTGGCTGCAGCGGCGGTGGCAAGGCGTCCGAATCGGTCATGGCGACGATCGTGGCAAACGCGTCAAGACGTGTCAGGCTCGGGCGCGTGGAGACCAGGACGCCGCGCGAGGTGGCCGACACGTTCTACGACGCATTCGCGCGTCGCGACGCCGAGACCATGGCCGGCTTGTATGCGGACCGGGCGACGTTCGACGACCCGGTGTTCGGTCACCTCGAGGGTGGCCAAGTGAGGGCGATGTGGCGCATGCTGCTGGGTCGCTCGGCCGACCTGACGGCGTCGCACGAGGTGCTCGAGGCCGACCACGAGCGGGTCCGGGTCGCGTGGCAGGCGGACTACACCTTCGGGTCGACCGGTCGCAAGGTGCACAACGAGATCGAGGCGCGCATGCTCGTGCTCGATGGTCTGATCGTCGAGCACAAGGACGCGTTCTCCTTCTGGACCTGGTCACGCCAGGCGTTGGGACCGGCCGGCCTGGTCGCCGGTTGGACGCCATTGCTTCGCTCGAAGGTGCGGTCGCAGGCGTTGGCCGGGCTGGCTCGGGTGAAGCCCCCTCAACCCGGGGCCTAGCGACCCAAGGCCGCCAGCGCAGCGGTCAACGGCGTCCGCTGCCGTCGCACTCTCGACGGGCTCCGGCCGTCGGCTGCGTCTACGTGCCACGGCCGCAGCGATCGACCACCGGGGTGCCGGTGCGCATCGCAGAGCGCGACCTCAGACAGCGTGCCCCAGGAGCCGCCGACGGCGACGACGACATCGGCCGCGCGCACGACCAGCCCGTTGCGAAGCTCGCCCAGCCCGGTCGGGAGCGCGACACTGAGCCATTGGTTGCCGGCCGCTCGGTCGTCACCGGGCAGCAACCCAACCGTCATCCCACCGGCCGACGATGCCCCTCGGCACGCGGCAGCCATGACCCCGTGCAGACCGCCGGTGACGACGATTAGTCCGTGCTCCGCGAGCCCGCGGCCGACTTGTTCCGCCAGGGCGAGCAGTTCGGGGGCGTCTTCGTCGCCGGGGCCGACCACGGCGGCATACGAGGTCATGCTCCGCATCCTGGCGTGTCGTGGGCGGTGCACGGTCCTGCGTGAGGTACCAAAGAGACAGCGAGGGCAAAAAGCGAGGCCCCGCGAAGTATGAGTTCGCGGGGCCTCGCCACGGCCGCTGTCCTGTCGTGCCCGAAGACACAACCCATGTCAGTTCGTATCTCCGAGGAGATGCTCCCTGACGGACCCGCTTCGACGGTGCGGCGATGCTCCGTCATCCGGCAAGCCGGAGCGTTGCATCGTGCGACCAGCCTTCCGGTCCGTGTGATCCACCGCAGCGTCGCCCGCGGCCCTTTGGGTTGCCCCTCAGGATGTTTCACCGTTCTCCGGTTGGCCCGTCCTCTCTTCCGGCTGGTCCGTCCGAGTTGCCTCTTCTGGTCCTGCCGTCCGTGAGGACGTGGGGAGATTTCTAACGGTGCGGAGATCGACTGCGCAAGGGGTTGGGCCGACTTCGCGAGAACTTTTTTCGTCGTCCACAGAACACCGTTCGGCATCCACACGAAGTGGTGCTGGCGCGCCGCTTTCGCCACACCCTGTGCACGACCGCTGTGGAGGACAGCGGCTTCGGTAGCGCCCGCGGATGCCCGACGTAGGGGTCGACGCTGTGCGGGCGAGGCGGCGCATACGATCACGGCTGTCCTCGTGCGGTCGACCCTGATGTTCACCGGAGACTCTTTGTGCGCCTGACCCCACGCAGCAACGCCTTCTACGACATGTTCACCACGTCCGCGCAGCATCTGGTCCAGGGCTCGACCATGCTCACCGAGATGCTCGCCGCGGACCGGGTCAGCCGCGCGGTGATCGCCGACCGGATGCGGCTGGCAGAACACGAGGCGGACGAGTCGTTGCACGCGATCCTCAAGACCGTCAACTCGACGTTCGTGACCCCGTTCGACCGGGAGGACATCTACCGGCTCGCGCTCGTCACTCGATGACGTCATGGACGCGATGGAGGCCGCCGTCGACCTCATCGTGCTCTACCGGATCGAGGATCTGCCGACCGAAATGACCGAGCAGGTCGGCATCCTCGCGCAGGCAGCCGACCTAACCGCGGCCGCGATGCCCCGGCTGCGCACGATGAGCGACCTGTCGGAGTACTGGATCGAGATCAACCGGCTGGAGAACGAGGCGGACCGAGTCCACCGCCGCCTGCTCGCCCGCCTGTTCAGCGGCGAGTTCGACCCGCTCGCCGTCATGAAACTCAAGGACGTGGCCGAACAGCTCGAAGATGCCGCCGATGCGTTCGAGCACGTTGCCAACACCGTCGAGAGCATCGCGGTCAAGGAATCCTGACCCGTGGAGTTCACGGGCGTCGTCATCATCATCGTGGTGGCCTTGGCTTTCGACTACACCAACGGATTTCACGACGCGGCGAACGCCATCGCGACCTCGGTGTCGACCCGCGCGTTGACCCCGCGGGTCGCATTGCTGATGGCCGCCGTGTTCAACTTCGTCGGCGCCTTCCTCGGTACCGAGGTGGCCGAAGACCGTGGGCAGCGGCATCATCGAGGCCCCTTCCGGATCGGCCGGCCTGCGGCTGGTCTTCGCCGCCCTCGTCGGGGCGATCGGCTGGAACCTGACGACCTGGCGGCTTGGACTGCCGTCGTCGTCGTCGCATGCGCTCATCGGCGGCCTCGTCGGCGCGGCGCTCGCGTCGGGGGCGTCGGTGCTGTGGTCTGGGGTTCGCGATGACGTGGTGATCCCGATGGTGCTGTCGCCCACAGTCGGCTTCGTGCTCGCCTTCTTGTTCGATGGTGGTGATTCTCTGGGCCTTCCGGAACGCTCGGCCGGCCAAGGTGACTCGCGGATTCCGCGCCGCACAGACCATGTCTGCCGGGGCGATGGCACTCGGCCACGGTCTGCAGGACGCGCAGAAGACGATGGGTGTCATCGTCCTGGCCTCGTCATCGGCGGGTACCAGGACGACTTCGAAATCCCGCTCTGGGTGCAGGCGTCGGCTCGCCGGCAGCGATCTCCCTAGGCACTTACGCAGGTGGTTACCGCATCATGCGAACGTTGGGCCGGCGCATCATCCAACTCGACCCGCCGCGCGGCTTCGCCGCGGAGACCACGGCGTCGTCGGTGCTTTACACAACCGCGTTCGTCTTCGCGGCGCCGATCTCGACCACGCAGACAATCACCGGCTCGATCCTGGGCGTCGGTGCCACCCGTCGACTGAGCGCCGTGCGTTGGGGCGTCGCCGGCGACATCGGCGTCGCCTGGGTGCTGACCTTGCCCATGGCCGGCCTGTTCGCCGCCGTCGTGTGGTTCGTGACCGACCTGGTCCTCGGCTGAGCTCCTCCATTGGTTTGGTATGCGTTTCGCAATCCCCGCGGCACGAATCGCATACCAAACGTGCTGGCCCAGGGACCGCTAGCCGAGGAGGGTGTTGAGCGTGCGGAGCTTGTTCGTCGCGTCTAGGGCGGCGACCTTGTATGCCTCCGACAGCGTCGGGTAGTTGAAGACGGTGTCGACCAGGTAGTCGATCGTCCCGCCGCAGCCCATGACCGCCTGGCCGATGTGGACCAGGTCGGTGGCGCCGGTCCCGAACACGTGGATGCCGAGCAGGCTGCGGTCCACGGCGTGCACGAGCAGCTTCAGCATCCCGTAGGAGTCACCGACGATCTGGCCGCGGGCGAGCTCGCGATAGCGGGACAGCCCCACCTCGTACGGCACCGAGTCGGTCGTGAGCTCAGTCTCGGTGCGACCGACGTAGGAGATCTCCGGGATCGTGTAGATGCCAATCGGCTGCAGCGGGGTGATGACGCCCGGCGTCTCGCCCATCGCATGCAGCGCCGCGAGCCGGCCCTGCTCCATGCTGGTCGCGGCCAGCGCCGGGAAGCCGATCACGTCACCGACGGCGTAGATGTGCTCGACCGACGTGCGGAAGTTCGCGTCGACCGCGATTCGCCCGCGGGAGTCGGTGCGTCAGTCCCGGCCCGCTCCAGCTCGAGCTCGTCGGTCGCTCCCTCGCGGCCGGCCGAGTACATGACCGTGTCCGCAGGTATGCGCTTGCCGCTGGCCAGGGTGGTGATCGTGCCGCGGGTGCCGATCTCCACCTTCTCGACGTGCTCGCCGAACCGGAACGAAACCGCAAGGTCACGCAGGTGGAAGCGCAGCGACTCGACGATCTCCTCGTCGCAGAAGTCGAGCATCGACGGTCGCTGGTCGACCACTGTGACCCGGGTGCCGAGGGCCGCGAACATCGAGGCGTACTCGATACCGATGACGCCGGCGCCGACCACCAGCATCGACCCGGGTATGCGCTCCAGCGACAGGATGCCGTCGGAGTCGACCACGTGCTCGTCGTCGAAGTCGACGTGCGCCGGCCGGGCCGGTCTGGTTCCCGGCGCGAGCACGACCTTGTCGGCGGTCACGGTGAGGTGGTCCACGCCGTGCACCGCGAGGGTGTGCGGGTCGATGAAGTTCGCAGTGCCCTGCAGCAGGTCCACGTGGTTGCGCAGCAGCTGGTTGCGGACGACCTCGACCTCGCGCCCAATGACGTGCTGGGTCCGCGCGGTGAGGTCGGCGATCGTGATGTCGCTCTTGACCCGGTAGCTGGCACCGTAGAGGTCTCGTTGGGCCATCCCGGTCAGGTACAGGACGGCCTCGCGCAGCGTCTTGGACGGGATGGTGCCGGTGTTGATGCAGACCCCGCCGACCATGGCCCGCCGGTCCACCACGGCGACGTGCCGACCGAGCTTGGCGGCGGCGATCGCAGCCCGCTGCCCGCCCGGTCCGCTGCCGACGACGAGCAGGTCGTAGTCGTACTCGTGGTCAGCCACAACTTCATGGTCCGGTCTGCATCAGCGGCTGTCCACGCATACACAAGATCGTTACGTCGCTTGGGCGCCCAAACGTCGAAGGACGGGTGCCGAAGCGTCGTATCCGTGAGGGGATCAGCCGAAACGGCCGGAGATGTAGTCCTCGGTGCGACGGTCCGACGGGTTCGTGAAGATCTTCGTGGTGATGTCGAACTCGACGAGCTTGCCGTGCCGCTGGCCTTCGTCGTCGACCTCGGCGGTGAAGAACGCCGTGCGGTCGGACACCCGAGCCGCCTGCTGCATGTTGTGGGTGACGATGATGATCGTGTACTCCTTGACGAGGTCCTGCATCAGGTCCTCGATCTTGGCGGTGGCGATCGGGTCGAGGGCGGAGCACGGCTCGTCCATCAGGATCACGTCCGGAGATGTCGCGATGGCGCGGGCGATGCACAGCCGCTGCTGCTGACCGCCGGACAACGACAGGCCGCTCTCCTTGAGCTTGTCCTTGGTCTCCTCCCACACCGCGGCCTTGCGCAGCGTCTGCTCCACGAAGTCGTCGGCGTTGCCGATCTTCATCCCGTTGACCTTGGGGCCGTACAGGATGTTCTCCCGGATCGACTTCGGGAACGGGTTCGGCTTCTGGAACACCATGCCGATCCGACGGCGGACCTCGACCGGGTCGACGTCGTCCGCATACAGCTCCTGGCCGTGGTAGGTCACGCTCCCGAAGACCTTGGCCGTCGGGATGAGGTCGTTCATCCGGTTGAAGCAGCGCAGCACGGTCGACTTGCCGCAGCCGGACGGACCGATCATCGCCGTGATCTGCTTGCGGCCGATCACCATGTCCGTCTCGCGGACCGCGCGGTAGGAGCCGTAGGAGACCGCCAGCCCTCTCGTCTCGATGATTGGGTCGAGGAAATGCGCGCGCTCGTCTGCCTCGTGCAGCTCCGGACGCGGCGCAGTATGGGCCGGGGTAAAGGCCGACGTCGGATCCTGATCCGGTACCGACGGTTCGTCAGTCATCGTCGCCTTCGTCAGGGTCACGGGTTCTTGAGACATACCTATCAGTGATTCCTCTCGTCCCGCTCACCAACGCCGTTGGTACTTGTTGCGGATGAAGATCGCCACGGAGTTCAGGATCAGCAGCAAGGCCAGCAGCACGATGATCAGCGCATACGCAAGCTCCTTGAACGCCTCTTGCGGCTGGGCGACCAGGTTGTAGATCTGGAGCGGCAAGGTGGTGAAGCGCGAGTCGAGACCGTCTGGGTTGAACGTGACGAACGCCGCCCCACCGATGATCACGATCGGCGCGGCCTCGCCAATGGCACGCGACAGGGCGAGGATCGAGCCGGTCGCGATGCCGGGCACGGCCGCGGGGAGCACGACCTTGCGGACCGTCTGCAACTTCGTGCCGCCGAGGGCCAGGGAGCCGTCGCGCAGCCAGGGCGGGACGGCCCGGATCGCCTCGCGCGAGGAGATGATGACGACCGGCAGCACGAGCAGGGTGAGCACCAGTGCGCCGGCCAGGATGACCGGGCCAAGGTTCAGTGGAGCGCGGACGATCAGACCCAGGCCGAGGATGCCGTACACGACGCTGGGCACGGCCGCGAGGTTCTGGATGATGACCTCGATGGTGCGGTTCCACCAGTGTCGCTTGTCCGCGTACTCCTCGAGGTAGACCGCGGCGGCCACTCCGATCGGCACTGACATCAGCGCGGTGAGCAGCGCGATCCAGATCGTGCCGATGATCGCGGCCTGACCGCCGGCGGTTTCGGGATTCAACCGGGACATCTGGTTGGTGAACAGGTTGGCGTCCAGCCGTGGCCAGCCCTCGATCACGACGTAGACGAGCAGCACCCCGAGGAAGACGATGCCGACGGCCAGGCAGGCCAGCAGCACGACCTTGAAACCACGTTCGAGCGGGCGGTTGTCATGCGGCTGTCCGGTGACGATCGGTGCCGGCGGCGGGGACGCGGGCGGCGTCGGCCGGGCCTCGGTGGTCGCGCTCACTCGTACTCCTCACGGAAGCGCCGCACCAGCCGGATGCTGATGAAGTTGAAGATGAGCGTGAGCACGAACAGGACCGCGGCGATCGCGAACAGCGACTCGTAGCCGACCGACCCGGTCGGCTGGTCACCCGATGCGGCCTGCGCAATGAAGCCGGTCATGGTCTGACCGGCCTCCATCGGGTTGAACCCGAAGTTGGCCGCCGTGCCGGCGGCGATCGCCACGATCATCGTCTCGCCGACTGCCCGGCTGACGCCGAGCACGATCGCGGCGATGATGCCGGAGATCGCCGCGGGGAACACGACTCTGACCGCAACCTGTCGCTTCGTGCTGCCCAGGCCGTATGCGCCGTCGCGCAACGCCTGGGGGACCGCCGTCATCGCGTCCTCGGCCAGCGAGGCGATCGTCGGGATGATCATGATGCCCATGACCAGCCCGGCCGCGAGCATGTTGAAGGTACCGACGTCGGTGAAGGCCTGCAGGATCGAGGGCGTGATGAACGTGAGGGCGAAGAAGCCGTAAACGACGGTCGGGATGCCGGCCAGGATCTCCAGCACCGGCTTGAGCGTCCGACGCGCGCCTGGCGAGGCGTACTCCGCCAGGTAGATCGCGGCGCCCAACCCAAGCGGGATCGCGACCATCATGCCGATGACTGTCGTGGTGATGGTCGCGGACAGCAGGGTCGGCATCCCGAAGATGCGCTGCGACTCGGAGAACAGCACCGTCCACTCGGTTGCAGTGAAGAACTCCCAGGCATCGACCGCGGGTTCAGCGAAGAACTCGATGGTGGGTCCGATGATCGCGATCAAAATGCCGATCGTCGTCACCACGGACAGCACGGCGGCGAGGAAGAGCAGCGCCTCGACCACTCGTTCGCCGTAACGGGGACGCGCCCGGCGCAGGGAGATTCCCGCGCCGGGCGCCTTGAGGTCCGTACTCACGAGCCGGATGTTCCTCTGTGGGTGCGTCGTTCGCTACCGAACCAGCGTGAACAGTGCGCGATCACCCGAGCAGGGTCTCGAACTCCTCCTGGAGCGTGGTCTTCTGCTCATCGTTCAGGCCGATGAACTGCGCGGCCTCGACGATCACGTCGATGTTCTCGATGTAGTAGCGGACGAAGGCCTCGACCTCGGGCCGCTCCAGTGCCGCCTTCGACGGGTAGATGAACAGCTGCCGGCCGAGCGGGGCATACGACTCGTCCTGCACCGTGTCGGCGCTCGGGGCAACGCAGCCAGAGCCACCGTCGATCTCGAGAGCCTTCAGGGTGTCGGCGTTCTCCTCGTAGTAGGTGAAGCCGAAGTAGCCGAGCGCGCCCGTGGCTCCGCTCACGCCCTGGACGATGACGTTGTCGTCCTCAGAGGCCTGGTAGTCGGTGCGCGACGCGCCCTCCTCACCGTTGATCGCGCCGGTGAAGTAGTCGAAGGTGCCGGAGTCGGTGCCCGGGCCGAACAGCGCGAGCGGCTCGTCCGGGAACGAGGGGTCGATGTCCTTCCAGGACTTCGCGGTGGAGTCCGGGGCCCACATCGTGGCCAGCTGCTCGACCGTCAGGCAGTCGACCCAGTCGTTGTCCCTGTTGACGACCACGGTGAGGGCGTCGTTGGCCACGTCGAGCTGGGCGAACTCGATGCCCTCGCCCTCGCACAAGGCCGTCTCGTCCTCGTCGATGAGTCGCGAGGCGTCGGAGATGTCGGTCTCGCCGGCACAGAACTTCTCGAAGCCACCGCCGGTACCGGAGGTGCCAACGGAGACGCGAACGTCCGGCTGCTCCTCGTTGAAGAGCTCAGCGGCCGCGGAGGTCAGCGGGAAGACGGTGCTCGAGCCGTCGACCACGACGCTGCCGGAGAGGGATTCTCCGGAGCCGGCGTCGTCATCGCCGCCACAGGCGGACAGGGCCAGGGACAGGGAGAGCACGATCGCCGCTGGGGCGGCAGCGCGGCGCAGGGTGCTGCGGTTCACAGACGTGACCCTTCTTCGTTGGGATGGGTGGGCCGCACATGGCAACCCGTCGGTGTTGTCTTGACGATCAGCGACGCTAGGGACGCCGGGTGAAGAGGTCGGCCCGCAAACGTGAACGGCAGGTGAACGCACGCCCTCCAACACACAGATCACGGTCACGATTCAGCGACGGTGGTGGGCGCGTGCGGGCTCAGGGCGTATGCCGCTCCACGGCGACCACCTGGTCCGCCGACCGGTGCAGCACGACGAACTCCCCGGGCGACAACGGCCCACCAGGAACGGTGACGTCGGTGGCACCGCCGAGCACGTGCGCGAGCACCGTCGGGAGCACCGGCCGGTGTGTGCACAGCAGGGCTGGGGTCGGGTCGTGCAGTAACTCTTCGGCGGCCAGGGCTGCCGTCTTGGCGTCGGCAGTCCAGGCCTCCTCGGTGAGCCGGCCGTCGACTTCGACCCGAACCCCCAGGTATGCGGCGTACGGATCGACCGTGTTCACACAGCGCAAGGCGGGCGAGGACACGAGCCTGGCCGGGCCGTATGCGGCCAACAGCGGCACCAGGGCCTGCGCTTGCGCCTGACCCTCGGCGCGCAACGGCCGAACCTCGTCCGGTCCGGCGTCGCGCACCCGACTCCAGTCGCTGCGGCGGACCGCCTTCGCGTGGCGCAGCACTACCAGGGGTGACGTTTCCACATCCAGGGACAGGAATGCGTCGAGGACCTCGACCTCGCGGGTATAAGTCAGCCGTTCGCGAGCCTCATCGGCCGGCAGCCAGACGAAGTCGTCGATCTCCTCGTTCGCCACGAAGGGTTCAGCGTCGATGAGCCGGGCCGACCAGTACCGCACGCGCTTCGGCCGACCGTCTACGTCGTAGCGGACTGACGGCAGCGGGGGACCCAGCCGGACCCGCGCCCGGGTCTCCTCCTGGATCTCCCGAGTCGCAGTGACCACCGGGTGCTCGCCCGGGTCTGCCTTCCCCTTCGGATGCGTCCAGTCGGCGTACCGCACCCGGTGGACTAGGCCGACCTCGATGCCGCCGATCGTGCGGCGCCACAGGACACCGCCGGCTGCGCGGATGACGGGCTGGTGGGCCATTGGTCAGCTCTCGCTCAACCAGCGCCGCCAACGCTTGCGGGAGACCTCGGGCCAGACCGTCACGAACCGCAACCGTGCCGTGTCGACCGCCCGACGTTCCTCCGCGTACAGCAGGCCGAGTGTGAACGCCGCGGCGGCGCCGACCCGGCGGCCGGTGATCAGTGCGTGCACCTGCTCGGCGGCCACGGCCGCATCCTGGTGCTCCCCCAGCAGCTCGGTCACCTGCTCGACCTGTTGGGCCAGCCGCTTCGCCGGCTTGCCGAACACGGGAACCAGCGCCTCGGTGGCATACCGCATCTTCTTGGCCGCGATCCGGGTTTCGTGCCAGTCATGGTCTGGGGCGTCGAGCTCGAGACGTCCGACGTCGCGGGCCAGGCGCTTCCATGCTTTGGTGACCAGTGGCGGAAACGCCTGCTCGGCGGGTACCGCAGCAGCCTCGGTCAGGTGCGGTTCGGCCGCCGCTGCCACGAGCGCGTCGAGCAGCGCGACGTAGCGCTCGGAGGACAGCGCGGCTTCCACGTCCGTCCGCCCCGCGGCCATGTCCGCGTCCAAGGTCTTGCGAACGAGCGCGGCAGCGGGTCCGATGTCCACCGACTCGGGCCGGCTCAACTGGTCGAGGTCGCGGAGCAGCCGCTCCTCCAGGACCTCGCGATCCCGGACCTCCCCGAGCGTGGAGGCCAGCCACTGCAGCTCCGAGCGCAGGTGTTCCGACCAGTCCGGGTCGACCATCGGAGTGAACACCTTGAGTCCGGACCGGATCCGGCGAGCGGCGACCCGCATCTGGTGCACCGAGTCTGGGAGCTCTCGGCGCACGCGGACGTCCTGCTCGATGAGCGCGCGCACGTTGCGAGCGATGTGCGCCTGCACGACTTCGCCAGCGGGGTCCGGCGGCCTGGTCGGATGCGGCTGGGCGACGTCGGGCTCGGCCGAGGCCAACGGGCCGAGCGCTCGGGCTGCCTTCGACACGAAGGCGCCGCGGATCGCTCCTGCTTCCGCCAGCCGTCGCTCGAGCCCGTCGAGCATGTCGTCGCCGCCGCCGAGGTCCTCGACTTCGAGCTCCCGGAACCGGGCGGCGACGTGGTCCCCATCGAGCACGGACACCGAGTCGTCGGTCACCTCGGCCGCCGGCGTCCCGGCCTCGTCGCGGACGATGATCGACGAGCGCTCGGTGCGCAGGGTCGCTACCGGGTTGAGTGGCCCCGACCGCACGTATGCGGTGACCAGTCCGGCCAGCTGCGCCGGCACGTCGGCACCCTCCCCGAGCGAAAGCCGGATCTCCTCGCGCGACCCGTCGGCGTCGGGCACCGGGAGCTTCAGATGCCAGCCCGCGTCGGAGCCGCCCTCGCGACGGCGCAGCGTGACGCCCCAACGGGCCAGCCGCAGGTCCTCGGTGTCGACGTAGGTGGCCGAGAGCTCGTGCGTCACGGGTTCGTCGACGACGAACGGGTCGAGCCGTGGCATCCGGAACAGGCCGTGCACGCGGTACTTGCGCTCCACCTCCAGAACGACCTCGGGAGCCGGGTGTGCGCTGATCGGCTCGGCGCTGTCGGCGGTCACCGGTCTCCTGTCGTTCGGCGGCAGTGGGCGGGGATCGTATGTCACGGAACGGCGCGGCCCGGCGCGGGGTGCTCAGATCGGCTGACGGCGTTGCTTGGCGGCGATGAGGTGTTCCTGCAGGTCGAGCAGCGGGTTGCCGTCCTCGTCGGTGTTGACCCGCACCCAGTCGCCGTCCGGCTGGAGATGCCAGGACGCGACGCCGTCGTCGAAGCCGAGGTCCATCAGGCGGCACAGGTATGCCACGTGCTCCGCGCCGCCGATGCGGACCAGGGCCTCGACCCGACGGTCGAGGTTGCGGTGCATCATGTCCGCGCTCCCCATCCAGACCTGCGGATCCCCGCCGTTCTCGAACTCGAAGATGCGGGAGTGCTCAAGGAAGCGACCCAAGATGGAGCGGACGACGAGGTTCTCGGACAGCTCCTTGACGCCGGCCTTGATCGAGCAGATCCCGCGAACCCAGACCTTGACCGGAACCCCCGCCGTCGACGCGCGGTAGAGCGCGTCGATGACGCCCTCGTCCACGATCGAGTTGACCTTGAACCGCACGCCGGCCGGCCGCCCGGCGCGGTGGTTGTCGATCTCGCGCTCGATGCGTTCGACCAGGCCGAGCCGGATGGAGTGCGGGGCCACCAGGAACTGCTCGTACTCGGTGTGCATCGAGTAGCCGGACAGGACGTTGAACAGGTGGGACACGTCCTCGCCGATCCTCGGGTCGGCGGTGAGCAGCCCAAGGTCCTCATACAGCCGAGCAGTGCGCGGGTGGTAGTTCCCGGTGCCGATGTGGGAGTACCGCCGGATGCCGTCGTCATCCAGTCGCACCACCAAGGACAGCTTGCAGTGCGTCTTGAGCCCGACGAGGCCGTAGACGACGTGACAGCCGGCCTCCTCCAGCTTCCGCGCTCGTTTGATGTTGGCCGACTCGTCGAAGCGCGCCTTGATCTCGACCAGCACCAGCACCTGCTTGCCGGCCTCGGCGGCGTCGATCAGCGCGTCGACGATCGGGCTGTCACCGCTGGTCCGGTACAGGGTCTGCTTGATCGCGAGGACCTTCGGGTCGGTTGCCGCCTGCTCGAGGAACGCCTGCACGCTGGTCGAGAAGGAGTCATACGGGTGATGCAGCAGGACGTCGCGCTCCCGCATCGCGGCCATGACGTCCGCCTCGTCCGCGGTTTCCACCTCGGCGAGCTGGGCGTTCGTGCGTGGCAGGAACGCTGGGTACTTCAGCGACTCCCGGTTGAGGTCGGCAATCTTGAACAGGCCGCGCAGGTCCAGCGGTCCGGGGAGTGCGAAGACCTCGTCGCGGCTGATGTCCAGCTCCTCGACGATGAGGTCGAGCACGTGCGGGTCGATGGACTGCTCGACCTCGAGCCGGACCGGTGGCCCGAAGCGGCGTCGCAGCAGCTCCTTCTCCAGCGCCTGCAGCAGGTTCTCGGCGTCGTCCTCCTCGACCTCGACGTCCTCGTTACGGGTCACTCGGAAGGAGTGGCTCTGCAGCACGTCCATGCCGGGGAACAGCATGTCGAGATGGGCCGCGATCACGTCCTCGAGTGGCACGAACACGTCCGCGGCGACTCGGGCGAAGCGGTCCAGCAGCGGTGGAACCTTGATCCTGGCGAAGTGCTCGTTGCCGGTGTTCGGGTTCCGCACCACCACGGCAAGGTTCAGTGACAGGCCGGAGATGTAGGGAAACGGATGCGCCGGGTCGACGGCCAGTGGCGTCAGCACTGGGAAGATCCGGTCGCGGAAGACGCCCGCCATCTGGTCGCGGTGCTCCTGGGAAAGTTCCTCCCACCGGACGATGTGGATGCCTTCTGACTTAAGGGCGGGCAGGATGTCCCGCTGGAACACGGCCGCGTGCCTGGTCATCAGGTCGCGGGTGCCGGACCAGATCTTCTCGAGCACATCGCTGGGCATCGAGCCGCTGGCAGAGCGCACCGCGATCCCGGTCGCGATCCGCCGTTTCAAACCGGCCACCCGGACCATGAAGAACTCGTCGAGGTTGCTGGCAAAGATGGCGAGGAAGCGGGCCCGCTCGAGCAACGGGAGCTGTGGGTCCTCCGCGAGCTCCAGGACTCGCTGGTTGAACTGCAGCCAGGACACCTCGCGGTCGGCAAACCGGTCCTCGGGCAGCTCCAGCGAGACGTCGGCAGTCGCCAGCTCGTCGACCGCCTCAGGGCCCGGCGCGGGCGTCACGGTGGCGGCCGCCCGCTCGGTCACGTCGGTCACCCGGTCATCCTGTCACTCCTGCTGAGGACGGTGCGGTGAACAGAGAGTGAAACCGGACCCACCCGTCACCTCGCGAATGCGTTGCCAGACGTCCACATTCGCGAACGAGTCAGGGCGTCCGGAACATCACGTCGGTGTCCCAGTGGGTGAAACCGAGGTCGGTGTAGACGCGGATCGCGGCCGTGTTGTCGGCGTCGACGTACAGCATCGCCTCGGGCAGCCCGAGCGAGCGCAGGTGGGTCAGGCCGGCCAGGGTCAGGGCCTTCCCGAGCCCACGCCCTTGCTCGGCCGGGTCCACACCGACGACGTAGACCTCGCCGATCGGCTCGTGCCCGTGCTGCGCCGGGCCGCCGTGCACCTTGGTCCAGTGGAACCCGACGAGGCGTTGGTCGCGCTCGGCGAGGAAGAACCCGTCGGCGCTGAACCACGGCTCGGCCAGTCGCCGCTCAAGGTCTGCCCGGGACCACTTGCCCTGCTCCGGATGCTCGGCGAAGGCCCGGGCGTTGAGGCCCACCCAGGCGTCCTCGTCACGGCCTACCTCGAAGGTCCGGACCGTAACTCCCACAGGCCAACGCGGCGACGGCAGCGGGGCATACAAGGACCGTCGCATCTGCCACAACGAACGGACCTGGCGGAAGCCAAGCGACTGCGCCATCACCGCTGCGGCCGGGTGCTCGCCGTGCGCCCACAGGCGCAGTCGACCGTCGCTCGCGGCGAGCAAGGTCGTGACCAGGAGCGAGCCGATTCCGCGGCGTCGCATCGACGGCTCGACAACCAGCTCGGCGCTCGCGCCTTCGACGAGGTCCGTCACATCGAGGTGCCCGTATGCGGCCAGCCGGCCGTCGACGTGGACCAGGACGTTGCGGACCTCCTGGTCGCCGCCGTGTCGAAGATGCAACGACACGTGCTCGGACAGCGGGCGGACTCCATCCGCCTCGGTGGCGCGGCGGACCAGCGCCTCGACCTGGTCGACCTGGTCGGGACTCAGCCGGCCCAGGATCTCGACTCGCGGCGTGGGTGCCGGTGAGTCGATCACCCGCCGATCATGTCAGCGTCAGCCGACCGGCAGTCGCGGCGAGGCCTCCGCGGGGTCGCGTTGAGGGGGCACGACGAAGCGGTACCCGACATTGCGGACCGTGCCGATGACGAGCTCGTGCTCGACGCCGAGCTTGGCTCGCAAGCGTCGGACGTGAACGTCGACGGTCCGGGTGCCCCCGAAGTAGTCGTAGCCCCAGACCTCTTGCAGTAGCTGCGCCCGGGTGAAGACCCGCCCCGGGTGCTGGGCGAGGAACTTGAGCAGCTCGAACTCCTTGAAAGTGAGGTCGAGCGTGCGGCCCTTGACCTTGGCCGTGTACGTGGCCTCGTCGATGCTGACGTCGCCCGAGCGGATCTCGTCGGGGACGTCGTTCTGCTCGCGGGCAGCGAGCCGACCCAGGGCCATCCGCAGCCGGGCCTCGACCTCGGCCGGACCGGCGCCGTCGATGACGACATCATCGACGCCCCACTCGTGGCTGACCGCAGCGAGGCCGCCCTCGGTGACCACCAGGAGGACCGGGCAGTCCACCCCGGTTGTTCGGATGAGTCGACACAGGCTGCGGATGTGCGGCAGGTCGCGGCGGCCGTCGACCAGGACGACATCTGCCGGCGGGGCGTCGATGAGAGCGGACGCCTCGGCGGGAACCACCCGGACGTGGTGGCCAAGCAGCCCGAGCGCGGGCAGCACCTCGGCTGAGGGCGCAAGATCGTTGGTCAGCAGGAGAAGTCGACTCACGCCGCGTCCTTCCCGGCGGAGGGTCCCCCACCATGCTTGAAGAATGCACGAAGGACCCGAGGCGCCCGCATCATCGCGATGGCTACCCGGATCCCGCTGCGGAGAGAGTATCGGATCGTGCGAGATCGAGTACCTGGGCGTTCCGGGCGGGACGATGCCGTCAGCGAGGCCCGCAGTCTGCTGACGTCGGACGGCGTCGTGGTGAGTGCGGTCCGGCTGGAACAGCGGGAGCAGCCGAATCCGTCCGCTGGGCGGGATCTCGCCATCGTCATCGCACACGGCTTCACCGGCTCGTGGGCGAAGCCGGCGGTCCGACGGGCGGCGCGCGCGCTGGCCGCATACGGCGGGGTGGTGGTGCCGGACCTGCGCGGACACGGCGCGAGCGGTGGCTGGTCGACGCTGGGCGACCGCGAGATCCACGACGTCGCGGCGGCTGTGTCCTGGGCGCGGCTGCTGGGCTACCGGTCGGTGGCGACCGTCGGCTTCTCGATGGGCTCCTCCGTGGTTGTGCGACACGCGGCGCTGATCGGCGGGACGGACGCGGTGGTCGCCGTGAGCGGCCCGGCCCGCTGGTACTACCGCGGAACGCAGCGGATGCGCCAAGTACACCGGCTGGTCGAGCGACGCGGCGGGCGGACGCTGGCCCGAGTGGCCCTGAAGACGCGGCTCGGTCGCGACGACTGGGTCGAAGTGCCGGAGGAGCCCAGAGCCGTGATCGCGCGGATCGCGCCGGTGCCGGTGCTGGTGGTGCATGGCGACGAGGACGCGTACTTCCCGGTCGAGCACGGTGAGCAGTTGGCGGCGGCCAGCGACGGGCACTCCGAACTGTGGATCGAGCAGGGGTTCGGGCACGCGGAGGCGGCCGCGAGCCCAGAGCTGCTGTCGAGGATCGGGGACTGGATCCGGGCCGCGGTGCGCTAACCCGTTGCGAATGTTGACGTCGGCGGGGTTGGAACGCGCTCCCAACCCCGCCAAGGTCAACATTCGCGGGCCGTTAGGTTTCTCGTCCATGGTGCCGGCGGCCTTGACCTGCGTGGCGGCCGCGCTGCTGGCGGGCGCCGCATACGTCAGTGTGTCGCTCACGACGCTGGTCGTGCTCGTGGTGCAAGTAGGCCTGGCAGCCGGGTGGCACCGTTTCGCGGATGCGCCGGCCGCGCGCGGCGGGTTCGTGATCGGCGCGCTGGCCGGCCTCGCGGCGGACATGGTGCTGCTCCTGGACGACGAGGGCGGGCGGATCGGGCCTGTCGTCGGAGTGGCCGCTGTCGCCGTCCCGGTCGCGTTTCTCCAGCAGATCCTGCGGCCCGTCGACGTCGATCGGGGCAGAGAGCGGGTCGTCGAGTCGATGAGTGCGACGGTGACCGCGAGTGTGCTGTGCGTTGGGCTGGCGACCGCGATCCCGCTGGCGCGCTCGACCGACGGACAGGAGTCGTTGCTCGTCGGACTGGCGGCGCTGGGCGTGGCGGCAGTCGTGGCCGACCTGTTGACCGGCTGGCCGCCGGGTCTGGCCTTGGGAGTGGTGGTAGGCGCGGCCGTGGGCTTTGGCCTGGGACTCGTGGTTGGCCTGGCCGACCAGGCCGGGCTGGGCGCAGTGGCCGCGCTGGCGGCTGGCCCGGCGATCGCGTCGGTGGTCGCGGTCCGGGCGGGGTGGACGCGCGGTCCGAGCATTGGCCGCCTCGATCCGGCGCTGGCCGCGCTGCCGCTGGCACTCGGGATTCCGGTGCTGTACGCGTTGGCCAGCGTGACGGTCACATGAGCCGGACGGTGCGTCGCTGGCTGATCGCGGTCGCGGTGCTGTTGGTGCTCCTGGTCATCGCCGATCGGGTGGCCGCCGAGGTGGCCGAGGGGTATGCCCAGCGCGAGCTGCAGTCGGCCCTCGGCACTTCGACCGCGCCGGCTGTCGAACTGCGCGGCTTCCCGGTGCTGCCGCAGCTGCTTCGTCAGCAGGCCGACCAGGTGGACATCGTTGCGACGGAGGTGCCGGCGGACCGGATCGTGGTGGACCGCCTCGACGCGGAACTGCGCGACGTGCGCATCGACCGGGGTGCGGGCTCGGCGACCGCCGGGTCGGTCACCGGGACGGCCCTGCTCGGCTGGGATGACATCGCGGCTGCTTCGGGCCTCGGCTTGGAGCTGAGTGCGCTACCGGACGGGCAGGTGCAGGTCGAGCGCACAGTCGAGTTGTTGGGCGTGGAGGTGCGCCTGCGCGGCTCGGTCCAGGTGTCGGTGAATGAGTCGGGCAGTGCGGTGGAACTGCAGGCCACGTCGGCGGAGGTGGTCGAGCCGGTTGGCTTCGGGGCGCCGGGGCGGCTCGTCAGCCTGCTCTCGACCAGCGTGCCGGTGACCGGGCTGCCGAGCGGCCTGCGCCTGAACTCGGTGACGATCACCGACGCCGGCGCCTTGGTCGCAGTCTCCGGCCAGGACGTCACCTTCGCCTAACCCCATTGTTGTTGATCATGCACAGTCGCCCACCGTGGGCAACTGTGCATGATCAACGGGAAGGGGGTGAGGGGACGTAGCGTTGGTCGGGACATGGAGCTCGGGGTCTTGGCGCTGGTCGCGGCCGCCGCTGCCGCAACTGCCTTCGGGCTGTGGCGACGGCGGGTCGACGGCCGGCTGAAGCGACCGTCGTCGACGGCCGAGCGTCTCACGGCGGCTGACCTCCGGGCACCGCTCGGCGATCGGGCCACGCTCGTCCACTTCTCAAGCGCCTTCTGCCAGCCCTGCGTGGCCGCGCGCCGAGTGCTGGGCGAGGTGGCCGCCATGGTGCCTGGCGTCGCCCATCTCGAGGTCGACGCGGAGGCCAACCTGGACCTGGTGCGTCGGCTGGGTGTCATGCGGACGCCAACGGTGTTGGTGTTGGACCGCGACGGCAGCATCGTCCGGCGGGCGAGCGGTGCCCCGCGCAAGGCGGACGTCATCGCCGCCCTCGGCGCCGCCATCCCGGCTGAGGCGTGAGATGGCCGTCTCACATCGCGGACGTGCGGTGGCTTGGCAGTCGATGCCGTCCTACCATCGCCGCATGTCCTGGCAGGTGAGTCTCACCAAACGGCGCGCGGTCGACCTGTGCCGCGTGGCCACCTGCCTGTGTCGTATGCCCTGACGGGCCTGCGCCCGCCTTCCCTGAGTCGCTGACTCGGAGGCGCCTGCGCGGGTCCTGACGCTTCAGTCAGCCTCGCGTCCTCGTCAGGAGCAAACCCAAGTGTCCGTTGACCCTCGCGGCCTGCGTTTCGCAGCCGCCCTCACCGCCACTGCGCTCGCGCTGGTGCTCGTCACCGGCAGCGGGTGGCTGCTGCTCGCGCAGACGGTGGTCTTCGCCCTCGGGGCTTTCGTCGGCCTGCAGGCATCGCCGTATGCGGTGCTGTACCGGCGCACCGTTCGTCCGCGCATCGGGCCACCCACCGATCTCGAGGATTCGCGGCCGCCGAGGTTCGCGCAGGCCGTCGGCCTGGCTTTCGGGCTCGTCGGGCTCGTCGGCTTCGCGGCCGGCCTCGATGCGCTTGCGATCGGCGCTACGGCGCTGGCGTTCGTCGCGGCCTTCCTCAACGCGGCCTTCGGGTTCTGCCTCGGGTGCGAGCTCTACCTGCTCGGCCGTCGCTTGTTGTCCACTCCCTCGCACGCACGCGTCTAACGCATACCCGAAAGGAACCGTCTATGGCCCGCAGCGACGTTCTCGTTGACGCAGACTGGGTCGAGGCTCACCTCGACGACCCCAAGGTCGTCCTCGTCGAGGTCGACGAAGACACCTCCGCATACGAGAAGAACCACATCAGGAACGCCGTCCGGATCGACTGGAAGGCCGACCTGCAGGACCCGGTCCGCCGGGACTTCGTGAACAAGGAGCAGTTCGAGGCGCTGCTGTCGTCGAAGGGAATCAGCAACGACGACACGGTGGTCCTGTACGGCGGCAACAACAACTGGTTCGCGGCCTACGCGTACTGGTACTTCAAGCTCTACGGCCACGAGAACGTCAAGCTGCTCGACGGTGGTCGCAAGAAGTGGGAGCTCGACTCCCGCGAACTCGTCGAGG
This sequence comes from uncultured Actinomycetota bacterium, assembly GCA_963836025.1. GTDB lineage: Bacteria > Actinomycetota > Actinomycetes > JBEVHX01 > JBEVHX01 > JBEVHX01. The sequence continues at coordinate 259,601 of CAWIIE010000015.1, forward strand.
CGGTACCGTCGCGCGCCGCGACTGCATACACGGCCAAGGAGCAGAACACCGATATCCGCGCCTTCCGCGACGAGGTCGTAGCGGCAATCGGGTCCCAGGGTCTGGTCGATGTGCGTTCACCAGACGAGTACGCCGGTCGGCTGCTCGCGCCGGCGCATTTGCCGCAGGAGCAGTCCCAGCGGGGCGGGCACATCCCGACCGCGAAGAACATCCCGTGGAGCCAGGCCGCGAACGACGACGGCACCTTCAAGTCGGATGAGGACCTAAAGGCGCTGTACGAGGGCAAGGGTGTCGCCCTGTCGGCCGACACGATCGCGTACTGCCGGATCGGCGAGCGCTCGGCGCACACCTGGTTCGCGCTGCACGAGCTGCTCGGCGTCCCGAACGTCAAGAACTACGACGGCTCGTGGACCGAGTACGGCTCGCTCGTCGGCGTGGCCATCCAGCTCGGCGACGAGCCGGGCGAACCGGCAGGGGGTGCCGCCTGATGTGCGGTGTCGTCGCCGGCGGACTCTCACTCGAAGGGATCGACGTGGCCAAGGAAACCGTCATTCAGGGCATCGTGTCGCGCGCCGGACGCCCGATCGGCGGCGCATACGTGCGGCTGCTCGACAAGGGCGGTGAGTTCACCGCCGAGGTACCCACGTCCGCGACCGGGCACTTCCGGTTCTTCGCCGGGCCGGGGTCGTGGACGCTGCGCACGCTCGCGCCGGGCGCCACGGTGGACCGTGCCATCGTCGCCCAGCAGGGCGGGATCTCCGAGGTCGAGGTCGCGCTGCCTGTGTAAGAACCGTCAAGATCGCCGTCTCCCGAGCGATTTCGTGCGCTGATGCGCGATTTCGCTCGGGAGATGGTGATCTTGGTGGCGCCTGTGGATATCGCGACGCACGATCCTGGGCTTTCGGTCAGGATCGCGCGTCATGCGTTCGATTCCTGACGTGGCCCGGTGGCAGGACGGAGTCTTCACCCGCGCGCAAGCTGCTCGCGCGGGTATGTCCTATCGCCGAATCAACCGGCTGATCACCGACCAAGAGTGGCGAGTCGTCGTGGCAACCGCATTCGTCAGTGCGAGTACGTCGATCGGACCACGGCAGGTCGCCCGGGCCTTGATGTTGCTGACCGGCGGTGTGGTGAGTCACGGCGCCGCCGCCGCCCTGTACGGCATGGATGCCGTCGCCGGCTTCCATGTGACCGTCGATCCACGGCGGAACCTGCGCGCGGCGGGGATTGAGATCCATCAGCACCCGCTCGCCGCGGCCGACGTCGTCGACCTGAACGGTCTGCACGTCACGTCGCGTATGCGCACCGTGGTCGACGTGTTGGCGTCGATCGCCTTGGTTGACGCCCGCACCTTCTACTACCGGGCTGTCCAACGTGACTGGCTGCGCCGTGTCGAGCTCGCCGAGGCTGTCCGACATCGGACGGGGTGGCGAGGAACCCCGCAGCTGCTGCAGTTGCTCGCCGAGAGCGTCGATGGGGCTCACTCGTGGCTCGAAGCACGGCTGATCCTGCTGCTGAAGTCCGCGGGAATCCGTGGGTGGGTGGCGAACGCCCCGGTGAGCGACGCATCGGGTCTGATCGGCATCGCTGACATTCTCTTTCCGGGTGCCCGCTTGATCATCGAGGTCGATGGGCGGCGCTATCACGATGCCGACCGGTTCCAGTCCGATCGAACTCGGCAGAACCGTCTCGTGCGGGCGGGCTACACGGTGCTGCGTTTCACCTACGACGACATCGTCCGTCGACCCGAGCACGTGGTGCGCGTTGTCCAGCAGACCCTGGCCGCTCTAGAAGCGTCATGATCACCATCTCCCGAGCAAAATCGTGCACCAGCGCACGATTCTGCTCGGGAGACCGTGATCTTGGAGATCAGTAGACGATCGCCTGGACGTCGGGCTGGGTGATCTCCTCGACGAAGGTGGCTGAGCCGGCCAACCGCACACCCTCGATCAGTCCGGCCGCGGCCAGGCCGCGCCGCGCCGCGCACTGCGTGCACACCGTGATCCGACCACCGGCCAGCACGGCATCGCGCAGATCGGCCAACGGTGCGGCCTCGGGCAGATGGAAGGCCTCGGCCCGGCCCGGGACCGCGTACCACGTCGCCTCACCCGTCAGCCACAGCGACACTTCGGTGCCCGCCGCAATCGCCGTCGCCGCGACAGTGAACCCTTGGTTGCAACGCTCGAGTTCCTCGGCCCCCGCCGTCACCTTCACGACCAACGATCGCGCCACGGGCCAACGGTAGACTCGCCGGGTGCTGGAGATCGTGTACACGAGCCTGCTCGTGCTGGTCGGGATCGCCGTCACCTGGTTCGCGGCCTACGTGGTCTACAAGCTCTACAAGGGTCAGGGCTGAGCCGGTGGAGCTCACCACCACCGAGTTGCCCGTCGAGCTCAAGCCGCTGGCCTTCCTCCTCGGCACCTGGCAGGGCGCGGGCGTGGGCGGCTACCCGACGATCGAGCAGGAGTTCCGGTTTGGCCAGGAGATCAGCTTCCGGCACGACGGCCGGCTCTTCCTCGAATACCACTCGCGCGCCTGGCTGCTCGACGACGCGGGCGAGCTTTTGCGTCCGGCAGCGACCGAGTCCGGCTACTGGCGGCCCAAGCCGGACGGCAAGCTCGAGGTCGTGCTGTCGCACCCGACCGGGTTCGCCGAGATCTACGTCGGTGAGGTCACCGGTCCGAAGGTCGAGCTGCGAACCGATGTCGTCGCCCGCACCGAGACCGCCAAGCCCTACACCGCCGGCCACCGGCTGTACGGCGTGGTCGAGGGCGACCTGATGTGGGCTTTCGACATGGCCGCCATGGATGAACCCCTGCAGCCGCACCTGTCCGCGCGGCTCAAACGGGTCGCCTGACCACCGTGACTGATCCGGATCTCACCGCTCAGCTCCGCCGCCGCGGGCTGCGGCTGACGCCGCAACGGGTGGCAGTGCTCGAGGCCGTTCGTGATCTCGGGCACGCGACGCCCGACGACGTCGCCGCCCGCGTCCAGGACGACGGCGTCAACGTTTCGACCGTGTACCGCACCCTCGAGCTGCTCGAGGAGCTCGGGCTGGTCGCGCATACACACCTTGGCCACGGTGCCCCGACCTACCACGCGGCCGAGGACACCGACCATCTCCATCTGGTATGCCGCGACTGCGGCAAGGTGGCCGAGGCGGATGTCGAGCTGGCCGCAGACTTCGTGGGAACACTGGCCGCGGTCCACGGGTTCGACTCGGACGTGAAGCATTTCGCGATCTACGGCCGGTGCGCCGACTGCGCAGCCAAGGGCGACGCATGACGTCGACCACCGCGGTCACGGTCGAGGCCGGTCCGGACGCGGGCGCGGCCTGGCACTACGGGGACCCGGTCGCCGAGCAGCGCGCGCTGGCTGCAGGACGGGCGGCCGTGGACCTGTCGCATCGTCCGGTGCTGCGCATCTCCGGCCCAGACCGGCTGACCTGGCTGCACTCGCTGACCAGCCAGCATCTGGAGCAGCTCGAGCCGGGGGAGGGCACGCAGGCCCTCGTCTTGTCACCGCACGGCCACGTCGAGCACCACCTCGCGCTGGTCGACGACGGCGCGGCGGTGCTCGCGCACGTCGAGCCGGGGCGGGCGGACGGGCTGCGCGAGTACCTCGAGCGGATGAAGTTCTGGAGCGACGTCACCGTCGAGGACGTCAGCGACGAGTTCGCCGTCGTGCTTGACGCGGGCACAACACCGTCGATCGGGCCCGCCGTCGCCCGGGCATACGGTCGGGAGTCGTTCGTTCCGCGGGCGATGCTCACCGACGTGCTCGGCGCATACGACCATCCAGCCGGCATGTGGGCGGCGGAGGCGCGGCGCGTCGAGACCAAGCAGCCACGGCTTGGCTTCGAGACCGACCATCGCACGATCCCGCACGAGGTCGGTTGGATCGGCTCGGCGGTGCACCTCGACAAGGGCTGCTACCGCGGGCAGGAAACCGTGGCGCGCGTGCAGAACCTCGGCCGGCCGCCGCGCCGCCTGGTCTTGCTGCACTTGGACGGCTCGCAGGACACGCTCCCGCAGCACTGCGACGACGTCGTGCTCGAGGACCGGACCGTCGGATTCATCGGGACCGCGGTGCGCCATCACGAGCTCGGTCCGATCGCGCTGGCGGTCGTCAAGCGCAACATCCCGGCCGACGCGGTTGTGACGGTCGTCGGCATCCCTGCGACCCAAGAGATCGTCGTCGCGCCTTAGGGCAGCACCTGGCGGATCAACGCCGCGACCGCCGCGGGTTCGCCCAGCATGGCCAAGTGGCCGAGATCGGCGCTGACCACCGGCCAGCCGAGGCCGCGCGCCATCGCTGCGTTCACTTCGTATGCGGCCGACAGCTGGACGTACCCGCCGGGCAGATCGTCAGGCAGCCGCACTGCTGGCAGCGGCTCCCGCCAGAAGCCCTCGTCGCGGGGGCGGACGGCGGCGAGGACGACCGCCGGGTCGGGCACCAGCTCGGCGAGCTGTTCCGCGGTCCAGTCTGGGTAAGCGCCGCCGGCCGCGAACAGCGTCTCGAACTCCGCGGCCATCTCGGCCGACTCGCCCGCAAGGCACTCGAGTCGAGAGCGCCCCGGCGCAGGCATACCGGCATCGACGAAGACCGCGGCGTCCACGCTGATGCCGCGGTGGGAAAGCGCGGTCACGACGCCGGGAACGAGCGGTCCCGCGCCGCTATGCGCGATCAGCGTGACCGGTCCGTCGCCGACCTGGCCTGCTGCCTGGTGGACATAGCGGCGGGCATAGGGCGGCTCGAGGTCGTCCTCGACCCGGACGACGATGACACTCCTCCGGCAGCAACGACGGCAGCCGACCCCACGTGCCTTCCGGTGCGAGCAGTGGCGAGTGCAGCAGGACGAAGGTCATCACACCTCGAGCAACACGGTCATCGGCCCGTCGTTGACCAGGGCCACCTGCATCATCGCGCCGAACACGCCGGTTTCGACGTGCGCGCCCCGGTGCCGCAATGCGTCCACGAACGACGCCACCAGCGGCTCAGCCACCTCCCCGGGCGCAGCCGCCGACCACGACGGCCGCCGGCCCTTGCGGGTGTCCGCATACAGCGTGAACTGGCTGACGACCAGCAGCGGAGCGCCGCGATCCGCGGCCGAGGTCTCGTCGCGGAAGATGCGCAGCTCGTGCACCTTCGCGGCCAGCTTCGCCGCAACCCGCTCGTCATCGGTATGCGTCACGCCGACCAGCACCACCAGGCCGGGCCGATCGATGCGCCCGACCACCTCGTCGCCGACCGAGACCGAGGCGGACGTCACGACCTGCACCACTGCGCGCACGGTCGGCGATCCTGCCAAACCCGACCCAGCGCGTGCGCGTGGCACGATGCCGGGCATGCCCGCCACCACGCTCATCACGGTCGCCCCCACCGGCGCCGAGACCGCGAAGGCCGATGCACCCGGGCTGCCGGTCACCCTCGACGAGCTCGTCGACACTGCCCGGGCGTGCGAGGCCGCCGGCGCCGCGATGGTGCACGTGCACATCCGCGACGACGACGCCAAGCCGACCCTCGACCTGCAGCGGCTCAAGGACACCGTGGCGGCGCTGCGCGAGCAGACGACGCTGGTCGTCCAGCTGTCGACCGGCGGGAGCGTGCACGACTCCTTCGAGGATCGACTCCGCGTGCTCGACGCCGATCCGGACTCCTGTTCGCTGACCTGCGGCACGGTCAACTTCGGCGACGACGTCTTTCTCAACCCGTGGCAATTCATGGTCGAGCTGTACCAGCGCACCCAGGCGCAGGAGGTCGTGCCCGAGTTCGAGCTATTCGACCTCGGTCACGTCACCGCGCTGCATCGACTGCTCGACAAGCACGGCCCGCCCTTTGGCGGCCGGGTGCACTGCGACCTGGTGATGGGGGTCCCCGGCGGTATGCCCGGCACGGCGCCTGCTCTGGTGGCCGCGGTGGCCGCGCTCCCCGGCGAGGCGACCTGGTCCGCGACCGGCGTGGGACGGAGCACGCTGCCGGTCGCGCTCGCGGCCCTGTCGGCCGGCGGTCACCTTCGGGTCGGCATGGAGGACACGTTGACCTTCACCCGCGGAGTCCCGGTTCGCGACAATGCGCAGCTCGTCGAGCGTGCGTCGACGCTCGCGGTGTTGGCTGACCGGCCGGCGATGTCGACCGCCGACGCCCGCGAGCTGCTGCAGGTCAAGGACCGGCGGGCGGCGGCATGAGCGACGCGCATCCGGTCCTCGCTCAGGTTGTGCGGTCCGGCTTCGTCGAGGGCGAGCACCGTGGCTCGGTCGTGGTTCTCGACCCCGACGGCCAGGTCTCGTATGCGGCCGGCGACGTCGACGCACCGATGTTCCCGCGGTCGTCGAACAAGCCGTTGCAGGCCGTCGGCATGGTGCGGCTCGGCCTCGACCTGCCCGACAAGCTGCTCGCCTTGGTCACCGCGTCGCACTCCGGTGAGACGGTCCACTTCGACGGGGTCGCGGCGATCCTGAGCACGGTCGGACTCGACATCACCGCGCTCCAGACACCGGAGGCCGAGCCGCTTGGCCTGTTGGCTCGAAAGCAGTGGATCGGCGATCACCTGCCGCCGCAGCGGATCGCCTCCGACTGCTCGGGCAAGCACGCCGGGATGATCGTGACCTCGTCACTCAACGGCTGGGATATCACGACGTACCTCGACCCTGAGCACCCGCTGCAGCGTTCGCTGCGCGAGACGTTCGAATCGCTCACCCATCTGCCGGTTGCGGCGGTCGGCACGGACGGATGCGGCGCGCCGGTGCTGTCGACGTCGCTGCGGGCCTTGGCGGGCGCGTTCCGTCGACTGGTGCTTGCCGACCCGGGCAGCGCCGAGCGCCGGGTCGCCGATGCGATGCGCGCATTCCCGTGGATGGTTGGCGGGAGCGAAGGCCGGGATGTGACAGACCACATGCTGACGATCGACGGGCTCCTCATGAAGGACGGCGCCGAGGGCGTCGTCGGAGCGGCGCTGGCCGATGGTCGAGCCTTCGCCCTCAAGGTGAATGACGGCGCCATCCGGGCCCGAGAGGTGGTCACCGCATCGATCCTGCGGTCACTTGGGTGCAGTGGGAGCTCGCTCGACCGGTACGGCGAGACCGTCCTGCTCGGCGGCGGTCAGCCGGTCGGCGCCGTGCGGGCCGTGGTCCCCTGACCTCTGCGAATGTGGACGTTGGCGGGGTTGGGAGACCTCCCAACCCCGCGAACGTCCACATTCGCGGAGATGACTAGGCGCAGCACGGGGAGTCGGCAGGGCAGGCACTCGGCCCTTGGTCGGCCTCGGCGAGCACCGTGTACACCTCCCAGGGCTCCCCGTCGGCGCCTTCGACCCAGACCTTGTCCTGCACCGCGTAGCAACAACTGACGTCGTCCTCGACCTTGGTCGCGAGCCCCTGCGCCGCGAGCCGTTGCGTCGCGGCGCCGACTTCAGCCGTCGACTCGACCTCGACCCCGAGGTGGTTGAGCGTGCCGCCGGACCCCGGGGTTCTCGATGAGCACGAGCTTGAGCGGTGGGTCGGCCACCGCGAAGTTCGCATACCCCGGGCGTCGCTTGGCCGGCTCGGCGCCGAACAGCCGGCGGTAGAAGTCGACCGCCTCGTCGATGTCGTCCACGTTGAGTGCCAGCTGAACGCGTCCCATCCCGTCCTCCTGATCTCCGCGAACGTGGACGTTGGCGGGGTTGGGACGGGCTCCCAACCCCGCCAACGTCCACATTCGCTATGGCTCCATCGATGACTGTCGATATAGATGGAGGTCAATGTATGCTGACACATTGATCGCCGTCAATGCGATGGAGGAGGGCATTTCGATGGTCGTCGGCACACCCCTCGCGGTGCTCGACCTTGAAGACTGCTGCGCGCCCATCCGCCGCGCAGCCATGGCCGAGGCAGACGCTCAGGTGCTTGCCGACGCGTTCAAGGCGCTCGGCGACCCCGTCCGGCTGCAGCTGCTCAACCTGATCGCGACTGCCGAGAACGGCGAGGTATGCGCGTGCGACCTGGTCGAACCGGTCGGCCGCAGTCAGCCGACGGTGAGTCATCACCTCAAGGTGCTGCGCGAGGCCGGGCTGGTCACGGCCGACAAGCGCGGCACCTGGGTCTGGTACGCCGTGGTGCCGGCGCAGCTGGACGCCCTGCAGCGCGTTCTGGGCCGACGATGACCGAGTCGCCCACGGTGCTGGTCGCCTGCCGCCGAAACGCCGGCCGCTCCCAGGCCGCGGCTGCGTTGCTGCGCGCGTATGCCGGGGATCGGCTGACCGTGCTGTCCGGCGGCAGCGAGCCCGCCGATGCCGTACACCCCGAGGTCCGTGCCGTCCTCGCCGAGCGTGGGCTGACCGTCGACGCCGTACCGCAGCGCTTCGACGCCGAGATGGTCCGGGCGGCCGACGTCGTCGTCACGATGGGCTGCGGCGAGGAATGCCCGTACTTCCCGGGCCGGCGCTATCTGGACTGGGAGGTCGAGGACCCGCACGGCCGACCGGTTGAGGATGTACGCCTCATCGTTGAGGACATCGACGCCCGGGTTCGAGGGCTGCTCGCCGAGCTCGGCATCGACCCCGAGCGTTCACCTGCCTGAGGCAGACTCCCCCGGGTGACGACCCAGCCGCCGAGTCGGCTGTCCCGCCGCCTCGGTCTGCAGGATGCCGTCGTCATCGGCCTCGGGTCGATGCTCGGCACGGGCGTCTTCGTTGTGTTCGCGCCGGCGGCGGCCCGCGCCGGTTCCTGGCTGCTGGTCTCGCTCGTGATCGCCGCGGTGGTCGCGTTCGCGAACGCGATGTCGACGGCGAGGCTTGCTGCGCTGTACCCGGAGAGCGGCGGCGCCTACGTCTACGGCCGCGAGCGGCTCACGCCAACCGTCGGCGCGCTCGCCGGCTATGCCTTCGTCGCGGGCAAGATCGCCTCCGCGTCGGCGGCCGCCCTCGCGGTCGGCGCATACGCCTGGCCGGAGCGGGCCCGCGCGGTCGCGATCGGCGCGGTCGTGCTCGCGACCGCGCTCGACCTGTCCGGCGTCTCGCGCACGGTGCGCGTCACCCGCGTGCTCGTCGCGGTCCTGTTGACGGTGCTTGCGGTCGTCGTCGCGGTTGCGTTGTTGAGCCCGGAGCAGCAGTCGCTCGAACTGGCCGACCCTCCCGACGGCGTCGCCGGGGTCCTCGGTGCGGCGGCGCTGCTGTTCTTCGCGTTCGCGGGCTACGCCCGGATCGCGACCCTCGGCGAGGAGGTGCGCGACCCGGCGCGCACAATCCCGCGCGCGGTCCCGATCGCGCTGGCCATCGCCCTGCTCGTGTATGCGGCCGTCGCGCTCGCCTGCCTCGTCGTGCTCGGCCCGGACCGGCTGGCCGCGTCGACCATCCCGCTTGGCGGACGTCGTCGACGCCGCCGGCCGCGCCGGCCTGGTGCCGCTCGTCAAGGCCGCGGCGGCGGTCGCCGCGTTCGCCGTCCTGCTCAACCTGGTCGTCGGTACCGGCCGCACCGTCTTTGCGATGGCCGCGCAGCGCGACCTGCCCACCGCGCTCGCGGTCGTCGACGAGCGACGTTCGGTGCCGTGGCGGGCGGAACTGCTCGTCGGCATCGTCGTCCTGCTCGTCGTGTTCTTCGGCGGGCTGGTCGGTGCCGTGAGCTTCAGCGCGTTCACGATCCTCATCTACTACGTCGTCGCGAACTCGGCCGCCCTCACCCTGGAGAAGGCGGAGCGGCCCGAACCGCGGGCGCTCGCGATCGTCGGTCTGGTCGGCTGCCTGGCGTTGGCGTTCAGCCTGCCGTGGCAGATCGTCGTCGGCGGGCTGGCGCTGCTCGGCGGGCTGCTGCTGCTGCGCAAGGGCCTCACGGTGTGAGCCGTAGAGTAACGCTGTGGATCTGTTCTTCGGCGTGCAAGGAATCGTCGGCCTTGCGCTGTACTTCCTGACCGTCGGTGTCAAGGCGTTCGCGTTCGTCGATGCCGCGCGCCGACCCGCGTCCGCATACGACCTGGTCGGGAAGCAGCCCAAGAACTTCTGGCTGATCGTGCTGGGGATCGCGCTGATGGCCGGGGTGGTCACCAGCCCGCTCGCGTTCTGGAACCTGATCGGTCTGGTGGCCGCGCTCGTCTACCTGTTCGGCATCCGACCGGAGCTGCAGCAGTACGGCGGCGGCGGTCGCGGGCGCGGTGGGGAGCGCATGGGTCCCTACGGACCCTGGTAACGAACCCGTGAGCGGACCGTCCACGCGCACCGAGCGGCTCGAGCTCACCGACGCGACCCTGCGCGAATGGGACGCGGTTGTCCTCGACTCATCGCCGGCAGGCATCGTGCTCGACCGGTCGGCGTTCTACCCGGGCGGTGGCGGCCAGCCGCCGGACCACGGCGTGCTCCTGTGGGGCGGGGTCGAGACCAGGATCGACGGCGTGCGTCGCGGCGACGACCCGGTCCTGGTACCGCGCGAGGGTGACCCGGTTCCGCCAGCCGGCGCGAGCGTGCGCGGCGCGATCGAGGACCAGCGTCGGAGCGCGCTGATGCGCACCCATTCGGCGCTGCACCTGCTGGCCGGCGTGGTCTTCCGCGACTTCGGTGCGCTCGTGACCGGCGGCAACATGGAACCGCTCGAAGCGCGGATGGACTTCGACCTGCCGGATGTACCACCGGACCTCAAGGACCGGCTGGCCGTAGCGTGCGCGATTGAGATCGCCGCGGATCGGGCGATCCTGGTTGACAACCTGCCACGGGACGAAGCCTTCAAGATCCCGGACATCATCCGGACCGCGACCAACCTGCTGCCGCCCGACCTCGAGATCGTGCGGATCGTCGACATCGTCGGCCTCGACGTCCAGGCCGACGGCGGCACGCACGTCGCCTCGACCCGGCAGATCGGCGGCATCGAGGTGGTGAAGGTCGAGAACAAGGGCAAGGCGAACCGTCGGCTGCGGGTGCGGATCAGCCCGTGACCATCACGCTGCAGTCAGGCGACATCACCGAGGCGGCCGTGGACGCCATCGTCAATGCCGCCAACTCCTCCCTGCTCGGGGGCGGCGGGGTGGACGGCGCGATCCATAGCCGCGGCGGCCCGGCGATCCTCGCCGCATGCCGCGAGCTGCGGGCGACCACCTATCCCGACGGGCTCCCGGCCGGGGACGCAGTTGCGACCACAGCCGGCGAACTGCCCGCCAAGCACGTGATCCATACCGTGGGACCGGTTTGGAGCCGGCTTGTGGACCGGACAGCGGTGCTGGAGTCGGCCTACCGGCGCTCGCTCGAGGTGGCCCGCTCGCTCGGCGCGCATTCGGTCGCCTTCCCAGCAATCTCGACGGGGATCTACGGGTGGCCGATGGACGACGGCGCTCGGGTCGCGCTTCGGACCGCCCGCGAGCACGGTGCAGACCTCGACGAGGTGCGGTTTGTCCTGTTCGGTGACGCCGCGTATGCCGCATTCGCGGCCGCATACCGAGAGGTCATCGGCGAGGAGCCGCCGCCGAGCCCACCGTGACTGGACCGTCCCATTTCGCAACGATGTGCCGCCGCTTCGAAGAGACCGAGGTTTCGCCACATCCATCCACGCCTGGCTCGTGGATGGATGTGACGTTCTATCGGCCTATCCGAAGCGGCGGCACATCGTTGCGAGGTGGGGTGGTTGCTCCCCGGGAATGCGGGCAGGGTAGTGGGCGGTTCAACCACCGGCACATCGAGCGACGGAAGGGCAGCCATGAGCGTGCGGGCGATGCGCAGTGCGCCTCGGCGCATCGCGATGCTGTCCGTGCACACCTCGCCGCTGGACCAGCCGGGCACCGGCGACGCCGGCGGGATGAACGTCTACATCGTCGAGCTGGCCCGCCGGCTGACCGCCCTCGGTACCGAGGTCGAGATCTTCACCCGGGCGACGCGCAGCGACCTGCCGCCCGGTGGTGGAGCTGGCACCCGGGGTGCTGGTCCGCAACGTCACCGCCGGCCCGTTCGAGGGGCTGGCCAAGGAGGACCTGCCCGGACAGCTGTGTGCGGTGACCGCCGGCGTGCTGCGGGCCGAGGCACAACGGGACCCGGGCCACTACGACCTGGTGCACTCGCACTACTGGCTGTCCGGCCAGGTGGGGTGGCTGGCCAAGGAGCGCTGGGGCGTGCCGCTGGTCCACTCGATGCACACCATGGCGAGGGTCAAGAACGCTTCCCTCGCCGAGGGCGACACCCCCGAGCCGGCGATGCGCGAGATCGGCGAGATCCAGGTGGTCGAGGTCGCCGACCGCCTCGTGGCCAACACGGACGAGGAGGCGGCCGGACTCGTCCGGCTCTACGGCGCGGATCCCGACAAGGTGGCCGTGGTCGCGCCAGGCGTCGACTTGGAGCGCTTCGCCCCCGGCTCGCAACGGACCGCGCGCGAGTCGATCGGCGTCGCGGGCAGACGCAGTGATGCTGCTGTTCGTCGGTCGGATCCAGCCGCTGAAGGCGCCCGACGTGCTCATCAGGTCCGCGGCCCGGATGCTCAGTGCCCAGCCCGAACTGCGCGGCCGGCTGGTCGTGCAGGTGGTCGGCGGGCCGAGCGGTACCGGTCTCGCCCACCCGACCCAGCTCCAGGACCTCGCGATCGACCTGGGCGTCGATGACATCGTCCGGTTCACCCCGCCGGTGCCGCAGGACCGATTGGCCGACTACTACCGGGCGGCCGACGTGACGGTCGTCCCGTCCTACTCGGAGTCCTTCGGCCTGGTGGCGGTCGAGTCGCAGGCGTGCGGCACCCCGGTGGTCGCCGCCGCTGTGGGTGGGCTGCGGACCGCGGTCGCCGACGGTGAGTCGGGGGTGCTGATCTCCGGCCACGACCCCGGGGACTACGCGAAGGTGCTGCTCGACCTGGTCGGCCGGCCGGAGCGACTGGCCATCCTGCGCGCCGGGGCGCGCGAACACGCACTGCGGTTCGGGTGGCCGGCCACCGCCGGCGCCATGCTCGAGGTGTATGCGGACGCGCTCGCCCACGCGGGGCGGCTGCAGCTGCGGGCGTCGGCCCGGTGACCGACCTCGACGCGCTGATCGGTTCGGTGCTCGCCGAACGTGAGCTGACCCACGAGCAGGTCGGCGACGGCGTGTTCGTCGTCAACCTCAAGGGGGAGCACAAGCTCGCAACGAACCTCCTGCTTCAGCTAGGTGCACACAGCCTGCTGCTCGAGGCCTTCGTGGTCCGACACCCGGATGAGAACCACGAGGCCTTCTACCGTTTCCTGCTCGAGCGCAACGCCCGGCTCTACGGCGTGCACTTCGCGGTCGACCACCTCGGCGACGTCTATCTCGTCGGGCGCGTACCGCTGCATGCCGTGACCGAGGACGAGCTCGACCGGCTGCTCGGCTGCGTGCTGGAGTACTCCGACTCCACATTCGACCAGGCGCTCGAGATCGGGTTCGGGTCTGCCATCCGGCGCGAGTGGGCCTGGCGGACCAGCCGGGGCGAGCCGGTCGACAACCTGCGGGCCTTCGCCCGATTTGCCGACCCAGACGCCCGGCCAGGCCCGCCGGTCCGGTCGTAGAGTGCGGGCGTGCCCGGAGACGACGCCGCATACACGCTGATCCTGCTCCGCCACGGCGAGAGCGAGTGGAACGCCAAGAACCTGTTCACCGGCTGGGTCGACGTCGGTCTGACCGAGAAGGGGGAGACCGAAGCCGCGCGAGGTGGACGGCTGCTCACCGAAGCCGGCCTGCTGCCGGACGTCGTGCACACGTCCGTGCAACGACGCGCGATCCGGACGGCTGAGATCGCCTTGGATGCCGCTGAACGGCACTGGATTCCGGTGCGTCGCTCGTGGCGGCTCAACGAGCGGCACTACGGAGCACTCCAGGGCAAGGACAAGAAGGCGACCCTCGAGGCGTACGGCGAGGAGCAGTTCATGCTCTGGCGCCGGTCCTATGACGTGCCACCGCCGCCCATCCCGGACGACGACGAGTACGCGCAGACCAACGACCCGCGGTATGCGGCGCTGGCACCGGAGCAGCGGCCGTCGACCGAGTGCCTCAAGGATGTCGTCGATCGGTTGCTGCCCTACTGGTACGACGGGATCGTCCCGGATCTGCGCGAGGGACGCACCGTGCTCGTTGCGGCGCATGGCAACTCGTTGCGTGCCACCGTCAAACACCTGGACGGAATGGACGAGCAGGCGGTCGTCGGCCTGAACATCCCGACCGGGATCCCGCTTGTCTACCGGCTGGACGCGCAACTGCGGCCCACGGTGACCGGCGGGGAGTACCTCGACCCGGAGGCCGCGGCGGCCGCGATCGAAGCCGTCAAGAACCAGGGTCGCTGAGACTCAGACGACCTCGTCGACCCGTTCGCCGGTGGTGAGGAACACGACCCGCTTGGCGATCGACACCATGTGGTCGGCGAAGCGCTCGTAGTAGCGCGACAGCAAGGTGATGTCGATGGTGACCTCGACCGGGTACGGCCAGGCATCGTCCAGCAGCGTGCCGAACAGCTGCCGGTGCAGCTCGTCCATCCGGTCGTCGGTCTCGAGCTGCTTCATCGACACCGAGACGTCCTTGTCCGCGATCACGATGCCCGTCGTCGCGCTCATCTGGACCGCCAGATCGCCCATCTCGCGGAAGATCGGCACCACCTCGGGCGGCAGGGCCTTCTCCGGGTAGCGCATCCGGGCCACCTTGGCGATGTGCCGGGCCAGGTCGCCCATGCGCTCGAGGGTGGCGGCGATCCGGATCGCCGCGACCACGATCCGCAGGTCGGTCGCGACCGGCTGCTGCAGCGCGATCAGGTCGGTGGACACCGCTTCCACCTGACGGTTCGCTGCATCGATCTCGGTGTCTGCGGTGATGACGCTCTCGGCCTTCTGCAGGTCACCCTCGAGCAGGGCGTCGGTGGCCCGCTGGATCATGGAACCCACGACCCGGTTCATCTCGATGAGGTCGTCGGTGATCGAGTCGAGCAGCTCGTGATAGCGATCGCGCACGACGTCCACCCTACGGGCGTCCGCTGCAACCGGCCGGTGAACGCGTTCCGGACCCCCGGTGAACAGTTCCTCGACGCGGTCGGCTGCACGGGCTGGCTGGTCAAGGCATGCCGCCGCGACATCTACCCTGATCGTTGTGGTCAGTGCGGACTGGGCAGTGCTGGTCGGCGGGCTGGTGGGATTGCTCGTCGGCGCCGGCTCCATGTTCGCGTTCCGTGTCAGCGAACGGATCCAGACCAAGGCACCCGAGCCGGAGCCTCCTCGCCCTGGAGCCTGCCGCCGCCTCGGTGCTGTCGGTGCTGCCCGACACCTGGGTCGTGCTCCGGGATGGCGACGTGCTGCGCGCCGGCAGCGCGGCGGCCGCGCTCGGTGTCGTGCGCGACGGCCGACTGGCCAACGAGCAGC
The DNA here is from genome assembly GCA_963836025.1 of uncultured Actinomycetota bacterium. Lineage (GTDB taxonomy): Bacteria > Actinomycetota > Actinomycetes > JBEVHX01 > JBEVHX01 > JBEVHX01. Next base: position 274,893 of record CAWIIE010000015.1, read on the forward strand.
TGCGAGTCCTGTCCGAGGCGGTGCGCCGCGACGGCCGGATCCGAGACGTCGAGGTGGAGGCGCCACGGCGGGGCACCCGACGGCCGACCGACCTCGCGGTCCGGGTCGCGCCGCTGCCCGGCGAGCTGGTGCTGCTGATCGTCGAGGACCGCTCCGCGAAGGGCCGGGTGGACGACGTCCGGCGTGACTTCGTGGCCAACGTGAGCCACGAGCTGAAGACGCCGATCGGCGCGCTCATCCTGCTTGCCGAGGCCTCCGCGGATGCTGCCTCGGACCCAGAGTCGGTGCGTCGATTCGCCGGCCGGATGCAGCACGAGGCGACCCGGCTGTCGGTGATGGTGAACGAGCTCATCGACCTGTCGCGACTGCAGAGCGACGACCCGCTGTCGCATGCCGACGAGGTCTGCGTCGACGAGCTGATCGCCGATGCGGTCGACCGCACCCGGACAGCCGCGACCGCGAAGCAGATCAGCCTGGCGGTCGGCGGCGACACCGGACTGCGGATTTATGGCGACCCCGAGCAGCTGGTGACGGCTCTCCGCAACCTGCTGGACAACGCCGTGAAGTACAGCAACCCGCGGACCAAGATCGGGGTCGCGACCCGCCAGGATGGTGCCTGGGTGGAGATCAGCGTCACCGACCAGGGGATCGGCATCCCACGGGCGGATCTCGACCGGATCTTCGAGCGCTTCTACCGCGTCGACCCGGCGCGGTCCCGGGCCACCGGCGGTACCGGTCTCGGCCTGTCCATCGTCAAGCACGTCAGCGCCAACCATGGCGGCGAGGTTCGGGTCTGGAGCCTCGAGGGCGCAGGGTCCACGTTCACGCTGCGCCTGCCGCTGCGGGTCAGCGGGCACGTCACGCCGCTGCGACCGGACCTGGCTGCCGGTGACGTGACAACGCGCACGTCCTACGAACATATCCCCGAGCGAAAGGCTCTTCCGTGACCCGAGTGCTGGTGGTTGAGGACGAGGAGTCCTTCAGCGACGCGCTGTCCTACATGCTGCGCAAGGAGGGCTTCGAAGTCGCGATCGCGGGCACCGGTCCCGATGCGATCGAGGAGTTCGACCGCAGCGGTGCCGACCTCGTGCTGCTCGACCTGATGCTGCCCGGCCTCACCGGCACCGAGGTATGCCGCACGCTGCGGCAGCGCTCGAACGTGCCGGTCATCATGCTGACCGCAAAGGACAGCGAGATCGACAAGGTCGTCGGCCTTGAGATCGGCGCGGACGACTACGTCACCAAGCCGTTCTCCTCACGCGAGCTGCTCGCCCGCATCCGGGCGGTGCTGCGCCGCGGCGGTGAGCTCGACGACCTGCTGCCCGGGGTGGTCGAGGCCGGGCCGGTGCGGATGGACGTCGACCGACACGTCGTTTCCATCGGCGCTCGGACAGTACCGATGCCGCTGAAGGAGTTCGAGCTGCTGGAGATGCTGCTGCGCAACGCCGGCCGCGTCCTCACCCGGATGCAGCTGATCGACCGGGTCTGGGGCACGGATTACGTGGGCGACACGAAGACCCTGGACGTGCACGTGAAGCGGCTGCGCGCGAAGGTTGAGCCGGACCCGGCCAACCCGCAGGCACATCGTCACGGTGCGCGGCCTGGGCTACAAGTTCGAGCCCTGAGCGTCGACGCTCGCGGCTTGGTCTAGGAGGAGAACGGGGTGGCGGGTGCCTCCGGGGCGTAGTCCTCATAGACCCCGCGCGGCGCTTGAGCCAGCGCCTGCAGCGTGATCGACCCGGAAGACGCGAACTCGAACTCGACCTCGACGAAGTCGCCAGCGATGAAGTCGATCTGCGCGGCCGTTGCCACGATGTCTGCGTCAACCGGACCAATCGACAGCGCCTGACCCGCCTCGATGTCCGCCGGAAGCTCGGCCCGCACCTGCTCGCCATCGACCGCGAGCCCGATCAGCCGGTCGTCCTCAGCGCCGTCGTTGACCACCACTCCGATCACGGCGGCGTTCTCGTTGTTCTCGTCGGTCACGAGCAGCACGTTTCGGAGCTTGAGGTCACCGACCTGGCCGATGGCGCCGTCACCGGGGGCGTAGTCCTCCTCGGTCGGGGCGTCGAAGCCGGCCGCGCAGCCGGTGGTCACGACGAGGGCGAATGAGCAGGCCGACACGGCAACGGCGCGGCGGAGGCGGCGATTCACGGCCCTGAGGCTACCGGCGACGCCGCTCAGACGAGGTCAGCACCACGAAGCAGCAACAGAATGACGTCCACGACGACGAGCAGGACCGTCAGCACGAAGGGCATCCGGGAGGTGGGTGGCCACCGGACCGCGAATGCGGCGAACGCGAGCATCCCGGCCACCAGCAGGGCGACAGCGCCCAGCGCGTCGAACCCGGGTCCGACCGCCAGGGCGGCAGTGCCGGCAAGAAGCGCGGCCGCGCCGACGCTGCGGGCGGCCTGCGCGCCCAGCCGCTGCGGCATACCGAGAACGCCCGCGGCGCGGTCCTCGTCGATGTCTGGCAGCGCGTTGGCGACGTGCGCCCCGACGCCGAGCAGCGCGCCGGCGGCGACCCCCATGCCGGTGGCAGCGGATGGCTCGGCAGGGCGAGGGTGGCAACGGCCGGCAGCGCGCCGAAGCCGACGGCATACGGAACGAACGACCAACGGGTCGCCTTGAGCCCCAGGTCGTAGGCCCACCCGCTGGCCATGAAGATCAGGTGGGCGAGCGCGCTGCGCCAGCCATTGACGAAGGACAGCGGGACCGCCAGCAACAACGCCACCGCGCACGCGGTACGCACCGCACCGACGCTGACCAGCCCCTGCGCGACCGGCTTGTCGCGACGAGCGGCCGCGACGTCACGCTCCCGGTCGAGCAGATCATTAGCCCAGCCGACCGAGAACTGGCCGGCGAGGACCGCCGCCGCGAGCACCGCGCAGCGCCCCGCAGAGAGACCGACCGATGCGGCGAGGGCGGTCGTGAGTGCGGTGACGGCCAGCGATGGGCCGGGATGCGCGGCCTTGAACAGGCCGCGGACGTGCGTCGAGCGGCGGTCGGTCTCGCCGATCACTGGCCCCCGCCGGGCCGTGGCAGCTGGACGAGTGCGCTCTCGTAGCGCCCGTCCGGTTCGGCGCTGAGCACGGCCCCGACCACGCCGTCCGCGTGCACCAGGACCAGCGTCGGGGCAGTTGTGGTGAGCGCGTACGTGGAGCCCAGGACGCCGTCGTGGTCGATGAGCTGGACCGCGCTGCCGCTGGCACCGTCTCGGTCGAGCTCGCGGAGCTGGTCCTCCTGGTCGGGGGTGCCCACCAGGATCGTGGCCAGCGTGTACTGCCGGGCCTGGGCGCTGACGTTGACGAGCGCGTCCGCACAGTCCAGGCAGGCCGGTGGTACGACGACGAGAACGGCTGGGCGGAGCGCGCGAACGTCGCCGTGCCGGGCGCCGACCGACACGTCGGCCTCGGGCAGCAGGCCGCCGACCTGGCCGGGTGCCGCGTCGGCCCTCGAGGCCAGTGGGAGGCGGTCCAGCGGCAGGGGTGCTCGCGGCGCGAACACGCTGACCAGCGTGCCGGCGAGCCCGACCAGCAGCAGGACCACGAGCAGCAGCCATCCGGTGGTGCCCAGCCGGCGAACCCGGGTCTTGACGACTCCGAATCTGGCCGTCGCCAACTCGGCCAGAGGTCTGGGGCTGCGCGGCGGCGCGTTGCCGGAGCTCGGTGAGCAGCGCCAGTCGGTCACCGTCGAGCTCGCGCGCGTCATCCGGGACATGCACCGTGAGCTCGTGCCGTTCGGCAGCCGAGGTCGCCGCCGAGTGGGTCGCGATCTCCGGGGTCCGGGAGTGCTGGCCCGTCGCCGCTCACGTATGCAGTCTCGCACCGCACGACACCGACCGCGACGGCATCCGGCCACGCGGGGCGCACGACCCGAACACCGGACATGGACCGCGACCACGGAATCGTCGTTCTGTCAAGCCCTCCACGACCAGGTTTCATGGCCTCTGACCTGGGCAAACGTGCCTGGGCCGCAACATCGGGCGTGTTACCCTGGTGTTCGGAAAGGGGTCAACACGCATGGTTTTTCAGGTCGGCGAGACGGTTGTCTACCCGCATCACGGGGCCGCAAAGATCGAAGCGATCGAGACCCGCGTCATCAAGGGCGAAGAGCGGCTCTACCTCGTCCTCAAGGTCGCCCAGGGTGACCTGACGGTCCGGGTCCCCGCCGACAACGCCGAGTTCGTCGGGGTTCGTGACGTCGTGGGGCAGGAAGGACTCGACCGAGTTTTCGAGGTGCTCCGCACCCCGTACACCGAGGAGCCCACCAACTGGTCCCGCCGCTACAAGGCGAACCTCGAGAAGTTGGCATCGGGTGACGTGATCAAGGTCGCCGAGGTCGTGCGTGACCTGTGGCGGCGTGAGCGCGAGCGTGGGCTGTCGGCCGGTGAGAAGCGGATGCTGGCCAAGGCCCGGCAGATCCTGGTCTCCGAGCTGGCGCTCGCGGAGAAGACGAACGAGGACAAGGCCGAGGCAATCCTCGACGAGGTCCTCGCCTCGTAGTTCAACAGTGGACGATCGGGCGGTCGGCGCGCAGGCCGATCCGCCCGATTCGTCTGTCCGGGGTGCCCGGGTCGGCGCCGATCATGACGCAACTCGCCCAGTGGCAGGCTGATCATGACGATCTCGTGCTGATGTCGTCATGATCAGCGGGTGCGCAACGTGTGTCGTCATGATCAGCGCGCGCCGAACCGGTTTCGTCATGATCAGCGCGTGCCAAACCGGTTTCGTCATGATCAACCTGACACCCGCCAGCGGAAGGGACGCTCAGCGTGAGCCCCGACGCGCTGCCGCATCGAACGGCCGCGATCGTGCCGGCGGCTGGCCGCGGCGAGCGCCTGGGGCCGGGAGTGCCCAAGGCGCTGCGCCTGCTGGGCGGGGTCCCGTTGCTGGTGCACGCGGTCCGGGCCCTGGCTGCCTCGCGCTCGGTCGACCTGGTCGTGGTCGCGGCCCCACCGGACGAGCTCACCCAGGTCCGGGCGCTGCTCGGCGACCACGAGGTCGGGGCGAGTGTCAGCGTCGTGGCCGGCGCGGCCACCCGGACCGGGTCGGTCGGCCTGGCCCTCGAGTCCTTGCCCCCAGACGTCGACGTGGTGCTGGTCCATGACGCCGCGCGCCCGCTGGTGCCGGCCGAGCTGGTCGATGCGGTCGCGGCCGCGGTGCGCAGCCGGCGCCGATGCCGTTGTCCCGGCCATCGCCGTGGCGGACACCGTGAAGCGGGTCGACGCCGCGGACTGGGGAGACCGTGGTCGAGACCGTCGATCGTTCCGCCTTGCGCGCAGTCCAGACTCCACAGGGGTTCCGGCGCGACGTGCTCGTCGCGGCGTATGCGGCCGACGTCGAGGACGCCACCGACGATGCCGCGCTCGTCGAGCGACTGGGTGTCCGCGTGCTGGTCGTCCGCGGCGCGGAGGAGGCGTTCAAGGTGACCCGTCCCCTGGATCTGTTGTTGGCCGAGGCGGTCCTCGCCCGTCGGCGCGCGCACGGCAGCCTGCCGTGAACGGGCACGTGCCGCGCGTCGGGCTTGGGCGTGGACGTTCACCCGCTCGCGGTCGGACAGCCCTGCTGGCTCGTGGGCCTGCTCTGGGAGGACGAACCCGCCGGGTGCATCGGTCACTCCGACGGCGACGTCGCCGCGCACGCGATGTGCGATGCGCTGCTGTCCGCCGCCGGTCTTGGCGATCTGGGCTCCAACTTTGGGACGGCGCGACCGGAGTGGGCCGGCGCCTCGGGCTTGGTCCTGCTGACCGAGACCGCACGTCTGGTCGGCGCCGCCGGGTATGCGGTCGGCAACGTCGTGGTCCAGGTGATCGGGGAGCGGCCCAGGATCGGCGACCGTCGAGCCGAGGCCGAGACAGTGCTGTCGGCAGCGCTCGGCGGGGCAGCGGTGTCGGTGTCCGGCACCACGACCGACGGGCTCGGCGTGACCGGTCGCGGTGAGGGGTTGGCTGCGCATCGCCACCGCACTTGTGCTGCCGGGCGCCGCGCGGCCGCATACGGTCGGCTTGTGAACGTGCCCCTGCCCGACGCCGCCAAAGCCCTGCTTGCGCGTCCCGTGTTCGCGACCGTTGCTGCGGTCGAGCCCAACACTCAGCCGCACCTGTCGGTGATCTGGGTCAAGACCGACGGCGAGGATGTCGTCTTCTCCACCGTCGAAGGACGGCGCAAGCACCGGAACATGCTGCGCAACCCGCGAGTCAGCGTGCTCGCGTTCGACCCGGGAGACCCGTACTCCTATATCGAAGTCCGCGGCACGGCGAGCATGACGACCGAGGGTGGCCCGGAGCTGATCCAAGAGCTTTCGCACAAGTACAGGAACCATTCGTACACGGGCGACCTCGGCACCGACCACGTGCGAGTCCTGGTCCGCGTCACACCTGAGAAGGTCTTCGTACGTCGACCTAAGCCTGAGCGCGACATCTGATGGCTCCGCCAGACGCGACGGTTGCGGAAACACCCGCGCTGCCGCATCTGTTCGCGCCGATCACGGTCGGCACGATGGCGCTGCGCAACCGGGTGATGTTGCCTCCGCACGCGTCAGCGATCGGCAACATCTACGGCACCGACGACGAGGCGGCGCGCAACATCGCCTACTTCGAACAGCGGGCCCGGGCGGGTGTCGCCTGGGTCGGCTCGCTCTCGACGCATGTGCGCAACGTGCTGATCCCTGGCTTCGAGCCCACCGGGGTGGGAGCCGCCACCGAAGGCTTCTTCCGCCTCCCGTTCTTCGTCGAACGTGTGCAGCAGTTCAGCGACGCCATGCACGCGCTGGGTACGGCCGTGACCGTGCAGATGGTGCATCAGGGCGGCATGCCGCACGGTCCCTCACCGCTGATGAGTGCCCCAACGATCAACTTGATGCCGCACGTCATGGACGACGACGACATTGCCTCGTTCGTGCGGGAGTACGCCGAGTCGGCTGAGCTGGCACGGCGGGGTCGAGCCGACGGCGTGGAACTTCATCTGAACCACGACGACCTGCACGAGTGGTTCCTGTCGCCATACACGAATCGGAGAACCGACCGCTACGGAGGATCGCTGGCGAACCGGGCACGGTTCGCGGTCGAAGTCCTGCAGGCGATCAGGGATCAGGTCGGCAGCAGCATGACGCTGGGGATCCGCATCAACATCCGCGAGGAGATGCCGGGTGGCTACGACGTCGAAGCGGGGATCGAGCTCGCGCAGTACTTCGAGGCAACCGGGCTCATCGACTACGTGCACGGGGTCGTCGGCAGCCCGTGGGGAAACCCCAGCTACATCCAGCCCACGTACTTCGCGCCCGCCGAGTTCGCGGAGCTCTCGGGAAGTTTGAAGCGGGCACTCAGCCTCCCCGTCATACACACTGGCCGAATCACGACCCCGGAGGTTGCCGAGTCCGTTTTGGCGGCCGGACACGCTGACATCGTCGGGATGGCGCGAGCGCACATCGCCGACGGCGACCTGCTCGTCAAGGGACGCGAGGGTCGGTCCGCGCAGATCCGCCCCTGCGTCGGCGGCAACGAGTGCATCAGTCGCCGCTACGTGGAAGGGCTGCCCTTCGGATGCGCAGTCAACCCGCATACCGGGAACGAGATCGACGAGCCCTGGTCGCGCGTCGACGAGGGGCGCTCGCTTCTGGTTGTCGGCGGCGGGCCGGCCGGGATGGAGCTCGCCGCGCTGGCCCGCGAAACCGGGTTCGCAGTGCATCTGTGGGAGGCGGAGGAGGAGCTCGGTGGGGCTTTGCGGTATGCCGCGCTCGCGCCGCGCCACGAGGGGTATGCCGCATACCTTGCGTGGCAGATCCATCGGCTGCACGAGCTGGGGGTCGCGGTCGAGCTCGGCGTGCGGGCCGACGCCAAGAAGGTCCTCACAAAAGGCGCGGACGTCGTTGCCGTCGCCACTGGCGCGGTGCCTCGCATCCCAGACATCCCCGGGGTCGACTTGGCTCACGTCGTCGATGCCCGCGACGTGCTGGCGGGACGGGCCGAGCCCGGGCATCGCGCCTTGGTCATCGCCCAGGACGACCACGTGGCCCCGCTCTCCGTTGCCGACTTCCTCGGCGCCCGAGGGCACGAGGTCACGGTCGTCTACGCGACGCAGGTCGCCGCCCCGCTGCTTGGCCGCTACATCATCGGCGGATCCTTGGCCGGCTGAGCCATGAGGGTGTTGTCCTGCGGTTCATGGAGGAGGTGGTGCGCATCGGCGCGACCAGCGTCGACGTGCGCAACGTCTATTCGCTGCGGACCTCCACGATCGGTGAGTACGACTCGGTCGTGCTCGCCTGCGGCAGTGTGTCCGACGCGTCGCTGTATGCCGAGCTCAAGCGGCAGCATCCCGCGGTGCACGTCCTGGGCGACGCATACGCACCGCGGCGGCTGGTGTTCGCGACCCGGCAGGCGTATGCGCTGGCGCGGGACCTGGCGCTCCGTGCCTGAGCGACGGCGCGGATAGGCTCGCGCAGGTGAGCCTGCGCCTGCACGACACCGCCACCCGGTCGGTGCGCGAGTTCGAGCCGTTGCAGCCCGGCAAGGCGTCGATCTACCTGTGCGGCGCGACGGTGCAGGCGCCGCCGCACGTCGGTCACATCCGCTCGGGCGTCAACTTCGACGTGCTCGTGCGGTGGCTGCGGCACTCCGGGTACGAGGTCACGTTCGTGCGCAACGTGACCGACATCGACGACAAGATCCTGGACAACGCGTCGGCCGAGGGTGTCCCGTTCTGGGCGCTGGCGATGCGCAACGAGCGCGCGTTCAGCTGGGCCTACGACGTCCTCGGCTGCCTGCAACCGACGTACGAGCCGCGCGCCACCGGTCACGTCACCGAGATGGTGTCGCTCATGCAGACCCTGATCGACCGTGGACATGCGTATGCGGCCGGCGGTGACGTGTACTTCGACGTGCGCTCCTGGCCGGCATACGGAGAGCTGTCGGGACAGCGCATCGACGAGATGCAGCCGGCCGCCGACAGTGAGCACGCCGGCAAGCGCGATCCGCGCGACTTCACGCTGTGGAAAGGCGCGAAACCAGGTGAGCCGCAATGGCCGACGCCGTGGGGGCCGGGACGACCCGGCTGGCACCTGGAGTGCTCGGCGATGGCGGAGAAGTACTGCGGCCCGACGTTCGACATCCACGGCGGCGGGCTCGACCTGGTGTTCCCGCACCACGAGAACGAGATCGCGCAGTCCAAGGCCGCCGGGCACGGGTTCGCGCGGTACTGGCTGCACAACGCCTGGATCACCACCGCCGGCGAGAAGATGAGCAAGTCGCTGGGCAACTCGTTGCTCGTCTCCGAGGTCGTGAAGCGGGTTCGGCCGATCGAGCTGCGGTGGTACCTGACGAGCGCGCACTACCGCTCGCACCAGGAGTTCAGCGAGGAGGCGCTGCACGAGTCGGCGACCGGCTTCCGTCGCATCGAGGGCTTCCTCGATCGCGCCGCCGAGACGCTGGGTCCGGTCGAGCCCGGCGTCGTCTGCGCCGACTTCGTTGCCGCCATGGACGACGACCTTGCGGTGCCGGCCGCGATCGCCGCCATTCACGACGTCGTCCGCGAAGGCAACAAGCTGCTCGGCGAAGGCGGTCACGACGAGGCGGTGCGCGGCGCCGCGGCGTCGGTGCGCGCGATGCTCGGCGTCCTCGGCGCTGACCCGTTGGCGGAGCAGTGGAGCCCCGTGGGACGCGAGCAAGGACGAGGGTGCCCGCGGCGTCGTCGACGCAGCTCGTCCGCGTGCTGCTCGACGAACGCCAGGCCGCTCGGATCCGCAAGGACTTCGCGGCGGCCGACGCGATCCGGGACCGGTTGGCCGCGACCGGCATCGTCATCGAGGACACCCCGCACGGTCCGCGGTGGTCGCTGTCGGGCGGCGGCTGATGGCCGGCAACAGCCAGCGGCGTGGGGCGATGCGCAAGGCGGGCTCGAAGAAGGGCCAGACGGCCGGCTCCGGTGGCCAGCGGTCGAAGGGGCTGCAGGGGAAGGGACCGACCCCGCCGGCCGAGGCGCGCAAGGGCCACCCAAAGGCGCAGACGGACGGCCGCCGCCAATCGGCGAGCCGAGCGGCCGGGGCAGCCGGGTCGAGCCGGCGGGTCGACGAGGCGGACGTCGAAGGGGTCGACCGAGATCGTCTCCGGCCGCAACCCGGTCGTGGAGGCGCTGCGGGCGTCGGTGCCGGCGACCGCGTTGTACGTCGCATCGCGCATCGACACTGACGACCGGGTGCGTGAGGTCCTGATGCTGGCGACCGAACGCAACCTGCCGCTGCTCGAAGCCCCGCGGCAGGAACTCGACCGGCTCAGCGGTGGCGGGGTTCACCAGGGGCTGGTGCTCCAGGTCCCGCCATACACGTATGCGCACCCGGACGATCTGCTCGACCGGGCCGCGGAGGCTGGGGAGTCGCCGTTCGTCGTTGTGCTCGACGGGGTGACTGATCCGCGCAACCTCGGCGCGGTCGTCCGCTCAGCGGCGGCGTTCGGCGCGCACGGCGTCGTGGTGCCGGAGCGCCGGGCGGCCGGCATGACCGCGACCGCGTGGAAGGCGTCGGCTGGTGCGGCTGCGCGGGTGCCGGTCGCGCACGCCACCAACTTGACCCGCGTCCTGGAGTCGTACCAGCAGGCCGGCTGCTTCGTGATCGGGTTGGCCGCCAACGGATCCGCTGCGTCTGAGCGATGTGGCCTCCGCCGCGGACGGTCCGGTCGTGGTGGTCGTCGGCTCCGAGGACAAGGGCCTGTCCCGGCTGGTGACCCAGACCTGCGACCTCGTGGTGTCGATCCCGATGCACGCCGAGACGGAGTCGCTGAACGCGTCAGTCGCCGCCGCGATCGTGATGCACGAGGTCGCCCGCGCCCGCGCCTGACCCCCACCTCCGATTCGCAACGAAGTGCCGTTGTTCGGATCTACTGAAGTCTCGACACTTCTACTGCCGCAGATGGATGTGGCGTTACCTCGGTCTATTCGAAGCGACGGCACATCGTTGCGGAAGGGGGTCAGTATTCGATGCGGTCCGCGCTTGGCTCGCCAGCGGTCGAATGGTGCCAGCGCGTCGGGCACCGGTATGCACCCAACGTCGAACGTGCGGGCGCCTTCGAACTCCTCATAGAACCGGCGGTCGTCGAACCCGGCGGCGGCCGCGTCGTCGCGCGTGGCCGCATACACGACCCGATCGACGCGGGCCCACATCGCGGAGGCGAGGCACATCGGGCACGGCTCGCAGCTGGCATACAGCGTGGCCCCGAACAGCGCGAAGTCGCCGACCTCCTGGCACGCGGTCCGGATCGCCACGACCTCGGCGTGCGCGGTCGGGTCGAGGGTGGACGTGACTCGATTCACGCCGGTCGCCAGCTGGAATCCGGCGCGCGCGACGATCGCGCCGAACGGGTCCGCCGCCTGCGTCCACGTTGGCCGCGGCGAGCTCGACGGCCTCGCGCAGGAACCGTTCGTCGTCCTGATTGGCATTCACCGCCGATCACCTTGGCACACGAGGCCGCGTACCCTGTGCCGAACGGCGGACCCGGATGGTTCGGCGCGCCGGCGTGGCGCAACTGGCAGCGCACCCGCCTTGTAAGCGGGTGGTTAGGGGTTCGAGTCCCCTCGCCGGCTCTTCAGGATCACCCGGACGGCGAGCGTGATCAGCACGCCAGCGCAGATGACCGCCGGCACGGCACCCAAGATCACGTACCCGTCGTCGTCGATGATCGTGATCACGAAGATGAGCTCGGTGAGGGCCGCGAACACCGGCAGCGCGATGGCACCCACCAGCATGGCTCGGCCGACGGTCGGCACGACGTATGCGGCCGCGATGATCCCGGCGACCACGGATGCGATAGCCATGACGTGCCAGCCGGTACCACCGAAGTAGCCGTAGCTCCCGAACGGATCTTCGTAGTACTCGTACAGGTTCAGGAGAGAGGTCCAGCCCCAGACCACCACCGTGACCGCGCCCACGACGATCGTGGAGGTCGGAAGCCAACGACGACGGGTCCAGGCACCCCTGGTCAAGAGAGCGAGGGCCGCGACGACGGCGGCGAGCAGGCACGCGATCACGGCTCCTCGGAAGAACGAGACACCATCGTCCGGACCCGTGCACTCGCATTCGAAGGCGGACATGGCGTGCTCGCGCAGTCGTTCGAAACCGGCCGGGAGGGCAACCGTCAGCGCTACCCCGAGCGCCGCGCTGCTCCACCGCGGACGGAACGCCGCCAGCCCGGCCATTGCCAGCAAGACAGCGCACAGGAGGACAGGCAACAGGCCAGGCAGCTTGTCGTGCCGAAGAATGATGTCGAAGCCGTAGTAGTTGAAGAGGCTCTCGCTCGCCTCGAGTCCCGAGAAGAGCAGCACGACGCCGGAAACGGCAGCCAGCGCAGCCGCGACTAATGGCAGCCAACGTGCGGCCGCTTCACGGAGTTTCGGGCGGGCTCGCGGTGCCTCCGCTGGCTCATCGACCGGGCTCGGGTGTGGCTCTCCTAACGGCGCCACGGACGAATCCGTTGGCGGCTCGGGCGGCAACGACGGAGACGGTGCAACGCTGGTCGGCGGGGCAGCGGCCGCGGGAGATGCCGCCGGCGTGGACGGCGCGGTCGCACGTGGTGGACCAGCCAGCCCCGCGAGCGGCACCGATGCTCCGGCGGGAGGCTTGTGCGAGGTCGCGCTTGGTCGCACCCGGACGTTCACCCGCACCGTCTTGATGGCACCGCTGATCGCATCGCGAATGTAGACGTTGGCCCGGTTCGGGCCGGGCTGAGGGGAGAGTCGTAGGACGACCGCTCCGTCTTCTGCTTCCGCGACGCACCATTCCGCGCTCGACTCGACCGTCCACTCCAGTGTGCCGCCACCGCGGTTGACCACAGCGATTCGTTCGGGCGGGAGCGATTCGTCTGGCTCCACTTCGCCCAGGTCGATGACCGAGTCGGGTACATCGAGCTCGGGCTGGACGAGCACCGGGTCGAGCAGACCGGGCTGTGGGTTAGCGGACGACGACATCGTGCGCAACGCGATCGGGACGTCCCCATCGCCCTCGAATCGCTTCTGTGGCACCTGCCGGCCGGCTTCAGTCAGCGCAACGTGGACGTAGTCGTACAGCTCGCTCAGGTTGACGATGCCATCGTGGTCTCGGTCAACCGCTCCATGCTTGAGGCCCTCGACCATGTGGTGGGTGAACAAGCTGGCGTGGTTGCGCACGTTCGTGTCATTGGCCAGCTCGCCGCCGCGACTGCTCGTTACGACGAAGCGGCCTCGTCCGGCCAACGTCGCAGGCAGGTCTCCACCGCTCTTGAAGCGTCCGCTGTGGCAGCAGTCGAGCAGGATCACCGTCGTAGCAGCCGCGGACTCGTCGATCATTTGACGGACGTCGGATGCCTTGACCGCGGTGGACCTCAGCCGGTCGGATCGGGTGTCGCGGGTGCACAGGAAGAGCTCGTTGCTTTGGTCGAGCAGGCCGTGACCCGAGTAGTACAAGATCAACGTGTCCTGCCTGGTCGCAGCTCGGAGGAAGTCCTCGAGCTCGCGCAGCACCTCGGCCATCGTCCGCTCGGTGACCAGTCGAACGTTGTCCGACGGCACAAGCCCGGTGTCGCGGTCGCAGAGGGCGTCCCGCAGCAGCGCCGGGTCGTTGCGCGGACCTTCCAGGTCGGCGAGGTTGTGCGGATCCGCCGGGAACGTCGAGTTCGCGACCAGCAGCGCGCGGTACGTGCGGGTGGTCACGTCGCCTCGGCCAGCTGGCTGGCGACGGAGCGCAGGACGTTCTGGACCGCCGCGTCGTCGACGTCGCTGCCCTTGAGCTCGACCTCCTTGAGCTCCCCGCTGTCGGTCCACACGACTCGCATGGATCGGGTGTCGTCCCGCTGCAGCCAGGACTTCACCACTTCGATGGCCGCGGTGAAAACACCCGCCGAGCCCAACGCCAGGATGATCGCCGCGAGCTCGATGCCTTTTGCGCCTTCCACCGTGTCGTGGTCTCACGCTGGACATCGCCGACCTGCTCGTCGAGCTCGGACTGACCAGGCGGGCGACCTGGTCCAGCCAGCGGTCATCGAGCGCGTCGAAGCGGTCGCTCGATGGCTCGAGGTGCAACTCGACCTTCGCCCCCATGGGGTCCTCCCCGGCACCTGTCACGGACAGTATTCAGGGAGCGCCGACTCCGCGGGGCAGATACCGGCGCATCGTCACGATTCGGACTCCCCGACCAGGCGCGGGGTACCCTGGGAAGCCTTCCGCTTTTCGTGATAATCCTTATACTGGATTCCCCGGACGAGAAAGCCTGAAGGGACCACACCGATGCGTGTCCGAGTCGACCTCAACGTCTGTCAGGGTCATGGCGTCTGCCATATGAGCGCGCCGGAGGTCTACGAGCTCGACCCCGAGGATGGCCACTCCATCGTGATGTTGGATCCAGTCCCTCCCGAGCACGAGGCCGGGGCCCAGCTCGGCGTCGACAGCTGTCCGGAACGGGCGATCAGTGTGGTCAGCGCTGCGGTTGGCGCGACCAACAGCGCCGACTGAGCACTGCGCGTGCCGATGCGGATCGTCGTCGTCGGCGCATCGCTGGCTGGGGTACGTACGGCGCAGGCACTACGACGGCTCGGCCATGACGGCCCCCTCATCCTCGTGGACAGCCACGAGCGGGTCGCGGTCGACCGGCCGCCCCTGTCCAAGGCATACCTTGCGGGCGATGACGCCGAGCCTCGTGACCTGCTGACCGACGAGCAGGCGTCGTCACTGGATCTCGATCTGGTCCTCGGCCAGCGCGCGACACGGCTTGACCTCGAGGCCCGGGAGGTTGACCTCGACGGGGATCGGCGGTTGTCGTTCGACCGATTGGTGCTCGCCTGTGGATCGCAGCCGCGGAGGCTGGGTCGGCTCACCGACCAACCTGGTGTGCACCTGCTGCGCACGGAGGTAGATGCGCTCGCGCTACGGGACGCCCTTGCTCGGGCGGAACGGGTGCTCATCGTCGGCGGCGGGTTCATCGGGGCCGAGGTCGCCTGGACTGCCCACCGCCGCGGGGTCGCGGCGACCATCGTCGAGCCGTTACCCGCGCTCATGGTCCGCGGGCTCGGCCCGGAACTCGGCCAACTCATGACCGAGCGGCACCGGCGACACGGCACCGACGTTCGACTCGGAGTCGGCGTCGACGACGTGACAGGGGGGCATGGGCGGCTCACGACCCGGCTGAGCGACGGGGCGAAGGTGGACAGCGACCTGGTGCTGGTCGGTGTCGGAACCGTGCCGGCGACCGGCTGGCTCGAAGGTTCTGGGCTCACGATCGACGACGGTGTGCATTGCGACAGCACGCTGGCGGCCACCGGAGTGCAGGACGTCTGGGCGGTGGGCGACGTCGCGCGGTGGTGGCATCCCCGGTTGGACGAATCGATCCGGGTCGAGCACTGGACGAACGCGGTCGAACAGTCCGGCGTGGTCGCGAAGAACGTCCTGGGTGAGGCCCAGGCCTTCGATGCCATGCCGTATGTCTGGTCCGACCAGCTCGGCACCCGGCTGCAGATCGTCGGGCGAGTCCGCGCTGACGACCAGGTGCGCTTCGTCGTCGGGTCTGGCGAAGACGATTCCTTTGTCGCTGTCACCGGAGACGGCGAGCACGTCCACGCCGTCGTCGGCCTCGGCGCCACGCGCGAGCTGATGCCCTACCGCAAGGCGCTCGTGGACGGAGTTGGGTGGAACGACGTGCTCGCGAAGGCAGCGGCAGTCAGTCCAGGAACGTCTTGAACCACTCGACCGACTGACCCTTCAGGGTCTCGGGCCAGTCCGCGGGCGCTGGCTCCGCGTATGCGTGCACCCGAAGGTCGCTCTTGAGGACGTCGTCGTAGTCCTTCACGTCGACGTAATACATGTAGGACATCAAACGGTCGGCGAACCGCCAGCCCTCAGCCGTCCGGCGATACACGTCGCGATAGCGCAGGGCAACCCACATGGTCTTGCCGGTGCGCACGACCTCCGCGTGCGAGGCGAGCAGACCGGTTGCCACGTCCGGGTCGTTCTCGTCGAACCGGATGACGTGACCATGGGTGTAGTGGTTGGTGGCGCCGAGTACGTCGAAGCGACCTTGGTAGGTCGACACGATCGCGTCGATCCCGTTGGCGGCGAAGACGCCGTCCGCGGAGCGCAGGGTGGCGTCCTCGGTGAACAGCTTCGGAATCCCGTCCACGATCCGTTCGTCCATGACGAAGCCGTAGAGGACGGCGAGGTCGGCGATCGCCTGCCGGTCCTCGATGCGGCGGATCCGGTCCTCGACGCTCAGGGTGGTCATGTCGCCTCCTCGTTGATTTATGCGGATGGTATGCAGGAATCAGCGCTCAAGCAAGGGTCAGGTGAACAGCAGGCGGCCGGGTCGCAGGCTCGGGACCACCGCGAGATGGATGACGGCGATGACGGACAGGATCCAGAATGCGAGGGTGAACGACCCGGTGAGGTCGCGCAGCGCACCGACCATGACCGGGCCTAAAGCCGCGAGGCAGTACGACACCAGAAAGACCATCGCGGAGAGGCGGGCAGCCTCAGCGCGCGATCTTGTGACATCGACGAGGAGCACAAGCCCGAGCGCGAAACCACCGCCGAGGCCGAGGCCGTACAGGACCACCGACACCCAGGCGAGGCCGGGCGCGGCAGCCAAGCCGAGCGTGCCGAGCGCCGAGCAGCCAATCGACAACGCGAGCAGCGGTCGCCGGTCCCGGGTCCGGTCGGTGATGACGGGGAACACGATCATGGCCGCGACCTGCACGGCGAAGAACGCCGACAGCAGGCGGCTCGCCGACTCCGCGCTCCACCCTCGATCGAGGTATGCGGGGGCGAGCCAGGTCAGGATGCTGAATCCCAGGAAGGTGTTCAACGCGAAGTAGTACGTGATGAGCCAGGCCGTCCGGCTCCTCCACGGCAGGCCGTGCACGTCAGCGTCGGCAGCGATGTCGCTGGTTGTTGTCGGCTGATCGCCGCGCACCAGCCGTGGAAGGACGAGCAGCCACACCAGCGTGCAGATTGCGGTCGGAACCGCCCAGGACGCCAGGGATCGGTTCCAGCCGCCCAACGCCTCGGCTAAAGGCACGGACATCCACGCGGCGATCGTGGAGCCGGTCGCCATGGCCATGGAGTACACGCCAGCGCCAAAGCCAGGACGCCGGCTGACGTGATGTCCGATCAGGCCCGGCATGACTGTCGAGACAGCGCCCATCGCCGTGCCGCTGAGGAATGTGGACAGGTACAACACCCCGACGACGTGACCGCCGAGTCGTAGGGTTTCGGCCACGGTCAGCAGGATCAGGGCGAGCGCTGTCAGTTGTTCGTGACCGATGCGCCGTGCGATCCGTTGCGCAAGCGGAGCGAGCGCTCCGAGGCAGACGATCGGGATGGCGGTTAGCAGGCTGACTGCGAGCCCAGACAAGCCGAGATCGTCACCGATGTCGTCGAGCAGCGGCGGGACCGCGCCAAAGGTCGTCCGCAGGTTCAGGCCGATGAGCGCGAAGATGGCGATGACGGCCAGTGTCGGCAGCGGTCGCTCGACGCGGACTTCGGCCTTCGAGGTCGAGGTCACGACTGTTGGTCCGACCACGCGAGGTCGGCCAGCACACGCTCGATGCGGGCCCGCGCGTGGTCGGTCGGTCCGGGGCTCGGCACCAGCAGCAGCCGGTTCTGCTCGACAGCGGCGAGGATCTGGGTCGCGACGTGCTCGGGCGACAGGCTCGGGGTGGTGTTGTCGAACGCGCCGAGGACTGTTGGCGGTCGATCGGCAACGAAGAGGGGCGACGGCCGATTGCGCTCGGCTTCACGGATGCGGGTTTCGACCGGCCCGGGGCACACAACGGTGACGCCGATGTCGATCGCATTCGCGACGAGTTCGGCCTGAAGGGTTTCCAGCAGGCCGAGCACCGCGTACTTGCTGGCCGCGTACGGCGCGTTGCCACCGTTGGTGACCGGCGCCAACCCGGCGATCGATGACACGGCGAGGACGTGGCCGCGCCCCGCCGACACCATCGTCGACAGGAAGGCGGTCAAGCCGTTGACGACACCATGGAGGTTGACGTCGAGGACCCATCGCCAGTCCTGCGGGTGCTGCTCCCACGTCGGCATCCGCGGACCGATCACGCCCGCGATGCTGCCCAGCAGGTCGACGCGACCCCAGCGGTCCAAGACCTCGTCTCGGACGGCCTGGAAACGTGTCCCGTCCGTCACGTCCAGCCGCATCGCGTCGACGGATGCGCCGGTCGACGACCTGACGTCCGCGGCCGCCTCGTCGAGGGATCCTTGTTCGACATCGAGCATCACCACGGTCAAGCCGCGCGCGGCGAGGGCCGACGACACGGCCCGACCGATCCCGCTCGCGGCACCTGTCACGACAGCGATCTGGTCAGGGCGAAGCAGCACGTCAGCCGGCCAGCAGCGGGATGACGTCGGTGCCGAACTGCTCCAGCTGCCGCATTGCCTCCGCGTGCGGCAGACCCGGCCACTGCGGCTTGAAGACGAAGTGCGTCATGCCCAGCTCGTCGCGCAGCCCAGCCAGCTCAGCCGCGCACTCCGCCGCCGGACCCATGATGAAGCGGTCCTGCACGTCGTTGCGGACCTGCTCACCACTGGGTTCGACCGGCGTGTTCTCGCCGGACAGTCCCCACTTCAGGTAGGTCTCATAGCGAGCGCGGTAGCGCACAAGCGCAGCCTCGGCGGCGGCCGCTCGAGTGGGCGCGATGAGCAGCTCGCGACGTACCGGGAAGTCGCCATCGGTCGGGAGGTCGAGACCGCGTCGGGTCTCGTCGAACAACCGACGCAGCTCCCCGAGCTCGGCGTGCGTCGGGAACGGCGGGGCATACCAGGCATCGCCGAGCCGGGCCGCGCGCTCGACCGCACCCCGCGCCTGGCCACCGATCCATACCGGCGGGCCGTCCTTTTGCAATGGCCGTACAGCCGGGCGCGCTTCCTCAACGCTGAAGAACCGCCCGTTGAATGTGACGGTCTCTCCGGACCACAGCCGCCTGACCAGCGCGAGGGACTCCTCGAAGCGGGCGACCCGAGTTCCAGACTGCACGCCGAACGCGGCGAACTCGTGCCCGCTGTAGCCAAGCCCAACGCCGAAGACCGTTCGGCCGTCGGTCAGCACGTCCAGCGTTGCGATCTGCTCGGCGATGTCGACCGGGTTCGACCATGGAGAGCAGCACGATCCCGGTCGCAGTCGTCATTGTCGGTGCGAATGCGGACATGTGCGTCAGCCAAGGCACCGGCTGGAAGTACCGCAGCTCGGCGCCGAGGTAGTGCTGACCGGCCACCATCAGCCCGAAGCCGAGTTGCTCGGCGGTGGTCACGAGCTCCTCGTGCTCGCGGCGTTGCTGGCGCGCATCCGTCGTGTCGTTGTGCACCGACGTCAGCAGGATCCCGAACTCCACGTATTCGCCTCTCGTCCAACCCTCGATCAGACCAGCTCGGCATCCGCAAGCGGCGTATGCAGATGCGCACCGAACAGGTCCGAACAGAACGGGTCGCTGCTCGATGACCAGCGCAGCAGGCTGACCTTCACCCCGCGCACCCGCTCGTCCCAGAACACGCCCTTCACCGCTCCGACCGGCACGCCGTATGCGGCCGCGACCCCGCTGGGCGTGAGCAACGACGACGCCCGCGCCTGCGCAAAGGATTCGGCGTCGGTGAAGAACACGTCCACCGTCAGGCAGAACGGTCCGGCGTTCTTGCTGCGGACGATGCTGGCCGCGTCACGAAGCAGCACCGACGACCTCCTTGGTCCGCTCACTCGCGCCAAGCCGGGTCCGGGTGACAGGGAACGGCTCGAGCGGGTCGTCGAGTGGCAGCAGGTGGTACACGGAGAACGTGAACACCTCGGACACCGGGATGACGACCGGCATGTACGGGGCAGCCGCATTGCCAGCCGTCGTCTGCCGGCCCGGGTATGGCCCGATGAACAGCCGGATGAAGCCGAAGTACGCCGCCTGCTCAGCCAGGTCGCGCTCGTGCGCGACGACATCGAGGACGACTGCCGCCTCGTGCCCGGTGACTTCCGTATGCGGCTCGAGCGGCCCGAGCACAGCGTCGAGCCCGAAGATGCGCGTCGAGACCCGCAAGCGACCGGAGGCGACGTGCTCGGCGAAACGCGGTGAACCCCGGACGGCTTCTTCCGCCGCCCGCGCCCAATCGCGGATCTGACCGAGCAGCCGCGGGTCTCGGACACCCAGCATGGAGATCGCCCGATAGCCCTCGCGATGAGCGCCCTCGACGAGAACGGTGTACGGGCGCTCGATCCACTGTGCGCCAGCGCACCAGACGCCGCCGCCGGTCGGCTCGTAGGTGGCCGCGGTCAGGTCGAGGCAGCCGCCGGGGTTCTCCTCCAACGATGGGTGAGCTCGCTCGTAGAAGGTGTGCGACACCAGGGATCGCACGCTGACCTCGTGAGCGGGAGATGGAGAGCGCACCTCGAAGCCATCGGTCGTGACGTCGGCCCAGATGCACTGCCCGGAGTCCCCCGGCTCCGATGCCAGGCCACCGCACTCGAGCAGCTTGCCGGCGTGCGCGGCCACCGCGGTCGGGATCCCGCGCAGCATGGGCAACGCCATGAACAGCCCGATGTCGAGGGCTCGTCCGGTGATGACCCCATCGACGTCCTGCCGCAGCGCAGCCATGATCGGCTCCGGTCCGAGCAACGCCACCATGCGTTCCGTGGCGTCGACATCGCGATGCGTGAGGCGGTCAGCGAGGGTGGCGCCGCTGGTTGCCGGCGTGATGGCCGCGCCGTCGTCGAGCCGCGACTTCACGTACTCCTTCGACAGCTCGGACCGGATGACACCGATGTCGAAGGTCCAGCCCTCGCGCCGACACACGTCGTCGATCGCCTCGAGGCAACGATCGAGGTGCTGGTCGGCGCCCGCGATCCCCACCGAGAAGACGAACGGGATGCCGCGTTCCTGCGCGGCGGCGAGATACGGACGCATGTTCTCCGCGACGTTGGCCGCGACCTGCTCACCGGACCCCAGCCAATAGGGACCCCAGTCGCTCCCCGTGCCCTGCGCAACGATGACGTCGACGCCCCACTCCAATGCGCGCTGGATCGACGCCTCGATGTCGGGCGCGGGTGCGATGTGGTTGACGAACGCCAGGATTCGCACGCGTGGCTCGCTCACGCGGGCACCTGTTCCGTCAGTGCGACGAGCTGCTGGATGAGCTGTTTCTGGTCGACCTTGCCGAGCGCGTTGCGGGGGAGCGCGTCGACGACGTGCACGATCCGGGGGCGCTTGTATGCGGCCAGGCGCGTAACGGTGAACCCGTCAAGGTCGTCGACCTGGCGCTCTTTGCGGGTGACCACGGCGGCGGCGACCACTTCGCCCCAGCGCGGATGGGGCAGGCCGACGACGGCGACGTCGAGGACATCCGGATGCAGACGCAGCACCGCCTCGACCTCCGCTGGGACGACGTTCTCGCCGCCAGTGACGATCAGGTCCTTGATGCGATGGGTGAGGAGCAGCCCGCCGTCCGGCTGGAGGCGGCCCGCGTCTCCGGTGCGCAACCAGCCATCGCCGGTGAGCAATGCCGCGGTCGCGGTCGGGTCGTTCGCATACCCCGGACTGTTCTGCGCGGAGCGGGTCCAGACCTCGCCGGACTCGCCGGGCGCGAGCACCTGCGATGAGTCAGGGTCGCGCACGCTGAGCTCGATGCCGGGGAACGGGTAGCCCACGAACGCGGCGTCAACCGCCGCGCCGCGCTCGGCCGTCGGGGGTGTCAGGTCCTGGGTGATCGACCCGGTCGTCTCGGTGAGGCCGTAGACGTGCGCCAGGCTGCAACCGAACGCATCCAAGATCGCATCGCGGGTGTTCGTCGGGATCGGCGCCGCGCCGTAGACGATCAGCCGAAGGCTGTGCAGCCGGTCCGCGGTCGCGAACGCGCACAGGTCGTGCAACATCGTCGGAACGAGGAATGCGTGCGTGACCCGCTCTTCACGCAGGGCCGCGAACAGCGTCTCGACCGGGCTCGGCCCCAGCACGACCGTGCGCGCGCCGCTGGCCAGGCCGATCAGGCCCCAGCCGAGCCCACCGATGTGAAACAGCGGCGTGGCCAGCAGGCTGACCGACTCGGGCGAGACCTCCCAGCCCTGCACCGCTCGCGGAATCTTCGCAGCGAGGTTGCCATGGGTCAGGAGCACGCCCTTGGGGCGACCGGTGGTCCCGGATGTGTAGATCTGCAACACGACGTCGTCATCGGCGCAGTGATCGGATGTCGTCCCGGGCGCCTGTCGGTCACGCCACGTCTGGTACTGGAGGCCAGGTTCATCCTGGCCGCTCACGGTCAGGTGCAGCACGGTCGTGGAGGCGTCCACCAGCCGCGGCGCAATTGCCGCGTAGTCATGGTGTGCCACCACGGCTCGGGCCTGGGCGTGCTCGGCGATCCGGACGAGCTCGTCCGGCGCCAGCCGCCAGTTCATCGGCACGAGCACGATCGAGGTTCGCGCGCACGCCAGCAGCAGCTCATAGATCTCGATCCCGCTCGGCAGCAGGGCAAGCAGCCGGTCGCCGGCGTCCAGCCCCGCGGCGCACAGACCGGACGCGACCCGGGCGACGCGCGCGTTCGAGCTCGGCATACGTGATGTCCGTGGTAGCGGTCGACAGCGCGATCGCGTCCGGCTGATCGAGCGGGAGCACGCCGAGGCGGTAACGGTCGGTGCCGATCACCGGATCAACCCTTCACCGGGCCGAGGTCGGTCGGCAGGTGCTGGATCGCCCGGAGCATCGCGCTGCCGCCGTACTCGATGTCATCAGTGAGCAGCCGCGCCTTTGGGAACCGCGTGACCAGCGCGTTGAACACGAGCTCACCCTCGAGCCGCGCCAACGCAGCCCCGAGGCAGAAGTACACCCCGAATCCGAAGGAAAGATGGTCGGAGGCGTTGCCGCGGGTCAAGTCGAGCCGGGTCGGATCCTCGAATACCTCCGGGTCGCGATTGGCGGCACCCATGAGAATGATCACGGTGTCGCCCTCGCGGACCTGCTCGCCCCCGATCTCGAAGTCGGCGAGAGCAACCCGCGGCAGGTAGTGGTGCGGAGAGTCGTATCGGATGAGCTCTTCGATGGCCGGCCGGACCAACGACGGGTCGGCGACCAGCCGGTCCCACTGGTCGCGATGCCGCTGCAATGCCAGGAACCCGTTGCCGAGCAGGTTGGTCGTGGTCTCGCTCCCGCCGAACAGGATGAGGACGAACATCGCGACCAGCTCGTCCTCGGTGAGGGCGTCGTTGTCCTTCTGGTCGAGCATCAGCATCGGGAGCTCGGGACCTTCGCCGGTCCGGCGCATCCGCTCGACCATCGCGTGCACGTACTCCCGAAACGCCTCGATCGCGGCGTCGGCCCGTCGAAGGCTCTCCTCGCCCGGGCTCATGTGGGCGGCCAGTGCCTCGCCCCACTCCCAGATCAGGTTGCGGTCTGCCTGGGGGATTCCGATGAGGTCGACGATCACCCGCACCGGCAGCTGGTTGGCGAGCTCGGTCTTCACGTCGACAACGTCTCGATCGCGCATCGGGGCGACCAGGTCGTCGATGTGCCGCTGGATCGATTCCCGAAGCAACTCGATCCGCCGCGCGGTGAACGCCCGCGCGGAAATGCGCCGCAGCCGGGCGTGCTCCTCGCCGTCGTTGCGGCTCATGAACAGACTCTCGAAGTCCATGATCCGAAAGAAGACCTCGTGGTCGGCCAGCGGCAGCCTGGACACCACGCCATCCGCCAGCCGGCCGTACCGGTACCCGTTGTGCGAGTTCGGGTAGAGGACGTTCGACATGACGGCCTTCACGTCGCGGTGCTTGGTGACGACGAACGCTGGTCCGCTCTCCCAACGGACGACCCCACCACCGCGCTGCCAGCGCTCATACATCGGGTACGGCCAGGCGATCGTCGCAGGATCGGCGTGGAAGAAGGCCGACACCTCACGGTCCTGCTCGACGTCGACTGCAGTCACGGAATCCTCAGTTCATGATATTCATGATGATGGTTTTCACTGTACGGTTGCCCCACTGCGGTGGTCAACCGGGGTGGGTCGGAAGGAGTCGAGATGCCGGACGGGGTCGCTGTCGTGACTGGCGCGGCGGAGGAATCGGCGCCGCGAGTGCGCGCGCGCTGCACGGCGCCGGCTGGTCGGTCGTGCTCCTCGACCTGGACGAGGAGCGGGTTCGCGACGTGGCAGTGTCGCTCGGGGACGGCGCGTCAGCACTGCGCTGCGACGTGGTCCGACGAGTCGTCGGTCACCGCGGCATTCGCGGCCGTGAAGGAGCAGCACGGCAGGGTCGGAGTGCTGCACAGCAACGCCGGGATCTTCCTCGGGCACGGCGTCGGCCGCGACGGCCCGCTGGACGAACTCGACCCGGAGACCTGGCGCCGCACCCTGGACGTCAACCTCACCGGGACCTACTTGTGCGTGCGCAGCGTGCTGCCGCTCATGCGCGACGTGGGAGGGAGCATCGTGTTCACCGCCTCGGTGTCCGGCGCGCTTGCTCGGCAGCAACGCCCCCGCCTACGCGGC
The DNA here is from genome assembly GCA_963836025.1 of uncultured Actinomycetota bacterium. Classification (GTDB taxonomy): domain Bacteria; phylum Actinomycetota; class Actinomycetes; order JBEVHX01; family JBEVHX01; genus JBEVHX01. Next base: position 299,357 of record CAWIIE010000015.1, read on the forward strand.
CTCCAAGGCGGGGCTCATCGGCTTCATGCGCGCCCTCGTGCTCCGGTATGCGGGCGAGGGCATCCGGGTCAACTCAATCTGCCCCGGCACCGTGATGACCGACATGTCGAAGGAGGTCCGCGCCTCCGCTGAGCTGCGCAAGCGACTCGTCGAAAACATCCCCGCGGGCCGGATCGCCGAGCCCGAGGACATCGCGAACCTCGTCGTGTTCCTCGCATCTGCGCAGGGTTCGTACCTCAACGGCGTCGTGCTCCCGATGGAGGGCGGGCTCGTCATCAACTGAGCCGACGGCGCCCTACGCGGACGGGATGTCGAGGGTCTCGCCGCGACGTGGTCCGGGCGTGAACGTCGCCGGGATCTTCTGCCAGCCGGTGTTCGTGCCCTGGTGCGGGTAGGCCTCGACCTTGTCCAAGTCGATGACGTAGTCGGGCATCCGCTCGAGGATCTGGCCAAGGAGCTGCTTGGCCATCGCGCGGCCCAGGTGCGAGCCGGCGCAACGGTGCACCCCGACGCCGAAGGCCGTGTGCCGGTTCGGCCAGCGGTCGATGTCGAGGTTGTCAGGATCCTCGAACTGCGACTTGTCGCGGTTCGCGGATGACCAGGCGAGCAGAACGCGATCCCCGACATGGACCGGGCAGCCGTGGAACTCGGACTCCTTGAGGACTGTTCTGGCCAGCGCCTGCGTCGGGGAGAAGTACCGCAGGAACTCTTCGATGGCCCGGTCGAGCAGGCTCGGGTCGTCGATGAGGCGCTGCCGCACGTCGGGGTGCTGGTACAGCCAGACCAGGGTCTGGCTGACCAGGGAGGCGGTGGTGCCGACCCCGCCGGCGAGCAGCAGCTCGATCATCGAGAACACCTCCTCCTCGGTGACCAGCCGGTCGTCAACCTCCTGTTGGACGAGGTAGCTGATGATGTCGTCTTGCGGCTCCTTGCGCCGAGCGGCGATGACCTCGCGCATCTGTTGCGAAACGCCGGCAGCTCGACCTTCGTCGCCCGCTCGTACTCCTCACTGCCGGGAACGGCGGCGAGTACGGCATGGTGAGCGAAGGAGTAGCGCGGCCAGTCCTCAACCGGCAGGCCGAGCCAGTCAACGGTCACGATCGATGGCACGCCGATCACCTGCGTGAAGTCGCACTCGCCAGTCTCGATGACCTGGTCGATGAACCAGGTCGTGTACTTCGTCACCATCTCGGTCATGCGCGCGATCGCCGCTGGTGACGTGATCGGGTTGATGAGCTTGCGGTACTTGCGGAACTCAGGCGGATCGATCTCGATCGGGATGTGCAGGTGCATCGGCGTCTTCGGGATGACGACGGTCAGACCCTCGCCGCCGTACGAGTTGCGTGCCGAGGAGAAGACGTCATCGTCTCGCGCTGCCTCGAACACGCTGTCGTACCCGGACATCACCCAGTACCCGCCGTGCGCCTCGGTCCAGGCCACCGGGCACTTCTCGCGCAGCGCGCGGTATGAGGCCACGGGGTCCTTCGAGTGCTCCTGGGAGTTGTGGTCGAAGTCGACGACCGGGGAGCGGTCGTGTCCAGTCATGAGCGTCCACCTCGTCGCATGGGCTTGCCGGCCTAGAGATGATAATGGTTATCCTAGATAGGTCGTGTCAACGCATCGCCGGGAGATCCCATGATCGACGCCCCGAACTTGTCCACAGACGCTCACGGGCTCCTGGGCGCCCTCCCGGATCTGATCGAGACCGGCTGGGTCCGGTCCACCGGGTCACTGGTCATCGACCTGGTCGATCCCTCGACCGGACGGACCGTCGGCGCGCTGCCGGCCTCGACCACGGACGACGTCACCCGGGCCGTGGCCGCGGCGCGCGCAACCTTCGAGGCGGACGCCTGGGCGGGGCTGAAGCCAGCCGAGCGATCCCGGGCGTTGCATCGCCTGGTCGACGTCCTCACCGAGCACTCCGAGGCGCTGGCCGAGATCGGCACGTTGGAGGTCGGCTCGCCGATCACGCTCAGCCGCGGGCTGCACGCCGGCGGGCCGATCGCGTTCTTTCGCTGGTTCGCCGACGCGGCGCTCAAGGGGCCGATGGGCGGCTACGAGGAGAGCCTCGGGCTCAACGACGTACCGGTCCTCACGACGAGCATGCTCTTCCGCGAGCCGATCGGCGTGGTGGCTGCGATCAGCGCATACAACTTTCCGCTGCTCATCACGTCGTTCAAGGTGGGTGGTGCGCTGGCGGCAGGCTGCACGGCTGTGCTCATGCCCTCGCCGCGGACCCCGCTGTCGGCGATCGCGTTCGCGGCCTGTGCCCGCGAGGCCGACCTCCCGCCGGGAACCATCCAGGTCCTGGTTGGGGGAGCTGACGTCGGCCAGGCGCTCACCACTGCGCCGGGGGTCGACATGGTGACGTTCACCGGATCTGTGGACGTTGGCCGACGGGTGATGGAGCAGGCCTCGCGCGGGCTGAAGAAGGTGGTGCTCGAACTCGGTGGGAAGTCGCCGAACGTTCTGCTGCCAAGCGCCGACATCGAGACCTCGGTCGGGCCCTCCGTGCTGCGCTTTGTCCGCAACTCCGGCCAGGGATGCGGCGCGACGACCCGCACCCTGGTACCGCGCGAGTGGTATGAGGACTACGCCGTTGCCGCCGGGCAGGTCATCGACAGCCTGGTCGTCGGCGACCCGTGGGACGAGAAGACCGATCTCGGTCCGGTGATCCGAGGAGACCATCGCGAACGCATCGAGGGCTACGTCCAGCGCGCGGTGGACAGCGGTGGCGTGATCCTCGCTGGTGGTGGGCGACCGGACATCGACGAGGGGTTCTACCTCAACCCGGCGCTGGTGGGTGGAGTCGACAACGATGCGGAGATCTGCCAGGAGGAGCTCTTCGGCCCGGTCGGCGTGCTGCTCCCGTACGACGACGTCGATGACGCGCTGCGGATCGCCAACGGCACCCGGTTCGGCCTCAACGCGAACGTCTGGGGGGCAACCGACGACGCGATCCGGTTCGCCCGACGACTGAAGGCCGGCACGGTCACGGTAAATGGCGGGGGCGCCGACCGACCGGATGCGCCCTGGCCCGGTGCTGGGGAGAGCGGGATCGGGGTCGACCGCGGCATGGAGGGCTTCCGTGAGTTCTTCCATGTCCGGCACGTGCAGGTTCCGCTCGCCGGGATCGGTCGCTGACCCGTGCCAGCAGCCTCGATCACGCTGGGCTGCGGGTCTGCGTATGCGAACGACCGGTTGGAGCCGGCCGAGGCGCTCGCGAACAGCGGGCGGGTCGCATACCTGGGCTTCGACTGCCTTGCCGAACGCACCCTCGCGCTGGCGCAGGTGCGACGACGGGAGGATCCAACAAAGGGGCAGGACGAACGCATCGGCCGGCTCTTTCCACTGTTGGGGAACTACCTGTCGGCAGGCGGCAAGGTGGTCGGCAACTTCGGTGCCGCAAACCCCGAGGCTGCGGTCGCCGACGTGCAGGCTGCGTTGCGAGCCATCGGCCTGAACGGTGTCCGGATCGGGCTGGTGCTTGGCGACGATGTTCGCGACGTGGTCCGCGATGTCGACCTCGAGCTCCCTGAGCTCGGAACGACCGTCAAGGCGTTGGCCGAACGAGTGGTGTCTGCCAACGCCTATCTCGGTGCCGAGCCGATCCTGCAGTGCCTGCAGCAGGATGCCCAGATCGTGATTGGCGGACGACTCGCCGACCCATCCCTGTTCGTGGCACCGATCTGCCATGAGCTTGGCTGGGCGCTGGACGACTGGCACCGGCTCGGTGCGGCGACGCTGGTCGGGCACATGCTGGAGTGCGGGGTGCACAGCACGGGCGGCAACTTCGAGGATCCGCCGTACCGCGTTGTGCCGGACCCGCACAACCTGGGCTTCCCGTTGGCCGAGGTGAGCGAGGGAGTCGCGGTCGTCACGAAGCTCGACGGCACCGGTGGCGTGGTCGACGAACGCACCGCCAAGACGCAGATCTACTACGAGATCCATGACCCGGCGCGCTATCTGACTCCGGACGTCACCGCCGACTTCAGCCAGGTGCGGATCGAGGAGGTCGGCCCGGACCGGGTGCGGCTGAGCGGCGCGCGCGGCACCCAGCGGCCGGCCGACCTCAAGGTGCTGGTCGGTGTTGACCTCGGCTGGAGGGCCGTCGCGGAGATCTCGTACGGCGGCCCGGGATGTGTCGCCCGCGCCCGTCGCGGCGAGGAAATCGTGCGGTCGAGGCTGGAGCGGTATGCCGCCGACCTGGACGAGCTGCGGATCGATTTGCAGGGTGTCGACTCGCTGTTCGGAGATCGGATGTCCGGCGGTGACCCCGCCGAGGTCCGACTGCGACTCGCGGCCCGAACGATGTCACTGGAAGCCGCGCAGGCCGCGGCGTACGAGGTCGAGTACCTGTACTTCGGGCCAGCGGGCGGTGGCGGGGTCGTGACCAGCGTGCTGCCGGCGCTCGGTGTCACGCCCGGCTACCTGTCGCGCGCCCTGGTGCCGACCGAAACCAGCCTGGTCGTGTCATGAAGCTGCGGGAGGTCGCATACAGCAGGTCCGGGGACAAGGGCGACACCAGCAACGTGTGCGTGTTCGTCTACAACCCGAGCGACTACGAACGGGTCCGACATGCACTCACCGCCGAGGTCGTTCGCGCTCACTTCGGGTCCCTGGTGCTCGGCCCGGTTGTGCGCCACGAGATCCCGCAGTCGTACGGCCTGAACTTCGTCCTCGAGCGGGCACTCGGCGGCGGGGTGTCGATGACGCTGCGGGCCGACCCCCACGGCAAGTCGTACCAGTCGCTGATCCTCGACATCGACGTCTGATGGCTGCCGTGGACCTGAGTGTGGGCGCGGGCGCCGAGACTGCGTGCTTCGTCGACGGGCGGTGGGTGACCGGCGCCGGATCGGCGTTCACGACCGTTGACCCGTCGACTGAGGACGTCGTGGCCTCGTGGGTCGGCGCCGGGCCCGACCAGGTCGAACAGGCCGTGGCCGCCGCGCGCCGCACGGTCGCTGACCGGACGTGGTCGGGACTGCCTCCCGAACGCCGCGCCGAGGTGCTCAACCGGCTGGCCGACCTGATCGAGCAGCACAGCGAGGAACTGGCGCTCTCGGTGGTCACCGAGGTCGGGTCGCCGATCCGGCTCGCCCGCACGCTTCAGGTTGCGCAGCCGGCCGCGAACCTGCGCTGGTGCGCCGAGATGGCGGTGCGCGGCCCGCAGGGTGGTCGCGTGCAACCGCTGCCGTCGCTGCCGGCGCACGGATCCACGCCAGCGTCCAGCAGCGTCCTGGTGCGGGAGCCGCTGGGGGTCGTCGCTGCCATGACGCCGTACAACTACCCGATCAACATGCTGTCCTGGAAGGTCGGGCCAGCGTTGGCGGCTGGGTGCGCCGTGGTCGCCTTGCCGTCTCCCCGCGGAACGCTGTGCTCGATCGCGTTCGTGCGGTTGGCCGAGGAGGCGGGAGTACCGCCCGGGGTGCTGTCCTTGGTCCCGGGCGGCGCTGCGGTCGGTGAGCAGTTGGCCGCCCATCGCGAGGTCGACCTCGTGACGTTCACCGGCTCCAACGCCGTCGGCACGCATGTGATGCAGCTGGCCGCGCCCAATGCGACCAAGGTCGTCCTCGAGCTCGGGGGCAAGAGCCCGACGGTGGTGCTCCCGTCGGCCGATCTCGCGGCCGTGGTCGGGCCGAGCATCCTGCGGTTCTGCCGCAACGCCGGGCAGGGTTGCGGCGCCACCACCCGGATCCTGCTTCCGCGGCCGTCGGTCGAGGAGTTCATCGCCCTTGCGGCCACGTTCATCGCCGATCATGTGCCAACCGGCGACCCTCGCGTCGAGACCACAGAGGTGGGCCCGCTGATCTCCGCGGAACACCGCGCCCGAGTGCTGGACGCGATCGAGCGCGCCGAGAAGTCCGGCGCGACGGTGGTCGTCGGTGGTCAACCGCTGCCTGGCCGCGGCTTCTACCTCGAGCCCACCCTCGTCGTGGATGTCGAACCTGAAGCGGAGCTCAGCCAGGAGGAGCTGTTCGCCCCGGTGGCGGTGGTATTGGCATACGACACCGTCGACGAGGCGGTCGCGATCGCGAACTCGACGCGGTACGGCTTGAACGCTGTGGTCTGGGGCGACCTTGACGAGGCACGCGCTGTGGCCGAGCGGATCGAGTCCGGCACAGTCGCGATCAATGGCGGCGGCCCGATGCGACCCGACGTGCCGTGGACGGGCTTTCGCACGAGCGGCATCGGGTCCGACATGGGAGAGGACGGCTACCGCGAGTTCTTCCGGGTCAAGCACCTGCAGTGGCCGGAGTCGCCGCCGAGCGGTCGACCCGAGCCACCGAGGTGATCTCGGCGACGGCCGGCACGATGTCGCGGCCAAGGTCGTCGAGGTAGGTGACGACGGCGTCGCCGGACATGTCCGGCCACTGCGCGCGGACCAGGATGGGGTCGATGGGCAGCACCGCGGCGAGCTCGTCGATCTGGGCGACGCACTGTGCCGGCGTGCCGATGAAAGCCTCCTTCGACGCCAGCGTGCGGAAGTCGGCGGCGATCTCACCGGCGTCCCGGGTCGCCAGTTGTCGCTGCGCGTATGCCATGAGGCGCGCCTTGGCCATCGACTCGAAGCGGGCGTATGCGGCGTCCGTCGTCGGCGCCGGGATGATCTCGCGGCGCAGCGGATGGCGAACCTGCGGACGGCCAAGCGAGGCGCGCTCGTCCTCGTAGATCGAGAGCAGCCGCACCATCTCGGGGATGCGCGTCTCGGGGGTGATCGGCCAGCCGTCTCCGAGCCGAGCGGAGCGGCGGACGCCAGCGTCGCGCATAGCACCGATCCAGATCGGTGGGTGCGGCTGCTGCCACGGGCGGATATGCGGCTTCGCGTCTGTCAACGACCAGAAGCGGCCTTCGAACGTCACCGCCTGCTCGGTCCAAAGCCGTTTCATCAGGGTGAGGCTCTCGTCGAGCATCGCGAACCGGTCGGCGAAGTCGATACCGAAGGCGTCGAACTCGTCCTTGCGGTAGCCGGCGCCGGCGCCGACCACCAGCCGGCCGCGGGTGAGGATGTCGAGGGTGGCGAGCTCCTCAGCCAGCGCGACCGGGTGGTACAGCGGGACTTGGATGATCGTGGTCGCCAACGTGACCGAGTCGTCGATCTCGGCCGCGATCCGGGCAAGTGTCGGGATGGGTTGCAGCCACCGCAGGTCGCCGTACAGGTAGTGCTGGCCGATCGTGATGAACGCGATCCCGTTGCGCTGGGCCGCCTCCACTTGCCGCAGCAGGTTGTCCAGGTGCTCCGCCGGCGGCAGGTCGCTGCGGACGTCGCCGAGGATCACGCCGATCCGCACGACCCGTACCTCCTGCCGCTAATCTAGGATCACCATTATCATACTCAGCCCCGGAGCTGGAGCGGAGTCATCGATGCCTGAGCGACCGCAAGTCCCGGTCGTGGAGTTCGACCACACCTCGGCCGAGCATGCCGCCGACCCGGTCACCGCCTACCGGCGGCTGCGAGAGATCGGCCCGGTGGTCTGGACGGATGCGCACGGTGGTTACTACGTCGTCACGGACTATGAGCATGTCTTCGAGGCCGCTCGCACCGAGCAGGTGTACTCGTCGGCCCGCAGCTCGGCCGGTGGCGAGGGGCTGGCCACGGTGATCCCCAAGGTCCCCGTCCACCTGCACATCCCGGTCGAGCTCGACCCGCCGCGGTCTCGCGCATACAGAAAGATCCTGAACCCGGTCACGACTCCAGCGGCTGTGGAGTTGTTGCGCCCGATGATTGAGGCGTACACGACCTGGTTCATCGACCAGGTCATCGAGGCGGGCGAGTGTGACTTTGCGTCCGTGATCGGCGTTCCCGCGGTGGTGACCCTGGACTGGCTCGGGATGGAGCCGCGCGACTGGCGCCGGTACTCAAGCGCATTGCACGCGGTGCTCGCCAACCGCGAGGGGAGTCCCGAGCACACCCGCGCCGTCGACGACGACCTGCCGTGGATCACCGACCAGATTCGGACGGCTGTCCAGGAGCGGCGATCCGCGCCCCGCGAGGACATCGTCAGCTGGATCGTTGGCCACGAGATCGACGGCGCCCCGATCTCGGATGACGACGCCTATTCGATGGTCGAGCTGCTGATCTCCGGCGGGGTCGGCACAACCGCGTCCCTGGTGAGCCAGGCACTGGTGCATCTCGCGCAGGACGCGGACCAGCGCAGCCATCTCCAGGCCGAGCCGGCACGGCTCGAACGCGCGGTCGAGGAGTTCATGCGGGCGTTCTCGCCGACGCAGGCGCTGGCGCGCACCGTGACGCAGCCCGTGGAGCTGGCCGGCTGCCCACTCCAACCGGGCGACCGAGTCCTGCTGGCCTGGGCGTCGGCCAACCGCGACCCGTCCGCGTTTGACGACCCCGACCGGGTGGACATCAACCGATGGCCAAACCGACATGCCGGGTTCGGCATCGGCGTGCACCGCTGCGCCGGCGCGCACCTCGGGCGAGCGATGGCTCGCGAGATCATCGGGCAGGTGATCACCCGGATGCCGGACTACGAGGTCGATCTGACCGCGCTCGAGACCTACCCGTCGCAAGGCGTCAACGCGGGCTACCAACGGATCCCCGCTCGGTTCACGCCTGGGTTGCGACTCGGGTTAGCGGTTGACCTCTGACCGCTGGACCGAGCACGGTCCGTGCTGGTCCGCTCACAATTCGTCTCATGCAGGCAACGGAACGACAACGAATCGGCTGCCGCAGACTCGTTCGACACCACAAGTTCACAACACCTCTGGACAACGCACCCCGACCGCCCTACGGTGACTCAGTACATGCCAATCATGCGCATGATATTCACACATCTGGAGGTCGGCATGGGCCGCGCAATGATCCGTCGGAAGTGGATGGTGCTGCTGTGTGCCGGCGCGTTGGTCGCGCTGACAGCATGTGGGTCGGACGACGACGACGGTGACGCGGATGCCGGCGGGGACGCCAGCGCGACGGCAGGTGGTGAGTGCGAGCTGCCGAGCGAGGTGAAGGTGGCGGCGATCCAAGAGCTCACCGGTCCCGCGGCCTTCGCCGGGCTTTCGGCCCAGAAGGGTGTTGAGCTGGCCGTCGAGGAGATCAACGAAGGCGGGCTGCTCGGCGAGAGCACTTTGGCGGTCGAGTACTCCGACACCACCGGCAACGCGCAGACCGCGGCCAGCCAGGCAACCGAGGCCATCTCGAACGACGACTACGTCGCCGCCTTCGGCCCGGTGACCAGCGGCACGGCGGTGGCCGTTGCGCCGGTCGCCGACCGCGGCGAGCTGCCGATCATCTTCAGCCAGGCCGGCAGCGAGGGCGTCGTCATCGGCGACTACACCTTCCGGATCACGCCGCCGATGGCCACCTACTACCCGCGCGTCGGCGACTACATCACTTCAGAAGGCGCCGAGACGCTGTCCATCGTCTACACCAGCGACTTCCCGACCCTGAACGGGATCGCGACGCAGACGCTGCCGGAGATGTCTGAGGAGCTCGGCTTCGAGATCACGTCCTCGACCGGAGTTCCGATCGCGACCCAGGACTTCAACGCGCCGATCTCGAGGGCGCTCGAGGGCGACCCGGACATGGTCGCGATCCTGCTGGTCGGCGCCCAGAACCCGACCGCGATGAAGCAGCTGCGCGAGGCCGGCTACGACGGTCCGGTGATCGGCAACTCGGGCGCTGGGGCTGGAAACCTGAAGCCGGCGGGAGACGACGGCGCCGGGATGACCTGGCCGGCGACGTTCCACTACGAGGAGACCGGGGACAGCACGCAGACCTTCGTCGAGGCCTACACCACGAAGTACAACGAGCCGCCGCTGAACTATGCCGCGGAGGCCTACGACGGGACGTACTGGCTGGCCAACGCGATCAAGGCCGGCTGCGACCGCGCAGGCATCCAGCAGGGTCTGGCGGACATCGCGGGGGAGGGCTTCACCGGTGCACTCGGCGAGATCACCTTCGAGGGCAACGACGCCCGGTTGCCTGGCCTCGTCGTCCAGTGGGATGGCACGAAGGAGATCATCATCGAACAGGCCTGACGTCCGAGCTGGATCTGGTCGGACGCGAGCCGAAGGACCATGATCAGCGGGAGAGCGGAGCGGTTGCGTACCTCCGCTCTCCCGCCCACATACCGGCCCTGCCCCGAGGAGTGACCGGATGCTTCAGGACCTTGTCAGCGCGCTGTCGCTGGGCTCCATCTATCTGCTGTTCGCGCTCGGGATGAGCCTGGTCTGGGGGACCATCGGCATCCTCAACTTCGCGCACGGTGTGATCTTCATGTTCGCGGCCTTCGTCGCGTACCTCATCTCGCAGGAGGTCACGCTTGGGCTGCCGCTCCTGGTGCTGATCGGGATCGCCGTCGGCGCATTGTTGTCGGTCCTGATCCAGGTGCTGGCGTTCGAGCAGATTCTGCGACGTGCCAAAGACTTTCGGACCGCGGAGCTGCAGATCCTGATCGGTGGTATCGGGGTGGCGACGATCCCGCTTGCGATCGCGCAGCATGAAACCAAGAGCAACCCGTTCGGGATCACGACAAGCTTCGAGTCTCAGACGTATGAGATCTTCGGCGTGCGCATCAGCACGACGCAGATCATCATCATCGCCGCGGCCGTAGTCATCAGCGCAGCTCTTGCGATCTGGCTGCGTCGATCCCGTCACGGGCTGGCGCTGCGGGCGATCGGCGTCGACTCCGAGACCTCGTCGCTGATGGGGGCCAACCGGGCACGACTTGCGATTGGTGCGATGGCGCTGTCCGGTGGGCTGGCCGGCCTGGCCGGCGTACTGCTGACGATCAACCTTGGGGCGATCACGCCGGAGAGTGGCGACGCTTTGCTCGTGAAGGCGTTCGCGGCGGTGATCCTCGGCGGGGTCGGCAGCATCGCCGGGGTCGTGGTCGGCTCGTACCTGCTGGCTCTGATCGAGACGATCGTCCTCGTCGAGACGTCGGGCACCTGGGTCGCTGCCGTCTCATTCGGCATCATCTTCTTGGTTCTGCTCTTCCGCCCGCAGGGTCTGTTCGGCCATGCGGAGGTTCGACGAACATGATCGAGTGGTACGACTCCAATCTCGTCCTCATCCAGGGGACGATCATCAACCTGCTGCTCGCGCTCAGCCTCCAGGTGCCGTTCCGGTTCGGGGTGTTCTCATTCGCCGGCATCGGCGCCTTCGGTATCGGGGGGTATGCGGCCGCGATCCTGATTCTCGAGCAGGAGGCGTCGGCGGTCGTCGCGATTCTCGGCGCGATGGTGGTCGGCGTGGTGGTGTGCTGGGTGCTCGGGCTGGTGGTGGCCAGGCTGGGCGGGCTGTACCTCGGCATGGCGACGATCGCGTTCACTCTCATCATCGCCGTGGTGGCGATCAACGGCGGGGAGCGAACCGGGGGCGTGATCGGTCTGTTCGGCGTTCTTGCCGATCTGCCGACATGGACGATCCTGGCGTTCGCACTGGTCGCCGTGGCGATCCTTGCCGTCACCGAGCGAGGTGCGATCGGGCGTCGGGTCGAGGCTGTCCGCGAGGACCCGGAGCTGGCGGCATCCATCGGCGTCAACGTCCGCCGCTACCGTCTGGTGGCCTTTGTCGCGAGCGGTGCCCTGGGTGCGGCGGCAGGTGCGATGAACACCATCGTCCGGACCACAATCGGACCAACCGACATCGGCTTCACCATCGTCGTGCTCGCGCTCACCATGATGATCATCGGCGGCACCCGATCCTGGTTGGGTGCCTTGATCGGGGCGATCATCTTCACCTGGCTGCCCTCGATCCTCGAGGCGGTCGGTGAGTGGCAGCACCTGGTCTACGGCACCTTGGTCGCACTCGCTGCGATCTTCATGCCGGGTGGTCTTCTCGGCGTCCTGACCGACGGGTGGCGTGGCCTCCAGCGGCGGCGTCGCCGCGCTGAGCGCGGGACGACAGTGGTCGAAGACCCGACCGAAACCGAGGCAGCCGCGGCCGAGGAGCCGGCGGCCGAGCTGGCGCCATTGCTCGATGCGGCGAACACCGGTGAGCGGGGGCAGTCATGACGTCCAGCGCGATTGTCTCGACCGACGTGCCCCCGGTGCTGGAGGTCCGCGACGTCAAGGTGCACTTCGGTGGGGTGAAGGCGGTCGACGGGATCTCCTTCGACATCACCCCCGGGCGCATCTTTGGCATCCTCGGTCCGAACGGGTCCGGCAAGAGCACGTTGCTGGCGGCATTCACTCGCTACGTGAACCTGACCGACGGGACGCTGCGCCTCGCCGGCCAGGACTACCAGCGGATCCGCACGGCCGACGTGGCGCGACGCGGCGTCGCCCGAACATTCCAGACCGTCCGGCTGCTACCCGGGCTGACCGTGCGGGAGAACATCCAGCTCGGTGCCGACCTGGCGCAGAACGAGTCGAGCCGGTTCGCATCACTGCTGTCATCTCTGCGGCCACGCGGCGCGTTGTCGGACGCGGACGTCGACCACGCGGTCGAGCGCACTGGGCTCAACGGCTACGAGCACCTATGGCCGAGTGAGCTCTCCTATGGGTTGCAGCGTCGGGTCGAGATCGCCCGCGCGATCGCGACTCGACCCCAGCTGCTGCTGCTCGATGAGCCGACGGCCGGTATGAACCACAGCGAGCGACGCGAGGTGTCCCAGCTGCTGCGCGACCTGAAGGGCGAGGGACTGACCCAGCTGCTGGTCGAGCACGACGTACAGATGATGCTCGACACCTGCGACTGGCTGTTCGCGATGAACTTCGGGAAGCTCATCGCGGAGGGAAAACCGGAAGATGTGGTCCGGCAGGACCAGGTGCGCGTGGCCTACCTCGGCAAGCGTTGGGGGCAGAAGAATGCTTGAGATCCGCGATCTCAGCGTGAACTACGGCAAGGTCGCCGCGGTTCGCGGTGTGAGCGTCACCGCCAACGAGGGCAAGGTCACCCTGGTCCTCGGTGCCAACGGTGCCGGAAAGACCACGACTCTGCGCGCCACCGCAGGTGCGCACCCGCCCAAGTCCGGCCAAGTGCTGCTCGACGGTACCGACCTGGCCGGTCGGCCGGCGCACCGCGTGGTCGGCGCTGGCATGGTTCTCGTCCCCGAGGGACGCAAGATTTTTGGCCCGTTGACGGTGCTCGAGAACCTGCGGATGGGTGCCTATGCCGCGCCACGCAGCACCTTCGACGAGCGGCTCGACATGGTGTTCACGATGTTCCCGGTGCTCGCCGACCGGCGCAGCGGAGCCGGCGGGCTGCTCAGCGGCGGGGAGCAGCAGATGCTCGCCTTCGGTCGGGCGTTGATGGCCAACCCGAAGGTCGTGCTTCTCGACGAGCCCTCGATGGGGCTGGCGCCGACCATGGTCGAGACGGTGCTCGGCAGCGTGCGCACCATGGCCAACTCGGGCCTGGCCATCCTGATGGTCGAGCAGAACGCCGAGGCCGGCCTGGACGTCGCCGACGACGTCGCAGTGATGGCTCGAGGCGAGGTGGTGTTCAGCGGAGCCGCCGAGGCGGCGCGTTCGCACGCCTCGGTGCTGCGCGCGTTCCTCGGCGAGGCTGCACTCGCCGAGCGCTGAGCCTCAGGGCATCACGCGATCCCAGCGGATCACCGTGTCAAGGACTTCGGGGAACTTCCGCTCGGCATAGCGCTCGTACGCGTCGATGTGCTCGCGCATCCGCTTCTCCGACGCCTCGGGATCGCGCGAACGAAGGGCCTGGTAGATCTCGTCGTGCGCCTTGAGGATCGCGGCGCGCCGCGGGCCTGGATAGTCGATCCCGATGACCGTGCCGTCCATGATGCCGAGCAGCGAGTCGATGATGTACCCGAACAGCGCGTTGCCCGACGACCAGGCGATGACGTCGTGGAATCGCTTGTTCGCATCCAGGAACAAGTCCTGGTTGTCCAGGTGCTCACGCATCTGGTCGATGGTCTCGCTCAGTTGAAGCAAGGCGCCGTCGCTCATCCGTTCGGCCGCCAACCGGCTGATCATCGGCTCCATGGCGGATCGAACCTCGACGATGCTCCGGAACGGTGCCTCCTTCAGCTGCAGGAGCAGGACCAGCGTGCTGGCCAGGTGCGTCGCGCTCGGCTCCTGCAGGACGGGCCCACCTTTGGGGCCCGGCTTCAGCGAGATCACTCCCTGGAACTCGAGCAGCCGCAACGCCTCTCGCAGGGTTCCGCGCCCGGTCTGGTAGCGCTCCAGCATGGTGCGCTCGGGCAGCAGGAGGTCACCTGGCTTGAGGTCGGCGGAGATCAGGTCGCGCACGATCCGCTGCGCGACGAGCATCGCCGCCTTCGGCGGCCGGGCCGCGCCGTTCGCACCCCGCGGGGCATAGCCGCCAATCGGCGTGCCCGGCACGTCGCCGCTCACACTCGTCGCGCTCATCGGCCCTGCTGCCTCCCCGTCCACTCCTTGGCCGCCTCGCTGGCCGTCGTTGACGTTGATCATATCCATGTTTATGATGAACAACAATCACCGAGTCGGTCTGCCAAGCAGTTGTGCTCTGGTGGACCGCGACCGAGGCCAGGGTGACAGGAAGCCGGACGCGATGCACTCGTCAACCGCCGCCCCCGTGGGAGATGTCGCGTCGGCGACGCCGCCGTCAGGCGACGCCAGTGTGGCTGTCGAGCTGGGCCGGTTGGTCCGCGAGTGGGGCGTTCGCGAGGTTCGGCCGCGGGTCTCGAAACTCGAGGAGCGTGGCGAGTTTCCGCGTGAGCTGTATCGCGAGATGGGAGCCCTTGGCTTCTTCGGCTGCTGCTTCCCCGAGGACATGGGCGGCACCGCTGCCGGGTACGCCGCGCTGGCTGGGGTGGCCGAGCAACTGGCCTGGGTGTACCCACCGCTGAGCGCGGCGATGAACCTGCAGGCCGCGACCGTGCCGCTCACCATCGCGAACTGGGGCTCGCGAGAGCTAGTGCAGCGCTACGTCCCTGGGCTGCTCTCCGGCGAACTGCTCGGCTGCAACGCGATGACGGAACCGGACGGGGGTTCGGACTTCCTCGGGGCCATGCGCACCAAGGCGCGACGAGACGGTGACGACTTCGTCATCGACGGCTCCAAGATGTGGATCACCAACGCCAACGTCGCCGACGTCGCGATCGTGTATGCGAAGACAGATCCGGCTGCCGGGCACCGGGGCGTCACGGCGTTCGTGGTGCCCACCGCCACGCCCGGCTTCAGCACAACCCGGGTGCCGTGCCGGGTCCTTGGGAAGCTGATGCCGACCAACGCGGTCACGCTCGAGGCGGTTCGGGTGCCGGCCAGCCACATCCTCGGCGATGTCGGAGAGGGCTTCGTCGTTGCGATGAATGCCATGGACTACGGCCGGCTGTCGGTGGCCGCTCGAGCCGTCGGCCTCGCCCAGGCGTGCCTCGACGCGTCGCTCGACTACGCGGATCAGCGAGTCGCGTTCGGCGAGAAGATCGGCTCCTTCCAGATGGTCAAGAAGCTCATCGCCGACGTGACGTGTGAGGTGGCCGCGGCCCGCGGCCTGGTGCAGGCCGCCGCGGTCGGCTACGACTCGGGGATCGTCGCGACGCGCGAGTCCTCGATCGCGAAGTACTTCGCCGGCGAGGTCGCAAACCGGGCTGCGCAGGCGGCGGCTGAGATCTTTGGCGGCGCTGCTTTCAGCGACGACTTGCCGATCAGCCTGTACCTGAACTACGCGAAGCTGTGGCAGACCGGCGAAGGCTCGGCCAACATCCAGGCAGTGCTGATCGCGGACGACGCACTCGGGTGGAAGCGGATGGATCGCCACCGCACCTCCAGCCTGGTGCGCAGATCCTGAGGCGGGCACCGGCACGGACCGCTCGACTCGGCTCGATCCGGATGGAGGACTGCGGATGACCGACGTCCAGACGGAGACGCGCGGCTCGGCGCTGTGGATTCGGCTCAACCGGCCGGACCGCCGCAACGCATATGACGCCGACATGGCCGGTGCGGTGGTCGAGGCGCTGGACGGCGCGAGCCAGATGCGGTCCGTCGTCATCACCGGCACCGGTGCCGGGTTCTGCGCGGGCGGTGCTTTGACCTCGTTGAGCGAACCGTCCCCAACCGAGATGCGGCGGCTCTACCGCGCGTCGCTGCGCATGTTCGACGCGATCCGGACGTGTCCACGTCCGGTCATCGCTGCGGTCAACGGTGCCGCGGCGGGCGGCGGCAACGAGCTCGTGGTCGCCTGTGATCTGGCGATTGCCGCGAGGTCTGCGACGTTCGGGCAGACCGGCCCGCGCGTCGGCAGCGCGCCGGTGACCGGCGCGACGAACGTGATGGGCATCCAGATCGGAGAGAAACGCGCGAAGGAGCTCTCGATGCTGTGCCGTCGGTATGCGGCCGACGACGCGCTGCGGATCGGACTGGTGAATGCGGTCGTCGACGACGAGGAGCTCGAAGCGACAGTCGATGCGTGGTGCACGGAACTGGCGGCGCTGAGCCCGCGCTACCTGGAGATCACCAAGGTCAGCTCGAACCTGTGGTGGAACGCCGCCCGGGACTCTTTCTCTACCGGCCTCGGGATGCTCGTGCAGGCGATCGGCAGTGCGGACATGGTCGAGGGCGCCAATGCGTTCCTGGACAAACGCCCGCCTGCGTTCCCCGACCCCGAGTAATGCCGGCCTGTCAGACGGTTCGCGTCACCCGTGACGCGGATCGTCTGACAACTCGCGAAGGATCAGCGCCCCAACCATCGCGGCGGGCGTTTCTCCTTGAAGGCCAAGGCTCCTTCGCGAGCGTCTTCAGAGGCGCGAACGGGTTCGCTGATGTCGCGTTGCCGATCGAACGCCTCGCCGGCCGGCCAGCCAGGCGACTCCGACAGGATCCGCTTGGTGGCGCGCACCGCCAGCGGGCCGTTCGCCGCGATCGCCGCCGCGAGCTCGAGTGCAGCGTCCAGGGCATGTCCCGGCTCGGTGAGTCGATTGACGAGCCCAACCTCGGCGGCGCGCGACGCGGGCACGAGGACGCCGGTCAGGGCCCACTCGGCGGCAACGGCAGCCGGCACCCGCGCTGGCAGGCGCAACAGCCCGCCCCCAGCCGCGACCAACCCTCGGCGGACCTCGGGCAGCCCGAACGTCGCATCGGATGACGCGACAATGAGATCGCAGGACAGCGCGACTTCGAATCCACCGGCGATTGCGTGGCCTTCCACTGCAGCGATGAGCGGCTTCTCCGGCGGCCGCTCGACCAAGCCAGCGAAGCCTCTGCCGGGAATTGAGGGTCGTTCGCCCGCAAGGAACGCCTTGAGATCCATCCCCGTGCAAAACGACGGGCCGGTGCCCGTAATCACCCCGACGACCAGATCCGGCCGGGCGTCGAGGAGTTCCATCGCGTCGGCGATCGCACGCGCGGTCGCCGTGTCGATCGCGTTGCGTACATGTGGTCGGTTGAGCGTGACGATGAGCACGCCGTCGGACTCGCGCAGGAGTACCGGCGCTTGGTCGAGGTCGGTCACCGTGGCGGCATCCGGATCGCACCGTCGAGCCGGATCGTCTCGCCGTTGAGCATCGGGTTGTCGAGGATGTGCAGCGCCAGTGCGGCGAACTCCTCGGGCCGCCCGAGGCGGGCCGGGTGCGGCACCGCTGACGCGAGCTTGTCGCGAATCTCATCGGAGAACCGCGAAAGGATCGGAGTGTCGAACACGCCGGGGGCGATCGTGCAGACCCGGATCAGCTTGGTGGCCAGGTCGCGGGCGGCCACCAGCGTCATTCCGACGATGCCCGCCTTTGCGGAGGCATACGGGATCTGTCCGATCTGGCCCTCCCACGCGGCGACGGACGCGGTCAGTACACAGACGCCGCGCTCCTCATCGACCGGGTCGAGTCGAGCCATCCGAGCCGCCGCGAGACGAAGCACGTTGAAGGTGCCGACCAAGTTGAGTCGCACGAGCTGCTCGTACATCTCGAGCGAGCCGGGACTTCCGTCGCGTTCGACCACCCGGACCGTCCCGCCTTTGCCCGCGCAGTGCACGACTGCGCGCAGCGGTCCACGGGACTCCGCCAGGTCGAGCGCCAAGTCCACGGCCACGGGATCGGTGACGTCAGCCGGGCCGAAGTGCACCGTCGAGCCGAGCCCGCCAGCGACCTCTGCTCCCGCCGAGGCCGGCAGGTCGAGGATGACCACCTCGACACCTCGTTTGGCCAGGTGCTGGACGGTGGCCAAGCCCAGGCCGGACGCGCCGCCGGTCACGACCGCGCTGGCGCCGGTCAGATCCATCGCCTTGTTCCTCGCTCCTGGCCGGGTTCAGTCCAGCCGCTCGATGATCGTGGCGTTGGCCATGCCGCCGGCCTCGCACATGGTCTGCAGTCCCAACCGCCCACCGGTGGCGTCGAGCTGGTTCAGCATGGTCGTCATGAGCCGAGCGCCGGACGCACCGAGTGGGTGCCCGAGTGCGATCGCACCGCCACGCGGGTTGAGGCGCTCGGCCTGGGCGCCGAGCTCGGCTTGCCAGGCCAACGGCACCGAGGCGAACGCCTCGTTCACTTCGAACACGTCGATGTCGTCGATGCTCAGACTCGCGCGCTCCAGCACCCGGCGGGTCGCCGGGATCGGGCCGGTCAACATCAGCGTCGGGTCGTCGCCGCAGACCGCTGAGGCGATGATCCGCGCGCGTGGACGCAGCCCCAAGGCCGCCGCACGGTCCTCGCTCATCAGCAACAGTGCACTCGCGCCGTCCGTGATCTGGGAGGAGTTGCCGGCCGTGACCTTCCATTCGACGTCGGGAAAGCGGTCGCGCATCTCGTCGCTGCCGAACGCTGGCGCGAGCCCGGCAAGTCGCTCGACCGTTGTGCCGGCTCGGATCGTCTCGTCCTCGGCAACCGTTCGCGCTGGCGTTGCGTCGTCCCCTGGCACTTCAATCGGCACGATCTCGGACTTGAAGCCGCCGTCAGTGCGCGCAGCATCAGCGAGCGTATGCGACCGCGCCGCGAACTCGTCGAGCTGAGACCGGCTCAGCCCCCACCGCTGTGCGACGAGCTCCGCGGAGACACCCTGCGGCACGAGAACGGGGAACCGCGCGCGGACTCGTGGGCCGAACGCGTCCTGTCCCATCCGGGCGGATCCCATCGGGACCCGGCTCATCGACTCCACGCCAGCGGCCACGATGATGTCGTACAGCCCGGCGACGATCCCAGCGGCGCCGAATTCGACGGCCTGCTGGCCCGATCCGCACTTGCGCTCGATCGTGACCGACGGCACGTGGGTCGGCCAGCCGGCAGCGAGCAGCGCCTGCCGACCAGGCGTGGCCGACTGCTCGCCGGCCTGGCTCACGCAGCCGACCAAGACGTCGTCCACCGTGCCGGGGTCGATGCCGTTGCGCTCGACCAGAGCGGACAGCACCTGAGCCAGCAGGTCGGCCGGGTGCAGGGCGGCCAACGAACCGGTCGCCTTCCCCCGACCCATGGGCGACCGGACGGCGTCGACGATCACGGCCTTTGGCATGGACTTCTCCTTGACGGACTATCTATGCTTACGAATATCATGTTTAGCACATTCATGGAAGGTGGTGTAGGGGTGCTGCAGACCGACGACCACAAACAGATCCGCGAGGTCGCCGCGGCGGTCGCTCGGGAGCGCTTCGCCCCCGTCGCGGCGCGCTGGGACGAGGAGCGGTCCCCGGTGCCGCTCGAGGACCGGCGGTACCTCGGCGAGCTGGGCTGGCTCGGGATCTCGCTTCCGGAGGAGTACGGCGGTTCCGGGTCACCACTCATGGACGCCCTCGTCGTCATCGAGGAACTGGGCAAGGAATGCCGGCCGGCGGCATTCCAGGTCTTCGAGGCGAACACCGGACCGGCCAAGGTCATCAGCCTGCTCGGCACAGATGAGCAGCGCCAGCGGTTCCTTCCCCGGGTCGTCAGCGGCGACATCACGATCGCGGTGGCCATCTCCGAGCCGGACGCCGGCTCGGCAGCCACCGACCTGACGACGAGGGCAACCTTGTCCGACGGCACCTTTACCGTGAACGGCTCCAAGCGATGGATCTCCAACGGCAGCGAGGCCGATGTCTATCTGGTCTACGTTCGACTGTCCGACGACCCCGGCGCCAAGGGCGTCGGAGGGCTCTTGGTCGAGGCCGACCGGCCGGGAGTCAGCTACGGCGGGCGCGAGCGTCTCATGGGCTTCCGTGGCATCCCGTCCGCCGACGTCATCTTCGACGATGTGCAGGTGCCGGCCGAGAACCTCGTGGTGGGGGCCGGCGGCGGCTTCCGGCAGCTGTTCACCGCGTTCTCGATCGAGCGCATGGGCAACGCGACGATGAGCCTGGCCATTGCGCAGGCCGCGCTCGACCGCACCATCGCGTATGTCCAGGAACGTCGCCAGTTTGGGAAGCCGCTGATTGAGTTCCAGGCCGTGCAGATGACCCTGGCCGACATGGTTTTGCAGGTTGAGGGTGCCCGCGAGCTCATCCGCCGCGCCGCGACCAACGCCGGGAACGGCTACCCCGATCCGTTCGAGGTGTCGGTGGCCAAGTGCACGGCCAACGAGATGGCCAAGCGGGTGACCGACTGGGCCATGCAGCTGCATGGTGGCAACGGCTACACCGAGGAGTACGGCATCGAGCGGTTGCACCGGGATGCCCACGGCTGGGCCATCGCCGGCGGTACGCCGACGATGCAGCGCATCCGCATCGTGTCCGAGCTGCTCGGCCGTTCCTTCGACCAGAGGGCGTGAGGCCGCCATGGGGCGCTTCGGGGTCGACGACGTCGAGGACCTGCGCTCGCTGAAGCTGACGGCGGACGAGCGGGCGGAGCTCTTGGAGGTCCAGACCGAGTGCACGTTCATCTTCGCCGGGGAGGACGGCTGGCCCAGCGGGGTGATCATGAGCTTCATGTATGCGGATGACCACCTCTGGCTGACCGCGGTGAAGGCCAGGGCGCACGCCAAGGCGCTGGTGCGCGACCAGCGGGTGAGTGTGGTGATCTCGAGCAAGGGCACCGAGCTGGAAGGCCGTCGCATGGTGGCCTTCCGCGGCGAGGCCACCCTGCACGACGACGCCGAGACCAAGGCCTGGTTCCTGCCGCGGTTCACTGCCCGGCTCGCTCCGAACAGTGCGGCGGAGTTCTCCCGGCTGCTCGACAGCCCCAACCGGGTCGTCATCAAGGTGAAACCGGTGGCGATCACGGCCAGCCACGACTCGCGCAAGATGCCTGGGGACGGCCGCGGAGGGCCGAGACGTGGCTAGCCATCTCATGGTGGTGCTGAGCAACGCCAAGCCCGGCCGCGACGACGAGTTCAACGCGTGGTACTCCGACCGGCACATGCTCGACACGATCAACGAGCTGGACGGCTTCGCGTCCGGGCAACGCTTCCGGCTGGCCGACCTCGACGGCGCGCCGCCGTGCGCATACCGCTACCTCGCGCTGTACGAGATCGACGAGGACCAGCTCGAGACCGCATACCAGCAGTTCCAGTGGCAGCGCCGTGAGCGGGCCGAGGCGGTCGAGGCAGGCCGGGAGCCGGTCATCACCGTGTCGGACAGCCTCGACCCGCAGGAGTTCGTGGTCGGGTTCTTCTCCGCCATCACCGAGCGCGTCCCGACCAGTCGCATCGCCCAGAGACCAACTGAGAGGACACGCACATGACGCATCGCTTCGAAGGTCGGGTCGCTGTCGTGATCGGCGGCGGATCGGGAATGGGTCGAGCGATCTCCCAGCGGCTCGCGTCCGAAGGCGCGTTTGTCCACGTGGTCGACCGCAGCGGCGCCGCCGCCAAGACGGTGGCCGACGAGATCGCGGCTGCTGGCAATCAGGGACAGGCCGACGAGGTTGATGCCACGAGCGTTGAGTCGCTGCGGGAGCTGTATGCGGGGATCGAGCAGCAGCACGGTGTCCTCCACGTGCTGCACCACCAGGTCGGGATGCCCGGGCCGGCCGGCCTCGACGTATCCGAGGCGGACTGGGCGGTGAACATCGACGTCAACGTCAAGAGCGCCTTTTACGCTACGACGTTGGCCTTCGACCTGCTGAAGCGGGCCGACAAGCATGGCTCGGTCACGATGGTCGCCTCCACCTCGGCGCTGGTCGGCTCACCGTTCAGCCCGATCTACTCGCTCACGAAGGGCGCACTGGTGGCATACACCCGGTCGCTCGCCCTGGTCGGGGCGCCGGACGGTGTCCGCGTGAACATCATCTGTCCAGGTCCGGTTGACACTCCGATGCTGCCGCAGTTCTTCGGCCGCGACCCCGGGGCGGACATCCAGGACCTGATGGCCAACTTCATGACCCTGATCCCGATGGGCCGGGCCGCTCAGCCGGAGGAGATCGCCGGGGTGATCGCGTTCCTGGCCAGCGACGACGCCGGCTTCGTCACCGGCGTGACGATCCCGGTCGACGGCGGTCAGGTCGCCAAGTGAGTGCGGTCGCCGACGCCGAGCTGTCCGGCCGGGCCGCGCAGCTGCTGTTCGCGTATGCGCGGGCCGTCGACGAGGGCGACCTGGACACGCTCGAACGGATCGCGGCCGAGGACGTCTCCATCACCCGGGCGGACGGGACCAAGCACGGCCGGGAGGCGTTCCTCGCGGTGTACCGCGGCTTCCGCGACTCCGACGTCCGCGCAAGCAAGCACGTGATCACCAACGTGCAGGCGTTCGTCGAGGAGGACGGATTGGTCAGGGCGAAGGCGTACTTCGCGGCGACCATGTTCGATCCGCAGGGGAGCCGCATCGTCGTTGGCCAGTACTCAGACTCGATGCGCGACGACGGCGACGGCCTGCGGTTCGCGCACAAGCGCATCAGCGTCGAAGGCGTCCTGCCACTTCCGACGGCGGACTCACAGTGGTCCGGGGTCGCGCCGAAGTCGGCGTGAGACGGCGAGGAGGAGAGCCATGGTCCAGGTCGGGATCCTGCTGAGCGATCTCCGCGATCGCTCTCGCCCGCGGAGCACTTCCAAGGCTTCCGGCGCGTCGTCGAGGCGGCGCAGCGCAACGACTTCACCTACATCGCGATCGGCCAGCACTTCCTCTACGGCGATCTGCGGTGGCTGCAGCCGGTGCCGTTGCTGGCCCGGCTGGCCGCCGACGTGGAGCCACACGTCCGGCTGGTCACCCAGATCATGATCGTCCCGCTCTACCACCCGGTGATCCTCGCTGAGGAGATCGCCACCCTCGACATCGTCACCGAGGGGCGGCTTGTGTTCGGGGTCGGGCTCGGCTACCGGCCCGAGGAGTTCGACTACCTCGGGGTTCCGTACAAGCAGCGGGCGGGGCGCATGGACGAGTCGCTCGAGCTCATGATCAAGCTGTGGACCGAGGACGAGGTCACCTTCGAGGGCAAGTACTTCCAGGTCGAGGGCGTCCAGCCCCACATCCAGCCGGTGCAGCAGCCGTACCCGCCGCTGTGGATCGGTGGCCACGGTGTCCCAGGTGCGCGCCGGGCCGGGCGGTTCGGCGACGGCTTCGCCTGTCCGCCCGAGACGCCGCCCCACGAGGTCGCGCACCGCTACTCCATCGTCATGGAAGGCTTCGAGGCACGCGGCAAGGCCTTCATCCCGCAGCCGTTGCGCCGCAACGTCTTGGTGGCCGACTCGCAGGAGGAGGCCGTCGTCGAGTACGCGCGGGTGGCGCAGGGTCGCTACCTCACGTATGCGAAGCGCGGCCTCGACGTGATGGATGTCGCGAGCATGGAGGAGGACTTCGCGAAGGCGGTCGCCGGGCACGCCGTGGTCGGCACGCCGGAACAGGTCACGCAACAACTCGTCGACCTCGTCACGACACTGCCGGTGGACCCGCTTCTGGTCCGGCCGCAATGGCCGACCATGGACACCGACGAGACCATCGCGGCGATCAACCGCCTCGGCAAGGAGGTCGTGCCGGCACTGCGCGCGATCGAGCCCCGCACCACGATTGACGAGGCGTTGCTCGACCCCGCCCTCCACCAGGAGCAGCCGGGCACATGACCCGTACCTACACCGACCTGCAGCCCACGTTCCCAGACCGAGCGACGTGGACGCTGCCGCACGTGCTCCGCGCCCGGGCGAGTGAGCAGCCGGAGGCCACCTACCTCATCGCGCCCGCCGAGAACCTCTCGTTCACGTATGCCGAGATGCTGGCCCAGGCCGAGTCGGTCGCAGGAGGCCTGTACGCGGCTGGTGCGGAACGCGGCGACCGGGTGCTGATGATGTGCGCCAACTCATCGCAGCTGGTGCGCACCTGGTTCGGCACGGCGGTCGGCGCGTTGGTCGAGGTACCGATCAATACCGCCTATGAAGGGGAGTTCCTCCGGCATCAGGCGGTCACGGTCGAGCCCCGCTTCGCCGTCGTCGACGATGTGTTCGCGTCTCGGTTCGTCGCGATCGCCGAGCACGTCGCCTGCATCGAGCACTGGTGGGTAGTGGACACCGGCACGGCGGCGGTGACCGACGCCGTTGACCTACTCCGGGCGCAGGGCTGGACGGCCGACGAGTGGCAGGCACTTGCTGACGCAGACCGGCTCGAGCTGCCGGAGCCGGCGGCTCATGACCTCGCGTCGGTGTTCTTCACGTCAGGCACCACGGGCCCGTCGAAGGGCGTCGCGATGCCGCACGCCCAGATGTACTTTTTCGCCGACGAGGTCGTCTCCTTGACCCGGCTGACGTCCGCGGACACCTACCTCACGGTCACGCCGCTCTTCCACGGAAACGCGCAGTTCATGGCCGCATACCCCGCCTTGATCGCCGGCGCGCGAGCAGTGGTCCGCCCGAAGTTCAGTGCGAGCAGGTGGGTGGACCAGCTGCGCGAGCACGACGTGACCGTGACGAACTTCCTCGGCGTGATGATGGACTTCACCTGGAAGCAGGAGCCGCGACCCGACGACGCGGACAACCGGCTGCGCTGCATCTTCGCGGCACCGACCGCGGCGTCCATCGTCGACGACTTCCAGAAACGGTTTGGGATCGAGGCGTTCGTGGAGGTGTTCGGCCTGACCGAGACCTCGGCGCCGATCCTGTCGCCGTACGGCGAACGCCGGCCCGACGGTGCGGCCGGGCTGCTCGCGTCCGACTTCTTCGACATCCGCTTGGTCGACCCGGACACGGACGAGGAGGTGCCGGTCGGTGAGGTCGGCGAGCTCGTCGTGCGGCCGGTCCATCCGTGGACCTGCTCGCTCGGGTACTACGGCATGCCGGAGAAGACGACCGAGGCGTGGCGGAACCTGTGGTTCCACACCGGTGATGCCCTGCGCCGCGACGAGGACGGCTGGTACTACTTCGTCGACCGCTACAAGGACGCGCTGCGCCGCCGCGGGGAGAACATCAGCTCCTACGAGGTCGAGCAAGCGATCCTCGGCCATGACGCGGTCGTCGAATGCGCAGTCATCGGGGTCGCCGCCGACGTCGAGGCCGGCGAGAATGAGGTCATGGCCGTCGTCGTGACGTCCAGGCCGGTCTCCGCGACGGAGATCTGGGACTGGTGCGTCGGCCGCATCCCGACGTTCGCGATCCCGCGGTTCGTGCGGTTCGTCGACAGCCTTCCCAAGACGCCCTCGGAGAAAGTCCGCAAGTCCGTGCTGCGGGACGAGGGTGTCACCGCTACCACCCATGACCGCGAGACGAAGGACCGCTGATGGACTTCAGCCCGAACTCGCTGCACGAGGAGATCCGCCAGACGGTCCGAAAGATCTGCTCGGACTTCACCGACGAGTACTGGCTCGAGCACGACGAGTCCAAGGAGTTCCCCTGGGACTTCTACAACGCGATCGTCGAAGGCGGCTGGCTCGGCTTGACCGTCCCCGAGGAGTACGGCGGCGGTGGCCTCGGCGTCACGGAGGCCGCGATCGTCGAGCAGGAGATTGCCGCGTCCGGTGCTGGCATGAACGGGTGCAGCGCGGTGCACATCGGCATCTTCGGGTTCGAGCCGATCATCCGGCACGGCAGCGACGACCTGAAGCAGCGCTTCCTGCCACGGCTCGTGAGCGGAGATCTGCACGTGTCCTTCGCGGTCACCGAGCCGGATGCCGGAACCGACACCACGAACATCTCGACGTTCGCGACCAAGGTCGACGGCGGCTGGTCGATCACCGGCAAGAAAGTGTGGATCACCAAGGCGCAGGAGGCCGAACGCCTGATGATCCTGTGCCGGACCGCGCCGCGCGACGAGTCGAAGAGGACCGCCGGCATGACGCTGTTCTTCGCGCCGATGGACCGCGAAGCGATCACGATCCGGCGGATCCCGAAGATGGGCCGCAACGCCATCGACACCAATGAGCTGTTCATCGACGGACTCTTCGTGCCCGACGAGGACGTCATCGGCGACGTCGGCAATGGTTTCAAAACGATCCTCGCCGGGCTGAACGCGGAGCGGGTGATTTCGGCCAACGCCGCGATCGGCATTGGCCGAGCCGCACTACGACGGGCTACCGAGTACGCGAAGCAGCGGTACGTGTTCGGTCGGCCGATCGGCCAGAACCAAGGGATCGCATTCCCGCTTGCCGAGGCGCTGATCCGCCTCGACGCCGCAGACAACCTGTGCCAGAAGACCGCCTGGTTGATCGACAACGACCTGCCCTGTGCCCGCGAGGCCAACGCCGCGAAGTACCTCGCCGCGGAAGCCGGTTTCTTCGCCGCCGACGCAGCCCTTTCGACGCACGGCGGATACGGGTACAGCAAGGAGTTCCATGTGGAGCGCTACTTCCGCGAGGCTCGGCTCATGCGGATCGCACCGATCAGTCAAGAGATGGTGCTCAACTACGTTGCCGAGCACGTGCTCGGCCTGCCCCGGAGCTACTGATGACCACGACTGCACCAGCGTCGCATCCCATGCGCGACTGGATCCCGAGCACTCGAGGCCTGCTGATTGATGGCCAGCTCGTCGAGCCGCAGGGTGAGCGCTGGGATGTGTTCAACCCGTCGACCGAGCAAGTGCTCGCGACGGTGGGGGGTGCGTCAGCGGCGCAGGTCGACGCCGCTGTCGCCGCGGCCCGGGCTGCCTTCCCGGCGTGGGCGGCGCTGTCCGGTGAGGAGCGAAGGCGGCATATCCACCGACTCGCCGACGTGATGGAAGCGGCGGCAGACAGGCTGCTGCCCTCCATCGTCAATGAGGTCGGCACGCCAGTCTCGTTGGCGTCCTTCCTCCAGGTGAAGATGGCCGTGGACCAGCATCTGCGCTGGGCTGCCGACGCGGCGACCATCGACCGCACGCAACACCTCGGCGGCTGGGACCAGCCGGTGCCGACGAAGAGCGACGTCGTCTACGAACCGGTCGGAGTCGTGGCCGCGATCACCGGCTACAACTACCCGATCAACTTGGCGATCTTCAAGTTCGGCGCTGCGCTCGCCGCCGGTTGTCCAGTCGTGCTGCTGCCGTCTCCGCGCACACCGCTGACAACGCTGTTCATGGGCGAGCTCGCGCAGGAGGCGGGACTGCCGCCTGGGGTCTTCAACGTCATCATCGGCAACGCCGACGTCGGTCAGCAGCTCACGTCGCATCCCGGCGTTGACAAGGTCTCGTTCACCGGCTCCGATGCGGTCGGCGCGCGCATCATGGCGCAGGCCGCTGACGGCCTGAAAGGCGTGACCCTCGAGCTCGGCGGGAAGTCTCCGAGCATCGTGATGCCCGGCGTCGACGTGTCGAAGATCGCCGTCGAGATGCACCTGCGGTGGTCGCGCAACGGCGGTCAGGGATGTGCGGCACTGGCCAGGCTGTTGGTGCACGAGAGCCTGTACGACGAGTTCCTCGAGGCCGGGGCCGCCGCCTTCGACCAGATGGTGGTGGGCGACCCCTGGGACCCGGCGACCAACATCGGGCCGATGATCAGGCCGGACCACAAGGCTCGCGTCCTCGGGTTCATCGAGGACTCGGTGGCGGCCGGTGGCAGCAAGCTGCTCGAGGTTACCAAGCCGCTGCCCGAGCGCGGTTGGTTCGTGAACCCGGTCCTGCTCGGCGACCTGCCGCCGGACGCGCGCGCCGTCCAACAGGAGATCTTCGGCCCAGTCGCTGTGATCCTCCCGTTCCGGGATACGGACGATGCGGTTCGGCTGGCCAACGACACCCCGTACGGGCTCGCGGCGAACGTGTGGTGCGACGATCCGGCGCAGGCGCGGGCGGTGGCAGAGCGCATCCGGGCTGGAACCGTCTGGATCAACGGCGGTGGCAGTATGCGACCCGACGCCCCCTTCGGCGGGTACGGCCGGTCCGGGGTCGGCCGCGAGCTCGGCGAATGGGGGATGCGGGAGTACCTCGAGGTGAAGCACATCCAGTGGCGGGTGTGATGGCCGCGCAGGCACCGACCGGCCCGCTGGAGGGCGTCCGGGTCCTCGAGCTCGGGAACATGTATGCGGCCCCGACGGCCGGCCGCATGCTGCGCGACTTCGGGGCCGACGTGCTCAAGGTCGAAGACCCTGCGGTCGGCGACTACGCCCGGCAGTGGACCCCGCAGAAGGACGGACTGGCGCTCGGGTTCGCCCGGCTCAACTCCGGCAAGAGGTCGGTCGGCATCGACCTGCGCGCACGAGCGCGGCCGCGACCTCGTGCTCCGGCTGGTCGCCAACGTCGACGTCGTCGTCGAGTCCTTCCGACCTGGTCGGCTGGAGGCCTGGGGCCTCGGCTACGACGACCTGCGCGCGGTCAACCCGCGGCTGATCCTGACGCGGGTGTCCGGCTTCGGGCAGACCGGTCCGTACTCGGCGCGTCCCGGGTTCGGCACGGTCGCCGAGGTGGCCAGCGGCTTCGCGTTCATCAACGGTTGGCCGGAGAGCCCGCCCACATCACCGCCGTTCGGCTTTGCCGACTCGATCGCGGGCATCGCAGCCGCCATGGGGACGGCCATGTCGCTGTTCCGACGCGAGCACACGGGCGAGGGCGACGAGGTGGATGTCGCGTTGTACGAGCCGTTGATGTTCATCGTCGGCGACATGCTGCTCAAGTACCAAGCGTTGGGTGAGATCCAGCAGCGGGTGGGCAATGGCACCGGATCTGCCTCCCCGCGTGGGGTGTACCAGACGTCTGGACGGGCACTGGTTGGCGATCGCGGCCAGCAACCAGGTGATCGCGCAGCGGCTGTTCGCCGCGATGGGGGAACCGGAGCTCATCGAGGACCCGCGGTATGCGACGAACGCGGCACGGATGGAACGCAACGACGAGCTGCAGGACAAGGTTTCGACCTGGGTCGGGGCGCGTTCGCGGGACGACGTGCTCAAGGTGCTCGACGACTTCGAGGTGGTCGCCTCGCCGGTCAACGATGCCCGGGACATCGTCGAGGACCAGCACTTCCTGACGCGCACACTGGTCGATCTCTCGCGGGAACGAGCGTCCTCGGCCGGATCCTCGTGCCGGGCCCGATCCTGCACCTGCGCAGCTACGACGGCCCGACATACGTGGGCGTGCCGTCGATCGGTGAGCACACCCGCGAGGTGCTCACCGACCTGGCCGGGCTGACCGAGGCCGAGGCCGCAGAGCTCGCGGCGGCCGGCGTCGTCTCCGGCTGACCGGCGAAAGGAGTTCCTGATGCCGAACGGTCGCTCCTACGACGTCGTCGTCCTCGGCACCGGCGCCGCGGGGCTGTGCGCTGCCCTGGCCGCCGCGGATGCCGGCGCGAAGGTCGGCTTGTTCGAGAAGGCCGCCTCTTGTCGGGGGCACCACCGCGCTGTCGAGCGGCGTGGCGTGGATCCCCAACAACAAGTTGGCGGCGGCGGCGGGCGTCCGGGACTCGCGGGCGGATGCGCTGGCATACCTGGAATCGCTCTCCCTCGGCATGATCCTTCCGGAGCTGGCCGAGGCGCTCGTCGACACCGGTCCGGAGCTCATCGACTGGCTTGAGTCCTCGACGCCGCTGCGGCTGCGGCTCGTCCCAGGCTTCCCCGACTACCACCCGGAGCACCCGGGCGGGAAGCCTCAGGGCGGGCGGTCCCTCGAACCAGAGCTCTTCTCCTTCTCCGCCCTCGAGGACTGGGGTTCGCGGATGGTGGGGACGACCCGACCGATGCGGGTAGCCGAGACCCCGATCGGCGGCGGTACCGGCGTGCTCGACCCGCAGGTCGAGTCGGATCGCAGGAAAAACCAGATAGAGGGCCTGGGCCGAGCCCTGGTCGGATCCCTTCTCAAGGGATGCCTCGACCACGGGGTCGTCCCCCACCTTGAGCACCGTGCAGTCACGCTCGTGATGCAGGACGGCGCGGTCACCGGGGTGAGATTCGAGACGCCGGACGAAGCCCTCGAGGTCGGTGCCCACTCGGTGGTCGTAGCGACCGGTGGGTTCGAGTCCGACGAGGCTCTTGTCAGGGACTTCCTGCGGGGGCCGATCAAGT
The DNA here is from genome assembly GCA_963836025.1 of uncultured Actinomycetota bacterium. Lineage (GTDB taxonomy): Bacteria > Actinomycetota > Actinomycetes > JBEVHX01 > JBEVHX01 > JBEVHX01. Next base: position 329,480 of record CAWIIE010000015.1, read on the forward strand.
ACCCAGCGGGCGTCGCGAGCAACACCGGCGACGGACTTCGGATGGCCATGCGGGTCGGCGCGCAGCTGGGCAACATGCGCGAGGCCTGGTGGGTGCCGGTGGCGGCGCTGCCGAAAGAGAACCCCGACGAACGGCAACCGGTGCTGCTGATCCTGCGGGAGAGAACACTGCCGCGATCGATCATGGTCAACCGATTCGGTCAGACGCTTCACCAACGAGGCCACCAACTACAACGCCCTGGGCGGCGCGTTTCACCAGTTCGACCCGATGTCGTTCAGCTACCTCAACCAGCCGTGCCACTTGATCTTCGACCAAGGCTTCGTGGATCGAGTACGGCGGATTCGGCACTGCGGCTGGTGGACCGGCTCCCGACTGGGCGCTCCGAGCGGGCACTCTCGACGATCTGGCCGTCCTGATCGGCGTGCCGGCTGACGCACTCGTGGCCACAGTGCAGCGGTTCAACGCCATGGCGGAGAAGGGCCACGACGACGACTTCGGCCGCGGCGACAGCGCCCACGACGGCTGGGGTGGCGACCGAAGGCATTACCCGACGCCGGCGGCGACGCTCGGCCCGATCGACACCGCGCCGTTCTACGCGGTCGAGTTGTTCTCCTCGACGCTCGGCACGAAGGGCGGACCGCGCACTGATATCGACGGCCGAGTTCTCGACGTTGACGGCGCAGTGATCCCGGGCCTGTTCGCGGCCGGCAACGCGATGGCGGGCCCGACCGGGATGGTCTACGGGGGTGCCGGTGGCACGCTTGGGACCGGCGTTGGTCTTCGGCTACCGCGCTGGGCGGCGCGCCGCTCAGGGCTGACCAAACCGCAACGATGTGCCGCCGTATCGATCTATTCGATACGGCGGCACATCGTTGCGGAATGGGGGTCGAGGACCCGGGTCAGCGCTGGCCGCCGTCGACCGTCAGGATCGAGCCGGTCGTGTACGAGGAGGCATCGCTGGCCAGGTAGAGGCAGGCGCCGACGATCTCGTCGGGTCGGCCACCCCGCCGCAGCGCGAACGTCTGCGCGCGCTGCTCGAACGCCGCCTCGTCCCACGACGCGCTGACGTCGGTCATGAACGTGCCGGCCATGATGGCGTTGCAGCGGACCGTCGGTCCGAACGTATGCGCCAGCCCGACCGTCAACGCGTTGAGCCCGGCCTTGGCGGCCGCATACGGGAGGATGTCCGCCCGCGGGCGCACCGCACCCATGCTGCTGATGTTGATGATCGACCCGCCGCCACCGGCCGCCATGCGCGTCCCGACCAGGGCGGCGAGCCGGAACGGGCCCTTGAGGTTCACTGCGACGACCTTGTCGAACAGGTCCTCGGTGACCGCGTCGACGCCGTCGTACAGCGGCGACATCCCGGCGTTGTTCACCAGCACGTCGATATGTCCGAAGCGCTCGTATGCGGCCTCGACCAGGCCATCCAGCTCGGCCCAGCGGCCGACGTGCGCCGCATACGGCATCGTCTCGCACCCCGGACGCCGACGCGATCTGCTCCGCCGCCTCGGCGCAGGCATCCGGCTTGCGGCTCACCACGATGATGTCGGCGCCGTGGCTGGCCAGGCCGTCCGCCATCGCGCGGCCCAGCCCGCGCGTCGCGCCGGTCACGAGCGCGACCCGGCCGTGCAGGTCAAGGTCCATTCCGACTCCTAGGAGGGCGCTGAATTCCTTGCTATGGTAATCATCAATTCAGTGTGTGGCGCAACGACACCGGCAGGCTCGCCGGGGCAAGGTGGATGAGTGACCGAGACGCTATTCGAGCTGCCGCCTCGATACACGGATCTGCAGGGCGAGGCCCGGGCGCTCGCGGAGTCCGTCCGCGACATCGCTGCTCGCGCGGACGAGGCCGACCACGTCGACCCCGAGATGCGCCGACGGCTGCGGGACAGCGGGCTCACCGGGCTGGTCGTCACCGAGGAGTTCGGCGGCCGCTTCGCCCAGGTCGACTCGCTGGCCGTGACCGTCGTCCGCGAGGCGCTCGCCGCCGAGAGCGCCCACCTCGACTCGCTGTTCGCGATGCAGGGGATCGGCAGCTACGCGCTGTCGGTCGGCGGCAGCGGACCCGGTCCGCAAACGTTGGCTGCCTGCGGTCGGGTCGCTGGATGCGATTGCCGCGCTCGCGCTGACCGAGCCGGATGTCGGCTCTGACCTCAAAGCGCTCACCACCCGGGTCGTGGCGGACGGGGACGACTTGGTGGTCACGGGTCACAAGTCGTTCATCACGAATGCCGGCGACGCGGACTTCTACTGCGTTCTCGGCCGAGAGGACGACGGCTACAGCCTGGTGCTCGTCCCGGCGACGGCGACCGGGCTGTCCGTCGAGCACCCGCACCAGATCATCGCCCCGCACGTGCTCGGGGATGTGCTGCTCGACGACGTCCGCATGCCAGCCGACCACCGAATCGGTGAGCCCGGCCGAGGCTTCCCGCTCGTGCTCGCGACGCTGGCGACCTTCCGGGTGAGCGTGGCCGGGGCGGCGGTCGGCCTGGCCGAGGCGGCGCTGCGCGAAGCCGTGCGGCATGCCGCATCCCGCGAACAGTTCGGGATGCCGCTGGCGCGGCTCGGCGGGGTGCCGGCGGCGTTGGCGGCCTCGTGGACCGAGATCGAGATGGCCCGCGCGCTGACGTACCGCGCGGCCGCGGCAGCCACCCGCGACCCGCGCGCTGCCCTGTCCCTGTCGTCGATGGCGAAGGTCGGCGCGACGGAGGCGGCCGGCCGCGTCCTCGACCGGTGCGTGCAGGTGATGGGCCGGTTCGGGCTGGTACGCGGCAGCGCGATCGAGCGGCTGTACCGCGAGGCGCGGCCGATGCGCATCTACGAAGGTTCGACCGAGGTCATTTTCGACTCCCTCGCCAAGCAGCTGGTGAAGGACGTGACCGGGTGAACGCCAGATGATCGTGGATGCGCACTGTCATGTCTGGCCGGACCACATCGCGCCCAAGGTTCTCGCTGCGCGACCGGTTGGCATGGACGCCTCGGTTCGACGGCACGGTCGGCGGGCTGCTCGCGACGATGGACGACGCCGGAATCGACATGGCGTGCGCTCTCGGCATCGCGAACGTGCCGCAAGCACGTGGCTCGCACGAACGAGTTCATCGGCTCAGTCGACAGGTCACGCTTGGTGCCATTCGGCACCGTCCACCCAGCGCTGTCGGACGAGGAGAACCTGCGGCACCTGCAGGACAACGGCATCGCCGGCGTGAAGCTGCACCCGCTGTTCCAGGACCTGGCGCTGGGCGAGCCGCGGATGATCGCGCTGATGACCGCGCTTGCCGAGGCTGGGGTGACCGTGCTGACCCACGTGGGCTCCGGGGGCGACGATGCGGCCAACGAGCGGGGGTCGCCGCAGCAGGTGCGTCGTCTCGTCGACGCCGTGCCCGAGCTGCGCTTGGTCGCCTTCCACTTCGGCGGCTACCACCAGCTCGACGAGGCCGAGGACGTGGTCGTCGGCAGCCGCGCCTGGCTCGAGACCTCGTGGCCGCCGACGCTGACCGAGCCTCGACGCGGACCCGCATCCGCGCGATGATCGAGCGGCACGGAGCCGATCGCGTGGTGTTCGGATCGGACTGGCCGATGACCGATCCGGCCGCCGAGATCTCCGCGGTGCGAGCACTCGGCCTCGCTCCGCGAGGACGAGGCGGCGGTCCTCGGCGGGAACCTTGCCCGGTTGCTCGGGTTGGTCCGGTCATGACCAAGACTGTCCGCCTGGGTGCGGGGATGGCCTTCTGGGGCGACAGCGTCCGGCCGGCCATCGAGATGGTCGAGCGCGGCGACATCGACTACCTGTGCTGCGACCACCTCGCCGAGCTCACGATGTCGATCCTGGCCAAACAGATGGCCAAGGACCCATCCCGTGGCTGGACGCGCGGACGTCCTCGACCTGCTGCGCGGCACGCTCATGACCTGTCACGACAAGGGCATCAAGGTCGTGACGAATGCGGGTGGAGCGAACCCACGGGCGTGCGCCGAGCGGATCGCAGAGCTGGCCAAGGAGCTCGGCATCGGCGGTCTGCGGATCGCGGTCGTGACCGGAGACGACATCCGCAATGACATCGACCGGCTGATGGCGCTGGGCGTCCCGTTCGTGAACATCGACACCGGCGAAGAGCTCGCGACCGTCCGCGACCGACTCACGCACGCCGCGGTCTACACCGGCTCGGAGGGGATCGTCGAGGCGCTTCGGCAGGGGGCCGATGTCGTCGTCTGCGGCCGGGTGACCGACATCGCCCTCTACCTTGGCCCGCTCATCCACGAGCTCGGCTGGGCAGTCGACGACTGGCCCCGCCTGGGCATGGCCTGCGCGGTCGCGCACGCGATCGAGTGCGGTGGCCAGGCGACCGGCGGGTTGTATGCCGGCGGCTGGCAGGAGGTCCCCGAGCTGGAGGAGCTTGGCTACCCGATCGCCGAGGTGTCCGAAGACGGCACCGCAGTCATCACGAAGACGCCCAGGCTCAGGCGGCCGGGTCGACGTCGGCACCGTCAGCGAGCAGATGGTGTACGAGATCCTCGACCCGGCCAACTACCTCACCGCCGACGTCACCGCTGACTTCACCGGCGATCACGCTCGAGCAGGTCGGACCGGACGCGGTGCGGATCAGCGGTGCCACCGGCCGACCTCGACCCGAGACCCTGAAGGCGAACATGGGCTATCGCGCTGGTTTCGTCGGCGAGGTTCGCAGTTCACCTACACCTGGCCGGATGCGTGGGCCAAGTCGCAGCGGGGCCTGGAGTTCCTGCGCAACCGGCTGCGCCGTGCCGACTTCGTCTGCGAAGACGAACTGGTCGAGTACGTCGGGCACAGCTCGATGTGGGGCGACCGCATCGCCCCGCCCACCGACCCGGACACACCCGAGGTCGTCGTGCGGTTTGCTGCCCGCTGCGCAACGCCCGAGGAGGCGCGCAAGGTCTTCACCGAGAGCGTTCCGCTGTACAACAACGGGCCGGCCGGTGTCGCCGGGGTCGGCACCCGGCCGCCGCTCAAGGAGCTCTTCGCGATCTGGCCGGCATTGGTCCCGCGCGAGCACATCACCACCTCGGTCGAGCTGCTGGAGGTGTGACCGGTGCCGACGCGCAGGGTTGCCGAGCTGGCCCACGGCCGCTCCGGTGACAAAGGCGACGTGTGCAACGTCGGCCTAGTCGCCTACGACGACGACGCATGGGACGTGCTCCGCCGCGAGGTGACCGCCGAGCGCGTCCGTGACCACTACGGCGACCTGGTCCGCGGCACCGTCACGCGCTACGAGCTGCCGGGCATTCGGGCACTCAACTTCGTGCTCACCGGCGCGCTCGACGGCGGCGGCACGATGTCACTGCGCTCGGACCACCTCGGCAAGGTCATGTATGCCTGGCTGCTGCGGATGGAGGTCGACACGTGACCGCCGACCTCGTGTTGGTCGAGCAGCGCGGCACGCTCGGCGTTGCCACGCTGAACCGGCCCGACGAGCGCAACCCGCTCGACCCCGCCATGGCGTCGGCGCTGCTCGAGCGCCCTCGAGAAGCTGTTCGCCGACGACGCGGTCCGCTCGGTCGCGATCGCTGCGGCCGGCGAGGCATTCTGCGCGGGTGGCGACCTGCGGCAGATGGCGCGTTTTCGGGAGCTGCCGGTCGAGGACGCGTATGCCTGGCCGGCAGCCATCGTCGAGCTGCACCGGCTGATGCTGCGGGCGCCCAAGCCGGTGATCGCCGCGGTCGACGGTCCGGCATACGCCGGCGGCATGGGGCTGGCCGGGATGTGCGACATCGTGCTGGCCACCACCCGGTCGACGTTCGCGATGCCCGAGGCGAAGATCGGCATGTTCCCGATGATCATCATCGCCCATCTGGCCCGCTCGGTCCCGCGCAAGGCACTGCTCGAGATGATGTTGACCGGCGAGCCCATCGACGCGACCGAGGCCCATCGCCTGGGCTTCGTCAACCACACGTATGCCGATCGGGCCGAGCTCGACATCGCTCTGGACGACTACGCCGCCCGGTTCACCCGGATAAGCCCGCACGCAGTCCGTCTCGGGCGGCGGGCTTTCACGCTGCTGGCCGACCTGCCGGCCGGGCAGGCCCTCGACGCCGCACCGTTCCTCAACCTGCCGTTCTTCCTCGGGACCGATCTCGCGGAGGGCGCGGAAGCGTTCTTCGAACGTCGGCCGCCCTCGTGGCAGGCCAACACCGACGGGAGCCACAGCGTGAACGGCGAGGCGTACCTGGTCGGGGCGGTCCGCACTCCGGTCGGACGACGCGGCGGCGGGCTGTCCGGAGTTCATCCGGCAGACCTCGGCGCCATCGTCGTCGAGGAGCTGCTCGCCCGGACGAACGTGAGGGGCGAGCACGTCGACGACGTCATCTTCGGCTGCGTCAGCCAGGTGGGTGCGCAGGCGTCCAACATCGCGCGCACGGTCGCGCTGTCCGCCGGGCTGCCCGAGTCCGTCCCCGGCTTCACGCTGGATCGGCAGTGCGGCTCGTCGCAGCAGGCTGTGCACCTCGCGGCGCAGGCGGTGGTGTCGGGAGCTCAGGACCTGGTCGTCGCCGGCGGCGTCGAGGTGATGAGCCTGGTGCCGATCGCCTCACCGACGACCGTCGGTGAGGAGGCCGGGCTGGGTCATCCACGTCACGGCGCAGCGGTACCGCGCGCGATACGGCGACCAGGAGATCACCCAGTTCCGCGGCGCCGAGCTGATCGCAGAGCGCTGGGACCTGTCGCGGGAGGCGGATGGAGCAGTACGCGCTGGAGAGCCATCGTCGGGCGATGGCCGCGCAGCAGGCGGGCGTGTTCGACGCCGAGATCGTGGCGGTGGGTGACGTCCGCAAGGACGAGGGTCCGCGGGCGGACACGACTCTCGAGCGCATGGCGTCGTTGGCGCCGCTGCGGCCCGGGGGTCGACTGACCGCCGCCCTCGCCAGCCAGATCTCGGACGGCGCCGCGGCGATCCTGGTAGCCTCCCGCGCTGCGCTGAAGCGCTACTCGTTGCTCCCGTTGGCGCGGGTGCAGGCCATGGCCGTCGTCGGCAGCGACCCGGTGCTGATGCTGACCGGCCCGATCCCCGCGACCGAGCAGGTGTTGAAGTCCGCGGAACTGAGCCTGGACGACATCGACGTCATCGAGGTCAACGAGGCGTTCGCGTCCGTCGTGCTCGCGTGGCAGCAGTCGACCGGGGCCGATCTCGCGCGCACCAACCCATGGGGCGGCGCGATCGCGCTGGGCCATCCGCTCGGCGCGACCGGGGCCCGATTGATGACGACGATGGTGCACGACCTGCAGCGGCGACGAACTGCGGTACGGGCTGCAAGTCATGTGCGAGGGCGGGGGGATGGCCAACGCCACCGTTCTCGAGCGGCTCTGAGTCGTCAGCCCGTGATCGGCGCCCATCCATGACGACGGTTGACGCCGCGCGGCCGCGGACTAGGTCGGACGATCGCCGGCTGGTCGCCTGCCTGATCTTCGGCGCATTGAGCGGCGCGACCGTCTCCGGCTTCGGCAACCCACTGGTGCCCGAGGTCGCACGCAGCCAGGGCGTCAGCCTCGAAGCCGCGCAGTGGACCCTGACGATCACGTTGATCGTCGGTGCGATCGTTACGCCCGTCGTGAGCCGACTCGGCGACGGTTTCCGCCGTCGCCGCATCTTCATCGTCGCGCTCGGAGCGATCGCGATCGGCAGTGTGATCCCAGCGGTGTTCGCGAGCTTCCCCGGTCTGCTGGTCGGTCGTTCGCTGCAGGGACTCGGCTACGCGTTGGTCCCGATCACCATCGCCATCGCCAGCCAGCACCTCCCCGGCGCCGATGCTGCGTCGCACGCTGGCCTGGTTGTCGTTGAGCGTCGCGATCGGCGCCGGACTGGCGAACCCGATCATCGGACTGTTCGTCCGCTTCCTCGACTATCGCGCCGCGTTCCTGTTCGCAGCCGCCCTCGCCGTCAGTGGCGCCCTGGTCGCGTGGCGCGTCGTCCCCAGGTCGCCGGCCCACGGCCCACCGCTCGGTGTCGACGTCGCTGGCGGTGTACTGCTCGCATGTGGTTTGGGAAGCGGACTGCTTGCGGTCAGTCGTGGGGACGCGTGGGGCTGGACCTCGCTCGACCGTCGTCGCGCTCGCGGTGGCCTCGCTCGGCACCCTGGTCGCCTGGGCGTGGGTCGAGCTCGGAGTGCAGTCCCCGTTGGTCGACGTACGCCTCGCGAGCAGCCCACAGCTGCTCGGCGTCAACGTCACCGCGCTGACGACCGGCGCAGCCGTCTTCGGCGGGATGTCCGTGGTCTACCGGCTGATCCAGGCTCCCACGCACGCACCAGCGGGACTCGGACAGCCGTTGCTCGTGGCCGGATTGATGATGCTCCCGCTGTCGTTCGGCAGCCTGCTCGCGCCTGGCCTGTGCCGGCGGCTGGAGCGGTGGCTCAGCGATCGCCTCGTGCTGGCCCTCGCCTCGGTCACCATGGCGGTGGCGTTCGCCTTCTTCGCGTGGGCGCATACGTCGTTGGTGCAGATCGCGGTGGTGACGTTCGTCGTCGGAGTCGGATTCGGGCTCGCGTACTCGGTCATGCCCGCGATGATCGTCGCCACCGCACCGCCGGAGCGCACGTCCAGCGCGTCCGGACTCAACACCGTCCTGCGCATCACCGGTGGCGCGATCGGTGGCGCGGTGATCGCGGCGCTGCTCGCCGCATCGACACCGGCGGGCGAGGACTTCCCCACCGAGTCGGGCATCGTCGTGGCGGCCCTGACGGCTGCCGCGCTGTGCGTCGTCGCGATGCTCGCGAGCCTGACGTTTGTCCGCTCGCTGCCTCGTCGTGCGCACCTCGACGACGAGACCGTCGCAGAACCGGTCAGCGGCCTATGAACGTCGGGGCCCGCCGGTTGACGAATGCATCGACGGCCTCCACGTGATCCGACGTCGAGGCCGCTGTGCGCTGCGCCTCCGCCTCGCGGGCCAGCGTCGCGGTCAGGTCCGCATGCCCGTCAAGGCAGGCCTTGACCTGCGCGTATGCGACGGTGGGCCCGGCCGCAAGCTCGGCGACGACCTCACGGGCGCGAGCGTCCAACGCGTCGGCGTCGTGGACCTCGTGCACGAGGCCGATGTGCAGCGCCTCGTCCGCGTCGATGACCCGAGGTCGGATGAGGAGGTCGACGGCGCGGCTGTGCCCGACAGCCCGGACGAGGCTGGCGCTGACTCCGGTGTCCGGCGCGAGTCCGACTCCCACGAAGGCCGTGGTGAAGCGGGAGTCGCGCGCGGCCAGTCGCAGGTCGCACGCCAGCGCCAGTCCGAGGCCCGCGCCCGCGGCGACGCCATGGATCGCAGCGACCGTCGGGATGGGGAGCGCGTCCAGTGCCGCTGCCAAAGGCGAGAACTCCTCGATCACCAACGTGGCAACCGCGTCACCGCCACCAGCCGCGAGCACGGCCGAGTGCTCCTTGAGGTCCTGGCCGGCGGAGAAGTTCTCGTCGTGCCCCTGGATCAACAGCGCACGGGCCTCGGGATCCGCCGCCACCTGTCGCAGTGCGTCGAGCAGCGCGCGTCGCACATCGGCGGACAGCGCGTTGGCACGCGCGCCGGTTCCGAACCGGAGCAGCGCTGCCCCAGCCACCCGCTGCAGGTCGACACTCATCGGTCCTCCACTCGGTGTTTCACTATCCGGTTGATATCAGGCGAGCAAGGTCAACAGCAGTGATCACAAACCTCGAGGCGCGGCTCGGGTATGCCGCTGACGACCTGCTCGGCGAAGGCCCCTACTGGGATCCGACATCGCAGCGACTGCTGCGGGTCGACATAGTTCGGGGTCTCGTGCACTCCTGGTCGCCGGAAACCGGTGCAGTCGAGACCATCGAGGCCGGCGGCCCGGTGAGCCTGGTCATTCCCACAACCCGCGGCGGCTTGGTGCTGGCGGTCGAGGACCGCATCGTGCTCCTCGACCAAGGCGAAGCGTCGACGCTGTGCCGCATCGAGGCGGACTTGCCCACGACCCGGCTGAACGACGGGGCCTGCGATCGACGTGGTCGGCTCTGGGTCGGCACATACTCATTGCGCGGTGAGCCCAAGGCCGGGCTCTACTGCGTCGAGCCAACCGGCGAAATACACATGGTCCTCGGCGGGCTGGTCGCATCGAACGGGCTCGCCTGGACCCCGGACGAGTCGAATATGTACGTCACCGACACCGGGAAGGGTCGGATCAGCCGGTTCCTGTTCGATGCGGACCGGCCTGCCTTGATCAACGAGCACGTCTTCCTGGAGCTGCCTGACGACGAAGGCCTCCCGGATGGGATCGCCACCGACGTCGATGGCGGGCTGTGGGTTGCGCTGCATCGCCGCGGACTCGTGCGCCGATACACCGCGGACGGCCAGCTCGACGCCCAGGCACAGCTGCCAGCCCGCTACGTGACCAGCGTCGCCTTCGGCGGTCCCCACCGTGATCTGCTGTACGTGACCACGGCCCGGCACCGCCTGTCGGACGTGGAGTATGCCCGCGAGCCCCTGGCGGGCGGCGTGTTCGTCATCGCAGCCGGTCGTACCGGAGTGCCGACGTACCGGTTCGCCGCGTCTTAGGCCTGGCGCCAGAGGCAATCAATGCATATGATTATCACCGGTTAGGCGACTCCAGCGCGCGGATGCGAGCACCCTGTGGACTTCAGCGCGAACCCCCTGCACGAGCAGATCCGGCTCGCCGTCCGGGACATGATGAAGCCCTTCGACGACGACTACTGGATGGAGCACGACGACAGCCACGAGTTCCCGTGGGAGTTCTACAACGCGGTAGCCGAGGCCGGTTGGCTCGGCATCACCATTCCGGAGGAGTACGGCGGTGGGGGACTTGGGGTGACCGAGGCGGCGATTGTCGAGCAGGAGATCTCCGCGTCTGGCGGCGGGATGAACGCGTGCAGCGCGGTGCACATCGGCATTTTCGGCTTCGACCCGATCATCCGGCACGGCTCCGAAGATCTGAAGCAGCGCTTCCTTCCAAGGGTGCCAAGCGGTGACCTGCACATCAGCTTCGCGGTGACCGAGCCGGACGCCGGGACGGACACCACGAACATCAGCACGTTCGCGACGAAGGTGCCCGGCGGATACCGCGTCAATGGCAAGAAGGTCTGGATCACCAAAGCGCAGCAAGCCGAACGGATGCTGCTGCTGTGCCGGACGACCAAGCGCAAGGACGTCGAGAAGAAGACCGACGGCATGACACTGCTGTTCGCGGAGATGGACCGCGACCACGTGGACATCCGCGAGATCCCCAAGCTCGGCCGCAACGCGGTCAACACCAACGAGCTGTTCATCGACGACCTGTTCGTCGCCGACGAGGACGTCGTCGGTGAAGTCGGCAAGGGGTTCCGAGCGATCCTCGCCGGCCTGAACGCTGAGCGCATCATCGCGTCCAATGCGGCCATCGGGATCGGCCGCGCGGCGCTGCGGCGCGCGACCGCATACGCGAACGAGCGCGTGGTGTTCGGACGGCCGATCGGTCAGAACCAGGGGATCTCGTTCCCGATAGCCGAGGCGCTCATCCGACTGGACGCCGCAGAGCACATGGTCAACAAGGCGGCGTGGATGCTCGACAACGGACTGCCGTGCGCACGTGAGGCCAACATGGGCAAGTTCCTCGCCGGTGAGGCGGCGTTCAAGGCGGCCGACGTCGCCCTCCAGACCCACGGCGGTTACGGGTTCGGCAAGGAGTACCACGTCGAGCGCTACTTCCGTGAGGCACGGCTCAAGCGGCTGTCGCCGATCAGCCAGGAGATGGTCCTGAACTACGTCAGCGAGCACGTGCTCGGCCTGCCCCGCAGCTACTGACTGCGTACTGCCCCAGGCACTGACTGAAGCGTCGATGAAAGGGATGCGTGAGTGAAGCCCTACCGCACAGTGCTGTTCGTGCCGGCGCACAAGACGTCGTGGTACGACAAGGCGGTCGACTCCGGCGCGGACGCGGTCTGCTTCGACCTTGAGGACTCCGTCCCTGCCGACCTCAAGCCGGCGGCGCGTGAAGAAGTGGCCGCCGCGGTGGAGCGGTTCTCCAAGTCCCACCCGAAGCTCGGGCTCTTCGTCCGGCCGAACTCGCTCGCGACTCGGTTGACCGGCAACGACCTCGAAGCATCTGTCGCGCCTGGGCCTGACGGGCCTGTTCGCGCCGAAGGTGAACTCTGCGATCGACGTCATCCGGTACGACACTCTCGTTGACCACTTCGAAGCACGCACAGGAGTGGCCGGGATCGAGTACATCATCCCGATCGAGACGATCGACGGCATCCAGAACTGCGCCGAGATCGCGAAGGCTTCGCCGCGCGTGGGCGCGCTCATCGGACCGACCGCCGAACATGCGGACATCGCCAAAGCCGTCGGGTACGAGTGGAGCCCGGATGGCCTGGAGTCGCTGTACCACCGGACCCGGATCCTGCTCGCAACCCGGGCGGCGGACCGCCACCCGCTCACCGCGCTCTGGGAACGCATCCACGATCTCGATGGTCTGCGTACGTTCGCCACCCAGGGCCGCAAGATGGGCTTCCGCGGGACAGGTCGTGCTGAGTCCGACCCACGTGCCGGTTGTCAACCAGGTGTACACCCCGGACTCCGAGACGATCGACTTCTACCGCGGCCTGCTGGACACCTACTACGAGGCGGAGCGGCGCGGCGACGGGGCCGTGATGTACGGCGAGATCCACGTGGACAAGGCGCATGCCGACAAGGCCGAGGAGTGGCTGGCCCGCGTCGACCAGCTTGCCGACTTGAACGGCGGCGTCTAGCTCATCCGTTCATCACTGACACCGAGGAGAGACCGATGGCCGGCCTGTACTACGAGGACTTCGTGATCGGCCAGGAGTACCGGCATGACTGGTCCCGAACGGTCACCGAGACGGACACCGTCATGTACTGCTCGATCACGATGAACCCCGCGCCGATCCACCTCGACGCGCACTACATGGAGACCACGATCCATGGTCAGCGGCTCGTGCCCAGCCTGTACACCGCCGGGCTGATCGGCGGGATGATCGTGCATGACCTGACGCTCGGCACCACCTTGGGCAACCTTGGTTACACCAAGTTCGACTTCCCCAAACCGGTCTTCCACGGCGACACGCTCCGGGCAGAGACCACGATCCTGGACAAGCGCGAGTCCAAGAGCCGGACCGACTCGGGCATCGTCTACTTCGAGCATCGTGGGATCAACCAGCGCGGCGAGCTGGTGCACATCGCCCACCGGGCCGGGCTGATGCTCAAGCGACCGGTCGACGCAACCGGTCTACGAGCTGCGCCGGCGGAGCTGAGCCCGTACACCCGGCGGGCGTTACCGCCCATCACCTGAGCGCGCTCGGGCCCTGACAGGTTTGCCAGCAAGGTCAGGGCCGTGTCGACCGTGCGGCCGTAGGGCGCGGCGCGGAGGCTGACCGGCCAGTCGGACCCGAAGATGACCCGGCCCGGCGCCGAAGCAGTCGAGCACCAGGTCCGCGAACGGCCGCAGGTCGTCGACCGACCAGCCCGGCAACGCCGCCATCGTGGTCAGCCCGGAGAGCTTGCAGACGAGGTTGGGGCGTCGGCGAGAGCGCGCGATGAGCGACGCCCATTCCCGCGCGGCCGTCGAGCTCCACCCCGACGCGATCGGCGGCTTGCCGGCATGGTCGAGCACGAACGTCAATCCCGGGTATGCGGCCACGACGTCCGCGGCGTCGTCGAGTTGAGCCGGCCGCATCATCAGCTCGCAGACCAGGCCGGCGTCCTCGAGCGCCGCCAGCCCGGAACCCGTGGCGACTGAGCGCAGCCAGGCACCGGGGTCCGTGCTCGGCCTGGGCCTGGTGGCGGATCCCGACCAAGGCGTCGCCACCGGGCAGGCTGCGCAGGTGCTCGAGCCGTGCAGCGCAGATCGGGCGCGCTGAGGTCGGCCCACCCGACCACACCGGCGACGGTTGGGCTGGAGCCGGCCAACTCGAGGTACTCGCGGGTCTCGTCCTCGACATTGAGCACCTGCACCAGAACGCATTCGGCGACTCGGGCCGCGCTGAGCTCCGCCTCGAGGTCGTCGAGCTCGAAGTCGCGGTTGATCGCGGTCATGGTCCGAGGGTCGATCCACGGTTGCGCGCGTCGGGCCAGCGACCACAGGTGCACGTGCGCGTCGACGACGTCCACGGGCTACCTCAACGCCGGGGACTGCTGACCGACGCGGCGAATGTGGACGTTGGCGGGGTTCGGAGTGCCTCCCAACCCCCGCCAACGTCCACATTCGCGGGCTACCCGTTCCACCTGCGGATCAACGCAGCGATCGCCTGCCCCCGCCGATGCACAGCGACACGACGCCTTGCTCGAGGTCGCGCCGGACCAGATCGAGGATCAGCCGGACGGTGAGGATCGCGCCGGTCGCGCCGACCGGGTGCCCGAGGGCGATCGCACCGCCGTACGGGTTCGTGCGTTCCGGATCGAGCTTGGCGTCCCGGATCACCGCTACCGCCTGAGCTGCGAAGGCCTCATTCAGCTCGACCGTGTCGAGGTCCTTCGGGGTCAGTCCGTGTCGGTCCAGCAGCGTGCCGATCGCATGCGTCGGCGCATACCCCATGAGCTCCGGCTCGATCGCGGCCGTCGTGACCGAGACCACCGATGCGAGCGGCCGCCAGCCGAGTGCGGCGGCGGTGCTGGCTCGGGTCAGCACAAGCGCCGCGGCGCCGTCGTTGATGCCGGAGGAGTTGCCCGCGGTGACCGTGCCCTCGCGGTCGAACACTGGCCGCAGCTTGGCGAGGTCGTCGACGGTCGTGCCCGGTCTCGGATGCTCGTCGCGATCGACCACGACCGGTCGACGGCCACCCACTTCGACCGGGACGATCTCCTCCGCGAATGCGGCCGCGGCGACCTCGCTCGTCGCTCGGCGCTGGCTCTCCGCGGCGAACTCGTCCTGCTCTGTGCGGCTGACCCCGTACTTGCGGGCGACGGCTTCCGCGGTCGCGCCCATCGGGATGTCGCAGGAACGGGTCGGTCAGCACGGCCATCGTGCCGTCGAGCAACGTCCGGTCGCCGAGGCGGTAGCCCTCGCGGGCGTCGAAGTCGAGGAACGGCAGCCGGCTCATGTTCTCGTCGCCGCCGGCAAGGACGACGTCCGCGTCGCCGTTGCGGATCTGCAGTGCGGCCGACCACACGGCCTGCAGGCCGCTGCCGCACAGCCGGTTGACCGTGAACGCCGGCGTCGTGACCGGCAGGCCGGCGGCGAGCGCGACCCGACGAGCGTTGTAGGCATCCGGCCCGACCTGGCCGATGCAGCCCATGACGACTTCGTTCACCTGGTCCGTCGCGACGCCGGCGCGTTCCAGCGACGCGCGAACCGCAACGGCGCCGAGCTCGTGTGCGGGCACGGTGCTCACCGCGCCACCGAACGAACCGACCGGAGTGCGGGCCCCGGCAGAGGATCACGACCGGATCGGAGGCGCGATTATCCATGCGTATCATTATGCTGTATTGTCGCTCGCTACCGTCTAGGCACCGAAGTGCCACATCCCCGATCGGAAGGTCGGTATCCGGATGCCGTTGCACGTCAAGCAGTCCGCCGCGTGGCCGGCTGTGCTGGAGCGGGCGCAGGCGCTCGCGCCGGAGGCCTTCGAGCCTCCCGCCGGGAGGGCGGCACCGTTGCGGCTGCGCAACTTGGTGGACGGCGTCTGGTCCCACGGCGGCGAGCCGCTGCTGTCGGTCTCGCCGGTGGATGCGGTTGGTCTCGCCGAGTTGTCGATGCTGGACGCCGACGCCGCGCACAGCGCCGTCGCCGCGGCGGCTGACCAGCACCGCGCCTGGGGCAAGGAGCCACTGGCGCAGCGCCGCAAGATCGTCCGGGCGGCCCTCGACCGGCTGGTCGAGGCGCGCGACGATCTGGCGTTGCTGTTGGCCTGGGAGATCGGCAAGCCGTGGCGGTTGGCGACCGCCGACGTCGACCGTTGCCTCGACGGCGTGCGCTGGTACCTGGACAACGTGGACGAGATGCTCGCGACTGATGCCGACGGTCGGCCGTTCGAGCGCCGTCCGTTGCCGGGTCCGGTCAGCAACATCGCGTCCTGGAACTACCCGATGAGCGTGCTGGTGCATGCCGAACTCGTGCAGGCGCTGGCCGGCAATGCGGTGGTCGCCAAGACTCCGACGCAGGGTGGCGCGGTGACGCTGACGGTGGCGCACGCGCTGATGGCCGACGCCGGCGTGCCGGTGACGCTGGTGTCCGGGTCGGGTGCTCGGCTCTCGCAGGCGCTTGTCGCCTCAAGCGATGTGGGCGCGGTCGCCTTCGTGGGCGGCCGCACAAACGGCGCCGAGGTGGCTGCGTCACTGGTCGACACCGGCACCCGGCACATGCTCGAGCAGGAGGGGCTCAACGCCTGGGGGATCTGGGAGTTCTCCGACTGGGATACGTTGCAGCCGTTGCTGCGCAAGGGTTTTGAGTATGCGAAGCAGCGCTGCACTGCCTACCCGCGGTTCGTGGTGCAGCGCCGACTCGTGGATCGGTTCCTGGCTGTGTACCTGCCGGTGCTGGCCGACATCCGGTTCGGTCATCCGCTCGCGGTCGAGTCCGACGACGACGAGCTGCCCGAGCTGGACTTCGGGCCGGTGATCTCGGCGGCCAAGGCGGGTGAGCTGGCCGAGCAGGTCGACGAGGCGCTGCGGCACGGCGCCGTCCCGCTATACCGGGGGGATGTCGCCACCGGCCGGTTCGTGCCTGGCCAGGACACCGCCGCATACGTGGCCCCGGCCGCGCTGCTGGCGCCGCCTGGGATCAGCCGGCTGATGCACGCAGAACCGTTCGGGCCGATCGACACCGTGGTGGTCGTCGACACCGAGGCCGAGCTGCTCGCCCAGATGAACGCCTCCAACGGTGCCCTGGTCGCCAGCATCGCCTGCGACGACGAGGCCGTCGGCACCCGGCTCGCGGAGCACGTCAACGCGTTCAAGGTCGGCATCAACAAACCGCGTTCCCGCGGCGACCGGGACGAGCCGTTCGGTGGCAACGGCGCGTCGTGGAAGGGCGCGTTCGTGGGCGGCCGACACCTGGTGCACGCGGTGACCGAAGGCCCGGAGCACGAGCGGCTGTTCGGCAACTTCCCCGACTACAGCCGCACCCCCCGCCCCTGACCCGAGCACTCGGCCGTTGGTCATTTGTGGTCATGCGGTATGCGGCCGCATCGCCTTAGCGTCGGCCGCAACCGGAAAGGGGTGGGCAGTATGCCGAAGTACATGATCAGCGCGTCGTACACGGTCGAAGGCCTGCAGGGGCTGAAGAAGGAAGGCGCGAGCGGGCGGGCCAAGGCGGTCGAGGAGCTGGTGGCGTCCCAAGGCGGATCGGTCGAGGCGCTCTACTGGGCGTTCGGTGACCAGGACGTGATCGTGATCGCGGAGCTCCCGGACAACAGCTCCGCGGCCGCGGTTGCACTCTCGGTCTCGGCGTCAGGTGCCGCTGCCTGTTCCACGACCGTCCTGCTCACGGCCGAGGAGGTCGACCGGGCCGTCCAGGCACGCGTGCTGTACCGCCCGCCGGGCAGTTAGGCCGGTCATCCCGCGAATGTGCACATTCGCGGGCTGAGGACGCACTCCGCGTCGAAGCACGGGCCGCCGTGGTTGGCTGGCCCGATGGAATACCGCACTCTCGGCCGAAGCGGCTGCGTTGTGTCCACGTATGCGCTCGGCACCATGACGTTCGGCAACGAGACCGACGAAGCGGGCAGCCATGAGCAGCTCGACGTGTTCGTCGAGGCCGGCGGCACGTTGGTGGACACCGCCGACGTCTACTCGGCCGGCGCGTCGGAACAGATCATCGGCAGCTGGCTCGGCGCTCGCTCGGCGGACGTGCGCGACCGGATCGTGCTCGCCACCAAGGGCCGGTTCGGAATGGGTCCGGATCGCAACGACCTCGGCAGCTCGCGGCGACATCTACGGCGTGCGTTGGAAGCCTCCCTGCGGCGGCTCGGCGTCGACCACGTCGACCTCTACCAGCTGCACGCATGGGACCCGGTCACGCCGCTCGACGAGACGTTGCGCTTCCTGGACGACGCGGTGCAGGACGGCCTGGTCGCATACATCGGATTGAGCAACTTCACCGGCTGGCAGACCCAGAAGACCGTTGACCTGGCTGAGCGGAACGGGTGGGTCCGGCCGGTGACGATGCAGCCGCAGTACAACCTGCTGGTCCGCGAGATCGAGTGGGAGGTCGTGCCCGTCTGCGTCAACGAAGGGCTGGGTTTGCTCCCGTGGTCACCGCTGGGCGGCGGATGGCTGACGGGCAAGTACAGCCGCGACGCACCCCCGACCGGCGCCACCCGGCTCGGCGAGGAGCCCGACCGGGGAGTCGAGGCGTATGGCCCTAGGTCGGCGCAACAGCGCACGTGGGACGTCGTCGATGCCGTTCGTGCCGTGGCCGACGAGCGCGGCCGGTCGATGGCCGAGGTTGCGCTGGCGTGGGTGCACGACCAACCCGGGGTCACGTCGGTGATCCTCGGTGCGCGCACGACCGAACAGCTGCGCCAGAACCTTGCTGCAACCGGCCTGCACCTCGACGTCAAGCAGACGGCCCGGCTGAACGAGGCGAGCGACCCGGGTGTCGGCGACTACCCGTACGGCGCCAAAGGGATCGAGCAGCGCGGACGCGCCGTCTGAGGCTGGCCGATCCGGTCGTCGGGGAAATGGGTAGCTCTACCGATGCGCCCTCCGCCGTTGCCGGAGTCCGATGGGACCCCAAGCGCGGAAGGGAGCATCCGATGTCCACCGTTGTCGATGCGAACGTTCTTCAGGTGACGTCTGCCGACGGCACCGAGATCTCCGTCTTCGTCTCCGGCACGGGGCGACCGCTCGTCGCCGTGCACGGGACGACGTCGGACCACAATGCGTGGCGCTTCGTCCGGCCGCTGCTCGAGCCGCACCTGACGCTGTATGCGATGGACCGTCGCGGCCGTGGCCGCAGCGGGGATGCTGAGCCGTACTCGCTCGACGCGGAGTACGCGGACGTTGCGGCCGTCGTCGATGCGGCCGCGGCGGCATACGGCTCGCCGGTTGACCTGCTTGGTCACTCGTACGGCGGCAATGTCGCTTTCGGGGCGGTCCAGCGCACGGCCAACGTCCGACGGCTCGTGCTCTACGAAGGCTGGCCTCCGCCGAACGTCGAGCACCGGACGTACTCGCCGCAGGCACTGGCGCGCCTTGACAACCTGCTGGCCCAGGGGCGTCGCGAAGAGATGATGGCGGCCTTCTTCCGCGAGGTCGTGCTGGTGACCGAGGAAGAGCTGAGCGAGGTCAAAGCCGCTCCGACCTGGCCCCTTCGGCTGGCCGCGGCGCACACCGTGCCACGGGAGATGCGTGCCTTCGGCGCGCAGGCGTTCGACCCCGCGCAGGCCGCGGCCATCGATGTCCCGGTGCTGCTCGTGGTCGGCAGCGACAGTCCGGCCGAGATCAGGGCCGACCCCGAGGTCGTCGCGGCGGCCCTGCCCGACGCGCGGATCGTGACGCTCGACGGGCAGGCGCACATGGCTCACCTGACGGCTCCAGACCTGCTCGCGAAGGCGGTCCTCGACTTCCTGCACGACTGACCGACCGCGACGTCCTTACCCTGACCTGTCCCTGACTCAGGTCGTCAGGGTGAGGTGGGGAAGGCCCCACCCCCAACTTGGGGGTCGGCCCCAATGACTCTCAGGCGCTCCACCGACAGCCTCGTATGCGGTTGCCATCCATCCGCAGACGAGCTCAAGGGGAGCCCTCCATGTCAGCCTCGACGACCACCCTGGTACGACCGCAGCCGCCCTCTGCACCACCGATCAGACGCGGTCCAGTCGTCCGCGTCGCCGGCTGGAGTGCGCGCCACAAGTGGACGGCCCTCGCGCTGTGGATCGCGTTCGTCGCGGCAGCGGTCGTGCTCGGCGGCATGGTGGGGACGCAGGAGATCTCGGACGAAGACGAGGGAAGTGGCGCCTCGGCAAGCGCGGATGCTGCACTCAACGACGCCGACTTCGGGACCAACCCGACCGAGCAGGTCCTGATCCAGCTGGCAGCCGGCGGCGCCATCAACCCCGCCGACTACGACGCCGCGGTCGCCGCGCTCACGGCCGCATACGCGCACCGTCGAGGACGTCGGCAGCGTCGGCGAGCCGATCCCGTCGGACGACGGCACGTCGGTCATGGTTCCGGTCGAGTTGGACGCTGGGCTGGCCGCAGACGCGGACGACGATGCGGTCTACGAGGCCGAGTCGGATGCGGCCGCCGCTCTCCTCATCCAGACCGAGGCCGTCGCAACCGACTTCCCTGACCTCCGCATCGAGCAGGTCGGCGACTTGACGCTGGACGAAGCGATCAACCAGGTGTACGAGGATGACTTCGTCCGAGCCGAGCTGCTCTCCATCCCGATCACGCTCGTGATCCTCATCGTCGCCTTCGGCGCCCTGATCGCCGCGTCAGTGCCGGTTGTGCTCGCCCTGACCTCCGTGATGGCAGCGATCGGCTTGTCGGCGTTCGCGTCATACGTCTTCCCCGCAACCGACGTGCTGGCGAGTGTCGTCCTGCTTATTGGAATGGCGGTGGGCGTCGACTACTCGCTGTTCTACATCCGTCGCGAGCGCGAAGAGAAGGCGAAGGGTGCGGGCAAGATCGACGCCATCGAGATCGCGGCTGCCACATCCGGCCGAGCGGTCGTGATCTCCGGCATCACAGTGATGGTGGCGATGTCAGGCATGTTCCTGGCCGGTCATGCGGTCTTCATGTCCTTCGCCGTCGGCACGATCCTGGTGGTCGCAATGGCGGTCGTCGGGTCGCTCACCGTCCTGCCGGCGCTGCTGGCCATCTTCGGCAAGTGGGTCGACCGGCCGCGGGTTCCGCTGCTGTGGAGGCTGCAGCGGCGCAGCGGTACCGGCCGCTTCTGGCCGACGATCCTCCGGCCCGTCATCGCGAAACCAGCGATCGCGTTCGTCGTCTCGGCCGGCCTGCTGGTCACCCTCGCGCTGCCGGCCCTTGGCATGGTGCTGCGCAACCCAGGTGTCGAGGACCTGCCTCGGTCGATCCCGGAAATGCAGACCTACGACCGGCTCACGGCCGCATACCCGAGCGAGGGCATCTCGCACACCGTCGCCATCTGGACCGCCGATAGCAGTGCACTCGACCAGAACGCGGTGGACGCGGCGGTAGCCGATCTGGAGGCGCAGGCGACCGGCAGCGGCCTGTTCGCAGCGACCGAGGAGCCGGTCACCGCCGACTACAGCCTCGACGGATCGGTCGCGGTCGTCGACCTGCCGTTGCCCTACACCGACGAGGACCCACGCGCGGTCGAGTCGCTCGACCTGCTCCGCCAGGAGCTCGTGCCGGCAACGATCGGCCAGATCGGTGCGGCCGAGTCCGGCGTCACCGGTTTCGTAGCCGGCAGCGAGGACTTCACCGACGTGATGGCGCAGCGGTTGCCCTACGTCATCGGGTTCGTGCTGCTGCTCACGCTGGTCGTGCTCGTGCTCGCATTCCGTTCTCTCACCATCGCGCTGACCGCGATCGGGCTGAACTTGCTCTCGGTTGCGGCCGCATACGGGCTGATCACGTTGGTGTTCCAGAACAGCTGGGCCGAGGGCCTGCTCGCGTTCGAGGGCAACGGCGGTGTCGTGACCTGGCTGCCGCTGTTCCTGTTCGTGATCCTGTTCGGGCTGTCGATGGACTACCACGTGTTCGTGGTCAGCCGGATCAAGGAGGCCAAGCGGAACGGCATGTCGACCCGCGATGCCATCGCGAGCGGCATCACCAGCTCCGCCGGCACGGTCACCAGCGCGGCGATCGTCATGGTCGCGGTGTTCGCGATCTTCGCGACGCTGACTCCGCTGGACTTCAAGCAGATGGGGGTCGGGCTCGCGGCCGCGATCCTCATCGACGCCACCATCGTCCGGGCGGTGTTGCTCCCGTCCGCGATGGCGCTCCTCGGTGAGCGCAACTGGTGGCTGCCTCGGTGGATGCACCCAGTGATGGGCAGGCTCCCCAGCCTCGACCACGCGTAGCAGCCACCACCCAGGGCCGGGCGCGTCCATCCCCGACGGCGCGCCCGGCCCGTCCAATGCCCTCGCCCCGCAGACGTGGACGTTCGAGTCCGAGGTGCCCGGCACATCGGACTCGAACGTCCACCTTTGCAGTGGCAGCGGGCAGCCGGTCAGGTGCGGGCCAGGGCCTCGGCCCACGCTTCGAGCGATGCGGGGGTCGGCGTCGCGATGATGACGTCGCGGACATGTGTCGGTGTCGAGTGCAGCACCTTGAGCCCGATCCGGGTCATGTCCTCGATCGGCCACGCCCAGGACAGCGTCGGCAGGGCCAGCGACCTTGCACCTCGCCGGTCGGCGATGGCCAGCACAGTCCGGTATGCCTCCGCCAGCAGGTACTCGTGATCGGCCTGTGGTGACCACTTCACGGCCTGGATCGTGATCCGACGGGGATCGCCATCCCGGTCGAAGTGCGGATGCCGACGAGTTTCCACGTAGACGTAGGCGTCCACCGGCTGGCGCGACGCGGCGCCGAGCACGACGCGGATGGCCGGACCGCGACGTAGCGGCATAAGGCCACGGTAAGTCAGCACACGTGATCCCGTCGCCTGAGAAACTGCGGTGTGCCCAAGCCCTGGCCCGAGCTGGTCGCTGCCGCCGTCTGGGACCTGCCGGCCAAGGAGCTGTCCGGCCTCGTCTACGACGCGCGCCATGACCGCGTTCTCGCGGTCGGCGACACGGCCGCGACGTTGGTCAGCGCGCCGTGGCTCGGGGATCGACTCGGCGACTGGGCCGAGATCGACCTCAGGCATGCCGGAGTCGCAGCCGAGGACTCGCAGCTGGAGGCGGTCGGGATCGGCCCGGACGGTGCAGTGATCGTCGCGACCGAGTCGCCGGCGACCCTGTTCGTTCTCGATGACGAAGGCGGCTGCCGACGTCGGATCGAGGTGTCTGCGGTCGCGGGCGCCGCGGACCTCGTTGGCGACAACTCCAGCATCGAGGGCTTGGCCGCATCCTTCAGTGGCGGGCTGCTCGTGGCGCGGGAGAAGCGACCGGTTCTGCTGGCCGATCTCCGGCTGGACGAGCCGGCCGAGGTGGTCGGGCGCTGGGCGTTGGCCGGCGAACTGGCCGATGCGCTCGAGGACGTCAGCGACCTCGAACGCAGCGCGCATGGACTCTGGCTGCTGTCTGACGAATCGGCCACGCTGGCGCTGGTGACGGCCATGCCCACTCAGGGCCAGCCGCTCGACACCGGTCGTATCGCCCGGCTGCCCGACCTTGACGGCAAGCCGGAAGGTCTGGCCGTCCTGCCTGACGGCAGGCTGCTCGTCGGCCTCGATCGCAAGCGTGCCCGGGACAACCTTGTGCTCCTCGACCCGACACCTTTCACCCCCTGAAGTTGATCATGCAGAGATCCCGGTCGACGACGGGCCTCTCTGCATGATCAACTTCATGCGGACGCTTGTCACGGCGGGGCTGAATGACATCGCTGTGATTCGACACCTACGATGGCGGTACGGCCCGGGAGCGGATGCCCGGGCGGCAACAGCAGCCTTGCGACCGGCGGGAGGAGCCAACGATGAACCCCGCTGAAGCCCCGTCGAACGATCCGAACGGCGCAACTGGGCTCACCGCGCGCGACCACGAGATCCTTGCGTTCGAGCGGCAATGGTGGAAGTACGCCGGGTCGAAGGAGCAGGCGATCCGCGACTTGTTCGGGATGTCGTCCACCCGCTACTACCAGGTGTTGAACTCCCTGATCGACCATCCCGGGGCGATGGCGATCGACCCCATGCTCGTCAAGCGGCTGCGGCGGATGCGCGCGTCCCGGCAGCGGATCCGCAGCGCCCGACGGATGGGCGTCGAGCCCTGAGCAGACCGCTCGTGTGATGCGCCGCGGGGCGGGTGCCCTCGGGTTGCCGATGACACCGGAGGGCGCGGCCGCGGTCGCCGCGATCCTCGCGGACCCGGCGGGTGCGCTGATTGCCACCGACTTCGACGGCACGTTGGCGCCGATCGTGGCCGACCCGGGCGCTGCGCGCCCGGCGCCGGGGGCAGTCGAGGCGCTGGCCCTGCTCGCGGGGCACGTCGGGCACATCGTCGTCATCACCGGCCGCCCCGCCCAGCTGGCGGTCGATCTCGGCGGTATGCGCACGGTGCCCGGCGCGGTCGTGCTCGGCCTGTATGGGGCCGAGCGCTGGCAGGCCGGAACGCTCACGCGGGCGGCACCGCCGGACGGCCTCGCCGAGGCGCGCCGTGCGGTCGAGCGCGGTGACCGATGCCTATCCCGGCGTGCACATCGAGGACAAGGGCGCGACCTTCGCGGTGCATACCCGCAGGTCGGCCGACCCATCGGCGGCCTTCGACGCCCTTCGGCCACAGGTCGAGGCGATCGCGGCCGCATACGGACTGCGGGTCGCACCGGGTCGGTTCGCGCTGGAGCTGCACGGTCTCGACCACGACAAGGGCGAGGCGCTGGAGTCGTTCGCCACGCAGACCGCAGCGCGCGCCGTGGTGTTCTGCGGCGACGACCTCGGCGACCTGCCCGCGTTCGCCGCGGTCCGCCGGCTGCGGGCCGCGGTGTCGCCGGGCTCACGGTGGCGTCCCGGTCCGACGAAGCACCGGCCGTCGCCGAGGACGCCGACCTGGTGGTCGATGGCCCGTCCGGCGTGGTCGACTTCCTGCAGCGGCTGCTCGCCGCGCTGTGAGCGCAGTCAGAGGGCGTCGAGCTGGGAGGCGAGCCACGCGCTGGGCGGCATCGCCGTCGCCGCCGCCACGAGCCCCTCGGTTCGACGTCGTCGCTCGTCCGGGTCCATCGACAGCGCCCGGTGCAGCACCTCTGCGGTCTCGGTCACGTCGAACGGGTTGATCACCAGCGCGTCAGCGCTCATCGCCTCTGCGGCCCCGGCCTCGCGCGACAGGACCAGGACGCAGCCGTTCTCGGCCAGCACCGGACCTTCCTTCGCCACCAGGTTCATGCCGTCGCGCACCGGGTTGACCAGCAGCACGTCCGCCAGCCGGTATGCGGCCAACGAGCGGGCGAAGTCGTCCTGCACATGCAGCAGCAGCGGTTGCCACGTCGGCGTAGCGAACTCCTCGTCGATCTCGGCGGCCACCCGCTGCACGGCGGCCGTGTACTCGCGGTACTCAGGCAGGTCGTGTCGGCTGGGGTAGGCGAACGCGACGTGGACGACCCGCTCCCGCCATTCGGGGTGAACCCGGAGCAGCTCGCGGTAGGCCTCGAGGCCACGGACGATGTTCTTGCTCAGCTCGGTCCGGTCCACGCGCACCAGCGCCACCCGATCGCCGATCGAGCGGCGAAGCGCGTCGAACCTGGACTCGACGTCGGCCTCCGCCGCGCGCTGCCGCATCCCGTCCGCGTCGACCCCGAGCGGGTGCACGCCGACGTCGCTGGTGCGCCCCTTCCACGTGACCGTCTGGGCGTCGCGGTCGACGTCGGCACCCAGCACCACCTCGCAGCAGTCCATGAACGAACCGGCCCAGCGGTAGGTCAGAAAGCCCACGTGGTCGGCGCCGAGCATGCCTTCGAGCAGCGCGGTGGCGACATCGTCCGGCAGCAGCCGGAAGTAGTCCGGCGGCGCCCACGGCGTGTGCGAGAAGTGCGCGATCCGGAGGTCAGGGCGACGTTGGCGCAGCTGGTCGGGCACCAGGCACAGGTGGTAGTCCTGCACCAACACCTTGGCGGACGGGGCCGCCTCCTCATCGAGGGCCAGTGCGAACGCCTGGTTGTAGTCCACGTACGACGACCACGCGCGCGCCCACGACCGGTCGAAGGTCGGTCGCGCGGCCGTGTCGTAGAGCAGGTGGTGGACGAACCACAGGGTTCCGTTGGCGACCCCGTTGTAGGCCCGCTTGAACGTGCTCGGGTCCAGGGCGAGCATGCGCACCGCGGATGCACCGACGTCATGGCCGACCTGGTCGAGTCGGCCGCCGGGTGCTTCGCGGGCGGCGTCCCGGTCGGTGTCCGACAGGGCGGCGCAGACCCAGACCGCGTTGCGCGCCAGGTCGCCGAGCCCGGACATGCCGGACACCAGCCCGCCACCGCCGCGCCGCGCCTCCAGGGCGCCGGTGTCGGTCCGGCCGAACGAGACCGGCCCGCGGTTGGACGCGAGGACCAGCGCCGCCCCAGAAGTCATGCGCTCCACGATGCCGTGCGCGCGCGCCGTTTCGCGACTCCTGCCGCATACTCGGGCAAGGAAGCGATCGGCGGCCGCTCGCCCGCCGCGACGTCCTGGACCTCGACGGACACCGTGCCGTCTGGGAGCCGGCGGAACTGGCTCAGCGTCGTGCCGAGCGGTGACCGGCGGCGGATCCGTCCCTCGCGGTCGAGTCGGACCAGCGCGGTCTGCATGATCTCGCTGGCCATCCGACCCAGGTGAAGGTCGTCGTGGTGGCGATGAACTCGCAGGCCAAGGTCGACCTCGGCAATGGCGTCCAGCCCGACGCGCTCGAGAGTGTCGACCAGCAGCCCGAGCTCGACGCCGTAGCTGCAGGCGAACGGCAGGTTCTCGAGCAGCGTGCGCCGGGCCGCGTACTCCCCGCCGAGCGGCTGCGACAACCCGGCGAGCTCGGGCCAGTGCAGGTTGATCAGCGGTCGGGCCACCAGCTCAGTTACTCGGCCGCCGCGGCCGACCGTCAGGCCGCCGTCGACCAGCGGCCGCTCGTATGCGGCCTTGACGAACTGGATCCCCGGGTCGACCAACAACGGACCGACGAGTCCGCGCACATAACCCGGGTCGAACGTCGTCAGGTCGGCGTCCACGAACACGATGAGGTCGCCGGTGCTGGCCGCGAGCGAGCGCCACAGCACCTCGCCCTTGCCCTCACGAACGGGCATCCGCGGGAGCACGTCCCCGCGAGCTACCACCCGCGCGCCGGCAGCCCGCGCGATCGCGGCGGTGTCATCGGTTGAGCCGGAGTCCATGACGACGATCTCGTCGACGAGGTGCTGGCCGGGACCGGTCAGCGAGGTCGCGATGCTCCGGACGATGTCACCGACCGTGGTCTCCTCGTTGAGCGCGGGCAGCACGACGCTGATGGTCGTGTCGGCCTTGGCCTTGAGTAACCGCTCCATCGGGTAGGCAGCGGACGTCGACGTGTGGTCCTGGCGCCACTGCGTCACGTCATCGCGCATGTTCTTTCCTGCTGTCGTCGGTTCTTCGGCCGGGTCACCGTGCACTACAGTCTGGCTCACGACATTCGGCAACGGCGAATGGGAAGCGTCGGCAAGCCGGTCGTGACAACTGAATATCGCTCATCCAGAGGGGCAGAGGGAACGGCCCGATGAAGCCCCGGCAACCAACCGGAAAACGACTCGTCACGTGTGCGAGGCCGTCCGGCCTGGTGCCAAGTCCGTCCTCCGGCGAGTGCCGGGGGAAAGATGAGAAGGAAGGCCTCGACCCCCATGACTGCGACTGTCGCAGCCCCATCCACCGCCCTCGATCGTTGTCGTCCGGGCGCCTTCGGGCCCGCGACCGGGCTGGTTTGCCGCGAGTGCGGCGAGCGTGTCCCCATCGGCCCCTCGTATGTCTGCGCCGAATGCTTCGGCCCGCTCGAGGTGGCCTACGAGTTCGGTGCCGTCGACCGCGCGCGCATCGAGTCCGGTCCCGACAACCTGTGGCGGTATGCGCCGCTGCTCCCCGTGCCGGCCGACGTCGACGCATACCCCAGCCTGCGTCCGGGTCGCACCAAGCTCGTGCGCGCGAACAACCTGGCCCGAGTGCTCGGCATGAAGTCCTTATGGGTCAAGGACGACAGCGGGAATCCCACGCACTCCTTCAAGGACCGGGTGGTCGCCGTCGCCCTCTCGGCGGCGCGCGAGTTGGGCTTCGCAACCATCTCGTGTGCCTCGACCGGCAACCTCGCCAACGCGGTCGCTGCCGCCGCCACCCGAGCCGGGTTGCGGTCGGTGGTCTTCATCCCGTCCGACCTGGAGGCCGGCAAGGTCGTGACGACCGCGGTCTACGGCGGCACGCTGGTCGCAGTCGAGGGTTCCTACGACGACGTGAACAGACTTTGTTCTGAGGTCATCGGCGAGCCGTCGTCGCAGGGCTGGGGCTTCGTCAACATCAACCTCAGGCCGTTCTACGCCGAGGGCTCCAAGACCCTTGGCTACGAGGTCGCAGAGCAGTTGGGCTGGCGGCTGCCGCAGCAGGTGGTGGTGCCCATCGCGTCCGGCTCGTTGCTCACCAAGGTCGACAAGGCCTGGCGCGAGCTTGGCTCGCTCGGGTTGGTGGAGTCGACGCCGTATGCGGTGCACGGCGCGCAGGCCCTCGGCTGCTCGCCGGTGGCGGCCGCATACGAGGCGGGACATGACGTGGTCCGACCCGTCAAGCCGGCGACGATCGCCAAATCCCTGGCGATTGGCAACCCGGCCGACGGGCCGTATGCGCTCGATGTCGTGAGGCGTACCGGCGGCACGATCGCCGCCGTGACGGACGACGAGATCGTCGAAGGAATCCGACTGATGGCGTCGACCGAGGGCATCTTCGGCGAGACCGCGGGCGGCGTGACCTTGGCGACCCTGCGCAAGCTGCTCGCCTCCGGACTGATTGACCCGGACGCCGAGACCGTCGTGCTGAACACGGGAGACGGGCTCAAGACGCTGGACGCGGTTGAGCCGGTCGTCGGGCCGAGTGCGACGATTCGTCCGTCTCTCGACGAGTTCCGGGTCGCCGCTGCTGAGGCAGGTCTTGCATGAGCGTCAACGTCCGGGTGCCCACGATCCTGCGCCAGTACACCGGCGGAGCGGCGGAGGTCGCTGCGTCCGGCACGACGCTTGCCGAGGTGGTGGAGTCCTTAGAGGCCGCGCACCCTGGGATCCGGACGCGGTTGCTCGACGAGCAGGGCAAGCTGCGCCGCTTCGTCAACGTCTATGTCGGCGAGGAGGACGTCCGGTTCGCCGACGGCCTTGAGACCGCTACCCCGGACGGCGCGACTATTTCCGTCATCCCGGCGGTGGCAGGCGGAGCGGACGATGCAGGCGGAGCGGAGCGGAGCCGAGGAGACCGCGACCATGGGCGTGGAGCGGACGGCGCGACGGTTCTGTGATCCCGGCGGTGTCGGGCGGAGCGGACGACGCAGGCGGAGCGGAGCCGAGGAGACCGCGACCATGGGCGAGGCTGAGTCTCGACGCGCCGAATGCTTGCGTTCGAGCCGCATTGCCGTAAGGTCATCCCCGGTCAGAATCGGCGGTCCGGGCAGTCACACGCGCGGGCCGCCGTTGCACAGCGTTTCCTGCCCCACCCGGGCCAGGTACTTCGACTGGCAGACCCGGGTGCGCGAGGTGCGGACCTGACATCCAGCACAGCAGGAGATGGAAATGGCTCAGGGAACAGTCAAGTGGTTCAACTCCGAGAAGGGCTTCGGCTTCATCGCGGCCGACAACGGTCCGGACGTGTTCGTGCACTTCAGCGCGATCGACATGCCGGGCTACAAGAGCCTCGAGGAGAACGCCCGCGTGGAGTTCGAGATCACGCAGGGCCAGAAGGGCCCGCAGGCCGAGGGCGTCCGCATCGTCTGACGTCCACGCGACTCAGCGAGCAGCCCCCGTCCGGTCCGTCCGGGCGGGGGCTTCGTGCATGATCACGGCCGAAGATCCCCGACCTGCCAAGCGCACCTTGTGCATGATCACGGGGGAATCCTCACGGACCCATCCCGTGATCATGCACACATTCACTCTTCGTTGATGGCGGCGTCGTCGTCCTCGCCGTGATCCGGATCCGAGAGTTCGGCGTCCCACTCGTCGCCGTCATCCGGCTCGAGGTGCATGGCGCTCTCCTCGGCGGAGTAAGCCTCCTGGTCACCGGTGGCCTCACTGGCCACGGCTTCCTTGGTCTGGTCGGTATGCGCTCCCTGGTCGTCCTCGACGATCCGGCCGACGTGACTGGAGTGGCGGCCCGGCCCAAAGGCCTCGTCGTAGGTCGCCTCGTCCTCGTCGTCCACGATGGCGTCGCCGTTGGGGTCCGCGTGCCAGCCACTGGTCGTGCTCATGGGCCACATCCTGCCGTCCCGACCGGGGTTCCAAACGGCGATCCGCATACCGCTGCGGCTTGCACTCGGCGGGGGAGAGTGCTAATCATTGCCCTTAGCACTCTCCACGCGAGAGTGACAGTTGGGCGAGGCTCCCACAGCGGGGGTCGTCCGTCGCGGGCGCCCGACGTCCCATTCCACCGTTCCAGGAGGACGGACACCACATGGCAAAGATGATCGCGTTTGACGAAGAGGCCCGTCGCGGCCTCGAGCGCGGCATGAACCAGCTGGCCGACGCCGTCAAGGTGACCCTTGGCCCGCGCGGCCGCAATGTCGTACTCGAGAAGAAGTGGGGCGCTCCCACGATCACCAACGATGGTGTGTCCATCGCCAAGGAGATCGAGCTCGAGGACCCGTACGAGAAGATCGGCGCCGAGCTGGTCAAGGAGGTCGCAAAGAAGACGGACGACGTCGCCGGTGACGGCACGACGACCGCGACCGTCCTCGCCCAGGCGCTGGTGCGCGAAGGCCTGCGCAACGTCGCAGCCGGCGCGAACCCGATGGCGCTCAAGCGCGGCATCGAGAAAGCCGTTGAGGCCGTCAGCGAGCAACTGCTCGTCATGGCCAAGGACGTGGAGACCAAGGAGGAGATCGCCTCCACCGCGTCCATCTCGGCCGCAGACCCGCAGATCGGCGAGATGATCGCCGAGGCGATGGACAAGGTCGGCAAGGAAGGCGTCATCACCGTCGAGGAGAGCAACACCTTCGGCCTCGAGCTCGAGCTCACCGAGGGTATGCGCTTCGACAAGGGCTACATCTCGCCGTACTTCGTGACCGACGCCGAGCGCATGGAGGCCGTGCTCGAGGACGCCTACGTCCTCGTCGTGAACTCCAAGATCTCCTCGGTCAAGGACCTGCTCCCGCTGCTGGAGAAGGTCATGCAGGGCGGCAAGCCGCTGGCGATCATCGCCGAGGACGTCGAGGGTGAGGCTCTCGCGACCCTCGTCGTGAACAAGATCCGCGGCACCTTCCGCTCGGTCGCCGTCAAGGCGCCGGGCTTCGGTGACCGCCGCAAGGCCATGCTGCAGGACATCGCGATCCTCTCCGGTGGCCAGGTCATCTCCGAGGAGGTCGGGCTCAAGCTCGAGAACGCCGGTCTCGACCTGCTCGGCCGGGCCCGCAAGGTCGTGGTCACCAAGGACGAGACCACGATCGTCGAGGGCGGCGGTGACGCCGAGCAGATCTCCGGCCGGGTCAACCAGATCCGCGCCGAGATCGAGAAGTCGGACTCCGACTACGACCGCGAGAAGCTCCAGGAGCGGCTCGCCAAGCTGGCCGGCGGCGTCGCCGTCATCAAGGCCGGCGCGGCCACCGAGGTGGAGCTGAAGGAGCGCAAGCACCGCATCGAGGACGCGGTGCGCAACGCCAAGGCCGCTGTGGAGGAGGGGATCGTCGCCGGTGGCGGCGTGGCCCTGCTGCACGCGTCCAAGGTCGCGTTCGAGAAGCTCGACCTTGAGGCCGACGAGGCAACCGGTGCGGCGATCGTCAAGCTGGCCCTCGAGGCTCCGCTGAAGCAGATCGCGATCAACGCCGGCCTCGAGGGCGGCGTCGTCGCGGAGAAGGTCCGCAACCTCGACGCCGGCTGGGGCCTGGACGCCTCGAACGGTGAGTACAAGGACATGATCAAGGCCGGCATCATCGACCCGGCCAAGGTCACCCGCTCGGCGCTGCAGAACGCGGCGTCGATCGCTGGTCTGTTCCTCACCACCGAGGTCGTCATCGCCGACAAGCCTGAGAAGGCTGCGCCGGCGATGCCGGGCGGCGGCGACATGGGCGGTATGGACTTCTGACGACCGAGTGAGCGGAGTGGTCGACGAAGTCGCCCGCGAAGCGAACGAGGGAGGAAGAAGTCCAGAAGGTACAGCCTTCTGACCCGCACAAGAGTTCGAAGGGGCGGTCCTCTCGAGAGGGCCGCCCCTTCGTATGCGGCCACGCCCCGGTCCCGGTCGTCGGGTCGCTCTCCCGCCAGGCGGACCCGGGGTCAACGACACAACGGCGCGAGCATGATCCCGTTGCCTGACTGGCGGGATGCGGTCGCATACCGTCGTGGTTGTGCCGCGCAGCAACGGGCCCGTCCTCCTCGCCGCCCTCGTCGTGACCGTCGCGACCGTGGGCTGGACGCTGCGTGAGGACCGGGACCTGGCGACGAGCGAGGCCGGCATCTCGGCGGCACCGGTTCCTCCGGTGCCAACCGCACGGTTTGAGGGTGGCCCGTCGCCGTCCCCGACGCCATCCACCGACGCTCCCGCGCCCAGCGCCTCGCCCTCGCCGAGTTCCCCGTATGGGGCCGTGCCCGCGGCCGGCAACGGGCAGCTCGAGATCGTCCCGGGCAGCATCACCGCCCCGGGCAACGGGCCGGTGAAGACCGTGCGGGTCGAGCTCGAGGGTGGGCTGGGAATTGACGGCCTGGCGCTTGCCGATGAGGTGATGACGACGCTCAACGAGCCGCGGTCGTGGGGCGCGGGCGGTCGGATGACGTTTGCCCGCACGGACGGCGAGGCCGACATCAGGGTCGTGCTGGCGAGCCCGGACACGTCCGCGGCGCTGTGTTCGTCGCACGACACCGGCGGCCGGCTGTCGTGCGCGATGGGCAACGCCGCCATCATCACGCTGTACCGCTGGGTGTACGGCAGCGAGGGATACGCCACCGACCTCGCGGGCTACCGGCAGTACGTCGTCAACCACGAGGTGGGTCACGTGCTGGGGCACGGCCACGTCGGCTGCCCAGCCGCCGGTCAGCCGGCACCGGTCATGGTGCAGCAGACCAAGGGTCTGCAGGGCTGCGCGCCCAACCCGTGGCCGTATCCCGACGGCATCGGCTAGGGGACCCAGAGCCCAAGCTCACCGCCACCGAGCGCTGTGGGATGGTGGTTGCGTGACGTTGGACGACCTCGTCGGGATGCGTCGTGCGCGTGATCTGATGGACGCGACACGCAACCCCGCTCGACGTGCCGGCACTGGCGCGCGCCGCCTTCATGTCGCCGGGCCATTTCTCCCGTAGCTTTCGCACTGCGTTTGGGGAGACGCCGTCCAGCTACGTGATGACGCGCCGGATCGAGCGGGCCAAGGCGCAGCTGCGGCGGGGTGACCTGACGGTGACGGAGGTCTGCTTCGCAGTCGGCAGCACGTGATCGCGTTGGGGTCTGGTCGTCCGTGGACTCGCCTGGATCCCCGAGCAGGAAGGCGGAGCCCGGCGCGCAACCTGGGCCCGCGCCAGACGTGGGCGCCGCCACCCCGGTCCTGCTCGCCTTGGGCCCCCCGCGACCTTTCAGGCCCGGTGCAGCGCCTCAGCACCCGGCCCCCGCCGAGCGGGCCCGGCTTGGCCCATTCAGCGCTTTCGCCGCTCTTCACGCTGTCTGCGTCCACGACGGCGCGTCCCCTTGTCGGTCGTAGCCGGCCTGAGGTGCAACGTCTCGGGTTCGGGATCGCGTATGCGACCGCGAAGCCGGCGGCCACCACCATGAGGAGAGCGGCAGCGCCCACCAGAAGGACCTGGAGTGGACGGGCACGTCGTCGAACCATGGGATCGCCCCCCAATGCTGCCGCCCCAGGGCTCCTTTGCCTCCGGTTGACGCGGCAGCCCGGCTGTGACCGTACTCCGATGATCACGCTTTGGCATGACAAGGATGGTGGTACCACCGGTGGTACCCTCTTCCCATGGAGAAGACGACGGTTTACCTGCCAGCCACCCTGAAGGCCGGGCTCAAGCGGGTCGCGGCCGCGCGAGGGGTCTCCGAGGCTCACGTGATCCGCGCTGCAATCCAGGAGGTCGTCGAGAAGGAGCGGCCTGCGCCCAGCTTCGGTTTGTTCGCGAGCGACGAGGTCCAGGCATCACGCACCGATGAGTACCTCGAGGGCTTCGGCGAGTGGTAATCGTCGATACGAGCGCATTGCTGGCCGCTTTCAACCGCCAAGATTCCGCGCATGCATCGATGAAGCAGGCCCTGTCCGAAGAGCCTGACCGCCTAGTGGTGTCGCCACTCGTTGTCGCTGAGCTCGACTACATGATCACCAAGTTGTCAGGCGTCGCGACGGAGGTCGCGTTGTTGCGCGAGCTCGCGTCCGGTGCATGGGAGCTCGCGGCCTGGGGCGCATCCGATCTCAAGCGGGCGGCCGATGTCGTCGAGCGCTACGCGGACCAGGAAATCGGAGTGACCGACGCATCGCTCGTCGTCCTCGCGGACCGCTACGGCACTCGTCGCATCGCGACGCTCGATCGAAGGCACTTCGAGGTGCTTCGCCCACTCTCGGGTGGACGGTTCTCAATCGTGTCCTGACCGCTCACAGGGCGGAGATGTCCTCGGCGTCCACGATGCGGTAGGCATACCCCTGCTCGGCGAGGAAGCGCTGGCGGTGCGCCGCATACTCCTGGTCGACCGTGTCGCGGGACACGACGGCGTAGAAGCGCGCGGTGCGCCCGTCGGCCTTCGGGCGCAGCACCCGGCCGAGCCGCTGCGCCTCCTCCTGCCGCGAGCCGAAGGTGCCGGACACCTGGATCGCGACCGACGCCTCGGGCAGGTCGATCGAGAAGTTCGCCACCTTGGAGACGACCAGCGTCGAGATCTCACCGGCGCGGAACGCGTCGAACAGCCGCTCCCGCTCCTTCACGGTCGTCTCGCCCTTGAGCACCGGTGCGTCCAGCCGTTCACCGAGCTCGTCGAGCTGGTCGAGGTACTGCCCGATGACGAGCACCTGGTCGCTGCGGTGGTGGGCGACCAGTTCCTCGACGACGCGCCGCTTCGACGGGGTGGTCGAGCACAGGCGGTACTTCTCCTCCGGCTCCGCGGTCGCATACGCGAGCCGCTCGCCGTCGCTGAGCGTCACCCGGACCTCGACGCAGTCCGCGGGGGCGATGTAGCCCTGCGCCTCGATGTCCTTCCACGGCGCGTCGTACCGCTTTGGGCCGATGAGGGAGAACACGTCGCCCTCGCGACCGTCCTCGCGGACCAGCGTCGCGGTCAGGCCGAGGCGTCGGCGGGACTGGATGTCGGCGGTGAACCGGAAGATCGGCGCGGGCAGCAGGTGCACCTCGTCGTAGACGATCAGGCCCCAGTCGCGTTCGTCGAACAGCTCGAGGTGCGCATACACGCCCTTCCGCTTGGTCGTCATGATCTGGTAGGTCGCGATCGTGACCGGGCGGATCTCCTTGCGCGAGCCGGAGTACTCGCCGATCTCCTCCTCGGTGAGCGACGTCCGGTTGAGCAGCTCGTGCTTCCACTGCCGCGCCGCCACCGTGCTCGTGACCAGAATCAGCGTCGTGGCCTGGGCGTGGGCCATCGCGGCCGCGCCGACCAGCGTCTTGCCGGCGCCGCACGGGAGCACGACGATTCCCGAGCCGCCGTGCCAGAAGCCATCGGCGGCTTCCCGCTGGTATGCGCGCAGCGCCCAGCCGTCCTCGCGCAGCGCGATGGCGTGCGCCTCGCCGTCGACGTAGCCGGCCAGGTCCTCGGCCGGCCAGCCCAGCCTGAGCAGGACCTGCTTGAGGTGGCCGCGCTCGGACGGGTGCACGACGACGGTGTCGTCGTCGAGCCGTCGACCGATCAATGGCGCGACCTTCTTCGAGCGCAGCACCTCCTCGAGGACGGCTCGGTCGGTCGACTCCAGGACCAGGCCGTGCGCCGGGTGGTTGAGCAGCCGCAGCCGGCCGTAGCGGTCCATCGTCTCGGCGACGTCGACCAGCAGCGCATGCGGCACCGGGTAGCGGGAGAACTCCAGCAGCGCGTCGACGACCTGCTCGGCGTCGTGCCCGGCGGCCCGCGCGTTCCACAGACCGAGCGGCGTCAGCCGGTACGTGTGCACGTGCTCCGGGGAGCGCTCCAGCTCGGCGAACGGGGCGATCGCGCGCCGGCAGGCGTCGGCCTGGTCGTGGTCGACCTCGAGCAGGAGCGTCTTGTCGCTCTGCACGATCAGCGGTCCGTCAGTCAAGGTGGCACCTGTCTGTGGGATCCCGCGTGTGGACGTTGGCGGGGTTGGGAGCATCTCCCAACCCCGCCAACGTCCACATTCGCGGCAGAGGAGTCGTGACATTGTCCAACGTCGTCAGCACGTCCGCCGATTCCAGCCCGCGGCTGCGGGAGGAGATGCTCGACCTGTGGTACTGCGTGAACCTGGCCGGTGGCGCAGTCGGGTTCACGGCGGCGAACACCCGGGAGGACGTCGAGCCCGTGCTCGACGCGGCGCTGGAGCGGGTCGACAACGGGCCAGGACGCGCTCGTCACGGTCCGGGTCGACGGCGAGCTGGCCGCGTTCGCGTTCCTGGTTGGGCATGGCACGCCCCTGCGCGCGCACTGGCGGACGGTGCTTCGGGTCATGGTCGACCCGGACCGGCAGGGCATCGGACTTGGCCTGGTCCTGATGGATGCGGTCCACGAGGAGGCCCGTCGCCTCGGGCTCGAGCACCTGCAGCTGACGATGCGCGACGGCCTGGGCCTGCAGAGCTTCTACGAGCGCGCCGGGTACCACGAGGTCGGCCGGCACCGCGGCGCGATCCGAGTCGCGCCGGGGGATGACCGCGACGAGATCATGTACCAGCGAGACCTCTGACTCCGCGTTCACCGCGGCGACCCGGGCGCTCAGGTCTGGTCGTCGTCCAGGCCGGCCACGCCGGTGATCCGGTGAACGGCAAACGTGTGCACCTCGTCGATCCGGTGGTCATACGCGGTCAGGTAGCCGCGCTCGACCCGCAGCGGGTCCACCACTCGGTCGGTGGTCTGGCCGTGGTTGTCGACATAGCCGATCCACACGGACCGCTGGTCGGCTGCGGCGGCCCGCAACAGCTCCACCGTCTCGTTGGCCAGCGTGCGCGGGAGCCGGCGGGTCGATCCGCTTGGCCCGGCGACGGTCCGTCCGCGCGGGGCGGTGGCGGCGCGTTCACCGGCTCTGACCGCCCGCACCGCCGCATCGATCAGCGTCGGGCTCGGCGCCGTGGCCTCGACGACCAGCCGGGGCGGCCGCTGCCGCGGTGGTGTCCGCCGGGCGTCCTTTCGACGCACCACGATCGCGCCGTCCGGTGACTCGGCAGCCGGCGCGTGGCCCATTTCGCGCAGTTGTTCGAGCAGCGCGTCGACCGGCGACTGGGCCGCCAGCACCGTAGGAGCCAGTCGTCGAAGCCGCAGCGAGTCAGCGCGGCGGTCGGCGATGACCTGATCGAGGGCGGCGGGGTCGTCACTGCGCACGTATGCGGCCGCGGCCCCCACGCGCAGATGTCCGTGTCGACGGGCGACGTCGTCGATCAGGTAGGCCAGCGGCTGCGGCACCGGGGTCCGCGAGTGCTGCGCGACGAGGGTGTGCAGCTCCGAGGCGGAACGACCTGCGTCCAGCGCACGCCGCACGGACCCCTCAGTGAACCGGTAGACGGTTGCTCCCCCGCGGGACTCGACGTCGGCCATGAGCCGAAGCTCGTGCGAAAGCTCGGTCGTCAACGGCCCCGGTGCGACCGCGGTCAGGTCGGCTTGCAGGAGCACGTGATCGAGCGGCTCGGGCATCAAGGCCCCGGCCAGCGCCGCGGCCTCAGCGAAGTCGGCCCGGACCACGGCGCGGCCGGCAGAGGTCAACGACCCGAGGCCGGTGACGCCGAACAGCTCGGCCTCGCGCAACGCCCACCGCACGAGGTCCCCGCGGAGCCGGGCACCGCGCCGCGGGCGGCGCCAGGCCAACGTTCGGGTGACCTCCTCTGCCGAGGTCGACTGTCCGGCTGCGAGCGCGGTCAGCACCTCGAGCGCCCCGAGTCGGGTCTCTGCGGACTGCACCCGATCGAGCTCCTGGCTCAGCGCGGTCATGGCACGGTCCCGGTCGTCTCGTTCGCCGACCAGCCCAGGCACTCGCGTCATGTCGCGCCAGGCCTCGATCAAGACCGCCCAGCGGGCCGCCGGGTCGCGCGCCTTCCACAGGTCGTACGCCGGCGTGGGCAGCCATTCCGGCTCCAGATCGTCCGCGGCGGCGAGCAGCCCGGCCGCATACGCGGTCTCCAACAGCACCGCCAGGTCTGGCTCCTCGATCTCGTGGGCCCGCGCGGTCGCCTTCAGGTCTCGCACGCCGAGGCCACCCGAACGCAGCACCTTTGGCGGTGCGACCGACCAGTCCTCAAGCACGTCCTCGAGCCAGCGCACCGTGGTGTATGCGGCCGCGGCAGCCGTCCGGTCGACCAGCGCAGGGTCACGGCTGGCCGTTGCGGTCGGCTGCGGCGCCTGCACCTCGTCCTGGGCGTGGACCCGGCCGCCCCGGACGTGCAGCGCGATCTCGCGCGGCAGCACGACGGTGGTGTCGTCGAGCGGGACCAGCAGCCCAAGAGCGAGGAGCCAGTCGACGGGTGTCCGTACCGTCGACGGATCGACGTGGCGACGGGCGTGCTCGATCTGCCCCATCGGTGGTCCCCAGACGAGCTGGTCCAGCGCAGCCCGCGCACCCGGTGGCGCCTGGGCGAGGATCGCCTCCAGCTCGGCCGGCTTGGTGGGCGTGCGCACCGTCGGGCGCACGGGGAGGTCGGCGACCGTCGGACCCAGGCCTGCCGGGTGCTGGCCCACCGCATCCCGGACACTGCGGACCAGTCGCAGCTCGCGGTCGTCTCCCCACACCAGGGCCATCGCGCGCAGCCGATCCAACGCGTCGTGCACGTGCTCCGGGTCCGAGTCGGGCAGCAGCGCCTCGACCTCATCGGAGCGAACGGGATCTGGCAGCGCCGCCAACACATCCACGACTTGCAGATGCCAACGGTCAAGGCGGTCCAGCGCGCGGATGACCGACCCGGTCGCCGACGCCCGGGCGGCGAGCGCGGACACATCCCCGGGAACCGGGTTGATGAGGTCGGGACGCTCGGCGAGCAGGGTCGCCAGCGCGTCGTCGCTGGCTGCTCGCAGGGCGTCTGCCAGCGACCGCACAACCGCGGCGTCCTGGGTTGTCGGGGCCATCCGTACGACGCTACTCGGGTGCGCGCCGACCCGTAATCTGACCAGGTGGCCGATGACGACCTGGACAGCCGGCTCGCGCTCCTTGGGGCGCGACTGCGCGACCTCGGGTCTGTCCTGGTGGCGTTCAGCGGTGGGGCGGACTCGGCGTTCGTGCTGGCCGCGGCGGCCCGAGTGCTCGGCCCGAGCCGCGCGGTGGCGGCGACCGCGGTGTCCGGCTCGTTGCCAGCGGCCGAGCGTGAGTCCGCGCGTGCATTCGCACACGCGCAGGGGCTGCGCCATCTGGAGGTCCCCACCCACGAGATCGATCGCGAGGGGTATGCGGCCAACGCGGGAGACCGTTGCTATTTCTGCAAGTCCGAGCTGATCGACGACCTGCTGCCGGTGGCCGAGCAGCTGGGCATGGCGCATGTGGCTACCGGGACCAACGCGGACGACGCGGTGGCCGGATTCCGACCTGGGATCCGGGCGGCCGCGGAGCGTGGTGCCGTCACCCCGTTGCTCGATGCTGGCTTCAGCAAGGCCCAGGTCCGCGAAGCCAGCCGCCGTTGGGGTCTGTCGACGTGGGACAAGCCGGCCGCGGCGTGCCTGTCCAGCCGGGTCGCATACGGGATCCGGATCACTCCGGACCGGCTGGCCCGGGTCGAGCGCGCCGAGGTGGCGCTGCGCGCAGCCCTCGCCGAGGAAGGGCTGACCAGCGCCGACCTCCGCGTGCGGGACCTCGGGGACAGCGCTCGGGTGGAGGTCGACGCCGCTGTCGTTGAAGCCGTCCGCCGTTCGCAGCCTGCATTGAGCGCCGTGCGCGCGGCTGGTTTCGTTGCTGTCGAGGTCGATCCTCGCGGCTTCCGGTCCGGCTCGATGAACGAGCTGCTCGCCGGCCCCTGACCCCCCGCGAGACTCCTCCCGCTGAACCGCAACGATGTGCCGCCGGATCGGATAGACCGATACGGCGGCACATCGTTGCGGTTGAGGGAACGCGGTGCGGGTGGCTACCTGCTCGCCCGGGAGCGCGCGCGAGCCTTCGCATACACGCCGCCGATCGCGAGCCCGAGGCCAACGGGAGCCAGCATCGCGGTCAGATAGACCCAGGTCGGGAACGGGTCTCCGCCCAGGAGCAGCGGTGCGACCGTGACGACGGCCGCCACTGCGCCGACCAAAGCCAGGACGGTGCCGATCCGGATCAGCCGCTCACCCGGCCGCCGGAGGTAACTCATGCCCCTGAGCGTAGGTCCGGCGCGTAGGCTCACGGCTCGTCAAAGGTTGACCACGACGGCTGTCCGTCGTGCCGAGAGACGACGAGGTCTGTGCCGTGCCCACCGGGAAGGTTAAGTTCTACGACTCCGCGAAGGGGTTCGGCTTCCTGTCCAGCGACGAGGGCGGGGACGTGTTCGTCCACGGGTCGGCACTGCCCGCCGGAGTCACGACCCTCAAGCCGGGAACCCGGGTCGAGTTCGGCGTCGCGGAAGGCCGCAAGGGGGAGCAGGCGCTGTCGGTACGGGTGCTCGACCCGCTGCCGTCGGTCGCGAAGGCGACCCGCAAGCCCGCCGAGGACATGGCGGTCATCGTCGAGGACCTGATCAAGCTGCTCGACCACCTCGGCAATGACCTGCGACGCGGCCGGCATCCATCAGCGGCCGAGGGCAGGAAGGTCGCCGCAGTCCTGCGGGCGGTCGCCGACGACGTCGAGGCCTGACAGACAGTCGGCCACCGGCTTTAGACGTGCGTCAGCCGGACAGCCCAGATGCCTCGACCCTGATCCTCCTCGCTGAGCGCGATGATCCGCAGTTCGAGCGGCCCTTCCTCGACAGGTCCTGCTCGCTGATGGCGAACCCGAAGTACGTGCCGTCGACCGGGTCCGCAGTCAGCCGTGA
Organism: uncultured Actinomycetota bacterium; assembly: GCA_963836025.1. Lineage (GTDB taxonomy): Bacteria > Actinomycetota > Actinomycetes > JBEVHX01 > JBEVHX01 > JBEVHX01. The sequence continues at coordinate 370,213 of CAWIIE010000015.1, forward strand.
CTCGCCGATGGTGGGAAGCCAGCCGTTCTCGGCGACGGCCGGGTCGACGCTGATCCCGATGCGCTGCCCCGCCTCGACCTCGAGTTCTTGCACATTCTCGGCGGCACCGGCCAGGCAGTCGTCGGCATCCTCGCCGGTCAAGGAAACGTCGGGGTCGAAAGACCAGCAGGCAGCCGAGACCCGCTGAGTCGTGGTACCCGACCAGACGCTGACCGAGGGCATCGGCTTCTCGCACGCAGTCAGCGTCGCCGCTGCCATCGCCGCAGCCGCCACAGCGACCACGGGGCGGGCTCGCATACGGACTCCTCGAGGAAGGCAGTGTCGAGCAGGCTACTCTCGCTGCTCGTGACCGCATCGTCCACGATCACCGCCGAGCCGAGCGACCAGGTCGAGCGTCGCCGGACGAAGGCGGCCGACGCAGCATGCCTGGCCGCGGTCGACCTCGCGCGGGACGCGGCCGTCGCGGAGTTCGGCGCCGATGTCGTCGGCGACGCCGAGGGCCATGAGGCCGACGACGACCGGGTGGTCACGCATTACTTCACCAGCCGGCTGCCGGGTTATCTCGGCTGGCATTGGGCCGTCACCGTGGCGCGCGCATCGCGGGCCAAGCAGGTGACCGTCGACGAGGTCGTGTTGCTGCCGGGCCCCGATGCGTTGCGGCCGCCAGCGTGGCTGCCGTGGTCGGAACGGCTGCGGCCGGGCGACCTCGGCCCCGGCGATCTGCTGCCGACCGCACCGGATGACCCGAGACTCGTCCCCGGCTACACCGGCGCGGATGTTGAGCCTGGTGACCGGGACGACCCAGCAGACCTGCGGGAGCTCGCCTGGGAGCTCGGCCTTGATCGCGTGCGGGTCTTGTCCGCCGACGGCGTAGACGAGGCCGCCGACCGATGGATCAACGGAGATCAAGGTCCCTTCTCGCCGTTGGCCATGTCCGCCCCGGCGCGTTGTGAAAGTTGCGGATTCTATGTCCGGGTAACCGGCCTGCTCGGCCAGGTCTTCGGCGTCTGCACCAACGAGTACTCACCCAGCGACGGTCGGGTGGTCTCCTACGACCACGGCTGCGGAGCACACTCGGAGAGCGTGACGTCGGCCGTCGGGATCCCGCGGCCCGCTCCGGTCGCCGACTCGCTCGGCTACGACGATCTCGGTCACAGCTAGCCCCGTCCACGTTCGTGGCGGGGTTAACGCCGTGCCTGGCGGTATGCGGCTCGACGTCGCCGCACGTACCAGATGCCCGGCAGCCCGAGGAGGAACCCGACCACGCACACCCACAGCCACCAGTCCGTGCCGGCGTCCTCGAGCCGGTCCCGGAACGGCAGCAGGACGAAGAACGCGACCGCCCACAGCGCCGTCCCCACCGTGACCGGCAGCACGCCGTCGCGGCCGTGGGTCTCGTCGTTGTCGGTTGGCTGGTCGGGCACGTGCGCCACGGTAGACGCATGCGTCTGTTCTCCGCGCTGGTGCCGCCGCCAGCCGTCCTCGACGCTGTCGCGCAGGCTATCGAGCGCGCCCGCTCGACTGGAGTTGAGTTGCGCTGGACCCGGCCCGACCAGTGGCACCTGACGCTCGGCTTCTACGCCAAGGTGGAGCAGCAGCAGGTGGCCGGGCTCACCGACCGGCTTGGTCGGGTCGCGCGCCGGCATAAGCCGCTGGACCTTCGGCTGGTCGGCGGCGGTCGCTTCGACGGCCGGGTGGTGTGGCTCGGTGTTCGAGGCGACCGGGCGTCGCTCAGCCGGCTCGCGTCAGCCACGGTTGCGGCCGCGGCTCGGGAAGGGGTCGGGGTCGAGGACCGCGCATACCGACCGCACCTGACGATCGCGCGCAGTCGACAGCCGACCGACCTGCGACCCCCGTGTCGACGCATTGGTCGAGTGGGAGTCGCCGCCTTGGCCGGCGACGGAGCTGACCCTGTTCCGCTCGCATATCGGCCCGAAGCCCTGGTATGAGGTCCTGCAGACCTGGCGCCTCGGGGGACCGGTTCCGGATCGGGCGCGTCTACCCTGACCGGGTGAATCCCCGGGTGCGTCGCTGGCTGGTGCCGCTTGTGCTGGCAGCGCTGGTGCTCGTGGTCGCGGTCGGCGCGTTGCAGCGGGGGTCGTGACGTGCCCGAGCCGCTTGCCGACGCGCTCGATGAGGTCGGCCGCATGCTGACCGACCCGACCGCCCTGATCCGCGGCGTCGGGGCCGGCCGCCGACGAGGGGCGATGCCCGCGTGGCGGCGGGTCGAGCTGCGTCCGGTCGACATCGGCGCCGGCCGTCGGCTGCAGATCACCACCTACGACGACCGGCAGGCCTTCACCGCCAACCACGAGTTCGGCGAGCCGGCCGCGCGACAGGTCGCGACCTTGTTGGCCGAGCCGTTCGCGAACTGGCACGTCGAGGCGGTCGGCCGCACGGTCCAGCTGCGCGTCACCAAGCGGGGCGAAGCACAGGTCCATCGCGCGGCCACTCCGCATGCCGCCGCCGACAAGGCCGAGCACGACCGGGTCAAACCGCGGCTGGTCGACCCGCACGAGCCGTACTGTTCGAACTCGGTATCACGACCGCAGACGGCCGGATCAAGCCAAGCCGGCAGGACAAGTACCGCCAGGTCGAGGAGTTCGTCCGGGCGCTGGACAGCGCTCGCGCAGCTGCCGGCCGGCCCCAGGCCCACCCGCTCCGCGTCGTCGACCTGGGATGCGGCAACGCATACCTGACGTTGGCCGCATACCGGCATCCTGACCAACGCTCGCGGTCTCGACGTCGAACTGATCGGGGTGGATGTCAAGACGCAGGCGCGCGAGCGCAACTCCGGGATCGTGGAACGGCTCGGGTGGACCGATCAGGTGCAATTTGTCGAAAGCGCGATCGGTGACGTCGATGTCGAGCGCCGGATGTGGTGCTCGCGCTGCACGCGTGCGACACCGCCACCGATGAGCGTTGGCTCGCGGAGTCGCTTGGGACGCGCGACTGATCCTGGCCGCCCCGTGCTGCCATCACGACGTACAACGGCAGATCCAGTCGTCCCGTGTGGTGCCACGTGCGTGGGCGGGTGGTGCGCCACGGCATTCTGCGCGAGCGATTCGCTGACGTCCTGACCGACTCGTTGCGGGCTTCGCTGCTGCGTCTGGCCGGCTACCGGGTCGATGTGCTCGAGTTCGTGGCCTCACAGCACACGCCGCGCAACACCCTGATCCGCGCGGTGCGCACGGGCGCGCGCGCCGTCGGCGGAGGTCGCGCGCGACTATCGCGAGCTCACCGCTGCCTGGGGAGTCACCCCGCGCCTGCAGCAGTTGCTTGCCGACCGCGGGGCCGATGTCGTTGCGTAGCCGGTGGCTCCTCGCGGGATTGGGGCCGCTCTCGTCGTGGCCTCGCCGGTCTCTGTTGCTCACGCGGCCGACGGGACGGTCGACCGAGTCATTCAGGACCCTGCGATCATCGAGTCGAGCGGACTCGCGGCGAGCATCCTGCACCCCGGCATCGTCTGGACGGTCAACGACTCCGGTGACGAGCCACGGCTGTATGCGGTAGACGGCAGCGGCGCCACGGTCGCGGTCCTCACCGTGGCGGACGTCGATGCCCGCGATTGGGAGGCGCTGGCTGCTGTCCGTGGACCGGACGGCGTGTCGACGCTGTGGGTCGGTGACATCGGCGACAACACCTCATCGTGGGACTCAGTGCGCATACTGCGCATCCCGGAGCCGCAGTCGCTGTCCTCTGCAACCGTGACGGCGCAGTCCTACGACCTGGTCTACGAGGACGGGCCAGCGGATGCGGAGGCGCTGCTCGCCGACCCCGCGAGCGACCAGCTGTACGTCGCAACCAAGCGCGCAAGCAGCCCTGGGCTGTATGCGCTGCCGACCACCCTCAGCCAGGCCGGCAGCAACACGCTCACCCGGGTGCGAGAAGTACCACCGGTCGTGACCGACGGTGCATGGAACCCGGTCGACGGGCGGTTCGCGTTGGTCGGCTACGTCTATGCCTGGGTGTATGCGGACCTCGAAGCCGAGCCCGAGCGGATCGTGCTGCCGGCCCGCCCGCAGGGGGAGACGGTGACCTGGACCCCCGACGGCGGCGCGCTGCTGGTCGGGAGTGAGGGGGTCGGCAGCACGATCTGGCGGGTCGACGTCGGCGGCGGGCAGCCCTCGCCGACGACTGAGCCGGCGCCCTCATCGGCGACGACCGACGCGACCGCCCCGCCCAGCTCGGCCGTGCCCCAGCCGTCGCCGAGCGGTGATGACGACGGTGTGGCCTGGTGGGTGTGGGCGCTGGGCGGTGCGGTCGCCGTCGTTGCCGGGGTGGTCGTCGTCGCCCGCCGCTGATCCGCCGTCACGACTCCCTCCCGCGCTGTCGGTCGGCCTCGCTAGCGTCCGGTCGACACCTCACCCTCAGGGAGCCCGACATGGCCGACTCCGACGCCACCCCGATCGACTACGTCGAACTGGCAGGCGGCGACCTGCCCCGGACCAAGGCCTTCTACGCGGCCGCGTTCGGGTGGTCGTTCACCGACTACGGTCCCGAGTATGCGGCCATGACGAACGCGGGATTGGACGGCGGCTTCTCCGCGACCGAGCAGGGCCCGCCGCTGGTCATCCTCAAGACCGACGACCTCGAGACGGCGTTCGAACGGGTCCAGGCAAGCGGCGCCGAGATCACCCAACCGATCTTTGAGTTCCCGGGCGGTCGCCGGTTCCACTTCCGTGACCCCGCCGGCAACGTGCTCGCCGTCTGGGCCGAGTAGCCAACCCCGCCAACGTCCACATTCGCGGACGAGGCTCAGAGCTCGCCGACCACCCAGTCGATGCAGCGCGGTCAGCGCCTCGACGTCGGCCGGGTCGATCGCCGGGAACATCGCGATCCGCAGCTGGTTGCGGCCGAGCTTGCGGTACGGCTCGGTGTCGACGATGCCGTTGGCGCGCAGCACCTTCGCGATCGCGCGGCGTCGACGCGTCGTCGAAGTCGATCGTGCCGACGACCTGCGAGCGCTGCGCCGGGTCGGTCGACGAACGGCGTCGCGAACGGCGACTTCTCGGCCCAGCCGTAGAGCCGCTGCCGCGCGAGTCGGCGGTGCGCGCGGCCGCCCAGGCGCAGCCCGCCCTGCGCGTTGATCCAGTCGATCTGCTCGGCGAGCAGGAAGATCGTGGCCAGCGCCGGGGTGTTGTACGTCTGGTCCAGCCGGCGAGTTGTCGATCGCGGTCGGCAGGTCGAGGAACGCCGGGATGTAGCGGCCGCTCGCCTTGATCTGCTCGACCCGCGCCAGCGCGGCCGGCGACATCAGCGCGAGCCACAGCCCGCCGTCGGAGGCGAAGCACTTCTGCGGCGCGAAGTAGTAGACGTCGGTCTCGCGCGACGTCGACCGGCCAGCCCGCCGGCGCCGGACGTCGCGTCGACGCAGCAGCAGCGCGCCGTCGTCGGCGCCCGCCACCCGCGCGACCGGCACGGCACGCCGGTCGAGGTCTCGTTGTGCGGCGATCGCGTACACGTCGACGCCGGCCTCGGCGCGACAGCGCGGCGCGTGCCCGGGCTCGGACTTGATGACCGTCGGGTCGCCGAGGAACGGCGCGGCCTTCGCAGCGGCGGCGAACTTCGACGCCGAACTCGCCGAAGGACAGGTACTGTGCCCGGTCGCGGATCAGGCCGAAGCTGGCGACGTCCCAGAACGCGGTCGGTGCCGCCGTTGCCGAGCACGACCTCGTAGCCCGTCGGGCAGCGCGAACAGCGTCGCGCAGCCCGGCGCGCACCCGGCGCGACCTGCGTTGCGCACCGTCGCCTGCCGGTGCGACGTGCCGAGGTAGGCCGGCGCCGGCGGCGGCCAGCGCCGCGACCGCCTCGGGCCGGACCTTGCACGGGCCGGAGCCGAACCGGCCGTCGGCCGGCTGCAGGTCCGCGGGGATGACGGGGTCGGTGGGTCGACGCTCACCGGGCCAAGGGTAGGCGGGCCGGTGACGCGTCAGCCGACCGGGTGTAGCCGCTCGGCGCCACCGTCGACCGGGTCCCAGCCCTCGACGTCGTCGGGCTTGCGCGGAGCCGGGCCGACGTAGCGTGCCGACGGGCGGACCAGCCGCCCGGTCGCTTCTGCTCGAGGATGTGCGCGCTCCAGCCGGCCGTGCCGGGCGCAGGTGAACATCGAGGTGAACATGTGCGCCGGCACCTCGGCGAAGTCGAGCACGATCGCCGACCAGAACTCGACGTTGGTCTCGAGCACCCGGTCGGGCCGGCGGGCCCGCAGCTCGCTCCAGCGCGGCCTTCTCCAGCGCCTCGGCGACCTCGAAGCGCGGCGCGCCGAGCTCCTGCGCGGTGCGCCGCAGCACGCGGGCGCGCGGGTCCTCGGCCCGGTAGACCCGGTGGCCGAAGCCCATCAGCCGCTCGCCGCGGTCGAGCAGGCCCTTGACGTAGCGTCGGCGTCGCCGGTGCGCTCGACCTCCTCGATCATGTGCGAGCACGCGGGACGGGCGCGCCGCCGTGCAGCGGGCCGGACATCGCGCCGATGGCGCCGGAGATGCAGGCCGCGACGTCGGCGCCGGTGGAGGCGACGACGCGGGCGGTGAACGTCGACGCGTTCATGCCGTGCTCGGCGGCCGAGACGAAGTAGGCGTCGACGGCCTGGACGTGCCGCGGGTCGGGCTCGCCGCGCCAGCGGATCATGAACCGCTCGACGATCGGTCTGCGCCTTGTCGATCTCGCGTCTGCGGCACCATCGGCAGGCCGAGCCCGCGGGCCGACTGGGCGACGAACGACAGCGCCATCACCGAGGCGCGGGCGAGGTCGTCGCGGGCCTGCTCGTCGTCGATGTCGAGCAGCTGCTGCAGCCCCCAGGCCGGCGCGAGCATCGCGATCGCGGACTGCACGTCGACCCGGATGTCGCCGGAGTGCACCGGCAGCGGGAACGGCTCGGCGGGCGGCAGGCCCGGGTTGAACTCTGCCGTCGACCAGCAGGCCCCAGACGTTGCCGAAGGACACCTGGCCGACCAGGTCCTCGATGTCGACGCCGCGGTAGCGCAGCGCGCCGCCTTCCTTGTCGGGCTCGGCGATCTCGGTCTCGAAGGCGATGACGCCCTCGAGCCCGGGCTTGAAGTCCGAGGACATGAGCGGCTCCTGGTCGGGGGAAGTTCCGGGCGGGCTGGCGCACGGATCGTGATCACTCGCAATCTACCCCGGGCCGGCTGGTGGGCCGGATGGTGGAATGGCCGTGATGACCGCACGTCCGGAACCGCACGACGCACTCGCCCGGCTGGCCGCGATGCGCGAGCCTACGCCGACGCGCCGCTCGTCGAGGCCGACCTCGCGCCCGACCCGCTCGAGCAGTTCGCCCGGTGGTTGGCCGATGCGGTCGCCGCCGAGCTGCCCGAGCCGAACGCCATGGTGCTCTCGACCAGCGGCGCCGACGGGCAACCGAGCGCGCGCACGGTCCTGCTGAAGGGGTACGACGACGACGGCTTCGGCTTCTTCACCAACCTCGCGTCGCGCAAGGCGCGTGCAGCTGGCGGAGAACCCGCGCGCCGCACTGCTGTTCCCCTGGTTCGCGATGCTGCGGCAGGTGCACGTCGAGGGCGCCGGTCGTGCCGATGACGCGCGAGGAGTCCGCGCGCTACTTCTCCTCGCGGCCGTACGGCTCGCAGATCGGCGCGTGGGCGAGCGACGCAGTCGGCGGTGATCGCCTCGCGGGACGAGCTCGACCAGCGCTATGCGGAGCTCGCGCAGCGCGCTGGCCGGAACGGCAGCCGGCCGACGTTCCGCTGCCCGACGACTGGGGCGGCTGCGCGGGTGCAGCCGCATACCGTGGAGTTCTGGCAGGGACGCGTGAGCCGGCTGCACGACCGGCTGCGCTACCGCGCGCGAAAGCGGGCCGGCAGGGAACGGCTGGGTGATCGAGCGGCTCAGCCCGTGAGCGCCCGTGGCTGACGAAGCGCCGGTCCGCCCGCTGCGGCGGTTGATGCGCACGATCGTCGCGGACACCACGCCGCTGAGGGTGTCCGCGGACTACCGGCGACTCTGGGCCGGACTCACGATCAGCACCTCGGCCAGCAGATGACCAACGTCGCGGTCGCGATCCAGGTGTTCGAGATCACCGGCTCGTCGTCCTCGGTGGGCCTGGTCGGCTTCTTCGGGCTGGTGCCGCTGATCGTGTTCGGGCTGTACGGCGGCGCGATCGCCGACGTCGTCGACCGGCGCGGCTGGTGCTGGTCACGCCGGCGGGCTGGCGCTGTGCTCGGCTGTGCTGTTCGTGCACGCCGCTGCTCGACGGCTCGTCGGTCTGGCTGCTGTACGCGGTCGTCGCGGTGCAGGCCGCGCATGTTCGCGGTGAACAACCCGGCGCGGATGGCGACGATCCCACGGCTGATCGGCCCCGAGCTGCTGCCGGCCGCGAACGCGCTCGGGCAGGTGACCTGGGGCTCGGCTTCACGGTCGGCCCGCTCCTGGCCGGCGCGCTGGTCGGCACGGTCGGCTACGAGTGGGCGTACGGCGTCGACGTGGTCGCCTTCATGGCCGCGCTGTATGCGGTGCTGCGGCTGCCGCCGATCCCGCCCGAGGTGGAGGAGGGCGCGGTGCCGGCGAAGGCCGGGCTGGCGTCCGTGCTCGAGGGCCTGCGGTACCTGCGCACCCGCAAGAACGTGCTGATGACGTTCCTGGTCGACCTGAACGCGATGGTCTTCGGGATGCCGCGGGCGCTGTTCCCGGCGGTGGCCGGCGTCGTTCTACGGCGGCGGCGCGGCAACGGTCGGGATCCTGTCTGCCGCGCCGCGCGCTCGGCGCGCTGCTCGGCGCGTTGTTCTCGGGCGGGCTGGGCCGAGTCCGACGGCAAGGGCTCGCGGTCGTCGTCGCGATCGTCGCGTGGGGCGCGGTCGATCGCCGCGTTCGGCTTCACCCGCACGCTCTGGCTCGGCGTGCTCTTCCTCGCGGTTGCCGGCGCCGCCGACATGGTGAGCGCGGTGTACCGCTCGACGATCCTGCAGGTGGCCACGCCCGACGAGATGCGCGGCCGGCTGCAGGGGGTCTTCATCGTCGTGGTCGCCGGCGGCCCGCGCCTCGGCGACGTCGAGTCCGGCACGGTCGCCGAGGTGACGAACGAGGCGTTCTCGATCGTCAGCGGCGGGCTGCTTTGCATCGCTGGCGTCGCGGTGCTGTGCGCGCTCTACCCGCGCTTCCTCAAGTACGACGCCCGCCACCCCGAGGCTTGACCCTGCGCGGTTTGGGGGCCACCGGGTCAGCCGGACAGCACTTTGGTGGCGACGCGTAGATCGGAGACCAGGCCCGCGTATGCGGCCTCGCGGTCGTCGGCGCGCAGCACGGCCGAGGGATGGATGGTGACCACCGACCAGCGGTCCTTCGGCCTGCCGCGGGATGAGCTGACCGCGCAGCGGACCGACCCGCGCGGACGAGCCGAGGACCTGCCTGGCCGCGGTCGCGCCGAGCAGCACCATGACCAGCGGGTCGAGCACGGACATCTCGGCGTGCAGCCACGGCCGGCATGCGGTCATGTGCCGCAACTCCGGCGTCTGGTGGATGCGGCGCTTGCCTGGCCCGCTCGGACTTGAAGCGGAAGTGCTTCACCGCGTTGGTGACATAGACGTCGCCGCGATCCAGCCCGACCTCGTCGACCGCCCGCTGCAGCAGCCGGCCGGCCGGGCCGACGAACGGGATGCCCTGGCGGTCCTCCTGGTCACCCGGCTGCTCGCCGACCAGCGCGATCCGCGCGGTCAACGAACCCGCCGAGAACACGATCTGGGTCGCGTTCTCGTACAGCTCGCAGGCGGTACAGGAAGTGGCCGCGGCCCGCAGCTCCTCGATGGACGCGTTCGGCGGCGGGTGGGCGGGCGTCACGTCGGGGCGCGTTGCTCACGGGGTCGACCTACCCCACGTTCAGCCGTCCACCCACATCCGGACGACCTGCGCGGCGGCCTCCTCAGCCGACATCCCCAGGTCGGAGGCCTTCGCGCGCAGCCGCTTGCGGACCGGCTTGGGGAGCCGAAGGACGAGCGCCACCTCCTTGCGGTCCGGCGCGTCGGTGGTCCTTACCGTTCGAACCCTTGTGCTTTTGCTTGGGCCTGGGTCGCAGCGTGTGCTCGAGCACCGGCGCCGGGGCGACAGGTAGAGCCGGCAGCGTCGAGTCGTTCGCGAATGCCGGCCGCGGGCGCGGGTTCGTGGTCATGCGCCACCTCGTGACAGAGAGTTGCCGAGTTCGCGAGCGAGCAGCTGCGTCAGCAGCGCGTCGAACGCGATCGATGCCTCGCGCGCCCCTTCGGAGCGCCAGGCCTGCACCGGGACGCAGGCTCCCTCGGCCTGCTGGATCGCGGTGCGGTCGGGGATCGGCGGTCGCAGGACCAAGCCCGCCGTATGCGGCCCGCAGCTCCTCCATTCGGAAGCGGTGCTCCACGGTCTGCTCGCGAAGCTTGTTCACCACAATGCCGCCCGGGCGCAGGCCGCAGGTTGTCGGCCTGGACCGCCTGGACCGCCTCCAAGGCGGCGCGGGCGCCTTGCAGCGCGAACAGTGACGGCTCGGTGACGACGAGCGCGAAGTCCGCCGCGGCCAACGCGTTACGGGTCAGCCCGCCCAACGACGGCGGGCTGTCGATCAGCACCAGGTCCACGTCGGCCAGGCCGGACAGCGCGATCCGCAGGTGCAGGGTCGCGTCGCGCCCGGTATACGCGTTGTAGCGCTCGAGCAGACCGTCCGCCGCGACGACCGAGACCTCGGGCCCCCAGCCGCTGACCACCAGCGCCTGCGGCAGCAAGCCGGCGCCGGGGTCCGCGAGCAAATCCGTCGAGGTGAAGCGGACCTCGGCCGGGTCGAGGACCGTGGTCGCGTTGCGCTGTGGGTCGAGGTCAACGACGAGCGTCTTGAGCCCGCGATCCCACGCCGCGCCGGCCAGTCCCAGGGTGACCGAGGTCTTGCCGACCCCTCCCTTGAGGCTGACGACGCTGACAACCCGCACCGTCGGAGGCTAGCCGCTGTCACCGTGGGTCGGCGGTACCGGCTCCAGGTTCCATGGCCGGCGCGCACATGCGCGAGGATGTCGGGGTGAGCGACCTCATCGACACCACGGAGATGTACCTCCGCACGATCTTCGAGCTCGAGGAGGAGGGAGTCGTGCCGCTCCGCGCGCGGATCGCCGAGCGGCTCGGCCAGTCCGGCCCGACGGTGAGCCAGACGGTGGCGCGGATGGAGCGGGACGGCCTGGTCTCGGTGGAGGGCGACCGTCACCTCGAGCTGGCGAGCAGGGGCGCGCGCTGGCGACCCGCGTCATGCGCAAGCACCGCCTGGCCGAGTGCCTGCTCGTCGAGGTGATCGGCCTGCCGTGGGAGACGTGCACGCAGAGGCGTGCCGATGGGAGCACGTGATGTCGCGAGTCGGTCGAGCGCAGGCTGCTCGAGCTGCTCGACCATCCGAAGAAGTCGCCGTACGGCAATCCCATCCCCGGTCTCGACGAGCTCGGCGACTCACCGCCAAAGCCGGACGCCCCGCTGGTCACACTGACCGACGTCGTCAACGACGAGCCGCAGCGAGTGGTCGTGCGTCGCTTGGGCGAGCCGATCCAGAGCGAGGCCGACGTGATGAGCGCCCTCCATCGGGCCGGTGCACGTCCCGGCGACGCCGTCAAGGTCCGGGCGTCGGCCGGTGGCGTTCTGGTCGGATCCGGGGGCGAGACCGCGGAGAACTGTCCCGCGAACTCGCCGCTCACGTGTTCGTCTCTACCCACTAGTCCGGCCAACCCCGGTCCGTTAGCCTGGACCGCGCTCCGGCTCTCGCGCTGTGGCACGCCCCCCGTCCCAGGTCGAGAGCCGGAGCTTTGTCCGCCGTCGGCGCCGAGCTGTCCCGCTGCCCAATTTCGCAACGATGTGCCGCGTGACGAATAGGGCCGATACGGCGGCACATCGTTGAGGTGCGCGCACACACGACGCCCTCAGTCGGCGTCGAACGGATCAAGCAGCGCACCGACGGAGCCGAGGCTCCATCGGACCGTCCGCCGAACCATGCACCGGCCACGATGGCCGAGCGCGAGCTGGAGGAGCAGGCAGCCGGCGACCCCGACGACGAGAACCACGAGCAGCCCGGCCAGCCACGATGGTCGGGGCCCAAGCGGCGACGGCCGCAATGACCAGCGCCCAGACGATCGCGCCGATCACGGTCGCGGAGCGGGCGGGACCAGCCCGAGCTCGACGTGCTGACCGAAGGGCACCGGGTCGTCGTGGGCCGACTGCGGTGCACGGTCCCGCCGGGCGCGGAATGATCTGGGTGGGCACCGGGTCGTCGCGCACGGGGGCAGCGTAGAGCCGTAGAAATGAACCGCTGACGCCTTCGGTTTACCGATCAACTACAGCCAGCCCGCGAGGAGCGACGATGCCTGCGATCACCCCGTCCGACGTCCTGGTCCTCCCGCGCATCCCGCGCCCGACCCGGCGGCTCGCCCGCCAGCGGGTCCCGGTCCGGTGGTCGAAGGGCTGGCGACCTTCGAAGGCGAAGGCTTCCCAGTGCGGCGGCCGTTCCCCGGCCGGCTGAGCCTCCAGCAGACCGACCCGTTCCTGCTGCTGGACCACATGGGCGCGGTCGAGTACAGGCCAGGTGAGCCGAAGGGCACCGCCTGGCACCCGCACCGAGGGTTCGAGACGGTCACCTACATCATCGACGGCGCGTTCGCCCACCAGGACTCCACCGGCGGCGGCGGTCTGATCGCCGATGGCTCGACCCAGTGGATGACTGCCGGCGACGGCATCCTGCACATCGAGACGCCACCCGAGTGGCTGGTGCAGTCGGGCGGGTTGTTCCACGGCGTCCAGCTGTGGGTCAACCTGCCGCGCGACATCAAGCGGGTGCCGCCGCGCTACCAGGACATCCAGGCGCCGCACCTGGCGTTGCTCGCCTCGGACGATGGCGGCGCGCTCGTCCGGCTCATCGCCGGCTCGCTCGCCGGGCACGACGGGCCGGGGCACACCTACACCCCGATCACGTATGCGCACGCCACGATCCAGCCAGGTGCCTCGCTGCAGCTGCCGTGGCGCGTGGACTTCAACGCGATGGTGTACGTGCTGTCCGGGTCGGGCACTGCCGGTCCGGAGGACAGGGCCGCGCCGATCCGCGAGGGTCAGATGGCCGTGCTCGGGGGCGGCGGACGCGGTCACCGTGGCGGCCTCGACTGCGCAGGAGTCACGCTCGCCGGCCCTCGAGGTACTGCTCCTGGGCGGCCGGCCGATCAACGAGCCGATCGTCAACTATGGCCCCTTTGTGATGAACACGAAGGAGGAAATCATCGAGGCGATTGACGACTTCAACGCCGGCCGGATGGGCCAGATCCCGGCTTCCGCCCGCTGACGCGCGCAACCGCGGCAGGGCGGGGCGCCACCAGTTCCAGCTGCCCATCAGCCGCATGGAGGCCGGAACCATGACCAGCCGGACCAGCGTCGCGTCGATGGCGATCGCGACCGCCATCCCGAGCCCCAGCTGCTTCATCGGCAGGATGCCGGCGAAGGCGAACGCGCCGAACACGACGACCATCAGCAGCGCCGCCCCGGAGATCAGCGGTGCGGTGGTCGCCACCCCGCGCGCCACGCTGCCGCGTTGTCGCCGGTCTTCACGAACTCCTCGCGGACCCGGCCGAGCAGGAACACCTCGTAGTCGGTGCTGAGGCTGAACAGCAGCGCCAGCAACAGGAGCGGGATGAAGTTCTGGATGTAGGCCGGGGTCTCCGGCGCCGAGCAGGCCACCGACCTGGTGCTGGAAGACCAGGACGAGGATCCCGAACGTCGCTCCGACCGAGAGCAGGTTCATGAGGATCGCCTTGAGCGGCAGCAGGACCGAACGGAACGTGAACAGCAGCAGCAGGTAGATGACGACGAGCATCACGGCGATGACCCGCGGCAGGTTGTCGGAGATGAGCGTCGTTGCTCGCCACGCCCTCGGCGGTCTCGCCGCCGACCTGGACGGTGGCACGGTATGCCGGCGATCCGCGACGCGGCGCGGGTCGCTCGTGAGCAGGTCGCGGGTGCTCTGGTCGGCGGCCCGGCCGGTGCGGCACGACGTCGAGGACGACGGTGCGGGCGTCCTCCGAGACGTAGTGCCCGACCAGCGCCTTGACGTCCGGCGGAGCTGGTCGCGCGCGTGCCGGCTGCAGGGCGGCGAGGGGCGCGGCCGGCGAGACGCCCTTCAGGGCCGGGACGCGCGGAGTCGAACCCGGTCGACCGACGGCGAGGCCGCGACGAGCCGCTCGTCCAGCCGGACCACGCGCGCGCCGACGCTCTCGGCAGGTCCAGCGGCGTCGGCGAGGTCACCAACACGGTGATCGGCGACGTCGACCCGGCGCCGAACTCGGACTGCATCCGGTCGAAGCCCTGCCGGATCGGCGAGGACGTCGGGCACGATCGGGCGTCCGGCGTGAACGTCGTGAGGTCCCTGCGGCCGGCGACGGCGACCGCGAGCAGCGCACGAGGGCGGCGCCGAGGAAGACGGCGGGTACCGCATGACTCGCGAGGCGACGACGTCCCACCGCTGCCCGCGCGGCGGCCCGCCCGCGAGCGCCGACGACGCTGCCGCCACGGGATCCGGCCGGCGTTGATCCGCCGGCCGAGGATCCGCAGCAGTACCGGCAGCAGCAGCACCGAGGTGAGGATCGCGAAGGCCACGACGACGACCGCGCCGAGCGCGATCGACGTGATGACGCCGAGCGGGACGAGGAACAGGGTCGCCATCGCGGCGATGATGGTGATCCCCGAGAAGATCACCGTCTCGCCGCTGGTTCTCATGGTGACGGCGAGCGCCTCGTCGACGGTGCGGCCCTTGGCCAGCTCCTCCTTGAACCGGGCGATGACGAACAGCGAGTAGTCGACGCCGACGCCGAGGCCGAGCATCGTCGCGGTGTTCTCGACGAACAGCGACAGCTCGGTCTGGCGCGCGACGACCGACAGGACGGCGAAGCTGGCCAGGATGGACGTGACGCCGACCGACAGCGACACCAACGCCGCGACCACGCCGCCGTACAGCGCCAGCAGCACCAGCAGGATCAGCGGCAGCGTGAGCATCTCGGCGTGCGCCAGGCCGGACTCGCTCAGCGCGTTGACCTCGCCCCAGAACGACGCGGACCCGACCAGCGACACGTCGAGGCCCTCCGGCGCATACCGCGCCGACAGGTCCTGCTGGAGGTGCGGCAGGAACTGCGCGCGCCATGCCGTCGTCGACCCCGAGGCCCAGGACCTCGATCGAGGTCGCCCCGTCCTGGCCGACGAACTCCTTCTGCACCTCGCCGGACGTCGACGCATACCCGAGCCGGCTGCGTGACCTCGAGCTCGGTGGAGGCCGCCACCTCGTCGATGACCCGTTCCGAGCGCTGCTCGAAGCCCGGCTGGTCTGCTCGTGTACCACTGGTCGTGGACGACGACGGTGATGTTGCTCTCGCCGCGGGCGACGAACCCGTGCCGCAGCGCGATGTTGACCGCGTCGCTCTCCGAGCCGGGACGTTCCAGCCGCCACCGGACAGCAGCGTCGGCAGCGGGCGCGCCCACGACCCCGGCGACCGCCAGGAGGACGAGCCACAGCCCGACGATCGGCCAGCGGAGCCGGCCGAGCGCGGCCACGAGGCGGTGCGTCACTAGGCGCTCTCCGGCTCGCGGCGAGGTCCGCGCAGCGCCAGCGCGGCGACGACCGGCTTGCGCAGGGCCGCGCTCCAGCGGCCGCGCGTCGTGCTGACGGCGCGGTCGACGCTGATGAGCGTGTGCCTGCGCACCGTCGAGCCCCCGAGCTCACGGAGACGACCATCCTCGACGCCGCTCGCCCCGAACAGCAGGCTGGTGTAGACCAGCTGCGGCAGACTCTCCTCACCGGTGGCCAGCATCGGCCGCGCCGACTCGAGCATCTCGACGGGGACGACGCGCATCGGCACGACGCGGCGGAGCAGGTCCTCCCCGGTCGTCGATGGCCTCGTCGAGGTGCCGGCGCGGTCGATGCGCCCGTCGAACGGCCGGCTCCTCGGGCGGTAGTCGTAGAACCGGATGTACTGGCGTCCCGGCCATGTCGTACCCGGAGATCACCGGACGGCCCACGCCGCGGCGGCCGCCTCGTGGAGCAGGAACTTGGCGACCCAGCCGGCCGGTTCGGTGACGTCGACGCCGTCGACGACGACGTGGCAGCGGCCGACGAGGTCCTCGACGTTCTCCTCGGTGATCCCGGTGGTGTCGACGTGAGCGGTCGCGTGCGGGTTCACCGCGGCGATCCGGCGAGCGTGGACGGCGGCCTTGTTCTCGCCGATCTCGTCGAGGAAGGCGCTCTGCCGGTTCAGGTTGTTCAGCTCGTATGCGCCGGGCTCGGCGAGCAGGAAGTGCTGAACACCCAGCCGTACCAACGGTTCCACGGCCGCACCGCCCGTCGAGCCGCAGCCGGCGACGAGGACGGTGATCTGCGCCAGCCGGTCCTGCGTCTCGTCGGAGACGAACCCACGGTTGCGGGTGGTGAGGTCGGCGTAGAACGCCTCGTGGGTGGTGAGGGTTGACTGGCTCATCGGGCTCTCCAGGGGGAGGAGGTATGCGGGTCGGCCGGCGGTGCGGCGTCAGGCGGCGCAGTCCGGACGGCAGGCCCGCTGGCCGACCGCGTCGAGGAAGACCGCGTGGATCTGGTCGGGGCTGGTCGCCCGGTAGCGGCGCCGCCGGTGGCCGAGCTGATGGCGCTGAGCGCGGCCCGGTCGGCGTCCGGCCCGAAGGCGATGGTGATCACCGGTACCGGGCGGGCCGGGTCGTTTTCGCTCCGCAACGTCTGGAGCAGGGCGTCGAGGCCGACGGTGTTGTCGTCGGTGTCCGTCGCCGTCGGAGAGCAGTGACCACGGCGTTCACCTTGTCGGGGCCCACTGCCGGCGGACCTCGCGGACGGCGGCCAGCGCTGTGTCGTACAAGGCGGTGTCCCCTTGAGCCACCGCGACCTCCGCGAGGGCGGTTGCCGCCGCTGCAGGTCGGCAGGCCCCCGACCCGGCTGATCGGCACGACCTCGCGGTGATCGGCAGCATCGCTCAGCCGGTCGCGAATACCCAGAGGCCGACCTCCGTGCCGTCCGGGTACAGGCCCAGTCCTCCGTGGCAGCCTGCGCCGCCAGCTCCAACCGAGTGGCGCCGCCGGCGCCGGGAACCTCCTTGGCCATGGATCCCGAGCACGTCCATGACGGCCAGCAGGCGGGCTCGGTGCGCAGCGAGTCAGGGTGCGCTCGGCCTGCGTCGGTGGCGGGCTGGTCGATCGGCCTGAGCTCGACTGGGCGCGAGGGGTCGACCCAGTTGCCGGACTCGGGGCATCGCCGGCGTGTGATGCCAGGTCGCGGAACCCGGCGGCGCGGAGTTCCGCCTGCCCGTCGTCGGAGTGCAGGCGCTGAGCAGGATGCTTGCCGCGGCTCGCCGGCTGTCAACGTCGTGATGACGGCGAACGGATAGTCGAAGGCGTGGCCGCCCGGGTACACAGCGACTACAGCGGGGTCTGGCGAGTGGCGTCAGCAGCGTTGGCGGCCCAGACCGTCTGCTCCGGCACCGGGACGGCGACCGTGCCGCCACCCGTCAGCTCGACGAGCTGCTCGGTGTCCGCGCTCGTGACCTCGGCCGCTCGCAGCATCTTCGTCAGCGCAGCGCGGGCATCTTCCCGTCCCTGCACGGCGGTTTGCAGGGCAAGGACGGTTCCGACGCGGGCGGGTGACAACTGCTGGTCTGAGAGCCGGACCGCGACCGGCTGGCTGCCGGCGGACCCGCCAACCAGGTGACCGATCTCGGGACGACGGGTCGATCGGGTCGAGCCGCGCAGCAGTCTGTGCACTGATCGCGAGGACGAGCGGGCTGGTGGCCACGGATGGCGCGACGGTCACCGAGGAGATGACCCGGTCCGTCGCGCCTCGGGTGAGCCACAGCGACGACTCCGGGATCCACACGTCCGGTGGCTCCAGGCTGCCCTGGTTCAGCTGCGCCACCACGTCGGACGCCACGATGGGCTGGATCCGGACGTCCAGGCAGAGCGCCTCGGTGTCCAGGTCGGCCGCGACCGCCGTGGCTGCCGGAGCCAGGTCTGGCGAGACCGCGACGCGCAGCGGGGTGCGACCGTCCGGGCAGGACGCGTCAGCGCTCAGCTGCGCGAACCCGACCCCACCACCGAGCAGGACGGCGAGCAGGCCTAGGACGCCTGCCAGACGGCGAACCCGGCTCCTGGTGCGGCGGGCCGACGCGTGGCGGGGGTGGTCGGTCATGGGGCGGCGCCTCGGGGGTGGCGGGTGGGGTTGTTTGGACTGCGAAAGGTGGAGTGCTGCGACCACGCACCTGATACCGACCCCAGGTGTCGATATTGCCGAGCCGAGCGGGGCGCTGCCGTGGGGAGTGCGCAGCATCGCGTGACCGGCGCCGCGGAGCAGCCCGGTCAGCTCGTCGCTGGCAGCAACTCGTCCATACCACGCATACCGGCCATCGAGGGGCTGGAAGTACCCCTTGAGTTGGACGCGGACCTCGATCTCGTGATCGCCGACGGTCACCGTGGCGGGGCCCGCATACCCGTCGTCGTCATGCTCGAGCGTCGCCTCAAAGCTGGTCATCTGAACCCCAGGTGGGTCCAGATGTGCGCGCTGGCACCGCCGATCAGGCCGATCGAGGAGTAGTAGTCCGTGATCCGGCTGGCGGCCCAGCGGAAGGTCTCCCGGACGTGTGGGTTGGCTCGCGCCTCGCGCATTGCCTGGCGGTGGTCCAGGCCGACGCGACGGTAGACCTGCGGATTGAAGAACTCGCCCGCAAACGTCTGGACGGACATCGCCAGCAGCGCTCGGAACGCCGACAGCTCGACCCGGCTCAGCTCCGGGATCCGCGCCTCGATCTCGGTGCGCGCGAAGCTGATGTGCCGGGCCTCCTCGATGACGTGAATCCGAGCCATCGCGCGGACGAGCGGTTGCACGGTTTCGTCGGCCGCCATCTCGCGCTGGGTGCGGTCGAACATCTCCTCGGTCAACAGCACGAGGGCCCACAGCGCGCTGACCGGCGCGGCGGACTTGAGCAGCCGGCCGGTCTGCTTGATCCGGGTGGGCGTCGGGTAGATCTGGCTGCCGATCGCATCCACGACCCGGGCGAACATGATCATGTGACGTACTTCATCGGCGACCTCGGTCAGTGCGAACTGCACCGGCGGGGTCGAGACATCGCGGTCGTAGACGTAGCGAGAGACCATCTGCAGGAGCATCTGCTCGGTCCAGACGCCGAGCGCGATCGAGGCGGCCAGTCTCCTCCCGGCTCAGCAGCAGGCGCTGCTCCTCGCTCATCTGCTCCCAGGTCGGTGTGCCGTACAGCGTGCAGCGGTGCTGCGGCACGAACCACTTTCCTGGTTCGAGATCGGCTGACCAGTCGATGTCGATGTCGGGGTCGTAGGAGTGCTCGCTGGACGAGGCGAGCAGCTGGGATGCGCGACGCGTCTGGCGGGTCTCGAGCTCATTGGTTGTTGTCATCGTGTTCTCCTCTAGGCGGCCATGTGCTGGGCGGAGCCGGGCATCGCCAATGGCATGGCGTCGGCCGTCGCGAAGACGTCCGATCCGGCCAGCGCGGTGTCCAAAAACTCAACCCGGCGACGCAGCTCGGCGTGGTCCGGGACATGGGCGACGAACGGCTTCACTGCATCCCGCGCTGTGTACAGCGGATGCATGACGTCGTCGTACGGCAAGACCGGTGTCGTCCCTTCGATGACGACGACGTCCATCCCGGCCAGGACGAGGTGCCGCAAGGCGACGTCTTCTTCGACGTCTCCGACCAGGGTGCTGATCGGCGGGTCCAGCAACAGCAGGCGCGGCCAGCTCCCAGCAGGAGCTCCAGCGTGACCTGCAGGCGCTGTTCCTTGTCCTGCATGAGTCGGCTGTGCACGAACCGCTTCAGCTCGCGCACCTGGTCCGAGCGCACGCCATCGACTGGCTCGACTCGATGGAACAGGTTCAGGTCATGTGCGACCTCGACGGGGAAGGGTCGGCGCGCCGGGTCGATGAGCTCGTACGGACGAGCGTCGCCCGACCCCGCCAGGCTTAGGTAGCCCAGGATCCTGCCCCGCGCATCCAGTGTGACGACGTGGATGTCGTCGTCGGCGAGGTGGTGGGCCGGCTCGGCGAACATCCCCGCGGCGTGCACGACCTGCCGACAGGCATAGCCAAGCTGCAGGTACTGCGCGAGTCGGAAGCCCATCAGCCCGAGCAGGTAGCGGTCGGGAAGTTGGTCCGTTCGCACCGTGAGCGTGGTCAGTCCATTGGGCCGCTCGACCCGGTGGAGCAGTTCGGCGTCGAGCAAGGCGTTGGGAAGTCGGCGGAAGGCCAACTGAGTATTCAGCGTCACCACATCGCGGGCGAAGCGGGTGCTCAGGTTGTCGTAGGTCGTGCACATGTGAGATCCCCCCGGTGGGCGTGGTGGCTAGAAGTCGTCGTCCTCTTCGTCGTAGAGCGCTCGGTGATCGCAAGGGCAAGCACCTCTGGGGTGCCCTCGTAGATGCGTGCGCCCGAGGGCGTCGCGCACGTACTTCTCCATGCCGTGGTCGCGTACGTAGCCGCGCGCGCCCATGAGCCCATCGCCTCGGTGGCCACCTCGATGGCGATCCGGTCGGCGAACAGTTCGGCGACGGCTGGTCTCGTAGGCGGGTGCCGGGACTGCGGTGTCGGCCAGGTGTGCGGCCCTGAGGTAGAGCATCCGGGCCGCGTCGACCTTGGCGCGTCATCTCCGCGAGCTTGCGGGCGGTGAACTGGTGCTGCCAGAGCTTCTTCCCGCCCTGGACGCGCTCGCCGCACCAGGCCACGGCCAGCTCGAGGGCGCCGCGAGCGACGCCGGTTGAGATGGCCGCGACCGCCGCGCGGGCCATGTTCATCTGCGCGATGTTGATGTAGACGCCGCCGCCCTCGCCGCCGACGACGTTCTCGGCGGGGACGCGGACGTCGCTCGAAGTGCAGCTCGGTGCCCAGGCAGGCGCGGTAGCCCATCTTGTCGGCGACCTCGCCGCGGGTGATCGCCGGGGTGTCCAGGGGGACGACGAAGCAGGTCAGCCCGGTCGCCCCGGTCGTGTCCCTCGATGTTGGCGAAGACGGTGGCGTAGTGCGCGACCTTGCCGTTGGTGATGAACTTCTTGGCGCCGTTGAGGACGTAGTGGTCGCCCTCGCGGCGCGCGGACATCACGTCGATGGCGTACTCGGCGTTCTCCGGGATGAGGAGGTCGCAGCCGGCCAGGTCCTCGGTGATCGCGTTGCAGGCGAGCACCGGGTCGTCGCCGGAGAACAGCGGGAGGAACCGGGCCTGGAGCGCGGGTCGCCTGAGAGCAGGACGCGGCGCCTGCCCGAGCATGGTGGCGCCGAAGATCAGGGCGATGCCGGCGTCGACAGCGGCGAGCTCCTCGAGCGCGACGGCGACGCCGAGCTCGCCGTATCCCAACCCTCCAAGCTGTCGCGGGATGACCAACCTGGTGAGCCCCAACGTATGCGCCTCGGCCACCAGCTCCCAGTCGAAGTCTGCGGCAGGTGCCTGGTCGAGTCGCTGCACAGCCGGCCGCAGTCGCTGCTGGGCGAACTCGCGCACCTTGTGACGCAGTTCCTCAACCTGCGCCGGGAGCTGGGTCAGCGTCGGTTCTTGGGTGGCGCCCTGCTGAGCCGGGCTGTCGGGTCGGCGGGTCAAGGTGTCCGGCATGGGATGTGACCTTTCGTGAACGCGTGGAGGGGTGGTGGCTAGCGGACGGCGCCAACGCCGGCGGCCGAGGCGATCTCCGGGTAGCGGTCGAACGCGGGATGGAGCAGCGGGACGAACTCGAGCACCTTGGACACGCTGCCCTTGATGCGAATCTTTCCCATCGCGACCGCGATCGGCATGAGCAGCCGTCCGGCCCACAAGGCGTCCGCGGTGTCGCAGCTCATCTTGATCTTGAGGGCGGCCGCATACGGCACGTCGTCGATGCGCACGCCCGTGGAGTCGACGAAGACCTCGAGGTCGGGCTTGGTGTGCACGAAGTGTGCTGAGAGGTTCTCGTCGCGGACGATGCGCGCGAACGTCTCGTCCCTGAGCAGGATCTCGAACAGGTCGGTGAACACGCCGACGGCCTGTTCCTTTGTGGTGAACGCGGGCATGCGCTTGCCTTTCATGACGGGACCTGGGCGTGGCCCAGGTCGAGAGGTCTGGTCGCTTTCAGTGGGTGCGGTCAGGCGGCGCTCGGCTGCGATGTCGGGAGGGGTGCACGGTCGCGGACGCAGTGCGCTATCTCCTGCGCCAGAACGTCGAGAGCGTCAGTCGAATTGATCAGCCCGACGTGAGAGGCGTCCACCTCGCGATGTCGGGCGGCGGGGTCAAGGCAACTGCGCCAGTCGACGACCGTGTCACGCCGTGAGTAGACGCTGACGTACGGAACGTGCGCCGGGAATGGAGCGCGCAGATCGTCGCGGAGCGCGCGGCAGCACCCACCCCAAAGACAGGACGGACTGAACAGCCCCGGTACCCCGACCGCACCGGCCACGCTGAGCAGACCAACTTCGATCCGGAGCAGCGGGTGCAACGCCAGCATCCGGTTGATCGGTGACCCGAGCGTGATCAGTGCTCGGACCGAGTCGGGGTTTCGGACAGTTGCGGCTCGGGCGAACTGCCCGCCACGGCTGTGAGCGACGACCAGGGGAGGTGTGCCGTGCTCGAGGTGGATTCGCTCGAGTGCGCGCTCGATGGCCGGCATCGTGCGCTCGCCGCAGTCGAAACCGGCGCGGATCGGCGCCATGGTCGGAGCGCAGCCGAGTTGAGCCAGCCAGCCTGCGAGCGGCGCCAACGTCGCTGGTGTGCTGGCGAGCCCGCCGATGACAAGGACGGGCACACCGTCCCCGACTTCGGATCCGACACGCGCGGCTGGCCTGGGAGCGATGATCCCAGCCCCGAGTTCGACGACCTCGTCCATGAGTGGAACGCGCGCAGCGCGAGCGACCCGGCCGACGCGGTCGACCAACCGCGCTGCCACGGTCTGGCTGTTCGCCGCGTCGACTGCGACTGGTGTCATCACCGCCACGTCAGTCACCCCCGATTGGCTTGCCACTGCTCGCAATAGGAGGCGCCCCGCCGTCGGTTGATACTCCGCGACGGTGATCTGGTGGGCCAAACGGCTGATCGCCGGTGTGACCACAGCCACGCTGCCCGGCATCGATTTGGCGAGGATTCCGTTGGCCACGTACGGTCTTCCGACCCCTGAGAACCTCTAGGGGTCGCCGCCTGCGATCGCCGAGTCCTGCCGCGCAGTGCGAGCACCACAGCACAAACCGCCGGCAGGAGCGGGGGACCCAACGCACCACGGCCCCTCGCGGAGTCCCCGGGGTGAAGCCGCTGCACATCGAGCGGCCGGGCCAAACACCGGCCCGAACCCGACAGCTCACCTCGTAGGCGTCGGTGTCCAGGGATCAGTCATGCATGTTCGTCAGTCTCGCCTGCGCCGGACGGCTCTGGCCGCGGGTGTCGGCGTCATCGTTGCCGCCCTCACGACCGCCGCCGCGGTCCCGAGCACCTCGGCCTCCACCACGACCGACCGGCTGTCTCGCCCGATGGGTGTGGGCACGCAGGTCGTCACCCCGCAGGTCGTCACCCCGCAGGCTCCCACTGAGGCCGTCGTCGCTGCGGTTGCCGCGGCGCAGGCCCGCGCCGAGGCCGAGCGGATCGCCGCGGAACAAGCGCCGCGGAAGCCGCCGCGGCAGAGGCCGCCCGGGTTGCCGCCGAGCAGGCGGCCGCCGCCGAGGCCGCCCGGGTCGCCGCCGAGCAGGCCGCCGCCGAGGCCACGCGCCAGGCCGAGCAGCGCATCATCGACGCCGCGGCCGCCGCCTCCGGTGGTCAGTACCGCTGGGGCGGCACCACCCCGGCCGGCTTCGACTGCTCCGGCTACACCCAGTACGTCTTCCGAAAGGTCGGGATCTCGCTGCCCAGGACCTCCGCGGCCCAGCGCGCCGCGACCATCAGAATCTCGCAGGGGGAGGCCCGTCCCGGCGACCTGGTCTTCCAGGCGCGAGGCCGGCGCGTGCACCACGTGTCGATCTACGCCGGCGATGGCATGGTCTACGAGGCACTGCAGGCCGGCACCCGGGTGGGCCTCAAGCCGCTGCGGGTCAAGGCCGGGACGTCATTCGGCCGCCTCGCCTGACGCCCCGAGGGCGGCTCAGGTACGGCTGACGCCGACGCCGCCGAGGGTGTCCGCGCCATAGCGCTGCATCTCGCGCGGGAGGTCGAGCGGAAGGATGCGTGTCCGCCCGGCCAGCGTGGTCTCGTCGATGCGGTCGGCGGGCACCATCCACGACACCTCGAACTCCAGCCCGTCGGGGTCTCGCGCATACAGGGCCTTGGTGGTGGAGTGGTCGGAGGCGCCGGTGAGCGCAGCAGCCGCTTCAAGTGCGGCGGCGATCCGCTCGAGCTCAGCCAGGGTGTCGACCTCCCAGGCCAGGTGGTACAAACCGACAGTGCTCCGCCCCGCGCCTGAATCACCCGCCTGCGCGCCGATCTCGAACAGCCCGAGGTCGTGGTCGTTCGTCGAGCCTGGTGCTCGTAGGAACGCAGCGCCCCGGAGTTCGGCCATCCCCTCGATCGGTCTGAACCCGAGCACGTCACCGTAGAACTGCACGCTGCGCGCGAGGTCGCGCACAAACAGCACCGCATGGTTGAGCCGTTGGACCGGCATGCTTACCTGCCTTCGGTGATCGACTGGTACACGACGTCGAGGTAGTCCTGGTGGCGGCGCAGCCAGGCAACGACGAACGGGCAGGTCACATGGACCTGCACATCGTTGGCGCGGGCCTCGTCCAGTGCGAATCGGGCGAGCGCGCCGCCCACGCCTTGGCCCTCGAAGCGCACGTCGACCTCGGTATGCACGAGTGTTCGCCGTCCGTTGGACTCGACGTACTCGAGGAACCCGGCCTCCCGCCCACCGAGTGTTGCGAGATAACGGCGGCGCTCGGGCTGGTCGACGACAACGACCTCCATGCCGGCAGTCTTGTCGACGCGTCAAGCACCCTGACGCGCGTTCGGGGTCTCGGAAGGGGGAAGTGCGGGACGTACCCGACGCATGTGGCCGGGTGTGACGACGAGCGTGGACGTCATGGCGGAAGCAGCGGTGCAGTTGCTCGAGAACGTCGTGACTTCGCCCTGGGCGGTTGTCGTGATCGCGGGCTTCGCGCTGCTCGATGCGTTCGTACCGCTCGTGCCGAGCGAAGCGGTCGTCATCACGGCCGGCGTTTTCGCCGCCTCGGGTGACACCTCGGTCGTCATGATCGTCGCGGCCGCTGCCATCGGCGCGTTCATCGGCGACCACCTGGCGTATGCGCTCGGCCGGCGCACTGCACCAGCAGTGCAGCGGCGGTGGCCCATCGGATCCCGACCTGACCGAGTGTTCGCCTGGGCCCGACGAACCCTGCGTCGCCGCGGTGGCGTCGTCATGGTCGGTGCCCGGTTCATCCCGGGCGGGCGGACCGCCACGACCCTGACGATGGGGGCAACCGGTTACCCGCTGCCTCGATTCGCCGGCTGGGACGCCCTTGGTGCCGTTGCGTGGTCGACGTATGCGACCTTGCTCGGCTTTGTCGGCGGAGCCGCCTTCGAGGAGGATCCGCTCAAAGGGCTGATCCTCGGCGCCGCGCTCGCCGCCGGCTTCATCGTGCTGTCTGAGGCCGGCCGTCAGCTCATCGGTCGGCGGCGCCACCAGTCGAGCGTCGCCGACAGCGCCTCGTCCATCGGCGTCGCGGAGTCACCGAAGGTATTGGTGTAGGCGGAGGAGTCGAGCACGAACGGCCGGTCGAATTGGTACCACGTCTCCAGAAGCTCGCGCAGCGTCGAGTTGAACAGCCCGACGCCCCGCACGGCGACCTTGGGAATCCCGCTGACCTTCACCAGCTCGACACCCGCGAGCTCGCACAGGCGTTGCACCATTGCGCGTTGGGAGCGCGGCGGGTTCGTGGGCACGTGCCAGGCGCGACCCCAGGCCCGCTCGTCACCACCGAGCCGGACCAGCGCGCGCGCAACGTCGGGGACATAGGACCATGAGTGCGGCTGGTCCGGATCACCGATCACTCGGACGGTCTTGCCACGCTCGATCGGGCCCAGCACGCGTGCGCCAAGATGGCCCTGGTCGGTCACCAGCGGGCCGATGTAGTCGGAGGCGCGGGCTTCGGTGGCGCGGATGCGACCGGCGTCGTGCCGAGCCTTCGCGTCGCGCCACATCTGTGCGCGCACCCTGCCCTTGATCCCCGTCGGGCGAGCGGCAGATCCTCGGCCATCGGGCCGACCACCGGACCGTACGCGTACAGGTTGTTGGTGGTGACCAGGACAGCACCGGTGCCTTCTGCGGCGTCGAGCAGCGCGTTCGCCAGCGGCGGCCAGTCGACTGGCCAGCGATGGTAGGCGGGGTTGGCGCAGTTGTAGAGCGCCACCGCGCCCTTGGCGATGCTGTTGAGCACCGAGGCGTCGGATGCGTCGGCGGCGACGTGCTCGACCGAGCCGGTGACTTGGTTGCCGCCGCTGCGGCTGACCACCAGGACCTCGTGCCCCTGCTCGGCCAGCAGGGCGGCGGTTGTGGTCCCGACCGCGCCTCGACCGACGATCACATGACGGGTCATCACCCACCCACATCGTGCAGGTGGTGGAGCGGATCGTGCACGAGGTAGCGGGCGAACGACTCGACGGTGAACCTGGCGCCGTCGCTGCGGTTGCCAGTGCGTTCCCACTGCTCGCCGGCGACCCGGTCGAAGGCGTTGGCGAGCTCGGTGCCCGCGCCGAGGAGTTCGATGGCAACAGTCGACGGATCCTGCTCGCTGTATCGCTCGGTCACCGCGGTCTCGTCCTGGTCCCAGTTCGGGAAGTCCGGGTCGTCCTGCGCCAGCATGAGGTTGAGCCGGAACAGGTATAGCCGGAACACGTCCCGGACATGGCAGGCGTACTCCAGCGGCGACCATGTGTCTGTCGTCTGGCCGTTGGCGAACGTCGGCACGCGACAGCACGTCGTCGGCCCACGTGTGTGCGTTCTGCCGCAGCATGTCCGGCAGCTGTCCCAGGTCGAAGGACGAGGCGTCGAAGCCGCACTCCGGGCAGGGCCGGTCCAGTACCCAAGTCCAGTCCTTGATGTCCGGTGTGATGGGCATGGCGTCGACGCTACAGACGTAGGCCGCCGTACCCGCCTACGGTTCGCCTTTCACCCAACCCGCGTCGCGCCGTGATGCCAGGATGGGCGCGCCATGGCCACGAAGCGTCGCAAGCCCAGCACTCCCGACCAGCCGGAGCGTCCCGAGATCCCGGCCGAGTTCGAGCTGACCCAGGAGAGGCCCGCGACCCAATCACCAGGACCGGGGCGGCCGTCGTTGACGGAGTCGGCCCCCGCAGCGGAGCCTGGCGGCCCGTTCCCGGAGGACGGATCACAAGCGACGCGTCCGGTCGCAGTGCCGACGTCGCCTGACCTGGTCGTCGACTCGGTGATGTCGCGCCCGCTCTCCGAGCTGATGACGCGCGCCGAGGAGCACCACCGGATGGGCGTGGTGATCGAGCTGCGCGCCGGGCATCCGCAGGGGGTCCAAGGTGCTGGTGACGAGGTCGAGCGGTTGCTGGGCGAGCTGGATCCGCCACCGCCCCTGCGTCGGTCACGTGGGTACATCGCGACTGCGCTCACCAGCGACGAGATCCGTGAATTGGTGCAGAAAGACCAGCAGTCCGGTGCCGCTGACGCTGCGACCGGTGACCCGAACCGTGCAAGTCGAGCACCACGCTGGGCGATTCACCGGATCTGGCCGAACTTTGAGGTCAACGCGCTTATCCACCGCACGATCGTCACGACGAAGTGCGATGCTGCCCATCGCTCATTCGACGCCACCGGTGCCAACCTGACGTGGGCCGTGCTCGACTCCGGGATCGACGCGAAGCACCGGCACTTCGTGTTGCACAACAACCTGAAACTCCCCGACGGCCTGGCCCATCGATCCTTCCTTGCCGGCACGACCGACGCCGACGCCCTTACGGATGCCGCCGGCCACGGCACACACGTTGCGGGGATCCTGGCCGGCGAACAGCTGGCGACCCGGACCAAGCCGATCGTCGCGGCGACCTGGTACCACGACGACCGCGGTGACACCGCAGGCCAGGGGATCTCGCTCCAGCGCATCAGCGGAATGGCACCGCGCTGCCGGCTGCTGTCCTGCAAGGTGCTGCGTGACGACGGGTCCGGTGACCTGGCCGCGTTGCTGGAGGCGCTGGAGTACATCCAGGACCTCAACAGCGGTGGCCGCGAGCTCCGGGTGCAGGGGGTCAACCTCTCGGTCGGCTACCCGTTCGACCCGTCGTGGTTCTCTACCGGGCTCACCCCGGTCTGCCGCGAGGTGGACCGGCTGGTGCGCAGTGGTGTGCTCGTTGTCGTGGCCGCCGGCAACACCGGCTACGGGTATGCGCTGGACCCGCAGGAACAGCAGATGCGGCTCGGCTTCGACATGACCATCAACGATCCAGGCAACTCCGAGCGGGCGCTGACTGTTGGCTCCACGTCGACGATGCCGCACCTGACCGGGGTCTCGTACTTCTCGTCGAAGGGGCCGACCGGGGACGGGCGAATGAAGCCTGACCTGGTCGCGCCCGGCGAGCGGGTGGTGAGCGCCGGCGCGGGCGCGCTGCTCGCCAAGGCCAAGGCGGTTGTCCCGACCGCGACCTACGTCGAGAACTCCGGGACGTCGATGGCCGCGCCGCATGTCTCCGGTGCGGCGGCCGCATTCCTGTCCGTCCATCGCGAGTTCGTCGGTCGGCCGGAGGACGTCAAGCGGGTGCTGACCGAGGCGGCCACCGATCTGGGGCGGGCGCGCACGTTCCAAGGTCGCGGGCTGCTCGATGTCATGCGTGCCATCCAGTCGGTATGAGGAGCGATGCAATGAAGTTCCCGTATGCAGAGGTCGAGCTGCGCAAGGACGGCTCGTTCGACGACCCGGCGCAGGTCAAGTCCGCCAAAGAGCTGGCGAGCAAGGCCGACGACGTGCTGGTGCTCGTTCATGGCTGGAACAACGACATCCCGGCGGCACGCCGGCTGTACGAGAGGCTGGCTGACAACGTCGCTGCGGTCAGCAGTGAAGTGCCCGGTGCGGCGGGTCGTGACCTCGCCGTGATTGGAGTCTTTTGGCCGTCGGTCAAATGGGCCGACGAGGACGAGGTCGCCGGCGGCGGAGCCGGCACGGGCGACGCGGAGACCGCGCTGATCGACGAGATCGGCACGCTCATTCAGGACCCAGACGTGGCCGCCAAGCTGCAGGCCTTGGTTCCCCAGCTGGAGACGTCGGCAGATGCGCGCCAGCAGTACCTGGACCTGCTGCGGTCGCAGTTGCCCGGCGAGATGGAGGGTGATGAGGACCCGCCGCCGAAGTCGCTCGTCGAAGGGGACGCAGAGACCGCGTTCGAACGAGCGCGCAACGTCGGAGGGCTGACCGGCGCGGCGGCGACCGGCGGCGGGGCCGCTGGCATCTCGGTCGGCGGAATCGTCCGCGCGGCCCGGAACCTGTTGAACACCACGACCTATTACACGATGCGCGATCGAGCGGGGAAGGTTGGCAGCAGCGGCATCGCGAAACTCCTCGATGAACTGCACAACGCCGCGCCGAATGCCCGGCTCAACCTGGCCGGGCACTCCTTCGGCGCTCGCGCCGTGTCCGCGGCGGCGAATGCGACTGACGCACCGATCCATGCGGTCGTGCTGTTGCAAGGAGCGTTCAGTCACTACGCATTTGCTGACGACTGGGACGGCAAGGGTGCCGACGGCCTGTTCCGCGCCGTGCCTGCTCGACTCAGTGGCCCGCTAGTCATCACGCATACCAAGAACGACAAGGCGGTCGGCAAGGCATATGCGATCGCGTCCCGGCTCGCACGGCAGGTTGCGGTCGAACTCGGTGGGCCCGACGATCGCTACGGCGGCATCGGACGCAACGGTGCGCTCAAGACACCTGAGGCCGGTGCTGCTGGCGTGCTGTTGCCGGTGGGCGGCGACTATGCGTTTGCCGCTGGTCGGGTCGCCAATCTGCGCGCGGACGACTTCGTGTCTGGACACTCGGCGGTGAGCGGCAAGGAGATCGCGTATGCGTTGCTGACTGCGGTGACGACCGCATAGTCGACCTGCCCCATCACAGTCACGTCGAGGGAGCCGGTGCATTGATGTCGGAGGCGGACGCCCGCGCCGAGCACGAGCGCATGGCCACGGTCGGGCACCCGGAGGCCAGCCTCGACGAAGCCGGACCGTGGTGGACCTGGGGCCCGTACCTGTCTGAGCGGGCTGGGGGACGCGTCCGCGAGGACTACAGCGCGGACGGCAACGCTTGGGCCTTCTTCCCGCACGATCATGCGCGCTCGCGCGCATACCGCTGGAGCGAGGACGGACTCGCGGGCATCTGCGACGCTCGGCAGGTCTCTGCTTCGCGCTGGCCTTCTGGAACGGGCGGGACCCGATCCTGAAGGAGCGCATCTTCGGCCTGACCGGGCACGAGGGCAACCACGGCGAGGACGCCAAGGAGTACTGGTGGTATCTCGACGCGACGCCGAGGCACTCGTGGCATGCGCTGGCGCTACCACTACCCGCAGCGCGAGTTCCCTTACGAGCGACCTGGTCGCGGAGAACGCCCGCCGCGGTCGAGACTCGAACCGGAGTACGAGCTGCTCGACACGGGCGTGTTCGACGAGGACCGGTACTGGGCCATCGAGGTCGACTACGCCAAGGCCGATCCCGACCGATATCTCGCCTGCGCATCCGGGTCACCAACGCGGGCCCGACGCGGCACGCTGCACGTGCTGCCGACGCTGTGGTTCCGCAACACCTGGTCGTGGGGCGTCCGGCATGAGCGCGCCGACAGACTGCGGCTGCGACGGCGACGATCGTGGCCGAGCACCGCGCGCCGGGACTTACGGTTCTGCGGCCGCGCCGGGCCCGGACGGCGCGCGCCGCCGGCGTTGTTCTGCGAGAACGAGACCAACGCGCAGCGGCTGTTCGGCAGCCGACCGACGACGCCGTATCCGAAGGACGGCATCAACGACCACGTCGATCGACGGCGCGGAGACCGTCAACCCGCGACGACCGGCACCAAGGCAGCCTGGTGGTACCGGTGTCGACGTTGCCGCCGGGCGGACGGCGAGCTCGCGGCTGCGGCTCTGGTCGCCCGCCGACGGCGCCGCCGTCAGTGTCGACTGCGGCTGGTGCCCCGCTTCGACGAGATCGCTGGCCAGACGGCAGCGCCGAGGCGGACGCGTTCTACGCCGACGCTCATGCCCGCGGGCACGAGCGCCGACGAGGCGCAGGATCATGCGGCAGGCGTTCGCCGGGCTGATCTGGGGCAAGCAGTTCTACCGCTACGACGTCGGCCGTGGCTCGACGGCGACCCGGCCAGCCGCCGCCGCCGACAGGCGGCCGGCAACGGCCGCAACGCGCGGCTGGCGGCACTTCGACGCCTACGACATCATGTCGATGCCCGACCCGTGGGAGTACCCGTGGTTCGCCGCCTGGGACTCCGCGTTCCATACGCGTCGCGCTGGCGCACATCGATCCGGCGTTCGCGAAGTACCAGCTGCTGCTGCTGTGCCGCGAGTGGTTCCTGCACCCCAACGGCGCGATACCCGCCTACGAGTGGTCGTTCGACGACGTCAACCCGCCGGTGCAGGCGTGGGCGGCGCTCGAGGTGTTCCAGATCGACGGCAGCGCAGGACGTCGGCTTTCCTCAAGCGGGTGTTCCACAAGCTGCTGCTGAACTTCACCTGGTGGGTCAACCGCGTCGACCGCCGAGGGCAACAACGTGCTTCGAGGGCGGCTTCCTGGGGCTGGACAACATCGGTGCGGTCGATCGCTCGCACCTGCCCGCCGGGGTGCACGCTGGAGCAGACCGACGGAACCGCCTGGATGGCGTTCTACGCGCTGACGATGCTGGCGATCGCGCTGCGAGCTCACCGAGCGGGACGCGGTCTACGAGGACCTCGCGATGAAGTTCTTCGAGCACTTCGCGCTGATCACCGACGGGATCGCGACAAAGCGGCTGTGGGACGCGACTGATGGCTTCTTCTACGACCTGCTGGTCGCGGCCGACGGTCAGCGCATAGCCTTGCGGGTGAAGTCGCTTGTGGGTGTGATCCCGGTGTTCGCCGCCGTCTCTCTCGCGGACGAGCGACGGTCCCGCGCGCGAGGCTGCACAAGCGGTTTGCCGACTTCCTGGTCCGCCGGGGCATCGACGAAGCAGACATCGACCGACTGGGTTCATCACTCGGATCCCAGGGACTGACCGAATCATGCTGACTGTCGTCGCGCCGGACCAGCTGCGCCATGTCCTTGCCGAGCTGCTCGACGAGGACGGGATGCTGTCGCCGTACGGCATCAGGTCGATCTCGCGGCGACATCTCGAGCAGCCGTTCAGCTCGACGTCGGTGGTGAGAACTTCCAGGTCGGATACGAGCCGGCGGAGTCCAGACCGCGATGTACGGCGGCAACTCGAACTGGCGTGGTCCGGTATGGTTCCCGGTGAATCACCTGGTGATCGAAGCGCTCGAGCGCTACCAGGCATACCTGGGTGACGACTTCACGGTGGAGTGTCCGACCGGGTCGGGCGTCCAGAAGACGTTGGGCGAGGTGGCCGCCGAGCTCAGGCGGCGGTTGATCGCCTTGTTCCTGCCGGGTCCGAACGGCCGGCCCTGCACACAGTCCCACGAGCGCTTCCGAACTGATTCGCGATGGTCCGCCGATGTTCTGTTCTCCGAGTACTTTGACGGGGACACCGGTGACGGGCTGGGTG
This sequence comes from uncultured Actinomycetota bacterium, assembly GCA_963836025.1. Classification (GTDB taxonomy): domain Bacteria; phylum Actinomycetota; class Actinomycetes; order JBEVHX01; family JBEVHX01; genus JBEVHX01. The sequence continues at coordinate 402,917 of CAWIIE010000015.1, forward strand.
CCTCGCACCAGACGGGGTGGACCGGGCTGGTCGCCGACCTGATCCTGCGCCGAAAGCTTTGACGTCCAGATTCGCGCGGTGGCTCAGGACCTGAGTCGCGGCCCGAGCGCCCGGTGATGCAGTGCCTCGAGCTTGGGTAGGGTCGCGGGCAATGGGCGCTTCGCGAGAGGTGTGACATGACCGAGGCCGACGATCGGGTCGACGCGTTCGTCGCTTGCACGCCTCCGGTTGCTTTGTGATGCCGAACCCGTGGGACGCGGGGAGCGCGCGGGCGCTGGAACAGATGGGCTTCAAGGCGCTGGCGACGACCAGCGCCGGCTTTGCCTGGACGTTGGGTCGCGCGGACGATCAGGTCAGGCTCGAGGAGGCGCTGGAGCACCTTCGTCTCGTCGTCGACGCCGTGAGCGTGCCGGTGAATGCAGATTTCCAGGGCGGTTTCGCGGTCGACCCGCAGCAGGTCGGCGCGAACGTGAAGCTGGCCGTGGCCACCGGGATCGCGGGCCTGTCGATCGAGGACTCGACCGGCGACGAGGACGATCCGCTGCACGAGTTCGATCTGGCGGTTGAGCGGGTGCGGGCCGCGCGGCAGGCGATCGATGAGACCGGCACGGGTGTCGTGCTGACCGGGAGGTCGGAAGGATTCGTGGTCGGCCGTCCCGACATCGACGAGACGACTCGACGGCTTCGCGCGTACGCAGAGGCCGGCGCCGACTGCCTCTACGCTCCGCGGATCGGCACCGTCGAGCAGGTGGCCGCGATCGTCGCCGCGGTGTCACCCAAACCGGTGAACCTGCTGATCAACGCCCCGTTCATCACCGTTGCGAGGCGGCGGCCCTCGGCGTGCGCCGGATCAGCGTCGGCGGCACGCTCGCGCGCACCGCATGGCGTGGGTTTCTCCAGGCGGCGAAGGAGATCGCGGAAGCACGGGACGTTCTCCGGGTTCGAGGAGTTGCCGAATGTCGAGGGCCTGTTCGCCCGCGAACAGAGTTGAGCTGGGGGTTGCCCGATTCGATTCTCTTCCTGACGAGGAGTTGCCTGGGAGCGCCGAGCCGAGCGGTGCAGGCGCCGCAGGATCAGTATGGCGGCGGGACCGTTGACCAGTGCGGGCACTCCGGCGGCGTACTGCTGAGTGAGCACCGACCACGCCGCCCAGATGACCGGCGTTGCCCAAGACGATCCAGTAGGTGGTCGCCGAGATCGCGTCCAACCGATCCATGCGCAGTGTTCGGAGTGCTTGCGGGATGGTGAGCAGGCAGGAGAGTGCGGCACCAGACCACGCGAGAATCGCGATGATCATGTGCTTCACCTCCCGGAGCTCCTCGAACGGATCGGCGGTTGCTGTCGACGCGGCTGGCGGAGTGACTGGTCAGCAGAGCTGGCACGGCGGGAGTCGGTGAGACGGCCAGCGCGATGCTCGGTTGTGGTGAGCGGCGGTAGCGTTGAGCAGGAAGGCCGCGATGGTGTTGTGCACGGTGTCGCGGTCGTGCTCGTTGAGCACGTCGTGCAGGTCACCCGGGAACGTCACAAGCGCTGCATTCGGCAGCGCGGCGGCGATGTGCTGCGAGTCCGCGAGTGGCACGACCGGGTCGGCCTCCCCGTGGACGAGCAGGACAGGGATGTCGGGCTGCCGGCCGCGAGTCCGGCCGCGATCTCCGGCCAGATCGCGGTGATCGCCAGCAGCGACTCGCGCCGGAAGCCGCCCTTGTAGGTGAGGGGGTCGTGCAGCAGCGCGTGCACGTAGTCCGGGTGCGTGCTCAGCAACGCTGTCGGATCGAGGTCCTCGGTCTCGGCCGCGTCGGCGGCGAGTGCTTCGAGCACCCATGGCAGGGGGCGCAGCGGCCCGGCGGACAGCACGAGCGCTGACGCGAGCTGCGGGTGGCGCAGCGCGAGCAGGTAGGCGGCTGCGGAGCCGCCGGAGTGGCCCATGACGACCACCGGGACGCCGGGGTGCTGGTCCTGTGCGAGGGCCGCGAGCCGGTGGGCGTCCTCGACGTAGTAGTCCCACGAGGCGATGACACCGCGTTCGCCGTCGCTGCGTCCGTGGCCGACGGCGTCCATCGCGTGCACGGCGTGGCCGTCGGCGACGAGCCGCCACGCCAGGGCGTCGTACAGGCCCAGGTGCTCGGCGTAGCCGTGCAGGAAGACGACGACGATGTGGGCGCTCGTCGTCGGGCAGCCACGAGTCGTGGAAGATGCGTCCCTGGGAGCCTTGGAAGTACGGCATGACTGGTTCTCCTCCTCGTTGTTCGCCGCCGTCTGCGGCTTGCGTGGTCCGAGCGTGCGGTCGCCGCGCTGACGCGGCGGCGGTCATCGCGCTGACACGACGAGCCGTGCGAAACTGACGCCTCTCGCCCTGCAGAGGTGCCGACGATGATGTTTCGGGTGCTCGGCCCGCTCGAGGTCGAGACCGACCAGGAGCGGATCACGCTCCCTGGGCAGCGTCCGCGGGCGTTGCTGACCGCGCTTCTGCTCCAGCCGAACACCGTCGTGCCGGCGTACCGGCTGGTCGAGGCGCTTTGGGGAGAGGAGCCGCCGGAGGCCCCCACCAACGCGCTGCAGCAGGTCGTGGCCCGGCTGCGGACCCGGCTGGGCGGCTGGGCGGCCGATCGTCACCCGCCCGCCCGGGTACGTGCTGGTCGCCGAGCCGCATCGATCGACGCGGAGCGGTTCGAGTCGGACTACCGGGCGGCCCGCTCGGTGTGGTCGCGGGAGGCGCGCGCGAGCGGCGGCGCTGCTCGACGGCGCGCTGGCGCTGTGGCGAGGACCCGCCTACGGCGAGTTCGCGGACGGCTTCGCCCGCGCCGCCGCCGCCCGCCTCGAGGAGCTCCGCCTGGCCGCGCTGGAGGATCGAGCCGCCCTACTCCTGCAGTCCGGGGCAGTGACCGACGCTATCGCGAGCGCCCGCGAGCTGATGGCCCGAGAGCCCCTTCGGGAGCGGCCAGTCGAGCTGCTCATGCAGGCGCTGCACGCTGATGGCCGGGCAGGTGACGCCCTCGAGGTCTATCGGCACCACCGTGAGCTGCTCGCCGACGAGCTGGGTATCGACCCCTCCCAGGAAGTACGCGACCTGCAGGAGCGGATCCTCCGGGACGACGTCGACACCGCGAGGGCGCGGCGTCCGCCGGTGGCGCCGAGCACAATCGCTGCCGAGTTCCCGCTTGCGCGAACCCCGGAAGGGCGGCCGGGCAACCTGCCGGCACAACTCACCTCCTTTGTCGGGCGGGAATCTGAGGTAGCAGAAGCCAAGACGCTGTTCGCCACGACATCGACTCCTCACCGTTACCGGGCCGGGTGGCACCGGGAAGACGCGGCTGGCTTTGCAGGTCGCGACGGAGATCTCCACTGAATTCCCCGACGGCGCGTTCTTCGTCGACCTCGCGCCGGTCTCGGATCCCGCGTTGGTCGTACCCACCATTGCCGCAACGCTCGGGATTCGAGAGGAGGGCTGGGAGCACCCGGTCGCGGGCGCTCTCCAGGAGCACCTGAAGGACCGACGAGTTCTGCTGCTGTTGGACAACTTCGAGCAGGTGCTCGATGCGGCGGGCCACGTCACGCGACTGCTGTCAGGGGCGCCTTCATTGAAAGTGCTGGCGACCAGCCGGGCGCCCCTTCGTGTGCGCGGTGAACAAGTGGTGCCGCTCAAGCCGCTGAGGGTCGCCGACCCAGGTGCGCGCCTGAGTCTCAGAGCAGCTGTCGCGCGTCGAGGCGGTGGCGCTGTTCACGCAGCGCGCCCGGGCGGCCGCCCCGGACTTCGCTCTCACCGAGCAGAACACGCCGGAAGTGGCGGAGCTCGTTGCACATCTGGACGGCCTGCCGCTCGCGATCGAGCTCGCCGCATCGCGGGCGGCCGTGCTCGCGCCGCGGGCCATGCTGCAGCGCATGGCTGGCGGGCTGCCGCTGCTGGACGGCGGCGTCCGAGATCTCCCGGCACGGCAGCAGACACTGCGAGCGACAATCGGATGGAGCTATGACCTCCTCGACGAACCCGAGCGCATCCTCTTTCGCCGCCTCTCGGTCTTGGCCGGCGGGTTCACCGTCGAAGCGGCCGCTGCCGTCTGTGGCGGAGCCGGGGACGTTGCGGCTCGACGCCCTGCACGGGCCTGACCGTCCTTGCCGAGAACAGCCTCGTCTCCACCTCGAAATCAGATGAGGGCGACGTCCGCTTCGGCATGCTGCAGACGATCAGGGAGTTCGGGCTCGACCGGCTCGAAGCCGAGGACCACCGCCCGACGATCGAACGCCGCCACGCGGAATGGTTCCTCCGGCTCGCCGAGGATGCCGAACCTGAGCTGCGAGGGCCGCAGCTCGTGCCCTGGATGATCCGCCTGGAGACCGAACACGACAACCTGCGCGCCGCCCTCCGCTGGGCAATCGAGAATGACGAAGGCGAGATCGGGCTTCGGATCGTCGGTGCACTGTGGCGTTTCTGGCATCTGGCCGGCCATCTTTCCGAGGGGCGGCGCTGGGTGACTGCCGTTCTTGACCTGCCGTCCGCCGCCGGCCGGACGGTCGCGCGCGCGAGGGCGCTCGCGGCCGCAGGGGGCCTCGCGTACTGGCAGAACGACGTGCCGGCCGTCCGCGACGCATACGAGGAGGCGCTGGCGATCAGCCGCGAGCTCGGCGACGACGGAACATCGCGGAAGGCACGTACAACCTCGCGTTCGCGTACGGCCTCGTTCCCACCAAGACTCAATCGCGCGAACCTGTTCCTGCAAAGCCGCGAGATGTTCGAACGGCTGGGCAACGCCGTCGGGGTGGCCGACACGCTGTGGGCCCTGGGCATGATGGCCGGCCTTGCCGGCGACTACGCCACCGCACAGAAGCCACGCCGAGGAGAGCGTTCGCCTGCATCGCGAGCTCGGCGACGCGTACGGGTTGGTCGACGCGCTGGGAGAACTGGGCCGAGCCACCCGCGGGCTCGGGGAGCTCGAGCTCGCTCGGTCATGCTTCGTCGAAGCCTTGGAGGCGCTCGCGTCGGTCGGCTACCGCACCGCGATCGCCATGCGAGCTCGACAACCTCGCGGCCATAGAGATAGCGCTCGGGAACGACGTCCGCGCGCTGCACCTCGGCGGAGCCGCGGAGGCGATGAAGGAGGCGGCTGGCGGCCAGGTCCCCCCGAGTTCGCGGACCTTCCCGATCCGCGCGACGCTGCTCGCCGCTCCCTCGGCGAGGAACGCATCGCCTCCGCCTGGCACGAGGGTAGGGCGATGAGCCTGAACGACGCCGTCGCGTACGCCTTGGCCAATCCGGCGGCGCACGCGCAATCGGACTCGGTCGCCGGCGCCCCGTGACCAACCAGACCACGGAGCATGGTGGTCGCCAACAGTCGCGCCAAGACGCAGAACCGGGAACGGTCAGCGGCGGCATCGGCGACGCCAACGCCTGTCGCACCGTGCAACGGTTCACCCGATGCCGATCCGCGAGACCACGGATGCTCAACCCCTCAAGCCGGTGATTCCGCCGGATCCGCTCGAACAGGCTGAAACCGCGATTCTGAACGGGTGCCGTCGAGAGGATTCGAACCTCCGACAAGCGGTTTAGGAAACAACCTGCGATCCGCGCATCACCGCAAGTCAGCGCGCTAGTCATCCGCTGCGGTCCGGTTTCGTGCAACACACGTGCAACACCGGAAACGATCATGGCCGTCGCAAACCCTGCCGACACGCCTCCCGGAAACGATCTTCCTTGACCGCTCACGCATGGTCGTCTTCCTTAACCAGTCATCGTCGCGATCTTCCTTGACCACCGACAGCCGCCGAACAATCAACCTCCGGTAGCCGAAACGTCGCAGCGACCGAGACCCCCTACCCAAGCCCTTCGGTGAGCCCGACCTGCAGCGCACCCCGTTAGCGGTCCCGTGGTGTCCGTCGTCCCCGGACTTCCCCGGGCGGGCATGAGAACAGCCCGCCTCGCCGAAGCGGGACGGGCTGCTGAGTGATGCGGTGGATCAGCCGACGGAGCCACGTACGGGGACCTGCACGGCCTTGCCGTTCACGAACACGCCGTGAGGCCGTCGGTGTCGGGCCATGGATGGTGACGCTGCTCGAACGTCTTGCCCTCGACGTCGGTCCACGGGAACGTCGTGTGCACGGTCCACGACTCGGTGCCGGTCGAGGACACCTTGAAGCCGGTGAGCTTCGCTGGGGGTTGATGATCGGCTTGACCTCATGCCGGTGGACTCGGGGTGGTGGGCTGCGCCGCCGTGGCCCAGTCGAACGCGGGGCCCAGTCGTCGAGGACGGCGAGCACTCGGGCGGTCACGGTGCCGGTCTGGCCGTTCAGGTACCACATCCCCCGGTCTGGGTCTGTTGGCGTGTTGCCGACACCGGTGGTGATGAGGGCCGCCCGTGACCCCGTCGGTGTGGGCGGCGAGGTCAGCTGTCCCAGGCGGCGTTGTTCCAGCCCATGGCGTGCTGTATGTCGCCCTTGGTGACGGTGATGATGCCATCGGCGTCCGCGGTGGCGGCGTTGGCCGTGGCGGCGACTGCGAGGGGCGCGGCCACGCGGCGGTGGCCACGAGGCCGAGGATGATCTTGTTCATGGGTGTGTCCTTCTCGTTTCATGCCCGGCATCTCCGGGCCATGCAGGACGTTATCCCGCCTCTATGGGGTCATAAACGCGATGTATGCAGGATCACACGAAGAGTGTTGCTACCTTTCGGGCATGGCGCGCCCCTATGGAGACCCGGTGGAGATCATCACCGCACCGGTCCCGGCACAGTCCCCGTTCATCCCCACCGACGCGAAGATCGTGGTCGGGACGATCGCTCCGGCGTCCCCCGATCCGATCCCGATCGTGCTGCTCCCGGGTTTCGAGTACCGGATGCGCGAGTGGCGGCACCCGGACACCCACGAAATCCACTGGCGGCTTGAGCGAGAAAGTCGACCCAGCACGGCGAGGACACGACGAGTAGCCGTAACCCGTCCGATACCCGCGTCGGACGAAACGCCCACGGCCCGCCGAATCGAGCCAATTCGCCACCGGCAACTTGGAACCGCAAAGACCGACTCGGCTCGTTCGCTCGACTCCACTCGCCCTCCGCCGCACCATGAGCGCATGACCGACAACGAACGGACAACGGGACCAGCCGCAGACGAAGGCGGAGCGCGCCTACCAACTGCGCCAGCACAAGTTGATCTTCCTTGACCGCCTTCGGTCGGGATCTTCTTTGACCGCCGACCGAGGCCGGTGGCGGGCTCCTGCCGGGCTGCGGGCTCCGGGTGCGGGTGATCGGCTCACGAGGCGGTCTCGGACCGGCAGAACGGCTCCTGCGGGCCCCAAAGTCGTGCAACACCCGTGCAACACCATTTCGGGACCGTGCGGTTACATTAGCGAACGTTCACGAAGATCGCCCGGGATCGACAACCATTGAAACCCGTTGTCGTGTAAGGCGAAACCGCACATCCAGTGACGTTCTGTGATGGTGCCCCCGAGAGGATTCGAACCTCCGACACACGGTTTAGGAAACCGTTGCTCTATCCCCTGAGCTACGAGGGCAGGTCGCCGGCGGCGAGGCAGGAGATCGACGTTGCAGCGCGACGGCCGTCGACAGGATATGTCCGAAGAGGGTGAGCGGCCGCGTGGCCGCCGCCGTCTACATCCTGTTGGCGGTATCACTGCGCCGTGGCGGACGTGGCGCACGGTGGCCCTGGGTGCGGCCGTGGCGGAGCTCGCGGGTGTGCTCGCCGTTGGCTCGGCGGAGTTGGCGAGCACCACCGTGGCCCGATGAAACCGTCTGGTCCGCGTCCGGTGTTGGCTACGCGTTCACGCCCCTGGTGCTGCCGGTGTCTGGCGATCGTCCTGCTCTGCCGTACACCCGCCCAGCGACGCGGCCACTAGCCTGAGCGGGCGAGTGTTGCGAGCGAGGGGGCAAGGGTGATCCGATGACGAACCGACCATCCTCACGGTCGACGACGATCCCCTGGTCTCCGCTGCGATCAGACGCGACCTGGCCACCATTACGGCAGGGAACACCGCATCTTCGGGTGATGTCTGGACGCAGGCGCTGGACATGCTGGCCACGCTGGCACTGCGCGACGATCCCGTTGCGTTGATCGTCGCTGACCAACGGATGCCCGAGATGACCGGGATCGAAATGTTGGAGCAGGCGCGGCAGAACGCTCCCGGTGCGAAGCTGCTGCTGCTCACCGCTTATGCGGACACCGAGGTCGCGATCCGGGCCATCAATGACATCGGGCTCGACTACTACCTGCTCAAGCCCTGGGACCCGCCCGAAGAGCGGCTGTACCCGATCATGGACGACCTGCTCGACGACTGGCGGCGCGCCGCATCCGGACCATTCCACTGACATTCGGTTGGTCGGACATCGGTGGTCCGATCGCAGCTACGAGATCAAGATGTTCCTGGCGCGCAATCATGTGCCGTACCACTGGTACGACATCGAGCGTGACGTCGAGGGCGGAGCGCCTGCTTGATCTTGCCGAGGCGGCCTGACTGACCTCCCGCTCGTGTTCATCCCGGCAGGCGCCACCCTGCGCGCTCCGTCGGTGCTGGATATCGCCGGCGCTCTTGGGCTGCGGACCAGCGCGCAGCAGCCGCTCTACGACGTCTGCATCGTCGGTGGCGGTCCGGCCGGGCTGGCCGCTGCGGTGTATGCCGCATCCGAGGGCCTCAGCACCGTCGTCGTGGAGCGCGAGGCACCGGGCGGTCAGGCGGGACAGAGCGCGTCGATCGAGAACTACCTGGGATTTCCCAGCGGACTGAGCGGTTCCGATCTGGCGCAGCGCGCGCTCGCGCAGGTCTCGCGGTTCGGCGCGGAGCTGGTGCTCGCCCGGGACGTTGTCGGGATTCGAAGGGCGCGGACCCGTCCGCGCGGTGCGACTGGACGGTGCAGGTGAGATCGAGGCGCGGGCAGTGGTCATGGCCACGGGCGTGTCGTACCGACGGCTGGGCGGCAGGGTTTCGAGGAGCTGACCGGTCGCGGCGTCTACTACGGCGCGGATGCGAGCGAGGCGAGCCAGATGCCAGGGTGACGAGGTCTACATCGTAGGCGCCGCCAATTCCGCAGGTCAGGCGGCGCTCAATCTGTCCCGCTTCGCCAAGCGGGTGGTGCTGGTCGTGCGCGCGGCGACACTGCAGGACACGATGTCGCGCTACCTCGTGGACCGGATTGCGTCCACGCGCCAATATCGAGGTGCGTACTGGCAGCAGGTGGTTGCGGCCCGCGGTGACGGCCACCTCGAGGCGGTCACGATCGTCGACCCGGCAGCGGGCGACCGAGGAGTCCCGGCGAACTGGTTGTTCGCCTTCATCGGCGCGTCGCCGCGCACCGATTGGGTCGGTGCCGAGGTGGTACGGGACGAGAAGGGCTTTGTCGTCACCGGCCAGGACCTGCTGCCCGCGTTGCATAAGCGGAACGCTCCGCGTTGGCCGCTCGATCGCCCGCCGTTCGTGCTCGAGACGAGCGTGCCGGCGTGTATTCGCTGCCGGTGACGTCCGCCTCGACTCGATGAAACGGGTGGCGTCAGCCGTCGGCGAGGGCGCGATGTCGGTCTACCTGGTCCACCGCTACTTGGCGACGGTCTGATGCGCCTCAGCGACCTGCGTCCGCTCAGCGTGTTCGACGGTTTGACGGACGACCAGCTCGCCCATCTGCTCGTGGGCGGGACCGAGGTCCGCATACAGCCCGGAGTGGATCTGTTCCGAGCGGGTGAGCATGCCGACTTCTGGTGGGTGCTCGTCGACGGCGCCGTCGACCTGATCAGGCACGTCGGCCGCGAGGACGTCGTGGTGGCGAGAATGGACGTTCCGGCCGGTGGGCCGGCGGTTTCCGGGCTTGGGACGAGCAGGGCGTCTATCTCGCAACTGGTCGCGGGGTCAGCAGCGGCCGGGTGCTGCGGGTGCCCGCCGAAGTGCTGCGCACGAGTGCGGACGCCTGGTTCCCATTCGGCGGACGGCTCATCGAGGGGCTGTACCACACCGCCCGGTCGATCGAGTCGACGGCCAGGCAGCGCGAGTCACTCGTCGCGCTGGGGAGGGTGGCCGCCGGTCTGGCGCACGAGATCAACAACCCGGCATCGGCTGCGACGCGCGCGGTCGCCGCACTCGAGAACGAGACTCGAGAACTGCTGGGGTCGTTGGGCCAGCTCGCTCGCAACGAGATCACCGCCGCCCAGTTCGCTGCGCTCGACGCGCTGCGTCATGAGATCGACGGTGCCGGCCGTCGACCTGGATCCGATCGTTCGTGGTGACCGCGAGCAGGCGCTGGCGGCTTGGCTGGTTCAGCAGGGTGTCGTCGACGCCTGGAGCATCGCGCCTGCGCTCTCGGCAGCCGGGGTCGACATCGACTGGTGCGAGCGAGTCGCAGCCGTGCTCGACCGCCCGGCCCTCGAGCCGGGTTTGCGATGGGTGGCGAGCACCGCCTCGGTCGCCACACTGCTCGCCGAGCTCAAGGACTCGACCCGGCGCATTTCCGGCTGGTTGCGGATGTGCAGCTCATACACGCAGATGGACCGCGCGTCATTGCAGCGCATCGACGTGCGAGACGGACTGGAGAGCACACTGGTGATGCTCGGGCACCAGATCGGTGAGGGGGTCACGGTTGTCCGCCAGTATGCCGATGACCTGCCTCGATCGATGCGTATGCGGGCGAGCTCAACCAGGTGTGGACCAACCTCATCGTCAACGCCATCGACGCAATGCAGGGCAACGGGTCCTCACGCTGGCGGCCCGGCTGCCGACGGGAAATGTGGTCGTCGAGATCGCCGACACCGGCCCGGGAATGCCTCCGGACGTCGCTCAGCGTGCCTTCGAGGCGTTCTTCACAACCAAAGATGTGGGTAAGGGCACCGGGCTGGGCCTCGATATCGCCCGGCGCATCGTCGTGGAGCGACACGGGGGCACAATCGACATCGACTCCCGACCTGGACAGACGGTCCTGCGGGTTCGGTTGCCGTTGACGTCGGCAGGGCCGGCCGGGCCGACTCCCCGTTAAGCGTTCGCCGACTGTCAGACCGCTTGTCTAAGGTCGTGAGTCATGAAAGCGGCAGTCGAAGCAGAGCAGCTCGTGAAGACATTTCGCAGCAGATCAGACACGGTGAAGGCGGTTCGCGGCGTCGATCTGAAGGTCCGAGCCGGTGAGATCTTCGGCTTCCTCGGTCCGAACGGAGCCGGGAAGTCCACCACCGTGCGCATGCTCACCACGCTGACGACGATCACATCGGGCAAGGCCCGCGTCAGCGGGGTGGACGTCGCCGCCGATCCGGACGAGGCGCGACGGCGGATCGGCGTGGCATTGCAGGAGGCCGGCCTCGACCCACGACAGACCGGTCGGGAGCTGCTCATCCTCCAGGCTCGGCTGTTCGGCGTTTCGAAGGCGGATGCGACGAAGAAGGCAACCGAGCTCCTCGAGCTCGTCGACTTGGTCGATGCCGCTGACCGCATGACCAGGACGTACTCCGGCGGGATGAAGCGCCGCCTCGATCTCGCGACCGCACTGGTACATCAGCCCGAGGTCCTCTTTCTTGATGAACCGACCACCGGCCTCGACCCGGCCAGCCGGCTCGTGGTCTGGGACGAGGTGCGGCGGATCAACTCCCTCGGAACCACGGTCTTCCTCACCACGCAATACCTCGAGGAGGCGGACCAGCTGTGCGACCGGCTGGCGATCATCGATGACGGGCTGATCGTGAGCGAGGGGACCCCCGACGGTCTGAAGGCTGATCTCCGGCGGCGCCGCGGCCTGCAGGCGGACCCGACGCTTGACGACGTTTTCCTCGACGCCACCGGACGCACCCGTGAGCGGCTTGCGGGCGAGGTCCAGGAGGTGCACGCATGAGTTCGCTTCTGGTGCTCAGCGAGCGTGCCGTCCGGGAGGCCAAGCGGACCCCGGACGCGCTCCTTCCGACACTGTTCATCCCGGTCTTCTTCCTGATCGTGAACGTCGGCCAGGTCGGGAAGATCTTTCCGGCCGACACGACGCCGTTCCTGGAAGGCCAGAGCTACGCCGCGTTCACCCTGCCGAGCAGCCTGCTGCTGGCCGCATCGTTCGGGAGCTCCGCGCTGTACCTCGTCGAGGAGATCGAGAACGGGTACCTCGACAAGCTGCGGGCAACTCCCGTCCCGAGGTCGTTCATCAGCCTCGGCCGACTGTCCGCCGAGGCGATCAAGAGCGTTGGGATGACGATCGCCATCGTGCTCATCGCACTGCCGTTCGGGATCAGTATTGCCAGCGGGCCGCTCGGCTTCGTCCTGCTCATCGCGATCACCGCCGGCTGGGCAGTCGGCTACTCGGGCTTCATGCAGTTCGTAGCGCTGAAGACGCGCGGCGCGGCGGCGACCCAGTCGGCCAGCCTGATCTTCTTCCCGCTGCTGTTCCTGACGCCGAACTTCGTGCCCCGCGACATGCTCACCCGTCCGATGGAGATCGCCGCCACGCTCAACCCGGTCACGTATGTGATGGAGGCGATGCGCTCCCTCATCCTCGAGGACTTCAATTCGACCGTTGTCGGTCGCGGGTTCCTCGTGGTCGCCGTCTTCGTCGCGGCGATGCTGTGGCTCAACGTGCGCACCATGCGCAGCTACGACTGAGGCAAAACCGAACACGGACTCGATCGACACTGTCCCGTTCGCACCCCCGAGTGGAAAGGACACCTCCATGTTCGTACAGGTCATCCAAGGCAAGACATCGAAGCCGGCGGAGCTCAAAGCGGCCGGCGACCAATGGCAGCGGGATCTCGCTCCCGGCGCATCCGGGTGGCTGGGCTCAACCACGGGCGTCGGCGACGATGGGACATTCGTCGGCATCGTCCGCTTCGACGGGGTCGAGGCTGCGCAAGCCAACAGCAACCGCCCCGAGCAGAGCGCGTGGTGGGCCGAGACCGAGAAGCTGTTCGACGGGCCGGTGACCTTCTCTGACTGTGCCGACGTCATCGCGTTCGGCGGGGGAGGCTCCGACAAGGCTGGCTTCGTGCAGGTGATGCAGGGCCGGGTCAAGGACGTCGAAGCGATGAAAGCACTTTCATCCGAGATGGAGGAGTCCTGGGGTGGGTACCGCCCCGATGTCATCGGCGGCATCACGGCCGTCCATGCGGACGGTCACACATTCACGTCAGCCGTGTACTTCACCAGCGAGGCGGAGGCCAGGGTCGGGGAGAAGCAGGAGGTTCCGGCCGAACTCCAGGACGTGATGGCGCGGGACCAGGCGTTGTACGAGGGCGAGATGACGTTCATCGACCTTCACGAACCATGGTTGTCCTCACCGGCCTGACCACCGAGAGCGGCAGCGTCGGATCACGAGAGTCGGCTCCTGCGCGAGATCAGGCTTCGGGCAGGAGCCGATGCGTTTCCCGGACCGCGATCAAGTCGTCCTGCAGCATCGCTTCAAGCGGGCGAATGTCCGCGGTTTCCAATGCGCCGAATTCCTGCTCATGTCGGAGGAACGTGGACTCGACGAGCATCGCCGCGACCACCTCGTTCACGCCGGACTCGTCGTCGGACAGCGCCATGATGAACGGCTCCGGCGCCGCGACGCTGCCCGGAGTCAACGTCGCGTACCGGTAGGCGTTGAACACCTCGGGGTGCAGCTCGCCCGGAATCACCCGGTGCAGCAAGGCGATGTGTGACCTGTCGGTGAACTTCACCGAGACGTCGATGCGCGCGACGTCCTCCAAACCTTCCACCGGGCGGCCCAACAGGTCCTCACCGATGCGGTTCAGCTCGGTGACGGTCAAATCCTCGAAGATGCCCTTCTCCGCCAGCATCGCCCAGACCGGGACCGACGCCAGCACGGCCTCGACCGCGTCCTCGGCGATGCGTCCCTCGACCCCAAGCTCGTGACGACGGAGCTGCTCGCGTTCGGCCGGCGACGGCGCGACTCCCGACAGTCGCAGAGCCGCCTTCCCGAGCAGGGATGCCCCTTCGTACCGGTCGCGTCGACCGCGCAGGTCCTCAGGTGTCTTGTCGGGTTCCGCCACATCCCTATCGTTCCAGCCAGCGACCGCGGTTGATTAGATGAGCCGTTCCTCCGCAATCGTGTATGCGGCGCAGCGCTCGTCGAGCGCCGCGTACTGCTCGGCGCGTTGACGTCGGAACTCCTCCCAGGCCGAGACATCCGACCAGGTATCCACGGTGAGGAATCGATTGGGCTCGGAGTCGCTGCGGAACAACTCGGTGCCGACAAAGCCGGCCGCAGTCTCGAACAAGCGGGCCCAGTCGCCATCGCTCGCGTACGCGGAGTGGAACGCGTTGGCCGAATCCGGTTTGACGTCGAAGCGCCACACCATGGCGTGCATGATCAGTCCCCTTCTCAATCCAGCAGACGAGTGACGGACAGCGTGGCGACCTCGACCCCGGGTACGACCGACTCCAGCGATCCGCCCCGCAGCAGCGCGGCACCGACCCAGGCGAGAGCCGGCGCCATCTGGATCCCGTAGCCGCCCTGTCCGGCGAACCAGAAGAACCCGGGCACGCGCGGGTCCGGACCGACCACGGGGTTGAAGTCGGGAGCGAAGGTGCGTAGGCCCGCCCATGCGGTGCGGACGTGTCGCAGCCCGAGAGTGGTCGCGGCGTTGACTCGCTCGATGCCCAACGCCACGTCCTCGTCCTGCGGTCGCGCGTCCTGCGGCGCCACCGGTGTGGTGTCGCCGGGCGAGACCAGGAGGTCCCGACCTGCTTCCGGCTTGAAGTAGAACTGCTCGTCCGCATCCACGACCAACGGCCAGTTCGTGATGTCGTCGTCGCGGGTGCCAGCGCAGATGGCGATCGTACGGCGCTTCGGTTGCAGGCCGATCGGCTCGAGGCTTGCCAGCATCGCGACCTCGTCCGCCCAGGCCCCAGCCGCGTTGACGACCGCGCCGGCATCGAGGGGATCGTCTGTCGTCCTGACTCGCCAGCCGTCGCCGTCAGTTGTCAGACCGAGGACGCGCGCGCCGCGCATGATCGAGCCCTTGCGGCGTGCGAGGCCAGCGACGTAACCATGGTGCAAGGCCATCACGTCGATATCCATCGCCGTCACGTCCACTGCAGCGCAGGCCACGTACTCGGGATCGAGCGGGGGACAGAGCTGGATCGCATCATCGACCGCGACCGGACGGAGAGCGCCACCGACCTCGGCGACCAGCTGGGTGAGCGATGCCTCTTGGTCGGCGCGGCCGATCATCAGCAGGGGCCGCGGCGACAGCAACGATGGGGTGCCCAGCCCGTCCGGAGCGGAGTCGTATGCGGCCCGACTCGCGCGGGTCAACGCCCGGACGACGGGGCTGCCGTAGGACTCGAGGAAGGCGGCCGCCGACCGTCCCGTCGTGTGTTTGGCGAGCACGTCCTCCTGCTCGAGCACGAGGACCGAGGCGTGAGCAGCGAGCTCGTAGGCGATCGAGACCCCGGCCATGCCGGCGCCGATCACGGCTACGTCGACGGAACGCACATTCGGAGCATGCGCCATCATGCGGCGTTCAGGTGGGCTTGCCCGCGGACGCGGAACAATCGGAGCGAATCGCTAGCCGGCCGCTGTCCCGGCCACGACGTTGGCCAATCGAAGATCGTCTGCCCTGAGGGAGCGTCCTGCCCAGGCTGACGCTGACCAAGACGGCCTCGCAGTTGCTGGTACGACCGGGGACGTCGGTGACGTACACCTACGCCGTCCAAAACACGGGCGACGTCGGCCTCGAGCCGATTCAAGGGGCCGACGACAAGTGCGCGCCGACTGATGGCGCCGTCGATGAGTCCGCTCCCGTTCGGAATCCCAACGGTGAACACCACGCGGGTGTACGTGTTGCCGAGCGGGTCGAGGCCGGAGGCCGATGCGGAGTTTGTGACGGGCAGCAGATCCGGCCCGCCGGAGGGAATCGTCTCGCAGCTGTACGTCCATGTCTCACCGGCACCGGCCGATCAAGCCTATCGTCGGCTGAAACGGTCGTAGTCAGTACGTCCGCCGGCCCTCACCATTGGAGGACAGGGTGCCGATCCTCACCTCGACGATGAACGACCTCCCCGGCTACCGCATCGACGAAGTGCTCGGCGAGGTCACTGGCCTGACCGTGCGAGCACGCAACGTCGGCGTCCAACTGGGGGCTGGCTTCAAGTCGCTGGTCGGCGGCGAGCTCAAGGGGCTGACCAAGCAGCTGATGGAGTCTCGCGAGGAGGCGCTGAAGCGCTTGGACGAGGCGGCGGTCGCTCGCGGAGCGAACGCCGTGCTCGCGATGCGCTTCGACGCCAACGAGGTGTCCAGCGGGTACCAGGAGATCGTTGCCTACGGCACGGCTGTCCGGGTCACCAAGCTGTGACCGAGGACGAGCGCGCGGCTCAATCAGCACGGATGGAACGCACGATCAGGGACTACTTCGACGCCTGCAACCGCGGTGACGTCGAGGGTGTCGCGTCGTTCTTCACCGACGACGGGGTGCACTACTTCCCGCCCGGCATGTACCAGGGACCGTTCCGTGGCGGGCGAACAATTGGCGAGAAGTGGGCGTGGGCGGTCGCCACGCTCGGCTCGCACTGGACCGTCGACGAGGTGATCTGCGACCCCGACACCGATCGCGCGGTCATCGAATGGACGCACGAGAAGCGCGCACAAGACGTTGTGCTGCGCGGCGACGAGTGGTACCGCTTCGACCCCGACACTGGCCTGATCGCCGAGATCCGCGCCTACTATGCGTCCCCGCAGGATCCGTCGTTGACCAGGCTCGAGCTCGGCGGTTTCCCGTATGCGGAACGGGGCTACGCGGCCCCGGCGTGAGCCCGCCTGGCCTGGTCTGACGACTCGATCCA
The DNA here is from genome assembly GCA_963836025.1 of uncultured Actinomycetota bacterium. Classification (GTDB taxonomy): domain Bacteria; phylum Actinomycetota; class Actinomycetes; order JBEVHX01; family JBEVHX01; genus JBEVHX01. The sequence continues at coordinate 419,645 of CAWIIE010000015.1, forward strand.
TCAGTTGTTCTCGTTGTCCGGCTGGACTGATGGTTGGACAACAACCACAACGCCTGGACTGACCAACGCATGGGTGACGCGCGTTCGCGACCGCACGCGCATACCTTGGTGTCTGACGAAGGGACTTGACCATGCCGCTCGTCCGGATCGACATCATGGAGGGCCGCCCACCGGAGGTGATCCGCGAGCTGCACGAGCGCGTGGCCGCGCTGGTCGCGGAGATCATCGACACGCCGGTCGAGCGGATCCGCACCTACATCACCGAGATCCCGCCGGAGAACTGGGGGATCGGCGGCGTGCCTGCCTCGGAGGTACGGGCCGACGAGGTGGCCGCGCGCAAGGCCGCCGCCGACGCCCGGCGCTGAGCCGACCAAGATCGCCATCTCCCGAGCGAAATCGTGCACCAGCGCACGATTTCGCTCGGCAGACGGTGATCATGAGCGAGCAGGCATCGGGCGCCGGTAACCGAGCCGCCGGCTGATCACCTCGGCAGCTTCGAGGACCATGCGTGTGCACCGGTGCAGCATCGGGCCCTGCAGCCGACCGGCCGCGCCCACGACGCTGACCGCGGCGAGCACCGACCTGTCGGCACCGCGGATTGGTGCCCCTACCGACACCACACCCAGGTGCCCCTCTTCGACGTTCTGCGCCCAGCCGCGCTCCCGCACGCGCTCGAGCTCGGCGAGCAACGCGTCCCGATTGGTGATCGTGTGTCGGGTGACCGGCTCTGGCTGCCACGTCTGCAGGCGCCGATCCAGTTCGTCCAGCGGGAGCGAGGCCAGGAGCACCTTCCCGGAGGAGGTCCAGTGCGCAGGCAAGGCGGTGTCCGACCGTGCGAAACACCGGCAGCAGGTGGTGGCTCTCCAGCCGCTCGACGTAGACCACCTCCAGCCCGTCGAGCACGGCAACATGCACCATCTCGCCGGTGTTGTGCCGCAACGTCGTCAGGACTGGGAGCGCTGCCTGGTGCAGGTCCACGTGCTCGGTCACCGTTGACCCGAGCTCGTACAGCGCCAGGCCGAGACGGTACTTGCCGGGCGTCACGCTGCGTTCGAGCAGCCGCTCCGCGGCCAGGGTCGTGACCAGCCGGTGCACCGTGCTCTTGCTGAGGTCGAGCCGGCGCGACAGCTCGGCGATGCCCAGGTCCTGGTCGGCTGAGGAGAACGCGCGCAGCACGCGGGCGGCGTTCCGGACGGACCCGAGCAGGGCGGGGTCCGACGCGCGCGTCACGGGCGCAATCTAGCCAGCAGTAGCGCTGAGGGACGACCGTCGCGAACAGTGAGTATTACGCTCGGGCGGGCGCAGTTCGGGGACGTGGTCGTTGTGGAGCTCGTAGGCCTTGTGCTTCTGGGAGCAGTCGCGCTCATCGTCTGGAGTGTCGTCTTTCGACTGGAGCAACGAGCACGCCGGGCCCGCGCCCGCGAGCTGCAGAGCATCGCCCCGTCGGTTGGGCTCACCGAACACGGTGGTGACGCGAGCGCCTTCGTTACGGATACAACGTTCCCATTCGACACCGGGCAGCCCCATGTGCTCCAGCTGTTGCGCGCGACTTCGCCTGGCCGGCTCGAGCTGGTGTGCAACGTCCGCTACGGCTCGAGGTCTGACGAGGACGTCATGTACGAGCAGACCTTGGCTGCCTTTCGTCGCGCAGGGCCCCGGTCGAGGCGATGTACGCGCGGATCGGCCGGTGACGCGCTGGAGGTTCCTTCGTGATCACCTCGGCGAGTCGCTGAAGAAGCTCAAGATCGCGGACAACGAGTGCTCGCCGTTCCGCTCCGCGGGACACGTGGCTTGTTGTCGCAGGTCACCGGCGCTTAGCGTCCCGGCAACGCAAGGAGGCCACCGGTGGGTCACATCACGTGGTTCGACGCGTATGCGCCCGGCGACGAACCGCAGCTCGGTGGCAAGAACGCGAGCCTTGGAGTCATGACGGCCGCCGGTCTGCCGGTCCCGCCGGGGTTCGCGATCACCTGTGCCGCATACCGGGAACTGCTCGCCGGCAACCGGCTGGCTGAGTCCCTCCCGAGGTGCTCGCGGATGTGGTGCCCGACTCGCCGGCGACGGTGAGTGCGGCCGGGTCGGTGGCGCGTGCGCTCGTCATGGACATGCCCATGCCGGCCGATCTCGAGGACGAGATCCGGGCCGCCTACGTCGAGCTGTCGAGCGCTGCGGCGCGCGGACGTGCCGGTCGCGGTGCGCTCATCGGCGGTCTGTGAGGACCCCCCCGACGCCAGCTTCGCCGGCGAGCACGACAGCTACCTCTGGGTCTGCGGCGCGGACGAGGTGCTGGCCGCGGTGCGGCGGTGCTGGTCCAGCCTGTTCACCGAGCGGGCCATCGCCTACCGGCGCGGATGGGGCTGTCCGAGGAGAGCGTCGCGATGAGCGTCGCCGTGCAGAAGATGGTCCGCCCGCGGGCCGCCGGCGTGGCGTTCACGCTCGACCCGCACTCCGGCGACCGCAGCCAGATCGCCATCGACGCGTCCTGGGGCTTCGGCGAGGCGGTCGTCGCGGGCGAGGTGACCCCGGACAACTACCTGGTCGACAAGGTGCTGTTCGAGATCACCCGGCGCACGGTCTCGCGCAAGGCCGACCGAGTACCGGCTGGCCGACACGGACGCGGGTGGAACAGGCCGAGGTGCCGGCGGACCGGCGCGACGGCGCCCTGCCTGGACGACGAGGAGATCAAGGCGGTCGCCCGGCTGGCCCGCACGTCGGAGAAGCACTACGGCCGCCCGCAGGACGTCGAGTGGGCGCTTGACGCCGACCTGCCGGCGGGCGAGCGGGTGCTGCTGCTGCAGAGCCGGCCGGAGACGGTGTGGAGCAGCGCCCGCCGGCGCCGGTCAGCGCGGGCGCCGCGACCGGCTACCACAGCATCGTGTCCACCCTGTATGGCCCACTGCACGGCGAGGCCAGCAATCCCGCCAGGCAACACAGGCCGGCAGCGGTCGCTGACGGTTGCGAGAGCGATGCGCAATGACGCGTCAGGGGAGGAGGCATGGCAGACCGTTCCCCGACCCATTCGAGATCGAGACACCGCCCGGCGCCGAGGGGTGGGAGGAGCTCTACACCTACTCGCGCTGTTCTCCGAGGACCGCCGCGACTACGAGGCGTCGATGTTCTGGTTCCAGGACGGCGTGCACTGGCCCGACCGTGCTGACGCCGTGGGACGCGACGTTCTTCGAGCTCGCCATCGCCACGCTGTCGCAGTACAACACCCGGCACTACATGATCCCGCCGGCGCTCGGGATCGACACCCGGATCGTCAACGGCTACAGCTTCCTCACCCCCGTCCCGGTCGCCGACCCGGCCGAGATCGAGCGCCGGGTGCCGTTGTTCCTGGAGCGCGCCGGGTTCTACTTCGGCAACTGGGACCGGCTCTACGACAACTGGCTGACCAAGATGCGCGCGCCTGGTCGCCGAGATCCAGTCGCTGAAGTTCGAGCCGCTGCCCGAGATGGAGGACATCGCCGTCATCACCGAGGGCCACGGCACCGGCTCCGGGCTGACCCTGCAGGCGAACTACCACCGGCTGCTCGACCTCTGCCTGAAGCTGTGGATGCACCACTTCGAGTTCCTCAACCTCGGCTACGCCGCCTACCTGGACTTCTTCGGCTTCTGCAAGCAGGCATTCCCGAACATCCCGGACCAGGCGATCGCCAAGATGGTCGCCGGCGTCGACGTCGACCTGTTCCGCCCGGACGACGAGCTCAAGAAGCTCGCCCGGCTGGCGGTCGAGCTGGACGTCGACGACGTGCTCGCCGACGCCGACCGCCCGGACGAGGTCGACGAGCGGATGAAGCGCGTCCGAGGCGGGCAAGCGCTGGCTCGGCGGCGTGGGACGAGGCCAGCGAGCCGTGGTTCAACTTCTCCACGGGCTCGGGCTTCTACCACGCGGACAAGATCTGGATCGAGCACCGGGACATCCCGTTCGGCTTCATCCGCGACTACGCGGCCAAGGTGCGCGAGGGCGACGATCTCGCCCGGCCGGTCGAGCAGGTCCGCGCCGAGCGGGACCGGATCGTCTCCGAGTACACCGAGCTGCTGGGCACCGACGAGGACCGGCAAGGCGTTCGAGGAGAAGATCGGGCTGGCCCGGGTCGTGTTCCCGTACGTGGAGAACCACAACTTCTACGTCGAGCACTGGGCGCACTCGATGGTCTGGCGCAAGATGCGCGAGCTCGGCCGGGTGTTCGTCAAGGAAGGCTTCATCGCCGACGAGAACGACGTCTTCTACTGGCGCCGCAACGAGATCCCGGACGTGATCTGGGACCTCTACCAGGGCTGGGCGGTCGGCGCGCCGGCCGCGCGGCCCGAAGTACTGGGCCGCGGAGCTGCAGCGGCGCAAGCGGCATCCTGACCGCGCTGCGGAGTGGTCGCCGCCGCCCGCGCTGGGCACGCCGCCGGAGATCGTCACCGAGCCGTTCACGATCATGCTCTGGGGGATCACCAACGAGAGCATCAACCAGTGGCTGGCCGCCGGTGACGGCCGGCGACTGCGGCGAGCTGCGCGGGATGGCGGCCTCGCCGGGCGTCGTCGAGGGCCCGGCGCGGGTGATCTTCAGTCCGGCCGAGGTCGAACGAGATGCAGGACGGCGAGATCCTGGTGGCGCCGCTCACCGCGCCGAGCTGGGCGCCGATCTTCGGCAAGATCGGGGCGACGGTCACCGACGTCGGCGGGATGATGTGCCACGCCGCGATCGTCTGCCGGGAGTACGGGCTGCCGGCCGTCGTCGGGACCGGCGTTCGGCACCAAGCGGATCAAGACCGGCCAGCGGATCCGGGTCGACGGCAACACCGGCAACGTCAGCGTCCTGGAGGGGCCTGAGCCACTCCAGCCGCTCACGAACACCACCTCACTGGGGCAACGCCGATGCTGACCGCTGAGCAGAACGACGAACTGACCCAGGTCGCGGCCGGTACGCCGATGGGCGAGCTGCTCCGGCGGTACTGGTACCCGGTCGCGTTCACCCGCGAGCTGGGGAGTTCCCGGTCAAGCGCGCGGCTGCTCGGTGGGACTTCTTCGCGCTCTAGCGACCGCCAGCGGCCGGTACGGGATCGTCCCGGAGCAGTGCCCGCACCGGAGGGCCTCGCTGGCCTACGGCGTCGTCGAGGGCGACGGGCTGCGTGCGCGTACCACGGCTGGAAGTTCGACAGGCGGGCGCTGCGTGGACCAGCCGGCGGAGCGGGACTCGACGACGTTCATGGACCGGGTGAGCTCCAGGCCGGCGTACGCGGCGCAGAGCTGGGCGGGCTGGTCTGGGCGTACGTCGGCCCGTCCCCTGCGCCGGAGCTGCCGCGATTCGACACGTACGTGATGGACGGGTACCGCGACATCGGCTGGGCCGACCTGCCGTGCAACTACGTGCAGATCATGGAGAACGCGGTCGACCCGCACCACGTCGAGCACCTGCACGGGCGGTACTTCGAGTTCGTCGGCCGGCAGGAGGGCTTCGACGCCCCGGCGTCGTTCGGCAAGAAGCACCTGAAGATCGGGTTCACCCCGTTCGAGTGGGGGATCATCAAGCGGCGGGTGCTCGAGGGCGCGCACCGAGGAGGACGACGACTGGAAGGTCGGCCACCCGCTGGTGTTCCCGTACAACATGCGGGTCGGCGGCTTCGGCATGCCAGCAGATGCAAATCCGGGTACCGATCGACCGCACAACGACCCGGTTCATGCTGTACTCGGTGCACTCCCCGGACGGGTACGTGCCGAGCCGCAGTCGATCATCCCGGACTACATCATCCCGGTCGTCGACGAGCACGGCCGGCACGTCACGACTACGTCGAGGGCCAGGACATCATGACTTGGGTGACCCAGGGCCCGATTCTGGACCGCACCACCGAGCACCTCGGCCGCTCCGACGTCGGCGTCGCCTTGCTGCGCCGGATGTTCCGCGAGCAGATGCAGAAGGTGGCGAACGGCGAGGACCCGCTCGGGGTGATCCGGGAGCCGCACGACCGGATCGACCTGCCGTGCGAGAAGGACAAGTTCAACGCCGGCGCGGAGTTCGCCGTCGACTTCTGCAAGATGGGGTCGCCGAGTTCAGCCCGCAGCTGGACACGATCATCAAGCTGCACATCCAGGCCGGTCAGGCCCGAGACGAGGCGCGGGAGGAGGCGGCTGCCGCACGATGAGTGCCGTGGGGACCGATCGCCCGAAGCGCACCGGCTTCGAGCAGGACGCGGCGCAGCATCTGCGAGACGCGCCGCGTTTCTGCCCGGCATGCGCCGCGCCGCTGGCCGTGGGGGCAGGCGCGCGCGGAATCGCGACCGAGTACTGGGTCGCCACCGACCGGGTGTTCGTCTGCTGGTGCGCGGCCTGCGGCTGGAAGGGCGACATCGTGCTCACCAATCGCGTCGTCGGACACGAGGCGGAGCACTGACCTCGCTCGATCCTGCGTCGGTCGCTCGGCGGCTGGTCAACGCCAGGTCGAGCGGACGCACTCTGCCACCGCTGTCCGACGACCGCCCGCTGTCGCTCGCGGAGGCATACGCCATCCAGGCCGAGCTTAGCAGCGATTCGGTATGCGCGCGGCGAGCGGCACGCCGGCTGGAAGCTCGGCTACACGTCGTTGGCGATGCGCGAGCAGATGGGCGTCGACGCGCCGAACTACGGGCCGTTGACGGATGCGATGCTGCTGCCGCCTGGTGCGGTGTTGCCGGCCGGCGCGCTGCAGCCGCGGGTCGAGCCGGAGATTGGCCTACGCTTCGCTGGTTCGTTGGCTGGCGTCGTCTCCGTCGATGACGTGCTTGCCGCATGCGAGGGCGGGTATGCGTGCCTCGAGGTCGTGGACTCCGTCTGGACCGACTACCGGTTCACGTTGGAGGACAACACCGCGGACGGGTCGTCGGCGGCCTGGGTCGTGGTCGGACCACGGGTGCCGCTGGACGATCTGCCATCGATCGAGGGTCGGCCTTGCCCACAACGGCGAGGTCGTCGCTTCCGCCACCGGCGCGTCGGCGAGCGGGCACCCGGCCGAAGGGGTCGTCTGGCTCGCGGCGCAAGTCTGCCCTTCACGGCCGCGCGATCGAGGCCGGCGACCTGGTCATCACCGGCGGGCTGACGGCCGCATACCCGCTCGACCCGGGCGACGAGATCGCCGGCGACGTTCACCGCCCGAGGGAAGATGCCGTTTCCATTCATCGCTGACCAAGCGGCCGCCCAGGAGCACGATGGCGCGCCGAGGGCACCGTTCCGACCTCCGCCGGCGACAGGATGAGTGTGGGGGAGTCCACGGAGTCCACAGGACGCACGGATGCCGAGCTGCTGAGTCAAGTAGCCGGGGGTGACACGGGCGCGCTCCGCCAACTCTACGAGCGGCACGCACCGTGGGTGTCCGTGCGTCGTGACCCCGGCGATGCAACGACCCGGAAGCCGTCGCCGACGTTCTCCAGGACACCTTCGTCGGGGTGTGGAAGAGGCGCGTCCGCGTACCGCGGGGACGGCGCGCGTCGCCGGCTGGGTCTGGGGAATCGCCATCCGGCGGCTCGTCTCCCGCCTGCGCCGGGTGGCAGGCACGGCCGAATTCCCGTTCGCCGACGTCGAGGCTCGGCATTGAGCCCGGAGTGGAGGAGCGGCTGCTGGCCGGGGTCGAGTACGGAGGGCTGGGCTCTGCCCTCGCCACACTGTCGCCTGAGATGCGCGCGGTCGTCCAAGCCGTGGTGCTTGACGGCCTGACGACGAAGGAGACCGTCGTCATTGTCGGACTGCGCGACCCGGCCGCCGGCGGCCGCTGCTCCCGCGACGAGCTCGCCGCTGACCCTCAGGCCAGCTGCCCGGGTCGCGCCGGCCGTGGACGTTGTCGGCGGCACCGACAACCCCCACGGAGCACCTGGGCACGCTGCTCTCACCCTGTCGACGGGCCAGGGCGCAGCGGGGCACTCGGCCGAGAAGTTCCGTTGCGGCGCAGTCGGCGGCGTCCGCAGAGGAGGATCGACGTCATCGACGAGGCGGCAGGAGCCTGGGGGTTGGATGCGCGCGGTTGTCTTTGAGCGGTACGGCTCATCCGACGTCCCGGAGGTCCGCGAGGCCCCAACGCCAGAGCTCCGCGGCCGACCGGGTCTTGCTCTGCGCGGGCACGCGTCATCGATTCAGCTCGTGGGACTGGGAGCAGATGCGCGGCGTTCCGAGGGTCGCTCGACTCGGCACCGGCCTGCGGGCGCCTCGTGTCCGCATCCTCGGCGGCGACGTCGCTGGCGTGGTGGAGGCCGTCGGTCCGAACGGGTCTGACTTCAGGGTCGGCGACGAAGTGTTCGGAGACCTGGCAGGCGGGGCCGGGTTTGGCGGATTCGCCGAGTACGTCGTCGCGCCAACCCTGCGCACTTGCCCGCAAGCCGCCGTCGCTGACTTTCGAGGCTGGCCGCCGCGATTCCGCAGGCGGGTTTGCTCGCGTGGCAGGGTCTTCGCCGCAACGGCCCGATCAATCCAGGCCAGCGAGTGCTCATCGACGGGTGCCGGCGGCGGCGCTGGCACGTTCGCGATCCAGCTTGCCAAGCACTACGGCGCTGAGGTGACCGCTGTCGACCTGGGCCCACAAGCTCGAGGCGATGCGGTCGTGCGGCGCCGACCACGTCGTCGACTTCACCGCGACCGACTACACGAGGACTACCGCAGCGGTACGACCTGATCCTCGACGTGTCGGCCCGGATCTGTTCGGTCCGCTACCCGCGTCGCCTCCTCACCCGCGAGGGACGCTACGTCGTGGTCGGAGGTGCAACTGCGGTCATTTTGCAGACGGTGACCGTATGGCGGGCTGACGGCGGTGCAGCCGGCCAGCGACGGGTCGGTTCGCTGGTCTACCGATTCTCGGCTGAACCGACCCGATCGCTTTGGCCAGGCTGGTCGAGGCCGGCCAGGTCACGCCGGTCATAGATCGGGTCTACCCGCTCGATCAGCTCCCGGCGTGCTATGCGGTGACTTCGGCGACGGACAAACTCGGGCAGGAATCGTCATCACGGTGCCCGCACGAGCACGCCGGAGTCACCGACGCAAGAGAGCTCGGCCTCACGCTGCCGCCGTTGCGCCAGCCGGCGGGGAGCTCACCGCGGCTGGCGGCTCGCCGGTGACCTGCTGTTCCTGTCTGGCCAGGGTGCGGACGGGCACGTCGGCCGGGTTGGCGACGACCTCACCCTCGAGCAGGGCCAGGCCGCGGCGCAGGCATGCGTACTGAACCTGCTTGCACAGACGCGGCGACGCTCTCGGCTCCCTCGACCGGGTCGCCGAGGTGGTCAAGGTGCTCGGCTTCGTGTGCTGCACCCCGGACTTCACGCAGCAGCCGTTGGTCATCAACGGTGCATCCGATCTGCTGCGCTCAAAGTCTTCGGCGAGGACGCCGGCTGTCGCACGCACCGGTCCGCGATCGGGGTGTACGCGTTGCCGCTCGGTTTCGCGGTCGAGATCGAGCTTGGCGGTCCGAGTCAGGTAAGGCCCGTCGATCCTCCACAGATGTGGACGTTCGAGTGATCTGTGCCGGCACAAATCACTCGAACGTCCACATCTG
>CAWIIE010000016.1:0-18369 GCA_963836025.1 uncultured Actinomycetota bacterium
GGCACTCTGCGCGCTCACGTGGCGGACTCTGAGGTGGGAGGGCGCTTGATTCGGCCGATGGTGCGCTGGCAGCGGTGGAGACACTCACGGATGCCATCCTGGGACGAAGGTCTCAGACAACGGGGGTCATCATGGTCGGAGCGCTTCGGCGACATGCGTGGTTGGTCTTCGTCTTCTTTGCCGGCCTCGCGACTTTGTTCGGCGTGTTTCCAGGGTCATGGTTCGACGAAGACGTCGACCGAGATGCCGCGCTCTTGACCGCTACGTACGCCGCGGTTGCGGCGGTCTTGACGGTCTCGATCGCCACAACGGCCTTCCGCCGCGGGGAGCGCTGGGCCTGGATGGCGTTCTGGGTGTGGCCGTTGTTCTTCATCATGCACGGCGCGGCCTTCTTCGTTGTCGACTTCATCTTTGCGGCGCTCGGCATTGCCGTCCTCGCTGTTTCAGCCCCGCAGCGACGTGAGCCAGCCGAGACATAAGAAGACTGCGCCGGCATCTCATGGCCCGACCGACCGGCACCCAGATGTGGACGGCCTCAGCCAGGTAAGGCGGGTAAGGACCGGCGCGCCAAGGCGAGGCAAGGCGAAACGAGAGCCCGGCGTGGGAGACCGCGCCGGGCTCTTCGCGTTGTCGGGGTGCGGCCGAAACCCGCATGCAGTCGATCGGGGAAAACCCCAGCGCGTCAGCCACCAACCGGGAAGGCGATCACGGTCACGTCACCCACCGCGATTCCCCCGGCTCCGTCTCCTCGAAGTGCTGCGTGCAGGTGATCTCGCCCGGACCGGACCTGCCGCCGCCCCAGGTCTGGGTCTCGGTGAACGGCTCCGGCTCGCCACCGGTCGGAGTGAACGTGCCGACGACGGTGAATGACGCCGCCTTATAGAGAACGCCGTCGATCCAGCCGTTGCGGCCCGCCGTGTAGATCGTCACGTCCTCGCCCTCGCAGACCCACGCCTCCGCCTTCGCGTCCTTAATCGGTGCGGCCTGAGCCGCCCCTCCAACGACGAGCGTTGACGCGGCCACCATCACGGCAACAGCCGTGACTCCCAGAAGCTTGCGCATGATCATCCCCCCGAAACGGTTTGTTGAGACAGGTCCGAATGACCCTAGCAGCACCGTGATGACAGCCGAATGCGGCCGAATCAGGGGTAGAGAACGCAGCGGCGGCAGATGTCCTTGCGAAGTCATCAGCACTATGACCCGCTGACCCGAAGAGTGCTCTCACCGCTCGGAATCGCCGATGCAGAACTCGACACGAATAGAAGGCAGGCCATGAAATCACGCCAGAGATCCTGCGACTCGCGGCTGGCATGGTGCGTCCCGGGGCGACAACCACACTGCAGGACGCCCAACAGCCATCTCATCACCGGTGACCCCGGATCTGCTGATGACTGAGATGACGCAGAACAGATGGACTCGGCTCCAGAAGACAACAGACATGACCCGCCCTGGAAGCGCCCAACCAGCTCGGGTTTGGCCTGCCTGCTGTGCTGCGGGGCACGGCCCGACTGTCGGGCTCAGTCGGGTGGGTCGAGGATCTGAGGACTGGCGGTCGGTGTTGTCGATGACGATGTCGGGCGGTTGTGTGCGGGCCACTCTCGGCGCGATACGGCTCCTGGCCGAGCAGGTACTTCGCCACGTTGCGGCGTGCCAGGGTCGCCGACGACCCGGGCATGGAGGCGCACAAACGAGGGGAGGCCCCGTCCCCATCCAGCGGCTACAGCCAGGGTCCGGGCATCACGACCGGCCTGGAGACGCCGGACCGTCAACCGCGCTGTCGGATTGCCGGTCACGGGTCAGGTGCACATCTGACGCCGCCCTAGCGCTGTCCGGGGACTTCGTTGTGGCGACACCCTGGAATCTGTCGCGCTCGTCGTCTGCGATGAGGCTGTCATCAGCAAGACCGCGCTCGTGCAGTTGAGCCTCTTGTTCAAACCGTTCGGCCTCGGCTCGCTCCGACTGAGCGCTCTGGGCGGCGATCGCCGCCTTACGCTCGGCGGTCTCCGCTCGGGTTGCGTGCGTCTCCGCCTCACGCCGGTGCTCGGCTGCGACCTGTGCGCGGCGAGACTCCAGCTCCTTCGCGGCCTTGCGTTCCGCTGCCGCCGCCCGCATACGTGGCAGCACGATGAGAACCGTGACAAGTGCCACGACAGCGACAACGATGACGATGATCAGCCAGGTGTCCATGCTTGCTCCCATTGGTCGATGTCGTGAAGACTCCCCTCCCCTGAACGGCTCCAAACGAGTTGGCGCTCCGGCTTGGCATCGCTACGCACGGCCACCCCGTTCCCTTGATCCGAACGGCTCAACGACCTGGTTCCCTAGTCGGAGCAGTGAGCCGGCACTTTGACAAGCGAGAAGCGATTGGTGGAAGGACATGCCAACCACCTCCGTGATCACCGATGACGACGCCATCGCTCCCAAGTGATCCCGGGCCGATGGACGGGTGATCCCGGTTTGCCGCGGTCAGAGCTGCTGCTGGGCGCAGGATCGAAACCTGGCGGGGTCGACGTGACCATGCATCACCGATCCGGGGACAAAATCTGGCCTGCGCCCTGGATGCCGATACCGCTCGGGTTAGACGGTCGTATCGACGAGGTTTCTCGCGAAGCCGACGTGCGCCACCGCTGCGCCCTTCGCAACCTCATTCGCCGTCGGCGCTCGGGACCTCGCCACCGGAGGCTACGTGCTCCTGCCGCCGTCGCTCGGCCAGACCAAGACCTACAGCCGGCGGTACGAACTCCTGAAGACGCAGGCGATCAGCGGGCGGGTCTTCGACTGGGAGGCCGCCCGCCAGCTCCTGGCGCCTCCCGAGGTGGTCGCCCATCCGAAACACGACAGGGCAGTCCCGAGTCACAAGCGTCGAGCAACTCGCCGCCTACGTCGGCCGACAGCACGAGGGACGCCGAAACAACGTCCTGTACTGGGCGGCGCGGCGGGCCGTCGATGCCGGTGCCCCCGATCTCGGCCCACTCGTCGACGCGGCGATCCGAGCAGGCCTTCCTGCGCGAGAAGCGATCCGGACCGTCGCCAGCGCCCGGCGTCGCAGTCCGCCGTCCGTACGCAAGCACTCGCCGACGAAGGCACCGACCCGATGACTGCGCTCCGTCTCCCGGCCACGGCGAGCCGGCGAGAGCCACCGCCGATGCTCGCGTTGAGTGAAGACTGGCCGTCTGCGCAACGCCCTCGCCCACCTCCGCACTTTGTCGTGGCCTGCAGGACACGTGTGCGCACTCGTCGGCACTCCTCTCCACAGGATGGAGGTGACGATGACTGAGACGACTGGTCTGCTGCGGCTCGTTCCCGAGGCTCGCCGAGCACTCGACTACACAGACCAGCCGCGGCTTGTGCTCACCGTCGAGGAAGCGGCGGAGCGGCTGTGCATCAGCCGGACAGTCATGTACGGCCTCGTGTCCAGCGGTGCGGTTCGCTCCATCCGGATCGGCCGGCTGCGTCGCGTGCCTGCCGACGCGCTTGGTCGAGTTCGTGCACGAGCTGGAGGCGCAACAGGAGCCGCCGATGAGCCCGCGGCGGCCCAACCGCGACTCGACCATCTACAAGGGTCGCGACGGGTACTGGCACGGACGAGTCACGGTCGGAACGCGCGACGACGGCCGACCGGACCGACGCCATGTCATGGCCAACTACGCGGGCCAAGGTCGCGGCCGGGGTCAAGAGCTCGAGCGTGGCCGCGACGCCGGCACCCTCGGGCGAGTCAACGAGCGCTGGACCGTCGAGCAGTGGCTGACGCACTGGGTCGAGAACATCGCCGGGCCGGTCGTGCGGCCGTCGACCTTGTCGAGCTATCGCGTCGCCGTGTACCGCCATCTCATTCCCGGCGTCGGTGCGCACCGGCTCGACAAGCTCCGGCCGGAACACCTCGAGGCGCTGTACGCGGCGATGCTGAAGACCACGACCCGACGTGGCATCCAAGATGCGGCCGGCGACCGTGCATCAGGTCCACCGAACCGCCCGAACGGCGCTCAACGAGGCCGTCCGCCGGGGCTACATGCCCATCAACCCGGCCCGCCTGGCCAAGGCACCGCGGGTCGAGGAGCTCGACGTCGAGCCGTTCACCGTCGATGAGGTGCAACAGCGTTGCTCGCCGCCGCAGGTGAACGCCGCAACGCGGCCCGCTGGGCTGTGGCGCTGGCTCTCGGCCTGCGCCAAGGTGAGGCGCTCGGACTTCGCTGGGCGGACGTCGACCTCGAGGCGCAGACATTGACGATCCGCCGGAGCCGGGTGCGACCCAAGTACGAGCACGGCTGCGGAGGAACCTGCGGTCGCTCGCACGCCGGCTACTGCCCGATGCGTCGGCAGATCACTCCGGATGTCGCCGAGACGAAGTCGCGTGCCGGGCGCCGCGTCGTCGGCCTCCCGTCGGCGCTGTGCGAGCTGCTCAGGGAGCACCGCCATCAACAAAGCTCGAGCAGGAGCGGGCGGCCAGCTGTGGCAGGACGGCGGCTGGCTGTTCGCGACGAGCTCGGCGCGCCGATCAACCCGCGCACCGATTGGGCCGAGTGGAAGGCGCTGCTGCGCTCCGCCGGGATCCGTGACAGTCGGCTGCATGACGCCCGGCACACAGCCGCCACCGTGCTGCTGCTCCTCGGCGTCAGCGAACGCACGATCATGGGCATCATGGGCTGGTCGAACTCGGCGATGACCCATCGCTACGCGCACATGATCGACCCGATCCGACACGAGGCGGCGCGCCGCGTCGACGATCTCTCTTGGTCGCGTGCCAGCGACGCCAGTCGACGTGCATGACGAGCACGTCAACTGAGACTAAAACTGAGACTAAGGACGACAACGCCGGCTCACCCGATGAGGGCGGAGCCGGCGTTTGCGCAGGTCAGAGCGGTGGCGGTGGGATTTGAACCCACGGAGGAGTTGCCCCCTCACACGCTTTCGAGGCGTGCTCCTTAGGCCGCTCGGACACGCCACCGCCGACGAGGGTACCCGAGGGTCATCGAGGTCCCGAATCGGTCGCAGTCGAGCCGGGCACTCGCCAGAACTCGCCCTTCAGGCCAAGCGAGCGGAAGTATGCGGCCGCCTCCGCTGGGCTGCGCCGGCGGTACTCACGCGTCATGCGGCCCGCATACCAAGTGCTGGAAAGCCGCCACAACGTGTCGAGGTCGAGCACCGCGCCGCGTGGCAGCTTCGAACGCCGCAGCCAGTGAGTGACATGCTCCCGCGAGCAGAACAGCCGTTGGTGAGAGCACGTGTACACGACGTCGTCCCACATGTGCGCGACCGGAACCAGCAGGTGCGCGACCACGTCGTCGCCGCGCGGCCCATCTCGATGGTCGACCCACAGCGACAGCGGGCGGCCGCAGTACGGGCAGCGAGTTGCGACCAGAACGTCGACATCAAGCACCGCGGCGATGGATAGCGAGTCCCACGCACAGCCGCCCCACCACTTCTGCTCGCGGCTAGCGACGACGAAGCCGAGGTCGCGTGCCGACCAAGGGTGGGCCATCACGATCGCGCCGGAGGAGTCGGTGACGATCAGATGGGATTCGTGGAGTTGTCGAAGAGCCTCCTCGAGCGCCGCGATCTCACCGCCGACGACACCCAACAGGTCGCGCAACGTCGGGGCCTCACCGCGAAAGGCGAACCAGCGGTAGACCGCGAGCCGAACGTCCGTCAGGTCCACGTCATGTCCCGATGCGAGGCGAAGAACTCGCGCAACATCGCCGCAGACTCATCAGCCAGCACACCGCTGATGACCTCTGGCCGATGGTTGAGCCGACGGTCGCGCACCACATCCCACAGCGTGCCGACCGCGCCGAGTTCGGCGTTCCAGGCGCCGAACACCAGTCGGTCGACGCGGGCGAGGACCAGCGCACCGGCACACATCGTGCACGGCTCGAGCGTCACCACCAGAGTGCAGCCCTCCAGCCGCCACTCACCGCGGGTTGCCGCCGCCTCGCGCAGGGCCAGCACCTCGGCGTGCGCAGTCGGGTCGCCGGTCGCTTCCCGCGCGTTGTGACCCGCGCCAACAACGGCGCCGGCCGCGTCAACGACGATCGCGCCGACCGGCACATCCCCGGTCAACGGCGCGACCGCGGCGGCCTGCAGCGCCAGCCGCATCCACTGGTCGTATGCGGGCGGCATACGCGCCGGGCTAGTCGAGCACGGTGTCGAGCACCGTCTCGAACTGCTCCCCGAACCCGAGCCTCGACGCGATGGACGCGAGCGCCTCGTCGGCATACATGTCGAGGTTCTCGCAGAGCATGGACAGCTCCATCGGGTCCATGCCGAGGTCCTCGAGGAGCGACAGATCCCCGGCCGGTTGGACCTGCTCGAGGTCGTCGTCATCCGGCATCGGCAGACCAAGCCGATCAAGCACCTCAGCGGCCAACGGCCAGTCCGGCGCAGCGCCGACATCGGAGAGCAGGAACCGCACGTCCGCGCCAACGGTTCGGGCAATCAGGAAGTACTCCTCGACGTACGAGACCAGGGCGATGGAGCCGCTCTCGGACGGGTTGGCCCGCAGCGCTCTGTCGAGTCCGTCGAGGGAGTCGGCGGCCTGCGGGACGACGTTGGACAGCTGCCACTGACCTTCCTCGCGCCAGGCGACGACGGCGAAGTCGGTGGGCGGGTCGGAGCCGTCGCGCGCCATGGTCCGCATCGTGGCAGAGTCCATCGGTCGCGGACAGCGCTCCCCGGAGACTGGTCGGCCTACTAGCCTCGCGCCCATGCGTCTCCATGTCGCGGACCACCCACTGGTTGCGCACAAGCTCACCGCGCTGCGCGACGAGCGCACCGACTCGCCGACGTTTCGCCGGCTCGCGGATGAGTTGGTCACCCTGCTCGCATACGAGGCGACCCGTGAGGTCCGAACGGCGCCGGTCTCGATCACGACGCCGGTCGGTCCGGCCGAGGGCGTCAAGCTCTCGCAGCCGAAGCCGCTGGTGGTGCCGATCCTGCGCGCCGGCCTCGGGATGCTCGACGGCATGGTGCGGCTGCTGCCGACCGCGGAGGTCGGCTTTCTCGGGATGATCCGCAATGAGGAGACGCTCGAGGCGGTCACGTATGCGCAGCGGCTACCGGAGAAGCTGCACGGCCGGCAGTGCTACGTGCTCGACCCGATGCTCGCCACCGGCGGCACGCTCGCGGCGGCGATCCGGTTCCTGTCCGAGCGGGGGGCCGACCACATCACGGCCGTATGCCTGCTCGCCGCACCCGAGGGGGTGGAGCGAGTGAAGCAGGAGACCGCCGACCTGCGCATCCCGCTCAACGTCGTGGTGGCCGCGGTCGATGAGCGGCTCAACGAGCGCGGCTACATCGTTCCGGGCCTGGGAGACGCGGGCGACCGGCTGTACGGCGTCGTCTGAACGTCGACGTGTCAGACGCTTCGTGCGCTATTCCGCACGCAACGCCTGACAGGTCGGACCTCGAGCACTCGAAGTCGGACAGAAGTCGACCGACTCGTCAACTCGTCAGTCACACCCGGGAGTTGACTTCGCCGATCGCGCCCTTGACGAAGGAGCCGAACACCTTCCGCCGCAGGAACCCGGGCGCCGAGATCGTGTGCTCGACGGTGAGGTCCAGCGTCAGCCGGCTGCCCTGACCGCGGGGCTCGACTGTGAAGGCTGCCTGGTGCGCCTTCTGCAGCTTGGTGGGCTCGATCAGCTCCCAGGACAGGCCGTCGTCGGTCGGGGTGATCGCCACCTCGAAGGTGTCGTCGCCGACGCCAAGCGCCATGCTGAACCTCGCCCGGGATGCCTCCCCGGCCTCGTCGGTCTCCAACACCTCGGCCTCGGTGAAGCCCTTGACCCACTCGGGGTATGCGGCCACGTCGCGGACGACGGCCACCACAGCCGCCGGCGAGGCGTCGACGTCCACGGATGCTTTCGCGTTGTCTGTCGGCATGGGGTCAGGCTATGCGCGCCGGCCCTGACTGCCGCAACGGTATGAGGACGGCCGTCGTCAGATCGGCTTGTTCGCCTTGACGTCGTAGGCGAACACCACCGGCGTGCCGGGCTGGCCGGACGGCGCCTGCGGGGTGTAGGTGACCTCGACCTTCGCATAGGTCAACGACAGGTGCTCGGTCGGCTCGTCGGTGCCGCTGTCGCCCTGCTGCACCGCGGTGACCATGACGTCGGCGAACTTGTACCGGACGAAGTCGACCCCCTTCCCGGCCGACCTGACCCCGCTGAGGGTCGCTTGTTTGATGTGGCTGCCCGACACGCAGGCCTTGAGCAGCAGCGGTGATGCGGCGCTCATGGACGTGACGACATTCAGGTCCGACAACGTCGCCTTACCGACTCCCCCGCCGCCGCCCGCATACAACGCGCCCTGATGGGTGACGCCCCACGACCAGGACTCGACCTCGATCTCCCCCTTGTGCGCAATGTGCGTGGACTCGCCGGGAATGCCGTCCATCTTGAGGAACCACCGTTCGGCCATGCGCGACATCGTGCACCGTCAGCGGTGCCCGATCTCGACCCCGGGGTGGTGTGTCGCGTGGCGACAGGAAAGGGTAGGAGGCGTTCCACGCCAAGCGACCCCTCTGAAAGGAACCTCGAATGCCTAGCCGCGACGCCACCACTCACTGGACCGGCGATCTCCGGACCGGTTCCGGCAACGTCACGCTCGACTCGTCGAATGCCGGCCAGTTCCCGGTGTCCTTCCCGACCAGGGCTGGCGACCCAGAGGGACAGACCAGCCCGGAGGAGCTCATCGCGGCCGCCCATTCGGCGTGCTACGCGATGTCCTTTACCAACCTTCTGAAGAAGGCTGGAACGCCGGCGACTGACCTGGACGTCAGTGCCGAGGTGACTGTGGACCTGACCGACGCCGGGTTGGTCATCAGCAGCGTCAGGCTCAATGTCGAGGGGACGGTCCCGGACATCGACGACGCTGCGTTTCAGGAGGTCGCGAACGCCGCCAAGGAGAGCTGCCCGGTCAGCAGGGCGTTGGCGGCCGTCCCTTCGATCACCCTTGAGGCGAAGCTCCGCTGATTGCGAGGCGAGCCTGGATTCGCATTCACGGGCGGGGCACACCTGGGCTGATCTCGGTGGGGTAGGTCACGCCGACCTGGACTCGAACCTCGTCCAGCGTGCGCATGATCGACACTGTCTCCTCGTGCGTCAGCAGCGGTGACTCGACCAGCCCTTCGCGCAGGCACCGGGCGACCTCGGCCGCCTGGTGTCGCAGCCCGTGGCCTTCGTGCGGCTCGTCGTATGCCCGCAGCACCGTGCCGTCCGCTGCGATGAGGCGGAACGTGGTCGGCGTGTACCAGACCTCGTCGATCTCGATCCGCGCCTTGGTGCCGACGATGGCGGCCCGGTTCGGCCCCTTGACCTCCAAGGTGGTGAACACGACGGCCTGTCGGCCATCGTCGTAGCCGAGCACGACGGCGGTCTGCGCATCCACCCCGGTGAACGCCTTGGTGGCGACCGCGGTCACCGACCGCGGCTCACCGAGCACCATCGACGCGAACGACATGGGGTAGATCCCGAGGTCGAGCAGGGCGCCGCCGCCGAGTTCGGGCGCGAACAACCGATGCGTCGGGTCCGGCGGGAACTGCTGGTTGTGGTCCGCCAGCACGACCCGGACGTCGCCGAGGTCGCCGTCCGCGAGGTGCTGCCGGACCTGCACCATGTGCGGCAGGAAGCGGGTCCACATCGCCTCCTGCAGCAGCAACCCACGTCCGCGGGCGGTGTCGACCAGCTCGACCGCTTCGGGTGCGTTCAGGGTGAACGGCTTCTCGACCAACACCGGCTTGCCGGCCTCGAGGGCGAGCATCGCGGCGGCGTGGTGCATCGGGTGCGGTGTGCCGACGTAGACCACGTCGACGTCCGGGTCTGCGACCAGGGCGTCATAGGTGGCGTAGCGACGCGGCACCCCGACCTGCTCGCCGAAGTCGTCTGCCGTCTGCTGCGAGCGTGACCCGATTGCGAGCACCTCGTGGTCGTCGAGCAGCCGCAGGTCGGTCGCGAACGCTCGCGAAATCCAGCCGGCTCCGAGCAGACCCCAGCGCGTGGTCATGAGGGCGCCCGATCGAGCTGCGCGCTCAGGGTCTTCGGTGCGATCACCCGGTATGCGCTCTCGACGACGTCGGCCACCACGTCCCAGTCGGTGGGCACGTCGAGGTAGACCCCCAACCAACCCCGACCGCCCACGTATGGCGGGACGAAGAAGTGCTGGGGGTCAGCGCTCACCAGTGCCTCCTGCGACCCCTCGGCGGCCGCTGCCCAGAACCCCAACCGGTCGTCGTGGTGGTGGTCCGCATACGTCACGAAGGTCTTCTTGTCGCGGACGAACCAGGTCGGCTCGCCGTGGCTGAGCCGTTCCGTCGTCTCGGGCAGGGCGAGGCACAGGGCCCGCAGTCGGCTCAACGGATCCGGCATGCGCCCAGCCGATCACGGATCTCCGTGCGAAATCGTGCATTCGTGCGCGATATCGCACGGAGATTCACGGGAAACCGGCTGGCAACCGGCCGGAGTGCAGCACGACCAGGCGCTGGGTCGAGCGGCTCAACGCGACGTACAGGTCATTCGCGCCGCGTGGGCTCTCGGCCATGATCGCCGCCGGCTCGACAACGACCACGCTGTCGAACTCCAGGCCCTTGACCTCGACCGCGGTCAGCACAGCGGCGTCGATGCCGTCGAGCGGCGGCCGCCACCGCGGCCACCGCGGCGCGCGGTGTCACCACCGCCACCGTGCCCGACCCGACGGCTGACGTCTCAGCCTGCGCGGCGGCCCGCACCACCCCGAGGTCGTCGTGGTCGATGCGACGGATGACCGGCGCATGCTCGCCCTCGCGGGCCGTGACCGTCGGCGTCACGGACTGCCCGGCGGCCTGCAGCACCGACGACGCGACGGCCATGATCCGGCCCGGCGTCCGGTAGTTCACCGTGAGCTCGGCCAGGGTCCAGCGCTCGGCCACGTACGGGTCCAGCGCCGCCGCCCACGACGACGCGCCGGCCGCCGACGAGGTCTGTGCGATGTCGCCAACAACGGTGAACGACCTCGACGGGCATCGGCGCATCAGCGCCCGCCAGGCCATGGCCGAGAGCTCTTGGGCCTCGTCGACCACGACGTGCCCGTAAGTCCACGCCCGGTCGGATGCGGCGCGTTCCGCGACGGTCAGCACCGGCCCGACATCCGTAAACCGTCCGGCCAGCTGCTCTGCGGTCACCATGCCTCCCGCCGACGACGACGCCAGGACGCCGCGCGCATACCGCACATCCTCGGCGCGTTGCGCGGCCGCCGCGGCGGCCACCCGGCGAGACGGCTCGGGGTCTTCACCCAACAGCTCGGCGAGCTCGTCGAGCAGCGGGATGTCGTCGACCGTCCACGGTGCGTCTCGTAGCCGAGCCAGCGCCTGGCGTTGGTGCGCGCTCAGCCGAGGTCCGCTGGCAGCGGCCAGCAGGTCGGGGCGCGCATACAGATCGGCCAGGACGGACGTCGTGGGTGAGCGGCATCCAGCACAGGTTGATCTCGCGTCGGACGTCGGCGCTGTCGCGCAAGTCGGCGGTCAGGTCGTGCAGTGTCTCCTTGTCGTCCGCGAGGCCGAGGGAGCGGGCGAGCTTGCGCGCCAACGTGTGCAGGATCGATCGCACGAACGTGACCCGCGCCTCGTTGTGCGGCGACCGGGTCGCCCGGGCGCGGGACCTGGCCCGCTCGACCTCGTGCGGGCGCAACCAGATCACCTGGTCGTCCACCTTCAACGGACGGGCCTCGGTGGGCACCCGCTGTCGAGCGGCGACTGCGCGGGCGAGGACATCCGCCATCCGGGCGTCGCCCTTGACCGCCGCCGCGGCGCCCTCGTCGCGGCCGGTCGCCTCGATGCCCGGCAGCAAGGAGCCGGGCGTCATCATCACCACGCCGGTCTCCCCGAGGGCCGGCAGCACCGCGGAGATGTAGCGCAGGAAGGCCGGGTTGGGACCGACCAGCAGCACGCCGGAGCGCTCGATCCGGTCGCGGTGCGCATACAGCAGGTATGCCGCCCGGTGCAGCGCCACCGCCGTCTTGCCCGTGCCCGGCCCACCCTGCACGACGAGCACGCCGGCCAACGGCGCCCGGATGACCTCGTCCTGCTCCGCCTGGATCGTGGCGACGATGTCGCGCATCCGGTCGGTGCGCGCCGCGTTGAGGGCGGTGAGCAGTGCGCCGTCGCCGGCGAGTGCGTCGGTTGGCGCGGCCCCGTCGAAGGCGTCGACGTCGAGCACGTCGTCGTCGACCGCGGTGACGAGGCGGCCGGTGGTCGCGATGTGCCGGCGGCGGACGACCCCCATGGGTTCTCGTGGCGTGGCCCGGTAGAACGCCTCCGCGGCAGGCGCCCGCCAGTCGAGCACCAGTTGGTCCTGCTGGTCGTCGGACAGTCCGAGGCGACCGATGTACCGGGTGCCGTCGGCTGCGCAGGTCCAGTCGGCCGAACACCAGCCGGTCCTCGACCGCGTTGAGGGTGCGCAGCCGCTGCTCGTACAGCGCGGCGAACGCGTCCCGCTCGCTCTGCGCCGCCGCGGTCCCACCGACGCGCATCCGGCGCACGCGGGCCAGCTCCTCCGCGTTCCATGCACGCTGCGCGTCCAACGCCGCATACGCCGCGTCGACGCGCGACTGGTCCGCGAACGGCTCGCTGCTGCTCATGGCTCGCTTCGGGGGATATCGGTTCGGGGCGAGGAACGAAGAACCCTAGCGTCGCAACACGTGCATCGCGGTGTCCGGTCCCGCGGTCTCGCTCGACTAGCGTCGACAGCGTGTTCCAGGAGCCCGGCCCCTGCCCGGCGTGCGAGCGCGCGGACCTGGTCCGCAAGGGCGGCAAGGACCAGTGCCCGGTCTGCTACTACCTGCAGCCGTGCTGCGACGGCGGCGACCTCTGCGGCGTCCCGTCGACGTGAGCGAGGACCGGGCGCTGGCGGCGATGGACGCGGCCGGCGTCGCATACCAGGTGATCCGGCACGGGCCTGTCCGCAGCCTGCAGGAGGCCGCGGACGCGCGCGGCGTCGAGCCGGCCGACGTCGTGAAGACGATCGTGGTCCGGCGTGCGGACGACGACTTCTTGTTCGTGCTGGTGCCCGGCGACCGGGAGATCGCCTGGCCGAAGCTGCGCTCGCTGCTCGGGGTGTCCCGGCTGTCGATGCCGGACGCCGAGACCGCGTATGCGGCCACCGGTTACGAGCGGGGCACGATCACGCCGTTCGGATCCAGCCGGACGTGGCCGGTCGATCGCGGACGCCTCCTTGACCGGCCGTCGGGTCACGCTCGGGGCTGGCGCGCACGGCGTCGCGGTGGCGGTCGATGCGGACGCGGTCGTCGCCGCCCTCGACGCGCAGGTCGCCGACATCACCTGAGGATCTCAACTAGCAACGCTCCACTCGCGGACACATCGTGACCGATATGGCGTCGTATGCCTGATTGGCGCCGCAGCGAGTGGACACTTCCTGGTTTCGATCGTTCACGCGCAGATTTCTGTGACCGCGGCCGGGCTGCGCCATCTCACCCCCAGGAACAACCTGGAGGTGCGCGATGCGACAGCAGCAGATCAGCAAGCCGACCACTCCCCGCCCGCCGACGCCGGTGGACCTCCGGACGCCGTCCGGCCGCCGGCTCCCGTTCTGAGCGGCCGACGTCATGCCTGGCTACTGCGGAGGGCGGCTCCGGCCCTCGTCGACCGTGACCTGCGGCTCGATCGGCTGGAGGTCGACTCGGACCCCGAGCAACCGGACCGGTCGGTCGACCTCGACCCGCTCGAGCACGAACAGCGCCGCCTTCTGCACGGTCTCGACGTCCGTGGTCGGCTCAGACAGTTCGTGACCCGGGTCTGCGTGAAGAACGACGTGAAGCGGATCTTGATGGCGACGTGCGTGATCAGCCGACCCTCGGCGACGACTTCACCGGCGATGGCCGCGGCCAGCTCGCGGATCTTCGCCTCGATGTCGCGCGCGCTCGGTCAGGTCGTCGGTGAACGTCTCCTCGCGGCTGCGCGACCGGGCCACCCACGGCGACGTCGTGATGGTGCGGTCGCCGGCGCCGTGACCCAGTCGCCAGAACCACGGCCCCATCGTCGGGCCGAACCGCTCGGCCAACGCGTCGGGGTCGGCGCCAGCGAGGTCGCGCACCGTGCCGATGCCCATCGCCGCGAGCTTCGCTGAGGTCTTCGCCCCGACTCCCCACAGCGCGTCCGTCGGCCGGTCGGCCATGACCTCCATCCAGTTGTCCCGCGTCAGCCGGTACACGCCGGGGCCAGGCCGCCCGTCGCTGCTCGGCTTCGCGAAGCCGGTCGCCAGCTTGGCCCGCAGCTTGTTGTCCCCGATCCCGACGCAGCAGGTCAGCTGGGTGCGCTCCAGCACCGCGTCGCGGATGTCCTGCGCCAGCACTTCCGGGTCGTCGACGTCTGCGCCGATGAAGCCCTCGTCCCAGCCCCACACCTCGACCAGCACCGGGAACTCCCGCACCACGCCCCACACCTCGGCCGACGCCTCGTCGTATGCGGCATGGTCCGCGGGCAGGAAGACCGCATCCGGGCAGCGGCGCAGCGCCGTGCTCATCGGGATGCCCGGAATGCACGCCGAAGGCGCGCGCCTCGTACGACGCGGTCGCGACGACCTGCCGGCGTTGGGTCGGGTCACCGTTGCCGCCGACCACGACCGGGCGCCCGCGCAACTCGGGCCGCCGGCGGATCTCGACCGCGGCGATGAACTGGTCGAGGTCGAGGTGCAGGATCCACCGCGGCTGGCTGGGCTCGGCCACGAACCACAGCCTGCCGTGCGGCACCGACGCCCGACACCGAAGGCTGTCAACTCAGGTTGACACGGTAAGCCAGGGTCAACGTAGGTTGATCCGTGCCGCCACAGACGCTCCGGCTGCCGGACCCGGCAGTCGATCCCGCGGACGCGCTCGCGGCCGTGGTCGCCCTGCGGCGAACCGCGGACCAGCTCGAGGCGGAGGGAGTCCGGCACGCGCTCGCACAGGGTTGGACCTGGTTGCGCATCGCCCAAGCCCTCGACGTCTCGAAACAGGCCGTCCACAAGAAGTACGCCCGCCGGCTCGGCGGAAGGGAGAGTTGAAGAATGCTCCGCGTCGCCCGCGACTCGTCCACGATCAAAGCGCTGCTGACCGCCGCCGAGGAGGAGGCGGCCGCCATGGGCGAGACCGAACCCGGAGCCGAACACTGCTGCTGGCCGCGCTGCGCAGCGACGACGGGTCAGCTGCCGCCGCGTTCGCCGTATGCGGCCGCGACATCGCCGACGTACGGCGGGCCATCCAAGCAAGCCATCGAAGCGCGCTGGACGGCGACGGCATCAGCGTCGACCGCGAGGCCACGCCGAACCCGATCCCGCCACCGAAATGGGGCGTGTACCGGAGCAAGTCCTCCATGCGCGACCTGCTCCGGGCGACAATGCGAGCAAAGAAGCAGCATCGGGTCGGCCGACTCCGCGCCGCGCATGTGCTGATCGGCGCCGCGACCCTTGAGCACGGGACCACACCAAGAAGCGCTGCGCTTCCTCGGGATCAGCGACGACCAGCTGCGGACCGCGGCAATCAGCCATCTCGGGGATCCGGACTGAAGGCCCACTCCGTGCGCGCAACGATGTGCCGCCGCCTCGCTATCCGAAGCGGCGGCACATCGTTGCGGTTACAGCGGCTGGAACGCGTCGACCAGCGCCGCCAGCTCCGGGTCGACCGGCGGTCGCCGGCGGAACGGGAAGGTCAGCAGGAAGTCGGTCGGATCGTCGACGGTCTGCACCGCGTCGCCGTCCGGGAAGTCGATCTTTGCCTCGCCCTCCCCGACGCTGACGGTCAAGACCTGCCCGTGCGGGAACGCATACGCCCATCTCCGTGCGGGTCCGGCGGCGGCGGCCGGTTCGACCCAGGCCGGCAGCACGGCGGAAGCCGCATACCCAGTGAGCAGGAGCCGGTCGGGGTCGAGCACCTGCGGTCTGTCGAGCGCCTCTCCCAGGTCGTACCGGTGGACCATCAGCTCGGCCACGACATACGCCCAGAGCGCCATGACCGGCGCGCGGGACCCGGCATGGAAGTCGACCACGACATCGGCCGGGATGCGGTCGAAGACCGCGAGCGAGGCTGCCCCATGCTCGCGGATCTGCGCGGCCAGCCGCTGCAGGTCGCGCTCGGTCGTCTCGGCGAGCGCAACCTCGTTCAGCTCGGCGGTGCCGTCCGCGCTCGCGCTGCGTCGGCGGTCCGCATGCCCGCGGAGCATGACCGTGTCGACATGGGCGACGAGCTCGGCGACGCTCCAACGCAACCCCGGAACCGGGCGGGTCCCATCCTCGGGTGCACCCGACTCGGCGAGCGCAGCGAACGCCTCCAGCTCGCCGGCGAGCGCGAGCCTGATCTCCTGACGCAACGGTTCATAGGTCGACAGCACTCGGCCAACCTACGCAGCGACGACCGCCTCGAGGTCATAACGCCAGTCGTGGCAACGGATCGGGTGGCCGGGCGGGTACTCGAAGTCGCACTCTCCGAGCAGGGTGAAGCCGGCCGAGCGGCACACCCCGTTGGACGCCGGATGATCGGTCTTCGGGTATGCGTGCACGAACCGACGTCGCCGCTCAGCGCGCGCATGCTCGAGCAGCGCACGAACACCCGCCGCGGCCAGTCCATGCCCTTGGTACTGCGAGTCGACCGCCCAGCCGGCCTCGTGCACGTCCATGCCGTTCCACTCGCGGTCCCAGTAGCCCACGGAGCCGACAGCGACGTCGTCAGGCAGCCACCGCACGGTGAACATCCGGCCGGTCCCGGATCCTTCGAGGCGGAGGAATCGCTGATGCCGGTCGAGCAGCTTCTCCTCGCTCTCTGGTCCGCCGAGGTGCACCATCAGCTCGGGCGCGTTGAGCCGACGGAGCAGGTCGAGGTCGGAGTCCTGCCAGGTCTGCAGCCGGACGAGGGGCGGCGCGGTCTGCGGCATACGCCGATCCCATCACTGCGGACCGACATCGTCCGCGGACCCCGAAGGTCAGATCGGCATTTGGCATCCAGGGGTTCGCACGCTCGCTCGTATCCGCGTGGTATGCACGGCGCGTGCGCGCGCTGAGCGTTCGACCCGGGGAGGCCGACAGCCTCGAGGCATCCGACATTGATGAGCCGCCGCCGAGCGACGGCGAGGTGCTCGTCGACGTCGTCGCCGTCGGCATCTGCGGCACGGACATCGAGATCGTCGCGGGTGAGTACGGCGAGGCCCCGCCGGGGCGGGACCGGCTGGTCCTGGGCCATGAGTCGCTCGGCCGGGTTGCCGATGCGCCAAGTGGCTCGCCGGTGGCGCCCGGCGACTTGGTCGTTGCGATGGTCCGTCATCCCGACCCGGTGCCCTGCGAGAACTGCGCGTCCGGCCGGTGGGACATGTGCCGCAACGGCCGGTACACCGAGCACGGCATCAAGGGCGTCGACGGCTTCATGCGCGAGCGCTATCGCGTTCCGGTCGAGCGGCTGGTGAAACTGGACCCGGGATTGGCGTCCACCGGCGTCTTGCTGGAGCCGACCAGTGTGGTGGCCAAGGCGTGGACCGAGGTTGACCAGTTCGCGTCGCGCGCCGCATACCAACCCCGCGTGGTGCTCGTGACCGGCGCGGGACCGATCGGCCTGCTGGCCGCCTTGCTCGGCACACAACGCGGACTCGAGGTCCACGTGCTCGACCGCGTGACCGAGGGAGTGAAGCCGGCGCTGGTGCGCGAGCTTGGCGCCACCTACCACGCAACCTCAGCCACTGAGACCGGGCTGCAGCCCGACGTGGTGATCGAGTGCACTGGCGTGCCTAGCGTCGTGATCGAAGCGATGAGCATCACCGCTGTCGACGGCATCACCTGCCTTACTGGCGTCTCCGCGAGCCAGCGCGCGCACCCGGTGGACGTAGGTGCGCTCAACCGCGAGATCGTGCTCGAGAACGACATCATCTTCGGCTCGGTCAACGCGGCCCGCAGCCACTACGAGGCCGCCGCTGAGGCGCTCGCCAGCGCCGACCGGTCATGGCTCGAACGGCTCATTACCCGCCGAGTTCCATTCGAGCGGTATGCGGAGGCGCTGAACCGCGAGCCCGACGATGTGAAGGTGGTGCTCGACTTCTCAGGCTGATGAGCCGCCCGCCCCTCGAGGGGTGGTGACACGATGTCGTGACCGATGAGCGCCAACGTCCTGCTCGCCATGACCCTGCCGGGGCTGGTCCTCGGACTGGTGGCGTTCGCGATCGTCGGGCACCTCGTTGAACGTCAGCGGCGCGGCCCAGGACCGCAGGAACGAGCAAGACGCTCTGCCGGCGCGATCGGGCTCGAAGGGCTGGCCGGCATCCTCGACCCCGGCAAGGCGCACGAGCTGGAGCAGCGGCAGAGCGAGTCGCTGCTGCGCGAGGAAGACTCCGATGGCGCACCGCCGCGCAGCCACGTCGACCTGGATGCG
>CAWIIE010000017.1:0-17924 GCA_963836025.1 uncultured Actinomycetota bacterium
ACCCTGGTCACCATTTCGATGGCCGTCGTACTTGTGGGTCTGGTCTGGACCGGATAGGGAGAGGGCAGCACCCCGACCCCAACCCGAAGAGGACCAACTCGTGCGCACTTCCACGCAATTGGCTGGACTGGCCGCCTTCGGCCTGGTCGCGTCGCTCGTCCCGGTGATCGGCCCGTCGCCAGCAGCAGCGGCGACCACCGACCTGCTGTTCAGCGAGTACGTGGAGGGCTCGTCGTTCAACAAGGCGGTCGAGGTCTACAACGGCACCGGAGCTGTCGTCGACCTGTCCGGATACGCGATCCGGACCTCGTTCAACGGTGGCACTAGCGTGCAGACCCTCCCGCTGTCCGGCTCGATCGCGGACGGCGACGTGCTCGTCGCCGCCCATCCCGACGCGGTGCTCCCGGTGACGCCCGATGTCACCAGCAGCGACCGTCATCAACTTCAACGGCGACGACACCGTGCTGCTGCTCAAGAACGACGTCGTCATCGACGCGATCGGCCAGCTCGGCGTCGACCCGGGCACCGAGTGGGGTACCGGAGACACCAGCACCCAGGACGCGACGCTTCGCCGCAAGACCACGGTGACCAGCGGCGACGCTGACGCGAGCAACGCGTTCGACCCGGCGGTGGAGTGGGACGGCTTCGCCATCAACACGCTCGACGGCCTCGGCGGCTACCCCGATGAGGTGGTCGAGCCGCCGCCGGGCGCCTGCGACGAGCCGGTGACCGCGACGATCCCGCAGATCCAGGGATCCGGCGCGGCATCTCCGCTCGCTGGGCAGACCGTGACAACGCGCGGGGTGGTCACGGCCGACACCCAGGGCAGCAGCGGGCTGAACGGCTTCTTCCTGCAGGACGCGGCGGGTGACGCGGACACATTGACCTCGGACGGCGTGTTCGTCTTCGTCCCCTCTGCGAACCCGCTCGCGTCCGTCAACGTCGCGGTCGGCGACGAGGTCGCGGTCATCGGTCGGGCGACCGAGTTCAACACGCTCACCGAGATCGACTTCGTCACTGCGCTCGAGGTATGCGGCCTCGCGGCGGTGCCCACGGCAACCGCATACAACTTGCCGGAGCCGAGCAACGGCGACCTCGAGCGCGTCGAAGGGATGCTGGTCTCGATCCCGCAGACGCTGACGGTGCAGCAGAACTTCTTCCTCGGCCGGTTCGGGCAGCTCACGCTCGGGTCGGGCGGACGGCTGTTCACCCCGACCAACATCTATCCCGCCGGCTCTCCCGAGGCGGTCGATCTCGCGGACCAGAACCAGCGCGCGCTGCTCGTGCTCGACGACGGCACCGCTTCGCAGAACCCGAACCCGATCCCCTACATCGGCGAAGACCAGACCAACCGGGCGGGCGACACGGTCAGCGGGCTGGTCGGGGTCGTCGACTACGGCTCGATCAACAGCAACAGCGCCATCCGCGACTACCGCCTGCACCCGAGCACGCCTCCGTCCTTCGAGCGCGCGAACGATCGAACCGACGAGCCGGAGGACGTCGGTGGCAACCTCACGGTCGCGAGCTTCAACGTGCTGAACTACTTCACGACGTTCGGCGGGCTGGGCCGAGGGGCGAACAACCAGGCGGAGTTCGACCGGCAGCGGGCGAAGATCTTCTCCGCGATGGCCGCGATGGACGCCGGCGTGCTCGGCCTGATCGAGATCGAGAACCTGCCCGGCACGAGCGCGGTCGCGAACTTGGTCGAGGGGCTGAACGCCTACGTCGGCGAACCCGGCCGGTACGCGGCGATCGCCGACCCGGCCACCGGCGTCGGCGACGACGCGATCAAGGTCGCGCTGATCTACCAGCCGGGCGTGGTGACCCCGGTTGGCGCGTCGGCGTCCTACGTCGGGTCCGAGTTCGACCTGGCCCGGCCACCGGTCGCGCAGACGTTCGCGCTCAATGCCAACGGCGAGCAGGTCACCGTCGTGGTCAACCACTTCAAGTCGAAGAACTGCGACCCCGAGCCATCCGGCGGTGACGTGGACTCCGGCGACGGGCAGGGCTGCTACAACGCAACCCGGACCGCGCAGGCGACCGCGCTCGCCGGCTTCGTGTCGTCGTTGGCCGCCACCTCTCGTGATCCCGACGTGCTCGTGGTCGGCGACCTCAACGCATACGCGGAGGAGGACCCGATCCTGGCACTGGAGTCGGCCGGTCTCAGCGACCAGATCGAACGGTTCGTCGGCAAGGACGCGGCGTACTCGTTCGTGTTCGACGGCCAGTCCGGCTACCTCGACCACGCGCTCGCGTCGGCCGCGCTCGACGGCCAGGTCAACGACGTCACCGAGTGGCATATCAACGCGGACGAGCCGTCGGTCATCGACTACAACCTCGAGTTCAAACCGCAGGACCTGTACACGCCGACCCCATTCCGTTCGTCCGACCACGACCCCGTCGTCGTCGGGCTCGACCTAGGTCGGTGCCAGTTCGCCGACGATGCGGCCGCTCGAGTGCGCACGCTGCTTGGCGATTGCAGTACGGCTGCGACGCTCGGCGTGCCGGACGGCTGGACGTTCGACGGCGCCGGCTTCACCGTTTCCGCATACGGCGGGCTGAGCGGCGCGGTGGTCGGGAACGAGGGCGACGAGGCATACGTGCGCGACCTGACGATCGTGAGGTATGCGCCGGACGCGACCTGCACGGCCTGGACCGGTGTCCGGCTGGCCGCCGCGAATGGATCGGTCACGGGGACCTCGATCGACGGTGCGGGCTGCGCGGAGGTCGTCGGGGTCGAAGTCAGCAACCCGTCGACCCGGCTGCGGGACCGCACCGCGGTCTTCGTCGGAGACAACGACATCAGCGGGACCGGCGCCGGAGTGCTCGGCCGCGGCGGCACGATCACCGGCGTCGTCGGGAACCGGATTAGCGACAACACCTGCGGGATCCGGGTGCTGCGCCCGGCTGTGGTGCTTCCGCTGTTCAACACCTTCTCCGGCAACGACCAGAACGTCTGCCGCGGGTGAGGTGATGGCGTCGTCGTTGACGGACGTCGAGGCGCGCGTCCTCGACGCGATCGTAGAGGACGACGTGGCGGAGCTGCTGTCCGAGCTGGTCCGCGTCCCGAGCGTCACTGGCAGCGACGCCGAGTCCGACTTGCAGCATCGGTGCGCGACCATGTTGCGCGGAGCCGGGCTCGACGTTGACGCCTGGAAACTCGACCTGGACGCGCTGCGCGCCGACCCGGATTGCCCCGGGACCGAGGTCGACCGGCTCGAGGGCTACGGGGTCGTGGGAACCTCCGCGGGCGAGGGACCGCCCGCGCTCGTGCTCCAGGGCCACGTCGACGTCGTGCCGCCGGGTGATCTGGCGAAGTGGTTCGACGGCGATCCGTGGGGTGCGCGGATCGACGGCGACACGCTGCACGGACGCGGGGCGTGCGACATGAAGGCCGGCGTGGTCGCGAATGTGCTGGCGGCACGCGCCGTCGCGCGGTCCGGTGTGCGGCTGCGGAGGTCGCTGGCCGTGCACTGCGTGGTGAGCGAGGAGGACGGCGGGCTGGGTGCGTTCGCGACCCTGCGCCGCGGACACCTCGGGGACGCCGCAGTGCTGACCGAGCCGACGACCGGGCGGGTGGTGGTCGCCAACGCTGGCGCGCTCACGTTTCGGCTGCGGGTCGACGGACGCGCCGCCCATGGGTCGGTCAGGCATGACGGCGTGAGTGCGGTCGAGGCGTTCGTGCCGCTGCTGGTCGCGCTGCAGGAGCTCGAGCGTTCACGGAATGCGACGGTCGATCCGCTGTTCGACCGGCCGGTTCCGTATGCGATCTCCGTCGGGCGCGTGCAGGCCGGCGACTGGGCGAGTTCGGTGCCGGACCTGCTGGTCGCCGAGGGCCGGATGGGTGTCGCGCTCGACGAGGACCCGGCGGCCGCCCGAATCGCATTCGAGGCGGCGGTTGCGGCGGCCTGCGCGAAGGACGCGTGGCTGCGTGACCACCCGGCGCGCATCGAGTGGTACGGCGGGCAGTACGCGAGCGGTCGGCTGCCGGCCGGCGATCCGCTGCTGGGCGAGGTGCAGTCGGTCGTGGCAGCGGTCACCGGCCGGGTGCCCGCCGCCGGGCGCCGGGCCGTACGGGTCGGACCTGCGGCTGTACGTCGGGGTGGGCGGCATCCCGACGCTGCACTTCGGGCCCGGCGACGTCGCATACGCGCACGCACCGCGCGAGCAAGTGTCGATCCGCGAGACGCTCGATGTCACCCGCGCGCTGGCCCTGCTGATCCTGCGCCGCTGCGGCGCGCTGTCCCTACCGGACTGACTCGAAGAAGGAGGTCAACTCCTTGGCAAGGAGCTCAGGTGCAAGCAGCGGGGCAAAGTGCCCGCACCCGGCTAGTTCGCGCACGTGTCCGTCAGCGACGTGCTCGGCCAGGTACAGAGCCGATTTCGAGACCCATGTGCTCTTGGTCGTCTCCGTGCTCCACAGGGCGACCACCGGTGCGGTGATCTTCGCAAGCTGCTCAGGGTCGTACGGCCGGGTCCCCTCCTTGGACAGGTTCTGCTGGAGGTACTGGAGCATGGCCGGGATGCTGCGTCCCCATCGCTCGAAGAAGTCCCCGGCTATGGCGGCAAGCTCCGCGCCGTTCAGGACGAAGGGCGCGAAGGCGCGGGCCGCGTCGGCGAGGCGCCCGTCGGCCGCTGCCGCAGCAGTGCGTTCGATGGTTGCACCAAAGCTGGCGAGGTCGTCTTCTTCCGCCACGGACGGGACGTAGCCCTCAAAGAGGGCCACGGCGGACACGGCACTGCTCTGGGCGGCCGTACCGAGCGGCGGCTCAATGCCCGACCAGCCCACCAGGCACACCGGCTCACCGATCGTGTCGATGAACGCGATGACGTCCTGGACCAGGCGGTGCACCGAGTGGTCCGGGTTGTCGCCGGACAGGCCGCGGCCGCGGGTGCTCGGCGTGTAGCAGGTGAACCGGTCGGCGAGGTGGGGCACCAGCGCCTCGTATGCAACCTCGCCGTCGCCCCATCCGCCGTGGACCAGAACTACGGGCGGCCCCTGTCCGCGGACTCGTCCGACGATCTCGGTGCCGTCGGCCGAAATGGCAACCTGAACCCGTCCAGCCATCGTCACTCCTCGAGCCGGGCGCCGGTGTTCGGCGCATCTATCGAGAAGCTAGGGAGCGCGGCTGCGATCGGGCATCGGCTCGATTGACCAACTTGTGTCTGCGCGACTACGCGGTTGTGCGTAGCCACCGAGAAGGGTCAGGGTCAGCGAGCCAGTGTTATCTGATGGTCGATGTCATCTGATGGTCGATGGCGTAGCGGGCAGCCTGGGTGCGCGAGCTGACACCGATCTTGTTGTAGATGTTCGTCAGGTGCCGGGCAACTGTCCGGTCGCTGATAAACAGCGCCGCACCGATCTCGCGGTTGGAGCGTCCGTCGGCCACGAGCGTGAGCACTTCGTACTCGCGCGGGGTCAGGCCATTGGGCAACTCGCGCTTCGGCCGGCGCGCACCCAACCGCTCATAGACTGCCTCCGCCCGCGCCAGCTCGGCGTCGGCGGAGGCAGCGTCGCCGAACGCCCGGTAGGCCTCGGCAAGTCGGACGCAGGTACCGGCGGCATCGTAGGCAGACCCGAGTTCGTACCAGCGCCGACAGGCGTCGCGCAACACTGGCAGCGCCTCCGCGACGTTGCCCTCAGCCAGCAACACCGCACCGCGCGCGGTTGCCGCCATCGCCTCCAGTCCTGATGTGGCGAAGGTGGATGCCGTCTGCGCGAGCTCGGACGCGGCAGCCGCCGCGTCCTGCGGATGTCCCTGCGGCGATCGCGACCTCGACCAGCGCTGCACACAGCGGAGCGCGGCGCAGGGGATCGGGACCTGCCGCGGCCACGGCCGAGAGCACCGACGCCAACGCACCCTCGGCATCACCTTCGGCAAGCCGAAGCAACGCCCGCCCCGGCTGCGGGTCGAATCCGCGGGCGTGCGCCTCGCCGTACGCTTCGGCAGCGCCTGCCTCACCGCGCAACCGGCGAACCTCGGCAACGACGTACCAGGCCTGTGCGGCATAGTCGAGCCGATTGACGTCGAGGCTCGCAACCACATGCAGCGCACCCGACTCAGCCTGGTCCCACGCCCCGCGCAGCAGCTGAAGCTGCGCTCGGTGCACCGCGCACATGGCGCCGAACGTCACCTCCGCGGGCACGGTAGTCAGCCACCGCTCCGCCAGTTCCGTCCACCGAGTCATCCGAAGAACGTCACCGACCTCATGACAGGCCGCGATGGTGTGGCAGTACAGGACACCCGTCATGAACGGATCCAGCCTGCCCTCCAGGACGGTCACCATCGCCTCGTCGAGCAGCGCCAACCCGTCTGCGACCGCGCCCGACTTGATGAGCGCGCGCCCTTCGCCATTCAGGCCCAAAGCCACCAGGTCCGGCTCGTTCAGCCGTCGGCCGAGGTCACGGATCTGCCGGGCTGCGTCCACCGCCGCTGCAGGGTCGCCGGCCACGAGGTTGGCGTCCACGCCGGTCACCGCCAGCAGGAGCCCATGCACCCGGCACTCCCGGACACCCTCAAGCAGATGTTTGGAACGACTCAACCAACCCATGCCCTGCGGCGCGTCGCCTCTCGCAAGGTGGAAGACCCCGGTACGGAAGGCAATCCCCGCGGCGTCCGCCGCCCGGGATTCGACAACAAGGGCGTCGCACGCCGCAGCGTTGAGTCTTAGGGCATCCTCGACCCGCCCGAGCCACCACACCGCATCGGCGTAGGCCGCGAGGTCATCGGCGGTGAGTCGATGCGGCGCGACCGCGTCAAATGAGTCAGCGGCGCCGCGCCAGTCCTGTGCTGCGTAGGCCTGCCCTGCCCGCTGCAGGTTGTCATCGTGGTCGTCCACCGGCTGCCATCCGTCGACAGCCAGCAGGCTACCGACTCGACGCAGCTGCGCGGCAGCGTGGCTGCTGAACGCGGGACCGGCCCTGGTCACCTCAATCCGAGCAACCGCGCGGCGGCGATTTCGCCTCGGCTGGCGACCAGTCGATGATCCCGCTCATCACCGGTAGCGTGCGCAAGGTGGCGGGGATCCCAATCGAGGGCGCGGCTCGCACATTGCTCGACAGCGACGCCGTGGCTCATGTGATCACGCTGAACGAGGATGGAACTCCGCATGTCACTGCGGCCTGGGTTGGGGTCGAAGGCGGCGAGATTGTCTTCGCCACGATCCCGGACCAGCGGAAGCTGCGTAACCTGCGCCGCGACCCTCGCATCGCCCTGTCGATTCCGACGACGCGGGTGAACGACTGGGGCTTGCTCGAGTACTTGGTTGTGTCCGGGACAGCGCGGGTGACCGAGGGCGGTGCCCCCGCGATGCTGCAACGGCTCGCCCACACATACCTCGGACCCGACGTTGTGTTTCCACCGATGCCAAACCCGCCGCCCGGGTTTGTCACGAGGATCACGCCGGAGCGGTTCGGCGGCGTCGGGCCGTGGAACCCACCACCGAGCTGACCGCCACACGGCCCAACGGAGTTACCGGGCGGAGAGGTCGACGTAGTCGCGGGCGGTGGGGCCGGTGTAGACCTGGCGCGGGCGGCCGATCTTGGTAGCCGGGTCCTCGATCATCTCGCGCCACTGCGCGATCCAGCCGGGGAGCCGGCCGAGCGCGAACAGCACCGTGAACATCTTCGTCGGGAAGCCCATGGCCTTGTAGATCAGTCCGGTGTAGAAGTCGACGTTCGGGTACAGCTTGCGCGAGATGAAGAAGTCGTCGGCGAGCGCGACCTCTTCCAGCCGCTTGGCGATGTCGAGCAGCGGGTCGTTCACGCCCATCTTGCCGAGCACCTCGTCGGCGGTCTGCTTGATGACCGCGGCCCGTGGGTCGTAGTTCTTGTAGACCCGGTGGCCGAAGCCCATGAGCTTGACGCCCTCTTCCCGGTTCTTCACCCGGCGGATGAAGTCGTCGACATCACCCTCGCCCTCGTGAATACCTTCGAGCATCTCGGTCACGGCTGCGTTGGCGCCACCGTGCAGTGGCCCGAACAACGCGTTGACGCCGGCCGACACCGAGGCGAACAAGTTCGCCTGCGCTGATCCCACCATCCGGACGGTCGACGTCGAGCAGTTCTGCTCGTGGTCGGCGTGCAGGATCAGCAGCACATCGAGCGCCTTCGCCACGACCGGGTCGACCTCGTACGGCTCGGCCGGCACGCCGAACACCAGCCGCAGGAAGTTCTCCACGTAGGACAACGAGTTGTCCGGGTACAGGAAGGGCTGGCCTCTCGACTTCTTGTAGGCATACGCGGCGATCGTCGGCACCTTGGCGAGCAGTCGGATGGTCGAGATCTCGACCTGGTCGTCGTCGAACGGGTCGAGCGAGTCCTGGTAGAAGGCGGAAAGCGCGGACACCGCCGACGACAACACGGCCATGGGATGGGCGTCCTGGGGGAAGCCGTCGAAGAACCACCGCAGGTCCTCGTGCAGCAGCGAGTGCCGGGTGATCTGGTTGGCAAAGCCGTCGAGCTCGCTGGCACTCGGCAGTGCGCCATAGATGAGCAGGTACGACGTCTCGAGGAAGGTGGACCGCTCGGCCAACTGGTCGATCGGGTAGCCGCGGTAGCGCAGGATCCCTTTGTCGCCGTCGATGAAGGTGATCGCGGACGAGCAGGACGCCGTGTTGACGAAGCCGGTGTCGAGTGTGACGTAGCCGGTCTCCTTCAGCAGTGCGGAGACGTCGAGACCGTTGGCGCCCTCGGTGGCCGGGACTACCGGCAGCGGAAGGTCATCGTTGCCATGACGAAGGAAGGTGTCGGACATGCTCCCGAGTCTGGCACCCGACCCCGGTGCGCCAAACCTGGACCGGGAAACCGGTCAGCCCGCGCTTAGCTGGCGGCCTCGGCGAGCAGCCGGCGCGCGATGATCTTCAGCGCCAGCGTTTCGTCGGCGCCCTCGAAGATAGAAAGCACCCGGGCGTCGACGAAGTAGCGGGACACCGGAAACTCCTCGGCATACCCCATCCCACCGTGGATCTGCTGCGCCTCCCGCGCGACCACCTCGGCGGCGCGGCACGCGTATGCCTTGACCATCGCCGCTTCGAGGGTGCCCTCGCCCTTTGCCATCCGGCGGGCGACGTCGTACATGAACTGCCGGCACGCCTGGATCACCACCACCATCCGGCCCAGCTTGACCTGGGTGAGCTGGTAGTCGGCCAACGCCTGCCCGAACACGTGCCGCGCGGCGGCATACTCGCGGGCGGCCTCGTACGAGGCCTGCATCAACCCGACCGCGCGCGCCGCGGTCTGCAGCCGGCCGCTCTCGAAGCCCGCCATTTGCAGGTAGAAGCCGCGACCCTCGCCGTCGACGCCTCCGACGAGGTGGTCCGCGGGCACGAGCCAATTCTCGAAGGTCACCTCGAAGGAGTGCATTCCCCGATAGCCAAGAGTGTCGATCGCCCGCCCGGCGAGCCGGCCGCCGCCGTCCTGGGTGAACGCGAACTCGTCACCGGTCGCCCGCTCCTTCGGCACGAGCAGCAAGGACAGCCCCTTGTGCCCCTTGCTGCGATCGGGATCCGTGCGCGCGAGCACGACCAGCACGTCGGCACGGCCGGCGAAGGTGCACCACGTCTTGACTCCATTCAGCAGCCAGCCGTCATCGGTGCGGGTCGCGGTGACCTTGAGTCCGGCCACGTCGGAGCCGAAGTCTGGCTCGGTGACCGCGATCGCGCACATCACCTCGCCGTCGGCGATCCGCGGCAGCCAGTGCGCGCGCTGCTCGTCGGTGGCCCCATCCACGAGCGCGCGCGCGGCGATCTCCGGTCGGGTGATGAGCGAGCCGCCTACGCCGAGGGAGCCCCGGGACAGCTCCTCGGTCGCGATCAGCATCCCGAGGTAGTCCGACTCCGCACCGGTCGCGGACCCGCCGTGCTCCTCCGGCACGGACAGCCCGAACGCACCGAGCTCCGCGAGCCCGCTGATGATGTCCTCCGGGATGTCGGCGTTGGTGCGATGCACGTGCTCGGCGACCGGCCGAACCTTGTCCTCCGCGAAGCTGCGGAACACATCACGCACCATGGCGAAGTCATCGTCGAGGTGGTCCTTGCCGGGGGTCTGCGCGAGCGCGGCGAGCGCCTCCACATCGCGGGTGGCCGCCAGCACGTTGCGGATGCCGTCCAGGGCATGCGCGCCCACTCCCCAGGCGGACTCACGGCCGGCGACCCGCGCGACCAGGTCGCCGAGCGCCTCACCCAGGAACGCCAACGCAATGCGCTGCTCCGTGTCCCCCTTCGCGCCGTAGTCGAGGACGGTGCGCGCGATCCGCAGCGCCGAGGCGCCATGCGCTAGGTCGTATGCGACCAACTGGTGGGCGTCGACCCCGCCGTGGTCACGAAGGTGGGCCGCCGCCCGGTCGAGGACGGCCGAAACGGTGTCGATCGCGGCAGCGGCGTCGGTCAGGGACACGGTGGTTGGCACGGTCGGGCTCCCAGGCATGGCGGTGCAGGTGACGGGAAGGGTAGCCGCGGCCCGAAAGCCGCGACCGGGGCCGACCACGCCGACCCCTTTCCGCAACGATGTGCCGCCGCGTCGGAGTGGACGACGCAGGCGCAGCGAAGCGGAGCCGAGGAGACCACGACCATCAGCACGGCCCATTCGAAGCGGCGGCACATCGTTGCGGAAAAGCAGGGCAGCGGTTTGCGCGGTGGGGTCGTGGGTAGGGCGGGGCACGGAAGTTCTCGGGCGGTTTGGAGGAAATAATGGAGCTCATCTTGTTCATCCTCGCGGCGATCCTGGTGATCTGGGGAATCGTCACCCTGGTCCGCGGCGGCATCCTGGCGGGGATCCTGCTCATCCTTGTCGGGTTGCTCGTCGGCCCGGGAGGCGTGAGCGTCTTTACCTGATCCATCCGTGGTTCGCTGAGACCACCATCCCTTTCGCAATGACTGAGCAGGAGGTCTGAACGTGATGAAGGTCCTCATCTTCGGCGCCGGCGTGGCGACCGGCTACGTGCTGGGGGCCCGCGCGGGTCGCCAGCGGTACGAGCAGATCGCCGGCTTGACCAAGCGGGTCGCCAGTGACCCGCGGGTCCAGCATGGTGCCAAGGTCGCTGCCAAGGAGACCGCAGCCGTTGCGGGCACGGTCGGTGCGGCCGCTGGTCATGCCGCCGCCGACGTCGGCAGCAAGGTCGTCGACAAAGCGAAGGACGTCGTGGGCAAGGGCAGCGACGACGAGGTCGGCCCGATCACGGCGGCGAACAGCACGAGCACAACGCCGTTGACCCGGCCGGCGCGCACCGGCACCTGACGGCACAGAACGCGGAAAGGCCCGGCGGCCACGGGGCGCCGGGCCATTCGCGTTGTCTCCGCCGAGACTGCAGATCGCCTCAGTCGAGCGCGGCGAACACCTCGTAGACCATAAAGGCCGGCCAGAACAGCCCCTGGAACACCGCCAGCAGGTACTCCCAGAAGCTGTCCGCCTGTTGCCAGAAGTAGACCAGGGCGCCGAAGATCCCGAGTCCGTAGATCGCGCCACCACCGGCTGCGCCGGCATTCCGGTCGGCCATGGTCAGGCGCGCGCCGTGGCCTCGGCGGTCAGCCGGGCGGTGAGGTCGTCGTCGACAGTGTCGAAGAAGGTGCCCACCACGTCCTCGATCTGTCCGAAGCCCTCTGCGCAGAACAGGATCGGCTGGTAGTGCGTGATGTCGTAGGTCTGCGTCCCCATCCGGGCTAGTTCGAGCGGGCGCAGGTCGGCGGAGCGCATCTCCTGGATCTCGCCGTAGGAGGACAGCAGGCCGGCCCCGTATGCCCGAACCGCGCCGTCCTCACGAACCACGCCGAACTCCAGCGAGAACCAGAAGACCTTGGAGACGAACTCGAGCGCATCGGTTGACTCAACCCGCCGGGCGGCCTCACCGGCCAAGCGGTACAGCGCAGCGAACCGCTCGGAGGCCAGGCAGTTCGCGTGTCCGACAACTTCGTGCACGACATCCGGCTCGGGGGTGTACAGCGGGACGGAGTGGTGCCGGATGTACTGCGTCGAGTAGAACCGCGAGTCGGCCAGCGAGCCGTAGAACTCGCGAAGCGGAACGAGGCCGGCGGCCGGCTGGTACACGAACCCGGCCAGTGGCTTGAGTGCGTCGGTCACCTCGGCCAGCTGCGGGATCCGGTCCTCCGGCAGGTGCAGCCGCGACTTGCCGATGTTGAACTCGGCGCAGGCCAGGTCCTGATGCAAAGCGTGCAGCTCGCGCGAGACGACCCGCCAGACCTCGTCCTCATCGGGCGTGTACGGGGCGGTCGGCAGCGGGTCGCCGGGCTGCCAGTTCGCGGCCAGTTCGGCGATCGCGTTGCGTCGGGCCCGGTATGCCTCATCGGCGAACCCAGGGTGGTCGGAGGCGAGCTCGACGACAACGGCACCGGAGGCGTCCGTGCGGACGGGGGCATACAGCTGGGCTTCCTCGAACATGAACACAGAACACCCCATGGGGCCCCAGATGGGCAAGATTGCCCGTCCTCGGCGGTCATGATGTGCCGCTTCCGGCATGAACAGCTGGGGAGACCGGGCACATTGTCCACCCGTGGCCGGACCCGCCCGGTGCGCCACTGGCCGGCGTGCGGGGTTAAGGTCGCCGCCGTGAATGCCGGGGAGGGGCCACTTTGAGGAGGCTGCTGCTCGGCCTGGTAGGTGGCGTGTTGGTCGCGGGCTGCGGGCTCGGGTCGGTCGGCTACGACGCCGACCAACGCCGGGCCGAAGCCTCGAGGAGCCAACCGCCAACTCCCGCGCAGTCCGAATCCGACGTCGGCGGCGCGGCCGAACTGGGCCCGTACGTCGAGCCGCCCGAGGGGGACCCACGGGTCAACCTCGACATCGCCAGGCGGGTGCTGGCCGACTACGACGCGGCGAACAACGAAGCGAACGACGCCCGCTCCGACGACAGGATCACCGCGATCGAGTCCGGCGCGATGCGCGAAATCGACCTTGCGAGCTACGCGGCGTCCCGGGCGTTGGACCCGGTGCGGCCGCACGAGAACGACCACTTCTCGACCGGTGATCCGGTGTTCGCGCTGCAGCCGCTCACGACCTACCCGGTGCGCTTCCTGGTCATCGGGTCGCAGGTTGCCGAGGGCGCGCCCGAGCAGGACTCTCCGTCGACGATCATGCAGTTCGTCCGCACCAGCGCGGACTCGACCTGGACTCTCGAGCAGGTCGCGAACGCGGAGGGCCTGATCCCGCTTGTCCCCTCCGTCGACCCGGACGGCTACGTCGTGCCGAACTCCACGCCCGCGCCGCTCGACCCGGCCGGTGTCGGGCCAGCGATCGTCGCCACCCTCAACGGATCGCAGTCGGACATCTCCTTCGCGCCCGACGCCGGGCCGGACGCCGCGCTCGCTGCCTACCTCGAGGCGCGGGAGGTCGGCCTCGGACTCGACCTGGTGCCGAGCGACGGCCAGACGGTCGGTTCGTGGCCGATGCAGGACGGTTCGCTGTTGGTGCTCACGTCGTTCCGCTCCGACATCACGATCCGGCCTTCGACCGGCCAAGAGCTGGTGCAGCCGCCGACCCGCGACGTCTTCAACCCGCTGCTGGAGCCGGGCCGGTATGCGGACGTGCGGCTGGAGTGGCTCGGGCTGCAAGCCTGGACCGTGGCCCCTGGGCAGCCGGTGACCGTCGTCGGCACGTACGACGGGGAGCTCACGGTCGTTGGGCAACGCACTGGAAAAGTGTCCGAGAGCCCGGGCGTCGAAGCCTGACCCGCCGCCTACAGTGGCCGCGATGAACCGCTACGACGCGATCGTGGTCGGCGGCGGCCACAACGGACTGGTCGCGGCCGCATACCTCGCCAAGCACGGACTGCGCACGGTCGTGCTCGAGCAGCGCGACGTGATCGGCGGCGCGGCGGTGAGCGAGCACCCGTTCGGTCCGGACTACACGGTCACGTCGTTGTCCTACGTGGTCTCACTGCTGCCACCGACGCTGGTCAGCGACCTGCACCTCGAGCGCTTCGGCTACGTCGTCTATCCCCAGGGCCCGTACTTCGCGCCGCGCGCCGACGGCGCATACCTGCAGCTCCCGCACAACAAGACCAAGCGGCGCGAGCAGATCGCGAAGTTCTCGGACAAGGACGCGGACGCGATCGAGCGTTGGGACGCATGGTTCGACGACCTCGGCCGGATCCTGGGTCCGCTGCTGTCCGAGATCCCGCCGAAGGTCGGCTCCCGTCGCCCCGCCGACCTGGCTCGGCAGGCATGGTTGCTGCGCAAGCTGCGCAGGGTCGACGCGCGCAAGGCCGTCGACATCACCCGGCTGCTCACGATGAGCATCGCCGACCTGGTCGAGGACTACTTCGAGTCCGACGCGATGCAGGGCGTGCTGTCGGTCAGCGGGGTCATCGGGGCATGGGCGGGACCGCGCTCCCCCGGCACCGCATACGTGATGGCCCACCACCACATCGGCGACCTCGGCGACGGGACGATCGGAGCCTGGGGCTTCCCGCGCGGCGGCATGGGCGGCGTCACCCAGGCACTCGCATCGTCCGCGCGTTCGTTCGGTGCCGAGCTGCGCACGGGCGCCGCCGTGGCGCACATCGGCACGGCGAACGGTCGGGTCAGCGGTGTCGTGCTCGAGTCGGGCGAGGTGATCGGCGCGGACACGGTCATCACGACCGCGCACCCGCAGATCTCGTTCCTGCGGCTGCTCGACCGACGCGACCTGCCGCGCGACTTCGTCGAGGACATCGAACGCTGGAAGTCCCGCAGCGGGGTGGTGAAGGTCAACCTGGTGGTGGACCGGCTGCCGGAGTTCGCGTCGAAGCCAGGCTTCGATCCGGATGTGCACGGCGGCACGATCGTGCTCGCCGAGAGCCTGCACGACATCGAGCACGCCTTCCAGCAGGCGGTCGCCGGCTTCGCAAGCGACGTGCCGTTCGCCGACATTTGCATCCCGTCGGTCTTCGACGACTCACTGGCACCGCCTGGGCAGCACATCGTGTCGATGTTCACCCAGTGGGTGCCGCACACCTGGAGCAGCGAGCCGCATCGCGACGAGCTCGAGGCGTATGCGGACCGGGTCGTCGCCCGGTTCGACGCCGTGGCCCCGGGGTTCACCAACTCGGTGCTGCACCGGCAGGTCATCGGCCCGCACACGATGGAGCACGAGTACGGCCTGGTCGGCGGCAACATCTTCCACGGCGAGCTGACTCCCGCGCAGATGTTCCATGCGCGCCCGGCCGCCGGGTACGCGGACCTGCGCACGCCGATCGACGGCCTCTACCAGGCCGGCTCGGGCACGCACGGCGGCGGCGGGGTCACCGGCATCCCGGGACGGAACGTGGTCAAGCAGGTGCTCGCCGATCGCCGGCGGTTCCGTTGGTGGGCCCAGTGAATGCGGGACGGCCGGTTCGCATCGGCGCGGCCCGTGCGAGTGCCCCGATCCGAGCAACTGTCCACTCGCGACCCCAACGTGACCGTTTTGTTGATGTATGCCTGATTGCCCAGGTGACGGGTGGGCACTTGCTCGGGTCCACCTCGGCCGTCGTCGCACCAAGAGATGGCGCAGACAACGCCGCGCTCGGTCACGCAGCCGAACGCATCCACCCGGCCCTGTCCGTAC
This sequence comes from uncultured Actinomycetota bacterium, assembly GCA_963836025.1. Classification (GTDB taxonomy): domain Bacteria; phylum Actinomycetota; class Actinomycetes; order JBEVHX01; family JBEVHX01; genus JBEVHX01. The sequence goes on from CAWIIE010000017.1 coordinate 15,539, forward strand.
GCTCGCCGGTGGGCCGCCTGCCACGGCATGGTCGGGTATGACCAACGCCTTAGGCGTACCGCTGGCGCCGGTCGACGCCGACGGCCTGGCGCGGGCGCTGCAGCCGTTCGGCCGCTCCACGATGCTGCCGGCGCAGGCATACGTCTCGGAGCAGGTGCTGGCCTGGGAGCGACGGCACATCTTCGCGGCGACCTGGACGTGCGTTGGCCGGCTTGACGAACTGGTTGTCGGCGCCGACGGCGGCGCGGTGACTCAACGGGCTACGACGGTCGGCGACGTGCCCGTCCTGCTCACGTTCGGCGACGGCAGCGCGGTGACTGCACTCGCGAACACCTGCCGGCACCGCGGCCACGAGCTGCTGGCCGACGGTGCGACCGCGACCCGGCAGTCGGTCGTCTGCCCCTATCACGCGTGGACGTACCGCCTCGACGGCGGGCTCGTCCAGGCGCCGCGGATGCGCGAGGTCGAGGACTTCGAGGCGGAGTCGCACGCGCTCGTGCAACTGCCCGTCGAGGTCTGGCACGGCTGGGTGTTCGTCAATGCAACGGGTGACGCCGCGCCGTTCGACGACCACGTCGGAGCGCTGACCGGACTGGTCGCGCCGTATGCGCCGCAGACCCTGACGCTGCGCGCGCGGCACGAATACCAGGTCGCGGCGAACTGGAAGGTGATCTGCGAGAACTACCACGAGTGTTACCACTGCCCGCTGATCCATCCGGAGCTCTGCCAGGTCAGCCCGCCGACCTCCGGCGACAACTTCGACCTGCCCGGCTGCTTGGGTCGGCGGCACGATGACCCTGCGCGAGCGTATGCAGACGATGTCGCTCGACGGTCGTTCGCATGCTGAAGCGCTGCCCGGCGCCGACCAGGAGCACGTGCTGTATGCCGGTCTTCTGCCGAACCTGCTGGTGTCCGCCCACCCGGACTACGTGATGGCGCACCGGCTCGTGCCGATGGCGCCGGGACGCACCTGGGTCGAGTGCTCGTGGTACTTCGCTTCCGAGTCCGTTGACCCGTCGTATGCCGTCGACTTCTGGGACCTAACCAACAAGCAGGACTGGGCGGCCTGCGAGTCGGTGCAGCGCGGCCTGGCATCACCGCATTTCCGCCCCGGTCCGTTCGGTCCTGGCGAACGTGCGGTCCACCAATGGGTCACGATGATCGGCCGGCTGTACCAGGGACTGCCCGCGGACTCTCGCTAGCCGCCGCGGGATTTCGTGCATGATCACGACAAGGGTTCATGAACCTTGTGGTGATCAGGCACGAAGTCGACCGGCCCGCGTGCCGAGCAGGCGACGCAGGTCGTCGACCGGGATGCCGTGCTCGACGTGGCCGCGGTGGCCGGCCACCGTCGGCGACATCAGCATCGAGTTGAGCACTGCCTCCTCGGTGGCTTCGACGACTGCGGCGAAGTACGGGTTCAGCTCGTCACCAATCAGCGGTGACGACGGTGCGCGGCCGTCGCGCGGTGCGCGCAGCCCGTTCGCTGCCGCCAGGAAGATCTCGCCGCTGCCGTGGTGACCGGTCGACCCGGTGCGCGCGAGCCCGAGGCCGACGCGCCGCGCCATGCGCTCGCAGCCCGCGTGGTCGATGGGCGCGTCGGTGAGTACAACGCCGATGCACGAGCCGGCCGGCGCCGGCTTCGCCCGTGGCGGTGGCGGCGGCAGCAACTGCCCAGCCGGGATGCCGTCGATCGTCAGCCGACCGAGCTCGCCGAAGTTGGTCAGCAGCAAAACGCCAACGGTGTGCCCGCTTGGCACGATTCGTGATGCGGTGCCAATTCCACCCTTCCAGCCGAGGCAGTGCATGCCGGTGCCGGCTCCCACGCTGCCTTCATCGGGCGGCTGCCCTGACCCAGCATTGGCCTTCGCCTTCGTATGCGCCGCCCGGACGTCGTCGGCGGCGACCTGCATACACCTGGCGTTGTTGAGGAACGAGTCGTCGCACTCGGCGACGACCGGGATGACGAAGTTGCCGTCCTCTCCCATTCCAGGGTCGTCGTCCATGAGGAGCTCGCACGCTGCGTCATAGACCCGGCCGACTTGCATCGTGCTGGTCAGGAAGATCGGGGTCTCGATGAAGCCCCACTCGCCGGTCTGGATGAACCCGGTGCACTCACCCGCGCCGTTGAGCACCGCGCCACCTGCGGGCACCGGCTCCCGGAACACGTTGCCGCCCGGGTGGACGACGGTGACCCCGGTCCGCGCGATGCCGCGGCCATCCGGCGGGTCGGGCTCGTCGCGCCACACGGTCGCGTGGCCGACGCCGACGCCGGGAACGTCGTGGATGCTGGCGGTCGGTCCGCTCGGCAGCAGGCCGATCGAGATGTCGAGGTCGGCGCAGCGCGGCACGGCTCGATCCTGTCGTGAAGTCAGAGCTCGTCGAG
>CAWIIE010000018.1:0-8435 GCA_963836025.1 uncultured Actinomycetota bacterium
GCGGGTCGGTGTAGAGACAGAACGGATGGCCGGCCGGGTCGAGAAGGACGCGGACGTTCTCCTGGGGCGGGTAGTCGGGAAGCTCTGCACCAAGTTGGACCGCGCGGGTGACTTCGGCATGGAGGTCAGTCACCTCGAAGTCCAGGTGGAGCATCATCTGCTGGCGGCCCTCGCGGGCTGGCCAGGTCGGCCTGACGTAGTCGGGATTGCGCTGGATGCTCAGGTAGGCAACACCCTCACCAAGGTCGAGGGCGGCGTCGGCGTCGTCCTGCTTCCAGACCGGCCAGCCGCGCAACTCGGAGTAGAACCGCGTCAGCACCGCCACATCCGGCGCATCCAGGACCACGCCCCACCAGTCATGCCGTTCCCAGCGGTCACCGGCGCGATCGCTCGTTGCCTGCGCCGGCTGACGAGGTGCCTGATCCATCCGTTGAACCTAGGTGCCGCTGCGGCGCAGCGCCAACGCGAGATCCATCTTTTCGGTCCGTTCGCGAGCCATGGGCGAGCTGACGCCGCCGAGACGACGCGGAACCCTGCAACAGGCGACATGAGGTGCGAGCGAAGGCGGGAACGCCGGTCCCAGACCAGACGAGCGCCCCGGTCGGACCAGGTCCGCGCTTTGGAACACCGACCCGCGTACCACGAGCGGCCGATCCCTGCCGGGAGGAACGCAGCATGGGCAAGATCGTGTCCAACTTCTTCATCTCGCTTGACGGGGTCGAGGCACCGGACCAGTGGCATTTCCCATACCTGTACGACGAGATGGGCGCCGTGATCGGCGCCGGTTTGGCGACGAAGAAGGCGTTCCTTATGGGGCGCACGTTGTACGACGAATGGGCCGCCTATTGGCCGACGAGCAGTGATGAGCCGTTCGCGACCATCTTCAACACGACGCCGAAGTACGTGATCTCCAGCACGCTCGAGGGTGCCTGATTTCATCCGGCTGACTGACGGTGGCCTGAACCGCAGGCCGAGGGGGCCCGCGATCATGCCGGCATCTGCTCGCTGTCGGGGGACGGGGATCACAATCCCGGGCATGGGCACACCTCATGCCGAGTTGTCGATCGTGCCGGCCAACGAAGCAAGCTGGGTGGACGTGCAGACGATCTTTGGGACCCGCGGAATCGCGTGCACGCGTCAGTGCCAGCGGTACAAGCTGCGGCGGCGCGAGTCCTTCGCCTCATTACCGGCCGAGGATCGCGCCTTCCGGCTGCGCGAGCAGACCGACTCGGGCCATCCGGAGTCGGCCAGGACCAGCGGGCTCGTGGCATACCTCGGGTACTAGCTCGTCGGCTGGTATGCGGTCGAGCCGAGAACCGCATACGAGGGCCTGCTGCGCAACAACCGCGTGCCGTGGATGGACCGAACCGAGGACAAGAATGACGACAGTGTCTGGGCCGTGACCTGCTGCTTCACCCGGGCCGGCTTCCGGCGACGAGGCGTCAACCGCGCGCTGGTGCGTGCCGCCGTGGACTTCGCCCGCCAGCGCGGCGCGCGAGCCGTCGAGGGCTATCCGATAACAACGACCAACGTCATCCTCGAAGAGCTGCACGTCGGCACCCTCGCCACCTTCGAGGCCGCCGGGTTCACCGAGGTCAGCAGACCGACGTTGCGCCGCGCCGTGCTGCGCATCGATTTCTCCTGAGGACCCGGCATGAAACCGTTCGATCCGTCCGACCTGACGGATGCCGAATCCATCCTCGGGGCCATCAAGCAGCGCCTGACCGGTCTGGTGACGACGACCGGCGCCGGTGACTGGTACCTGTTCTACGACCCGGACGGGGTGACCGTGCCCGAGTGGCGGTTCCCGTTCTGCACCCTCATGACCGGTGACCGCGACGACGCCGCTTCGTTGCTCGATCGGGACGCTTCGACGTACCGGGTGAACCTGGGCGTGAGTCGCGGAACCTACGAAGGTCGCTTCGGACGGGCGCCGCGTGAGGCGGCCGGACACGAGGTCATCGACACGGGCTTCGACTACACGGCCACCGACACGGTCATGCCGCATCCAATCTATGCTCCGCTGCATTGGGTGTGCGTGGTCAACCCGCACGAGCGAACGGCGGCGGAGTTGGCCGAGCTGCTCGTCGAGGCGCACGGCATCGCCAGGCGCGCGTACGACAACCAGCGAGATCGTCGCGGATAGGGATGCGATGCGATGTCAGCATTCGCGACCTGCGGCGCGTCACCCAGGAGCCATGTCGACGAAGCGTGAATAGTGACCCTGGAACGCCACCGTGATCTCCCCGGTCGGCCCATTGCGGTGCTTGGCCACGATGAAGTCGGCTTCACCGGCACGAGGGGACTCACGCTCGTAGAGATCCTCGCGGTGAAGCAGGATCACCATGTCGGCGTCCTGCTCGATCGCGCCGGACTCGCGCAGGTCCGACAGCTGCGGCCGCTTGTCGGAGCGCTGCTCCGGGCCACGGTTGAGCTGGCTGACCGCGATGACCGGGACCTTCAGCTCCTTCGCCAGCAGCTTCATGGCGCGAGAGAACTCCGAGACCTCCTGCTGCCGGCTCTCGACCCGCTTGCCGCTACTCATGAGCTGCATGTAGTCGATGATGACGAGCTTGAGGTCGTGCCGCTGCTTGAGCCGGCGGCACTTGGCTCGGATCTCCATCATCGACATGTTCGGTGAGTCGTCGATGAACAGCGGTGCCGCCTGGACCTCGCCCATCTTGCGGGCCAACCTGGTCCAGTCGTTGTCCGACAGCGTGCCCGAGCGCATGTGGTTCAGGGCCACCCCGGCCTCCGCGGACAGCAGCCGCATCACGATCTCGTTGCGGGCCATCTCGAGGGAGAAGATAACCGACGTCAGGCCGTGCCTGATAGACGCGACCGGGCGACGTCGAGTCCCCAGTGTGCTCTTCCCGACGGCAGGCCGAGCAGCCACGACGATCATCTGGCCGGGATGCAGCCCGTTGGTCAACGCGTCGAGGTCTGCGAAGCCGGTCGGCACGCCGACCAGTTGGTCGCCGTGCCAGGCAATCTTGTCGAGCTCGTCGATGGTGGCGTCCATCAACGCCGACAACGGCTGGTAGTCCTCGCTGGAGCGGCGCTCGGTCACCGAGTAGACCTCGGCCTGCGCCCGGTCGACGAGGTCGTCGACATCGCCGGAGTCCACCGCATACCCGAGTTGCACGATGCGGGTGCCGGCGTCGACCAGCCGACGCAGGATGGCGCGCTCGCGCACGATCCGGGCGTAGTAGCCGGCGTTCGCGGCGGTCGGGACCGACGAGATCAGGGTGTGCAGGTAGGGCGCGCCTCCGACCCGGCCGATCTCACCTCGCTTGGTCAGCTCGGCGGCAACGGTGACGGCGTCCGCCGGCTCGCCGCGGCCGTACAGGTCGAGCGCTGGCGTCGAAGATGCTCTTGATGCGCCGGCTTGTAAAAGTCGTCGGAGCGGATCTGCTCGACGACATCCGCGATCGCGTCCTTGCTCAGCAGCATGCCACCGAGCACGCACTGCTCGGCGAACAGGTCCTGCGGCGGGGTGCGCTCGAACTGCGGCTCGCGCTCGTGCGGTGCTGGCAGCTCCACGACCGACACAGCCACACCCCCGATCGCTCTGCTGGACTTGTCAGCACCGGCGCGGGTCCGATGCCGGAAGTGTTCTATCGGTGGGGTCCGACATCGTCCATTCGGGCCTGTGATGCGGCGGTGGACATGGTGTGCATCCCGACCGTGACCGATCCACACCCGCTGTGCGATCGGGTGTGGATTTGACGCGGACACCGCCTGCGGACCGGGCATCACCTGCGCTGATGCCGTCCACCGCCTGTGGACGAAAACTTCTCGTCTAGCGTGGCCCGGGTGCGCCGGCCGTTCCGTGACCCGACGGATCGAGAGCTGCTCTGGCTGGCGATTCCGGCGTTCGGCTCGCTGGTCGCGGAGCCGTTGTACCTGCTCGGCGACGCCGCGATTGTCGGCACCCTCGGGACCGAGCCGCTGGCGGGCTTAGCCGCCGCGGCGACGGTGCTGACCACGGTCGTCGGGCTCTGCATCTTTCTGGCGTACAGCACGACAGCCGTCACCGCACGGCTCCTCGGCGCGGGCGACTTGACCAGGGCACTGCACCGAGGCATCGACGGCATGTGGCTCGCGGTCGGCCTCGGGGTGCTGCTGTTGCTTGTCGGCGTGCTGACCGCGGAACCGGTTGTGCGCGCTTTGGGTGCGTCGGAGGCCGTGGCCCCGTATGCGGTCGCATACCTGCGGATCTCGGTCCTCGGTCTGCCTGCCATGCTGCTGGTGCTGGCGGCAACCGGTGTGCTGCGCGGACTGCAGGACACGCGCACACCGCTCGTGGTCGCGGTCGTGTCGGCGACCGCGAACTTCGGACTGGCCGCGCTGTTCGTGCTCGGCTTCGGCTGGGGCATCGAAGGGTCGGCGTGGGCCACGGTCATCGCGCAGACCGGTGCGGCCGCGTGGTTCGTGCTCGTGGTCGGGCGCGGCGCGGCTCGGCATCACGCGTCGTGGGTACCGGACCTGGGTGGCGTGCTCGCAGCCGGGACGACGTCCGCGCCGTTGTTCGTGCGAACCATCGCGCTGCGGCTGGTGTTCTTGTTCGCCGCCGCCGTCGCCGCGCGACTCGGGGATGCCGACCTGGCCGCATACCAGGTGTCGATGCAGACCGGGTCCCTGCTCGCGCTCGGGATGGACGCGCTCGCGATCGCGGGTCAGGCGGTGGTCGGCAAGCGGCTTGGTGGCGGCGACGTCGACGGAGCGCACGCGGTCGTGCAGCGGCTGGTGGGGTGGAGTCTCGGGCTCGGTGTGCTGCTGCTCCTGCTGGTGGTGGCGCTGCGGGTGCCGTACGCCTCGATCTTCACCAACGACGCAGACGTGGCTGCGCTGCTGGCCGCCTCGCTCGTCGTGGTCGCGCTCATGCAGCCCCGGCCGGCCCGGTCTTCGGTCTGGGACGGATCGTGATCGGTGCCGGCGACGCGCGCGGCTCGCCTGGGCGCAGATCGCGATGTATGCGGCGTTCCTGCCGGCTGCCTGGTTGGTGCTGCGGCGGACGCGGGTCAGGCGGCGTTGTGTGGGCGCTGTTCTGGTTCATGGGCGTGCGGGTCTGCTGCTGTGGTGGCGAACCCGGTCCGCGGCGTGGGCGGTACCAGGCGCCGTGCGCTGACCCCGCAGGAACTTTGCGCAAGATCACGGGAAGGGACCTGTCCGCTTCAGATGTTGGGCCTCCACTGCAGGCATACGTGAAGCGGAGGCCCCACACGTGAAGCGGAGGCCCCACATGAAGCGGGCGGTACCGATGAGTTCGGGGACGTTCACCCGTCCTAATGCCATGAGCACCCTGACCGTCGACGCCGAAACCGAACTGGACCTCGAACTGGCTGCGCCGTCTCGGCTGCCTCGCGCGCTGGCGCCGTTCCGGCATACCGCATACCGACGCCTCGCGGTCGCGCTGGTGCTGTCCGGCTTCGCGTCGGAGTCTGGGTCGTCGCCCAGGTCTGGGAGGTCATCCGGATCGGTGGTGGACCGGCCCAGCTGTCGGTCGTGACCACCGCCGGCGCCTCGGGGTGCTGCTGCCCGCGCTGCTCGGCGGCGTGGTCGCCGACCGGGTCCCGCAGAAGCGGATCCTGCTCTTGTCGCGACCGTCGAGCTCGCCGGCATCGGGCTGGTGGCGTTGCTCTGGTCACCGACGCGACCCAACTGCGGCACCTGGCAGCGGTCGGGTTCATGACCGGCGTCGGCTTCGCCTTCTACTACCCGGCGTACTCCGCATGGCTGCCCGCGCTGGCGCCTAACTCGCGACTGCAGGCGGTCAACGGGTTCAAGGGCATGGTCCGGCCGTCCGCGCAGGCGCTGGGGCCGGCGGTTGCCGGTGCCGTGGTGGCGTCCTTCTCCGCCGGGGCCGCTCTCGTGCTGGCCGCCGTCTTCGCGCTCGGCGGGCGGCTCGCGCTGATGACCGTGCCGTTGACGCCGGTGCGACGTGACCTGGACGGCGGAGCCGGATGCGGACCCGGTCGGCGCCGCGCTGGCCGACCTGCGCGAGGGCTTCGCATACATGGTCCGGACGCCGTGGCTGCTGGTGACGCTGCTCTTCGCATCCCTGATGATCCTCGCGATCATGGGGCCGCTCAGGTGCTCGTCCCCTTCCTCGTCAAGGACCGGCTCGGTGGCGGGCCGAGCGACCACGCGATGGTGCTGATCGCGTTCGGGGTGGGCGGCGCGGTCGGCTCGCTCGCCATGGCTTCGGTGGGATGCCGCGGCGGTACCGACCACGATGATCCTGATGCGGGGCCTCGGCCGCCCGCCCTTCGTCGTGATGGGGATGGCGACCGCGGTATGGATGATCGTGGCGTCGGCGTTCGTGGCGGGCGCGAGTTCCCGGCCATAGTGATCTGGGGAACCCTGCTGCAGCGCCGGGTCCGGCGCACCTGCTGGGCAGGGTCGCCTCGTTGGACTTCTTCGTGTCGATCAGCCTGATGCCGGTGTCGATGGCGCTGGCGGGACCGATCTCCGAGCTGGTCGGGATCACCGCACCATCCTCGTTCGCGGGCTGTTCCCGGCGGCGGCGGCGTTGTCGCGACTGCGGGGCCCGCCTGCCGGCGGACGAGATCGCCTGCCCGCTGCGCGACGACGAGGTGCCGCGGTGAAGGCGATGAGCTCGTCGGTCGACGCGGGGCGCGGTCGGCGCAAGACTGACCAACACACCGCGACAGGGCCCGCACGACAACGAGGACCCCACAAATGAGCGAGTCAACGGACATCCGCTCAGAGCTGGACGATTTCGACGCTCTGGCGAAGCGCCACCCCGGCGAGCTGCTCGCGCACTGCTACCGGATGAGCGGGTCGGTCTACGACGCAGAAGACCTCACGCAAGAGACGCTGCTGCGTGCGTGGAAGTCCAGCGCGAGCTTCGAGGCACGGTCCTCGGTGCGCACCTGGCTCAACCGGATCGCTACGAACGTCTGCCTGACAACCTCGAGAGCCGACCGGCCGGCCGACGCCCACCGGCCTGGTGGCTGCTGGATGTGCTGGGCAGCGACCCGCTGGTCGAGGACGACGAGATCCCGTGGCTCGAAGCTGATCCCCCGACGCGGCGGTGGTCGTGGCCGAGCGCGAAATCGATCCGGCTCGCCTTCGTGGCCGCGCTTCAGCACCTGCCGGCACGTCAGCGCGCGGTGCTCATCCTGCGCGATGTGCTGCGGTGGTCCGCCGCGGAGGTCGCCGAGGCGCTCGAAACCACTCAACACCGGCGGCGGTCAACTCCGCTCTGCAGCGGGCGCATGCGCAGCTGGCTGACCAAGCGTTGACCGAAGACACCGTGACCGTGGAGGTCGCTCGCAGCCTAGGGGCCGGCCACGCTCTACTGCTACGTGGAGGCGTTCTGGCGCAAGGACATCGACAGCATCGAGTGGACGCCGACCGAGAAGGCGGTGTGGGAGATGCCGCCGTTCGTCGGCTGGTATCGCGGCGCTGTGAACATTGGCGAGCTCATCGCGACTGCCGGGCGGGGCGCAGGACATGCCGATGCTGGCGACGTCGGCCAACGGCCAGCCGGCGTTTGGCTTGTACCTGCGCTCGGCAGACGGCAGCTTCTCCGCCCGTTCCAGCTCCAGGTGCTCGAGCTCGACGGCGATCGGGTCCGGCATGCGAGCGTCTTCTTCGAGAGCCGGCTGTTCGAGACGTTCGGCCTGCCGGCGGCACTTTCGGCCGGCTATATCGCCGTGGTAACGCCGCGACGGGCCGGCCATGACGGCCGGGCTCGACGCCCTGGCGCCCGCCGTCGAGTTGCTCGAACGCTCCCTCGCATATACCCGGACCACGCTGGCGAAGCGGGCGCCCCTCGCGACCCGCTGCGTTGGGCGGTGCCGACGCCGTGCACGCATTGGGACCTGGCCGCGCTGCTGGCTCACATGGACGACGCGCTCGACGCCTTCAACGGGAGGGCGCTCGGCGCGGTCGGGATGGACCTGAGCCACCAGCCGGACGCGACGATCGCCGGTATCCAGCGCAAGGCGTGCGCGCTGCTCGGTGCGTGGAGCAGCAGTCATGCTGGGCGCGGGTCCGTGCGGGTCTGGGACGCGGCGCTGCCGGGCCAGATGCTCGCCGCGACCGCTGCGCTGGAGATCACGGTCCACGGCTGGGACGTCGCGCAGGCGACCGGTCACCCGGCCGCGATCCCGCCGGCGCTCGCGGGGAACTCATCTGCTGCCCGTCGCCCGCAGGCGCGATCGCACCGCAAGACCGTGGCCGCCGGTTCGCCGCGCCAGTGCCGATCGGTCGGCGCCCCTGCCGTCAAGCGCGGATCGTCTGCTCGCCGTTACCGGACGCGACCCCGCGCGGGCGCTGCGCTGAGCCAGCACCCCGGCTCGTGTTGCGCCTTCCCTGCGGGTACGCGGGCAGGGGAGGGACAACGGCAGCGGGGGAGCCCTGGCGTGACGATTCACGAGCCGGGCTGCACGAGTCCCGACTCG
>CAWIIE010000019.1:0-38816 GCA_963836025.1 uncultured Actinomycetota bacterium
CACCGTAGAACCCAATAACCGCAAGGGATATGGGCCCCCGCTCCCCGCTCCGGGGGACGCGGGGGTCGAGCCGTCAAGAGGTGCTGCGATGACCACACCGACACCGGACGACCAGCGCGACCCGCGCACCCCGCCGCTGGAGCCTGGAGAACCGCCGTACGGCGACCCAGATGCCAACTTGCTGCATTGGGATGCACGCGGATGAGAAACAACATGCAGACGGTAGTGATGGTGCTGGTCTTCGCGACCATTATCCTGATCCTTCTCGTGGTCTTTGGCGTGATCTAAGAGGCCGACTGGGACGACGACTGACGGCCCGCTCACGCGAAGCCGATGACGGCGGCCACCGTCGCCGCACTGTCGCGGTCCATGCCCGGCACGACCGATGAGTAGGTGTCGAGGGTGATGCCGATGTTGGTGTGCCCGAGCCGCTCCTGAACCACCTTGGGGTGTACCCCCTCGACGAGGGCCAACGTCGCCCACGTGTGCCGCAGGTCGTGAACCCTGATCGGCGGAAGGCCGAGCGCCGCGGTCGTCTCACGGAACGCCTTGGAGAAGCCGTCGGGGTGGATCGGGCGGAAGTCATCACGGGTGAACATGAGCGAGTCGTCGGGTGGCTGCCCGGCGCCGACCGCCAGCCGCGCCGCCAGCACATGCGCCCGGTGCGCCTTGAGCACGTCGGCGGTGCCGGGGTCGAGCGCGATCAGCCGACGACCCTTGACGGTCTTGGTGTCGTGGAAGGTCGGCACGCCCAGGTGCACGTCGACGAGTGACCGCTGCACCCGCACCGTCCCGGTGTCGAGATCGAGATCACTCCACCGCAGCCCGAGGCACTCGCCGCGGCGCAGCCCCGTCGTCGCCAGCAGATGCCACGCCGACCCGAACGGGTGGGCGCGGGTCGCCCGCAGGAAGGCGCCGACCTGCGGCCCGGTCCAGGTCGTCTTGGTGCGCTCGGTCCCGGCCTGCCGGGTGGCCTGACCGCCTGAGCCGGGTTACGGGTCAGCAGGTCGTCCTCGACGGCCCCCGCCAGCACCGCCTTCACGATGCCGAGGCAGTACGCGGTGGTGCGCGGGCCGAGCGGCTGACCGGCGAGATGGTCAGCGCGACCCCCGGCGAGCAGCGCCGAGCACATCTGCTCGATGTGCGCCTTGGTGATCTTCTGCAGGGGCAGCGACCCGAGCCGCGGCAGCACATGCACCCGAAGGTTCTTCTCGTACGACAGCCACGTCGTGCGGGCGAGGTCGGCGGTCGCCCGCCGCTCCAACCAGCGCGCCGCGTACTCGGCGAGGGTGATCTTCGACGGCATCGACAGCCGCCCGGCGTCGTGGTCCGACAGCAGCGCCCGCAGCGCCTTCTGCGCGTCCGCCTTCGTGCGGTAGCCCGACTTCTTGATCCGGGTGGGGCGGTCGAGGGCGTCCCGCAAGACGACCTCGTAGCCGTGGCTGGTGGAGCCGTTGGCGCGAGGTGTCGTGTACAGGCTGCCCTCGCCCTTGGAGCGTCGGCGGGTGGTCGTCGGTGGCATTTGTGGCGGGTCTCCTCGCGGGGGTTGTCGGGCGGCTCACCGCCCGAACAGATGTCCATAACCGCAGGTCAGCGGCAAGTTGATCTTACCGCGAGGGGGGATAGTTCGAGGTCGAAACCTAGCGATAACCCGCCTAAACCCGGTAAAATTAGGGACTAGAAGGGCTTTTGTACCCCTCGCAAGGGGTAGCCCTTTCTAGGCCGGTAACAGCGCCCCGGCCTGAGGTGCCTGAAACGCGAGGCACCCCATGTGTCCGCTGCCCGCCGCGGGCATCCCGTGGGCCGAGGACGAGCCGGTGATGTCGTTCCCCCGGACCGCCGAGGCGCTCGGCTGGTCGTACTACCGGGTCCGCTTCGCCGCCGACGCCGACGAGAACCCGTTACCGAACGTCCGGCTCGGCACCCGCCGTCGCTTCGTGCCGACCGCGGCGCTACGCGAATGGCTCGGGCTGCCCACCACCCGACCGACCCCTCAGCAACCTGACATAACACCCGAGAAACCCCCGCAACCGGAGGACGCCCAGGTCCGCGTGGGTCAGAGGCGAGACGAGCCCAACCCCCTCGGCTCGATCCGCATCGAGCGGCCCTGAGCCGTGACCTGGCTGAAGATCGGTGACGAGTTCCCGGCCGAGTGCTCACCGCTGTCCGATGCCGCGGTCCGCACGCACGTCGAGGCGCTGTCGTGGGTGATGAAGCGGGAGACCGGCGGGCTGATCGAGACCCGTCACCTTCACCGCCTCGCCGAGACCACCTCTGAGCCGTTGGTCGCTGTTGCGGAGTTGGTTGCTCGCGGGTTCTGGGTCGAGGTCGAGGAAGGCTGGCGCATCAAGCACCACATGGGCACGAGCCCTCACCAGAGGTGATCGCGAAGCGGCGGGCGAACAACGTTGAGCGGCAGCAGAGGTACGACCGCAAGAGGGCCGGGCTGCCGCCTCAAACCGTTACCGAGGAGGGTCTCTTTCTCCTAGTAGCGGGGTTTGGGTTTCCCGACCTGACCCGACCCGACCCGACCCGGCTAACGCGTCGGGTAACGCGTCGGGTAACGCGTCGGGTAACGCCGTTAGCGACGACTGCGCGCACCCCGACGCCCACCACCACTACGACGCCGAGACCGGCGACCTCGCCTGCGATCTTTGCGGGGAGGTCCTGTGACTGACGCGTCGCGCAACGCCGTTAGCGACGGCTCAACGCCTTCGACGCCCCCCGCGACCACTCCGACCTGGGCGCGAGGCGAGACCCAGACACCCGCCTCGACGCTGCGCCCGGCCTACCGCACGGTCCACGACTGGATCAGGCGAGCCCGCGGTGCGCCCGCCCGCCATCTGTGCCCGTGCGGTCAGCGGGCGACCGAGTGGGCCTACGTCGGCCCGATGCCCTCGCCGCTGATCGATGAGCGCGGGTGCCCGTACAGCGCCAACTTGCTCGACTACACGGCCCTGTGCCGGTCCTGCCACCTCAGGCTCGACCGCTCCCACGCCTGCCCCCGCGGCCACCTCCGCACCCCGGAGACGACGTACCGGCGACCGGACGGCCGCATCGGCCACTGCCGCATCTGCCGCCGCGACCTCGACCGGGCTCGCGCCAGCGCCACCATCGAGAGGACCGACGAGTGAGCGAGCCCCCGGTACGCCCGACGAACGACGACTGGCTACTCGCGTATGGGCTGATCCGGGCGAGCGCGCACCAGAAGTCGGACGACTTCGCGGCGCTGTGGGATGACGCCAGAGCCCCGCAGGTCGCCCTCGCCGCGGTCGGCATCGCCGGGCTGCTCGCCGCGAACCTGAGCCGAGTGATCGCCGACCCGAACGTTGACGGCCTGCTCGACGCGATGGTGAAGGAGCGGGTACGCCGCGAGGCGAAGCGGCGCCATGACGTCCCTCACGTATCGCCGAGAACCGTTGGTACATAAGGGGATTCCGGGCTTTCGGGGTAGCGTCGCGGGGCGAGGCGGCGGGCCGCCCGAGCGGCAGCGAACGACGAGCGAAGGGGGGTGAACGACGGTGGTGACGCGGGTGATCGGGTTGGCCGAGTGGCAGCCCCGCGACAAGGGGCGAGCCGTGCTGAAGATCGCGCTCGACCTTGAGGACGAGTGGCCGCTGCTGATCCGCCGCGTGCTGTACGTCGCGTACGAGGCGGGCCTGTACGACGACAAGGGCAAGAACTCGTACGACTCGGTGGGGAACTTCCTGGGCCGGGCCCGGCGAGCGGGGCTGCTGCCGTGGAAGGCGGTCGCCGAGGTCACCGACCGCGCGTACGCCGAGCCGTACGACGAGCCGGGCGACTTCGTGGCCGAGATGAGGCGGCAGGCCGCCCGGTACCGGCTCGACCGGCAGGCCGGGCAGGCCGCGTACCTGATCGCTTGGTCCGAGCACCGCGGCCTCAAGGTGACGCTCGGCGAGGTCGCCGACGAGTACGGCGTGCCGTTCATCGCCGCGGGTGGGTTCGACACGACCACCGTCCGCTACGTCGAGGCGTACGCCGCGATGCTGCGTGAGGTGCCGACGGTCGTGCTGCACTTCGGCGACCGCGACAAGGCAGGCGAGGACATCACCGCGGTGCTTCAGCGCGACCTCGACGCCCTCTACACCGACATCATCCGCAAGGGCGACGACTCCGACCTGTACCCGCTGCCGCCGGTCGTGGTTCGCATCGCTCTCACCGCCGAACAGGTCGAGCACTACCGGCTCGCCGAGCCCGGCGAGGACGTGCAGGTGGATGCGCTGCCGACCCCGGTGCTGCGCGAGATGTTGCGTGAGGCGATCGAGGCGAGGCAGGACCCCGACGTGCTGGCCGCGACGCTCGCCCGGGAGGCCACCGAGCGGCAGCAGGTGAAGGCGCTCGTTGAGTCGCTGATCGACCCGTCGCCCCCCGCGTAGCCGCCTCGCCGAACTCGCCGGGGCCGAAACCCGTTGGGGCGTAACGGTTTCCTACCCCGCCGAGGGGGTACCCGCTCACCCCCGGCGCCTGAGGGGTACACCGTCTAGGAGCCCCGGAGAGCCCGACCTGAGCCCGCGGGGTGGTCGAGATACCCGAACGCTCGGTCGAGGCCCGGAGCGTGCCGCCTCCGGGCTCCCGTCGCCACTCTGTCGCTGTTCGAAGGTCCAAGACCGTAGGACGGGGGGCACCTCCGGATACCAAACCGGGGGTCAGGCCCTCAGAATCGCGCACAGAGCCTCTCAGGGCCATGTCCGTTATGCCCGGTCGGGCGGTATCGCGACCATTCCCGTTGTCGGCGCCGAGGGCTAGCGTCGCTGTTGGCGGTATCCGCTGCACGCCTTGACCCGAGCGGGTCGGTTTGCCCCCGTCATCGGGCGTCCCTCACCTCGCACGTCCTTGGAGTGACGAAATGCCCGCTGCCCTGCCCACCAACAAGCCCAAGCCCTACGCCCGGATGACCAGCGCCGAACTCGACGCCGAAGCCACCGCCGTCAGCGACCGGCTCGCCGACGGTGCCGACCCCGATGACATCGCTGCCGCCCGAGGGATCGCCGATGAGATGAACGCCCGCGCCGACGCCAACAACGAACGTGAGCGGCTGAGTCACGCTGCCGACCTACCGCCGCAACGGCGCACCCCCGAACGCCGGACGCGGCTACGAGCCCGGCACCGGACCGCTCGCCGACCTGCTCCGCGACTACCAGCGCAACGGCGGAGCCGGGACCCTCGCCCGCGACGACATCGACACCCGAGCGGTGCTGCTGATCGGCACCGACGGGCCGAAGTCGTTCCTCGGCATCGCCGGGCCCCCGGTCGCCCCGACCGGCGGTGTGCTGTCGCTGATCGGGTCGACGACCGCGACGACTGGCCTGTTCGAGTACCTGCAAGACACCACCGACTACGCGACGAACCCGGCCGCCGTCGTCGCCGAGGGCGCCGCCAAGCCGGAGTGGGCTGCGACGTTCACTCAGAAGCAGGCCGTCGCGCAGACGGTCGCCGTGTGGACGGCGGTGATCGAGGCAGTGGCTGCACGACGTGACCGGCGGTGACGTGTACCTGCGGACCCGGCTCGCCTCACTGATCGCTGCCCGGCTCGACCACTCGCCGCTGCCGCGCTGCTCGCCGCCGACACCGTCCCCGGCACCGCAGCCGACTTTGTGACCGCGGTCGTGACCGCGACCACCGACCTGACGAACAAGGGCTTCACCGACATCGGTGTCGCCGTGCAACCCGGCCGATGCGGTCGGGGCGTCGATGGTGAAGGGCACCGATGGGCATTGGGTCGGGTACCCGGCCGGCTTCCCGACGTTGACGACCCGACCCGAACATCCCGGCCAAGACCGTCCTCGGCATCGCCCGGTCCGCGGCGACGCTCGCCGTCACCGAAGGGACGCGGCTGTTGGTCGCCGACCAGCACGCCGACCTGTTCATCAAGAACACGCTCGTCGTGCTCGCCGAGATCCGCGCGGTGCCGTTCGTGACGCTGCCGAGCGGCATCGCCGAGGTCACCATCACGCCGTGACCGGATGCGTCTGGTGCGGGGTGATCGTCAGTCCCCCACCTCGCCTCGCACCAGGCGCTGTGCCCGTACGGCGGGTGGTGCCCGCGGTGCCGGCCGAGCCGGGTCAGCCCTGCCGGTCGCGCCGCGACCACCACCGCATCTGGCATGAGGACCGGGCGTCGCTCGTGCGGTCGGCTGGGTGCCGTGGAGGTCGCCCGAGCCCGTGGTTGCGAGTGTACCCCGGCGAGGGGCGACGAAGGGGTTATCGCGGGGGTTACGGGGTCACTCAGGCCCTGGATGAGAGGGGGGAGATGCCGCCGCGAGCGTCTGACCTGGGCTTTCGCGCTCGACCTCGCCTGATCTCGCCGCAGATTCGATTGTTCAACTCCCCCCTCGCGCACCAGCAGTTCCCTCCCCGGTTTGGTAGGCGAAACGACGGCTCCCGCTTCCGTTCCGCCTACCAAACCGATTGTGCGTCAGGCCGCCGCATACCCGTCGATGCCGGATGCGATCACGGCGACGAACAGCCCGGTCAACGCCAGGCTGACGATGCACAGCTGCTTGGCGATCCTCGATGCGCTCCGCGCGCCCTCGACATCGCCCGCGGCCAGCAAAGGCTGCACGCGAGCCGCATACACGACCGCGGCGACTCCGGTCGGGGCGAAGCACAGCAGCGTGCTCACGACCGCCCAAGCCAGGTGGCTGCGCACGGTCGGTGACCCCGGTATGCGCGTCGGCAACTCGACCGGCTCGGTCCTGATCAGTTCATACGTGGCCATGGTCGTCACCTCTCCTCGTCGTTCGGGTTGGACTGCTCGTCGTTGGTGGTGCAGTGGGCGGCGCGGCCGCCGCAGTAGCCGGGCATGACAGGTCCCTTCGTTGGCCGTGAGATGGGCGAGGTCGGCTGAGGCCGTGGCGGTCCACGACCTGCGATCAGCGGTGCGGGAGCTGGCTCAGCGCCAGCGGGGCGGGTTCAGTCGGCCGGATGTCCTCCCCAGCCGCCGTCCTCGAGGTCGGCCCAACGTTCGAAGACGTTGCGCCGGATGTCGCCGGCGCGCAGGTGCTCGCCGGCATACAGCAGCGGGAAGGCCGGCCCGCCGCCGAACAGCGCCCACTCGGTCGAGTGCTTCGCTTCGTGCCGCTGCCGGGCGGGGCCGCCCTTCTCGTCGAACAGCCAGACGTTGCCGAACGTGGTCCCCTGGTTGGAGAAGCCGCCGTCCATCCGGCTGCACGCGATGGTCAGGTCCCGGTATGCGGTGCAGTCGGCGCCGTGGGCCTGCGCCCACACGACCGACGCGGCGCTGACCGGCAGGTTGACGATCGCGCGGAGGGCCGCAAGGAGCGCCGGGCCGAACAGCAGCGCCACAATCACCGTCGCCGCCGCGAGGTTCCATTGCCGATTCCGGGTGTCCATGCGTCGAGGGTCGGCGCGATGGCGGCGGACGGAATCCGGCAAACCCTTACCCGCTGCGCCCGGTTCCCTTAGCCCATCCCGCAAATGTGGACGTTGGCGTGGTTGGGAGGCCCTCCCAACCCCGCCAACGTCCACATTCGCGATGGAAAGTCGGGACACTCGTGGGCATGGCCAGCGTGGTGGTGAGCCCCAGGCTCATCGGCCGCGACGAGGAACTCAGCACCCTGCTCGCTGCGCTGCATGCGGCCCGCCAGGGCCAGCCGACCCTGGTGCTGCTGAGCGGAGAGGCCGGGATCGGCAAGACCCGGCTGCTCGATGAGTTCTTGGCGCGAGCGCAGTCCGCTGGCTGCCGGACCTTGAGCGGCGCCTGTCTGGACATCGCCGCTGGCGACCTGCCGTTCCTCCCATTTCGCAGGATGCTGCGCACGCTGCGGGCGGAGATCGGCGATGACGGCTTGCAGGAGTTGCTCGGAGCGTCGGCCCCGGACATCGCGCTATTGCTGCCCAGCGCGGTCGAAGGCGCTCACCCGGTGGCCAACGCGGCCGGGGATTCCCCCGTTCATATCTTCGAACTCGTTCTGCAGCTCGTCGACCGGCTGGCCAGCAAGCAGCCACTCGTGGTCTCGGTGGAGGATGCCCACTGGGCGGACCGATCCACGTTGCACGTGCTCGCGTACGTGCTCGAAGGCCTCGTCGATCGGTCGGCTCTGCTGATCGTCACCCATCGCAACGAGGACCTGCCGAACGACATTGACTGGCAGAGCAACTTCAGCGGGCTTGCGCGACACCGGCATGCCCATCGTGTGGAGCTCGTCGGCCTAGGGCCGGAGTCCACCGCAAACCTGGTGCGCTCGATTCAGCGAGAGGCCTCAGACGGGCTTGTCGAGTACGCGCAGAGGTGGTCTGGCGGCATCCCGCTGTTCATCGAGGAGATCGTCGGGAGCACCGGTGATGGTCAAGTCACGGATGTCCCACATCGCATCGCCGACGCGGTCCGGCTGCGGCTGTCGGGTCTGCCTGACGATTCCCGACAGCTCGTTGCCTGCGTTGCGGCGCTCGGTCGAGACGTCGAGCATCGCGTGATCGCCGCTGCGGCCGGCCTCCCGCCCGACCGGCTGGCAGCCGCGGTCCGGGCCGCCGTCGACCGCAGGGTGCTGGTGTTCCATCCCCCGTCGACCTATGGCTTCCGGCACGCGCTGACCCGGGAGGTGGCGTACGGTCTGCTGCTGCCGAGCGAACGGCAGGCCGTCCATGCCTCGGTCGCAGCAGCTCTGGACAGCGATGCTCAACGCCGCGGAGGTGACGATGCCGTCGTCCTCGGCGAGCTCGCGTACCACTGGTCCCTCGCAGACGACGACGCACGTGCGCTGACTACGACCGTTGCGGCTGCTCGCGCGGCTGCTCGCGCGTATGCGTACCCAGAGGCTGTTCGGCTCTACGAGAACGGGATCGAGCTGCTCAGCCGCATGGTCCTGGCGGACGGCGTGCGGTCGAACGATGAGGCAATCCGCGAGTTCGAGCTGCTGGCCGAAGCGGCCGAGGTGGCGCACTGGGCCGGCCGCAACGACGTGACGCAGTACTTCATCGAGCGTGCGTTGTCCATCGCAGACCAAAGCCACGATGAAGCCGTCGTTCGACGGCTGTTGCTCGATATGAACAGCGACCTGTGGGCAGCGCGGGCGGATCTCGACCAGGCCAACGCCTGGATCGAGCGCTGGGGAGACGCGGCGACCCGAGCGGTTGTGGCAAGCGGAAATCTCATGGTGCGCGGCGACTACGCAGGGTCCGCGGCTCTGGCCCGCGATGCGCTGGAACTCGCCCGCCGGGCGGGTATGCCGGCCCAGGAGATCAAAGCTGGCTACCTTCTCGGGCTCGACTTGGTTCTACTCGGCGACACCGACGCCGGCCTGGAGCAACTCGACGTGGCAGTGAGTCGGGCGCGAGAAGTTGGCGACCGCGACCGGCTGGTCGCGGCGTATGCAAACAAGGCGTTCGCACTCGAGCGCGCCGGGCGATGGCCAGACGCGCTCACGACCTCCCTCGAAGGCATCGACGTCGCGCGATCACTGGGCGCGGATTCGAGTGACGCGATCCTGATGTGGTCGAACGCGGCATCCGAGCACCTCCGGCTCGGACAGCTCGACGAAGCGCAGGCGGTGCTGGCGGACGCCTTCGAGCGGAACCCGTCCGCCGGCGTCCAGGTGATGCTGGTGATCTACGGCGTGGAGCTGGCCACGGCGCGGGGCGACTTCGACGAAGCGAACCGCATGCTCGCGATGCTTCCCGAGGCGAGGCTGGCCGACGACGACTATCAGACCGTCGGCCAGCTCGCCGCAGCGCGGGCGGAGCTGTTGTTGTGGAAGCACCTGCCGGACGCGGCAGTGGCGGTGCTCGACGAGGTGTTGGCCGCGCTCGTTGACGATGACCCGCAACTCATCGCCCGGCTGATCTGGCTGCGGATCCGTGCAGAGGCCGACCGAATCGCCAGGCACTCCCAGCCGGAGACCGATTCGCGGACGCCGGCGATCGCAGTCGCGCAGTCCTGCGCTGATCGACTCGTTCGATTGGTCGCTCGGCCCGCGGGCGACGGTGCGGCCATCGAGCTGGCGGCCTACCAGCGAATCGTCGAGGCTGAGCAAGCCCGAGTGCGCGACCCGACCGCGGATGGGCCGTGGCGGGTCGCGGGCGACGCCTGGGGCGACACCCCGGCGATGGCGGCGTACTGCGCACTGCAGGAAGCAGCCGCGCTCGGCCTGGCCGGGCAGCGAAAAGCGGCGGGGACCCGACTGCGGGCGACGGCCGAGCTGGCCGGCCGGCACGGCTTCGCTGGGATCCAGACCTCAGTCGAAGGCCTCGCTTCGGCATTCCGGGTTCGGCTCGACGTCGACCTGCCTCGCCAGGCATCGGCCGGGCAACGCCCGACAGCTGGACCCTTCAACCTGACGAACCGCGAAGCACAGGTCCTCCAGCTCTTGGCGCAGGGGCTGAGCAATCGTCGGATCGCACGCGCTCTGTCGGTGCCTGGTCGCACGATGAGCGAGAGCACGGCCAGCGTGCATGTCTCGCGCATCCTGGCCAAGCTGGGCGTCAGCAGCCGTACCGAGGCGGCCGCACTTGCCCACCGCAGCGGGCTGGTCGAACGCGCATCCGAGGGCGACGAGCTGTCCTCGCAATAACCGATCAGATGTGTGGCGACCCCTTGAACGGGTCGATCCCCTCCTGGGCCTCGTCCAGTCCGTAGATCGCGATGTTGCGGTCGAGGGTGAACTTGGGCTCGTTCGCACCCTGCCGGTTGTCCGGTGACAGTTCTTTCTTCAAGCGTCGGCGGCCGTTGTCGGCTCCTGCGCCGTTCCAATACGTGCCCAGGATGCTCAGGCGCACGCCGTCAGCCGGGGGCTCGCGCTTGAGCATCCAGGTGCTCTCGACGTCCTTCGGCAGGGCGTTCGCGACCGACTGCACCAACGCCGCGCACCGCCGGACGATGTCTTCGTCGGTTTCTCCGACTGCGCGGTCGAAGTCGACAGTGGTGAACAGAGCGAACTTCATGGAAACCCCCTCGGCGCGGTGACAATCGGAGTTTGCTGTCACCCGGACTGCAGCACTGAGCGTCCACCGTGACCTGTGTGGTGTGCAAGACCTGGGGGGTGTGGGCATGCCGACGACGTGGTCCGTCCTGCTCTGGATGGCGGTTCAGGACGGTTTGGAGGCGTTCGCGGACAAGGATGTGAGCGAGGCTCAGGCGGCGTTCGCGGGGGACGGCGGAGCTGGCCTCGAGGTCTCGATCTGTCTCAACCAGAACGACGGCTCAAGCATCATCGACCCTCGCACTGACGCCCGCACCCCGGGCGTTGGCGTGACCTCGGTCGAGCAACACCTGGAGATGCGACAGGGCAACTGGAGGTCATCCGACCAACGAGTCCTGATCCTGTGGGGGCATGGAGACGAACCGGGACCCAACCCGCAAGCGGCAATCCAGGCCCGGACCGTCCCCGAGCCGGGCATGATCGTGGAGATCTTCCAACGGCACAGCGACTGGCCGTTGCCCACGGTCATCGGGTACGACGCCTGCACTATGGCGCTCGCCGATGTCCTGGCCGAGCTCGCCCGCATCACTGAAGGTCGCCCGCCCGGGCCGATGCCGATCCTGGTTGCCTCGCAGATCGATGAACCTGCTGAAGGCTGGCCCTACCAGACGCTGTTCGACCGCCTGCTCGCGGACCTCGACGTCGACGCGGCCCGCTTTGCCTCGATCGTCGTCGAGGTCTACTCCGACCTCATCAAGGCGGAGAAGGACGCATACTCGATCGGCGCGTTCGACCCGTCGCACATCACCGCTCTCCAGGACCCAGTCCGCCGCATGGTGGACGAGCAGCTCACGATGAGCCCGAAGCCGCGGGCGACCGCCATCTTCGACAGGATCGAGTCCGCGCAAGGCAAGGGTGTCGGGAACGGCTCGTACGACATCAAGAAGCTCGCACAGCTGCTCTCCCCCGGCCCTCCGGCTGACGCGATCGCCGCAGCCCTCAAGGGACTCACACGCGACCTGCGAGCCGACGACGCCCACAAGGACTTCGGCGGCCTGTCGATCGTGCTGCCGCACGAGTCCGATACCGCGGGAGCCGCGAAGTTGAGCAGTCAGTTCGCTCAGGACTCGCGGTGGCTCAAGTTCTGGCAGGAGTGCATCGCCGGCCCACTAGCCCCGAGCACTATGGCCTGACGTCAGAGCGCCGCGCTCCGGTCGAGCCACGCTGACGGAAGCGGTCGGGTGGCTCGGCTCCGATGGCTGGCGGTCCCTGCGCGACCTCATTGATGCAGACGAACGTATGCAGCCAAAACTCTTCGGCGGCCTCGTCGATCTCGCCCTCGCCAACCAGGAAGCACGTGTTCAGCCAGCGGTATTCGGCGGCCTCGCTGGTGAGCTCGACCCGGGCGGTCACGGCGCGGCGATGCCCCGGTGGCTGCTCCTCGACACTCTGGCCGTGGATCGACAGGAGTAGGTCCCTGCCGGCCCTCGTCGTCAGGACGCCGCGAACGTTGGGGGTCCACACCCCGTCTTCGCGTCGTCGCGGATAGTTGGCCCAGATCACCGCGGCCTCGATCTCGCCGGTGACCTCGCCCTCGCCCTGTCCATAGCCGAGCCACTCGGCGGCTGAGTCGACATCGCGCGCGTACGGTCGGTGCCAGCTTGATCGGGCGTAGCGCATCGTGATCGTGCTCAGCGGTTCGAGACGCATGGGCTCCCCCTCAATGTGGACCGAAGGCCATCAAACCCAAGACATCGCGCTTCTCGTCGCTCCGGTGTTCCCCGGGGAGGAGACGAAGCGTGAGAGCGGGGCTCAGCCGTCGTCCGACCCCGGTGGCTCGTACCAACAGCCATCCGGCAGGGCGACGTCGTCCGGGTGGCTGGGATCGAAACCTCCACTCGCTGACGCGAGCTCGCAGGAGCATTCCGGGAGGGTGCACGCGACTACCCGCCTGCTCGGGTCGAAGATCTGATAGTCTGATTTCTGTGCCAGATGTCACCGCGACCGAGGCAGCGCGAAACTTCTCCGACCTCCTAGACGCAGTGGAGCACAGAGGGGAGCACTTCACCATCGTGCGCCGGGGACGCGCGATCGCACAGCTCGAGCCGGCGTCACAGGGGAACGGAGCGGATGTCAGGGCGCTGATCGGCCGGCATCGACCTGACCCGACGTGGCCGGACGAGCTGGTCGCCATTCGGCAGCTTCTCGAGCTCGAGAGCAGCAGTGACACTTCTCCTGCTTGACACCACGGTCCTGATCGACCTGGAGCGCGGTGCTGGCGTCGCCGCTGAGTTCGAAGACTCCGACGACGTGGCCGTCGCAGCGATCACCGTCGCGGAGCTTCGCGTCGGTGCCCTTCTCGCCAGTGGCCGCAAGCGTGCGCTTCGCTCCGCATACGTCGACGACGTGGTTGCCACGCTGCCGGTCCTGCCATATGACCGTCAGGTCGCCGAAGTGCATGCGGAACTGCTCGCCGCCGTGCGGCGCGCGGGGCGGCCACGAGGCGCGCATGACCTCATCATCGCTGCAACCGCACGAGCCACCGGCCGGATGGTGGTCACGGCCGACGAGCGGGGGTTCGCAGACCTTCCGTCGGTCCGTTATCGCACCGCTCGCTAGCCGGCCGTGGCGGCCGGGGTGACTCCGCAGCCGGGGAAGAAGACCTCGTCGCGGAACCGGAGCTGCAGGTCGGGTTCGGAGTCGATCGCGTATGCCTGCAGGCCCTCGCCCACATCGACGAAGAACTCGAACTCGTATGGCTTCTTCACCTCACCGAGCACGTGCCCGCCGCAGCGACCGCTGATGGTGACGTCGACTGACACCTCGCCCGTGTTCACCCCGGCCGGCAGAGTCAGCCAGGGCGAGGTCGCCGGCGGGGTCATCGACGGCGTCAGCACGACGCTGCCCTGAGCGCCGTCGAGCACAATGTCGCCGTCGTATGCGCGGCGGGTCACGACGAGCCCGCCGCGCAGCACGGGCTGGCCGCCGATGTCGAGCAGCGTCCACGCGGCCGCAGGGGCAAAGCCGAGGTGCACCCGCCGCTCGAGCTCCCGGCGGGTGCAGTCGCGCTCGTGCAGCCGGGTCAGGGTCTGCAAGCCGTCGGTGATCGGTACCCGCAGCTCGCCGACGTCGACCAGCGTCATCACCGCATACGCGTCATCGGTGGCCGGCTCGCTCGGTGTCGCATACCGCCGATCCGAACGGGATGATCAGCGCCGCCGTCGCGCCGGGACGGAGCGGGTAGTCGAGTCGGGCGCTCTCGACCTCTGCCAGGCCGGGCCAGGACAGCCGCAGGTCCTGCACCACAACTGCATCAGGAGATTCATTGCCGACCAGGATGCGCATGTTCCCGGTGACGTGGTCCTCGCGGTACTGCACCGCGCCGGCCGTCAGCTGAGGGTCCGTCGCACCCGACTCAGCGGGTTCGCTTGCACACGCACTCAGCGCGGCGACGGCGACGAGCAGGGCAAAGGTCAGTCGGTGCTGGACCGAGCCCACAGGTTGATGCCTCCTTCGACGGCGTACCGGTCGATCTGCGCGAGCTCGTCGGTCGAGAGCTCCAGTTGGGACTGGGCGGCGACGTTGTCCTCGAGCTGCGCGACGCTGCTCGCCCCGATCAGGACCGACGTGACCCGCGGGTCGCGTAACACCCACGCGAGTGCGAGCTGCGCCAACGACTGTCCGCGGCTGGCCGCGATCTCGTTGAGCTGACGAATCCGCGCGAGGTTGTCGTCGGACAGCAGCCCCGGTGACAAGGACTTGTCCTGGGCGGCGCGCGAGTCGGTCGGGATGCCGTCCAAGTAGCGCGCGGTCAGCATGCCCTGGGCCAGCGGGGAGAACGCGATGCAGCCGATGCCCTCCTGCTCCAGCACGTCCAGCAACCCGTCCTCCACCCAACGGTTCAGCATCGAGTACGACGGCTGGTGGATCAGCAGCGGCGTCCCAAGGTCGCGCATGATCGCGGCCGCTTCGGTGGTCCGCTCCGCTGAGTAGGACGAGATGCCCGCATACAGCGCCTTGCCCTGCTGCACCGCCGTATGCAGCGCGCCCAGCGTCTCCTCCAGCGGAGTGTCCGGGTCATGCCGGTGGCTGTAGAAGATGTCGACGTAGTCCAGCCGCATCCGGGCCAGGGACTGGTCAAGTGACGACAGCACGTACTTGCGCGACCCCCACTCGCCGTAGGGGCCGGGCCACATGTCATAGCCGGCCTTCGTCGAGATGACGAGCTCGTCGCGGTACGGCCGGAAGTCCTCGTGCAGGATCCGGCCGAAGTTGGTCTCCGCGGACCCGTACGGCGGGCCGTAGTTGTTGGCCAGGTCGAAGTGCGTGATGCCGAGGTCGAAGGCCCGGCGCAGGATCGCGCGCTGATCGTCGATCGGTCGGTCGTCCCCGAAGTTGTGCCACAGCCCGAGCGAGACCGCCGGGAGCTGCAGACCCCAGCGTCCCGTGCGGCGGTACAGCATCGAGTCGTAGCGAGCCGGGGCAGCGACGTACGGATCAGGCACGTCGTCGATTCTGTCGCATGCGCGAGCCCAAGCCGGCTGGCCGGTGCGCGAGTACCTTGGGCGCCGTGACCGACGCCGGCCACGAACGCGAGGCCTTGGAACGGACCAGCCGCGAGTGGGCAAAGGTCGCGGCCACGGACGATGTCGAGCGCATCGTCTCCTACTGGACCGACGACGGGCTGGTCCTGGCACCGGACCAGCCGCCGATGATGGGGAAGGCCGCGCTGCGCGAGTATGTGCGCGCCACCCAGTCGATCCCAGGGTTCAGCATCACGTGGGAGCCGGTCGCGGCCACCGTGTCGGCTGACGGGACCATGGGCTACCTGCTGGAGCACAACCGCGCGACCTTTACCGATCCGAGCGGCGAGCGCCAGGAACAACGTGGCAAGGCCGTCACGATCTGGCGCAAGGACGCCGCAGGCGCCTGGAAGTGCGTGGTCGACATCTGGAACGGCGACCCTGGGGAGTGGGGGCTCGTCGACCCGGCTCCCTGAGCGCCGGCAGCGATCGCGGTCGTCAACCGACTCACACTCGCGCTCGGTTGCTGGGTCGTCGGCGTCAGGCGCGTCAGAGCGCAACCACGGTGCCGAGCCGGGCTGACTCCTTCGCCGCCTCCAGCACCATGGTTGAGGCGACCGCGTCCCGCGGGTCGACCGGCGGCGGGCCCTCGCCCCGGAGCGCGGCGGCCACCCCCGCGTAGAACTCCGGCCACTGCCCAGGCAGGGTGCGAACCGGGCGACTGGCGTCGCCCGCATACCGCCGCCCCCAGCGTTCTTCGGGTACCTCACCCCAGCCGGGACCTGGCCGCTGCCCGGCCCGCAGCGCGTCCTCCTGCTCGTCGAGCCCTTCGACCACGTATGCGGCGTCGGCGCCCAGCACGCGGAAGCGCGGCGCGAGGTGCCCGGCGGTGGCACTCGCGAACAAGTGCGACCGCACTCCGCCGGCATGCGTGAGCGCCACGAACGTGTCGTCGTCGGACTCGGCGCCGGGCCGGCGAGTGTCCACCTCGGCATACACCGTCGAGGCCGGACCAAACAGGACGAGCGCCTGGTCGACCAGATGGGCGCCGAGGTCGTACAGCAGACCGCCGACCTCCTCCGGGTCTCCGCTCTCGCGCCAGCCGCCCTTGAGCGCCGGCCGCCAACGCTCGAAACGTGACTCGAAGCGCCGGATCTCGCCCAGCTCACCGTTGTCGACCAACGCGCGGACGGTGCGGAAGTCGCTGTCCCACCGCCGGTTCTGGAAGACCGTCAGCCAAGTGCTGTGCTCGGCCGCGGCGTCGACCAGGCGTTGCGCGTCGGCCGCGGTGGGCGCCAACGGCTTGTCGACGACGACCGGCAGACCATGCTCGAACGCCGCCATGGCCAGCGAGACGTGCACCTTGTTGGCCGCGGCGATGACGACGAGGTCGAGGTCTTCGGCCCGGGCGAACAGGTCGTCCGAGGTGGGCACGATGGTGGCGTCCGGCAGGTCTGCGTGCGCGGCCGCAACGCGGTCCTCGTTGCTGGTGACCACGATTGTGACGTCGAGGGTGGGTTCGGCCGTGGCAAGCGGCGCATGGAACACCCGGCCAGCGAGGCCGTAGCCGATCAGGCCGACGCGCTTCGTCGTCGTCACTCGCGGTCTCCCCTACCCCCGGTGATCATGCACGAACTCCGATCCCACCTCCCGTGATCATGCACGAACTCAGGACTCAGAGGACCTGGCCGAGGTCGTCGGCCTCGAGGGTGACCGGCGACAGCCGCATCCGCAGCGGGTCCAGCCGCAGCACCCCGGGCGGGCCGCCGACGAGTTCGGACAGCTCCTGCATCATCCGGTGGAACCCGGTGGCCCGGCGGTGGGCGTGCATCGCGTCGTCGTCGCGGAACCATTCGTGCAGCCAGACGACGTCGCTGTCGTCGGGGTCGATGCTCATGGAGAACAACTCGGTACCCGGCTCCTCGTCGAGTCCGTCGGCATACCGGTGGATGGCGTCGAGCACGCCGGCGCGACCGCCCGGACGGCACGGGATGCGGACCAGCAACCCGATCCGGCCGGTCAGCAGCACGTCGTGGGCAAGCGCCTCACCGTCGGCCGACATGCCCCGATCTTCCCACCCTCGTTCTCGCGGATGTGGACGTTGGCGGGGTTGGGACGCGGTCCCAACCCCGCCAACGTCCACATCCGCGAAGATGGACGGCGTGCCCGAGCTGCCGGAGGTGGAAGCGCTCGCCGAGTTCCTGCGCGAGCGGGCGGTGGACCGGGTCGTCGCAAGCGTCGGGGTCGCGGCGATCTCGGTGCTCAAGACCTACGACCCGCCGGTGACGGCCCTGGCCGGGCTGACCGTGACGGCGGTGTCCCGGCACGGCAAGTTCATCGATCTCGACGTCGACGGACTGCACCTGGTGATGCACCTGGCCCGCGCGGGCTGGCTGCGCTGGAGCGAGCAGCTGCCCACCGGACCGGTGAAGCCCGGGAAGTCGCCGCTGGCACTGCGCGTCCGACTGGACGACGGCTCCGGCTTCGACCTGACCGAGCAGGGGACGCAGAAGCGGCTCGCCGTCTACGTCACCCGGGATCCGTCGACCATCGAGGGCGTGGCCCGGCTCGGCCCGGACCCGTTCGGCTCGGAGTTCACCCGGGAGGCGTTCGAGTCGATCATCGAGGCGCACCCACGGTCACAGCTGAAGGGGCTGCTGCGCGACCAGTCGGTCATCGCCGGGATCGGCAACGCATACTCCGACGAGATCCTGCACGTGGCGAAGATGTCGCCGTTCAAGCCGGCGGGCAACCTCAAGCAAGACGAGCGCGACCGGCTGTATGCAGCCGTCGTGAGCACGTTGGCCGACGCCGTCGAACGCTCGCGAGGCCTGGCCGCCGGTGATCTGAAGAAGGAGAAAAAGACCGGGCTGCGCGTGCATGCCCGGGCCGGGCAGGCCTGCCCGGTGTGCGGAGACACCATCCGCGAGGTCTCCTTCGCCGACTCGTCCCTGCAGTACTGCCCGACCTGCCAGACCGACGGCAAGCCGCTCGCCGACCGCCGCCTGTCCAAGCTCCTGCGCTGACCGGAGTTCTTGCATGATCACGGAAGGGTTGGTGGGCAGCGGCCCGACCCCAACCCCTTCCGTGATCATGCACGAACTGTCCGGGCTGAGAGACTGTTGCCGTGTTCGAGCAGCTGCCACCCGGAGTCTGGGCCCGCGACGTGCCCGACGACGCCTTACTCATCGACGTGCGCGAGGCGGACGAATGGGCAGCAGAGCGCGTGCCGTCGGCGCGGCACCTGCCGATGAGCGAGTTCGTCGCGCGACAAGGCGAGCTGCCGACCGACCAGCGGCTCTACATCCTCTGCCACGTCGGTGCGCGCTCGGCGCGGGTGGCCGCCTACCTGCAACAGCAGGGCGTCGACGCGGTCAACGTCGAGGGCGGGCTGGTCGCCTGGGAAGCCGCCGGTCGACCGATCGTCTACGGCAGCGAGGCGTAGAAGGTCAGGCACTCGTCGTACGACGGGAGCTGGCCGGCCGCCTCCGCCTCCGCCAACGTTGGGGCTGCCTCGTCCTTCGGGGACAACAGAAGCTCCACGCCGGCGGGCCAATCGATCGCGATGGTCGGATCAAGCGGATGGATGCCGACCTCGCGCCCGGGGTTGTACGGCTCCGAGCACAGGTAGTTGACGACGACGCCGTCGGTCAGGGCGACGAACGCGTGCCCCAGTCCTTCGGCCAGGTAGAGCGCCTGGCGCGCGGTGTCGTCGAGCCGCACCCCCTCCCACTGCCCGAACGTCGGTGAACCGACCCGGATGTCCACCACGAAGTCGAGAATCGCGCCGGCGAAACAGGTGACGTACTTCGCCTGCGACGGCGGCACGAGCGCGTAGTGGATCCCGCGCACAACGCCGCGGGCCGAGACCGAGCAGTTCGTCTGCTTGACGGTCAGCCCATGCCCGACCGCCTCGGTGAACCGGTCCGCCTTGAACACCTCGAGGAACAGGCCGCGGTCGTCGCCGAGCAGCTTGGGGGAGAACTCGTACGCGCCCTGGATTGTGAGTTCACGGACGTCCACGGCGGCAAGAGTACTGCAACAGGCTTGCTGGCAGGCTGAGCGGCGTGATCGACGAACTGCGCGACGCCGTCGGCGCGCAGCACGTGCTCACGGATCCGCAGACCACGGCCGCGTTCACCACGGACTGGACCAGACGATGGTCCGGGCCTGCGGCGGCTGTCGTCCGGCCGGCGGACACCGCGCAGACCGCGGCCGTCGTGCGGATCGCGGGGGCTGCCGGCGCCGCGTTGATCCCGCAGGGCGGCAACACCGGACTGGTGGGCGGCTCGGTGCCGCGAGCGGTTGACCCGGATGGGCGGCCGCAGGTCGTGCTGTCCCTGCAGCGGCTCACCCGGCTCGACCCGGTCGACCCCGCCGGCCGCAGCGTGGTCGCGGGGGCCGGGGTCACGCTCGCCAGGCTGCAGGCGCACGCCGCCGCGCGGGGCTTGCAGTATGCGGTCGACCTGGGTGCGCGGGACTCCGCAACGGTCGGCGGCACCGTGTCGACCAATGCCGGCGGCCTGCATGTCGTCGCATACGGCAACACCCGACGGCAACTGCTCGCCGCCGAGGTTGTGCTCGCGGACGGGTCGGTCGTCTCCCGGCTCGAAGCCCCGCGCTCCGACGCGACCGCATACGACATCGGACAGCTGATTTGCGGCGCGGAAGGGACTCTCGGCGTGCTGACCGCCGCGCGGTTGCGGCTGGTCGAGCCACCGATCGGCAGCACGGTCGCGCTGTACGGGTTGCCCGACTTGGCCGCGCTTCGAGACCTGGTTGGGCAGGCCCGTGGCCTGCTCGCCGCCGAACTGGTCATGGCCCCGGCGCTCGAGGTTGTGCTCACGGCGACCAGCCTGCCGCGCCCGTTCGTCACCCCATGGCCGGTCTACCTGCTGCTCGAGGTGGCGGGCGACGACCTGCCGGAACCGATGCGGGCGCACGACGTTGCGGTCGACCCGCGGGTCTGGGGCTACCGCGAACGCATCCCGGAGGCGATCGCGACCACCGGCGTCGGGCACAAGTTCGACGTGGCGGTCCCCGACGACCGGATCGAAACCCTGCTCGAGCTGCTCCCGGTCCGCGTACACCCGCACCCGGTGTACGTCTTCGGTCACATCGGCGTCGGCAACCTGCACGTCAACATCGCCACCCCGAACCCGAATGATCTCGACATCGACGATCGAGTGCTCCGGCTGGTCGCCGACCTCGGCGGCAGCATCGCCGCCGAGCACGGCATCGGCGTGGCCAAGACCCGTTGGCTGAGTCTGGTCCGCGGCCCGGACGAGATTGCTGCGATGCAGCGGATCAAGTCGGCGTTCGACGCCGAGCGTTTACTCAACCCAGGGGTCTTGTTGGGGTGACCTCCCCGGAACGACCTGCGACGATGGGCATCGTGAGCAGGCCGCAGGTCGTGGCCCACCGGGGGTCGTCGGAGGACATTCCCGAGCACACCTTCGCCGCATACATCAAGGCCATTGAGGACGGCGCGGACGCGCTGGAGTGCGACGTTCGACTGACCGCAGATGGCGTTTTGGTCTGTGTCCACGACCGGCGCGTTGACCGCACGTCGAACGGACGGGGCGTGGTCTCCGCGCTTGAGCTGGCCGACCTCGGACAGCTGGACTTCGGGTCGTGGAAGGACCGCTGGGACGACTTCGAGGCGCCGGAGATCACCGACCCGGAGCGGCGGACCGTGCTGACCCTCCAGCGATTGCTGTCCTTCGTGGCCGACTACGACCGGCGCGTGGAGCTCGCCATCGAGACCAAACACCCCACGCGCTACGCCGGCCTCGTGGAGCGCCAGCTGGTTCAGCTGCTCGACCGATTCGGCTGGGCACACCCGCGTCGCGGCGGCGAGCCGTCACCCGCACGCGTCATGTCGTTCTCGGCGCTGTCCATGCGCCGGATGCGGCAGCTCGCGCCCAGCATCCCCACGGTCTTGCTGATGGAACGGGTGCCGTTGCGGATGCGGGATGGTTCGCTGCCCGTCGGGGTACGCATCGCCGGGGCTTCGATCGACATCGTGCGAGCCCATCCGCGTTATCCGCAACGGGCGCACGCGAAGGGGAACCGGGTGCACGTCTGGACGGTTGACCGGACCGCGGACGTCGAGCTGTGCGTCGACGCCGGCGTCGACGCGATCATTACGAACCGTCCGGCCAAGGTCATCGACCTGCTGAATCGGCGCGCTCTGACGCCGTGATCATCCGCTGATCGCGTGACCTCGGCCACACCGGCTGGTCAGGAGTTTCGTGCCGTCTGGTCCCGGGCAAGACGGCAAACGGAATGACTCTGACCATCGACACCTGCCACGACGTCCATCCCACGGAAGAGCTCCATGACATGACGAGGAGGCCACCCGCCGGGGCCAAGTCGGCCTATGTCAGCGACGTGGCCGTCCGACTTCCGCATCACCCGACCAGCGCGGTGCAGTCCCGCCGGATGCTGGCGCGCGGCCTCGTCGATTCTGACCTGCCACAGCCGGTCCTGGACGACGCGCTCATCGTGGTGTCCGAGCTGGTCAGCAACGCGGTCCGGCATGCCCAAGCCCTCGCCGACGGCTGCATCGAGCTGGTCTGGCGACTGGCCGACAACCGGCTCGAGATCGAGGTTTCCGACGGCGGCCCTGACCGCGCGCGGGGCAGTCGGCCGTTGCACGCCTCGGACGAAGTCGGCCGTGGCCTCTTCATCGTGACCGCGCTGTCCGAGGACGTCGTCGTGGAGCGGGCTGCCCATCACGGCCGCACCCGTGCAGTCCTGTTGGTGGCCTGACCGCCGTTCGAGGCCCGCGACTAGGCTCCCGCGTCATGGCCAAGCGACGTCCCGCCGCGGTTCGATCCCGAGCCGACGCGGACCAACCGGTGCCGGTCGTCGGGCCCCGCGAACCATGCCCGTGCGGCTCGGGCCGCCGGTACAAGGCCTGTCATGGCCGCGAGGCCGCGCGCCAGCAGGATTCGGTGGCCCTGCGGCCGTTTGCCGGGCTCGCGGGCGAGTGCGACTGGATCGCGATGCGCGAACTTGTGCCGGCCGCGACCGCACCGCTGACCCTGGTTGGTGAGTATGCGGACCGCGAGGCGGTCGTCGCGACGGTTCTGCCGTTGGCCTGGCCCGCGCTGGTCCGGGCCGATGCCCGCGTCGCCGTGGGCCTGCAGGTGCAGGCCTCCTCGGGCGATGCCAGCCGCGACGTCGCGGATGCGCTGCTCCGCGCGTTGGCCGCCGAGCCGGGGACGCCGATAGCGCACGAGGGCCTGCCCGGTCCCGGGCCGCGGCTGCAGGACGTGCTCGATCCGTCGGCACCGTTTGTCGTCTCGGTTCATGACGGCTTCGAGTACTGGCTGGACGGCATGACGGATGTCGGCGCCGAAGTCCGCGACTCCCTCGAGCGGGCCAACGCGGCCGCGGTCCCGACCCGTCGCCTGACCAGCGTCGAGGCCGCGTACTGGGCGCGCGTCCGGGACAAGGAGCACCTGCGCTGGGTGCTGCCCGAGGACGAGGAGCCGCTGCTCGACGCGCTGGCACGGATGCATGGCGATGGCGGCCTGACGCTCACCGAGGGGGCCCGGTTCCTCGGGACATTCCGGGCGCACGGGCGGCTTTGCCCGGTCTGGGACCTGCCCTTCGGCACGCCGGCCGAGTCGCTGGCGGAGCCGGCCGCAGCCTTCCGGGCCAGGCTCGACGCCGCGCTCGTGGCCGACGGCACTCTGACCGCGGAGCAGCGACATGCTCGCGCCGGGATCCAGTCCCGCCAGCTCACCCTGCGCTGACCGCAGGACCAAAGTGGTCAGCCGGCGATGGCCTCGTATGCGGCCAGCGTGGCCAGCGCTGCCAGAACGGATCCGGACACCAGCCGGATGCGGTGCAGCGGCACCCGTTCCACCAGCCAGCGGCCGACCAGCGAGCCAATCCCGGCGACCGCGACCAACGCCAGCCAGGCACCGACGAACACCGACGCGGGCTCACCGGTGCGGGCCGCCAGGCCCGCGGTGAGCAACTGCGACAGGTCGCCCCACTCCGCAACGAAGATCACCCCGAATGCGGTCAACGAGGACCGGGCAAACCCGGCCTGCGTCGTCGCGGACAGCCGGGCCGCGGTCGCCTCCTCTTCCGCACGTTCCTCGGCCGCAGCCGCGGCCCGGGCCTCGAGCCCGCCGCGGATGAGGATCACCGCGCCCACGCCGAAGAGCGACGGCCGACAGTCCCGCGACCAGGCGGGTCGGGAGCAGCGACAGCAGGCCGCCGGCCGTCACCGCGATCCCGCACTGCACGAAGAAGGCGGCGCTGACGCCGACCCAGACCGCGATCGGACGCAGCCGAGTGGCCATCACCAGCGTTGCGACGAAGGTCTTGTCCGGCAGCTCCGCCGGGAACACGAGTGCAAAGGCGGTGACGGCCGCCCCGACGTCGAACCAGTTCACTCGCTCGGCTGATCCGAACGGTCAGCGGCCGCCGCAACCGCCGCGGCCAGCACGGACTTGACCGGCCGACCCAGCTTCTCCGCGGCAGCGAGCACGTCCTCGTACTCCGGCTGAACGTTGGTGACCGCGCCGTCGAGCGACGGCGAGCTTGACCCGGATCTGCGCCCCGTCGACCTCCACCACGTGGACGCGCCGGTCCAGCGCCCGCTTGCCGACGACCGTCTCGCGCAGCCCGATCGTCGAGGTCTCGAGGAACATGGCGCGTCGCAGGTCCTCGGCTCGCTCGTGCGCGACCAGCACCGAGAGGGTGTGCGCCGGCCGGCCCTTCTTCATCAGGATCGGGGTCAGCCAGGCATCCGACGCGCCCGCGTCCATGAGTCCCTGCAGCACCGACGGCCACAGCCGCGGGTCGAGGTCGTCGACGTTGGCCTCCAAGAGCACGGCCGTCGCGGTCGCCTCTGCCGAGTCCGCCCACTCCTCGCCGAGGACGATGCGCAGCGCGTTCGGTAGTTCGTCGAGGTCGCGCGAACCGGCCCCCGCCCCGGCCGAGGTCGGGCGCATCAGCGGCATACCGCCCCACGAGTCGACGATCGATGCGAGGATCGCCGCCCCGGTCGGGGTGCACAACTCATGCGGCGCATCCCCCGAGTACGTCGGTGCGTGCACCTCTTGCAGCAGCGCAACCACCGCCGGCCCGGGAACCGGCATCAGCCCGTGGTCGCCGCGCACCATGCCGTGCCCGACAGCCACCGGCGTCGCCACGACCCGGCTGATGCCGAGCGCGTGCAAGCCGGCGGCTGCGCCGACCACGTCGGCGATCGCGTCGAGCGCCCCCACCTCGTGGAAGCGCACCTGCTCCGGGCTCGTGCGGTGCGCCGCAGCCTCTGCGCGCGCCAACCGCTCGAACACGTCGAGGGCGCGGGCGCGGACCGGCTCCGCGAGGTCTGCGACCTCCAGCGTCGAGCGGATGTTCGCCCAGGTCCGCACAACGGACGTGGCCGGCGCGCGCACATGCACCTGGGTCGCCGCGATCCCGCCGCGCTGCACGATCTCGGCGACCAGCGGGATCGGCTCGACCCCGACCCGGTCGACCGCGTCGCGGATCGTGTCGAGCGGGACACCGGCATCCACCAACGCGCCCAGGAACATGTCGCCGCTGGCGCCCGCGTGGCACTGCAGCCAGGCGATCGTCACGGCAGTTCTCCGGTATGCGCGGGTGCGCCGACCGGCGGGCCACCCGCGCGGCGTGCACCCCGGCTCCGTAGCCGTTGTCGATGTTGACCACGACCACGCCGGCAGCGCAGGAGTTCAGCATCGACAGCAGCGCGGCCAACCCGCCGGCACCGGTGCCGTAGCCGACCGACGTGGGGACAGCGACCAGGGGCACCCCGGTCAATCCGCCGACCACGCTCGGCAGCGCGCCCTCCATGCCGGCGACGACGATGAGGCAGTCGCAGGCGTCCAGCCGATCCCGGACCGCCATCAGCCGGTGGATCCCGGCCACCCCGACGTCGCTGATCCGTTCGACCCTCGCGCCGTGGACTCGAGCACTGAGCGCAGCCTCGGCGGCGACCGGCCCGTCGGAGGTCCCGGCCGCGACCACGCCGACCAGCCCGGCCGGGGTCGGCAGGTCGCCGACGACCGCGCACCGGGCCTCGTCGTCGACCGCGACCGCGGCGCCGAAAGCGTCGCGGACGGCCGCCGCGGCCTCGGGCGCGAGCCGGGTCGCGAACGCTGGCCGGTGGGGGTGTGCGGCCCGGAGGGCGGTCAGCAGGTCCACGACCTGCGCTGGCGTCTTGCCCGCGGCATACACAACCTCCGGGTCACCGGTCCGCGCCGCCCGATGCGTGTCCAGGCGCGCGAACCCGAGGTCCACAAAGCCCGGGTCGGTCACGTGCGAAAGCCTAGGGCGCGCGCGGCGGGGCCGGACGCGGTTGGCCGGTACCCTCGGGCACGCCCCCACCTCTCGCGAATGTGGACGTTGGCGGGGTTGGGACCGCGTCCCAACCAGGCCAACGTCCACATTCGCGGCGACCTCGAGGAAGAGTCTGTGTCGCTTGACCAGGATCTCGTCCAGTACCTCGCCCTCGGCGGCGCGATCGCCGGCGGGCTCGCGTTGCTGGTCGCGTTCATTGCGCAGTTGCGCATCGGCGCGCTGCGCCGCGCCGTCCGCGGGCTCGACCCTTCGGGCGGAGGGCCGGCCGATGCGACCGGGGTCGCCGCCCTGCGGGACCAGGTGGGCCGGCTCGACTCCCGGGTGGCGCGGGCCGAGGGCGACCTTGCCGACACCATCCGGCATCTGTCCGTGGTGCGCTACGACGCCTTCCAGGACATGGGCGGCCGGATGTCGTTCTCGGCCGCGATTCTCGACGACGCCGGAGACGGGCTGGTCATCTCGTCGATCAACGGCCGGTCCGAGACGCGTACCTACGCCAAGGGCGTCAAGGCCGGCGGCAGCGAGACGGCCCTGTCCCCCGAGGAGCAGGAAGCCATCAGCTCGGCGTTGCGCGGCCGGCCATGAACCGAGCCCCTGCCGAGCACCGACACCGGGGAGGCCGGCGAGTCGCTGCCCGCATACGGCTTCCTCGGGCCGGCGGGCACCTTCGCCGAGGCTGCGTTGCTCGCGACCCTCGGCACCACGCCCGCCGACCCGGTCTCGTATGCGGACGTCAGCACCGCGCTGGCCGCCGTACGCCGAGGCGACGTGGTCGGCGCGATGGTGCCGATCGAGAACTCGGTCGAGGGAGCGGTGGCGGCCACCCTCGACGAACTGGCCAGCGGCGATCCGCTCGTGATCATCCGCGAGCAGCACGTCGCGGTCGACTTCGCGCTGATGGCCCGACCGGGGACCGCGCTGCCGGAGGTGACGCGGGTCGCGACGCACCCGCATGCCGAGGCCCAATGCCGGCGGTGGCTGGCCGCGAACCTGCCGGCTGCCCGGTTCCTCCCGGCCGCATCCACGGCCGGTGCGGCCGCCGCGGTCCGCGATCTGCACGCCGCCTACGACGCGGCGATCGCCAGCCCGCTCGCGGCCCGGGTGTACGACCTCGTGGTGCTCGCCGACCACATCGGTGACAACCCCGACGCCGAGACCCGATTCGTGCTGGTCACCAAGCAGCGGCCACCGGAGCCGGCAACCGGGGCGGACAAGACCACGCTCGCGCTGTACATCGGGCAGGACCACCCGGGCGCGCTGCTGGAGATCCTCACCGAGTTCGCGGTTCGCGGGATCAACCTCACCCGCATCGAGTCCCGCCCGACCGGCGGCGGCATCGGCGATTACTCCTTCTCCGTCGACTGCGAGGGGCACGTCGACGACGCCCGGGTGGGTGAGGCGTTGATGGGTCTGCGCCGGGTCTGCGCCGACGTCCGCTACCTCGGCTCGTACCCGCGGGTCGATGCGGTGCGGCCGGCGCTGCGTCGCGGGGTCAGCGACGCCGACTACTCCGACGCCCAGGCCTGGCTGTCCCGGATCCGCGAGGGCCGCCGCTGAACCCCGCGGCTCCACTTGTGGGGCCAGGTCTCCACGTACACCTCGGAGCGGAACCCCAACAAGTGAGGCCGGCCAGACCCCGCCGGTAGCCTTGGGCCGGTGATGCGACGGTGATCGACCTCAAGGTGCTGCGGGCTGACCCCGACCGGGTGCGCACCTCGCAGACCGCCCGGGGCGAGGACCCGTCCATCGTGGACCGGCTGGTCGAGGCCGACGAGCGGCGCCGCCACGCGGGGGCCGCATACGACAGCCAGCGGGCCGAGCAGAAGACGCTCGGTAAGGACGTCGCGCGGGCTAGCGGCGAAGAAAAGCAGCGACTGCTGGACCGCGCCAAGCAACTCGCCGCCGACGTCAAGCAAGCGGAGGCCGACCGCGACGCCGCCGACGCCGAAGCCGCGACCCTGCTCGCCCAGCTGCACAACCTGGTCGAGCCCGACGCACCGGTCGGCGGCGAGGAGGACTTCGTCACGATCGAGGAGGTCGGCAAGCCGCGTGACTTTGTGGCCGACGGCTTCGAGCCCCGCGACCATGTGGAGCTCGGCCGAATCCTCGGTGCAATCGACGTCGAGCGCGCGGCCAAGGTCAGCGGCAGCCGGTTCTACTACCTGACCGGGGTCGGCGCGCTGCTCGAGCTGGCGCTGGTCAACCACGCGATGGCGCTGGCGCTGGGCTGGGGTTTCACCCCGGTCATCCCGCCGGCGCTGGTCCGGCCGGAGGCCATGGACGGCACCGGCTTCCTCGGGCAGGCGGCGGAGAACGTCTACCGGATCGAGTCCGACGACCTCTATCTCGTCGGGACGTCCGAGGTGGCGTTGGCCGCATACCACTCCGACGAGATCCTGCCGGCCGAGCGGCTGCCGCTGCGGTACGCGGGCTTCAGCCCATGCTTTCGGCGAGAAGCCGGCAGCCACGGCAAGGACACCCGCGGCATCATCCGCGTGCACCAGTTCGACAAGGTCGAGATGTTCTCCTTCGTCGCGCCCGAGCAGGCGCAGGCGGAGCACCAGCGGCTGCTGCAATGGGAGCGGGCCTTCCTCGACACCCTCGAGATCCCGTACCGCGTCATCGACGTGGCGACTGGCGACCTTGGCGCGAGCGCTGCGCGCAAGTACGACTGCGAGGCGTGGATCCCGACCCAGGGTCGCTATCGCGAGGTGACCTCGACGTCGAACTGCACTGAGTTCCAGGCCCGACGCCTCGGGATCCGGCTGCGCGACGCTGCCGGCGTGCGGCCGTTGGCGACGCTCAACGGCACGCTGGTCGCGTTGCCCCGCACCATCGTCGCGATCCTGGAGAACCACCAGCAGGCCGACGGGTCGGTGTTGGTGCCGGCAGCGTTGCGCGGCTACCTCGGTCGCGACGTGCTGGAACCGGTCGGCGCCTGACGCCGTGGGCCGGCTGCTCGTCGCGTTGGACCTCGACGGAACCCTCCTCGCGCCCGACGGCACCGTGCCGGATCGCGTCCAGGCCAGTGTCCGTGCGGTGCATGACGCGGGCCATGCGGTGGTTCTCGCGACCGGCAGGTCGCTGCACGGCACCGCCCCGACGGCCCGACTGCTCGGGCTGCACGACGAGGTAGTGGTCTGCAGCAACGGCGCGGTCACGGCCCGGGCTGACGGATCGGAGCTGCTCGACGTCGTGACCTTTGACGCCCGGCAGGCGGTCACGCTGCTCCAGGCCGAGCTGCCCCGCGTGGTGTTCGCGGTCGAGGAGGTGGGCCGCGGGTACTTCACGACCGGCCCGTTCCCCGACGGCGAGCTCGACGGCCACCTGGGCGTCGTACCGCTCGACGAGCTGGTCGCCGAGCCGGTCACCCGGGTCGTCGTGCGCGACGTCGAGGGCGATGCCGACGACTTCCTCGACGTGGTCGAGCGGGTGGGGTTGCACGGCGTCTCGTATGCCGTCGGCTACACGGCGTGGCTCGACCTGATGCCGCTCGGGGTGAGCAAGGCGTCGGCCCTCGAGCACGTCCGCGAACGGCTCGGCATCGCCGAGGCGGACACCGTGGCAGTCGGCGACGGGCGCAACGACCTGGAGATGCTCACCTGGGCGGCGCGGGGAGTCGCCATGGGCCATGCGCCGGATGTGGTCAAGGTGTCGCCGACGAGGTGACGGCATCGTTTGAGGATGACGGCGCCGCGCTGGTTCTGGAGTCGCTGCTGTGAGCAGCGGGTCGACCGTCCGTATGCCGCGCCTGGTCGCGACTGACCTCGATGGAACCGTCGTTCGCTACGACGGCACGATGAGCGCCCGGGTTGTGGCCGCACTGAACGCCGTCGAGGACGCGGGCATCGACCTGGTGGTCGTGACGGGTCGACCGCCGCGCTGGATGCATACCGTCGTCGAAGCGACCGGTCACCGCGGCCTGGCGATCTGCGCGAACGGCGCACTGGTCGTCGACCTGCATGACGATCGGGTGGTCTCGGTCGACGCGCTCGCACCGTCGACCGTGCTCGCCGTCCGCGACCGGGTGCGCTCTGTGCTGCCCGCGGCCGCGTTCGCGCTGGAGACCACCGAGGGGTTCGTGCACGAGGCGGCATACGAGCCGCGCTGGGACGTCGGCACTCGGCGGGTTGACGGCGACCTGCTCGGGTCACTGCCGGAGGGCGCCGAGATCGTGAAGCTGCTTGTGCGCGACGAAACCTCGCGTGGCGACGCGATGCTGGCCGTGGTGGCGCCCGTGCTGGCCGGGCTCGCCGAGGCAACGCACTCCAACCCGGCCGACTGCCTGCTGGAGATCTCCGCGATCGGCGTCAGCAAGGCCACGACGCTCGCCCGGCTGTGCGAGCAGCGCGGGATCACCGCAGCGGAGGTGGTGGCCTTCGGCGATCAGCCGAACGACCTCGCGATGCTGCGCTGGGCGGGCCAGGCATACGCGATGGGGAACGCGCATCCAGATGTGCTGGCCGCCGTGGACCGGCGGATCGGGACCGTCGACGAGGACGGCGTCGCCGTTGTCCTCGAGCAGTTGCTCAGCGAGTTGTCAGACGTTCCGCGTCACCGGTGACGCGCTCCGGCTGACAAGCGCGCCGGATGGAACACGTGTCAGGCGCTCCGCGTCACGGGTGACGCGCTCCGGCTGACAAGCGCGGAGGTGAGTCAGAGGTAGGGGCCGCTCGGGGTCTGGCCGGGCGGTTGCATCCCGGGCGGACCGCTGCCCGCCGGCAGCGCGCGGCGCATCTGCTCGAGTTGGGCGCGGGCCGCCATCTGCTGGGCGAACAGCGTCGTCTGGATGCCATGGAACAGCCCCTCGAGCCAGCCGACCAGCTGCGCCTGGGCGATCCGCAGCTCGGCGTCGGAGGGCACATCGTTCTCACCGAACGGCAAGGTCATCCGGTCGAGCTCTTCGACCAGTTCCGGGGCGAGGCCGTCCTCCAGCTCCTTGATCGTGCGCTCGTGGATCTCCCGAAGCCGCCGCCGCGACGCCTCGTCGAGCGGCGCGGACCGAACCTCCTCGAGCAGCTGCTTGACCATCGAGCCGACGCGCATCACCTTGGCGGGCTGCTCGACCAGGTCGACCAGTGGCCGTTCTTGGTGCTCGGTCGCATCGGCCTCGCCGTCGCCGTTGGTGTCGAGACCACCCTGGACGACCGTGCCGATCGGCTGCCCGTCCGGGCCGACCACCACGATGGGCTGCTCCGGGTTCTGGCTCATGGGCCTATCCAACACCGTGTCGCACGCAGGCCCGACGACCGGCAAACCAGTGGACCAGAGTCGTGGCGGTGCGTGAGGCTTTGCCCTCGTGACGACCACGCCCGTTCCCACGGACGTCCGACTCCCCGCCGGGCATAGGGCCCGGGCGCCCCAGCTGAGCGATGTCCCGGAGATCTTCGCGCTGGTCAGCGATTACGACCTGCAGTTCCTAACCCGGCCCGATGTGGCCGAGGACGACATCCGCGCCGACCTCGAGGACCGTCTGGTCGATCGCGAGCGCGGCTGCTGGCTGGTACGCGCCCCCGACGGCCGAGCCGTTGGGTATGCGGTGACCTGGTGGGACCCCGAGAACGCGGAGTTCGTGTTCGACCCGTATGTGCGACCCGGTGCCGACCTGGCGTTGTGGGAGTGGCTGTTGCACCAATGCTTGAGCCGGGCCGCCGACCTGCGCATCGAGCACGGCAGCGACGTGCTGCTCGAGGGCGGCTGCTACAGCCAGGACGAGGTGTGGTCCGGGCGGCTCGCGGGCACTGGACTTGGAGTCGTACGCAGGTTCTGGCGGATGACGATCTCGCTGGACCCGGCGAGCCCGACCGCGCCACCGGCGCTGGCCGACGATGTCGTGATCCGGCTTGTCGACGTCGATGACGAGGCGGACCTTCGTCGCGTGCATCGGGTGGCCGATGAGTCCTTCGCCGAACACTTCGGCTCTCACCACCGCGACTTCGACGCGTGGTGGACAGACGCCCGCAACGGCTCCGGGTTCGACCCATCGCAGTGGTGGCTGGCGTTGGTGGATGACCGAGAGGCGGCCGTCCTCATCGGTTCGAACCGGTTCGAGGACATCGGCTACGGCTACGTACGAACCCTTGGGACACGGGTCGACTACCGCGGTCGTGGACTCGCCAAGGCTCTGCTGCTGACGGCGTTCGCCTCGTATGCCAAGCGCGGGCTGGTGGGCGCCGAACTTGGTGTCGACAGCGACAACGCGACCGGGGCGACCAGGCTCTACGAGACGGTCGGCATGTCGGTCGAGGCGACGATCGAGATCTGGCGTGGCACGCTGACCGCAGCGGGCGTGGTGCCACTCGTCGCCCAGGAGCCCGCGGCCTCCTGACGACGCCGGTGGCGCAACAGCCCCAGCAGGCGGGCGCGGCGGCGGTCACGTGTTCGTTCCTCAGTTCTCATCGCGATGTCCTCACGTCAACCTCCGCACCATCGGCAACCGCGACCGGCTGAACAACGCGGCGCAGACCACGGCGAGTAGCGGTACGACGATGAGCAGCAGCGCGAGGTTCCCCCACGGGATGACGACGGGCAGCGTCGGTGGACTGCCCACGCCGGTGAACTCCGTGGTCCAGTCGGTTTGACTGCGGACGGCCGCGATGCCGGGCACGAAGCCGGCAATGATGCCGAGCATCGTGCCGAGGCCGGCGATCACCAGCGCCTGGCTGCTGGCCAGCAGCCGTCGGGTGCGCGGCGCGGCCCCGATCGCGGCCAACGTCGCGAGGTCGGGTCGGCCGTCGGCGGCGGCGAGCCCGACCGCGATCGCAGTGGCGCCGAGGGCCACGACACCGGTGACGGCGAGCAGCACGAGCAAGGCGAGGGCGGTGTCGTTCTGGTAGCCGCGCTCGACCACCAGGAGCGGCGAGTTGCCCGAGGTCGCGGCCAGGTCGAGGGCGCGTTGCGTTTCGTCTTCCTCGTCCTGGCTCGGCATCCGGCTGGTTGCGAAGAGTGCCCCGTTCTCGGCAACCGGGAGGTCGATCGATCTCGCCGCCGCTACGGAGAGGAAGCCAAACCCCGGCCGTACCCCCTCCGACAGCCATACTGCCGGCACGTCAGCGGACCGCTGCACATCCGGTCGCCCGATCTCGGCGGGCTGGACTTCCCCCGGCGGCTGGCTCCCGCCCTTCTCCACGGTGCCTTGCCCGTCGACTCGGACGATTTGCAGGGTCGCCATGCCGTCGAGCACGTAGGCGCGGTCGAACATCACCGCCCCGCCGGACGCGAGCGCCTGCCGAGCGCCGGGGTCGTCAACGCCGGTCAGCGCGGCCAGCGTGTCGGCATCGCCGACCAGCCAGTCCCCGAAGATGGCCGAGTACGGCTCGCGGCCCGTACAGCGCCAGTCGTTCGCAGCCGCGGCGGCTTCGGCCTTGTCGACCGGCCTGGAGCGCTCGAGCGGACACTCGTTCTGTGGCGGCGTGACGACCGTCACGAGGTCGCAGCCCTCGGCCTCGCAGGCGCCCTCGTAGGGCACGTTGCCCTGAATCAGGAAGGTCTGCTCGACCGGGAGCTCGCGCTCGACGGTCGCGACGATCTGCTCGAGGTCCTCCGCATCGGCACCGCTGAACAGCATCGAGACGCCGACCGTGCCCTGCGGCAACGCGGGGACGTACCCGCGTCGGTCGGCGGCTTCCTGGCTGGTGGCGAAGATGCTGACGGCCACGGCGCCGGCCACCGCCGCCATGACCGCAGCGACCGCCGGTCCGCTGCGGGTCCGCGACCGAGCCGCATCGC
This sequence comes from uncultured Actinomycetota bacterium, assembly GCA_963836025.1. Taxonomy (GTDB): domain Bacteria; phylum Actinomycetota; class Actinomycetes; order JBEVHX01; family JBEVHX01; genus JBEVHX01. The sequence continues at coordinate 33,502 of CAWIIE010000019.1, forward strand.
GGAGCGCGAGCCGCGGCACCGCCGGGAGCCGAGGACCGATCCGCGCGATCCACGCGACCAACGTCGGGGACATCGCGACCAGCCCCAGCTCCGCGACGACCGAGCCGAAGACGATCGCGAGCGGGTCGCCTGGACCGGCGCCGTAGAACGCGATCAGCGCACCGACGACGACCGCGACCGCGCCGAGCGCGGGGATCCGTTTCGGGATGCGCGGCACCGGCCGACGGCCGGCGAGGGCTGCGACGACGTCCTGCCGCGAGGCCTGTCGGGCGGGCAGCCAGGCCGCGACCAGGCCGGTGACGACCCCGACGCCGAGCACGATGAGCACATCGAGCGGCTGGATATCGATCGCCGGCAGCGCCGACCCGTTGAGTTGAGAAAGCTGGTCCTTGAACACCAGGACCACGACGATCGCGACGAGTGCGCCGGCAACACCACCGACGCCGCCCAGCACGATGCCACCACCGCGGACGATCCCGCCGACGTGCCGTCGGTCGCCACCGCTCGCAGCAACCAGCGCGAGGTCGCGGGTCTGCGCCCGCCGCCCGATCGCGAATGCCGGGCCAGCCAGCAACACGACTTGGAGCAACGCCATCACGACGAGCAGCGCGATCAGCGCAAAGGCGCGCGCTGCCGCCTCGCCGCCGAGCATGGACTCCGGGCACAGCGGCCCCTCCGGTCCACCGCACGGCGGCGGGTCGAGCAGCACCGCCCGCGAGGTCACGACGAAGCCTTGTTCATTCAGCTCGCGGACCTGGTCCCAGGTAACGGGACCGCCCGCGTCCACGAACAGTGCGGGCGTCGACGCAGGGCCCAAGACACCCTGCTGCGAGCTGGGCACCAAGTCTGAGAGCGCGCCCGGGTCGGCGATGACGATTTCCGAGTTCAGGTTGGCGGGGAGCTCGACGACGCCGACGATCTCGTACGTCTGAGACCGGTCGGAGGGTACGAGGGTGTCGCCGACCTCGAGGTCGAGCCGGTCGGCCATCGACTGGGTCAGGACGACCTCGTCCTGGTCCGACGGCGCCCGTCCGTCGAGTTGGCGGACCAGGCCCGCGACCAGTGGGTCCGCATAGCGGAACTCCAGCAGCTCGGCTGGCGCGGCTCGATCCTCGTCGGCCGAGAGGAAGCGCGTAAAGCCGACGGTCTCGTGGCTGACCGAGGTCCAGCCGTTCGGCAGGGCGGCGGACCCCTGGTCATCGCCGATGCGATCCTCGAACGACTGCCAGCCGTCCCGCTCGGGATCGACGGTCTGGACGATGCCTGCTGCGCCGAACCCAGGGCTCAGGAGGGCATCGGCCTCGACGCCGAGCACCTGGTCGGCGCGCTGGCTCGGCGACAGGTCCGACGTGCGCCAGACCACGTCCGCGAAGACGACCGCAGCGACCGGAAGTCCGATCATCACCATCACGAGGATCGACCGGCCCTTGTGCCGCATCGCATCGCGGCGGGCGATCCGCCACGCGGCCAGCGTGGCGCTCAGGCGCGACGGACGAACGCTCACCGGCTGCCCTCGAGCAGAACCTCCGGGCCCGGCACCGGGCCGGACTCGTCGACGATCAGCCCGTCGCGCAGGAACACGACGCGGTCGGCCCAGGCAGCGTGCCGGGCCTCGTGCGTGACCACCATGCCGGCCGCGCCGGCGTCGATCCGGGCGCGCAGCAGGGCCATCACGTCCTCGCCGGTCACCGAGTCGAGCGCACCGGTCGGCTCGTCTGCCAGCAGCAGCCGCCGCTCGCCGATCAGCGCCCGCGCGATCGCGATCCGCTGCTGCTGACCGCCGGACATGTCGTCCGGGAAGCGCTTCGCGAGGTCGCCGATGCCGACCTCCTCGAGGGCGGCCTGGGCTTCGCGGCGTGCGACCCGAGCCGGGATCCCGTCCAGCTCGCGCGGCAAGGAGACGTTCTCTGCGGCGGTCAGCGCCGGGATCAGGTTGAAGTCCTGGAACACGTAACCGATCCGCTTGCGGCGCAACGCGGCGAGCGCGGTCCGCGACAGGGTTCCGAGGTCGGTGCCCTCGACCGAAACCGTTCCGCTGGTCGGGTGGTCCAGCCCACCCGCGAGATGCAGCAGCGTCGACTTGCCGGAGCCGGACGGCCCCATCACCGCGACCAGCTCATGGGGCTGCACGCTGAAGCTGACTGACCGCAGAGCATGCACGGCGGTCTCCCCGCTGCCATGCACCCGGCTGGCGCTCACAAAGGACAGGACGGTCATCGGGTCACTCCCACCTCGGCGACCGCGGGGGGGCCGTCGGCCGCATACCTGCCAGTGGAGACGGGCGGACGGCCGCGAACGGCGATCCGGGTTTCGCAGTGGTCGAGCCAGCGCATCTCCGCCTCGGCCTGGAAGATCATCGCGTCCAGCGCCAGTCGCCAGGCTTCGCCGTCGCCGTCGCCCGCGGACTTGAGCCGGGTGTACTCCTGCAGAGTTCGGACTGTCTCGGTCCGTTGGGCCTGGATCAGCGCACGGATGTCGACCGCCGGCAGCGTGAGTGCGAGCGCCAGCTTGATGACCAGCTCGTCGCGCGGCGCAGCGTCCCGATGGACCGGGGTCGCGAACCAGCCCTCGACCTCCGCCCGGCCGGCGTCGGTGATGTCGTAGCGGGTGCGGCCCTCGGCGTCCTGGCCCCCGCTGACGACGAGGCCGTCGCGCTCGAGCCGGGCCAAGGTCGTGTAGACCTGCCCGATGTTGAGCGGCCAGGTGCCGCCGGTGCGCTCCTCGAACTCACCGCGCAGCTGGTACCCGTACCGCGGGCCCTCAGCGAGCAGCGCGAGCATCCCTTGCTTGATGGACATACCGCGTATGCATACTCGGTATGCAGTCGGGTGTCAAGCCGAAAACGGCGCGGCGAGGCAAAGTGCTACTGTGTAGCACATGGATCGAATCGGGGTCAGGGAGCTTCGACAGAATGCGAGCCGCTACCTCGCCCGGGTGGCCAAGGGGGAGGTGATCGAGGTGACCGACCGGGGCAAACCGATCGCGCGGCTGGTGCCGATCGCGAAGGACCCGATTCAGGAGCTCATCGACGGCGGACGGCTCAAGCAAGCGGAGGAGCCGGGCAGCCTGCTGGACGTCGAGCCGGTCGATTTCGGCGTGAGCCTGTCGGCCATCCTCGAACAGATGCGAGCTGACGAGCGTTGAACTACTACCTCGACAGTTCAGCCCTGGTGAAGTACTTCAGCGCAGAGTCGAGCACCGTAGCGGTTCGAGGGCTGCTCGAGAGCGACACCGTCACCTCGACCAGCGCGCTCTCCCGAGTCGAGGTGGTCCGAGCCGCGCAACGCATCGGAGCCCCGGCTGTCGCTGCCGCCAGGCGAGCCCTTGGACTCGTGCTGGTCCTGGAGCTTGACGGCCAGGTCCTCGACCGGGCGGGGACGATGATGCCAGGGTCGTCATTGCGCATCCTGGATGCGATCCACCTCGCGTCTGCCGAGGTCCTGGGACCCTCACTGACCGCGGTTGTGACGTACGACCGGCGGATGATCGAGGCCGCTGAGCAGCTCGGCCTGCGCGTCATCACCCCGTGAACAAGTCCCGTTGATCGGAGAACGAATGTCTACGCGCACGGCCGTCGTTCACGAGTACATAGAGGGCTTCCGCTCCGGTGACCACGAGCGAGTTCTTCGTTGTCTCACGGACGATGTCCTCTGGTACCTGCCAGGCCTTGGGACGCGCCGCGGCAAGCGCGAGTTCGACGCGGAGATCGAGAACGAGGCGTTCCAGGGCAACCCGAAGCTCACCGTCGACCGAGCCGTGGAGGACGGTGACACGGTCGTCATCATGGGGGAAGGCGAGGGAGTTCACCGGGAGCAGGGCCCGTTCCGCTTTGCTTTCGCGACCGTCTTCGGCTTCCGCGGCCTGCTGATCGATCGCGTTGATTCCTATGTCGTGCCGCTTTCGTGAATGCGGTTGTCGGTCCCCGACGGCAGACTGGTGCGCGTGGCGTATGCCGGCGAACTGGTCGAGGCGCGGGTGTCCGCCGACCTTGCGCCATATGTCGCGCGGGCCTGCGGCTACGCCGAGTCGACGGATGAACTTGTGGTCCGGCGCGAAGTGCCGATCAGCCGAGCCGTGCTCATTCTCGGGCTGGGCAACCCGATCGGCGTCGGCTTCCCCGAGCACGGCGCATCGCGACCCGTGGATGGCTTCGTCGCAGGGTTCAGTGACACGTATGCGGTGACGACGACGCGCGGCACGTCGTCGGGGCTGCAACTCGAGCTGACCCCGCGCGGCGCGAACGCACTGCTGAGCGTGCCGATGGATGAGTTGGCCAACCGCATCGTCGCGGTGGAGGAGCTGGCCGATCCAGGGTGGCTGCAGCTTCAACGGCGGGTGAGTGATGCGGCTGACTGGTCGACGAGGCTGGCCTTGGTCGCGGACGCGTTGCGGATGCGGCTGGCGGCGCAGTCTCCGGACGCCTCGCGCGAGATTGCCTGGGCATGGGAGCAGATCGACCGAACCGGCGGCGTGCGACCGGTGAACGAGCTGGCTCGTGAGATCGGCTGGAGCCGACGACACTTCGGCGTGCGTTTCCGCCGCGAGGTCGGGCTGCCGCCGAAGACGATGGCCCGAGTGGTGCGCTTCGAGCGCGCATACCGGATTGCGAAACGGGAGCCAAATCGGAACTGGAGCGAGATCGCAGCCCGCTGCGGCTATGCCGACCAGTCGCACCTGGTGCGTGACTTCCGCGACCTGGCCGGGCTGTCGCCCACCGCGCTCATGACGGAGGGCGAGGGGGACATCCCGTTTGTTCAAGCCGAGGTGTCAGCCGCTGTCTGATGATCGGCGCATGAGCGAAATTCGACGAACCATTTACCCAACCCTTCGCTACGCGGACGCCGACAAGGCCATCGCCTTCCTCAAGGAAGCCTTTGGCTTCGCGGAGCACTCGCTGCACCGCAATGACGACGGCCGCGTCCAGCACGCCGAGTTGGTCCTCGACGGCGGCATCGTGATGATCGGGGAGGGCGTGATCCGCGTCGAGGCCGAGGACGTCACCAAGGGCGGCCGGATCGGCCTCTACGTCGCCGTGGACGACGTCGACGCGGTGCACGACCGAGCCGCGGCCGCCGGCGCCGAGGTGTCCGACGTGATCGAGCAACCGTACGGCTCGCGCGAGTTCATGGCGAGCGACGTCGAGGGCGTTGTCTGGTACTTCGGCACGTACCGCCCCTAGCAACACAAGTTGTCAGGCGGTTCGCGTCACCGGTGACGCGGTACGCCTGACAGGTCGTCGGGCAGTGACGCGTGTCAGACGAAGCGCGTGACCCGCGGCGCGCTTCGCCTGACAACCGAGCCTTTGCACGAGTTGT
>CAWIIE010000020.1:0-12376 GCA_963836025.1 uncultured Actinomycetota bacterium
GGGTGCCAGACACCCGTGCCTCGTTGCTCTGCTGGGCGGTACTTCGTGCATGAACGGTCATGGCGCACCATGGCCGGACCGCACGAACGGCGTGCGGGGCCTGAGACCTCCCACGGGACGAACAACCCGCCAGCGACTCGACACGGGCGGTTCCGACGGTTCCGGGGATCCTCGATGCGGCGCGTCGAGGAAGTCACCACTCGCCCACGCCGGAAAGCCACATTTCATGTCAAGTCGGGCGGGTTTTCGCTGCGAGTGGTGACTTCCGCTGCCAGGGTGCACCCCGATATCAGTTGGACATCAAGATCATTTGGCTGCGAGCGGTCCCGAGAACAGCCTGATCTCGCACAAACGTGGCCAAGTCAATCCGTGAGGGAGGGGCGTCGCCGCTGTCTGCGGTGCAGCACCATCGGCAAGGGGCCGCTGGTGGTGGCATTCGTCGGGGGCGGCGGGGCGAGGTGCGCGTCCTCAGAGCCCCGGCCGTACGCGTCGACGATGCCGATCGGCTCCAGCGCCCAGACCTCCGAGGAGGCGGCCCACCGCGCCGGCTGATCCTCGCCGTCCGGCGGGTTCAGCCGCTTCGCGTGCAGCAGGGGAACGACCGCGTCCCACTCCGGTGAGGCGGTCGGGACCCGGCGGCATCGCGCGCTCCAGGTCACCAGCCGGCCGCCGTTGTCCTTGCTGCGCGCGGTCACCTCGACCACGCCGCCGTCGGACAGGCCCGGCAGCGGTTGCTCGAGACCGCCGCCGACCACGTATGCCCGGTCGTCCGCCCATACATGCCACACCGCACGCGGCCGGCGCAGCACCGGGAACTCGACCCACAGCAGGTCCGACTTCTTGGCCGACTCGACCAGCAGGGCATCCTCGACCGCAGGATTGAGTCGACGGGCCATGCGGTCAGCCTGCCACGATGCCGGGATGCCCGAGGTGTCCGACGTGCAGGCGTTGCACGCCCCCTCCCGCCGCGACATCGGGCTGATCGCCATCGGCGCTGGTTGCGGTGTCCACCTCGGCGCCGATCATCGCCGCGACCGCAGCGCCGACGATGGCGATCGCCTTCTGGCGCAATGCTTTGGGCGCGCTGGCGATCGCGCCGGTCGCGCTCGTCGGCAACCGGCGCGAGATCCGCCGGCTCAATCGTCGTGAGTGGAAGGTGACGCTGTTCGCCGGAGCCATGCTCGCCCTGCACTTCGGGACCTGGATCCCGAGCCTCGACTTCACTTCCGTGGCGTCGTCGACGGCACTCGTGGCGACGCAGCCGATCTGGGCCGCGCTGATCGCGCGCGGCCAGGGGCACGTCATCCCGCGCACGGCGTGGCTCGGGATCGCGATCGCGCTGCTCGGCGTGCTCGTGCTCACCGGCGTCGACGTGTCGTTGTCCGCCCGCGCGCTGTGGGGTGATGTCCTCGCGCTCGCCGGTGCCGTGTTCGCGGCCGCATACGTCTCCGCCGGGGCGGTGGCTCGACGGACGATCAGTACGACCGCATACACGCTGATCTGCTATGCCAGCTGCGCGCTGCTGCTGCTCGCGGTATGCCTGCTCGGCCGGCAACAGCTGACCGGCTACGACGCCGACACCTGGACCAAGATCGTTGCGCTGACGGTAGGCGCGCAGCTGCTCGGGCACTCCGTGTTCAACGTGGTGCTCAAGACCACATCACCGACGGTGCTGTCGCTCGCGATCCTGTTCGAGATGCCCGGGGCCGCGATCATCGCCGCCATCTGGCTCGGCCAGACCCCGCCGTGGGGGGTCATCCCAGCGGCCGGCTTGCTGCTCGCCGGGGTGGCGATCGTGGTGCGCTCCCAAGGCGCGGACGCCCCACCGGCAGCGCCCGCGGAGCTAGCCGCATACGCTCCGAGCCATGGCTGACCGCACGCTGCGCTCCCGGCGTTCCTGCCTCGCCGTCCCGGGCAGCAGCCCGAAGATGATCGACAAGGCGCGTGACCTGCCGGCCGACCAGGTCTTCCTGGACCTCGAGGACGCGTGCGCCCCATTGGCCAAGCCGGAGGCGCGCAAGACGATCGTGGCCGCGCTCAACGAGGGTGGCTGGGGTGACAAGACGCGGGTCGTGCGGGTGAACGACTGGACCACGCACTGGACCTACCGCGACGTCGTCGAAGTGGTTGAGGGCGCGGGCGCGAACCTCGACTGCATCATGCTGCCGAAGGTGCAGACCGCCGAGCAGGTGATCGCCCTCGATCTGCTGATGACCCAGATCGAGAAGACGATCGGCTACGAGGTCGGCCGGATCGGCATCGAGGCGCAGATCGAGAACGCGCGAGGGCTCGTCAACGTCGACGCAATCGCGACCGCGTCGCCGCGGGTCGAGACCATCATCTTCGGGCCTGCGGACTTCATGGCCAGCATCAACATGAAGTCCCTCGTGGTGGGGGAGCAGCCGCCCGGCTACGACGTCGGCGACGCCTACCACTACATCCTGATGCGGATCCTGATGGCCGCGCGGGCCAACGACAAGCAGGCCATCGACGGGCCGTACCTGCAGATCCGCGACGTGGACGGTTTCAGACGGGTCGCCGGTCGGTCGGCCGCGCTCGGCTTCGACGGCAAATGGTGCCTGCACCCTGGCCAGATCGACGCCTGCAACGAGGTGTATGCGCCGCGACAGGAGGACTACGACCACGCCGAGCTGATCCTCGACGCATACGACTGGTACACCAGCGAGGCGGGAGGCAAGCGCGGCGCGGCGATGCTCGGGGACGAGATGATCGACGAGGCGTCGCGCAAGATGGCTCTGGTGATCGCGGCGAAGGGACGCTCGGCCGGCATGCAACGACAGGAGACCTTCACCCCGCCGGAGGCCTGACGGACCGTGCCACCGGAGGTCGAGGCGCACCTGGTCCGCTTCCTCGGGCCGGTGTCGGCCCGGGCGTCGGTCACGTTCCTCGGCACCGAGCCAATTGACGTGCTGCGCTTCGTCGACGGCGCTTTCGTGCGGTATGCAACGGTCGGCATGAGCCGGCACCCGATGAGCGACCCGACGCAGGCGGTCGTCGACCCGGTGACGGGCCCGCGCGCGGAACTGGTCCTCACGGTGCGCGCCCGACCCGGCGACACGCATACCGGCGTGGTGCGGACGATGGCTGTCCTGGCGAGCGCACCGGCGGTGGAGGGCGTGGTGCTGACTGCCGGCGCCGCACTTGACCTCGACGCTCCGCTGTGGGACGGCGCCCGGTTCCGGGCTGTCCTGCTTGGCGCGTCCGGCGGGCTGGTGCCCGACCTGCCCGCTCCGCCGCCCGCGGATCCGGTGCGCTTCCACCCCGTGCTGCCGATGACCCCGAACGAGGCAGCTTGGAAGCGAGTGCACGGAGCCGAGGCCCTCGAGGCGCTCTGGCTGGCGCAGTCCGTCGACCTGCGGGACTGCGATCGACCGCCGGCCCGGCTCGGCGAGGGATGAGCGTCGAACGGCTGCGCGAGATGTTCGTGCGGCAGGCGCGGGCCAGTGCGCGTCTGGGATCCCCGATGTACGAGGACCTGTGCCGACGGGCCGCGGAGACCGTGCTGGCCGGTGGACCGGTGCGGCGGGTTGTTGCCGCGCACCTGAACGCGCTGCCGACGCTCACCCCGCTGCGGCTGCTGGGCGGGGTCCATCGGATCGTGTTGTCCGGACGGGCGCCAGAGCTGGCCCTGTACTACCCGAGCGTCGGCGGCCTGGCCACCGATCCGGACCGGAGATGGCAAGCGTTCCTCGCCACCTGCGACCGGCATCGCGACGAGCTGAGCCGCGCACTTGAGCATCCGCCGCAGACGAACGAGGTCGGACGGGCCGCGGTGCTCATCGGCGGCCTCGCGGTCGCGCTGGCCGCCACCGGCGCACGACCCGTGCGGCTGCTTGAGCTGGGCGCAAGCGCGGGGCTCAACCTGCGAGCCGACCGGTTTCGCGTCGAAGACCGCGGACCGTCCGACTCACCGGTCCGTCTCGAGCACGTCTGGCGCGGGGACGCGGTGCCAGCCGCAGACATCGAGGTCGTCGAACGCCGTGGCTGCGACCTCGCACCGGTCGACCCGACGACGGCGGAGGGCCGGCTCTCGCTCACCTCGTACGTCTGGCCGGACGACGTCGCGCGGCACGAGCGGCTGCGCGGCGCGTTCGCGGTGGCGGCTGCGGTGCCGGCCATCGTGGACCGAGCGTCCGTGCTGGACTGGCTGCGCGAGGTCTCGCCCGCCGACGGTGCGTTGACTGTGCTGTGGCACTCGGCGGCGCGGCTGTACCTCACCGCGGGAGACCGTGCTGAGTGGGATCGGCGGGTGGTCGCCGTCGGTGCGCAAGCCACGGCCGGGGCGCCCGTCGCCCATCTGTCGTTCGAGCCGGTCACCGACGACCCGGCATACGCGGTCCGGCTGACCACGTGGCCCGGTGGTCTGGACCGCCGCGTCGGCATCGCCAGCGCGCACGGCATCCCGGTCACGTGGACCCTTGACGTTGCTTGAGGCCGGGCGGGACCGTCGGTCCGTGCGCCCGCCTCCCACCTGCCCTCGTTGCGGCGGGCCGCTGCGGGCGCCGGGTCATCTGGTCGAGCGCGTGGACCTGCGACGTGCATGGCGACGTACAGCCGCTGCAGCCGGCGGTCGCGCTGACTGCGGACGGGCTGCGGTCCTTCGCGGCGGAGTCCCGGGTACCGCTGTGGCTGCCCTGGCCGCTCCCGCTGGGCTGGCTCGTCACTGGCCTGACGTATGCCGGTGACGACCGGACCGGCCCGCGCGCGACCGTGCTGGTCTGCTCGGGGCCGGCGCCGCTCGGCGGCGCTGCCGATCTCCTGGTGCTGGCCGAGGAGCCGGGGATCGGGTTGGGCGCGCACTTCGGCGGGCTGCCCGGCCCCGACCCGGGCGACGGTTTCATGACGGGTCCGCCGTCGTTCAAGGCGCAGGCGGTCGGCCACGTCATCGCGATGTGGGAGGTGATGGGGGAGGCGGACCGGAGCGTGTTCGTCGGTGAGGCGCGCGGGCACTGGCTGTGGATGGTGACCTGGCCGGAGACCGCGAGCCTCATGCTCTACGACCGGTTGCACCTGGTTGACCTGCGCGGGGCCGCCTACCCGGCGGATATCCCGTTCGGTGCCCGCTCACCGCGACTGCGCTGAGTGGACGGACTAGGCGAGCCGTAGCCTGGCGGCCGTGCGCATCGACCTCCACACGCACTCGACGGCGAGCGACGGCACGCTGTCCCCGACCGCGCTGCTCGAGCGCGCGGCGGATCTGAACCTGGATGTGGTGGCGCTCACCGACCATGACACATTCGCCGGCCTGGACGAGGCGCAGGTCGCGGCCGACCGGGTGCGGGTCTCGCTGGTCGCCGGTGTGGAGCTGTCGTGTGTCTGGTCCGGAGACGGCGACTCGATCCGGCTGCACCTGCTCGGTTACCTGATGGACCGCGCCGACCCAGCGCTGACTGAGGGCATGCGGCGGGTACGCGGCGACCGGGTCCCGCGCCTGCAGCGCATGACCGAACGACTCGCGGCGGCCGGCGTCGACATCAGCTGGGAGCAGGTCGTGGCCGTTGCGGGCACGTCGTCCGTGGGCCGACCGCACTTGGCCGATGCGCTGATTCAGGCCGGCGTCGTCGCCGACCGCGAGGAGGCGTTCGACCGATACCTGCACCAGGGCACGCCGTACTACGTCCCGCATGCCGCCTTCGACGTGCTGGACGCGATCGGCCTGGTTCTGGGCGCTGGTGGGGTCGCCGTCTTCGCGCACCCGCTGGCCCGAATCCGCGGCCGCACCGTGCCGGACGAGGCGATCGAGCAGCTGGCGGCCGCTGGCCTGACCGGCCTGGAGGTCGACCACCGCGATCACTCTCGTCGAGGACCGCGAGCACCTGCGCGGTCTGGCCGCGGAGCTCGACCTGGTGACCACCGGGTCGAGCGACTACCACGGCGCCGGCAAGAAGGACAACGAGCTCGGCGAGAACCTGACGGCGCCCGATCAGTGGGACCGGCTTCGGGCGGCCGCGACCTCACGTCCCTGACCCGCAAAATGTGGACGCCTGACCACCAACGATGTGACGTCGCTTCAATCTCTTCGAAGCGACGCCACATCGTTGCGGATAAGGGCGGGGGTGGGCTAGGCGGTGAGCTCGAACCAGACGATGGTGCCCCGCGCGCCCTCCGGCCGCCACCCCCAGGCGTCCGCAAGCGTGTCCACCAGCGCAAGGCCGCGACCCCCGATGTCCTCGGGTTCCGCATCACGAACCGTCGGTCGGCTGCTGCCACCCGCATCCCGGACCTCCACCCGGAGCGTGCCGTCAACCGCCTCGACGCGCAGCCTGAACGGAGCCCGGCCGTGCCGCAGGGCATTGGTGACGATCTCGCTGGTGAGGAGCACGGCAATGTCGGGGTCGGTGGGCAGCCCGCCCTCGAGGACGAAGCCGTGCACGAGGTGCCGGGCCCGACGCACCTGGTCAGGTGTTCCGTCGAGCACCGCGTCCAACGCTCATCCACTCCTCGGCTGCAGCTCGACCCAGGCTAATCCGCGGGAACGAGCGCTTCCCAGAAGCGGGCCATCAGCGTGGCGGTCGCGTCGGGCTGCTCGGCGTTCGGCGAGTGCGCGGCACCTGAGACGACCGCGTGGCCGGCGTGCAGTCGCTGCGCCATCTCCGCCTGCACCGACGGCGGCCAGGCCTCATCGTCCGCGCCGTATGCGACCAGGACCGGAACGCCGGTAGCGGCCAACTCCTCGACCCGGTCTGGTTCGGTCAGCAAGTGGGCGGCCTTGGCCGCCAGACCGGTCGGGGAGTTGGCGAGGAAACGTCGCTGCAGGAACGCCGCGACGGCCGGGTCAGCGGGACCTTCCCGGCCCTCCAACCGGGCGAGTTCCTGCATCGCGGCCCACACCGCGCTGGCGCTGTGCTCGGCCAGGGCGGAGGTCAGCATGCCGAGCCGGGTGCGCTCCTTCTCGGTCGGGATGGCCGCCGGCCCGGAGTCCAGCAAGACCAGTGAGGCGAACATCTCCGGGCTGCTGCAGGACTGCCATCCGGGCGACGAGGCCGCCGAAGGAGTGCCCGACCAGATGCACCCGCCGCCAGCCGAGCGTCGTCCCGATCGCGTTGGCATCTGCGGCCAGCTGGTCGAGGCGGTATGCGTCCGCGTCGTCTGGGCCCACCGTCTCGTACTGGCCTCGCTGGTCGTACGCCACGACCTCGTAGCCGGCCGTCGCCAACGGTTGTAACAGCGCGATGAAGTCTTCCTTGCTGCCGGTGAAACCTGGCACCAGAAGTACAGATCCGAGCTGCGGCGTGGTGGGATGCGCCCTGAGGGCTGCGAAGCGGCCACGGGAGGTTGCGACGGTGGACGCCTCGGTACCCGGCGGGAGCCTGACGAACGGCGGGGTGCTCACGCCTGGCACCATAGAGCCGGTGACTCCACTGATCATCGCCGTCGCCAACCAGAAGGGCGGCGTCGCCAAGACCACGACCGTTGTGTCGCTGGGCGCGGCGCTCGTCGAGATGGGGCACCGAGTCCTGGTTGTCGATCTTGATCCACAGGCCTGTCTCACGTTCTCGCTCGGGCATGATCCCGAGAAGCTCGAGTTGTCCCTGCACGACGTGCTGCTGGGTCGGGTCAGCGCATCGCTGGCCGTGATCCCCACCGACGACGGGCCGGACCTGCTCCCGGCAACGATCGAGCTCGCCGGCGCCGACGCGTCGCTGCTGATGCGCACCGGACGGGAGTACGTCCTGAAGGACGCACTCGAGAGCGTCGCGAAGGCATACGACGTCGTGCTGCTGGACTGCTCGCCCTCGCTCGGGGTGATGACGGTGAACGCGCTCACGGCTGCGGACGAGGTCTTGATCCCGCTGCAGTGCGAGACGTTGGCGCATCGCGGCGTCGGTCAGCTGATCGACACGATCGGTGAGGTGCGGCGGCGCACCAACCGTGATCTCACCGTGCTCGGGCTGCTCCCGACGTTGTACGACGGGCGGACCAACCATGCCCGTGCCGTCCTCGCCGATGTCGGCGAGCGCTACGGCATGACGATCCTGGAGCCGCCGATCCCGAAGTCGATCCGCTTCGCCGAAGCGCCGGCCGCGGGTCGTTCCGTGCTCTCGACCGCGCGCAGCTCGAACGGCTCGCAGGCATACCGCGATCACGCGCTGCAGCTGGCCGCCAGGGTGGGCGTGCGATGACCGACTTCGGCCGGCTGCGCTCGCGCCGATGGGACGACCTGCCGGAGTCCAACGGCGACCCGCATGGCAAGCGAACGCTGTTCAGCGACCCACCGCAGCATCCCGCCACTCCGCTGGTGGCGTTGTCGATCAGCTGCTCGTCGTGCGGCGACGAGTCCATCGTGTCCGCCCGCGAGGCCGTCCGGCTTGCGCTGCCGTCGCTGCACCTGCCGCTGATCCGTCGGCACCACGAGTCGTGGATGCTCTGCCCGGCCTGCGACGAGCGAACCTGGGTCCGGCTGCGCGTGCGGGTGTAGCGGTCTGGCTCAGCTGCCCGGAGTTCGTGCATGATCACGGCCGAGGCACCAGACCCCGGCCGTGATCATGCACAAAGCGGGGCCGAGCGACGCGGGTCAGCTGCCCGGCGTCGTCTGGGCTCCCCGAGTGCGCCGACGCTGTCGGTTCGGCTTGGTGCTCGTGGCTGACTTGCCGGATTCCGAGGAGCCGGCGGGGTCGGCGACCTTCTCGCGTCGCTGACCGGACGTGCGCCGGGTCCGCGAAGCCGCCGGGCGGGAGCGCGCCTTGCCGGTCTCGCCCAGGTCCTCCACCTGCTCGGCGGCCAGACCGGCCCGGGTCCGGGACGACCGAGGCAGGATGCCCTTGGTCCCGGGTGGGATGGCGAGCGCGTCGAACAGGTGCTCGGAGCTTGAGTACGTCTCGACCGGATCGTCGAACGGCAGCGCCAGCGCCTTGTTGATCAAGGTCCACCGGGGTACGTCGTCCCAGTCGACGAAGGTGACCGCCGTGCCGGACTTGCCCGCCCGGCCGGTCCGGCCGACCCGGTGCAGGTAGGTCTTCTCGTCCTCTGGGCACTGGAAATTGACGACGTGGGTGACGTCCTCGACGTCGATGCCCCTGGCCGCAACGTCGGTCGCCACCAGGACGTCGACCTTGCCGTTGCGGAAGGCGCGCAGCGCTTGCTCGCGCGCGCCCTGGCCGAGGTCACCGTGCACCGCACCGGCTGCGAAGCCGCGTTCGGTGAGGTCGTCGGCGACCTTCTGCGCGGTGCGCTTGGTCCGGCAGAACACCATGGTCAGCCCGCGACCCTCCGCTTGCAGGATCCGCGCGAGCATCTCGACCTTGTCCATCGCGTGCGCCCGGAAGACGTGCTGCTCCACGGACTGGACGGTCTGCATGTCGTCGTCCGGGTCGGTGGCGCGGATGTGGACCGGAGAGTCCATGTAGCGGCGGGCGAGGCTGATGACCTCACCCCGCATGGTCGCGGAGAACAGCATGGTCTGCCGACCCGCCGGCACCCGGGCGACGATCCGCTCGACGTCCGGCAGGAAGCCGAGGTCGAGCATCTCGTCTGCCTCGTCGAGGACCAGGGTCCGGACGTGCCCGAGGCTCAGATCGCCGCGCTGCTCGAGGTCGAGCAGCCGACCGGGGGTTCCGACGACGACTTCGATACCGCGGCGCAGCGCCTCCACCTGTGGCTCGTACGCTCGGCCGCCGTAGACGGCCAGGAGGCGGACTCCGCGGGGCTTGCCGGCGAGCTGTAGGTCGCGAGCGACCTGGTGCGCCAACTCACGTGTCGGGACGACGACGAGGGCCTGCGGCTTGCCCGGGTCGGTCAGCTCGCGGAAGCCCGGTTCGGTCGGCGACACGATGCGTTCGAGCAGCGGCAGCCCGAATCCGAGGGTCTTGCCGGTGCCGGTCTTGGCCTGGCCGATCACGTCCGAGCCGGACATCGCGACCGGCAGGACCTGCTCCTGAATGGGGAATGCTTCGGAAATTCCGACTGCCGCGAGGGCGTCGGCGGTCTCGGGGCGCACCCCAAGAGCGTGAAACGTGGTGATAACTGCCTTCTTTCCAGCGTTACAGCCTTCGGGCGGTAAGACCGAAAAGGGGGCCTGGTGCCCGGCGCAGCCCAGGTGATCGGGCGCGCGAACGGGTCTCACCGCACATCAACAGCCTCCATGGTAGCCGCCGGAGCCACGGAGGCGTACCACAACGTGGAGTGGACGACGCAGGCGAAGCGCAGCGCGGAGTGGACGACGCAGGCGAAGCGCAGCGCGGAGTGGACGACGCAGGCGAAGCGCAGCGGAGCCGAGGAGACCACGACCATGGGCGGAGCCGAGGAGACCGCGGCCATGGACGGAGCCGAGGAGACCGCGGCCATGGACGGAGCCGAGGAGACCACGACCATGGACGGAGCCGAGGAGATCACAACCACACGTCTCGGATGTCATTAGGGTGCGCTTGTGCCACCTGACCTCGACACCGACCCGACCTATCGCGAGGCGGTCGTCGACCTGCTGGGTGTGCTCGCCTGCACCGAGTTGTCTGCGTTCGCCCGACTGTCGGCCGATGCAGCATTGGCGCCCACGCTGGAGGACACGGCGTTGCTGGCGGACATGGCGGTGGCCGAGTTCCACCACCACGAGCTGCTGCGCGACCGGCTGGTGGCGATGGGCGAGGACGCATACGCGGCCATGGAGCCGTTCCGCGCCTCGGTCGAGGCCTTCCATGAGTCGACCGCGCCCTCGGACTGGCTCGAGGGGCTGGTCAAGGCCTACGTCGGCGACGGGGTCGGTGCCGACTTCTACCGGTCCGTGGCCGAGTTCCTGGACCCGGAGACCAAGGAGCTCGTGCTCGAGGTGTTTGCGGACACCGGACACTCGGAATTCGCCGTCGACCGCGTCCGCGCCGCCATCCAGGCCGACTCGAGAGTGGCGGGCAGGCTCGCGCTGTGGGGGCGTCGGCTGGTCGGCGAGATGCTCTCGCAGGCGCAGCGGGTCGCCGCCGAACGGGATGCGTTGTCCCGCATGCTCGTCGGTGACCTGGAGGGTGGCGGGCTGCCCGGGTTCGACCTGGCCGAGGTCGGCCGATGTTCGCGCGGCTCACCGAGGCGCATACCCGGCGGATGCAGGCGCTCGGCCTGTCCGCCTGACGCGTGAGGTGTCAGACGCTACGCGCCACGGGTGACGCTGTCGTGTCCCAGGACATCGCTGACACTTATGTCTCAGAGATATCGCTGACAGTTGCAGGTTAGCGGCCGAGGGGTTGGTAGCGCCGGGTGCGGTCGATGACCAGGCTGCGGATCAGGGTGTCGCCGATGAAGACGCTGACGCTGTCGTCGCGTCGGAAGACCCGGCGTGGGTGCCGGTGTGGCGTCGGCCGATCCCGATCAAGGTGCCGTCGACGCCGATGGATCCGGTGGCACTGATGGTGGGTCGAGTCAGGTGAACGTGGGCGGGTGATCGTGGCCGGGTCCGCTGACGGGTCCGAGTTGGTAGCGCTGCTGCGGGGTCAGTCCTTGGAGGACCTGGTTGGGCCGGGTGTTGTAGCTGTCCCGATAGGTGTCGAGCTCAACCTGCAGCGCGGCCGGGTCCGCGGCCAGCGGCTGGCGGCGCAGCCACTTCAGGACGCGCTGGTGGGCGCGCTCGTTCTTGCCCACCGTCTGCGGGTGCTTGACGCGGCTGGTGATCGACCGGACCGACAGCTCGGCCAGGTTGGTCTCAAGGGCAGCGGTCGGCCGCGACGACGACCCGAGAGCGCGTCCCGTTGTCGGTCCACACCGCCGCGGGCAGCCCGTAGCGGTCAGCAGCCAGACAGAAGGTCTCCCAGACCTGCGTGCTGTTCTCGGACCGGGCGACCCGCAGCGCGAGGTCCAGCCGTGAACAATCATCGCTGATGTGCAAGACAACGACCTTGGTGGCCTTGCCCACTCGCCACTCGAACCCGTCGTACTGCCACAGCTCGTTGACCCTCTCGCGCGGGAAACGGCGCGGACGTCGACGCGCGCCCGCTGCGGGACCTTGGCGAGCTGGCCGCGGTCATCGAAGACCCGGTTGACCGTGGACCGGGCCGGCAGCCGCCGGTCATGGGGCCACAGTTGCGGCTGGACGGCGAAGTGCATCAGCACCGCGTCGGCCTCCTTGCGCAGTCCCAGCCCGCCTCCGCCTCCCGCTTGCGGACCCGGATCAGCGTGTCCTCCACGGCCACCGGCAGCCGGGTCGGACACGCGTGCGGTCGCCGCGACCGTGGATAGAACCCATCGACCCCCTCCGCGGCGAACCGACGCGCGTACTTGTAGAACATCACCCGACTGATCCGCAGCTCACGACATTTCGCGGCGACGTTGAACTCCTCGCCCTGCACGAACAACGCAACCGCCGCAGCGACCATCGGATCCACCGCTTCCCCATCTCTGGCCATGCCCGATCCAGGCACGACCCAGCCGATGTGTC